>NZ_JANAVP010000060.1 GCF_024213665.1 Streptomyces sp. A3M-1-3
TACATCGCCACCTTGCCACGGAGCGTTCCTCCGCTCCACGTGACCGCCGGGGCGCCCGACAAGGTCGCGGTGCTCTGTGGCCTTGTGACGTAACTTCGGGATTCTTGAAGCGTTCTCACCTCGTCCGACCGATCCGCAGTCGGGCCGAAGGTGAGGAGGCTCGGGTTGGCGGCGCTGGCAGTCGTACGGGACCTGCGTGAGCACTGGGCACCCGTGTCGGCGGAGGAGCTGGAGCGGTTCGAGACCGACGTGCTGTCCGGGTTCGTCCTTGCGCGGGCCTCGGCGGGTCTGGCGGACGGCACGATCCGTGGGGACGTCGGGCACCTGGACCAGATCAGGTCCTGGTTCGGCCGGCCCCTGTGGGACATGGAGCCCGCTGACGCTGACTCGTACTTCGGGAAGGTGCTGCGGAACTCTCCCAGCGGCACCCGGCTGGCCCGGTCGCAGGCGCTGACGACGTACTTCATGTTCCTGGAGCTGCGGCACAAGGTCGAGCTCCACCGGATGACCGGCCGGGTCGTTGAGTGCCCGATCGACGAGATGAACCGGCCGCGTGGGGCCAAGGACGCCCACCTACGGATCCCGCCGAGCGAGCCGGAGGTCGGGACACTGTTCACGGGCTGGGGCGGCGAGCTGGCGACGTGCCGCAAGTTCGCCCCTACCGCCAGGAACTACACCGCCTCGAAGCTGATGTCCCAGGTCGGCCTGCGGGTGAGCGAGGCATGCAAGCTCGACCTGGCCGACATCAAGTGGGACCTGGGCCGCTTCGGCAAGCTCCACGTTCGCCACGGCAAGGGCGCCCGTGGATCGGGGCCGCGTGAGCGGATGGTGCCGCTAATCAACGGCGCTGATCGGACGCTTCGGTGGTTCATCGAGGACGTCTGGGGCCAGTTCGACGACGATCACACACGCCCTGGTGCCCCGCTGTTTCCCTCCGAGCGCAAGAGCACCGATGGCTCCTCCCGCCGGGTGGGCGACGACGCCCTGCGAAGCGGGCTCAAGGACGCGGCCAAAGCGCACCTGCCGGGGTGGGGCGAGACGCTGACTCCGCATGTCCTTCGGCACTTCTGCGCGTCCCAACTCTATGGAAACGGGCTTGACTTGCTCGCAATCCAGGAGGTTTTGGGGCACTCCTGGATCGCCACGACCATGCGATACATCCACGTCCAGCAGACCCGGGTTGAAGATGCCTGGGTCGCCGGGACGGAACGGGCCGCGAAGCGGCTGGAAGGACGGTCCGATGAGGTGGAACCTACGGCTGACCGCCGCGAACAAGGGCGTCTGGAAAGCCTCCGAGCTCCAGCGGAGCCTGGCAGAGCACGGCCTGGTGATCTCGGCCGGGAAGATGTCCGGACTGTGGTCCGGCCAGCCCGTCTCACTCAAGCTGGAGGACCTGGACGTCATTTGCGTCGCCCTCGGCTGCGAGATCAGCGATCTGCTGATCCCCGAGCCGGAGAAAGTCCGGCGCCCCGGCGAGGAGACCGGCCTGCAGGCCGCCGTTGCGGCTGGCCCGGCCCCGGTGGTGGTTCCGCGTCGCCGTGACGGCCCGTCTCTGCCGCCGATGTGATGGCCTACGTTCTGCCGGCGGGCAAGTGCAAACCGCCAGCCAGTTGCCCGACCTGCTTGGCTGGGGCGTGCTGCCCGGCCGAGCCTGCGGCGCATGCGAGAGTTTCCGCCGCAACGAGGAGCCTGCCGAGTGCAGCGGCTGTCGGCGAACAGTGCGGTTGAAGAAGGGGTACTGCCGTCTGTGCTGGCATCAGGCGAGCCAGGACGCCAGGGGGCAAGTCACCGTCTTGGACCCCTACTTGGAGAAGGTGCAGCATCATCAACTGTTTTTCACCAACCTCCACCGTCCGCGTCAGCCCGGCCCTCCCAGAGGTAAGCAGGGACGACGTCGGGGTCGCCCGCGCCACCCCGACCCGGCCCCCGCCCACCGGCCGGTCTCCGGCTGGCTCCAGCCGCCGCTGTTCGAGGCCCGCCGAGATCTCACCCGGTTCAATCGCCAGGAACATGCCCGGCTCGACAACCCGTGGCTGGCCTGGGCCCGGCATACCGCACAGCGTCTCGGCGAAGCGCACGGCTGGCCTCGCGGTGTCCGCCTCGACGTCGGCCGAGCCCTGGTCATCGTGCTGTCCGGCCATGTCAGCGGCGAAGTCGTGCGGCACTCCGAGATCTTCCCGGCCCTGCGATCCCGCGGGCTCAGCGTCCAACGCACAGTGGAAGTACTCGCCGACATCGGCGTCTTCCAAGACGACCGGACGCCGTCGTTCGAACAGTGGCTGGAGCGCAAGCTCGAAGGCATCGCCCCCGGAATCCGCCGCGACGTGGAGCACTGGGCCCGCCTCCTGCACGACGGTGGCCCCAGGTCCCAGCCCCGCGACGAGGCCACGGTCTGGGGCTACCTCAATCGGATCCGTCCCGTCCTGCTGGAGTGGTCTGTCCCCTACGGCCATCTGCGCGAGGTGACGCGCGACGACGTCCTCACCCAGCTCGATGCCCTCCACGGCAGCCAGCGACGGCACACGCTCATCGTGCTGCGGTCGCTGTTCGGCCGAGCGAAGAAGAGCGGCACCATCTTCAAGAATCCGACCAGCCGCATCCGCGTTGGCCAGCACGAGTACGGCATCCTCCAACCCCTGGAGCCCGAGCACGTCAACAACTCCGTTGCCGCGGTCGCCAAGCCGGCGGACCGGCTGGTCCTCGCGCTCGCCGCGGTGCACGCCGCGCGATCCGGTGCGATCCAGCGCCTCCAACTCGACGACCTTGACATCGGCAATCGCAAGCTCGTGATCGACGGCCGGGTCCGGCCTCTGGACGCGCTGACACTGCACGTCGCCCGCGAGTGGCTGGACCACCGACGCTGCCGCTGGCCCGACACCGCTAACCCGCACCTGCTGATCAACAAGTTCACCGCCTTGGGCACCGGCCCGGTCAGCGCGGTCTCCCTGACCACACCGCTTCGCGGCCAGGCCGCCACCCTGGAACAGCTCCGCGTCGACCGGCAGCTCGAAGAAGCCCTCGCCCATGGCCCCGACCCCCTCCATCTCGCCGAGGTCTTCGGACTCGATGAGAAGACCGCGATGCGCTACGCGGACTCCGCACGAGCCTTGCTGGTACAGGCCGCTGAACAGCAACTTCGACGAAATCAGCTCGACCAGGACACCCCGTGAAGGGAATCATGGGTGGGTGACGTCGACCGAAGCAGCAGCAAGTGCCCTTCAGGACCATGCCGCCCTCTGGAGCACGGGAGAAGTACGGGCACGCGACGTCGTCAGCGCAGCCTGTGATGCGCTCGTCGCCGGGCTCGACAGCCCCGGGCTTCGAATCCTAGCTGCCTGCACACGTGCTGAGGCGGACTACGACGTGCACGAATTGCTCCCCGAGGCTCTCGAAGAGCTCGGCCTCACCTTCTATCCAGTCGCCAGCGATGCCGGCAAGGAAGCCGCCGTGCGCGCGCTCGCACGCCGCATGCTCGCCGGCGAGCTGTCACCTCGGGAGTTCACCTTCCGGATTCATCAGCACCACGGACACGAACTCGCACTTACGGAACAGCTGGCCGAACTCGACGACGAGTACGACACCCTCGAATACGGCGACAAGACAGCGGCACAGATCGATGCCGAGGTCACGGCCGAAGCCCGCCGCCTCGCAGCCCACCCCACGTTCCCGCCGAACCCACGGACACGCCGAGCTGATGCACACAGATCGACCCGCGAGTTCCCGCTGAACAGGCTTCAGTTTGACTGAACCCACCGGACTCTAGGGGTGCCGGTAAGAACCATGCCAACAGCCGCAAACGGCGACTTCGCCCGGCCCCCGGCGCGGGAGTGCGCCGAGGGCTGCCGGTGTGACTACCTCATCGCCGCAGTCGCCGCCTATGCAGCCGGTCACGCACAAGCCCGAGCTGCACACCGTGGCGCAGTCGACTCGATCCACCGTGCGGGGCGACTACCTGCGGCCGCAGACCGTCAACGAGCGGGTCAAGCACTGGTTCTCCGCGGCCGGGCTCGTCGCCGACGGTCGGCCCGTGTCCTCCCACGGACTTCGCGCGGGCGCCGCCACCGATCTGAGCATGAACGACACCACCGACAAGGAGATCGCCGAAGCCGGGCGCTGGCGCCCCGACTCCCCGATCCCGCAACTCGTGTACGTCCGCCCCGCGCAGGCTGCGAAGCGCGACCCGTTCAGCAAGATCCCTCGGCACGGCACCGACGTGACAACTCCGTCGCGAAGCAGGGGGCTTGAGGAAACTCAGACGTAAACCGGCGCCAGCATCACGCGCCGAGCGTCGAAATTGCGTCCGTTGGCAGCCTTATTCAACTGTTGCCGCTTCAATATCTGATCGGCATGCGGTGGCACATAGTTCTTCTCTGTATGACGATTGGAATGGAGTGCAAGGGGCGTGGCGCATCGCCAAGAGGTCCCCAGGCGTGCTGGATGGGTAATTCACCAGTCAACAGAGAAAATGGTGCGGTCATGGCCAAGAACGTTATCGTGTCGCTGGTCGGCATCAAGGGCATCGCCACCGGCGACGACCCCGGGTTCAACCTCGAAATCTACGGAGACCTATTCGCCAGGCGCGTGTTTGTCAACGAGGTGGGCGAGTTCCATCCGTTGGAAACCCACCACCTGTGGCACAGGAACGACACTGACCGAATCCAAGTCACCGAGGGCTCGACCCACACAATCAACAGCAGTTCGCCCCAGTTTGCCATCCATCCCGGAGAGTTTCTGTGGATCGGTGGCCACCTGGCCGACCATGACGAGTTCAGCAACAACGACAATCTGGGCTTCATCGACAAGAAGATTCCCCACGATTTTATCCAGTCAGGTCCGGCAGGCGTCGTGTTCCAGGAGAGCGAGCAGATTGTGGAGGCCAGGTATAACATTCTGGTCTCGTAAGCCGCGCATCGCCGGCAACGTGTCCATCAGTACCTCCGCCGACTTTTTCGTCGAGGCCGTGGCCGGCACCACCCGCCACGCGGTCGCCACTGTGACCCGCGTCGGTGGGTGGCAGGCGCTGCCTGAAGCTCCGTCGGCGCCGTGCACCCAACAGGTCCACATTCGCGGTGACGCCGAAGCTCAGCGTTCGTGCGGCACTTTAAAGTGGACCTCTCATCGGGAGCCGACGGCATGTTCAGCGGGAAGTTCTACATCGTTCAGAGCAATGGGCAAGGCTACGAGCTGAACGTGGACCCGCCTGGAAACGGCGGCACATTCACCGGCACAGCCACCGTGAGGTGGAACAGCATCCCCCTCGGTACGAAGACCCTCACCATTCCCATTGATGGGGGATTCTGGACTTCGGAGGACCATACCTCTTGGATCGTAGACGTGGGGAAGGCCGAAGGAGACGAGGCACAGTTCGCTCACTTGTATCCGTACGCGAAGCGGGCCCGGTACAACGGCTTCCTCAGCCGCGTCATTACTGGCAATGGAAGCGACATGTGGTCCGGAGTGATGGTGGACTTGGATAACATGGCCTCCCAGGCAACGTGGATTGCGGACGGGCCGTACCAATAGCGCCGTCCCGATGGCAGCACGGCCCTCTCCCAGCGGCTCGCCGCTCCACTGTCCGCAGCCGCCGCCTGCTACCTGTCGTTGTCCATGACCGACGCGCACCGGCCGCTGCTCGACGCCTCTCCGATCACGGAGCAGCCCAACGACGCGCGCCCCCGGCGAGGAGGCGCCGGGCGCAACGCGGAGATGAGCGCGCTCGACGACGCGTACGTCCGGCTCGTCGACGAAGGCCTGGAGGTCCACGTCCCCAGCGTGAAAGGACGCCCGCCCCGGGACGTCGTCGTCGCCTACGGCGAGGATCCCAACACCTGCCCGGTGCGCTGCTGGAACGCGTGGCAGAAGGCCAAGCTCGCTGCCGGCGCGGCACCCGACGGACCGGCCTTCCTGTACGTCGACCAGTGGGGCAACCTCGGGACTTCCGGACGGTTGTCGCCGGACGGCTGCGGCCGTGCGATGGCCCGCGCCGCGAAGTACGCGGGCCTGACCGGACGGCGGATCACCGGCCACTCCGGTCGCCGCGGACTGGTCACCACGGGCCGCAAGAAGGGCAAGCGCGCCGAGAAGCTGCGGGCCCAAGGCGGGTGGTCCGCCAACAGCCCCGTCTTCTGGGAGTACGTCGACGAGGGCGAGAAGTGGGAAGACGCCGCCACCGACCAGATCGGACTGTGACCAGCCCCCGGACCCGACCCAGGTATCGCACGACCCCGTGAGGAGCAGGAGAACGCCGTGCCCGTCGACTAGGCCACGCTCTGGCAGGAACTGAACCCGCGTCAGCAGTTCTATCTCAAGACCGTCTACGAGGAGGACCAGCACCGGGAGGCCGCACGGTGCGGCCGCCAGGGGCCACTGGGACCCCCGTCCGGCCGCCGAGTGGCGGACGATCGACGCCTACCACGAGCTGAGCACAAGCAGTCCGGCAGCAAGGGCGTGGAGACCTCCGGCTGACCAACCAGCCCGCCCGCGTCCGTGTAGGTCCGCCACCGCCTGCATCTGCCTGCGGCCGCAGAACCGCTGCGGACCTACGGACCGGGTCCACACGATCGATCGCAAAAACTTTCGAAGGAGATCACATGGCTCATCGCATCTTGAGGGACAAGACCGCGCAGGCGGTCGTGACCACGACGCTCGTGACCTGGCGGCACGCGCTGGGGCGCGACGCCTTCTGCCTGGCACGGCTCGTCCGGCCCTTCGCCGGGACGACGGCGGCGGTCGTGCTTTCGGAGGTCGCGGAGAACCCCGACGCACTCGGCATCGCGGCCGACTTCCCCAGCGCAGCGACCGCGGCCTGGGCGGTCCTGGGCGGCCCGGCGGCCGAAGTGGACCTGACGCGTCTGGCGTGGTTCGCCCACCACGGGCCGTTCTCCTCCTACGACCCGGCCGGACCGGAGACGTTGACCGAAGTCACCCTCTCCTTCGACGGCGCGCGCTTCGAGGGAGACCTGATCGGACACCGCCTGCTGGAGCCGGAACCCGCCGACAAGCTGCTCTGGTCGTGGCGCCTGGAGCCCGTCGACGAAGCCCTGGCCCGGCTCGGCCGCGTATGACCCGCCAGCTGTCAGGCCGGGACCTACTGCGCTCCGTCCGCGAGGACTTGGCGGACTACCGAGCGCGCATCGAGCCCGCCAAGTTGCGGGTGGCCGTCATACGCTTCCTGCCCACCGACACCGACCCGCCCGAGTGGGCCCAGCGCATGCAGGCCTCACGCGTATCGGCCGAGCAGAAGGTCCGGGCCTTCACCCACCTCGGATTCGCGGTCGACCACGTCGTGCTGCCGGGTACCGTGTCGGCCGCCGAGTTCGCGGCACGGATCGACGCCTGCAACGCCGACCCGGCGATCCGTGCCGTGATCGTTCAGTTCCCGCCGCCCGCCCGTCTGACCGCGCTCGTGCAGCGGCTCGACCCGGCCAAGGACATCGACGGCCTCCTGGGAGACCGCTCCCTACAGCGGGCCTGCGCGACCGCGGACGGCATCAGCCGCATCGTCGCGGCCTTCGACTCCGGCGCCATCGTCGCCGTCGTAGGGGCCCGCGGGTTCGTCGGCAGCGGAGTCGTACGCCTCTTGGAAGACCGCGGCACCACCGTCGTCCCGCTCGACCAGGGCGACGACCTGAGCCGGGCCGCCCGCGCGGACATCGTCGTCTCCACGGCCGGCAGCGCCCACCTGCTCACGCCCGAGCACATCCGCCCCCACCACCGGGCGGTCGTCGACTCCGGGTTCAGCCCGCAGGCCGACGGCAGCGTCGCCGGCGACATCCACCCCAGCGCCGCGGGCCTCCCACAGAACATCACCCCGGTCCCAGGCGGGGTGGGCCCGGTAGAGATGGCCGTGCTCATGGAGCGCATCGTCCGCCAGGTCGCCGACTCCGACCTTCAGTCCTGGGTGTTCCCGAAGTTCCCCTACGTGACCCAGAGGACCTCCGCAGCCCGAATGCGCAGCACGGGCCGCGCACCCGGCACGTCCTCCAAGCACCAAGCCGCCCCCGATCACGGCGCCGCTCCCCGGCACACCCAGAGCACCGACAAGAAGCGCGGCGGCCCTGCCCGCTGACGACCGATGAGAGAGCGGGGGATGATCCGATGCTCGACGATCACCTGTACGCGTCCCTGTCTGCCACCGAGATCGCCGACCTGGTCAACCACGGCAAGGCCACGGCTCGCGATGTCGTCGACACCGCGCTGGCGCTGTGCGCCGACCGCGACGGCGCCCTGCGCGCCTTCACGGCCATCTGGGCGGACTCGGCGCGCGCCGTGGCGGCCGAGGTCGATGCCGCGGTAGCCCGGGGGGCCCGCCTGCCGCTGGCCGGGGTACCGATTGGGGTCAAGGCAAGCGAAGGTGCAACCTCGTTCCAGAACCAGCGCCTGGTCGCCGCCGGATGCGTGCCGATCGGCGCGACCTCCGTCCCCCGCTCCGGCACCGGCTGGCAGACCTACGGCTTCACCGAACGCGGCCCCACCCTCAACCCCCTCAATCCCGCATGGTCGCCGGGCGGATCATCGGCTGGGTCCGCGGCCGCGGTCGCCGCCGGTCTCGTGCCACTTGCCACAGGATCCGACGGCGCCGGATCGGTCCGTATCCCCGCCGCCTGGTGCGGCATTATCGGCTTCAAGCCCACCAACGGGCTACTGCCCTCCCGGGACCGCGCCGGACTGAACACCCCCGGCGTACTGACCCGCACCCCGCACGACGCCGCCGCCTACCTCAGCGCCGTCGCCCCCACCAGCACACCCCTGCCGCTGGTCAGGAGTCTGACGGTGGCCTGGACGCCCACGCTGGGGTACGCCGCCACCGACCCCGACATCGCCGACACCGCCCGGCGGGCTCTGCACCGGATCGCACAAGCCGGGCTGTGCACCGTCGTCGAGCGTTCGGTGGAGCTGCGCGATCCGGCTCCGGCCTGGACCGCCCTTCGCGCCGGTTCTCCCGCCCCGGACACCGAAGCCCTGGTCGAGGCCAACGAGCAAAGCCTGCGAGCAGTCTTCGACCAGGTCGACATCATTGCCACCCCCACCACACCACACCCCCCACACGGCAACGACGGCCCTGGATCGCGCATGAGCGTGGCACTCACTTGGGCCTTCAACCTCTCCGGCCATCCAGCGCTCACGCTGCCTGCCGGAAGTACACCGGACGGCGAGCCGGTGGGCCTCCAGCTGGTCGCCCGCCACCACGCCGACACCGTGCTGCTCGACGCAGCGGCCCGGCTCAGCGGCCACGAGGCCACGGAGGGTGGGCAGTGGCGCTAAGGGGTGCTCTTCCGCATGCCTCCCTCACCCGGGCCAGGAAGAGAAATCGACATGGCGCGGCCCCGAAATCCACCCCGATCAGCGAGCTGGCCAAGCCCGGAATCCGGCGCAACCGCCTGTTGGTAGGCAACCGGAATACGGCGGACATGTGCCGTTGGGGGCATCACTCCATGTGAGAGGGCCTCTTCGCTGTGGGATGTCGAGAGCGACCGTTTACCGACGTTGATTCCCGGCGCGGGTTCTCGACACTGGGCGACCTGCGGAAACGCCCGCACCGCTGTCAATGCCTGAAGTCGCTTGCACGGATGGCCGGACTCGTCTGCACTGGCGTGATGTGGTGACGTCATGTCCGGTTGAGGAACACCCCAAGGGCAAGCCTCTTGCTTGTCCTCTCGGCTGATCCTCACGACCGTGACGTGGACCAGCCCGTTCGTTGTCACGTCGAAAGTCGCTCAATAGGCCCTGTTCTCGTATAGCTACGGCGAACGGACATGTAGCGCTGTGTGACTGCTGTGGTCGTCGTTTCCCCTCGCTGGGCGTCTCGTTGAGCTGAACGAGTGACCTCGGGGTGGGGCGGAGGGTACGGGTGCGGCAGGACTGGGAGCCGGAGGACCTGATCGAGGTCTGGACGCTGCTCGAAGACGACATGAAGCGGGTGCGGAACAAGTCGGGGGCGACTCGGCTTGGGTTCGCGCTGTTGCTGAAGTTCTTCGAGGTGGAGGCCCGGTTCCCGGAGTCGGCCAAGGAGGTGCCGGCCGCCGCGGTGGAATACGTGGCCCAGCAGCTGAAGGTGCCTGCGGAGGCGTGGGCGGACTACGACTGGCAGAGCAAGGCGATCCAGCGGCACCGGGGTGAGATCCGGGCGGCGTACGGGTTCCGGGCGAACACCGAGGAGGACCAGGACCGGCTGGCCGCGTGGCTGGCGACCGAGCTGTGCCCGGTGGAGCTGTCGCGTGACCGGCTCGCGGCGGCGGTGGTGGCCCGGTGCCGCAACGACCACATCGAGCCGCCGACGCCGGGGCAGGTGCGGCGGCTGGTGGGCAAGGCGGTCAAGGACTTCGAGAAGCGGTTCTGCCGCAGCACGCTGGACCGGCTCAGCCACGCGACCCGCTCGCGGCTGGAGGACCTGGTCGCGGGCGACGGCACGGAGGAAGGCGCCGACGGCGACGGCGCGACGGCCGGGGGCGGGCGGTCGCACTTCACCGAGCTGAAGACTGACCCCGGGGCGCCGGGGCTGGAGAGCCTGCTGGCCGAGGTGAACAAGCTGGAGCGGGTGCGGCGGCTGGAGCTGCCCGCGGACCTGTTCGCCGACGTGTCGGACAAGCTGGTGGACGCCTGGCGGGCGCGCGTCGAAGGAGTACCCGGCGAACCTGGAGCGGATGAAGCCGCCTCGGCGGCTGACTCTGCTGGCCACGCTGTGCCATGTCCGGCAGACGGAGATCACCGACTCCCTGGTGGACCTGTTCATCCAGCTAGTGCTGAAGATCAACACCCGGGCGGAGCGGAAGGTCGAGAAGGAACTGGGGGCCGAGCTGAAGAAGGTCCGCGGTAAGGAGGCGATGCTGCTGCGGGTCGCGCAGGCGGCACTGTCGGAGCCCTCCGGCACCGTGCGGCGGGTGATCTTCCCCGTGGATGGTGGGGCACCGGCACCGCCTGCGCCTCCGACAGCCGCAAGTTCGGCTCCTGGTCCTCGAACCTGATGACCGAGTGGCACCAGCGTTACCGGGGCCCCGGCGTGATGATCTACTGGCACGTCGAGCGGAAGTCGGTGTGCATCTACTCCCAGCTCAAGTCCTGTTCGGCCTCCGAGGTCGCCTCGATGATCGAGGGCGCGCTGCGGCACTGCACCGACATGGAGGTGGACCGGCAGTACACCGACACCCACGGTGCGTCCATCGTCGGCTTCGCCTTCGCCCACATGCTCGACTTCAAGCTGATGCCGAGGCTGAAGAACATCGGCTCCGCCCGGCTGTACCGGCCGGCTGCTGGGGAGGACGACAACTGGCCCCACCTCGCGCCGGTGCTGTCCACCAAGACGATCAACTGGGACCTGATCCGTCAGCAGTACGACCAGATCGTGAAGTACACCACCGCCCTGCGCCTGGGCACCGCGGAGGCCGAGCAGGTCCTGCGCCGCTTCACCCGCGGCGGCCCGAAGCACCCCACCTACCAGGCGATCGAGGAACTCGGGCGGGCCGTGCGCACGGCGTTCGTCTGCGACTACCTCGCCGATGCCGAGCTGAGGCAGGAGATCCACGAGGGCCTTCAGGTCGTGGAGAACTGGAACAGCGCGAACAAGGACCTCTTCTACGGCAAGGACGGCGACCTCGCCGGGCAGGACAAGGAGTCCCAGGAGGTGTCCATGCTCGCCCTCCACCTGCTCCAGTCCGCCCTCGTGCACGTCAACACGCTGCTGATGCAGCAGGTCCTCGCCGACCCGAAGTGGGCCGACACACTCACCGACGCCGACCGGCGGGCGCTGTCCCCGCTGTTCTGGACACACGTAAACCCCTACGGCCGGTTCGAGCTGGACATGAACAGCCGCCTCGACCTTGACCTGATCGCTCGGGCGGCGGCGGGGCCGCGGCCCCGCCTATGACTTCTCACGGCCGCGACCTCGGCGGAATTGACGGACCGTGACTGCGGCGGCGGTCAGGGCGGTGGCTCGATGTCTCGTGGAACGCGCCCAAGCTGCGGCTGGAGTGGTACGGATACGTGAAGTGGCGGCTACGAGTCCTATATGGCCTATTACGCGGTGCGCCCTACGTTGCGGCGTGTGAGTCTGATTGCACCTCGCGTGGATTTATAACGCACGTGACCTGCGATGTACTCCGTCATGAGAACTGGCGAAAGGATCATCAGATGGCTGACTTGGTCTTCGAGGACAAGGATGCATCGGGCAAGGTAGCCATCGCTGTATTTCGTGAGCAGGCACCGTCGGCAGAGGCCCATTTCTTCGACTTTAGTTGCTCTGTTCCTGGAGACATGATCGTGGTCGGTGGTGGCGGGATCGGGGCGAGGACGCCACAGGGAGCGCTGCTGACTGCTTCGTACCCTAGATGAATGAGTCCAAGGGATGGCCTGCGGACATAGGACGAGGGCGTCCAATGTCAGTGTGTGAAGACAGACC
>NZ_JANAVP010000061.1 GCF_024213665.1 Streptomyces sp. A3M-1-3
CCCGACGAGGAATAGACGCACCAGCAGCAGAAGTCACACAACAACTAACGATCAACTACTGGCGCAGGACACTAGCCGTCTGGCCCAGCCCCTGGCCCGGCGCTCATACGCCCAGCGCCGAGCCGCCGCGTTGCGCCGCCCCGGAAACACCCGCGGGCCACGGCGCCGGGACGGGACCCTCAGCCCGTCCGGCACCGCAGCCCGGAGTTGACCGGCCGGCGGGCGTGCGGTCCCGGCGGCCGTATGGAGGGCCTGCGCAGTCAGGGCAGAGAGCGCCGGTTACCTCGGTCCGTCCTCCTGTGCGGGGAGGGCGGAGGCTTTACCTTTTCATTGTGGACTAGACCATTCGCCGGTGTCCAGCGTTCGTACACGGCCCCGGCCGATCTACCGTCGCATCCTCCAGGCACGGACCGCAGGCCCGGCCGGTTCGATCCGCGGGTACGCTCGCACACGTGCCCTCCATGAACGACCTCGTCCGCCAGCACACCGCTCTGAGTGACACCGACCTCGAGTGGCTCCACCTGCTGGTCTCGGAGTGGCAGCTGCTCTCCGACCTGTCCTTCGCCGACCTCGTCCTGTGGGTCCCCACCCTGGACGGGACCCGCTACGTCTCCGTGGCGCAGATGCGGCCGAACACCGGCCCCACCTCCTACCAGGACGACATGGTCGGCCATCTGGTTCCGCGCGGCCGCCGCCCGCTCCTGGACGCCGCACTCGACGAGGGCAGGATCGTGCGCGAGGGCGACCCCGAGTGGCGCGAGGAGGTCCCGGTGCGGGTCGAGTCCATTCCCGTACGCCGGGAGGGCCGGGTCCTCGGCGTCATCGCCCGCAACACGAACCTGCTGACCGTACGTACCCCCAGCCGGCTCGAACTCACGTACCTCCAGAGCGCCTCCGACCTGGCGCAGATGATCGCGGCCGGGTCCTTCCCCTTCCCCGGCGACCAGGTCGACATGGACGCCTCCCCGCGTGTCGGCGACGGTCTGATCCGGCTCGACGCGGACGGGGTCGTCCAGTACGCCAGCCCCAACGCGCTCTCCGCCTACCACCGGCTCGGCCTCGCCTCCGACCTCGTCGGCCAGCACCTCGGCCAGGCCACGGCGGAACTCGCCCCCTCGCGCGGCCCGGTGGACGAGGCCCTGGTGAAGCTGGCGAGCGGCTGGGCTCCCCGGGAGACCGAGGTCGAGGGCAACGGCGGGGTGATCCAGCTGCGCGCGATCCCGCTCAAGCCCAAGGGCATCCGGATAGGCTCACTCGTCCTGTGCCGGGACGTCACCGAACTGCGCCGCCGTGAGCGTGAGTTGATCACCAAGGACGCCACCATCCGGGAGATCCACCACCGGGTGAAGAACAACCTCCAGACGGTCGCGGCCCTGTTGCGGCTGCAGGCCCGGCGGATGGACTCGGAACAGGGCCGGGAGGCGCTCAACGAGGCGGTCCGCCGCGTCGGTTCGATCGCGATCGTCCACGAGACGCTCTCGCAGAACCTGGACGAGCGCGTCGAGTTCGACGAGATCGCCGACCGGGTGCTGGCGATGGTCTCCGAGATCTCGCCCGGAAAGGTCCACTGCCGCCGGACCGGCCGTTTCGGAATCCTGGACGCCGAGGTCGCGACTCCGCTTTCCATGGTGCTCACCGAGGTCCTCCAGAACGCACTGGAACACGCCTTCGCGCCGGGGGATCAGGGCACGGTCGAGGTGTCCGCGGTGCGGGGCGGTGCCCGCGAGGACGCGCGGCTGCTGATCACCGTCCAGGACGACGGCTGCGGACTGCCCGAGGAGTTCGACCCGCAGCGCACCGGCAATCTGGGGCTGCAGATCGTACGGACCCTGGTCGAGGGGGAGCTGGGCGGTTCGTTCGACATGGTGCCGGCGCCGGACGGCGGCACGCGGGTCGTCCTCGACGTCCCCGTCCAGACGGAGAAGTAGTCACACAGAAAGCAGTGAGCCCCGGACCATGGTGTGGTCCGGGGCTCACTGTCACGTTGCTGAGCGCTTTGGTGGGTACTGCGCGCTGCGGCTCGGGGCGGGTGGTGCGTACTCGCTGTACGCGCCGCCGGGCTCAGGCTCGTAGCAGGGTGTCAGGCGCTGGCGTTGCGCGCCCGGTTGCGAGCGGCGCGGCGCTTCATCGCGCGGCGCTCGTCCTCGCTGAGGCCACCCCAGACGCCGGAGTCCTGGCCGGACTCGAGCGCCCACTGCAGGCACTGCTCCATGACGGGGCAGCGGCGGCAGACGGCCTTGGCTTCCTCGATCTGCAGCAGCGCAGGACCGGTGTTGCCGATGGGGAAGAACAGCTCCGGGTCTTCCTCACGACAAACGGCGTTGTGACGCCAGTCCATGGCTGCTACCTCTCCTTGGTATTACATGCTGATTGCTTGTGAATGTGAACGCTTTCACGAATCCCCCCGCAACGGAAGGGCCGACTGCCGGTTACCCGGTGTGGTCCTGGGTTTGTGGAGGGGTTCTGGCTCTCTGGGGGCCGATGTTGCGGGCCGTCCCGAGCGCCATGTAGAGATTCGCAAACCTCGGCGGCGGATACAACCCCTTGCGGAAAGTTTTTTTTGATTCCTCGGTGTCGGCTAGGTCACAGCCGTACTTCTATGGGGTGGATGCCAGCCTAAACGTTCGAGTGAAAGGCCGTTTGGCCCTTCTACTCACACAATCACACGCAGTGCACGGCGAACGCCTGTGAACGTCACGCTCGTACGCAGCCCGAGGTGGTCACCGTCCATCTGGAAGGGAAGCCGCACCTTGGAATGCAAGGTGAAGTCCGTCAGATCGTGCAGTGACAGCGCGTGCTTGCCGTGCGGACCCCGCTCGGGGCTGGAAGTGAGCAGCTGGGTCGCGTAACGCGCCACCGCGGGCGTGGACAGCCTGCTCAGCGCGAGCACGTCCAGGGCGGTGTCGAAGGAGGCCTCCGGTGACGCGTACACCGGGCGATTGCCCAGGTAGGTCCAGGGGGAGGTGTTACAGACTATCGACAGCACGAGGTCGGTCACCGGGTCGGAACCCGGGCGTTCCAGCGTGATCGTGCCGCGCCGCCGGTGGGGGTCGTCGAGGAACTGGCGCATCACCTGGCGTACGTACAGGGCGTGCGTGGACCGCTTACCGCGCTCCCGCTGCTGTTCGACCCGGCCGACCACACCCGCGTCGAACCCGAAACCCGCGCAGAACGTGAACCAGCGCGCCGGGACCGATTCGTCCTCCGTGCCCGGCGTGCCGGCCGCCAGGCCAAGCCCGACGGTCTGCTCGCGGCGCTCGCGCAGCGCGTCCAGCAGCGCGCCGGTGGCCTCCACCGCGTCGTTGGGCAGCCCCAGGGCACGGGCGAAGACATTGGTCGAGCCGCCGGGGACCACCGCGAGGCCGGGGAGCCGGTCCGGGTCCGGGCCGTCGTGCAGCAGACCGTTCACCACCTCGTTGACGGTTCCGTCGCCACCGAGAGCGACGACGAGTTCGGTGTCCGCGCCATCGGCGGCCCGCCGGCCCAGATCGCGGGCGTGCCCGCGGTACTCGGTGGTCACGACCTCCAGCTTCATCTCGCTGGCCAGGGCGTGGATGAGTACGTCACGCGTGCGTGCGCTGGTGGTGGTTGCCGCCGGATTGACCACGAGGAGTGCACGCATGCGCGCCAGACTACCTACCGTCCGGTACCTGGCCCAGCCCCGGTCCAGGGACCGGAACCGGCTCCGTCGGCGCTTCCCGGCCGCGGCTACCCTGCTGGGGTGAGCAATGAGCAGACCCAAGCCACCGCCGGACCCTCCCGGCTGACCGCCGCCGCCGCGCTGACCGCGCTGGAGGGTCTCGCCCTCGCCGCCGTGGGCGTCTACCTGCTGGTGATGGGGCTGCTCGGTGACCCCGACTCCGCGCAGCAGGCCGAGATGGGCGGCCTCACGGTGATCGCCCTCGCGGCGATCCCGCTGGCCGCCGCGCGGGGGCTGCGACTGCGCAGGCGCTGGAGCCGCGGGCCGGCGCTGATCATGCAGCTGATCGCGGTACCGGTCGTCTGGACGCTGGTCGAGACCGGCGGCGTGATGATCGCCGCCGGCGTCGCCCTCGGCCTTGTCGCGGCTGTCGTCCTGGCGCTGCTGGTCAACCCGACGGCCACGCAGGCGCTCGGCATCGGGCCCCGGGACGCCGAGGACGCGTAGGCCCGCTCCGCCGCTCCCCTGCTTCGCTACTCCTCGACCAGCAGCTTTTCGCGCAGCTGTGCGAGTGTGCGGGCGAGAAGGCGCGAGACATGCATCTGGGAGATGCCGACCTCCTGTGCGATCTGCGACTGGGTCATGTTGCCGAAGAAGCGGAGCAGCAGGATCCGCTTCTCTCGCGGCGGCAGGTCCTCCAGGAGCGGCTTCAGCGACTCGCGGTATTCGACACCCTCCAGCGCCTCGTCCTCCGCGCCCAGCGTGTCCGCCACCGCCGGGGACTCGTCGTCCGTGTCCGGCACGTCCAGCGAGAGCGTGCTGTACGCGTTCGCGGACTCCAGGCCCTCCAGAACCTCTTCCTCCGAGATCCCGAGCCGCTCGGCCAGCTCGTGGACCGTGGGGGACCGGCCGTGCTGCTGCGACAGCTCGGCGGTGGCCGTCGTCAGGGAGAGCCGCAGCTCCTGAAGCCGGCGCGGCACCCGCACCGCCCAGCCCTTGTCGCGGAAGTGCCGCTTGATCTCACCCACGACGGTCGGGGTCGCGTACGTCGAGAACTCGACGCCCCGCTCCGGATCGAACCGGTCCACCGACTTGATCAGGCCGATCGTGGCGACCTGGGTGAGGTCGTCCAGCGGCTCACCGCGGTTGCGGAACCGGCGCGCGAGGTGCTCGACGAGCGGGAGATGCATGCGCACCAGCCGATTGCGCAGTTCGGCCCGCTCGGGCGAACCGTCGGGCAGCTTGCGCAGCTCGATGAACATCGCCCGCGCCCCGCTGCGGTCACGCGGATCGTGCTGCTGCTGCTCGTTGTGGTGCTGGTGCTCGCTCATGGGGCCCGCCCGCTCTGCCTGCTCCGCCGAGTCCGAAAAGCCGTCCACCGGGTGCGGCCGGGCCTGCTGCTCCGGGATGCCCTCCGGGGCGTGTAGCACCCGTGGGATGCGTTCGTCGTTCCGCACCGGACCTTCCCCGTCCTTCACGCCGGCCCGGGTCCCGCGCCGCGCTGTTTGTAGAGGCTGATGCTGACCGTACGGTCGTCGGCGACCGTCGAGTCGACCTTTCCCGCCAGGGCGGAGAGCACCGTCCAGGCGAAGGTGTCACGCTCCGGCGCACGGCCGTCCGTCGTCGGGGCCGAGACCGTCACCTCGAGCGAGTCGTCGACGAGGCGGAAGACACAGCTGAGTACGGAACCGGGGACGGCCTGCTGGAGCAGGATCGCGCAGGCCTCGTCGACGGCGATGCGCAGGTCCTCGATCTCGTCGAGGGTGAAGTCCAAACGCGCCGCGAGGCCGGCCGTGGCCGTACGCAGCACCGACAGGTAGGCACCCGCAGCGGGCAGCCGGACTTCCACGAAGTCCTGAGTCCCGGGCTCGCCTGCGATCTGGGACACCCTCACCTCCAAGGTGGTACAAGCTCTTTTCCGGGGCCCGGGAGTCGCCCCCCGGACCGGTACAGCACGATGTTCGCCGGTGACGCTATCGCGATCCGAGCTGTCCTGTCGCGGGCCCGCGTCCCCGCCGGGTCCTGCCGCTGTCACTCATGGTAAGCCTACGGGTACGGACAGTGGCTAGGGGGCTGCGGACCCAATTAGTGAGAACCGGCGGAGGGTTGACGTACCCACGCGTCAGACGATCGAACCGTCCATAAAACACCAGCGCCAGTCCTCACCCGGCTCGAAGCTCCGCATGACCGGATGGCCGGTCTCCCTGAAGTGCCCGGAGGCGTGCCGCAGCGGCGAGGAGTCGCAGCAGCCCACATGCCCGCAGACCAGGCAGAGCCGCAGGTGAACGGGGTGGCTGCCCGCCGCCACGCACTCGGGACAGGTGTCGTCGAGAGGCACGGGCTCGGGGCGCGGCAGTTCGGGAACATGCGGGCACTCGCTCATGATGGCCAGGTTACGACGGACCTGTGAACGACGGCGGGGGTTGGCCGATGGAGGTATTGCCGCTGGTGGCGCTGGTGGCGGGCAGCGCAGCTATCGCCGGAGCAGCCCGCAGGACGCCGGTGCCGGCACCGCTGCTGCTGGTCGCCGCCGGGCTGCTGGCGGCGTATGTACCGGGCGTCCCGGACTACACGCTCGACCCGCACATTGTGCTGCCGCTGTTGCTGCCGCCCCTGCTCTACACCGCCGCGGTCGACAGTTCGTACCTCGATCTGCGGGCGAATGTGCGGCCCGTCGCCCTGCTGTCGGTCGGCTATGTGCTCTTCGCGACCCTCGTCGTCGGTTACGCGGCGTACCTGATCATCCCTGGGCTGCCGCTCACGGCGGCGCTGGTGCTGGGCGCGGTGATCGCACCACCCGACGCCGTGGCCGCCACCGCGGTCGCGCGCAAGCTGGGGCTGCCGTCGCGGGTCACCACGATTCTGCAGGGCGAGTCCCTGGTGAACGACGCGACCGCGATCACCGCCTTCAAGGTCGCGCTGGCCGCCGTGGTCGGGGAAGGCGCCGACTGGGGCGGCGGGATCGTCGAGTTCCTGCTCGCGTCGGTCGGCGGGGTCGGGGTCGGCCTGCTGCTGATGGTGCCGCTGCACTGGCTGCGTACGCATCTGAAGGAGGCGCTGCTCCAGAACACGCTCTCGCTGCTGATCCCCTTCGTCGCGTACGCGGCGGCGGAGCGCGTGCACGCCTCCGGAGTGCTCGCCGTGGTCGTCGTCGCCCTGTCCCTCGGGCACCGGGCCTGGCAGGTCGACTTCGCGACCCGGCTCCAGGAGGCGGCGGTCTGGAAGATGGTCGCCTTCATCCTGGAGTCGGTGGTGTTCGCGCTGATCGGACTCCAGCTGCCGGTGGTGCTGGAGGGACTCGGCGCGTACGAGGGCCTGGACGCGGCCTGGTACGCGACCGCGCTCTTCGTGGCCGTGGTGGTGGCGCGGTTCGTCTGGGTGTTCCCCGCCTCCTACCTGCCCCGGGCCCTCTCGTCCCGGATCAGGGAGCGGGAGCCGGGCTTCAGCTGGACCAGCCCGCTCATCGTCGGCTGGGCGGGGATGCGCGGGGTGGTGTCCCTGGCGGTCGCTTTCTCGATCCCGCTGACCGTCGACGGTGGCGAGGACTTCCCCGAGCGCAATCTGATCCTCTTCCTGACCTTCACGACCGTCATCGGCACCCTCGTCGTGCAGGGGCTGACGCTGCCGCCGCTGATCCGGCTGCTGAGGCTGCCGGGGCGCGACGCGCGCGCCGAGACACTCGCCGAGGCGCAGGCGCAGAGCGAGGCCTCGCGGGCCGCGGAGCAGCGGCTGGACGAGCTGCTCGCCGATGAACGCAACGCGCTGCCGCGGCCGCTGGCAGACCGGTTGCATACGGTGCTGGAGCGGCGGCGCAACGCCGTGTGGGAACGGCTCGGCCCGGTCAACGAGGTGACGGGGGAGTCGGCGGACGACACCTACCGGCGGCTGTCGGCGGAGATGATCGGCGCCGAGCGCGCGGTCTTCGTGGAGTTGCGCGACCAGCGGCGGATCGACGACGAGATGCTGCGGACGCTGCTGCGCCGGCTGGACCTGGAGGAGGCGGCGGCCTACCGGGCAGCGCCCGGCTCCGGCTGACCGGTCACCACCGCGGCAACGGTGGTGCCGCGCGGGAACGCGCCCTCTTCGGCGAGGCTGGTGAGTGCGTACAGCATCTTGGCGACATAGAGCCGCTCGACGCGGAGCCCGTGCCGGGCCTCGAAGTCGCTGGCGAAGGCGTCGAGTTCGGGCGTCGTACGGGCATAGCCGCCGCAGTGGAAGCGGTCGTCGAGGGACCAGTCGCCGGTGCGGGCGCCGAACGCGGCGTCCTGGAGCGTACGTATCCCGTCGCCGAGGAAGCCGCCCTTGAGCACGGGGACGCCGAGCGCCCGCTGCCCGGGCGCCAGGCCCGCGGCCAGCCCGGCGAGCGTGCCGCCGGTACCGCAGGCGACGGCGACGACATCGGCGGCCCCGCGCAGCTCGCGACCGAGCGCGGTGCAGCCCTGCACGGCCGCCACATTGCTGCCGCCCTCGGGGATGAGGCGAACCTCGTTGACCTCCGCGGCGGCTGCTGCTGTGTCGAGGATGTGCGCCAGAACCTCTGGTTCCGTCTTGTTGCGGTAGGTCGTGCGGTCGACGAAGTGCAGCCGCATGCCGTTCGCCGCGCACTGGGCCAGCGACGGGTTCAGCGGGCGGCCGGCCAGTTCCTCGCCCCGTACGACGCCGATCGTCGCGAAGCCCAGCAGCCGGCCGGCGGCGGCGGTGGCCCGCAGGTGGTTGGAGTAGGCGCCGCCGAACGTCAGCAGGGTGCGGCAGCCCGCATCGGTGGCGGCCCGCAGATTCGGCGCCAGCTTGCGCCACTTGTTCCCCGGCAGATCGGGGTGGATCAGATCGTCGCGCTTGAGCAGCAGTCGCACCCCGTGGCGGGTGAAGCGCTCGTCATCGACCGGCCGCAGCGGCGAGGGCAGTCGCGGCCGCAGCGCGGTGAGGCCGAGCGCTTCGGGAGTCGTCACCCTCTCATTGTCACTTCCCCGTCACTTCAGCCGCTCGTGGACGCGGTCGCGCATCGACTTCATGGTGAAGCCGCGCGGATCGACCTTGCCCGGCTGCCATTCGAGATGGCCGATGACCGACCGCGCGGTCCAGCCGTGGTGGCGGCAGATCGCTGCCGCCGCCTTCTCGATCGCTTCGAGCTGGACCGAGGGCCAGGGGTCCTTGCCGTCGCCGAGGTTCTCGCACTCGAAGCCGTAGAAGTGGCGGTTTCCGTCGGTGTTGGCCTCGTTGTCCGGGGGGAGGGCCTTCTCGGCGATGACGGCGCGCAGCACGTCGTCATCGCCGAGTCCCGCGTGGTTGGCGCGTCCGTAGCCGACGAGGTGGACCTCGCCGTCCTTGGCGATCACCCCGTGGCACAGCGGTCCGGGCAGGGAGGCGTAACCGTCGCGGCAGATCCGGACGGTGTTCGCTGTGCCCTTGGTGACGGTGTGGTGGATCATCACGCCGTGCACCGGGCCCCAGGGCCCCTTGTGGTTGCGGTTGTGGGTACGCCATTCACCGACCTGGACGACGGTCAGTCCTTCGTTCTGGAGTACGTCGAGGAACCTGCCCGCGGACATGGGTGGGGCCATGGCCGTCTCCTTTGCGGGGCGCGACGGCCGCCGAACGCGGCCGCCTCATACCGCTGCTTGTACCGGAACGCAGACGTCCGGGCCATCCTGTTCGGACCCTGAGCGAGCCGATCCGGTCAGCGGTGGTCCCCCACCCGCTGCCGCCGCGGAGACGTCAGCCACCTCAGCAGCCGCCCTCAGCCGCGCAGGAAGGCGTCCCCGTGCGTGGCGATGTGGCTCTCGACGGCCTGCAGTGCCTGCAGGGTGGCTCGCGGGTCACCGCTGCCGCGCTGCTCCGCGAAGTAAGCCGCGCCCAGTCTCTTGAGGAGGTCGTGCCCGGCGCGCTGCGCCTGCACTTCGTCCAGTTTCTGCTTGCCCTGGGTGAGGCCGCGTTGGGCCTGCTCCTTGGCGCGGTCGAGGAAACCAGCCATGGCGTGTGCTCCTGACGGTCGGTACTGACGGTCGGTACGGATGGTTCGTACGGGCCTGTGGGATCAACGACCGGGCGGATCACGCGGTTCCCGCCGTACCTCCGACAGTGCGGTCAAGGTGCCCCGCCAGGGCCAGTCCAGTCCCACTCATTTGTGTAATGGCGCACTGACTCTCCGTCCTGGAAGGCTTTCTCTCGCAGGTCAGAGCATGATCGAAAGGGAGGCGCATGTCGGTCGAGGCAGGTTCCGAAGTCCGTGAGGGGCAGGCGCAGCCGCAGCGCAGTCTGGGCACCGCAGCCGCGCGGAACTTGGCAACCACCACCAAGTCCGCGCCGCAGATGCAGGAGATCACCTCACGGTGGCTGCTGCGGATGCTGCCGTGGGTCCAGGTGCAGGGCGGCACGTACCGGGTGAACCGCCGGCTGAGCTACTCGGTCGGTGACGGGCGCGTCACGTTCATCAAGACCGGGGATCAGGTGCGGGTGATCCCCGCGGAGCTCGGCGAACTGCCGGTGCTCCGCGACTACCAGGACGAGGAGGTGCTCGCCGAGCTCGCCCAGCGGTGCCGGCAGCGGGAGTTCGCGCAGGGGGAGACGCTCACCTCCTTCGGCAGCCAGTCCGACGAGGTGTTCCTGCTCGCACACGGCCGGGTCGAGAAGGTCGGCCCAGGCCCCTACGGGGACGACGCCGTACTGGGCGTGCTCGCGGACGGCTCGTACTTCGGCGATCGGTGCCTGACCGACCCCGACTCCATCTGGGAGTACACGGCCAAGGCTGCGACCGCGGGCACCGCGCTGGTCCTGTCCCGGCAGGACGTGCTGACCCTGGCGGACCGCGTGGAGTCGCTGGCCCGGCACCTCGAACACGTCCGGTCCATCCCCGCCCAGCGGACCAACAAGTACGGCGAGGCCGCGATCGACCTCTCGGCCGGCCATGTCGGCGAGGCCGTGCTGCCGGGCACCTTCGTGGACTACGAATCGGCGCCCCGGGAGTACGAACTGAGCGTCGCCCAGACCGTGCTGCGCATCCACGGCCGGGTGGCCGACCTCTACAACCAGCCGATGAACCAGACCGAGCAGCAGTTGCGGCTGACGGTCGAGGCGCTGCGCGAGCGCCAGGAGCACGAGCTCGTCAACCACCGGGAGTTCGGCCTCCTCAACAACTGCGAGTACGACCAGCGGTTCCAGCCGCACGACGGCGTCCCCAGCCCCGACGACATGGACGAGCTGCTCAGCAGGCGGCGCGGCTCGAAGATGTTCCTCGCCCACCCGCGGGCCATCGCCGCGTTCGGCCGTGAGTGCAACAAGCGCGGGCTGTACCCGGACAGTGTGGAGATCGCGGGCAACCGTGTACCGGCCTGGCGCGGGGTGCCGATCTTCCCGTGCAACAAGATTCCGATCAGCGACGCCCGTACGACCTCGATCCTCTGCCTGCGTACCGGCGAGGCGGAGCAGGGGGTCATCGGACTGCACCAGACCGGCATCCCGGACGAGATCGAGCCCAGCCTCTCGGTGCGCTTCATGGGCATCAGCGAACAGGCGATCATCTCCTACCTCGTCACGGCCTACTACTCGGCGGCGATCCTGGTGCCCGACGCCCTGGGCGTCCTGGAGAACGTCGAGATCGGCCGCTGGCGCTAGGGCCTGTTGCGAAAGTGGATCTCGCCTGTGAAATGATCTTGTGTTGTGGCGCGTGCAGATCTGACGGACGAA
>NZ_JANAVP010000062.1 GCF_024213665.1 Streptomyces sp. A3M-1-3
CAACGACCACACAGGACAGCCCGTCCTGCGCTCACTGACCGCTTATGACCACTGATCCCTTGGAATCGATCATCTAGAGTGGCCGGACGGGCCGGTGCGCCCGGCAAGCAAGGACACACGATCAGCAGGGAGCACATGACGTGCGGCCGGTAGGCAGCAAGTACCTGCTCGAGGAGCCTCTCGGGCGCGGCGCCACGGGCACCGTCTGGCGGGCCCGCCAGCGCGAGGCCGCGGGCGCCGAGGCAGCGGTGGCCGGGCAGCCCGGCGAGACCGTCGCGATCAAGGTCCTCAAGGAGGAGCTGGCGAACGACGCGGACGTGGTGATGCGCTTCCTGCGCGAACGCTCCGTACTGCTCCGCCTCACCCACCCCAACATCGTGCGCACCCGCGACCTCGTCGTCGAGGGCGATCTCCTCGCCCTCGTCATGGACCTGGTCGACGGCCCCGACCTGCACCGCTACATCCGGGAGAACGGCCCGTTCACCCCGGTCGCGGCCGCCCTGCTCACCGCCCAGATCGCCGACGCGCTGGCCGCCAGCCACGCCGACGGCGTCGTCCACCGCGACCTCAAGCCCGCCAACGTCCTGCTGGCCGACGCGAACGGCCAGATGCACCCGATGCTCACCGACTTCGGCATCGCGCGCCTCGCGGACTCCCCGGGCCTGACCCGCACGCACGAGTTCGTCGGTACGCCGGCCTACGTCGCGCCGGAGTCCGCCGAGGGCCGCCCGCAGACCTCCGCCGTCGACATCTACGGCGCCGGCATCCTGCTGTACGAGCTGGTCACCGGCCGTCCGCCGTTCGCCGGCGGCACCGCGCTGGAGGTCCTGCACCGCCACCTCAGCGAGGAGCCCCGCCGCCCCACCACCGTTCCGGAACCCCTGTGGACGGTGATGGAGCGCTGCCTGCGCAAGGAGCCCGACGAGCGGCCCAGCGCCGAGAACCTCGCCCGCGGCCTGCGCACCGTCGCGGCCGGCATCGGCGTGCACTCCTCCGCCGCACAGGTCGAGGCCGCCCTCGGCGTGGGCGCCATGCTCGCCCCGGACCCGGCCCCGGCCCCCGTCCCGGGCACCCCGGCCACACCCGGCGCGTCCGACCCGACGCAGATGCTGCCGGGCGGAGCCGGTTCGTACGATCCGTACGACCCGAATGCCGCGACCAGCGTCATGCCCGCCACCGGCCCCCGGGCCGCCGACCCGACGGCCGTCATGCCGCAGTCGTCGCCCGAGGACCCGCACCCCTGGCAGAACCAGATGCGGGCGGCCCGCGACCGCAACGAACAGACGCAGGTCCAGTACCTCGACCCGAGCCAGGACCCGCTGCGCCGCCGCCCGCAGCGCCAGCCCGCGCCGCGCCCCCAGCAGCCGCCGCAGCAGCCGCCTCAGCACTACGCCCCGCAGCGCCAACAGCAGCCGTACCAGCAGCAGCCGCAGCGGCAGCCGCAGCAGCGGTACGCGCCGCCGCAGCCGCCGCCTCAGCAGCCGGCCCCCCGCGCGCCGCGCGAGCCGCGCCGCAGCGCCAACCCGATGCGGATCCCGGGTCTCGGCTGCCTCAAGGGCTGCCTGTTCACGGTCGTCATCCTTGTCGTGGCGGCCTGGATGATCTGGGAACTCACCCCGCTCCAGGACTGGGTCGCGGACGGCAAGAGCTTCTGGAACCAGGTCTCGGACTGGGTCTCCGACGCATCCACCTGGGTCTCGGAACTCATGAACTCGACAGAGCCGCCGCCCCCGCCGGAGACGGCTCCGTAGATTTGTCGACTTCTGAGGACTGATTTCTCCCCCAGAAGTGAAGGTTGGCACCATCCGGGGCACTGAACACCCCGTTGGCCGCGTAGTTTTATGCGCGAACGCCAGCCGCTGAGGGAGCAGTCTTGGCACGGAAAATCGGCAGCCGGTACACCGCCCACCAGATCCTGGGGCGGGGCAGCGCCGGCACGGTGTGGCTGGGTGACGGGCCCGACGGGCCCGTCGCCATCAAGCTGCTGCGGGAGGACCTCGCGTCCGACCAGGAGCTCGTCGGACGCTTTGTGCAGGAGCGCAGCGCGCTGCTGAGCCTGGACCACCCCCGGGTGGTCGGCGTCCGCGACCTCGTGGTCGACGGCAACGACCTGGCCCTCGTCATGGAGCTCGTACGCGGAACGGACCTGCGCACCCGCCTCGACCGGGAGCGCCGCATGGCCCCCGAGGCGGCGGTCGCCGTCGTCGCCGACGTGGCGGACGCCCTCGCCGCCGCCCACGCGGCCGGCATCGTCCATCGCGACGTGAAGCCCGAGAACGTCCTGCTGGACATGCAGGGCCCGCTCGGCCCGGGCGGTTCACATCCCGCCCTCCTCACCGACTTCGGCGTCGCCAAGCTGATCGACTCCCCGCGCCGCACCAGGACGGCGACGAAGATCATCGGTACGCCCGACTACCTCGCCCCCGAGATTATCGAGGGCCTCCCGCCGCGCGCATCCGTCGACATCTACGCCCTGGCGACAGTCCTGTACGAGCTGCTGGCGGGCTTCACACCGTTCGGCGGCGGCCACCCCGGCGCCGTACTGCGCCGCCATGTGACCGAGACCGTCGTGCCGCTCCCCGGCATCCCCGACGAGCTGTGGCAGCTCATCGTCCAGTGCCTGGCCAAGGCCCCGGCGTCCCGGCTGCGCGCCTCCGAACTCTCCACGCGGCTGCGCGACCAGCTGCCGCTCCTCGCGGGCATGCCCCCGCTGGACGTGGACGAGCCGGACGACGAGAGCGACCCCCAGCCGCAGGAAGCGCCGTACGCCGACGAGACGGCAGCCCACCCCGCCGACTCCGGCGAACCGGGCCGCCGTAGGGGCGCGGTCCCGCTCGTCCCCGGCGCCGTTCCGGACTCGAACCGCGACACCCACACCAGCATGCGCGTCCCGGGCCCGGACGAACTTGCGGGCGGCGCCCGCGGCACCGCTCGCGTCCCCCGCTCCCCGGCCGAACGCCGCCCCGGCTCGGCCCGCCACAAATCCACCTCGGACGCCGTCCGCCGGCGCCGCCTGAAGCTGGGCGTCGCGGCGGTGGCCCTGGCGGCCGCGATCGGGCTGGGCGGCTGGCTGGCCACAAGCGGCGGCAACGACGCGGACGCCCCACCCCAGGACACCAAGCAGTCGTCCCCCTGAGCGCGACTGGGAGCGCCCGACAGCGCCGGCTGTGCGGTCCGGGTCCCCCGGGCGTGGGGAAGGTCCGGGCGGCCAGCCGTTACGCTGGACCCGTGGCAGTCGTCGATGTATCCGAAGAGCTGAAGTCCCTCTCCTCGACCATGGGGTCGATCGAGGCCGTCCTGGACCTCGACAGGATGAGGGCAGACGTCGCCGTGCTCGAGGAGCAGGCCGCGGCCCCGTCCCTGTGGGACGACCCCGAGGCGGCGCAGAAGATCACGAGCAAGCTTTCGCACCTCCAGGCCGAGCTGCGCAAGACCGAGGCGCTCCGCGGCCGGATCGACGACCTGAGCGTGCTCTTCGAGCTCGCCGAGGCCGAGGACGACGCGGACACCCTCGCTGAGGCCGAGTCCGAGCTCATCTCCGTCCGCAAGGCGCTGGACGAGATGGAAGTCCGTACGCTCCTTTCCGGCGAGTACGCCGAGCGTGAGGCACTGGTCAACATCCGTGCCGAGGCCGGCGGCGTGGACGCCTCCGACTTCGCCGAGCGCCTGCAGCGGATGTACCTGCGCTGGGCCGAGCGGCACGGCTACTCCACCGAGGTCTACGAGACCTCGTACGCGGAAGAGGCCGGCATCAAGTCGACCACCTTCGTGGTCAAGGCCCCGTACGCGTACGGCACGCTCTCCGTCGAGCAGGGCACCCACCGCCTCGTGCGCATCTCGCCGTTCGACAACCAGGGGCGCCGCCAGACCTCGTTCGCGGGTGTCGAGGTGCTGCCGGTCGTGGAGAAGACCGACCACATCGAGATCGACGAGACCGAGCTGCGCGTGGACGTGTACCGCGCTTCCGGTCCCGGCGGCCAGGGCGTCAACACCACCGACTCCGCTGTGCGGTTGACGCACATCCCGACCGGCATCGTCGTCTCCTGCCAGAACGAGCGCTCGCAAATCCAGAACAAGGCAAGCGCGTTGAACGTCCTCCAGGCCAAGCTGCTCGAGCGGCGCCGCCAGGAGGAGCAGGCCAAGATGGACGCGCTCAAGGACGGCGGAAGCTCCTGGGGCAACCAGATGCGCTCGTACGTCCTGCACCCGTACCAGATGGTCAAGGACCTGCGGACGGAGTTCGAGGTCGGCAATCCGCAGGCTGTGCTGGATGGCGAGATCGACGGTTTCCTGGAGGCCGGAATTCGCTGGCGCAAGCAGCAGGAGAAGTAAATTCACGCTTTGTCGACAAGGGAACTGCCGCCCACGGGGCGGCAGTTCCCTTTTTTCGTCACAGTTGTACGGCCTAACGGCAGGCAACTGCCCGCAAATTGGGCATTGCGCGCGCAACGACCTTGACGCTGATCTGAAAAGTGGGAAGGGTGGCGCGCGGCATGCGTATTACTGGGGCGCGTGTGAACGGGGGCCGGCAAGGAACCCGATGACACCGCGGCCCCGGACGCTGTTCCATTTACGAGAAGCTACTGGGGGTAGCAGGCAGATGACCAAGAAGACGCGGCTGCGCGTGGCGCGGATAGCGGCCGGCGCGGTGATTGCGGCCGGCGCCTCGCTGACCGCAGCCGGCGCCGCTCAGGCGGCCGGCATTGGCGTGAACATCGGCGGCCTGAGCGCGAAGGCCAACGTGGACGAGAACGGCGCGGCGGTCGAGATCGGCGCGGCGGACGAAGGTGACGACGGCGGCACTGTGGCCGGCGGCGTCGACGAGGGCACCGAGGGTGGTGCCACCACGACGGACGGCGGTACGACCACCGACGGCGGGACCACTACGGACGGTGGCACGACCACCGATGGTGGCATCACCGTCAGCGGTGGCACGACCACGGACGGGGGGAGCACGACTGACGGCGGGACCACTACGGACGGTGGTACGACCACGGACGGGGGGACCACGACTGACGGCGGGACCACTACGGACGGTGGTACGACCACCGACGGTGGTACGACCACCGACGGCGGCACCACCACTGACGGCGGCACCACCACCGACGGCGGTACGACCACCGACGGCGGTACGACCACCGACGGCGGTACGACCACCGACGGCGGCACCACCACCGACGGTGGCACCACGTCTACCGGCGGCAGCCAGAACGGTGGCACCTCCGCCACCGGCGGCAACGGCTCCACCGGTGGCGACGACGGTGGTGCCGGGACCTGCACCGTGGACCTTGACGGGGCCGAGTGCCAGGACAACACCGACACCGACAACGTCGGCTCCAAGCCGGTCGAGCAGGGTGAGGCCAAGGAGGAACTCGCCGAGACGGGCGCCGCCGAGACCACGTTCCTGCTGGTCGGCGCCGCGACGATGATCGCCGGCGGTATCGGCTTCCGGATGCTGCCCCGCCTGGTCGGCGGCGGCCGTACGGCTGCCTAGTACACGTACGTACACACACGCACAGGAGGCCCCGGGGCGCATATCGCGCTCCGGGCCCTCCGGCGGTCCGTGGTCGACAGCCAGGCGGAAAGCTAGACGGTCTGGTGCGCCAGCAGGGCCATCGCCGCCACCAGAATCACCAGCAGCGCGACAAGCGCGGCCGGGTTCAGTCCGGCGAACGGGCCGTCCTGCTGGAGTCGCTCCCGGTTCACGCGGCACACATGGCAGCGGCCCTCGCTCACCGGCGCCGCGCAGTTGGCGCACACCAGTCGGTCATAGGTCATGCGCTCTCCTCTCCCGCGCGGCGGAGCCGCGATTCGCAGCCGTCCCATACGCAGCTATCTCTCCGCACAACGCTCAGGGAAACGCAACCGTTCCCTCTCCCACTGTGCCAGCTCCCGCAAGTTTCGGCGCGCCTCACTGGATTTCGCGGGATAAATCACTCATCCTCGACCGCCGCCTGCACGCTCCACTCCGCTTCGCGTATGGTCACGCACACCTACTCCCGGCGACCGTGGTGCACCCGTGATCCGATTCGACAACGTCTCCAAGTCCTACCCGAAGCAGAACCGTCCTGCGCTGAGGGAGGTCTCCCTCGAGATCGAGCGGGGCGAGTTCGTCTTCCTCGTCGGCTCCTCCGGCTCCGGCAAGTCCACCTTCATGCGGCTGATCCTCCGCGAGGAGCGTGCCAGCCACGGCCAGGTGCATGTGCTCGGCAAGGACCTCGCCCGGCTCTCCAACTGGAAGGTTCCGCACATGCGGCGCCAGCTGGGGACCGTGTTCCAGGACTTCCGCCTGCTGCCAAACAAGACCGTCGCGGAGAACGTCGCGTTCGCGCAGGAGGTCATCGGCAAGCCGCGGGGAGAGATCCGCAAGGCCGTACCGCAGGTCCTCGACCTCGTCGGCCTCGGCGGCAAGGAGGACCGGATGCCCGGCGAGCTCTCCGGTGGTGAGCAGCAGCGCGTGGCGATCGCGCGGGCCTTCGTCAACCGGCCCATGCTGCTGATCGCGGACGAGCCGACCGGCAACCTCGACCCGCAGACCTCCGTCGGCATCATGAAGCTGCTGGACCGGATCAACAGGACCGGGACCACCGTCATCATGGCGACGCACGATCAGCAGATCGTGGACCAGATGCGCAAGCGCGTCATCGAACTCGAGATGGGCCGTCTCGTGCGCGACCAGTCGCGCGGCGTCTACGGCTACCAGCACTGAAAGACTGAGAGGACGCCATGCGCGCCCAGTTCGTCCTGTCGGAGATCGGCGTCGGCCTCCGGCGCAACCTCACGATGACCTTCGCCGTCATCATCTCCGTCGCCCTCTCGCTCGCCCTGTTCGGCGGCTCGTTGCTCATGCGTGACCAGGTGAGCACGATGAAGGGCTACTGGTACGACAAGGTCAACGTCTCGATCTTCCTCTGCAACAAGGGTGACGCCGAGGCGCTGCCCAAATGCGCCAAGGGCGCTGTGACCGCGGAGCAGAAGAAGACGATCGAGGCCGACCTCGAGAAGATGGACGCCGTCGAGACGGTCACCTACGAGTCGGCCGACGAGGCGTACAAGCACTACAAGGAGCAGTTCGGCGACTCCCCGCTGGCCAGTTCGCTCACGCCGGACCAGATGCAGGAGTCGTTCCGGGTCAAGCTGGAGGACCCGGAGAAGTACAAGGTGGTCGCGACCGCGTTCGCCGGCCGGGACGGTGTGCAGTCCGTGCAGGACCAGCGCGGCATCCTGGAGAACCTCTTCGGGCTGCTCAACAGCATGAACGTGGTGGCGCTGTACGTCATGGCCCTGATGCTCGTCATCGCGCTGCTGCTGATCGTCAACACCGTGCGCGTATCTGCGTTCAGCCGTCGGCGGGAAACCGGCATCATGCGGCTCGTCGGTGCGTCCGGCTTCTACATCCAGATGCCGTTCATCATGGAGGCCGCGTTCGCCGGACTGATCGGCGGTGTGGTCGCCTGCGTCATGCTGCTCGTCGGCCGGTACTTCCTGATCGACCATGGTCTCGCGCTCTCCGAGAAGCTGGATCTGATCAACTTCATCGGCTGGGACGCGGTCCTCGCCAAGCTCCCGCTGGTGCTGGCGATCGGCCTGCTGATGCCCGCACTTGCCGCTTTCTTCGCGCTGCGCAAGTACCTCAAGGTGTGACAAGCGCCCCTGGCACCGTACGGGCAACACGCCGTACGGCGCCCGGCCTTGTCCTACAGTGGTCGCCATGTTGGGCCCTGGAACGCGCCTCCAACCCCGCCGCATCCGCCGCGGGGCGGCCCTGACATTGGTGTGCACCTGCGCTCTCGCGGCGGGCGCCGCGACCGGCGTCTGGGGCGAAGGCGCCCGTACGGACGGACAGTTGGCGGGTACTCGCAGTGCCGCTTTCAGTGCGGAGCGCGATGCTGTCGAGCAGGCCGCCGCCGAGGCGCTGGCCGACGGGAAGTCGGTCAAGGACGCGGCCGAGGAGGTCGTCAGCCGCAGCGGCGACCGCTGGGGCACGGTCTACGACCAGGGCGAGTACGCGGAGTTCGAGCGGGCCCTCGACGGCGAGTACACCGGCGTGGGCCTGTGGGCCGAACGCCGCCGCGACGGGCGGATCGAGGTGTCCCGGGTACAGCCCGGCGGGCCAGCCGAACTGGCCGGTGTCCGGGCGGGCGACCGGATCCGTACGATCGACGGCCGCCGGATAGCGGGACGGCCGGTGGGCGCGGTCGTCTCGCTGCTGCGCGGGGACGGCGAGAGCGCCGTCGTCGGCACCTCGGTCACCCTCCGCCTGGAGCGCGCCGGCCGTACCTGGACCGAGACCCTGCGCCGGGCGAGGCTCACCACCGAAGCCGTCACCGTACGGCAGCTCGGGACGGGCGTGACCCTGATCAAGGTGGCGTCCTTCACCAAGGGCTCGGGCGAGCGGGTACGGGACGCCGTCCGGGCGGCCCCGGCCGGCGCCGGCGTCCTGCTCGACCTGCGCGGCAACACCGGCGGGCTGGTCAGCGAGGCGGTCACCGCGGCGTCCGCCTTCCTCGACGGCGGGCTGGTCGCCACCTATGACGTACGGGGAGCGCAGCGCGCGCTGTACGCCGAGCCGGGCGGGGACACCGGCAGACCGCTGGTCGCCCTCGTCGACGGGGGCACGATGAGCGCCGCGGAGATCGTGACGGGCGCGCTGAAGGACCGCGGCCGGGCGGTCACAGTCGGCTCGCGCACCTTCGGCAAGGGCTCGGTCCAGATGCCGACCGAGCTGCCGGACGGATCGGTCGCCGAGTTGACCGTCGGCCACTACCGCACTCCGGCGGGCCACAGCGTCGACGGCCGGGGCATCACCCCCGACCTCGCGGTGAGCGAGCGGGCCGAGGAGAAGGCCCGCACGGTATTGAGTGGCCTCGGTACACGGTCTTAGTGCGAAAATGGCCGCACTATGGCAAAGGAAAAAGGGCGCAAGCTCATCGCGCAGAACAAGAAGGCGCGGCACGACTACACCGTCATCGACACCTACGAGTGCGGGCTGGTCCTGACCGGCACGGAGGTGAAGTCGCTGCGCCAGGGGCGGGCGTCTCTGGTGGACGGCTTCGTGCAGATCGACGGGCACGAGGCGTGGCTGCACAACGTCCACGTCCCGGAGTACAGCCAGGGCACGTGGACCAACCACAGCGCGCGGCGGAAGCGGAAGCTGCTGATGCACCGCGTCGAGATCGACAAGCTGGAGTCGAAGTCGCAGGAGACGGGTCACACGATCGTGCCGCTGGCCCTGTACTTCAAGGACGGCCGGGCCAAGGTCGAGATCGCGCTGGCCAAGGGCAAGAAGGAGTACGACAAGCGTCAGACGCTCCGCGAGAAGCAGGACCGGCGCGAGACGGACCGGGCGATCTCGGCGGTCAAGCGCCAGCAGCGGGCCTGACGGCCGGAATAAGCTGGCACCTTCGTGCGCTGATCACGTACGATGGCGGCAGCACCTCGGCGACGGGGTGGGCACCACCTTGATAAAAAAACATGGGGATGATCGGTTTCGACAGCGGATGTCGAAGCAGGGGAAGCGAGTCGAGGAAGCGGCAATGATCTCGTTAACCATATGTCGCAAACAATAATCGCCAACACCAAGCGCGATTCCTCCGCCTTCGCCCTCGCTGCCTAATTAGCAGCTAAGCGAAGACTCTGCGGAGTGTCAGCCCGGGGCTGTTCCCGACCCGGATCCTGGCATCAGCTAGGGGACTAAACCACTGAGCCCGGTCACGGGGCCCGGTGGGAAAACAAACAGTGACTGAGCCCGTCGGAGACTTGTTCGCGTGATCTCCGGGGCCGAGAAAATCGCAGCGAACTGCGCTCGGAGAAGCCCTGATTCTGCACCGTTGGACGCGGGTTCGATTCCCGCCATCTCCACTCATCCCACGTGGGCAAAGACCCTCTGACCTGCGAAAACTTCGCCAGGGCAGGGGGTCTTTCCCATGTCGTGGGAGCACAGTGGGTCAGCTGGGACTGGGCTGCGTGCCGGTGCGGTGCCGCAGGATCAGCCGAGGCGGTGTTCCCACCTCAGGGCGGGCCTCTCGCCGATCCAGTGGGTGCCGTTCTTGGTGGTGATCTGCTGGCCGCCGATCCAGGCCGTGGGCGCGGCGAGCTGGGCGAGGAAAGCAGGCATCCACTCCTCCAGCAGCGTCGGCGGGACCTTGGTCTCGCGTTCGGTGTCGGGGTAGGCGGTGCGCGCCGACAGGTCCCCAGCGATCGGGTGGAGGGCCTGGGAGCGGGCCTGCATGAACGACGACCGGCCGATGATCCGGCCCTCGGCCGTTCCGTCGTCGTTCACGGTGACCTTGGCGAGGCCGGTGCCGTACTGCCACGCCCCGCCGATCGTGGTCAGGATGATGCCCCCCGGCCTCGTCTGGCGGACCCACGTGTACGGGATGCGCCGCACGGCGCAAGTGGCGATGACCCGGTCGTACGGGGCTCGGCGGGGGTGGCCGAGCAGCCCGTCGCCGGTGACGGTCCAGGTCGAGTGGCCCGCCGTCTCCAGCGCTGCATCAGCGCGGGCCGCGACGTCCGGGTCTACCTCGATGCTGGTGACGTTGTCCTCGCCGAGCAGGTGACACATCAGGGCGGTGGAGTAGCCGGTGCCCGTGCCGATCTCCAGCACCTTGTGCCCGTCCTCCAGGCCCAGGTCCTCGATCATGCCGACGACGGTCACGGGCGTGGTGGAGGACGAGGTGGGCGACCCGGCGACCGGCTCGTCTACCTGGTCGGCGGTCCGAGCGTTGTCGAGCTGGGTGACCAGGGACTCCTCGCGGTAGGCGATGCGCGCCCACAGGGGGCCGTCCAGGGCGTACAGGACGCCGCCGAGCCCGTAACGGGTCTGCGCTGCGGCGAACCGGCGGTCGTCGTCGGGCAGGTGCTCGAACGCGGGGCCAGACGGGGCGACGCCAGTACACGGACCGGACGTGTTCCAGGTCGGCGGTTCTCGACGGGGTGCGGACCTGCCCGGCCACAGAAGTGGCCGGGCAGGTACCGAACCGAGCCGAGACCGTCAGGGCCTCGCCGATGTCGGCGGGGTAGGAAGCTGCTGCTGATTGAGTGTCCATGAGTGTCTATTGCATGTCATGAGTAGCGTATGATCTCGCTTATG
>NZ_JANAVP010000063.1 GCF_024213665.1 Streptomyces sp. A3M-1-3
CATAAGCAAGATCATACGCTACTCATGACATGCAATAGACACTCATGGACACTCAATCAGCAGCAGCTTCCTACCCCCAAGGGACGTGAACAGGTGGCGTATACCGAAATCTACGGGCACTCTCGGCTGATCACTGACACGGAAGAGGTCCGCGTCTTCACCGATCGCTATGGGATCATCCGGGCGCAGGCTCTCACCCCACGGGAGTCGCTGGCCCTGATCGAGAAAATGCTGGGAGAAGTGGGAGAAGTGTGAGAAGGATGAACACCATGGAACTCGACTGGTTCAAGTCCAGCTACAGCAGCGGCGAGGGCGGCGCCTGCGTCGAGGTCGCCACGTCGCCCACGACCATCCACATCCGGGACTCCAAGAACAAGCAGGGGCCCCAGCTCACCGTCACCCCGACTACGTGGGCAGCGTTCGTGGCGTACGCACCCCGGGTGGGCCAGTAGCGAGTCCTTCGGGGATGGGGCCGCCCGGCCGGTGATTATGGCGGCTCCGGGCCGGGCGTAAAGGGCGCTCCCTTCGGTCGCGTCGCTGCGCGATTCCGCTTCGCTCCACCCTTGACACCCGTCCCTCCGCCGCTGACTGATGTTGAGGGGGCGGCCCCCGGGGCGGGGCCCGGGGGAGGCTGATCGGTTGGTCCCGGCCCGAGCCCGGCCGTCGGGCCGGTGGACGGGGCGCACGAGTGCTCCGGGGATGGGCCCGGCACGGCCAAGCGGCCGCCAGGCCGGTGGGCGGGGAGCGCGGCGAGTCCCGGATGGGCCCGGCACGGCCGAGCGGCCGCCAGGCCGGTGGGCGGGGAGCGCGGCGAGTCCGGGATGGGCGCGGCCCGTCTCGGCGGCCGCCAGGCCGGTGGATTGGGCGCACGAGTGGCTCGGGGTGGGCCGGGCCCGGCTCAGCGGCCGCCAGGCTGGTGGGTGAGCAAGGAGCGCGACAGGCAGGACGTGGGCCGTATCCGGTCAGCGGCAGCCAGGCGGTGGCTGGTGAGCCGCGCCGCCGGTTCGAGGAGGGCCCAACTCGGCTCAGCGGCCGTCAGGCCGGTGGGTGTTGACAGGCGCGGTCGGCCCGGCCCGGCTCAGCGGCCGTCAGGCCGGTGAGGCCGAGGTATGGCGACGTCAGTCGTCATCGGCTGTTCTTTTGGCCGCAAACCTGTCCAGTTTGCCCGAGTTTATTAGGGCGATTGGAGCCCCTTCGGTCGCTTGGTGGCGTCTCACCTCGGATTGGCCGTCGTGGCAGCCAACAGACCGCCGTCCGGCAGAGAGACGGGCCGGGCCGCCCCCGCAGTTGCCGCGTGGCAGGCCGCTCACCGGCCTGTCGGCCGCTGAGCCGGGGCCGGGCCCATCCCCGGAGTTGCCGCGTGACCGGCCGTCCACCGGGCCGAGGCCACTGAACCAACCTGCGCCGCCCCCGGGGCTGAGGTGGGGCCCCGCTCCCCGGGGCCGCCCGACAACAAAGTTGCACCAGCGGGACGCGGCTGCCTGTCAAGGGTGGCCGAAGGCCATCGCGCAGCGACACGACCGTAGGGAGGGCCCTTTACAGGGAGACGTGGCCCGCCAAACTCACAAACCGGGCGGCCCCGGGTTCCCCGAACAACACACTCCCGCCCGCCATCACCCCCTCCCCCTCCCGTACAGCCCCTCGATCTCCATCGCGAAGTCCCTCGCGATCGCCGCCCGCTTCAGTTTGAGCGAGGGCGTCAGGTGGCCGCTCTGTTCCGTGAAGTCCACCGGCAGCACCGCGAAGCGGCGGATCGACTCCGCCCTCGACACCAGGCGGTTCGCGTCGTCCACCGCGCGCTGGAGGGCCGCCCTCAGTTCCTCGTCCTCGACCAGCTCACCCAGCGGCACGTCCTGCTTCTTCGTCATCTGCCGCCAGTGCAGCAGTCCGTCCGGCTCCAGCGTGAGCAGCGCCGTGATGTACGAGCGGTTGTCGCCGATCACCATGCACTGGCCCACCAGCGGATGCGCGCGCAGCCAGTCCTCCAGGGGCGCGGGCGCCACGTTCTTGCCGCCCGACGTGATGATCAGGTCCTTCTTCCGGCCGGTGATGGTCAGATAGCCGTCCTCGTCAAGCGCTCCGATGTCACCCGTGGCCAGCCACCCGTCGTCGGACACCGGCACCGCCTGCGCCCGTTGCGTGTCCCAGTACCCTCCGAACACGTGGCCGCCGGCCAGCAGCACCTCGCCGTCCTCCGCGATCCGGACGGCCGTGCCGGGCAGCGGCCAGCCCACCGTGCCCAGGCGCGGCTTGAGCGGCGGGGTGACGGTCGAGGCCGCGGTCGTCTCCGTCAGGCCGTACCCCTCGAAGATCTCGATGCCCGCGCCCGCGTAGAACGCTGCGAGCCGGCGCCCCAGCGGCGAGCCGCCGCAGATCGCGTACCGGACCTTGCCGCCGAGCGCGGCCCGGATCCGCCGGTAAACGAGCGGATCGTAGAGCGCGCGGGCCGCCCGCAGGCCAAACCCGGGACCGGGGCCCGTGCCGTGCTCCGCGGCCTCGACGGCCTGCCCGTACCGCTGGGCTATCCGCGCCGCGCGGTCGAAGGACGAGGCGCGGCCCATCTTCTCGGCCGTGGCGCGGCCCGTGTTGTACACCTTCTCCAGGACGTACGGGATGGCGAGGAGGAATGTGGGTTTGAAGCCTGCCAGGTCATTCAGGAGATCGTCGGTCTGGATGCTGGGCGCGTGCCCCAGTCGCACCCGCGCCCGCAGGCAGCCGACGGCGACCATGCGTCCGAAGACGTGCGAGAGCGGGAGGAAGAGGAGGGTGGAGGCCGGCTCCTGGCTCACCGACTTGAAGACGGGGTGCAGCAGCTCGATCGAATTGTCCACCTCGGCGAAGAAGTTGGCGTGGGTGAGTACGCAGCCCTTGGGCCGGCCGGTGGTTCCCGAGGTGTAGATGAGCGTGGCGATGGCGTCCGGCGACAGACGCGCGCGGCGGGCGATCACCACCTCGTCGGGGACCTTCGCGCCGGCCCGTACGAGCCGGGCGACGGCGCCCGTGTCGAACTCCCACAGGTGCGCGAGGTCCGGCAAGTGCTGCCGCTCCACGCTGATGACCCGCGCCTGCTCCTTGCTCTCGACGGCGCACGCGACCGCGCCCGAGTCCTGGATGATCCAGCGGGCCTGGAAGGCGGAGGAGGTCGGATAGATGGGGACGGTGACCAGGCCGGCCGCCCAGCCGGCGAAGTCGAGCAGCGTCCACTCGTACGTCGTACGCGCCATGATGGCGAGACGGTCGCCGGGCTGCAGTCCCTCCGCGATCAGTCCCTTCGCGACGGCGAGCACCTCCGCGGCGAACTCGGCCGCCGTCACGTCCCGCCAACTGCCGTCGGGTTGCTTCCGGCTGAGGACGGCCTCAGCGGTTGCCTCGCGGGCGTTGTCGAACGGAATGTCGGCGAGCGACCCTCGCCGGACAGGCGTCACCAGGGCCGGCGCGGACACCTGCCGTACGACGCCGTCGACGCGGGTCAGTTCCGGCTCGACGAGCACGGGCGGGGCGGGGTTCTGCTGTACGACCTGCTGTACGTCCACGAGCGGCTCCTTCACCATGGGTTCGGGTCGTGCGGCTGTGCAGAAGAACAGAACTGGCTTTCCGCTCCATCGAAAGGCCGGTGCGGGGCTCCGCGTTGCGCGGAATGTCCGGCACGAGGTGGGACGGCCGTACGCGCGCCAGTGCCCTGATCCGCCGGCCCAGGGCCTTCGCCCTCCGGGCCTCCAGCAGCAGCTTCCGCGGCTCGCCGTTGACGCCGAGCGGCGCGTCGCTCGTGGTGTCCGTGCCACCCGCGATCGCCGAGTCGAGCCGGCCGAGCACGGTCTCGCGGGCGAGGTTGAAGTCCCGGCTGTGCTTGAGGACCGCGCCGGCGACGAACTCCCCGACCTGCTGTCCCGCGAGACCGAAGCGTGCGACGAGTCCGTCCAGCGCCGCGGTGAGCATGTCCTGGTTGGAGGCGGTCGCGTACGTGCCGTCCGAGCGCGCGAACGGGATGCGGCTGCCGCTGAGGATCGCGACGCGGCGCGGCCGCGGAAGGCTGAGGGGATCCATCTCGACCAGCTCCTGACCCATGAGTAACCTTACTCAAAAGTAAACTTACGGCCAGGCAGGGAGTTTGGACAGTGGCGGATCGCTGTCTTCACTTCGCGGGCACCGCTCCCGGCCGGTTCCTGACCCGGCGGCTCGGCCTCCCGCACCCCGCCGCCCTGCGCCGCTGGACGCCGGAAACGCCCGCTCTGGACGGGCCGTTGGTGCACCTCACGGCCGAAAAGGCCACGGCCCGGCCGCGAAGCAGGCCGGAAACGGGGCCGGCGTGCCTCGCCCACGGGAATCAGGGCGTGCGGGTGGGAAACCCCCCGCCGCGCGGTGCGGAATGGCGGCTGCCCGACAACCTGGGGCGGCGCTACGGCGCCGTGTCCGGCGACCGTAACCCCATCCACCTGCACCCGCTCACCGCGAAAGCCTTCGGCTTCCCCCGGGCCATCGCACACGGCATGTGGACCGTCGCCCGCTGCCTCGCCGAAGCGGACCCCGAAGGCCTCATCACCCACGCACACGCCGAGTTCAAGGCAGCGCTCCTGCTCCCCGCCACCGTCACCTACGTGGCCGAGGGCGGAACCTCCAGCTCCGCAGCCGCAGCGACGGCCGCGTCCACCTCATCTGCCGTACGACGACTACAGGGACGACGCGGACGGAGTCCACCGCTTCCCGTTCATGAGGTTCTCCAGGCCCGACCACGCGAAGTTCATCAGGGTCGCCGCGGTGTCCTTCGCCGAAGCCCCCGTCGTCTCGTTGGCCCAGTCCGCCAGCGACTCCGCGGCCCCCACCAGCGCATGGGCCAGGCCCGCCACCTCGCGGTCCGCCGGCACCGGATCGCAGCCCGCCTCCGCCGCGGCCGCCGCGATCAGCAGCGTCACCAGCGCGACGATCTCTTCGCGCATCGCGGCGACCTCCGCCGCGAACGGCTCCCCGTGCGTACGGGCCTGATTGCTCAGCACCGCCCATCCGTCGGGGTTCTCCGCCGCGTGCGCGAAGAACGCGAGCAGCCCGCTCCACAGCTGCCGGTCGGCCGGCACACCAGGAGTGACCCCGCCCTGTACCGCCGCCACCAGCGCCTCGGCCTCCCGGCGGATGCACGCGGTGAACAGCTCCTCCTTGGAGTTCAGGTACAGATAGACGAGCGGCTTCGAGACCCCGGCCAGCTCCGCGATCTCATCCATCGACGCGGCCCGGTACCCCCGCTGCCCGAACGTCGTCACCGCGGCGTCGAGCATCTGCTGCTCCCGCACCGCGCGCGGCATCCGTTTGCCCTTCACCGCACCTGCCACGACAAATCCCTCCGCCCCGCACGCCTTACTCGTAAGTAAGCGTACGGGGCGGAGGGTTTGGGACCGATCGGATCAAGACGATCAGGCGGGACCGGCACGAACGCCTGACCTGCACCGTACGTAACCCTACGGTCGGTATGTACGTTGAGCAGCTCGGTACTGGCCGACGGAGGGGACACGATCATGGCCAAGCCGAAGCGCGTAGCGATCTACGTCCGGATCAGTAAGGACCGCAAGGGCCAGCAACTGGGCCTTCAGCGTCAGGAGAAGGCGTGCCGCACGTTGTGCGAACGCCTCGGGTGGGGAGTGTTCAAGGTCTACTCGGAGAACGACACATCCGCGTCAACGACCAGCAGGCGGCGGCGCCCGATCTACGCGAAAATGCTGCGCGATGCCCGAGAAGGCTTGATCGACGGCATCGTGGTCTACTCCATCGACCGGCTCACGCGGCGGATCACCGAGCTGACGACCTTCCTGGACGAGCAGAAGGAGCACGGTTTCGCGTTCGCCACGACCGAGGGCGAGGACACTGCGACAGCCAACGGCCGCATGGTCTTGACGATCAAGGGAGCCGTGGCTCAGCAGGAGACCGAGCGCATGTCGGAGCGAGTCATCGCGAACCAGCTCCGCCTATGCGGCAGTCGGAAGCGCCACCTTCGGCTCGGCATCACGAGCGTCGTACTCGTCCGCCGGTGAAGCAGCGACCGCGTTGTACGCGTGGCGGTCAAGGATGTTCTCACGTGCAGCAACAATCAACGGCGATACGACCTGACCGGCCACGTTCGTCGCCGTCCGCATCATGTCCAGGATCGGGTCGATGGCCATCAGCAGGCCGACGCCCTCCAGCGGGAGGCCCAGGGTGGAGAGGGTCAGTGTCAGCATGACCGTCGCGCCGGTCAGGCCGGCTGTGGCGGCCGAGCCGATCACCGAGACGAAGGCGATCAGCAGGTAGTCGCTGATGCCGAGCTGTACGTCGAAGATCTGCGCGATGAAGATCGCGGCGAGCGCCGGGTAGATCGCGGCGCAGCCGTCCATCTTCGTTGTTGCCCCGAACGGGACGGCGAACGACGCGTAATCCTTCGGCACGCCCAGCCGCTCGGTGACCTTCTGGGTGACCGGCATGGTGCCGACCGAGGAGCGGGAGACGAAAGCCAGCTGGATCGCGGGCCAGGCACCCTTGAAGAACTGGACCGGGTTGACCTTGGCAACTGTGGCGAGGAGCAGCGGGTAGACGCCGAACATCACCAGGGCGCAGCCGATGTAGACGTCGGCGGTGAAGGTCGCGTATTTGCCGATGAGCTCCCAGCCGTAGTCGGCGATGGCGTAGCCGATGAGGCCGACGGTGCCGAGCGGCGCAAGGCGGATGACCCACCACAGCGCCTTCTGCAGGAGCTCCAGTACGGCTTCGCTGAGGGTGAGGATCGGCTTGGCGCGGTCGCCGAGCTTCAGCGCGGCGATGCCGGCGACGGCGGCCATGAAGACGATCTGCAGAACGTTCAGCTCGGTGAACGGCGTGATCACGTCGGTCGGCACGATGCCGGTCAGGAAGTCGATCCAGGAGCCGGCCTTCTCGGGCTTCTCGCCGTCCTTGGGGGTGAGGCCGGTGCCCGCGCCCGGGTTCGTCAGGAGGCCGATCGCGAGGCCGATGCCGACCGCGATCAGTGACGTGATCATGAACCAGAGGAGGGTGCGGGAGGCCAGCCTGGCGGCGTTGTTGACCTTGCGCAGGTTGGTGATCGAGACGACGATCGCGAAGAAGACGAGGGGGGCCACGGCCAGCTTCAGCAGCTGGACGAAGATTCCGCCGACCTGGTCGAGGGTGGTCTTGAGCCAGCTGATGTCCTGGCTGCGGGCGAGCCAGCCGAGCAGGACGCCGAGCACCAGACCGGTGACGATCTGGGCCCAGAAGGGCAGCTTGAAGACGTTGGTTATCCGGGACACGGTCATACTCCGGGGTTGACGCACAACGGCATGGGGACGGGGTGCGGCGTGCCGTAAGTGGGGGACGCCGCTGCTGTGTCGCTCAGCGGCAACAGGCCGCGGACATGCAGCGGCAGAGATCGACATGCAGGCGTGCCACGAGCGGGACGCCCGGGCTGACGCGGTTGAGGCCTGCAGTCTTCATGCCGAACACGTTAACACTTGAACTTTGAGAACCTCAAAGGCCCGCTTTGGGGGCCCGCCGGGGAGACACACCCCCGAATACGCCAAAGCCCCAGGCCGGTACGGGCCTGGGGCGTCGCGGGTGGCGCACGTCTGTGACGAACCTTACGGCGCGCTCATGCACTCACCGCGCTCACGCGGTCCGCGCCGCGTCGTCGGCGGAGTCCTCCTGGCTGCGGTTGTCGTTCAGCTTGGCCTTCACGCTGCCGACCCGGTCGACGATCTGCTCGGACATCGCGTCGCGCTGCTTGCGCAGGAGTACGAAGCTGAGCGGCGCGGAGACGACGAGCGAGAGCAGCAGTACCCACATGAGGTTCGAGTCGCCGAGCCCGGCCGGTACGACGCCGAGGCGGACGAGGCCCCAGACGGCGAAGAAGCAGCCCACGAAGATGGCCAGCCGCATCGCGGTATAGCGGAACGTGGCGCTCGGCTTGGGGGGCACGGCGAGCCTTCTCTCTTCATTCGCGTACGACGAGTTATGCCCAACCAGTGAAGCACGTGTCATTTGTGATCAATTCAGCGGGAGCAGCGGGAGCAGCATGACGATGTCGTCGCGGTCGTCGCCTTCCGCGACCCGGATCGCGCCGGGGACCCGGCCGACCTCCTTGTAGCCGCAGGCGGTGTAGAAGCGGTCGGCGCCGGTGCCGCCGCGGCAGGTGAGCCGGATCGCCTCGATGCCTTCGATGGTGCGGGCGGAGTCCGCGGCGGCGGCCATCAGGTCGCGGCCGTATCCCTTGCCCTGGTGGCGGGGGTGGACCATGACCGTGTAGAGCCAGAGCCAGTGCTTCATCAGCCGGTGGGTGTTGAGGGTGAGGAAGGCGGTCGCGGCGACGGCGCCGTCCGCGTCGTACCCGACGAGCAGCCGAGTGCGGCCCTCGGCCATGGCGACGAGGTGCTTGACCAGTTCCGGCCGGATGATGTCGGGGGTGACGGGCGGCACGAAGCCGACGGCACCGCCCGCGTTGGAGACATCGGCCCAGAGGGCGAGGACGCCGTCCCGCAGGGCGGGTCCGATGTGCGAGTCCAGCCGGAACGTAAGGGCCATTGGCAGATTTTAGCCATTACCGATAGCCGGGTTCAAGCCGCGTCCACCACGCGAGAAGCCCCAGCACGGGGCCGGGGCTTCACACATGATCAGGCGTGATCGGGCGCTGTCCCCGCTGCCGCGTCAGACCCGCATCGGCTGCGGGGACTCCCGACGGGACTCGTCCGGGCCGGGGTACTCGCGGATGATCTCGTAGCGGGTGTTCCGCTCGACCGGGCGGAAGCCCGCGTCGCGGATCAGGTCGAGCAGGTCCTCGCGGCCCAGCTTGTTCGGCGTGCCGTAGTTGTCGGCGTCGTGCGTGATCTTGTACTCGACGACCGAGCCGTCCATGTCGTCCGCGCCGTGCTGGAGCGCGAGCTGAGCCGTCTGCACACCGTGCATGACCCAGAAGACCTTGACGTGCTGAACGTTGTCGAAGAGGAGCCGCGAGACCGCGAAGGTCTTGAGCGCCTCGGCGCCGGTCGCCATGGTCGTACGCGCCTGGAGGCGGTTGCGGACCTTGCCGTCCTGCATGTCCACGAAGTCGTGCTGGTAGCGCAGCGGGATGAAGACCTGGAAGCCGCCGGTCTCGTCCTGCAGCTCACGCAGCCGCAGCACGTGGTCCACCCGGTGCCGGGGCTCCTCGATGTGCCCGTACAGCATCGTGCACGGGGTCTTCAGACCCTTCTCGTGCGCGAGGCGGTGGATGCGCGACCAGTCCTCCCAGTGGGTGCGGTGGTCGACGATGTGCCGGCGGACCTCCCAGTCGAAGATCTCCGCGCCGCCGCCGGTGAGGGATTCGAGCCCGGCCTCGATCAGCTCGTCGAGGATCTCCGACGCGGACAGGCCGGAGATCGTCTCGAAGTGGTGGATCTCGGTCGCCGTGAAGGCCTTGAGCGAGACGTTGGGCAGGGCCTTCTTCAGCTCGCTCAGCGACCGCGGGTAGTAGCGCCAGGGCAGGTTGGGGTGGAGGCCGTTGACGATGTGCAGCTCGGTGAGGTTGTCGTTCTCCATCGCCTTGGCGAGGCGGACGGCCTCCTCGATGCGCATGGTGTACGCGTCCTTCTCGCCCGGCTTGCGCTGGAACGAGCAGTACGCGCACGACGCGGTGCACACGTTCGTCATGTTGAGGTGGCGGTTGACGTTGAAGTGGACGACGTCGCCGTTCTTGCGCGTACGCACCTCGTGAGCGAGGCCGCCGAGCCACGCCAGGTCGTCCGACTCGTAGAGGGCGATCCCGTCCTCACGGGTCAGCCGCTCACCGGAACGGACCTTCTCCTCCAGCTCGCGCTTGAGCCCAGCGTCCATCCCGGCGCCTCCATACGTCTGTCGATCGGGCTCCACCACCGTACTCCCCCACCCTTCGGGCGTGAGGGGCCCCCATACGCAACCGCTCCGCGGTCGCTAGTGTCCTGCGCCGGAGATCCGTCGGCAGAAACGGGCGAGGGAGTCGAGGATCTCCTCGGCTGTCTTGGTCCA
>NZ_JANAVP010000064.1 GCF_024213665.1 Streptomyces sp. A3M-1-3
CTGGAGCTGCCGCTGCTGATCGTCGACATCCAGCGCGGCGGGCCCTCCACCGGCCTGCCCACCAAGACCGAGCAGGCCGACCTGCTGCAGGCCATGTACGGCCGCAACGGCGAAGCCCCCGTCCCGGTCATCGCCCCCAAGACCCCCGCCGACTGCTTCGACGCCGCCCTCGAGGCGGCCCGCATCGCGCTCACCTACCGCACCCCGGTGTTCCTCCTCTCCGACGGGTATCTGGCCAACGGATCCGAGCCGTGGCGGATCCCCGACCTCGACGAGCTGCCCGACCTGCGAGTCCAGTTCGCCCAGGGCCCCAACCACACCCTGGACGACGGCACCGAGGTGTTCTGGCCCTACAAGCGCGACCCGCAGACCCTGGCCCGCCCCTGGGCCGTCCCCGGCACTCCCGGCCTCGAACACCGCATCGGCGGCATCGAGAAACAGGACGGCACCGGCAACATCTCCTACGACCCGGCCAACCACGACTTCATGGTCCGCACCCGCCAAACCAAGATCGACAACATCGAAGTCCCCGACCTCGACACCGACGACCCCCACGGCGCCAGCACCCTCGTCCTGGGCTGGGGATCCACCTACGGCCCGATCACCGCCGCCGTACGCCGGCTGCGGACCGCCGGGATCCCGATCGCCCAGGCCCACCTGCGCCACCTCAACCCCTTCCCGCGGAATCTCGGCGAGGTCCTGGGGCGTTACAACAAGGTAGTGGTGCCGGAGATGAACCTCGGCCAGCTCGCCACCCTGCTGCGGGCCCGCTACCTGGTCGATGCACAGTCGTACAACCAGGTGAACGGCATGCCGTTCAAGGCCGAGCAGCTCGCAGAAGCTCTCAAGGAGGCCATCAATGACTGAGGCGCTCTCGCTGGTCCCCAAGGCCGAGGCCAAGCAGTCCATGAAGGACTTCAAGTCCGATCAGGAAGTGCGCTGGTGCCCCGGTTGCGGTGACTACGCGGTCCTCGCCGCCGTACAGGGCTTCATGCCCGAACTCGGCCTGGCGAAGGAAAACATCGTCTTCGTCTCCGGAATCGGCTGCTCCTCCCGCTTCCCGTACTACATGAACACCTACGGGATGCACTCCATCCACGGCCGCGCCCCCGCCATCGCCACCGGACTCGCCTCCTCCCGCCGCGACCTGTCCGTCTGGGTCGTCACCGGCGACGGCGACGCCCTCTCCATCGGCGGCAACCACCTCATCCACGCCCTGCGCCGCAACGTCAACCTCAAGATCCTGCTCTTCAACAACCGGATCTACGGCCTGACCAAGGGCCAGTACAGTCCCACCTCCGAAGTCGGCAAGATCACCAAGTCGACGCCGATGGGCTCCCTCGACGCGCCCTTCAACCCGGTATCCCTCGCCATCGGCGCGGAGGCGTCGTTCGTGGCCCGCACGGTCGACTCCGACCGCAAACACCTCACCGAGGTCCTGCGCCAGGCCGCCGACCACCCCGGCACCGCACTCGTGGAGATCTACCAGAACTGCAACATCTTCAACGACGGCGCCTTCGAAATCCTCAAGGACAAGGACCAGGCCCAGGACGCCGTCATCCGCCTCGAACACGGCCGGCCGATCCGCTTCGGCACCGACAACAGCAAAGGCGTCGTACGCGACCCCGCCACCGGCGACCTCAAGGTCGTCACCGTGACCGCCGAGAACGAGGCGCAGGTCCTGGTCCACGACGCCCACGCCACCTCCCCCACCACCGCGTTCGCCCTCTCCCGGCTGGCCGACCCCGACACCCTCCACCAGACACCCATCGGGGTACTCCGCAGCGTCGACCGGCCCGTCTACGACACCCAGATGGCCGACCAACTCGACGCCGCCATCGAACACAACGGCAAGGGCGACCTGTCCGCGCTGCTCGCCGGCGGCGACACCTGGACGGTCGTCGGCTGACGCCCCACCGCACCCGAACCGACGAGGTCCGGATCTCCTCAGGAGGTCCGGGCCTCGTCGTATGTCTCGCGGAGTCGATCGCTGCCGCCCTGTCATGACCGTATAGCGATACGGGTATGACATCGGGCCCTCCCGCCGTTACCTTCGTGGAATTGGCGCAGGCAGGACAGGCAAGGCAGGCAGGCCGGGAGGGCCCGTGAAGGGGATCAGCGAGCAGCGGGCGGGATTGCTGTACGGCTTCGGCGCGTACGGGATGTGGGGGCTCGTCCCCCTCTTCTGGCCTCTGCTGAAGCCGTCCGGTGCGATCGAGATACTCGCCCACCGCATGGTGTGGTCCTTCGCGGTCGTCGGCATCGCGCTGCTGGTGCTGCGGCGCTGGAGCTGGGTCGCCGAGCTGGTCCGGCAGCCCCGGAAGCTGGGGCTGATCACGATCGCCGCGGCCGTCATCACCGTGAACTGGGGCGTCTACATCTGGGCCGTGAACAACGGCCAGGTGGTGGAGGCGTCCCTCGGCTACTTCATCAATCCGCTGGTCACCATCGCGATGGGCGTGCTGTTCCTGAAGGAGCGGCTGCGGCCGGCGCAGTGGGCCGCCGTCTCGATCGGCTTCGTCGCCGTGCTGGCGCTGGCCATCGGTTACGGCCGGCCGCCGTGGGTCTCGCTCATCCTGGCGTTCTCGTTCGCCACGTACGGCTTCGTGAAGAAGAAGACCAACATCGGCGGGCTCGAATCGTTGGCCGCGGAGACGGCGGTCCAGTTCCTGCCGGCGCTGGGCTATCTGCTGTGGCTGGGCTCTACCGGCTCGGCCACCTTCGGTACGTCCGGACCGGGCCACGCCGCACTGCTGGCGGCGACGGGCGTGGTCACCGCGGCCCCGCTGGTCTGCTTCGGCGCGGCGGCGATCCGGGTCCCGCTGTCGACGCTGGGACTGCTCCAGTACCTGGCGCCGGTCTTCCAGTTCCTGCTGGGCATCGTGTACTTCCACGAGGCCATGCCGCCGGAGAAGTGGGCCGGCTTCTCCCTCGTGTGGGCGGCGCTGGCGATCCTGACCTGGGACGCGCTGCGCACGGCCCGCCGTACCCGGGCGGACGCGCTCCGGCTGCCCGCTCCGCAGGCCCCGCTCCCGCTCGTCGGCACTCCGCAGGCGGAACGCATCCCCGCTTCCTGAACCCGCCGCCCACACCACTGAAGCGGCGCCCCCGTGGGGGCGCCCCTTTCTGGTGTTGCCCGCGCTGCTAGTGGGCCGCCTCGGCCGGCGTCCGGGCCGGGGACTGCGGGGTGTCCTGCCTGTTCTCCTGGGTGCGCGGGCGGGTGCGGAGGCCGAAGGACGTGATCAGCGCGCCCAGCACCACCATCACCACCGGCACGGTCAGCGCCGCGCGGAACGCCTCCAGCGTGGACTGCGGGGAGCCGTCCCCGCCGGCCGCGGCCAGACCGTACACCGCCGTCACCGCCGAGATGCCGACCGCCGAGCCGAACTGCGTCGCGGTGGCCAGCAGCCCGCCCGCGAGGCCCTGCTCCCGCTCCTCGACCCCGTCGGTCGCGGCGATGGTGAGCGGGCCGTACGCCAGCGCGAAGGCGGTACCGGTGAGGATCAGCGTCGGGAACATCGCCGCGTACGACCAGTCCATGCCAACCGGCAGGAACAGCCCGTACGACGCGATGGCCAGGACGAAGCCGCCGAAGATGACCCGCGCGTTGCCGAAGCGGTTCACCAGGCGCGGGGTGAGCGTCGGGGCGAGTACGGCGTCCACACCCAGCACGACCAGGGCGATCGCGGTCTGGAGCGAGGACCAGCCACGCAGTTCCTGGAGGTAGAGGGTGACGACGAACTGGAAGCCGAAGAACGAGCCGACGAAGAGCAACGCGCCGAGATCGGCCCGCACCATCGCGGCCTTGCGGAGGATGCCGAGCCGTACGAGCGGGGAGGCCGTACGGCGTTCGACGGCGACGAAGACGGCGGCCATCAGCAGACCTGCCGTGACGGCGGCCAGGGTCAGCGGCCAGCCGTTCATGCCGTGCTCCAGGCGCACGATCCCGTACGCGAGGAGCAGCATCGCGCCGGCCGCCGCAGCGGCGCCGCCGAGGTCGAATCCTCCGGTCCGGACCGGACGCGGCTCTGCCGGGATCAGCCGGACAGCGGCGAGCAGGATCCCGCCCGCGAGCAGCACCGGCGCGAAGAAGACCCAGCGCCAGCCGAGCTGGGTGAGCAGACCGCCGATGACGAGGCCGAGCGAGAATCCGCCGGCGGCGGTGCCGGCGAAGACGAGCAGGGCCTTGTTGCGCTGGGGGCCCTCCTCGTACGAGGTGGTGATGATCGACATGGCGGCGGGCGTCATAAACGCGGCGGCCACGCCCGTCACGAAGCGGGCCACGATCAGCATCCAGCCCTCGGTGGCGAAACCGCCCAGGCTGGAGAAGACCAGGAATACGGCGAGCCAGACCAGAAACATCCGCCGCCTGCCCAGCAGGTCCGCGGCGCGGCCGCCGAGGAGCGTGAAGCCCGCGTAGCCGAGGACGTAGGCACTCATGACCCAGGCGGCGGTGCCGGTGGAGAGCTCCAGATCCGATCTGATCGAGGGGACGGCGACGGCGAGCATGGCGACGTCGATGCCCTCGAGGAAGATCGTTCCGCAGAGGACGAGCAGCAGAGCCCAGGCCCGGCCGCTCATGGAGGAGCGGGTCGGGCCGGTCGGAGGCGTGGAGTTGGGTGTGGCGGTGGCGGACACGGATGACTCCTCGGATGCGGGATGCGTCGGGACTGGTTACCCAAGAGCTGGTCAGTTCTCTCTTGTAACCAACTGCATCCTGCGGCAGGATGAGGTGTCATGGAAGAAGGCACTTTGAAGTCACCGAGTGACTGCGCGCATACCGACAACGGCGACGCGGATCCCTTCCAGTGGGACACCCGGGAGGACTGCCAGGTCCGCCAGATCCTCGACCGCATCGCGGACAAGTGGTCGCTCCTGGTCATTGCCCTCCTGGACAGCCGCACTCTGCGCTTCACGGAGCTGCGCCGGAAGATCGACGGCATCAGCCAGCGGATGCTGACCGTGACGCTGCGCCAGCTGGAACGGGACGGTCTCGTCGTCCGCACGGTGCATCCGGTGGTGCCGCCGCGCGTCGACTACGCGCTCACCCCGCTCGGCCGGACACTGCACGAGACCATCCAGTCGCTGGTGACGTGGACGGAGACGCACCAGGCCGAGGTGGCAGCGGCCCGCGAGGCGCACGACGCCCGCACGGAGTCGGAGCGGGCGGCCGCCGCCGGCTGACCCCGGTTTCAGGCCAGGGCCTTGACCACCTCGGCCATTACCGCGCGCCAGTGGTCGCGCTGGCGGGTGCGCTGCTCCGCGTTCGCCAGGTGCTCCTGGTGGAAGCGGAGTACCGCCTTTCCGGGGCCCGCCGCCGACACCGCGACCTGGACGGTCGTGGGGCCGTACGTCACGCGGACCCGGTCGCCCGGCCGGTAGCTGCGCGTCTCGCCCCGTACGCCCGCCGCGGTTTCGTACGCGGCGCCCTTCTCCGGCGAGAGCCGTGCGCCCTCGCCGAGCCAGAGGGCGACGCCCGCCGGGCTCGCGATGAACTCCCATACCGCGTCGGGGGGATGGGGCAGGGTCTTCGAGACGCCGATCTCCCAGCCGGCGTCCTGGGTGAGTCCTGTGGGCATCAGTTCGTCTCCTTCGCACTTTCGTACTGCCGGGCGCGGTGGGCCCGGACCTTGTTGCGGTTGCCGCAGCGTTCCATCGCGCACCAGCGGCGGCGGCCGGGGCGCGAGGTGTCGACGAAGAGCAGGAAGCAGTCGTGCGAGCCGCATTCGCGGACGCGGTGGGCGTACGGCCCGGTGAGCAGGTCCACCGCGTCGCGGGCGACGGCCGACAGGAGCTGGGTGCCGGTGGCGCCGGGGATCCAGCCTCGGGTGCCGTCCGGGGCGATCCGGGGCGCGGGCGGTTCCTGCGCGGCGGCCGCGTTGACGACCGCCAGGTCGGCGGGGCGCAGCGGGCGGCCGTGCGCGCGGTCCGTGGCCAGCTGCCACAAGGCGTCCCGGAGGGCGCGGGCCGCCGCGACCTCCGCGGCGGCCACGACCGGCTCCAGACCGGCCGGCAGCCGGCTCTCCTCGGCCCATCGCACCAGGTCGGCGGGGGCGTGCAGCACTTCGTACCGCGCGAACCCGCCCGGACCGCCGGTGGGCAGCAGCTCAAGGCTCAGCGCGCCGGGGTCGAAGAGATAGGGGCGCCCTTCTGGCGTTCGCAGGGTCAGTCCCGTCGCCGACTCGCTCATGTAACCACTATAACTGGTTAACATACTCTGCACTCGAAACTCGTGATCGACGCATCCGACCCGCACGCGCAGGCCGACTTCTGGGCCGCGGCCCTGGGCTACGAGGTCGAGGACAACAGCGCGCTCATCGAGCGGCCTCCGCACGTACCGCGCGGTGCCGGACGGATCGACGGTGGAGTCGCACGGCCGCGCCGCATGGCGCGATTTCGCCGCCGTCCGGCATCCGGACGACCCGTACGAGCCGGACAGCGGATCGGGCCTCGGGCGCCGGCTGCTCTAGTCGCCGGGACTTGGCCATTTGTCTACGCTTCGCCCATGCCTGAGAGCCCCACCGACCCGAACGCCCCGCGAGCCCCGTACATGCGCGTACGGGACGCGCTCGCTGCCGACATTGCGGCGGGTACGTACGCACCAGGCAGCCCGATTCCGAGCGAAGCCGAGTTGTGCGAGCGCTTCGGTGTGGCTCGGGAGACTGCCCGCCGAACGGTGCGGGTGCTCCGGGAACGCGGACTCATCCGGACCGAATGGGGTCGGGGCAGCTTCGTTGCAGCGCCCGCCGGCGGGGACGAGCACCAGGGCGAGTAGCCCCGCTCAACAGGAGTGAGGACAGATCAGCGCAAGAACCGCGCCACCGTGTAAGCGGTCGAACCCGTGAGCCCGGCCCCGTTCTCGTCCACCATGTCCACCACTTCGAAGCCCTCGCCGTTCGCGTAGCGCTCCAGTTCGCGTGGGAACAGCACTCGCCGCCGGATCTCGTCTTGCGCGTGCTCGCCGGACGCGAGAACCCAACGTCTGTGCATGGTGTTGATCTGCGTCCTCAGGTCCCATTCATAGCGAATGGTGACCGTGGCGGGTCCACGCGGGGTCTCGATTTCGGCGCTGGTCGGCTCCGTATGGATGACCGGGGCCACGGGTGAGCAGATCACGAGGAGGGCCCCCGCCCTCGCATGCGCAGCGAACGTGCCGAACGTCTTACTGATCTCGTCGTTGTCGTGCACGTATGCGAGCGAGTTCCCGAGACACGTCACGGCGTCCATGCGCTTCCAGAGCCGCACCCTGCGCATGTCCCCGGCCCGAAAGTCCAGCCCCGGACGCACACGACGTGCGTACTCGACCATGCCCGGTTGGAGATCCACCCCGACGCACTCGTAATGCTTGGCCAGGATCTCCACGTCACGCCCGGTGCCGCATCCGAAGTCCACCAGAGTGCTTGCGTCTGGTCTATGGCGCTCAATGAGCGCTTGGCACGTCTCGGCGCTGCCGCTGTCCGACTGCACCGCGTCATACAGCGCGGGGTCTCGGTAGAAGACGTTCGTATCTTCCATGCGCCTTGCTTCCATGTCGGGGCTGGTCATGCGAGCGTTCGCAACCCAACTTCCAGGGCGAGCACGTCGCACAGCAGATCAGGGACCGTGGGCGCATGCTCGGCGTACTCTCGGGCTTGGACCAGCGCTTTCGGGTCAACGTAGCCGAGATCCACCAGCAGCGATTCCCGCAACATGCCGTCCAGGACGGGCAGCCCGAACGTGCGCAACCCCGCTTCCATGACTCCCAGGAAGTTTTCCGGCTCCGCCGGCGAGGCGACCCGCTCGGACAGTCCGGCACGGCGTAGCCGCTCGCGGAACATCGCTTTCCCGCGCTTGTGCTCGTGGGGTAGCTGTTCCATGAACCGCACGATGCGGGGGTGTACGAGCGGGCTTACGGGCCACACACCAACTCGGAGGAATCCGGGGTTGTGGAGCCCGAAGCCGATCAGCGTCGGTACGGGCAGAACGGGGATGGGTGCTAGTTGCTCGTCCACGTCGGCGAGTGCCTGTACGGCTCGTCCACCAAGCCACGGCACCGGCGGAGCTTGGGGAAGTTTGGTGCCCGTTCTCGAATGATGCGCGTTGATCTCGTCCCCGCCGCTCCCGGTGAACATCACCTCACACCCTCGCGCGGCAGCCTGGTTACGCATTACGTCGAACGCCTCTTGATAGAACGCCCCGGCGGGGTCATGGGGCTTTCGGAGGGCTCGCACACCGCCCGACACGAACGGCGGGTGTTGCACGGCCGGAACAGCGATGTCCCGGAATCCGCAGTGAGACACCAACGCATCTCGCCGCTCACGCTGTTGGGCACCGATCTGCCCGCCCATGAGTAGCCCGAAGCTGTGAACAGAGTTGAATCGAGCCGCGCTCACCGCCAAAGCGACGTTGCCCGAGTCGGCCCCTCCGGAAAGTTCGATGCCGACGCACCCCGTTGCCGTCGGGGCTTCGCGGACCGCTTCGGTCAGTAGCGAGTCAAAGACGTTCATCGGGTCCACGTCGGGCCGCAGAACGCGGGGTTCCAGTACGTGCTCGGCGGGCTCGGGATAGTGCACGGTAAGGCCGGAGGAGTTGAAGACGGCTGTAGCACGTTCGGTGAGACGGAACACGCCTTCAAACAGAGTGTCCGCAGTGTATCTGTGCTGCCTGGTCAGAGTCCGTGCAACCACGCGTGGCAAGAGCTGTTCGGGCCGTAGGTGGGGGCGTAGCTCCGCAAGGTCCCATGACGCGTACAGCGTTCCCCCTGTCACCATGAGGTAGAGCGGAGCCGTGCCGAACACCCCAGCGGACAGCCGGGCTTCCCCCGGCTTCATGGTGAGTGCCACAAAGTCGGCTTCCCCGGTCTTGCACTCGCGTACTTTCACGCTCACATGCGGGGAGTGGTCATCGTTGAACTCGGCTACTAGGGTCTGTTGCGAAAGTGCTGGTCGCAGAAGTGCGTTGTCGGTCGTGTTGTGCTTGCATACCCCGGTGAAT
>NZ_JANAVP010000065.1 GCF_024213665.1 Streptomyces sp. A3M-1-3
TCGTCCGTCAGATCTGCACGCGCCACAACACAAGATCATTTCACAGGCGAGATCCACTTTCGCAACAGGCCCTAGGTGAGAAGGCGGACGGCCGCGTGGAGGAAGAAGACCCGGTGAGCCTGCGCGACCGGTACTCCACCGAGGAAGTCACCGACATGCACCAGAGCGACGATGCCAAGAGGCACGTCGTTCTGATTCAGTCCTGCGTCTTCCGGACCGTCGCCGAGTATCTCGACGAGCAGGGGATCGACCTGGCTGCGTACGAACGGCAGGTCGCCACCGTAACCAACAACATCCTCGTTTATGGGGACAACAACGCCCCCATCCAGAACGTCGCCGGCAGCGGCATCAGTGGCGTCGGCCAGGACAACAAGAATCAGGGAGGCAAGTAATGGTTGTGGGACGGCGTCGCCCCGAACCGGACCCGGGCCGTGGCTCGGGCATCAGTATTGGCGGCAACAACAACGCACCGTTGCAGAATGTGGCGGGACAGAACATCTCCAACATCCATCAGTCTGCCTCGGTGCAGGGCACGGTCGACATTGACGCTGTGCGCGGCCTCCTTGCCGCCTTCCGCGCGGACGTCGACCGCAATGCGGCGGACTTGCAGAACGCGACGGTGCTGCGCGCGATGGCGGACACCGTTGACACCTCGCTCGCGACCTCCGATGCGCCGCAGGTCGGCACACTGCGCGGAATCGCGCAGGCGTTGCCCGCGCTTGTCGTGGGCACCGTGGTCCAGCAAGGAGGCGAGGCGCTCGCCAACGCCATTGGTGGGCTGATGAGTTGAGTCGGCTTGCATCTTGAGCCGGCCGGCGATGCGGGATGAACCGTTCCGGCTGCCGCTTGCGGCGTGCGTGGATACAGTGCTGCGACTAGTTGGGGGGATACGAAGTGGACGAAGTGACGTTCGCGGCGACCACTGTGGCCGCGGCTTTCCTCACCCAGGCGAGCCAGGAGGGGTACCAGAGGGTCCGTGAGGCCATTGGCCGTTTGATCCGGCGCAGCGGTCGAGAGGACGAGGCAGCGGCTCAGCTTGAGCGTCTGGACCGAGAACGGACTGCTGTCGCCCAGGCCCACGCGGGTGACCGTGAGTCTGTCGTGCGGGCCGCCGCGGTTGCGTGGGCTCCCGTGTTCGTACGACTCGCGGAGTCGGAACCGGTCGCGTATGCCGAGCTGTTGGCTCTGGCCCGGCAGGGGCACCCGACCTCCGTGGTCAACCAGCACAACCACGGAACGGGCACCTTCATCAACGGAAACGTTGAAGGCGGCCTCACTATCAACCACGGCGCGGGGCATAGCAGACACAACTGACCCTCAGAGCCAGCGCGGGCAGTACAACCGCGGGCCTGGCGTGTTCATCGCGGGCAATGTGTACGGAAACGTCAACAACCACCAGACGTCACGTCCGGACCACGGGCGGGGTGACGAGCCTCAGGCGTCCCAGGAGCAGCAGCGCAACGAGAAGGAATCTCCGGTCGGGCATCAACCGGAAGAAGCGGACGAGGTGGGGACCGGCGGGGCGTTGCTCGGCTGGACCTTGCTCACCGTCTGGCTACTCGGGTCGTCCGCCTACTGCGTCGTTCTAGCTTTCACGGCCCCACAAGCGGCTGGGGGTTATTTCGGAGCCGTCCTTGGCGTCGTACTGTTCGCCCTCGGTGGGTTGGTCCCGTTGGCCTTCGTGTTCACGGCTCTCGCGGCGATCTGCGCCGCAGGCACGGCCAATGCTGCCGACTCCGCGAGGAAACGATGGGCGCAGGGGCAGCGAGCCGCAGCCCGTTTGAATCTTCGGTACGCGATCTCAGCCGCCCGTGTCGCGAGCGTCAGCGCAGTCCTGGTTGGGTTCATCACGGGGCTCTTCGGATTCCTGGCTATCGGGAAGAAGGCCGCAGACTGGGCTCACGACGCTCGTGAACTCGCCGAGTCCGAGATCGCCAAGACGCGCTCCGCGCTGCGGGAGTGCCTCGACGGGGGATGATCCTGCTCTCGTGGGAGCCGCTTGGGAGCGGGTTTCTGAGGTTGGCTCCCAAAACGGCCCCCCACAACTACTCAGAGATCCGAGCCGCAATGCGGATCATGCTACTGACCTGGTGCTTCTCTGTCGGGGTGGCGGGCTATGCGACTCGTACTCGGCCTGACCGGGCAACGGGAGGCGGCACTCGACGCCCGGCTGGCGATGTCCCCTCATCCGCTGGCGCGGGTGCTCGATGAAATTCTGCAAGTTCGGGGAGCCGCAAGTCGGAAGTAGCCGCAGAGGCGTCGCGTCCTGGGACAGGGCGCGACGCCCATCGAGGGCGCTTCTTCGAAAGATTCGTGCTCGTATTGGGCCCAACTGATGGAGCCCTCGCTTTACTCGCCCGTTGCGGGCGCTCGCCTGACGATGTCGGACAGTGGTCCGCGATAGGTGGTGCCGAGCTTGCTCACCACGCCCAGGGTGGGGCCGGGGCCGTTCTTCATGCGGCTCACGTAGTTTTCGGGCAGCAGAACCCGGTCGCCGACCTCAAGCGGTGTGCTCCCGCGCCAGCGGTAGGCGTATCCGCCGACATCCACAACCTGATGGCCGTCGATCTCGTACACGCGCTTCGCGTCGTCCAGTTGTTCCTCAAGCTCTTTGACGCGCTGTTCCAGTCGTTCGATCCGGGATTTGGAAAAGCTCGCGCTGCTCTCGCTGCCGGATTTGTAGCCTTCACTCCATCCGCGTCGGTGGGCCTCGGCCACGGCTTTGTCCTGCTCTGTGGCATGCGTGCCGCACGCCACGTCCGAGCCCGATATCCGGACCTTGCACGGGTTACCGGAGCGGGTCGGGCGCCCGCAGGTGCGGTTGTGCTGGTCGGTCATGTGAGATCCCCCTGGAAGCAGCTGACCGTGATCTTCTCTCAGGTTTCTGCCGGGGGGACGGCGGAAATCAGACATACCTCGGATCTGTTGATTGGTGCGTGGCGGTGTCGTCGACCTGGCTCAATGGACGTATGGAGACCGGGGAATGCTGGGCGTATCGGGCCACACCGAAGGAGCTGGGTGGCGCGGTGCGCCAAGTGGAGATCGTCCGAGTCCGCGGCTCTGGAAGATCAGGGCGCGTACACGTGCGGTTCCTGGACGGTGATGAGGCTGGCCTGCAGGAGTGGGTGAGCCCCGCCTGCCTGGTGGCCTCGTGGAATGACGTCGAGTCCTTCAGGGCGGATGACACGGCGGAGCGGGCTCTGGCCGAGGCGTCGAAGGAGGTCCGGGGAAGCACGGAGTTCGAGGCGGCCCGGATGATCCTCGGCTTCGTCCGGCCCAAGGGCCGCTTGCGTCTGCGTAGAGCGGTGGCTGACGCGGGGATCCTGGAGTTGGGCCACCTCGAGGAGACGGCACCGCTTGCTGGCGCGGATCCCACCGGACTACGGGGCGATCCCATGGTCCACGAGGACCGCAACGGCTTTTGCACGGCGGGCTGGCCGGTTACCGAGCGGATCGCACGGCAGGTCGCCCGGCGCCTGGCCGAGGAGATCCTGCCCGAGGTGGACCGCAAGCAGCAGGCAGTGGACGAGGAGCGGGCTCGCCCCGCCTACTACTCGTACCAGCGTCGGGACGACCGCAAGCTGGAAGCGGAGGCAGCCGTCCTGCGCACGGTGCGGGAGTGGTGCGGTGAGGACAAGACGGAGCGCTACGACGAGTTGGTTGCCCTACGCGCCGAGGTCATCCGGATCGGAGAGCTGGTCGAGAAGGCGGTCAAGGCCCTACGTGACCGCGGCCACGGCGTCATCGCCTCCACCATTGAGCGCGACCTTGGGGTCCATATCGCCAGCCTTGATCCTGACGTGCGTCGATGAGACCGCGCCACGGATCTGGCTCCGCCTTGGGCGGCGCCGACTGTGCAGCGGGCTTCTTCTCCTTCTCCGGCCGGTGTGGGTGCCAGCCGTCGAGGAACGGCCGCAGTTGATCTCCCGTCGGCTCCGCGTGGAAGTTGAGGGAAGCCAGGCCCTTGCCGCTAAGGGTGGGGTCGAGCCGGTCGGCCTCCGCCTTGCCCCAAGCCGACCACTCTCGCAGTCTCTCGGCTTCGAGGGCGTCTTCCGATGCGGCGGCGGCTTCATCCAGAGCGGCGCAGAACGTCCGGATCTCCCCTGCAGCTTGCCACCTTTCAAGGGCCGTACCGAAGTGCTCGGCTCGTACCGTGTGAACCGCCTTGATCGAAGCCACGCTGACGGCGGCCTCCCACTCCCGCCGCTCGCGCTCCTCCCGCTCCGCTTCCAGGCGTCGGCGCTCGGCCTCCTGCCGCTCCCGCTCCTCTCGTAGGCGCTGCTGCTCTGCCTCACGTTCCAGCCGAGCCCGCTCCTGCTCCTCCGCGCGCGCCTTCAACGCCCGGAAGACTGAACCGATCTGCTCCTCCAACGGCTTCTTGGCGGTGTCGGCCCATTCCTTCTTCCAGCCGTAGCTGTAGTCCGACTGCTGGCTGACCAGCAGTTCCAGTTCGCCGGACGGCTCGAACTTCTGGGCCGGGGTGACACGTTGCCAGTCGTACGTACGGCGGCCCGGCTGCTTGGGGACGTACCGGACCTGTTTCTGCATCTCGCGGAAGCTGACCTCGTACGTCCTGCCGTGGACGGTGAGCAGCGGCCTCGGCTGCCTGCGTTTCTTGGACACCGCGATCTCGCCGTGGCGTGCGAGGGCTTGCTCGGCGAGGAGGCGGAGCAGTGAGAGCACCCGGGGAAGGACGTCCTCCGAGATCTCGAAGGCGCTGTGGTCCGCTGTGACTGCGGCGATCACGTCCTCGACATCGGTGATCACACGGCTGCGCGCCAGCCGGATCCGGTTCCACTCGGTCTCGTCCTCGCCGGTCACCCTGAGCAGCCCGAGGAAGAAGTCCCCCTTCGCCCGTCCGCTGTACTTCAGGTGGTATCCCTCAGGGGCACATTGCCGGGCTGCGTCGAACGATCTGCGGTAGCGGGCCCGTTTCTCGTCGCTGGGGTTCGGGATCCGGAGGAACCGCCCCGCCTGCTGTACCTCCGCGATCAAAGCGGCGCCGACTTCTGCCGGCGACGGCCGTGAGGGCTTCGCGGTGCGCTGCGGCGCTGGCGCCGTCGTGGGTGAGGCTGGGGCTTGCCTCTGTGCTGGAGGGGTTGTTCGTTCCCGTTGCTCGGAACCCGCCGACCGCTGCTTGCGCAGAGCCGGTTCCGGCCGGTCCGGGTGATGGCCGTGCTCCAGGTAGAAGCGTCCCGCGTCAGTGATCTCCGCCTGCCACTTCCCACTCTGCTTGGGCATGGTGATCAGGCGCCGCTCCTTGAGCGCGCGTGCGGTAAGAGCGAGCTCGGGGCTGTCCGACGTGACGGGGTCGGTTCCGTCCTCGATGCGGGTGAGGAGTGCGAGCTGCCGGTCGTTTAACGGAGACCATGGGTGCATGGCGATCGTCGTACCGTCTGTGAGCTCCTCGGCACAAGCCGTGGGGATGACTCTCCCGGGCACACGCGGCGCACGGCACGCTTGAAGGCAGAAGCCACTCGCTGGGAGCCACCGGGGAGCCGCTTCCCGAGGTCGGCTCCCAAATGGCTCCCAAAATGGTTCCACAAAGCAAATCAGGCCCGGCGCTGATCTCTCAGCACCGGGCCTGACCTGGTGTTTCAGCTGTCGGGGTGGCGGGATTTGAACCCACGACCTCTTCGTCCCGAAGCAATTCGATCACTGGCCCGGGGCGCGGTCGCAGCCTCGTTGACCTGGGACGACGGTCCCTGAACGTCCGTGGTTGTTCGGCGTAGTACGCCGCGGTTGTAGCGCAGTTAGACACTCAGCCGCGCGTAACGACTCAGGGGAAGTCGCCTTCGGCGCCTGCGACCCACAAGGGTGGGCTTCGCCGACGGCTGCAACACCCCGGGTGTTGCAGCCCGTCTGTGCCCGGATAGCCCGGACAGTAGCGCTGGGAGCTGTCCGGGCTGTTTCCACAGGTCACAGCCTTAACCGGACAGTCGGACAGCTGGGACAGTCGCGCTCACCCCAAGAGGTGGGAATTCAGAGGCAGTTTCTCAACCGATCTTGGGACGTGTGGGGTCGAACAGGTTTCCCGCTCGGGTGATCTACGGTCGTCGGCGCATGAAGGCAGGGCCTCTCGGTAGCTCGGGGATGCGAATCCGAACCGAGCACGCCGGGAGGCCCTGTTGCCGCAGTTGTACGCGCCCGCGCCCGTCGGGACCAGGCCACCCGGAGGGCTCGTCGTTGATCACGCACGGCAACGGAGAGCCGTCGTTTCCCGAGGAGAGGGGAGCCTTCGCGCTTTCCTCGTTTTGAGGTTCCTCTGAGCTAACTGTCCGCTGACGTGGCGCGATTCGGCGTCTGCGCGTGACCCGCGTCACTTAGCCATTGCGCCTCATGATCGCAGCGCGGTAGGAACGGCGCACGCAGATCACCCAGAGCTTTCTTCTTCGCATCGCTCAGGGTGACGGGTTTCGGCTCCCTGACCAGGAGCCGTCTCAACACACTTATGAAACGGGGACACATGAGCCGCATCGCAATGCGCACCGCACTGCCTCTCATAACCGCCGGGGCCGTGCTGCTGGCAGGAGCCGGCGCGAGTGCCGCCGCTCCGGTGGACGAGCCGACTCCGGCCGAGGGCGCGGAGATCGTTCTGGACGACGGACGTGTCGTCGGCGTCGACGACACGGTCACCTTCACGTTCGAGGGGGAGAAGCCCACGGCCCTGCCCAAGGCGGGGAAGGGGGACATGGGCCCGATGGCCTGCCCGGAGGTGAACGACCGGCCGAAGTACACCGTCAAGGGATCGCCGCACTTCATCGCCGATAAAAAGAAGCCGCAGTCGACGTGGCTGCTGCCCCGTCAGACCGTGACGTGGACCGTGACCGGCAGTCACACCTTCACCTGGGACATCGGCGCCAGCGCCGAGGCGGAGGCGGGGGCCATCCTGGCCAAGGCCAAGGTCAGTGTCGACACCAAGATCAGCAACGCCTGGACGTGGACCGGGACGCAGACCGTCAACGACACGAACAGCACCTCGAAGGGCTATCGGGCGGTGCTCGGGCAGGTCGGCTGGAAGCTCACGGGCGTGAAGACGTGGATCGCTCCCCCCTGTAACGTCAAGAAGAAGACCATTGTCGTCCTGGCTCCGCGGAAGGGCGACATGTCGATTGGGCGGCAGAACTCATGAGTCGGACCAGGGGAATGGACCGGAGGGCCGTCCGGCGCCTCTCCGTCGGCCTCTCCGTCACCGCGCTACTCGGTGCGGGGGCGTGCAGCCCGGACGAGCAGTCCGGGTCGCCTTCGAAGAGCCCGAGCGTGACAGGGTCGGCCCCGACGACGACTTCGGACACGGCCGGCGCCGAGGCCGCGAAGTCCGTGCTGGAGAGGGCCTTCGTCACCAGGGAGTCCCTAGGGGCCGGGTCCGGCGGGCTGGAGCGGCAGTTCGGCAACACGCATCCCTCCGCGCCTGACGACGTGCTGAGCGTGACGTTCGCGTTCACCTGCACGGGTGGCGCCAAGGTGGCGCTAAAGATCGCCGTCGGAGACAAGGACGTGCCGTCGGCCGCTGGAACCCAGGTGTGTGACGGCTCCATCTTCCAGCGGAGCATCGACATGTCCAAGCCCGGTCCTCTCGGCTTCTCGGCCACCGTCACTGGCTCCGAGGGTGGGGCTTACGCCTACGCCTACTACGCCGAGAAGAAGCAGCTCCCTTAGCCCGGCAGGTAGGTACGGCCCCGAGCCCCCGCACCCCGGTGCGGGGGCTCAGTTGATGTGGACGATCTGGAACGCGGGTCGAACAGGTTTCCCCCTCGGGGGATCTACGGTCGGTCGGCGCATGAAGGCAGGGCCTCTCGGTAGCTCGGGGAAGCGAATCCGAACCGAGCACGCCGGGAGGCCCTGTTGCCGCAGCTGTACGCGCCCGCGCCCTTTGACTTCAACTCGTCCGTCGTGTCGTGCGGTTGTCTCGCGGACGTGTACGGCAACGCGGCCGATCACCCGGACCGAGGGCGCCGGTATCCCTCGGACATGACGGACGAGGAGTGGACAGCGGTGCGACCGCTGTTGCGCCACCCCGGCATGGTTTGAGGGCCGCGGTGGGCAGCCCTAAGGGTACTGCCACCGCCAGATGCTCTATGCGCTTCCCAGCGCTTGCCGCAGCCGGAATGATCAACCTGACCGATCCAGCTAGGGCCTGTTGCGAAAGTGGATCTCGCCTGTGAAATGATCTTGTGTTGTGGCGCGTGCAGATCTGACGGACGAA
>NZ_JANAVP010000066.1 GCF_024213665.1 Streptomyces sp. A3M-1-3
CCCACGACCAGTGCGAGTATCCCGAACCTCGCGCACACCAGACCCATGACCTGCAACTTCACGATGCACACCGCTCAATGGAGGCCGACCCCGCTCCGGTGAGGTGCCACACGTGCTAGCTAGACCGGTTGCGCATCACCATCCGCCTCGCGGAGCGGTATCTCACCGGGGCGCGTCCCGCTCGCCAGCGACGCATCCCTATGTCCGATCAGGTCCGCAGCACCGTCGCCGACGCGATCCGGCATCTGGGAGCGACGACCGGGGACTCGGTGGCGACCGTCCCTGCCCGCGGCGCCGCCTGTGCCCGGTCGCCTCGGCGCACCAACTCTTCCGCCCCGCCGAGCGATTCGGCGGGGCGGAAGTCTCACGGCCCGGGAGAGCCAGGTGCTGTGGCGTGTGCCGGGCGGGCGCTGTCTTGGCCCTTGTAGGAGAGCGCGGGAGTTACGGGAAGGTGGGGAACGTCGGCGGCTTCGCCGTGCTCGGTACGTAGTCGAAGTTGGGCGTAAGCGTGCCGAAGAGGCTGCCGACGCGCGGGGCCGTGGCTCCGATGCCCGTCGAGAAGAGGTTTGCGGCTTCCTGGGTGAAGTAGAACGGGACCTTCTTGAGGCGGAATCCCGTGGGGCTCGGGCGGGCGCCGGCCATGACCTCGCTGTAGGTGGACTCGGCGATCACCACTTCCTCACGGAGCGGCTTGCCGTCGATCGACACGCCCGCGGAGTAAGCGGGCGTCGGCATGACGCGGATGAACGTGGACTTCAGGGTGATCGTTTTGCCGGATGGGGCGTGGTGGAACTTGATGCCGCCGGGGTAGAAGATGCGGCCCTTGGAGTCGAGGCCGTCACCGGCCGTTGAACCGATGGGCATGCTGAAGCCGCGGCCGTCGGCGTCCTTCACGAACGGGCTGATGGCCTCCCAGGTGATGCCCTCGCGCTCCATCCAGGCGAGGGTCTCGTCACTCACCGCAGCCTGGGCGTCCCCCCAGGGGGAGATGTAGGCGCCCGGCAGCGGCTCGACGGCGGCTGCCGTCCTGGTGGTGCTGTCCGGCTGCTGGGCGGCCGCTCCGGATGAGGTCATGCCGAGCGGTACGGAGAGCGCGGCCACGGCGGCCAGGACGGTGAGGCGACGGAGGGCGTGCATACGCATGGAGCGCTTCCAGTCTGTGAGGGGTGTGGGAAGGCGTCGGTGTTCATCCCCAGAGGGCCCAAGAGAGCTGGCGAGAGCCAGAGTTCGGCGTCGGGGGACGACGTAGTCGAAGATCGACTACGTGATGAGTATGTCCATCGATGCGTTGCTTTGCGACCACGTCGGCCGCTCGTTAGGCCATCCGGGGGAAAAGAGTCACGCGACGAGTGGCGTGCGACGAGGAACAGTCACTCCAAGATCACATGCGCTGTTGGCTGCTGCGACTCCCCCCATCCACAGCCCTGGAGACACGCGTGCCGGGATCCCCCAGAACCTCCGAAACCAACTCACTGTCCCGTCGGCGGCTCGCTGTCCTCGCCGCCACCACTGCCGCGCTCACCGCGGCGGCCCTGTCCGGGCAGTTCATGGGCACCAGCGAGGCCGGCGGGCACATCGACGCCCCCTCGACCGTGCTCGACTCCCCGACGGACCTGACCGACGTGTACGCCTTCACCAGCCCGGACAACACGGACATGGTCACGCTCATCGCTAACGTCCGCCCCTTCCAAGTGCCCGGTACCGCGGCCAACGCGCTGGTCGACTTCCCGTTCGCGACCGGCGCGAGGTACGAGATCCACACGGACGCCGACGGCGACGGGGCGCCCGACACCACCTACCGCTGGACCTTCCGGGACGAGGACCGCCGACCGTTCGGAACAGGGCCGAAGGTCGGCCCCCTGCCGGTGAACTCGCTCGACGACCCGTCACTTCGGGTACGCCAGAAGTACACCCTGGAGAAGGTCACGGCGGGCGGCGCCGTCCAGACGCTACTGAAGGACGCGATCGCCTCCCCCACCCACACCGGTCGGACCCTGATGCCCGACTACGGCAAGCTGCGGAAGCAGGCGATCCGCCAGCTCCCCGGCGGCGGCCAGACCGTGGCCACGCAGGCGGCGGAATCGTTCAAGGTCGACACACAAGTCTTTGGCCTGTACACGGTCGGCACCCGCGGCCCCGTACCGGGATGGCTGCCCGATGCCCAGCCCCTGTCGGCGCTGAACGTGAACAGCCTGGTCCTGCAGGTGCCCAAGAGCGTGGTCGCCCTGAACGGGGACCCGAAGCGCAACCCGGTCGTCGGCGTGTGGGCGTCCGTCTCCCGCCAGGGCGCGAACCTGAAGCGCAGTCTCTCGGAGCAGGCCCCCACCTTCCGGCAGGTCTCCCGGCACGGCACCCCGCACGTCGCGTTCGCGCTGTTCGGCTCCACCATCGGGCTGGCCAAGCCGGGCGGGCCCGAGGACCGGTACCAGGCCCGGGTACCGAAGGACGACCACCTGGAGAGCGACTTCCTGGCCGCCGCCCTCGACCCCGCACCGCCGCACCGGATCGAGAAGGCACAGGGCCGTAAAGCACCGGCGGCCCCGCGCCACGATATCCAAGCCCTGTTCATGAAGGGCATCGGCAAGGACAACGGAGCCGCCTTCGGCTTCGACCTCAACACCCACACCATGAACGCCGACGCCGACCCCAAGCGCATCGTGCTCGCCGAACAGCTGCGTCTGAACCTCCAAACCCCCGTCACCGCCAGCCCGAAGGCGCACGGTGTCCTCGACGGGGATCTCCAGGGATTCCCGAACGGGCGGCGACTGAACGACAACATCGACGGGCCGCTGATCCGGATGCTGGAGGGCGAGCCCGCAGGGCCGTCCGCTGCGGGACTGCTCCCGCAGCCGGTCGTCAGCCTGGAGCCCGCCGACGCCCAGACCGTCTTCCCGTACCTCAACCTCCCGCACGCGGGCCCGTGAGGCGTCTGATCACCGCCGCGAGCGCGGCGGTGGCCGTGGCCGGGTGCGTGGCCGGACTTCTGTATCTTGGTCCTGACACCTCCCGGCCGCGGGCCACCGCCACCCCCGCAGGTGCCCACAGCGCGGGCATCAGCCCTGTCGACGTTGCCCGCAAGGCGACAGAGGCATACCCCGACGACCCGGCCGCCTGGGCCGGCCTGGCGCGCGCCGAGATCGAACGGGCCCGCACCACCCTCGACGCGGGCCGGCTCAACGTCGCCGACAGGGCGCTGCGCCGCTCCCTCGCCCTCGACGGCACGGACAACTACGGGGCCGTGACGGGTCAGGGGTTGCTCGCCAACGCCCGGCACAAGTTCGCGAAGGGGCGCGAGTACGGGCTGCGCGCCACCCGGATGGCACCCGACCGGCCGGACGGGTACGCCGTACTGGCGGACGCCGAGATCCAGCTCGGGAACTATCCGCAGGCGCGGGCAGCCGTACAGCGGATGCTCGACATCGCCCCGGCCACAGCCGCCTACAGCAGAGCCGCATACGACCTGGAGACCAGTGGCAGGCCCGAGGACGCGGCCATCGCGCTCCAGCGTGCCGTGGACAGTGCGGTCACACAGGACGAACGGGGCTTCGCCGAGGCCCGCCTGGGCGACCTGGCCTGGTCCCAGGGCAAGGTGGACCAGGCGGAACGGCACTACCGGCGCGCCCTGGCCGCCGTGCCGGACCATCCGTACGGGCAGGCCGGAATCGCCCGGGTGGCCGCCGCACGCGGGCACACCGGTAAGGCACTTGAGCTGTACGCGCGGCTCGTCGAACGCACCCCGTTGCCACAGTTCCTGCTGGAGACACTGGAGCTTCGACACGCGACCGGGGATTCCCGCCAGGGGAGCGAGAGGGCCGTCTTGTCGACGCAGGTACAGATGGTCCGAGCGGGCGGCGGCCCGGTCGACCCGCACCTCATCCTCTACGCAGCTGATCACGGCGACCCGAAGGTCGCAGTGGAGCTCGCGCGCAGGGAGTGGAAGCACGCCCGGAGCGTCATCGTCGCCGATGCACTCGGGTGGGCGCTGCACCGCGCGGGACAGAACACCGAGGCCCTCACCTACGCACGCCGGGCAGCCGCGACCGGCTGGAAGAACGCGCTGTTCCGCTACCACCGGGGCGCGATCGAGCAGGCACTGGCGATGCCCGAAGGATCCCGTCATCTGAGCGAGGCCGTCGCCTTGAACCCGCATCTCTCCCTTTACCACCCCGACGCAGATCGGTAGTCGATGAAGTTTCCATGCCGTGCGGCGGCCGTCGCGGCACCCTTGCTGGTGCTGGTGCTGGTCGGCCTGACCGGCCTACCGACGGCCCACGCCCATCCGCTGGGCAACTTCAGCGTCAACCACTACGACGGCCTGCGCTTGTCGCACGACCGAATCGAGAACACCGCCGTCGTCGACAGTGCGGAGATTCCCACCGCGCAGGACGAACAAGCCACCGACACCGACCGCGACGGAACGATCTCACCTGCGGAAGCCGCGGACCGGGCAGCCGAGCGGTGCGCCCGACTCGCCGGCCGCACCAGACTTTCGGTGGGCGGCGAGCCAATCGCCTGGAAGGTGGGCCGCTCCACCCTGACGTACGGGAAAGGGGCCGCGGGAGTTCCCGTCGCCCGGCTGACATGCACCCTGCGGGCTGATGCCGATCTCTCCCGGCCCGCCGATGTCTCCTTCGTCTCGGGGGCGGATGTGACACGCACCGGTTGGAAGGAGATCACCGCCGTGCCGGGCGACCGCGTACGGCTGGCCGAGTCGTCGGTTCCCGCGAAGAGTCCGAGCGATGTGCTGCGCCACTACCCGCGGGACGGGGACGAAGAGCCGCTCAATGTGGCCAAGGCGAGGCTGCGTACGGAGCCGGGGGTGGGCGGGGCCGCTCCCGGTGCCCTGGGGCCGGTGAAACCGGACGAAGTACCAGCGACTCAGGCTGTGGACCGCGGCACCGTGCTCTTTCCGGCGCTGGAGCATCGCCTCACCGGCCTGACCGCGGGCCGTGACCTCACTGTGCCGGTAGGTCTCCTCGCCGTCCTGCTGACCATGCTCCTGGGCGCGGGCCACGCGGCACTGCCCGGGCACGCCAAACTCGCCGTTGCCGCCTGCCTGGCCCGCCGGGAAGGCGGCGTCCGAGCCGCTCTCGCGGTCGGTACGACGGTCACGGCCACCCACACCGCCGGGGTCCTGGCCATGGGCCTGATCCTTACCGCGGGCGGCGGATTCGTCGGGGAGCAACTACTGGCACGGCTCGGGGCGATCAGCGGTACGGTGATCGCGGTACTCGGGATGGTGCTGGCCGTGACGGCGGTACGGGCCCTGCGGACGGGACGCCCGCCGACGCACTGGCACCACGGACACAGCCATGGGCACGCACACAGCGAGATGCGGGAACACACTCACGCGCACGGTCACCGTCATGACCACCCCCACGGTCATGAACACCACCACGCGACCGGCCCCTCACACAGCCACGGCGACCACGCCCACCAGACCGACTCCCGCCAGGGGAAGAGGCCGCGCCGCACCGGCCTTCCCGCGCTCCTCGGCGTAGGACTAGCGGCTGGTCTCGTGCCCAGCCCATCGGCCCTCGTCGTCCTGCTGGGCGCCATCGCACTGAGCCGGACATATTTCGGCGTCCTGCTCGTCGTCGGCTACGGCCTCGGCATGGCCCTCACCCTGACCGCCGCCGGCCTCCTGCTCTCCAGCGGCGGAAGCAGGCTCGCCGCTCTGAGCGAACGCCGCCTGCCATCCCTGCGCCGCTACACCCGCTACGCGACCGTCCTCACGGCTCTCGCCGTCCTCACCGTAGGCATCAGCCTCACGTTGCGAAGCCTTCTCACCCTCTGAGCGGTGTGCATCGTGAAGTTGCAGGTCATGGGTCTGGTGTGCGCGAGGTTCGGGATACTCGCACTGGTCGTGGG
>NZ_JANAVP010000067.1 GCF_024213665.1 Streptomyces sp. A3M-1-3
AGGCGCCGTCCTGGTTGACCGCGGAGCCCCGTACGACGGCCAGCACCCGGTGGCCGTTGCGCCGCGCGTCCGACAGCCTCTCGACCAGCAGCAGGCCGACCCCCTCGGACCAGCCGGTACCGTCCGCCGAGGCGTCGAAGGACTTGCACCGCCCGTCGGCAGCCAGGCCGCGCAGCCGGGAGAACTCGATGAAGGCGACCGGGGTGGACATCACCGCCGCGCCGCCGGCCAGCGCCAGGTCGCACTCTCCGCGGCGCAGCGCGTTCGCCGCGAGGTGCAGGGCCACCAGGGACGACGAGCAGGCCGTGTCGATGGTGACGGCCGGGCCCTCCAGGCCGTACGTGTAGGCCAGCCGGCCTGAGGCGATGGAGCCCGCGCTGCCGCTGAACAGGTAGCCCTCGAAGCCTTCCGAGGGGAGGTGAGGACGCGAGCCGTAGTCGTTGTACATGATGCCGGTGAACACGCCGGTACGGCTGCCCCTGAGCGCCTCGGGGGCGAGACCCGCGCGCTCGAAGGTCTCCCACGCGGTCTCCAGCAGCAGACGCTGCTGCGGGTCGGCGGCGAGGGCCTCGCGCGGCGACATTCCGAAGAACTCGGGGTCGAACAGGTCCGCTTCGTGCAGGAAGCCTCCCTCACGGGAGTACGACTTGCCGACCTTCTCGGGGTCCGGGTCGTACAGCTTCTCCAGATCCCAGCCGCGGTCGGCGGGAAACTCCGATATGGCGTCGACCCCGTCGGCGACCAGTCCCCAGAGGTCCTCGGGCGAGGACACACCACCCGGGTAGCGGCAGGCCATGCCGACGATTGCGATCGGCTCCTGCTCCTTGTCCTCCGCCTCGCGCAGACGCCTGCGTGCGTCTCGTGCGTCGGCGATGGCCCTCTTGAGGTAGTCGCGGAGTTGTACCTCGTCAGCCACGTGTATTCAGCTCCCGGGATGTGGTGTGTGTCGCGATGTGGGTGTGGAGCCGTCCAGGGCGTCTGCACGTCTGAACGACTGGACGTCCGTTCGTCACTCGAGCCCCTCGAGCAGCGCGAAGAGTTCCTCGTCACTGGCGTCGTCGAGGTCCTCGCCCGAGTCCTTCGCGGGCTTGCCGCCCGCCGTTTCCGCAGCGTCCAGCAGCTCCCGCAGCCGGGCGGTGATCCGACCGAGCGCCTCCGCCTCCTGCGAGGCGGCCGCCGCCCGGACTGCCGACTTGAGCCTGGCCAGGTCGTCGAGAACCGGGTCGACCAGCGAGATCTCCCCGAGGCCCAGCTCGTCCCGCAGGTACGCGGCGAGAGCTGCCGGAGACGGGTGGTCGAAGACCAGGGTCGTCGGTAGGCGCAGCCCGGTGGAGCGATTGAGCAGGTTGCGCAGCTCCACCGCCGTCAGTGAGTCGAAGCCCAGCTCCTGGAAGGGCCGGTCGGCGCCGACACCGCTGAGGTCGGAGTGCCCCAGCACCTCAGCCACCCGGCTCCGGACCAGATCGGTCAGCGCCCGCTCCTGCTGGACGGGGGACAGTCCGGCCAGCAGCTCGGCCGACGCTTGTCCTGCCTCGGCGCCGCCCCCGCCGGAGGCCGGTGTACGGCGTGCGGCGGCCCGTACCAGACCGCGCAGCATCGCCTGCGGCTCGCCGCCCTGGGCCCGCAGCGCGGCGGTGTCCAGGCGGGTCACCGCGAGCACGGCCTCACCGGTCGTGTGAGCCGCGTCGAACAGCTCCATGGCCTCCTTGGAGGTGAGGGGGACCAGCCCGGAGCGGGCCAGGCGGCGCAGGTCCGCCTCGGTGAGATGACCGGAGAGGGTGCTGGTCTCCGTCCACAGGCCCCAGGCGAGGGAGACGGCGGGCAGGCCGTGCGCCCGGCGGTGCTCCGCGAGCGCGTCGAGGAAGGTGTTCCCCGCCGCGTAGTTGGCCTGTCCTGCGGTGCCGAGCAGACCGGCGACCGAGGAGTAGAGGACGAACGCCTCCAGGTCCAGCTCCCGGGTGAGCTCGTGCAGGTTCCAGGCCGCGTCGATCTTGGGGCGCAGCACCCCGTCCATCTGTTCGGGGGTCATCCGGGCGGCCACACCGTCGTCCAGCACACCGGCGGCGTGCACCACGGCCGCCAGCGGGCGGTCGGCCGGGATGCCGGCGAGCACCTGGGCGAGCGCGCCGCGGTCGGTGACGTCGACCGCGGCGACCGCGACCCGGGCGCCCAACTCGGTGAGTTCTGCGACGAGTCCGGCCGCACCGGGGGCGTCCGCGCCGCGTCGGCTGAGCAGCAGCAGGTCGCGGGCGCCGTGCTGCGTCACCAGATGCCGGCTGAGCACCCCGCCCAGCGAGCCGGTGGCACCGGTGATCAGTACGGTGCCGCGGTCCCAGGCCGGCGCCGCCCCGTCCCGGCCGCCGGTCTGCCCGGTGCGGGCGAAGCGCGGTACGAGGGTCTGTCCGCCGCGCACCGCGAGCTGAGGCTCGTCGGTGCCGAGGGCGGCCGGTACCCGAGCCTTGACCCCGGCGTCCTCGTCCAGGTCGATCACCATGAGACGCCCGGGGTTCTCGGTCTGGGCGGACCGGAGCAGACCCCACACACCGGCGTGGGCGAGGCCGGTGACGTCCTCCGCGCCGACCGCTACGGCACCGCGCGTGACAACGGCCAGCCGGGAACCGGCGAACCGCACGTCCGCCAGCCAGGACTTGACCAGCTCCAGAGTGTGGAGCAGGGCGGTGCGCGCCGCCTCGGCGGTGTCCGCGCCGGTCGCCGGGCCGACTGGGGCCAGGACGAGCGCCGGGGTCGCGGTGCCCTCGTCCACGGCAGTGCCGAGCGCGGCCAGGTCCGGGTACGAGACGGTCTGCTCCGGCACCGCGAGGCCGTCGCCGAGCACTGCCCAGGCGGCGGGGTCCGACGGGGTTCCGGCGGTCTGCGGCGCGATCCAGGAGATCTTGTGCAGTCCGTCGCGGGCGGTCCTGCCCGCCGCGCGCAGAGCTTCCTGCGACAGCGGACGCAGGGTCAGCGAGCCGATGGTGGCGACCGGCCGACCGTCGCCGTCGGCCACCACGAGGGAGGCGAGCAGCGTGTTCGGCTCGGGGCTGGCCAGCGACAGCCGGACCCGCAGGACCCAGGCGCCCGTGGCGTACACGCTTGCGTCGGCCCAGGAGAAGGGGAGCCAGGACTGGCCGGCTTCCTCGGCGACGCCCGGCAGCAGCGAGTGCAGCGCGGCGTCCAGCAGGGCGGGGTGCAGCGTGAACGTGCCCGCGGCCGACCTCTGCTCCTCGCCCAGGGCCACCTCGGCGTACAGCTCGTTCTCGCCCTTCCACAGCCCGCGCAGGCCCTGGAAGGCGGGGCCGTAGGCGTAACCCCGATCGGCCAGCCGCTCGTACACGCCGTCCAGCGTGACTTCGGCTGCCCCGGCCGGAGGCCAGGCCGTCAGACCGGCGGGTTCGGCCTGCCCGGCGCCCAGCGAGCCCCTTGCGTGCAGCGTCCAGGACCCGTCGCCCTCGGGGGCGTCGTCGTCGGGCCGGGAGAATATCTCCAGGGCGCGGCGGCCGGAGTCGTCGGCCGCGCCCACGACCAGCTGCAGCTTGACCGCACCCTGCTCCGGCAGTACCAGGGGCGCCGCCAGGGTCAGTTCCTCCACCCGGTCCGCGCCGGTCTGCTCACCGGCGCGCAGTGCCAGTTCGAGCAGGCCGGTGCCCGGCAGCAGCACCGATCCGAGGACGGCGTGGTCGGCCAGCCACGGGTGACTGTGCCGGGAGATCCGGCCGGTGAGCACGTACTCGTCGCGGTCCGCGATGCCGACCGCCGCGCCGAGCAGCGGGTGGTCGGCGCTGCTCAGGCCGAACCCGGCGGGGCTGCCGACGGCGGCCGGGCCTTCCTCCAGCCAGTACCGCTGGTGCTGGAAGGCGTAGGTGGGCAGAGCGATCCGGCGGGCGCCGGGGAATACGGCGTCCCAGTCGGTGGGCACGCCCTGGACGGCCAGCCGGGCGAAGGCGGCGACCGCGGTCCGGTCCTCGGGGCGCCCTCGGCGCAGTACCGGGACGAGCGATCCGGGATCCTCGGCCAGGCTCTCCTGGACCAGTGCGGTCAGTACGCCGTCGGGGCCGAGCTCCAGCCAGTCGGTGACGCCCTGCTGCTCCAGGTAGCGCACGCCGTCGAGGAAGCGGACCGCTTCCCGGATGTGCCGCGCCCAGTAGTCGGGCGAGGTCAGTTCCTCCGTGGTGGCAAGGGTGCCGGTGACGTTGGAGACCACGGGGATTCTCGGGGGGCTGAAGGTGAGCCCCGCCGCGATCGCGCGGAACTCCTCCAGTACGTCCTCCATGTGCGGCGAGTGGAAGGCGTGGCTGACCGGCAGCCGCTTGGTCTTGCTGCCCCGCTCACGCCACAGCGCGGCGAGCTCGTCGACAGCCGTGGCGTCGCCGGAGATGACCGTGGCGGCTGGACCGTTCACCCCGGCGACGGAGACCCTGTCGTCGTACCCGGCCAGCGAGGCGCGCACATCGTCCTCGGCGGCCTGGATCGCGGCCATGGCGCCGCCGCTCCTCGCCGCCTGCATCAGCCGGCCGCGCTCGGCGACCAGGTGGCAGGCGTCCGTCAGACTCAGTACCCCGGCCAGGTAAGCAGCTGTGACCTCACCGATGGAGTGGCCGAGCAGGAAGTCCGGGGTCAGCCCGTGGTGTTCGGCCAGCCGGAACAGCGCGGTCTCCACCGCGAACAGCGCGGCCTGGGTGAAGGCCGTCTCGTCGAGCAGGGCGGCGTTGACCGAGCCCTCCGCGGCGAACAGCACGTCCTTCAGCGGCACGGCCAGCTCGGCGTCCAGGTGGGCGACGACCTCGTCGAGCGCGGCTGCGAAGACTGGCGAGGACGCATACAACTCGCGTCCCATGCCCAGGCGTTGGGAACCCTGTCCGGTGAACAGGAAGGCGGTCCGGCCGCGCCGCGCGGCACGGCCGCGGACGACGGCGGGCGAGTTCTCACCTCGGGCCAGGGCGGCCAGCGCGCCGAGGAGTTCCGCACGGCCGGTGCCGACGACGGCGGCCCGCTCGTCCAGCAGCGCGCGTGTGGTGGCCAGCGAGTGACCGAGGTCGGCGGCGCTCAGGCCGGGGTGCTCGGTGACGTATGCGTGCAGGCGCTCGGCCTGGGCACCCAGGGCCTGCTCGTCGCGTCCGGACACCACCCACGGCAGGGCGCTGTCCGCGGGCCGCTCCACGGCGGCGGGCGCCGGGTCCGGGTCCGGTAGGGGCGGCTGTTCCAGGATGACGTGCGCGTTGGTGCCACTGATGCCGAAGGAGGAGACGGCGGCCCGGCGGGGGCCGTCGGTGTCCGGCCACCGGCGCTGTTCGGTGAGCAGTTCGACCGCGCCCGCCTG
>NZ_JANAVP010000068.1 GCF_024213665.1 Streptomyces sp. A3M-1-3
GACCAGGCCGTGCCGTCGGCGGCCGCGGCGAAGGACTTGATCCTGCCGTCGCGGGCCAGGCCGCTCTGCCGGGAGAAGTCGACGAAGCCGCCCGGGGTCGCGGTCACCGTGGAGCCGCCGGCCAGCGCAAGCGTGGACTCGCCCCGGCGGACCGACTGCACGGCCAGGTGCAGGGCCACCAGCGAGGAGGAGCAGGCGGTGTCCACCGACAGCGCGGGGCCCTCGAAGCCGAAGGTGTACGCGATGCGGCCGGACGCCACGCTGGTGAGCTTGCTCGTCAGGAGGTAGCCCTCGAACTCCTCGGGGCCGTCCAGCCCGAGATAGCTCTGCTCCACCACGCCTGCGAACACACCGACCTGGCTGCCCTTCAGCGTGGCCGGGTCGATCCCGGCATGCTCGAAGGTCTCCCAGGCGGTCTCCAGCAGCACGCGCTGCTGGGGGTCCATCGACAGCGCCTCACGCGGGGAGATCCCGAAGAAGCCCGCGTCGAACTGGGCGGCTCCGTCCAGGAATCCGCCCTCTCGGGTGTAGGAGGTGCCGGGCGTTGCGGGGTCCGGGTCGTACAGCTTCTCCAGATCCCAGCCGCGGTCGGCGGGAAACTCCGATATGGCGTCGACCCCGCCGGTGACCAGCTGCCACAGCTCGTCGGGCGAGGTCACCCCGCCGGGAAAGCGGCAGCCCATACCGACGATCGCCACCGGCTCCTCGCTGCCCGCCTCCAGCTCCGCGAGCCGCGCCCGGGCCTTTTGCAGGTCAGCCGTGACCCATTTGAGGTACTCGACCAGCTTCTCTTCATTGGACATGGGAAATCAATCTCTCCTCGAGACAAGGAAGTCGGTGAGAACCGTCACCCGGAGCGGCCGAGCTGGTTGTCGATGAAGCTGAAGATGTCGTCCGTGGAAGCCGATTCGAGCTTGCTCGCCAGCTCGGCCTCCGCCGCGGCCGATCCGCCGGTCTCGTTGAGCTTCGCCAGCAGGGTCTGCAGGCGTACGGAGACCGAAGCGCGGTCCGGGTCGTCCTTGCCGAGGCCCGGCAGCAGTGCCTCCAGCTTCTCCAGCTCGGACAGCAACGGCTTCTGCACCTCCGCGTCCGGCGGCGCCAGCCGCTCGTTCAGATGGGCGGCGAGGGCGCCCGGGGTGGGGTGGTCGAAGACGAGGGTGGCGGCGAGCTGGATGCCGGTAGCTGTGCCGAGGCGGTTGCGGAGATCGACCGCGGTCAGCGAGTCGAACCCCAGGTCCTGGAATGCGCGTTCGGCTTCGATGGCATCCGGGTCGGTGCGGCCGAGTACGGCGGCCACGGCATTGCGCACGAGCTGGATCAAATACTGGTCCCGTTCCACCGCGGGAAGTGCCGCAAGCCGGTCCGCCGGCGTCTGGGCCGGGGCGCCACCGGGCAACTGTGCGGTACGGCGGGGGGCGACGCCGGCCAGCGTCCGCAGCAGGGCGGGGACCTCGCCCCTGGCGCGTACTGCGGCGAGGCCGACGGGGGTGCCCACGAGGGCCGCCCGGCCGGCGGCGAGCGCCCGGTCGAACAGCGAGAGTCCCTCCACCCAGGCGATCGGCCGGAAGCCGTCCCGGGCCAGCCGGTTGAGGCCGGTCTCGCCCACGTCCCGGTTGATGCCGCCCGGTACCGACCACAGGCCCCAGGCGATCGAGGTGGCCGGCAGGCCCTGGGTCTTGCGGTGCTGGGCGAGGCCGTCCAGGAAGGCGTTGGCGGCGGCGTAGTTGGCCTGGCCCGGGCCGCCGAAGACGCCCACCGTCGAGGAGAAGAGCACAAACGCGGCGAGGTCGAGGCCACGGGTCAGTTCGTGCAGGTGCCAGGCCGCGTCCACCTTGGGCCGCAGCACCGCGTCCAGCCGCTCCGGAGTCAGTGCCGGGATCAAGCCGTTGTCGAGGACACCGGCAGTGTGCACGACACCCGTGAGCGGATGCTCGGCCGGAATGTCCGCGAGGACCTTCACGAGCGCGTCGCGGTCGGTGACGTCGGCGGCGACGACGCTCACGTGTGCGCCGAGCACCCGGAGGTCGTCCACCACCTCGGCCAGGCCCTCGGCGTCCTCGCCGCTGCGGCTGACGAGCAGCAGCCGGGAGATGCCGTGACTGGCCACGAGGTGCCGCGCGAAGACCGAGCCGAGAGCTCCTGTGCCGGTGACGAGGACCGTACCGTCGGTGTTCCAGGCCGGGGCATCCGGCGCCTTCGCGGTGGTCGGACGGCGTTGGAGCCGGGGCAGCAGCGCCTTGCCGGCGCGGACCGCAGCCTGGGACTCGCCGGAGGCGACGAGCCCGTCCAACAGGGCACTGGACAGTGGGGCGTCGGTGTCGATCACTGTGATCCGGTCGGGTGCCTCGGACTGCGCCGAGCGCAGCAGTCCCCAGACCGCGGACGCCTCGAGGTCGATGACGTCCTCGTCCGTGGTTCCGACAGCGCCGCGGGTGACGACGACGAGCCGGGCGCTGGCGAGGCGGTCGTCGGCCAGCCACTCCTGGAGCACGGTGAGCAGGCGGCGGGTGCCGGCGCGGACCGAGCCGATCACGTCGCCGGGGGCGGTGGACGCCCATGGCAACAGGACGGCTTCGACACGCTTACCGGCCTCGACAGCCTCGGCGACCGAGACGATGTCGTCGTACCGGTCCACCGCCCAGTCCATCGCGGCGAAGTCGGCCAGGGTGTCCGGGGCACCGGGCTGTCCGCCGTTCAGCGCGCTCCAGCGGAGCGGTCCGCCGGACTGCGGGGGGGCGGCCGGCGCCCAGCCGACCTGGAACAGCGAGTCGCTGCCGGTGCTGTCCACGGCGGAGGTGAACTGCTCGGTGGGGATCTCACGGAACACGACGGAGTCCACAGAGGCGACCAACTGTCCCTGACCATCAGCCAGTTGCAGTGACACGCTGTACTTTCCCAGCTCGGTCACCCGGGCCTGTACGGCAGTGGCGCCGGTGGCGTGCAGCCGGACTCCATACCAGTCGCCGGGGACGAGGACCGTGCCCTTCTCCGCGGTGGAGCTGCGGCTGGGGATGACCGCGTCAAGCAGGATCGGGTGCAGGCCGTAGCGGCTGGCCTCCTCGTGGAACTCCTCGGGCAGCCGGAACTCGACGGTCTTCCCTTCGGCGTCGGCGGCCCATTCGCCCACGCCCGCCTCGGCGTTCTCGGGGAAGTAGTAGCCCTCGGCATGCATGGTCCACGGGGCGTCGGCAACATCCGGCCGGGAGTAGAGGCACAGGCAGCGCCGCTCGGAGTCGTCGTGGGTGCCCGCGCGGACCTGGAGCTGGAGTTGCCCTTCCTCGGGCAGCACCAGCGGCACCATCAGATTCAGCTCGTCGATGACCGGGTAGCCGATTTCGTCGCCGGCGTGGATCGCCAGTTCCACCAGGGCGGAGGAGGGCAGGACGGGTGAGCCGAGGACGGTGTGGTTCACCAGCCAGGGGTGTGTCTCGAGGGACAGCCGGCTGGTGAACAGGATCTGGTTGGCACCGGCGACGGTGATGGGCGAGCCGAGCATCGGGTGGCCGTTCGCAGCGTTCGTGGAGGTGTCCGGCTGCGCCGGGACTGACTCCAGCCAGTAGCGCTCGCGCTGGAAGGGGTAGGTGGGCAGGGCGACGCGCCGGGCGCCGCTGTCGGCGAAGAA
>NZ_JANAVP010000069.1 GCF_024213665.1 Streptomyces sp. A3M-1-3
CAAAACCGTTCGGGATGCGCGCAGTGCCGGGACGTGGGTCCAAGACCCACTCCTGATCACTGATTAGGAACGGTGGCCGGTGCTGCTGATGCCTAGTCAACGCGGAACGGCGCCCCACAACTGGCACACCTTGTGACAGTCGCAGGAAGCCGTGTGACAGTTGCCCGAGGGGTCAGAGCTGGAGGCCGCACCAGGAGGCATAGCCGATGAGGGTCTCCGGGGTTCTGCGGGCCGCGTGCACGAGCCCGGACACCGTCTCCCTGACGCTGGGGTGGTACTTGGCCTGCTGAGGGGCGACCGTGCGTGCCTTGAGGAGCGAGGCCAGTGCAGCATCGGTTCTGCCGGTCCAGAGCTGAGAGCGGGCGGTGTCGATCCAGAAGTGCCCGAGCCGGTCAGGGAAGTACCCGGCAGGCGGCTTCACCTCCTTGGCGAGCTGCAACGATTTGCCGTGGTGGCCCAGCTCCATCTCCACCGCAGCGGCATGGATCGCCACGTTCGTCGGGCCGAACGACTGCACGTGCTGTGCCTCTTCGCCGGTGCCGGTGATTTCCCGCCCCAGCTGGGCGGCCATACGGCGGGCTTCCTTGAGTTCCTCTCGGGCGGTGTCGCCGTCGCCCTGCCGAGTGGCCAGCATCGCCGCCCTCAAGTGCAAGTTGCCCGCCGAGCACAGGGCAGGCAGTTCCCCGGCTCTTACGCCCTGGTCGATGCCCTGCCGGGCCCCAGTGATGATGGCCCGGCCTACCTCGTGTCTGCCGGTGGTGAACGTCGCGTAGGCCCGCGTGTAGCCGTACAGGGCTCCCAGGTACGGGTCTGCGGAGCGCTGCGCGGAGTAGTCCATGCGGGCGAGGAGCAGTGCTACGAGGTCGGACAGGCCGAGGCCGTAGGCCACGTCGTAGGCGGACCGGTAGACGTGGACGAGCTGCCGGTGGGCTTCCTCGGCTGCGTGACCTGTGGCGGTCTGGGAGAGCTGGACGAGTTCGTCGATGAGCGGCGGGACGCAGGCGACGATCCTGCCGAAGTTCGCGTCCCGACGGGCGGCCAGGACGTACTGCACGTCCTGGGCGATCTCCTCGGCGCCGCGTACCGGGATCTCGTCCAGGGGCAGGTCGTAGTTGTCGAGGCTGGCGCGCAGGTCGGCGAGAGGACCGTCGAGGCGGTCGTGGGTGTGGTCGGCGGCGTACGGCTGGCCGGTGAATGTCGTGACCGGTACAGACATGGCCCGAGCCACGGCAGCGACCAGTGAACCGGAGGCCGGTCGGCGGCCCTGCTCGACCTTGACCAGCAGGGAGTAGGACACAGCGGCTTTGGTTGCCAGCTGTTTCTGGGTGAGCCGGTGAAGGCGGCGGTAGGCCGCGATTCGTGCCCCTATTCCAATGTCGGTGGGCGTGGGCATACTTGCTCCGTCCTTGGTAGTGGCCTATCTGGGACGGTACCCGCCACGGGAGGCGGGAACAGTGCGAACGCCCCGCTATCCGTCTCGCGGACAGCGGGGCGTTGCCATGTCTGCAGCCCCCTCGGCCGGCATGACGCTATCGGCCAGATGGCGTCAAGTTCTCAAGGGCGGGGAGGAGTCACCATCGTGCCCAACAGGAACGGCGCCTGTTGTGGAGAAGACAGCGGGTGTCTGGTGCCGGTGATGGTCGCGGCGTGCGCTGCGACGGCGGCGGAGAACTCGGCGCTGATGGGCTCGGGTCCGGTCTGGTCGGTGAGGGCGCGGAGCCGCTCGCGTTCTGCGGTGATCTTGGATTCCTCGGCCGGGGTGAATTCGAGACCGGCGCGGAGTTCCGTCCACGTGGTCCGGCTGGCCTCGCTCACAGGTCGAGCATGAGTCGCAGGTAGCGGCGGACTTCGTTCTTCTCCTTGTCGCTGATGACTCCCAGCGGGGTGCGCCCGACGAGTCGCTGTTCGGAGATGGAGCGGATGTCGTCGGTGCGGGCCCAGCTCGGCCGGTCGAGACCGGACTCGGGTGAGGTGATGGGCACGTGGTGGTCCAGGCCCCGGGTCTTGGTGGTGAGCGGCACGATGATCGTCATCGGGATCGGAAACGCCGCGTGAATGGGAGAGGCGACGACGAGGACGGGACGGCGTCCTGCCTGCTCGCTGCCGATGACGGGGGAGAGGTCGGCGTACCAGATCTGCCAGGGACGTGCGAGACGGCTCACTTATCGGTCTCCCAGGAGTCGCTCGTGAGGCCGTCGCCTGCGAGGTGGTCCCACTCGCCCAGCTCGGCCATGTAGTCGGCCCACGCTTCGGGGTCGGCCTGGAGGCGGGTGTACTGGTCGAGCATCCGCTGGCGGCGGTGGTCGTCGAGGAGACGTTCCAGAGCGGAGGCCATGGTGCCGCCGATCTCGGCTGCTACCTCGCCGATCCTGTCGCGGAGGTCCGAGGGGACCTTCATCGTGGTAATCGCTGTGGTCATACACGCAGCATACCCAAGAGGTATCCCTAAAGGTATCCCCTTGAGGGGCGGCGAGTGACGCCTCGCGAACTAAACGGCATCGCGCCGACAGCGTCGAGCCCTCGCTGGCGACCAAGATCAACTGTGCTCCCGGCGGGAGCACTGGCCGTCTCATCTGGTCCCATCTGGTCCCATCCCGTCCGACCCTGTCCGCCGCTGACGCGTATATACGTGCAGGTCAGGGGGTTTCGGGCAGCTCGATGTGCTCGGCGGCCCGGTGGCGGTCGTCGAGTTCGGGTGGTCTGGGGTCAGGCTGCGGTGCCGAGTGGGTTGAGAGTCACGCGGTAGCCGAGTTGGTTGAGCTGGGTGACCGCGCGGCGGGTGGCGCGTTCGGGGTCGCGCTGGGCGAAGTAGGTGCCTGCGAGCTCGTGGTAGGGCTTGTGGTCGGTGAGCATGTGCCAGATCGCGGTGATGATCGAGTGCTCGACGGCGACGAGGGCCTTCATCATGCCGCGCCGTGCGGTGAGCCGTTTGTAGCGGGCCTGGAGGTAGGTGTCCTTGGTGCGTGCGGCACCGAGGGCGGCGATGCCCAGGGCGCCCTTGAGGTGCGGGTTTCCGGGACGGACCTTGGTGCTCTTGGTGCGGCCGGCCGAGGCGTGGTGGCCGGGGCAGACTCCGGCCCAGGAGGCCAGGTGCTTGTCGCCGGCGAAGCGGCTCATCTCGCTGGCCGGGACGTCTCCGCCGTAGTGTTCGGTGATGCGGACAATCGCGCTGATTGCACCAATCTGGTTGGCGGAGGTGCCTCCGACGCGGAGGTTGTACTTCTCCAAGGCTCGCCGAGTATCGACATAGCGGGGGTCGCCGGCGATGAGGCCGGCCCGATAGTTGTCGAGAGGTTCAACCGTTCCTAATCAGTGATCAGGAGTGGGTCTTGGACCCACGTCCCGGCACTGCGCGCATCCCGAACGGTTTTGG
>NZ_JANAVP010000006.1:0-60459 GCF_024213665.1 Streptomyces sp. A3M-1-3
CGTCCGTCAGATCTGCACGCGCCACAACACAAGATCATTTCACAGGCGAGATCCACTTTCGCAACAGGCCCTAGGAGACCTGCCGGGCCAGCACGCTCACTCCCGGCAGCAGCACCCGGTTGCGCCGCAGCCAGCCCACCGCGTGATCGAACAGGGCCGTCGGTCCCTCCGCGTGCGTCCACGCCCGCCCGTGCAGGAACGCCCGGAACTTCCGGCCCTGAGCATTGTCTTCGTACGGGTGGTAGCCGTACGCGTCGCGTATCTCCCACGCGTGCTCGTACGCCGTCTTCAGCCGCTCGGTGTACTCCTTGACGCAGGAGACATCCTCGATCTCCAACTGCTCGGCCAGATGCTCCACCACAGGCCACGGGACCGCCAAGGGGTCCTCCAGGAACAGCCCGACATAACGGACCGTGCAAATCTGCACCGCGAAACCGAGACGGCTGTGATCACCACGCCGTTTCGCGATCAGCTTCCGGTCCTCGTCGTCGAGGAAGAAGAAGCGCTCCAGCTCAGGCCTTGTCGGCACCTCGGCGAACGTTCCGAACGCTTCGGCCTTTATCTGGACCCGGTCCGACAGTGTCAGGGACGTACGCCACGTGTTGCCCAACGGGGTGCCCGCCCCTGTCGCTGACACTCGCTCGTAACCGTCGTCCACGACGGTCGTTGCTCCATCCGAGGGATCACCTGGGTGGGGAGGGGCAGGGATGTACGTGCGACGGGTCGTGGGGTCCGGGGTGCGGCAGGAGACGTACGCCGTCGTGGACGATGAGGGACGGGTCGTCGAGCGGTGGACGACTACCTTGCGCTGTGTACTGACCGTGAACACTCGCCGAACACGCTTCGCGCCCGCGCCTTCGACCTGAAGGCGTGGCTGGACTTCCTGCAGCTCCTGGGCGTCGATCTGCTGGCCGCGTCCCCTGAACAGGTGGACCAGTTTGCCGGGTGGCTGCGACGCCCGGTCCAGCCCGGACGGCTGCGGCTGGCGGATACCGATGACGGGCCGGCCCGCGAGGCGTCGACGGTGAACCGCGCGCTGAACAGCGTCTACATGTTCTACGAGTTCCTCGCCCGCCGCGGTGTCGGTATGGGCGCCCAGCTGACGCATCGCCGGGCGACCTCGATCGGAGACCACGGTGGCTTCCTGGCCGGCATCCGAGCGCCAGGTCACCGGACGGCCGACCCGGTTGAAGCAGGTCAAGCGGCGGCCCGGGACTCTGTCGGATACCGAGGTACAGCAGATTTTGGACGCCTGTGAGCGACTGCGGGACCGCCTGCTGATGGCCTTGATGTTCGAGACCGGCTGCCGGATCGGGCAGGCGCTGGGACTGCGGCACGAGGACATCAACACGGACCGGCGGACCTTGACGTTGCGGCCCCGGGACAACAACGCCAACAGGGCACGCGGCAAGAGCCGGGATCCCAAGGAGATCCCGGTCCGGCAGACGTTGCTCGACCTCTACACCGACTACCTGTTCGCCGAGTACGGCGAGCTGGACTGCGACTACGTGTTCGTGAACCTGTGGAACGGGACGGTCGGTGCACCGATGAAGTACTGGGCGGCGATGAGCCTGGTCAAGCGGCTGCGGCGGCGAGCGGGAGTCGTCTTTCATCCACATCTGTTCCGGCACACTCACGCGACCGCGCTTTTGCGGGCGGGCGTGCGGCTGGAGGTTGCGAGTGAGTTGCTCACGCATGGCTCGGTCCACACCACGGCAGACACCTACGGCCATCTGGACGCTGACGACCTGGCCGAAGAGCTGGACCGTGTCGGCTTCCGGGGCGCCCGGTGAGCGCCGCCGGCCGTATGGCCGCGGTTGTCCCGTTTCCCGGGGATCCGCGAACCGCTGCCCTTCTGGGTGTGGTGCGGCCAGAGTTCCGGGGCGAGCGGTTCGTCCCTCCGGCCGGACACTTCCTGGCTCCGACCCCGTGCGTGATCACCACGTGCTTGAGGAAGAACGCCTCCCGGGGCTTGTGCGCCGATCATGATGTGGCCTGGCGCAAGGCCGGGCGCCCCGAACGTGAGGCATGGATCGCGGACCCGGCAAACAGGCCGGCCGGGCTGAGCCTGGAGGTGGCTTCGTGTCTGGTCGTCGGATGCCCCTATTCCGGAGGCCTGTCGCGCCTGTGTGACCTGCACCTTTCCGGTTGTAACGGTCTACACTCGCGCGGCCAGAGCATCGGCGTCCGTCAGTACGCGGCTACGGCGGCGGTGCTCGCGCGCCCGGCTGCCGGACGGTGCGGCTTCGCGGACTGCAGTTATGAGATCAGCCGTCACGGTCTGTGCGACGGACACCACCACCGCTGGACGAAGGTCGGACGGCCGCCCCTGTCGGAGTTGCGCGCAGAACTGGAGCGCCGCGCTGCCCCGAGCTTTTCCGTTGCAGGTCTCCCGCCGCTGGTGGCGTTGGAGTTCCAGTACCTGCTCCAGGTCCGCACCGACCAGCGCCGGTCGAAGGTGGTTCCCAGTTCCTGGGTCCGCGCGGTGAACACCGTCATCGCCGAGGGCGTCACTTCGGTACGCGACCAACATGCCTGCTATTGGCGTCAGTTGTCACTCAACCACACCACCGTTCCACAGCTCTTCACGGACCTGCTGGAAGCCCTTGATGACCTCGACGGCCCTGCTGAGGAGTGGGACAGGGACGTGTGGCGTCCGGAACGCCTCGGCTACAGCATCGAGGAACGGCGACAGGTCGCCCCACTGGACTTCACCGGCATCACCCAGCCCTGGCTACGGGAGAGGACCAAGCGCTACATGCGGCTGCGGCTCGCGCGCACGGAACTGCGCTCGGTCGCACGCAATGTCCACGACGTTGTTGTCTTCTCCCGGTTCATCGCCGAAAGCCGCCCCGACCAGCAGAACGACCCGGCAGTCCTGGACCGTGCGTTGCTGGAGTCGTACATCGGCTGGGTCGGCCGCAGGACGGTGGAAAAGAAGGGCCCTCACTACGGGCAGCCGGTGAGCCCCGGCAGCCGCATCCGCCTGCTGTCGGTGATCTCCACCATGCTCGAAACGTGGCGCCGCTACGGCTGGCAGCCCGTGCTCCCGCCGGATGCCCGGATCCACCGGGACGAGTACCCGCGCCAGCGCGGGCTGAAGGCCAACTTCATCGACGAGTACCTGATGGAGCAGATCGAGTCCGAGGAGAACTTGGCCCTGCTCGACCCCGAGACCCGCACGCTGGTGCTGATCTGCCGCGACGAGGGGCTCCGCATCGGCGAGGCACTCACTTTGAAGACCGACTGCCTGAAGAAGACCCCCTCTGGCCGCTGGGCCCTGGTCCACTACAAGAGCAAGGACAAGAGTTTCCGCGCCATCCCCGCCTCACGCGTGGTCGTGGACGCTATCCGCGGGCAGCACGGCCGCGTCCGGGAACGCTTCAGCGACGGTTGCCACTGGCTGTTCCCAAAGGTCAGCGGCAACCCGGACGGGAAGTATCCGATGCCTTACGGCACGGTCGACACCCGCTTCGACACCTGGCTGAAGCGCATCCGGCTCATCGACTCCAACGGCGACGCCGCCGTCGTCAACTGGCACCAGTTCCGGCACACCCTGGGTACCAGAATGGCGAACGCGGGCGTGTCCGGACGCACCATCCGCGAAGTCCTAGGTCACACCTCCTGGGAGATGCAGGAGCACTACTCACGCATCGCGGACGACACGCTTCGCCGTGAGTACGAGGAGAAGTACGAGGTCCGCTTCAACCTCAAGGGCGAGGCCGTCAAGGTCCGCCGCGACGCCGACCTGTCCGGCGCCGAGTGGCTCGCCGAGAAGATCGGGCGCCGACTCCACGCGGTGGCCGGCGGCTGGTGCGGACGACACATCGCGCGTCCCTGCCCCAAGACCGCCGCCGACGGCTGCTACTTCTGCGAAGACTTCCAAACCGATCGGCAGTTCCTGCCGATCCACCGCGACACCCTCGCCCGCACACGCGAACTGCAGATCAGCGCCACGGCAGCGGAGCGTCCTCGCGCTGCCGCCGTCAACGAGCGACTGGCCACCGCCGTCGAGCATGTCATCGCGAGCATTACCGAGCAGGAACACGACGAGCTGTCCCCGCCACCGGACGACAACGAAGCCGTCCGCCACGAGACCGAGAGGGCAGCCGATGCGGGCTGACAACTCGGCCCACCTGGCCGAAGCCGCTCAACAACGCCGTCTGGACTGCATCGAACGCGTCCAAGCAGTCCTGAACAGCCTGGAGCGCGACGGCGGCCCGGTCACCGTCGCCGGGGTCGCTTCCCGGGCCGGCGTTTCCCGCACCTTCCTCTACGACGACGCCCAGACGGATCTGCGGACCAGACTGCGGAATCTCGCCAGCGGACAGCCCGCCTCGGGCCGTCCCGCCCTGCCCGACAAAGAGCGCATCACCACCAAGTCCCACGAGGCCGTCGTGCGCGCGCTGCGAGGGGCCAACCAGAGACTCAACGAGGAGAACGAGCGGCTCCGCAACGAACTCGCGGTCACACTCGGGCAACTCCGCGACCTCCGCCGAGGCATCCCCACGACCGCCGAGACCTCACGTCGCTGACACCGTCAGCGACACAAACATCCAGCTCAGCGTGATGGTTGAGCTCAAAGAGTCCAGATAACAGCCTGCTCATCAGTCAAAAATTCCACGGGCATATCGCGGACGTAACCAGCCGCCGCCCGTGATCGTGGATCTTCCCCCGAACACCCCCACCAAGCCGATCATGTGTGCTAAACGGCCAAGATCAAGGGCTTGACGCCAACGGCTGTACCGATGGTCCCCAAGGCCGAGGTCACTCCGGGCAGTAGCCGGCGGAGCAGACCATCGCCCGCGCCAAAGCTGTTGCACCACGGGTCTCTTGACGCCGTATCCGGCGGCCGTCACACTTCCACAACAGGCGAGGTAACAGCCTCCGAAATTGTTGTTGACATGCGTGGCGCACTGTGGAGTCTCCGTGCCGGAAGCGGTCCCGGTGGAGGGCGCCCATCTCCAACAGTCGCGGCACACCAGGGTGCCAGCAGCTCTCGCAGGTCGCTGTTACCTCGCCTGCACGCTACACCCCTGGACAGTCGACGCGGCTACTCGAACCGCGCGGTGTCGCCTGCCCCTCGGCGTACGATCTCGAGTTCGCCGCCGGAAAAGTCGATGACCGTGGTCGGCTCGGTGCCGCAGTCGCCCGAGTCGACCACGGCGTCCACGACGTGGTCGAGCCGCTCCTTGATCTCCCAGCCCTGTGTCATCGGCTCGTCCTCGTCAGGCAGGAGCAGGGTGCTGGAGAGCAGCGGCTCACCGAGTTCGGCGACCAGAGCCTGAGCTACGGCATGGTCAGGAATCCGGACTCCGACCGTCTTCTTCTTCGGGTGCAGCAGCTGGCGCGGCACCTCCTTCGTCGCGGGGAGGATGAAGGTGTAACTGCCGGGCGTCGCTGCCTTGATCGCGCGGAACACGTCGTTGTCGACGTGCACGAACTGACCCAGCTGCGCGAAGTTCTGGCACACAAGGGTGAAGTGGTGACGATCGTCGAGGTTCCGAATCGACCGGATCCGGTCGATTCCGTCACGACTGCCCAGCTGGCATCCCAGTGCGAAACAGGAGTCCGTCGGATACACGACGAGCGCGCCCGATCGGATGCTGTCGGCCACACTGCTGATGGTGCGCCGCTGAGGATTCTCGGGGTGCACATCGAAATACTTCGCCATCCGCCGAGTCTAGGTGATCAGGGCATCCACGCTCAGGTGACCAGGACGGCGCCGCCGGGCCCTTTGTTCGGCTTCCTGCCGTGCCCATCAGGTACCGACCGCGTCAGGGTGGCGGCTCGGTCACGAAGGCCCCGTGAGGCGGTCGTTTCTCGGCCATCGCCTCGCCCGTGGCGAGTCTGGCCCGCAGGCGAATGGTGGTGCCCGGGGCGAGACCCGCCATGAGCCGGCTGGGCACAGCGAGTTCCAGATGGCTTCCGACATACCGTGACAGAAGGTCGGCGTAGCCGGTGACCGGGTGCGCGTCGAGCACGTCGACGACCGCCCGGTCCCAGCCTTCCAGCCGCGGATGCGGACCCGTCGTGATCAGGCGGGTGGTCAGAGCGGTGAGATTCTCGATCGCCTGCACCATGTGCGTCACCCTTACCGACTGTCCGCGCACCGTGCCCCGCCGGCATTCGCCCGTGCCCTGTCGTTCACCGGCGCGGTGGGGTGTCCGACTGTCGCGTGCCGTAGGCGTGGCCGACGGTCACAGCGGACTCCGTACCTCCTGGCGCGCCATCATGCTCGGGCCGTCGGCTGCCTTCGAAGAACGGTTCGGTGGTCCTCCGCGAATCACCCGCTACGGCCTGTTCCAGAACGGCGAGCCGCACTTGAAGCTCGTGGATGGTCGCGGCGAGCCCGGTTTCGCCGTCCGCTTCCTGCCGCGTGGCGGCGAGCGGCAGCACATGGACGGGACCCAGCCCGGACACCCCGACCGTGGCCGTCATCGTGGGGGCGGACGCGGAGATGTTGGTGATGGAAGCGGCCACGCTTCCACCGAAAGATCACGGCGGCGGGAGCTGGCCGCCCACCGGGCAACCCGGGGCCCGCCCACCACCACTCCGGCCGCCACGCTACTCCCGCGTGCTGCCGCGCGGCGGCCGCATCACCAGACGCATTGCGGATCACTCGCAGGCGGGCCAACCAATGACTGGCGCACCGTCAGGAAGTTGACACTGGGAGGCATGAGGCGCCGCATCCGCCCCTGCCCCGTCGGCTTCGGCTGGTAGGAACAGCACCTCCCGCGCAACTTCGCCCAGAAGGTGAAAAGCCGGGTCAGCGCACTCTTCCCCGTGGTTTCAGGGCCACCGGCGGGAGTTCGGGAGCCGGCAGCCGATCACCGTCGTACCCCTTTACCTCGCCGAAGCGGGAGCCCTCCGTCCAGTCCGTCCGCGCCGCCTCGATTCCCTCGTGGGAACGGCCGATGAAGTTCCACCACATGACGATCTCTTCTTCGAACGGCTCGCCGCCGAGCAGCATCAGCCCCGCGTCGGACACCGCGCGCAACGGCAGTTCGCCGCGGCCGCAGCCGAGGTAGAGCATCGAGCCGGGCAGCATCGGGACGCCGTCGACGTGGGCCTCGCCCGACATGGAGAGCACCGCGTACTCGAAGTCCGGTTCGAGGGGCAGGGTGGTGTCGGTGCCCGCCGTCAGGGACAGGTCGGCGCCGGTCAGCGGGGTGTACGTGGTGCCGGGTGACGCTGCGCCGTCGAGTTCGCCGAGGATGACGGTGGCGGCGAGGCCGGGCGCGGTGACGACGGGCAGGTCGGCGTGGTGCTGGAAGTGCGGCTCGGTGTCGCGGTGCGCGTCGGGCAGCGCGACCCAGAGCTGGGCGCCGTGCAGATAGCGGGCGTGCGGCCGGGGGCTCTCCTCGGAGTGGCTGATCGCCCGGCCTGAGGTCATCAGGCCCAGTTCGTGGGGGCGGATGGTCTGGAGGCTGCCGAGGCTGTCGCGGTGCAGGACCTCGCCGTCGTGCAGCCAGCTGACCGTCTGCAGACCCATGTGGGGATGGGGCGGGACCTGCATGCCGGGCTCGTCGGCGATGTCGTCCGGGCCGTAGTGGTCGACGAAACACCAGGCTCCGACCATCCGGCGGCCGAGGTTGGGCAGCAGTCTGCGGACCTCGGTGGCCTCGCCGAGCCGCACCTGGCGGGGGCTGAGGAGTTCACGTACCGGCTCGGCGACGACGAAGCCGCGGCCGCCGCACACGGAGAGCGCGGCCTGGCGATCGAGATTGCTCATGGCGCACAACCTATTCCCGCGAAGGCGCGGGCCGTCGGCGGACCGCGCTGCGAAAACTGTAGTGGAACGCACCCTCGCGGCGCCGGGCCCGCGGCCGGTCAGACGAGCAGCCAGGTGATCAGCGACAGCGATCCCATGGACAGCAGGGTGGAGAGCAGGACGGTGTCCCTGGCCAGGTCGGTGTCCAGCCGGTATTCGGCCGCGAAGACGAACGCGTTCTGGGCGGTCGGCAGGCCGGCGCAGAGCACCACCGCGAAAAGGGCGTGCCCGTCCAGTTCGAACAGCCAGCGGCCGAGCGCATAGGCGAGCAGCGGCTGCGCCACTAGGTCCTGTCCGGTCGATCAGGCCGGATCAGGGAGCGGGGCCTGGTGCCGTGGATCGCAAGGCGGAGGAGGCCGTGACATCAGTCGCTGCCGCGACGGGCGACGCGGTGGGGGCACCTCTGGGGGCACCCCCAGCGGTAGCTGGGGGAGGTAGCTGGGGGACGTCGGCGACCGACGACAACGCGGCGAGGCGCGGCCCGCCGCGGAGCGGCTGATGTCACCGGGGGCACGCGAGCCCGGCATGACCGGCCGGACAGGACCTAGCTTCAGCGCCACCAGTACGCGCCGCTCGGTACGGCCGTGCGCGTCGGGCCGGGTGCGGGCGGCCAGCGACATCCCCAGCGCGAAGAGCGCCGCGGGTACGGCGGCGCCCCCCAGCATCTGCAACGGCGCACTCACCGCGGCGGGCAGCGGCCGGCCCAGCGCGGACACCGCCAGTCCGGCGGCGGACGCGGCGATGATCGGATTACGCAACGGCAGTCGCAGCAGCCTGGCCCACCTGTCCCGTGCCCCGCGCCGCACATCGAGGTCGATGAGGACCAGGATCAGCGGGGTGATCAGCAGGGTCTGGAACAGCGCGGCGGCGACGAACGAGGTGTCGTGCAGGACGTGCACCGCCACCGGGATGCCCAGGTTCGCCGAGTTCACGTGCGCGGCCGCCATCGCGCCTTTCGTCCGGTCGGCCCACCCGCGCCGGAACACCTACCGGCCGAGCAGCAGGCCCACGGCGAACACCGCGAGCAGGCTGACCGCGAACACGAGTACACCCGGCTGGGCCAGATCGGCGACCCGCGACCGCGACATCGTCAGGAACAGCAGCGCGGGCCTGGCGAAGGTGAACGCGAAGCGTCCGAGGACGGTCTGCGCGTGTGAGCCGAGTATGTCGAACCGGCCGGCCGCCCAACCGACAGTGGTGACCGCCCAGATGGGCAGAAACCCGGAAAGCACCGACCCCGTCACCGGGCCGGCATGCCGCAGCCGCGGCACGCCGCCGCACCCGCCCCCGCTCGGTGCGGTTCCTCCGCGCTCCCGGCACTCGGTTAGCCTGAGCGCACAATGAACCGTTTGACGACGTCATGGGGCGACTTCACCCTCACCCGCTTCCCAGAGGACCCACGCGACCCGCTGCGGGCCTGGGACGCCGCCGACGAGTATCTGCTGCGGCATCTCGCGGGCATCGATGCCGGAGCGGTGGACCTGTCCGGCACAGTGGCCGTGCTGGGTGACCGGTGGGGCGCCGTGGTCACGGTGCTGGCGGGGCACCGGCCCGTACAGATCACCGACTCGTACCTGACGCAGCAGGCCACCCGGGCCAACCTGGCGCGGCGGGGTGCCGACGCGGACGCGGTGCGGCTGCTGACGACCAGGGACGCGCCGCCCGAGCGCATCGACGTCCTGCTGGTGCGCGTGCCCAAGAGCCTCGCGCTCCTGGAGGACCAGCTGCACCGCCTCGCTCCCCATGTGCACGCGGGGACCGTCGTGGTGGGTGCGGGGATGGTCAAGGAGATCCACACCTCGACGCTCAAACTGTTCGAGAAGATCCTCGGGCCCACCCGGACCTCGCTGGCGGTGAAGAAGGCGCGGCTCGTCTTCTGTACGCCCGATCCGCAGCTCGCCCGGGTCCCCAGCCCGTGGCCGCGCCGCTACGAGCTGCCCGCCGACGTCGTCGCCGCGCCGGGCCTGCCCGTCACCAACCATGCGGGCATCTTCTGCGCCGAACGGCTCGACATCGGCACCCGGTTCTTCCTGAACCACCTGCCGCGCAGCCGCGGTCCCGAGCGGGTGGTGGATCTGGGCTGCGGCAACGGGGTGGTCGGCACGGCGGTGTCGCTGGCCAACCCGGAGGCCGAGCTGCTGTTCCTCGACGAGTCGTACCAGGCCGTGGCGTCGGCGGAAGCGACGTTCCGGGCGAACGCCGGCCCGGACACCAAGGCCCAGTTCCTGGTGGGCGACGGACTGTCCGGCCTACCGGCCGGGACGGTCGACCTGGTGCTGAACAACCCGCCCTTCCACACCCACCAGGCGACGACCGACGCGACCGCCTGGCGCATGTTCGCCGGCGCGCGGGACGCGCTGCGCCCCGGCGGCGAGCTGTGGATCATCGGCAACCGGCATCTCGGCTACCACGTGAAGCTGCGCCGGCTGTTCGGCAACTGCGAAGTGGTCGCGAGCGACCCGAAGTTCGTCGTCCTGCGGGCCGTCAGGAACTGACGGCCCGCTCCGGCCCGGCCGGCTAGGAGACGTCGGACATCTTCGGCATGTCGCCCTGCGTCGTCGTCATGTCGATGACGGAGAATGCCGCGCCCTGCGGGTCGCTCAGCGCCGCGAACCGGCCGAACGGCGTGTCCATCGGCCCGAACTGCAGCTTCCCGCCGCGCTGCGTCGCCTTCGCCACCGCCGCGTCGCAGTCGGCGACGCCGAAGTACACGTTGATGTAAGGCGGGACCTCGGGCGGGAAATCGTCGCCCATCTTCATACGGCCGAGGACGGTGTTGTCCCCGAGGTTGAAGATCCTGAAGTCCATCTTGTCGTCCTCCATCCGCTGCGCGCGGTACGAGAACACGGTGGGCCAGAAGGCGTCCGACTTCTCGGGCTCGCGGGTGAAGACCTCGGCCCAGGCGAAGGCGCCGGTCTCCCCGCGCGCCTCAAAGCCCTCGTGGCTGCCCGCCTGCCAGACACCGAAGGAGACACCGCTGGGGTCGCGCGCGATGAGCATGGTGCCGAAGTCGCCGACCTCCATCGGATCCATGTCCACCTGGCCACCGGCGTCACGGATCTTGGCGGCGGTGGCCGACGCGTCGGCGGACGCGATGTACAGGCACCAGGCCGGCGGGCTCTCCTGGCCGGGCATCGGGGGCGAGACGGCGGCCACCGCCTTGCCGTCCGCGTACGCCTGTGTGTAGCCGCCGAACTCCGGCGCACTCTCACCGAAGGTCCAGCCGAGCACATCGCCGTAGAAGCGCTTCGCGGCCTCCACATCGGTGAACATCGCGTCGACCCAGCACGGGGTGCCTTCAGGTTGTACGGCCATGACGCTTCACTTCCTCCTGCGCGGTGAATGGTCCGGTTTGCCACGCTAGTCAGTCACCCACGGATGTGCGCGCGGAACGCGGCGGTATCAGCCTTCTCGGCCGGCCTCCTTCTCTACTCCTCGCTGTCGGACCGGTAGGTCTCCAGCAGCCGCAGCCATACCTCACTGATCGTCGGGAACGCCGGTACGGCGTGCCACAGCCGCTTCACCGGCACCTCGCCGGCGACCGCCACGGTGGCGGAGTGCAGCAGCTCGCCGACTCCGGGGCCGACGAAGGTGACGCCGAGCAGCACCTCGCGGTCGAGGTCGACAACCATCCGGGCCCGGCCGCGGTAGCCGTCTGCGTACAGGCCGGCGCCCGCGACCGAGCCCAGGTCGTAGTCCACGGCCCGCACCCGGTGGCCCGCCTCCTCCGCCTCGGCGAGGCTGAGCCCGACCGCGGCCACCTCGGGGTCGGTGAACACCACCTGCGGCACGGCGGCGGTGTCCGCGGTCGCCGCGTGCGCACCCCACCGGTCCGCATCCAGCAGGGGGACGCCCTGTGCGCGGGCGGCGATGGCCGCTCCCGCGATGCGGGCCTGGTACTTGCCCTGGTGGGTGAGCAGGGCGCGGTGGTTGACGTCGCCGACCGCGTAGAGCCAGCTGCTGCCCGTCACCCGGCAGCTGTCGTCCACCGGCAGCCACGAGCCCGGTTCCAGGCCCACCGTGTCCAGGCCGATGTCCTCGGTGCGCGGGGCCCGGCCGGTCGCGAACAGCACCTCGTCCGCCTCGACCGTGTCGCCGCCGGCCAGCACCACGGTCACCGGGCCCGTCGCCCCGTCGCGTACGACCGCCTCGACCGGCGTCTGCGTACGGACGTCCGCGCCGGCCTCCCGGAGGCTCTGCGCGACCAGCTCGCCCGCGAAGGGCTCCATCCTGGGCAGCAGGCCGGCGCCGCGCACCAGCAGGGTCACCAGGGAGCCGAGTGCCTGCCAGGCCGTGGCCATCTCGGTGCCGACGACTCCGCCGCCCACCACCACGAGTCGCTCCGGGACGTGCTGCGAGCTGGTCGCCTCCCGGCTGGTCCAGGCCCTGGCCCCCACCAGGCCGGGCAGCTCGGGCAGCACCGCCCGGCTGCCGGTGCACACCGCGACGGCATGGCGGGCGGCGAGTACGTGATGCTCGCCCTCCGGGCTGGAGACGGTCACCTTCCTGGTGCCGTAGAGGCGGCCGTGGCCCCGGTAGAGATGAGCACCGATGGAGTCCAGCCAGCTGACCTGGCCGCCGTCCTTCCAGTGCGCGGCCTGCTTGTCGCGGTGTGCCAGGACGGCCGCCGCGTCGAGCGGCCCCTGTACGGATCCGTCCAGCCCCGGCACCCGCCGGGCGTCGGCCCGTGCGGTCACCGGGCGCAGCAGCGCCTTGCTGGGCATGCAGGCCCAGTACGAGCATTCGCCGCCCACCAGCTCGCTCTCGACGACCGCTGTGCTCAGTCCGGCGGCGCGGGCGCGGTCCGCGAGGTTCTCCCCGACGGGCCCGGCGCCCAGGACCACGACGTCGTACTCCACGGCTTCAGTCATGCAGCCAGTCTGGTGCCGGGTGTGGGCCGTGGCCACAGGGGCAGCCGGAATACGAAAGTGCCGTGCGCCGTTGTGCCGGACGGCTTCACCCGAAGGCCAGGAAGAGAGACCACGCAATGGCCACTGTTGAGCTCACCAAGGAAAACTTCGACCAGGTCGTCACGGACAACGACTTCGTCCTGATCGACTTCTGGGCTTCCTGGTGCGGCCCGTGCCGGCAGTTCGCGCCGGTCTTCGAGAAGTCCTCGCAGGCCCACCCGGACCTGGTCTTCGCGAAGGTCGACACGGAGGCCCAGCAGGAGCTGGCGGCGGCCTTCGAGATCCGGTCCATTCCGACCCTCATGATCGTCCGCGACAATGTGGCGGTCTTCGCCCAGGCCGGGGCGCTGCCGGAGGCACTGCTCGAGGATGTCATCGGGCAGGCGCGCGACTTGGACATGGACGAGATCAAGCAGAAGATCGCCCAGGAGTCGAAGTAGGCGAAGTACGAGAGGCCGACGGCCGCGCTGGACAGCAGCGGCCGCCGGCCGTCCGGTGTCAGAAGGGGTAGCCGGCCGGGTCGCGGCGGACCGTCGTCCAGCGCAGATCGGTGAACGCCTCCAGGTTGGCCTCGCCGCCGAAGCGGGCACCGGTGCCGGAGGCGGCGACGCCGCCGAAGGGTGCGACCGCCTCGTCGTTGACCGTCTGGTCGTTGATGTGGGCGATGCCGGTCGGGATACGGTCGGCGAGTTCCAGGCCCAGCGCGGTGTCGCGGGTGACGATGCCGAGCGACAGACCGTACGGACCGTCCGAGGCGAGGGCCGCCGCCTCGTCCAGGGTGGCGAAGGAGCGTACCGGCGCGACGGGGCCGAAGACCTCCTCCGTATAGGCGGGGGTGTGGTCGTCGGCGCCGGCGATCACCGTGGGGCGGTAGAAGAGGTCGCGGTGGCTGCCGCCCGCGACGAGCTTGGCGCCGTGGGCCGTGCTCGCCTCCACCAGGCGGTGGATCTTGCCCAGTTGGCCGCGGTCGATGACCGGGCCGAGGTGGACCTGTTCGCGGTGCGGGTCGCCGACGGCGAGGGTGTCGGCCTTGGCGGCGAGCCGTTCGACGTACTCCTCGTAGAGCGAGGCGTGGACGAGGTGGCGGCCGGTCGTCATGCAGATCTGGCCCTGGTGGAAGAAGGACCCCCAGGCGGCCTGCCCGACCGCGGCCTCCAGGTCGGCGTCCGCCAGCACGACGAGCGCGGAGTTGCCGCCCAACTCCAGGTGTACACGCTTGAGATGGTGCCCGGCGGCCTCGCCGACGGCGCGGCCCGCGGTGGTGGATCCGGTGAACGAGACCACGGACACGACGGGGTCCGCGACGAGTGCCCGGCCCGTCTCGGCACCGCCGGGAAGGACGTGCAGCAGATGCCCGGGCAGTCCGGCCTCGGCGAAGACCGCGGCCAGGGAGAGACCACCGCAGACCGCGGTGCGCGGATCGGGCTTGAGCAGGACGGCGTTGCCGAGCGCGAGGGCGGGCGCCACCGATCGTATGGAGAGGATCAGCGGGGCGTTGAAGGGGGCGATGACGCCCACGACTCCCGCCGGAACACGGCGGGTGTACGACAGGCGTGGGGCCTCGCTCGGCAGCACCTGGCCGGTGGGGCGGGAGGCGAGGGCGGCGGCTTCGTAGCACTCCTGGGCGGCGACGTGCAGTTCGAAGTCGGCCTTGCCGGGGACGGAACCGGACTCCCGGACCAGCCACTCGCGCAACTCCCCGGCGTGCTCGGCGAAGAGGTCGCCCGCGCGCCGCAGCACCGCGGCTCTCTCGAAGTGCGGGGTACGGGCCCAGGCCGCCTGCGCGGCGCGCGCGGCCTGGGCAGCGGCACTGACGTCGGCCGGACCGGCCAGATTGACGGTGGCGAGGGTTTCGCCGGTCGCGGGCTCGATGACGGGGGACTCACCCCCTGACAGCGTGCGCGGCTGCCAGGTCTTCGGGTCGAGCAGAGGCATGGGCGATCTCCGATCCGTCATGAGCCGAGAGGAAGTCCCGTGTTGGCGCGCGTAGCACCCTACGCGGACACAAGTACCGCCCGGCAACGGGGAGTTGAAGAGCCGTCCGTCAGCGCTCCAGGACCAGGGCCAGCCCCTGGCCGACCCCGATGCAGAGCGCGGCCAGCCCGGTGCCCGAGCCCGCCGCGGCGAGCTGGTGGGCGACCGATCCCGCGAGCCGGGCGCCGGACGCGCCGAGCGGGTGGCCGATGGCGATGGCGCCACCGCGCGGGTTGACCACGGCAGGGTCGAGATCGGGCCATTCCGCGAGACAGCCGAGGGACTGGGCGGCGAAGGCCTCGTTGAGCTCGAAGGTGGCCAGGTCCGCGAAGGAACGGCCGGCCTTGCCGAGCGCGCGCTGCACGGCCTCGACCGGCCCGAGTCCGAAGTGCTGCGGCTCGATGCCGGTGACCGCGGAGGTACGGATGCGGGCGAGCGGCTCACGCCCGGTCTCCCGCAGCCCGTCCTCGTCGACCAGCAGCAGGGCGGCCGCGCCGTCGTTGAGGGGGGAGGCGTTGCCGGCGGTCACCGTGCCGGACTCGCGGAACACGGGCTTGAGCTTGGCCAGCGCCTCCATCGTGGACGTCTCCCGGATGCACTCGTCGCGCGCGAGATCCACACCCTCGTACGGGACGACCTCACCGTCGTACATACCGGCCTCCCATGCCACGGCGGCCTTGCGGTGGCTCTCCAGCGCGAAGGCGTCCTGCTGCTCGCGGGTGATGCCGTGCTTGTCGGCGATCAGCTCGGCTCCCTCGCCGAGCGCGACGGTCCACTCGGCGGGCATGCGCGGGTTGGTCATCCGCCAGCCGAGGGTGGTGGAGTGGAGCTGCTGATGTCCGGCCGGAAACGCGCGCTCGGGCTTCTGCATCACCCAGGGCGCGCGCGACATCGACTCGACGCCGCCGGCGATCGCGACGCAGGCGTCGCCGAGCGCGATGGCACGGGCCGCCTGGATCACGGCTTCGAGCCCCGATCCGCAGAGCCGGTTGACGGTGACACCGGGAACGGAGACGGGCAGGCCGGCGAGCAGGACGGCCATGCGCGCCACATCGCGGTTGTCCTCCCCCGCGCCGTTGGCGTCGCCGAACACCACATCGTCGATACGGGACGGGTCGAGCGCGGGCGTACGGTCCACGAGGGCGCGGACCACATGGGCGGCCAGGTCGTCGGGGCGGACCGAGGCGAGCGCGCCTGCGAACTTGCCGATCGGGGTGCGGACGGCGTCGACGATGTAGACGTCGCGGATGCTCATCGGTTCTCTCCTGCGGCGGGGCCGGCGAACCCGATGTTCGCCCAGTGAACTTTGGTTCATATTGAATGCGTCCGCAGTCTCTGTCCCCCCGCAGCGCCCTGTCAACGGCCCGCCGTCCGGGCCAAGACCGGCGTCAACTGGACTCGCGGTGGACAGCCCTGGCCGCGATCAGGTCGTGCTGCTCGGGTGCGGCGCCCGGATCGCGTACCGCGTGGTCGACCAGCGCCGCCAGCCGGTCCCCCGTGGTCATCTCCACCTGGACCGTGCTGAGCCGCGGGCGCAGGAGGGTGCCGAGCAGCAGATCGTCCGCGCCCATCACGGCCGTCTCACCGGGGATGTCGATGCCGGCGTCCTGCAGGGCGCGCATGAGCAGCATCGCGTACTCGTCGTTGTACGCGAACACGGCGTCGAGCCCGAGCCCGCGCCAGCGCCCGGCCAGGGCGGCCGCCGACTCCTGCGTATAGCTCATCGCCAGTGGCTCGATTCTTGCGCCCCGGCCGGCCGCGGCCTCCCGTATGCCCTGCAGCCGCGGACCGGAGAACATCTCGAGGCCCGGCTCGGCGGGCATGATCACGCCGATCCGGTGGTAGCCGCGCTCCAGCAGATGGGCTGCCGCGCAGCCGCCGACCTCGCGCTGGTCCATGACAAGGGCGTGGGCGCCCTCCACCCGGGAGGGGCCCAGCGTGATCACCGCGCGGGCGCCGGAGCGCTTGAGCACCTCGACGTTCTGCGGGCTGAGGGTGATCTCGCCGAGCGAGATCACCGCGACAGGCCGCAGTTCCGCCCAGGCGCGGGCGGCCTGGTCGCCGCTGAGGCCAAGGCTGCCGTACTGCACGACGGTGTAGTCGAGCCGGCGCAGCGCCCACTGCAGCTCGTTGAAGAAGCGGCTGAAGAGCGGGCCGACCGGTACGTGGGAGGTGGGCAGCAGCACGATGCGGGTGTGGCCCGCGCGCAGGCTGCGGGCGGCCGCGTGCGGCACATAGCCGAGCTCCTCGGCCGCCTCGCGGACGCGTCGGCGGGTCGGCTCGCTGATCCGTACGGCCGAGGTGTTGTTCAGGACGTACGACACGGTGGCCCGGGACACGCCGGCCAGTCGCGCGACATCGGCGCTGGTCGGGATGGGGCGGGCAGCCGGCTGCTTCGGTGACTGAGACATCGCGCCGGCAATCCTTCCAGACCGGCCTGGGCGAGGATCTGGCGGATGGCCGGAAACGGCCGCACCGCGCGGTGACACGATTCACGGGTCTGTCCCAGCCGATTTGCTCCCGATCCGCTCCCCCGCCACGACAGTCCGCCGAAGTTCATGGCCCGAAGCCCGCCGCCCGGTTAGTGTGCTTACTACCGAACGGTAACGGGGAGGTCCGGTGTCGGAATCACGCACTGCGGGTCTGGTCGACACGGTCCGGTTGCTCGCCGAGGGCCAGGTGTCCGCACGACAGGTGACGGAGCAGACCCTTGCCCGGATCGAGGCGGCGCAGCCCACGCTCAACGCCTTCCGTATCGTCCGCGCCGAGGCCTCGCTCGCCGAGGCGGACGCCGCCGACAAGCTGCTCGCCGCGGGCGAACGGCTGCCCCTGCTGGGCGTACCGGTCGCCGTCAAGGACGACATGGACGTGGCCGGGGAGCCCACCGCCTTCGGCTGCCCCGGGGACTTCCCGGCCAAGACCACCGACAGCGAGGCGGTACGCAGGCTCAGGGCGGCCGGCGCGGTCATCGTCGGCAAGACCAACACTCCGGAACTCGGGCAGTGGCCCTTCACCGAAGGGCCTGCCTTCGGTGACACCCGCAACCCGTGGGACCCCGGCCGTACGCCCGGCGGTTCGTCGGGCGGGTCCGCCGCCGCGGTGGCCGCGGGCATCGTGCCCGCGGCGCTCGGCTCGGACGGTGCGGGGTCCGTCCGGATCCCGGCCGCCTGGACCCATCTCGTCGGCATCAAGCCGCAGCGCGGGCGCATCTCCACCTGGCCGGACGCGGAGTCGTTCAACGGGATCACGGTCAACGGCACACTCGCCCGTACGGTCGCCGACGCCGCGTTGCTGCTGGACGCGGCGGGCGGGCAGCACGCCGGGGACCTCCACCGGCCGGCCGCCATCGACGCGGTCGCGGCGGCCGGGCGCGAGCCGCGGCGGCTGCGGATCGCCCTGTCGTTCCGGATGCCGTTCACCGCGACGCCCAAGCAGCTCGACCCCGAGGTGCGTGCGGCGGTGGAGCGGCTGGCCGGCCGGCTGGAGGCGCTGGGCCACGACGTCGTACCGGCGGACCCCCACTACGGACAGATCGGCCTGGCCTTCGTACCCCGTGCGACCGCCGGTGTACGCCAGTGGGCCGCCCGGGTGCCGGACCCGGCGCTGCTCGATCCGCGCACCCGGGACGCGGTCCGGCTGGGCGGTGTGCTCGGCGGCGGTCCGCTGCGGGCCGCGCGCCGGGCCGAGGCGGTGCTGCAGCGCAGAGTCGGGGAGATCTTCGGCCGCTTCGATGTGGTGCTGACCCCGACCACCGCCACTCCCCCGCCCCGCATCGGCGCCATGACGCGGCTGAACGGCATGCGGACGGGCCAGGCGATGATCGCGGCGTGCCCGTACGCGTGGACCTGGAACGTACTGGGCTGGCCGGCCGTGAACGTGCCCGCCGGCTTCACACCGGACGGTCTGCCGCTGGGCGCGCAGCTGCTCGGCCCCGCCGACAGCGAGCCGCTGCTGATCTCGCTGGCCGCCCAACTGGAGGCGGACCAGCGGTGGTTCGAGCAGTGGCCCACGCTCGCGAGCGAGGACGCCGCGTCGGTCTGAGCGCTCAGGGGGTGTCCGCGAGCGGTTCGAAGGCCGGCAGCCGGAACGAGAGCAGCCGGCCCTCGGTACGGAAGCCGGCCGCGGTCAGGGCGTCCGGGGAGGAGTCCCAGCCGTCGCCCGAGAGCGTGGTGGCCCGCTGCACCTGCGGGTGGCCCGCGCGCAGTTCGTCGAAGAGGTGGACCGCCAGCGCCGTGGTCTCCACATCGCTGATGCCGGCCCGGACGAACCACATCGACACCCGGGGTCCCACTTCGACGGCATGGACGACCCCACGCAGCGTACGTTCGTCCCACAGCCCGGCGGCGAGCACGGGGGCGTCCGGGCCGCTCAGCTCCGCGGTGACCCGCGCGTCGTCCCAGCCGCGCCCCTGCGAGCGGCGGTAGAGATCCACATACGCGCGCAGGAGGGCCCCGGTGGGCGGCAGGGTCAGCCGGATCGGCGCGCCTCGGGCGACGGGGTGCGCGGTACCCCAGGTGGCGGGCTCGGCCACCCAGTAGTGACCGCTCTCCCGCGCGGAGGCGCCGAGTTGCGAGGCCACCCGGGCGTTCACGTCGTCGGGTGTGCCGAGCCAGCCGAGCCCGGTGCGGCCGAGCAGGCGCACCTCTGCGGCGGCGGAGCGGACCAGGTAGGCGTGGGTGGCGTCGTCGTCGGGGGCGGTGACCACGACGGCCATGACCGTGTCGCGGCCCTCGTGCTCGCTGTCGTCGTCGAGCATCGCCCAGCCGACGGGTTCGGTGCCCTCGTACGCGATCAGGGTGGGCAGCTGGGTGGGGCCGGTCCAGCGGGCGCGGAAGGCCGGCAGGTCCACCGGCTCGGCGGCCCAGGCCAGCATCTTGGCGTGCAGGGCGGGCCGCGTCTGCGCCGCCTCCGCCGTGTCGTACACGACGCGCAGGGTCTTCTCGCCTCGGGGCACGGTTCCTCCAGGGGCTGGGGGGCCTTGACGCAATTGTGGCTCCGCGGACCGCTTCCGCGCGGCGCAGCCGCGCCCCGGCCCTGCCGCAGCCGTGCCGGAGGGAGGCCCGCAGGGCCTACGGTGACCGGGTGACGACCTCTCTCGATGATCTCGACTCCCCCGGCTGCCCCGGCCGCACCGGCCCGGCGGCGACGACCGAGGCCGACCCCCGCGACGTGGGCCCGGTGCGTACCTCGTACGCACCGGACCGCGACGGCGATCCCGACCCCGGCGAGATCGTCTGGACCTGGGTGCCGTTCGAGGAGAACGACGGCAGAGGCAAGGACCGTCCGGTGCTGGTGGTGGCCCGTGAGGCGGGCGGCACGCTGCTTGCGGTACAGCTGTCCAGCAAGCGGCACGGCCACGACCGCGAGTGGGTCGCGATCGGGGTGGGCCCGTGGGATTCGGCCGGACGTGAGTCGTGGGTCGACCTCGACCGGGTGCTGCGCCTGCACGAGGCCGGGATGCGGCGGGAGGCGTGCGCCCTGGACCGGCCGAGATTCGACCGGGTCGTCCGGCGGCTCGCGGATCGCTACGGGTGGACGTGATCCGCGAAGGCATCGGCGAAGGCCGGCCGAGTGGGTGAATCCGGCCGACGGTCCAGCACACCGAACACCACCCGCTCGAAGTGCCCGGAGAACCGGCCGCCACCGGTGAGCAGCGCCTTGAAGGCGCCTGCCACCTGCGCCGGGTCATTCTGGAAGACCCCGCAGCCCCAGGCCCCGAGCACCAGCTGCCGGTAGCCGCAGGCTGCGGCCGTCTCCAGGACCCGTTCGGCACGGGCGGCGTCGCCGCCGGGATGCGGGCCGCGTCCTTGGGATCCCGGCGGCGGATCACTCCGGCGTTGGGCGCCGGGGAGGTGAGGAAGCCCGCGGTGCAGGGGGTGTCCAGCAGCCGCGCCCGGTCGTCACGGAACACCGGAACGGCCGGTGAGTGGATCACCCGGTCGGAGTAGAAGGCGCTGCGTTCCGCCCTGTGGTGGGCGTAGAACTCGGGCACCCGCAGCAGCGTCGGGTAGAGGGCGGAGGCCCGGCACAGCGCCTCTTCCTGGGCCTGGGCGCCGTTGACGTACCCGCCGCCGGGATTGCGGGCGGAGGCGAAGTTGAGCACGGCGACCGGACCGGTAGCGGCCAGCCGGCGGGCGGCCTGCGTACTGCTCTCGGCAGTGACCTCGAAGGCCGTGGCCGGGGCGCTCGGCATCAGGCCGGTGAGGGGGACGGGCTCCGGTCCGAACATCTCGGTGCCCGCCCCGGCAGCGGCCACGGCCTCCGCGAGACGCACCTCGTGCCCTGCCGGTGACCGGTATCCGCCGGCCGCGATGATCTCTTCGTTCTGCCGCGCGATCCCGCGCAGTCTGGCGCTCACCGACGCTCCCCCCGACCGTTCATGCGAAAATCGTCGGAGATCGACGCCGTAGGACGCAACTCGTTTCCAGGGACCGAAGGGCAGCGAAGGGCACTCTTGTGCGATCCGGCGGCAGTGGCTTAGGTGGGTCGGAGCCGTTCGCCCCGGCCCGGGGCGAACCCGTCATGGTCTTCGACAGGAGGATCCGGCCATGCCAGCAGGCGACTGTACGGAGCAGGGCTGCACGGAGCACGACGGTACGGAGCACAGCCCACCGGTCGGCGAGGCCGAGGTGGAGGCACGGCTCCGGTGCATCTGCTTCAAGACAGGCCCACCGCGCACCACCGGGGTCGAGCTCGAATGGCTCGTCCACGAGCTGCGGCATCCGCAGCTCCCCGTCTCGTCCGACCGCCTCGAAGAGGCCTACCACGCACTGCGGGCCGTGCCCCTGCAGTCGCTGCTCACCGTAGAACCCGGCGGCCAGCTGGAGCTCAGCTCGCTCCCCGCCGACTCGCTGATGACGTGCATCAGCTCCGTCTCCACCGACCTGGACGCCGTACGTGGCGTCCTGCGCGGCCTGGGTCTGACCCTTTCCGGCCTCGGCCAGGACCCCTGGCACCCGCCGCGCCGGCTGCTGCGCAAACCCCGCTACGACGCGATGGAGGCGCATTTCGACCGGACCGGACCGGCGGGCCGGGCCATGATGTGCTCCTCCGCCTCCGTTCAGGTCTGTCTGGACGCCGGTTTCGAGGAGCCGGGCCCCCTCGGCCACGGGCGCCGGTGGCGGATGGCGCATCTGCTGGGCGCGGTGCTCGTGGCCGCGTTCGCCAACTCGCCCATGCACCGCCGGCGCCGTACCGGCTGGCGTTCCACGCGGCAGGCGCTCTGGGCCGAGATCGACCCGGTGCGGGCTCTCGCGCCGCCACTGGAGGCGGAGCCGCGGGCAGCCTGGGCCACTCATGTCCTGGACGCTCCGGTCATGTGCATACGGGCGGAGCGTGGGCCGTGGACCGTGCCGGACGGGCTCACGTTCCGGGAGTGGGTGCGCACCGGCGAGCCCCGCCCGCCCACACGCGCGGACCTCGACTACCACCTGACCACGCTCTTTCCGCCGGTCCGACCGCGCGGGCATCTCGAACTGCGCATGATCGACGCCCAGTCCGGCGAGAACGGCTGGATCGTCCCGCTGGCGGTCACCGCGGCGCTCTTCGACGATGCCGAGGCGGCGGAGACCGCCTATCGGACCGTCAAACCTCTGGCGGAGACGGCCGGCATCCTGCCGGCTCCCCGCAATCCGCTGTGGATCAACGCCGCCCGGTACGGCCTGGCCGATCCCGAACTGCACTGCGCCGCCGTCGCCTGTTTCGCGGCGGCCGTCGAGGCGCTGCCGCGCATGGGTGCCTCCGCCGAAGTGCGGGACGCGGTCGTCGCCTTCACCGACCGCTATGTGGCGCGCGGCCTGAGCCCCGCCGACGACCTGTACTGGAAGGACGTCCGACCGTGAACGAACCCGATGTGACATCCGCAGCCACGGCCTCCCCGGATGCGACTTCCGCGGACGGGCTGCGTCAGCGCGCGCTGCACGCGCTCAGCGCGGCGCGGGACCGCACCGGCGCGCTGACGGAGTGTGTGGACGAACCCGATCTGACCGCGCAGCACTCGCCGCTCATGTCCCCGCTGGTCTGGGACCTGGCCCACATCGGCAACCAGGAGGAGCTGTGGCTGCTCCGGGCCGTCGGCGGGCGCGAGCCCATGCACCCCGAGATCGACCCGCTGTACGACGCGTTCGAGCACCCCCGCGCCGAGCGGCCCGCCCTGCCGCTGCTCGCACCCGCCGAGGCCCGCGGTTACGCCACCGAGGTGCGCAGCCGGGTCCTGGACCTCCTGGAACGCAGCGCCCTGGAGGGCGGGCCGCTGCTCGACGGCGGCTTCGCCTTCGGGATGATCGCCCAGCACGAGCAGCAGCACGACGAGACGATGCTGATCACGCACCAGCTGCGGCGCGGTGAGCCGGTACTGAGCGCGCCGGAGCCGCCCGTACCGCAGGGTGCGCCGGTAGCAGCCGCCGAAGTGCTGGTCGACGGCGGCCCGTTCGCCATGGGCACTTCCACCGAGCCGTGGGCGCTGGACAACGAGCGGCCCGCGCACCACCGTTTCGTACCGTCGTTCTTCATCGACACGCTGCCGGTGACCAACGGCGCGTACCAGCACTTCATCGCCGACGGCGGCTACCAGGAGCCCCGCTGGTGGGCTCCGGAGGGCTGGGAGCAGATCCGCGGGCACGACCTGGCCGCGCCGCTGTTCTGGCGCCGCGAGGCCGGTCAGTGGCTGCGGCGGCGCTTCGGGGTCGTCGAACCCGTACCGCAGGACGAGCCGGTCCTGCACGTCAGCTGGTACGAGGCCGACGCCTATGCCCGCTGGGCGGGCCGGCGGCTGCCGACCGAGGCGGAGTGGGAGAAGGCGGCGCGCCACGATCCGGCGACCGGCCGCTCGATGCGGTACCCGTGGGGCGACGAGGACCCCACGCCGGAGCGGGCCAACCTCGGCCAGCGCCATCTGCGGCCCGCCCGGGCCGGCAGTTATCCGGCGGGTGAATCGCCGCTCGGCGTCCGGCAGTTGATCGGCGATGTCTGGGAATGGACGTCGAGCGACTTCCTGCCCTATCCGGGCTTCGCGGTGTTCCCGTACCGCGAGTATTCCGAGGTCTTCTTCGGCAGCGCGCACAAGGTGCTGCGGGGCGGGTCCTTCGCGGTCGACCCGGTGGCGTGCCGCGGCACGTTCCGCAACTGGGACCTGCCGGTCAGGCGCCAGATCTTCGCCGGCTTCCGGACTGCGAGGGATGTCTGATGTGCCGTCATATCGCGTACCTGGGACCGGCGGTGTCGCTCGGCGAGCTGCTGGTGCACCCTGCCCACAGTTTGTTCCGCCAGTCCTGGGCACCGCGCCGCCAGCAGTACGGCACGGTCAACGCCGACGGGTTCGGCGTGGGCTGGTACGCCGAGGACGATCCGGTCCCCGGCCGCTACCGGCGGGCCGGGCCCGTGTGGGCCGACCCGTCCTTCGCCGACCTGGCCCGGGTGGTCCGCAGCGGCGCGCTGCTCGCCGCCGTACGGGACGCCACCGTGGCGGGCGCCGACCAGGAGGCCGCCGCCGCACCCTTCACCGACGGGCCCTGGCTGTTCAGCCACAACGGCGCGCTGCGCGGCTGGCCCCGGTCGGCCGAGCCGCTCGCCGCGGCGCTGCCGCCGGCCGCGCTGCTGTCCCTGGAGGCGCGCAACGACTCGGCGCTGATCTGGGCGCTCGTACTGCACCGGCTACGGGCCGGCGACGAGGCCGGACAGGCGCTCGCCGACACCGTGCGCGACCTGGCCGAGGCCGCCCCCGGCTCGCGGCTCAACCTCCTGCTCACCGACGGCGAGACGATCACGGCCACCGCCTGGGGCGACACCCTCTGGTACCTCGCCGAACCCGGCCGCCGCACGGTCGTCGCCTCCGAGCCGTACGACGACGATCCGCACTGGCGCGAGGTGCCCGAGCACACCCTGCTCGCGGCCACCCGCACCGACGTTCTGCTGACCCCGCTCAAGGAGCCTTCCGCGTGAGCCCGTTCCTCATGACCCGCACCCTGCCCGAGCACGCCACCGAGGCCGATCTGCGCGCCGATGTGCTGCACGGGCTGACCCGTACACCGAAGGCTCTGCCGCCCAAGTGGTTCTACGACGCACGGGGCAGCGAGCTGTTCGAGGAGATCACCCGGCTCCCCGAGTACTACCCCACCCGCGCCGAACGGGAGATCCTGCTCGCGCGGGCGCCCGAGATCGCCGATGCGACCGGGGCACGCACGCTCGTCGAGCTGGGTTCCGGCTCCTCCGAGAAGACCCGGCATCTGATCGAGGCGCTGCCCGGACTCCATTCCTATGTGCCGGTCGACGTCAGCGAGAGCGCGCTCACCCGCGCGGCCGAGGCGCTGCTGGCCGACCACCCCGGGCTTTCCGTGCACGCGCTGATCGCCGACTTCACCCGCGGTCTCGCGCTGCCGGGTACCCCGGGCCCGCGGCTGGCCGCGTTCCTGGGCGGCACGATCGGCAATCTGCTGCCCGCCGAGCGCACCGCGTTCCTGAAGTCCGTACGGTCCCTCCTCTCCCCCGGCGACGCCCTGCTGCTCGGTACCGATCTGGTGAAGGACGAGGCCACCCTGGTCGCCGCGTACGACGACGCGCGGGGCGTGACGGCCGCCTTCAACAAGAATGTGCTGGCCGTCATGAACCGGGAACTCGATGCCGATTTCGAGCCGGACGACTTCGACCATGTGGCCCGGTGGGACCGCGAACAGGAGTGGATCGAGATGCGGCTGCGGGCGCGCACCGCACTGACCGTGAAGATCCGGGAACTGGATCTGGTGGTGCACTTCGAGGCCGGCGAGGAGATGCGTACCGAGGTGTCGGCCAAGTTCCGTCAGGAAGGGGTACGCGCCGAACTCGCCGGTGCCGGGCTGGCGCTGACCCAGTGGTGGACCGATGAGGCGGGCAGGTTCGCGCTGTCGCTGGCGACGGCCGTCTGAGCGACCGCCGTCTGAGCCGCCCGCGCGAGGGCGCGGCGGTCGGGGTGGCGGCCGGCCGGGATCCGGGGCAGCAGGGTGATCTCGGCGACCAGCCCGCCGGCCGCCGCGACCCGCCACAGGGACGCGGGCAGCGGGTCGTCGCCCACGAAGGCGGCGGCCGTCGCAGGCCCTCCGCCGGCCAGCCGGTAACTGATCCGTACCGGCTGGACGGGGACCCCGGCGTCCAGTGCGGCCTGGAAGGCGGCGGGCCGGAACCGGCCCTGCTGCCGCCCGCACCAGGTACTGCCCTCGGGGAAGACGACCACCCGCGAACCGGCGCGGAGCGCTCCGGCCATCCGGGCGACGGTGGCGGGCAGGGCGCGCAGCCGGTCGCGCTCGACGAACAGGGTGCCGCCGCGGGCGGCGACCGGGCCGAGCAGCGGCCACCGGCCGATCTCGCTCTTGGCCAGCATGCGGCCCGGCTGCACGGCCGCGATGAGCGGGATGTCCAGCCAGGAGATGTGGTTGGCCACCACGAGCATCCCGGTGCCGGCCTGTTTCGCGGGGTGCCCGAGGACCCGCGTCCGTACCCCGAAGGCACGGACCACGGCCCCGGCCCACGCCCGGACGAGGCGGTCGCGGCGCGCCGCGGGCAGCCGCCGGACGGCCGGGCAGAGGAGCACGCCCGCCACGACGAGTGTGATCCCCGCCAGCAGCCGGGCCAGCGTGCGCGGCACGGCGGACGCCGGTCCCCGGTGCTGCGCACACAGCCGTGGGGTGCACGGCGCACTGGGCAGCCAGGCGCTCATGACACCGGGGCGAGGGAGAGGAAGTGCCGCAGGTAGCGCGGGTTGGTGCGGCGCAGGGAGAGCAGGACGTACAGGTCGGCCACGCCGAACTCCGGGTCGTGCGCGGGCTCTCCGCAGACCCAGGCGCCGAGCCGCAGGTAGCCGCGCAGCAGCGGCGGGATCTCGGTGCGGGCGGGGATCGTGATGCCCTCGGGGGTCCACGGCTGGTGCGGGGTGACGCGGTACTCCTCGGGCGCGAGGTTCTTGGCCAGGACCGTGTCGCGGGTGCCGGCGGCCAGAATGCCGCCGTCGGCGAGCGGTATGGAGCAGCAGCCGGCCAGCCAGTTGTGGCCGGTACGGACCATGTAGCGGGCCAGGCCGGCCCAGATCAGGGCGATCACGGCGCCGTTGCGGTGGTCGGGGTGGACGCAGGAGCGGCCGACCTCGACCAGGTCGTCGCGGATCCCGGCGAGCCGGCCGAGGTCGAACTCGCTCTCGGAGTAGAGCCGGCCGGCCACCGCGGCGCGCTCCGGGGGCAGCAGCCGGTACGTGCCGACCACCTGTCCGGTGCGCTCCTCACGGACGAGCAGGTGGTCGCAGTACGCGTCGAAAGCGTCGGAGTCCAGGCCCGGCTCGGGGCCGGTGAGCCGGGCGCCCATCTCGCCCGCGAAGACCAGGTGGCGCAGCCGCTGGGCGGCCCGGACGTCGGCCTCGTCGCGGGCGAGCTCGACGACATAGCCGGAGTGGGCACCGGGGAGGGCGGACGGGGCGGGGGCCGGCGCGGCCGACTGGGCGGGTACGGCCGGCTGGGCCGGGACAGGGGGGTGGGCGGTGGTCACGGTCATGGCGGTCATGGCGGGTCTCCTGGGCCGGGCGCGGGTGCCAGGCCCGGTGGGTGACGGCCTGGCTCCCTACTTCTTCCGTGGCCGGCTGGACTCGACGTGACCTTTTCGGGGAGCGGGGATGTGCGGCTGCTGAATGGCCGGATTCAGCACATGCGGATCATGGGCCTACTCGTCCAGGAACGAGGTGATGGCGGTGGATGCCGTCCGGGCCGCCTCTCCTGGGTCGTCTCCGGTCAGTACGGCCGTCATGTACGGCTTGATCGGGTTCTGTGCCTCGACCTGCGCCCACCGGCCCGACTTCGGGGTGGCGCGGCCCTCGGCCGCACCCGCGGCCATCGCGGCGGTGCTCTCCGTGCCGCCGATGACGTGCGCGAGCGTGGTCTTGTTCGGTACGTAACTCATGGTTCTGGCGAGCTCGGTCTGCCACTTCTCCCCGGCCGGGGCCTCGATCACCTCGATCGCCGCGTCCCGGTGCCGCGTCGATTCGGGAATGACGAGGTCGGAGCCGCCGGTGAAGACCGAGCCGGGCCTGTCGGCGGTCTTGCCGGGGATCGGGAAGAACCCGAGCCTGCCCTTGAGTTCGGGGTTGGCCTCCTCGATGATCCGCGCCGAGCCGGGCGGGGCGATGATCTGTGCCACCTCGCCGCGCGCGAAGACCTCGGTCTGCGGTGGCGTCTCCTCGTCCGCGTCCGCGGGCCCCTCGCCCAGGGCGTGCACCTGTCGCGAGCAGCCGGACGACCGCCCGGCCGACCGCGCAGGCGAGCGGATTCCCGCCGAAGGTGCTTGACTGCGCAGTCCGTTCAGCCGGACCGGGTGAACTGTCGGCCGTCGAAGGCGAAGCGGCCTCCGACGAGGGTGGCCAGTACGGCGGTGTCTGCGATCCGTTCGGGGGCTGTGGCTGTCGGATCGGTGTCGAGGACCGCCAGGTCCGCGAGCTTGCCGGGCCGGATGCTGCCCTTGAGGTGTTCTTCGAAGCCCGCGTAGGCGGAACCGAGGGTGTAGGCGCGCAGCGCCTCCAGTGCGGTGACGGACTCCTGGGGGCCCAGGAGTCCGCCGGTCTCGGTCCGGCGGTTGACCATGTCGTGAATGCCGCGCAGCGGGGCTCCGGGGACGATGGGCCGGTCGGAACTGCCCGGTACGGTCAGGCCCACGTCCAGGAAGGAGCGGTGCCGGTAGCACCAGGCTTCCCGGTCGGGGCCCAGCGCCGCGCGCATCCCGTCGCCGAGCCTGCCGACGAACGCGGCTTGCGGAACGGGGACGACACCGAGCGCGGCGAGCCGGGCCAACTGGTCAGGGCGGGTGACTCCGCAGTGCTCGATCCGGTGCCGGGTGCCGGCCCGCGGGAACCGCAGAGCCGCCTGTTCGTACGCGTCCAGCACGAGGTCGATGGCCCGGTCGCCGATCGCATGGGTGGCGACCTGCCAGCCGGCGGCGTGCGCGGCGGCGATCCGCTCCCGCAGCTCCTCCTCATCGGCTTGCAGATAGCCGCGGTTGCCGGCCTCGCCCGCGAAGTCGCAGCACATCGCCGCGGTACGGCCGATGAGGGAGCCGTCGGAGAAGACCTTGACCGCGCCGAGCTGCAGCCACTCATCGCCGAAGCCGGTGCGCAGGCCCAGGTCGAGTCCGGTTCCGCCGGGGTCGTCGGGGTGGTGCCGGAGCGGGTGCAGAGTGTCGGTGGTGACCATCAGCCGCACCCGGACGCCGAGCCGCCCCTCGTCGCGGGCCTGCTGGTAGGCGGCGGCCTCGACGGGGGAGTGGCCTATCCAGCCGAGACCGATGCCGGCCTCGGTGCAGGAGGTGAGGCCCTCGCGCAGATAGTCGCGGCTCGCACGGGCGATGGCGTCGGCGAGCTGAGCGGTGGAGTACGGGTAGACCAGGTCGCGGACGAGTTGCTGGGCCTGTTCCTCGATCAGCCCGGTGGGCTGCCCGTCGGCGCCGGTGACGACCCGGCCGCCGGCCGGGACTGTACGGTCGATCTCCTTCAGCACCGCCGAGTTGACCACGCACATATGGGCGGAGGTGTGCTTGAGCCACACCTTGTGGTCCGGCGCGATCCGGTCGAGGACCTCGCGGTGCGGGTGCCCGCCGAGCTTGTTCTGGTCGTATCCGGAGCCGGTCAGCCAGCTGCCGGCCGGCAGTTCCCGGGCCCGCTCGGCGACGGCGGTGTACAGGTCGTCGAGGGTGCGCACGTTCGGGCTGGACAGGTCGAGCTCGGCTTGCGCCATGCCGTACAAGGCCATGTGGTTGTGTGCGTCGTTGAAGCCCGGCACGACGCAGGCACCGCCGAGGTCCACGGTGCGTACCGCGCGCAGGCCGTCCAGGTCCTCGTCGAGCGCGACGATCCGCCCGTGGTGCAGGCCGATGCGGTGGGCGCGGGGCCGGACCTCGTCCAGGGTGATGGCGGTGAGGTTGGTGAGGATCGTGTCGATGCGCATTCCGTTACCGCCAGACCTTCTCGACGCGGTCGTAACTGCCGGCCAGCAGGTTGTCAGCGGCGAGCAGTTCGCCCTTGGCGACCCGCTCCGAAGCGGTCAGTGGCAGCGCCTCGCGGAACTCCCAGTAGCGCGGCACCTTGAAGTAGGCCATCTGCTCCAGGCAGTGGGCGGCCAGCTCCTCGGGTTCCACCGGGTCCCCGACGAGGTACGCCTTGACTTCCTCGCCGCGCAGTTCGTCCGGCACGGCGACCACCGCGGCGGTGTGCACGGCCGGGTGGAGCTGCAGCACCTCCTCGACCTCGGTGGCGGAGATGTTCTCGCCGCTGCGGCGGATCATGTCCTTGGTGCGGCCGAGGTGGTAGACGTTGCCCAGTTCGTCCATCCGGCCGAGGTCGCCGGTGTGGAACCAGCCGCCGCGGAACGCCTCGGCGGTGGCTTCCGGCCGGCCCAGGTAGCCGTCCATCAGGCCGGCGCCGCGCAGCGCGATCTCGCCCTGTTCGCCGCGTGGCACAGGCCGGTCGTCGGGGCCCACGATGCGCACGTCGCGGCGCGCGGTGGGCCGCCCGACACAGCCGGTGCCGACGGCCGCGTCGTGGCCGTCCTCGCGGACCCGCAGGTCGGCGCCGGTCTCGGTCATCCCGAACGCCTCGTACCAGGGCACGCCCCAGCGCTCCTCCAGTTGCCGGTGCAACTGGCCGGGGATGGCGGAGGCCTGGACTGCACGCACCCGATGGTGCCGGTCCAGCGGGTGCGGCGGCATTCTCAGCAGCAGGCCGGGCATCAGCCCGAGGCAGTAGAAGTACGTGACCCCGTGGGCCCGGACGCGCTCCCAGAAGGTGGCGGGGTGGAAACGGTCGAGGACGACGAGGTGGGCGCCGGACAGCAGCGCGGCGGCGACGTTCCACTGCGGGTCGATGTAGTGGAAGGGCTGCGCGGTGAGCATCACGTCGTCCTCGCAGAGGCGGGGGAACTCGCTCACCATGCTTTCCGCGAGGACCGTCCAGTAACGGTGCGGGAGCAGACAGCCCTTGGGCCTGCCGGTGGTCCCTGAGGTGTACTGGATGTTGGCCAGGTCCTCGGGGACGGCGGCGACGGCCCCGGCGACGGGCTCAGCCCCCGGCGCCGGGCTGTCCACGTCCAGCACCTGCTCGAGGGTGGGCACGGCGCTGAGGAGCGCATCCGCGAGGTCGAGGAACTCCGGCTCGGTGACCAGCAGGCAGGCGCCCGAGTCGGCGAGCAGGTGGCCGGCGTCGTGGCGCCGGTAGTTGGTGTTGACCGGCACCATGGCCGCGCCGAGCCGGGCCAGCGCCAGCCAGGTGAGCGGGAACTCGGGACGGTTGCGCAGCAGTACGGCCACCCGGTCGCCTCGCCCGATGCCCAGGCCCGCCAGTCGGCCGGCGAGCTGCGCCACGCCCGCCTCGACCTGCCGGAAGGTGAGCTGCTCGCCGCGGGTGTCGAAGGTCCACGCGGTGCGCTCGCCCCAGCGGGCTGCGGCCCGCCGTACCAGCGTGTCGAGGTCCTCGATCTGGTCGGTGCTCACCGGGTGCCCTCCTCCTTGGCGGCGAAGGCGTCGCGCCCGCCGTCGGCCTCGGTGCCGGCGAGGGTCAGCAGGGCGTCGGCGGTCTCTCGGCCGAAGGCATCCTCGAGGGAGGAGTCGAGTCCGGCGTCCAGAGCGCGTTTGGCGAGGGCCAGCGCGAACTGCGGCTTTCCCGCCAGGGCCCTGGCCAGCTCCAGCGCCGCGCTCTCGTGCAGGCCCGGTTCCACGACCCGGGCGACCAGGCCCAGCCGGGCGGCGTCGGCCGCGTCGAACTGCTCGCCGAGCAGGACCAGTTCCTTGGCCTTGAGGGGGCCCAAGGTGGCTGTGAGGAGTCGGGAGACGCCGCCGGTGACGCTCAGCCCGACGGTGGTCTCCGGGAAGCCGAAGCGGGCGTCCGCGGAGGCCACCACCAGGTCGCAGCCCAGGGCGAACTCGCAGCCGGCGCCGAGTGCGTAGCCGTGCACGGCCGCGATGACGGGGAAGGGTGACCGCCGGATGGCCCGGGTGACGTCCTGGATACGGTCAATCCGCGCACGAGCGGCTTCGATCCCGTCCCGCTCGGCCTCCTCCTTCAGATCGTGCCCGGCGCAGAAGGCACGCCCACGGCCGGACAGCACTGCGGCGCGCACATCCTCTTCCCTTGCCCGCTCCAGGGCGCGGACAAGGCCCTCGACCAGGGCGGGGACAACCGCGTTGAGCCGGTGGGGGCGGTCCAGGCGGATGAGCGCGATCTCGTCCTTCCGCGCGTAGCCGACGGGGCATTCGGGCTCGCTCACGGGGCTCCTCGTGCAAGTCTGGGCAGTGGTGCGTGGCAATGACAGGACCGGGCACTCTGTCGATCGATCGATCGACAGGGGTAACCTAAGGATGACCGACCCGGCCGTCAAGGCCGGTGAGCCTCGTCAAGGAGTGTCCCCATGCCCAAGGCAGTGGCAGCCCGTCCGGCCGGTGATGATCAGGAGGCCACCCGGATACGGGTCTGGCGGGCGGCCGTCGAACTGTTCGCCGCCAAGGGCTTCCATGGCACCGGCATCCGCGAACTCGCCGACGCCGCCGGGCTTTCCTCAGCGACCCTCTACCACTACATGGGCTCCAAGGACGCGCTGCTCTTCGCCATCATGCGCAGCAGCCTGGAGCGGCTGAGCGAAGCCGCTGAAAGGGTGGCCGTACGGGCCGCCTCCCCGGCGGAGTGGATCGCGGGACTGGTCCATGTGCATGTCCTGTCGCATGCGCTCCACCCCAGCGAGACCATGGTGGTCGACCACGAGCTGCGCGCCCTCGGCGACGAGCACCGCGCCGCAGCGGTGGAGCTGCGTGACCGCTACGAGGGCCACTGGCGGGAGGCGATCGACGCCGGCCGCGCGGCCGGCGTCTTCACTGCCGGGCAGCCGACTGTGGTCCGGCTCGCGCTGCTGGAGATGTGCTCCGCGGTGGCTGGGTGGTACTCGCCCGACGGCCGGCTCGGCCTGGACGAGATCGCCGCGGAGCACGCCAGGATCGCGCTCTCGGCGCTCGGCTGCGATCCCGGCGTCCAGGCCGCCGACTTCGTCACCGATCTTGCGCAGGCGCGGGAACTCGTCGCGGAGATCTGGCAGTTGCGGCTGCCCGCCGGCCGGCACTGATTCGTGGAGCAGATGGCGTCCAGGACCGCTGGGCCCAGCCGCCGTCTGCGGAGCAGACCCCGCGTGTCACCTCTGGGCCACCCGGCCGGTGGCCCCAGTCGTATGCACAGAGATCCGAACAGAGAGGCCCCCCGTGCCCGTACGTGAAGCCGTCCCCGCCGAGGTGGCGGACATCCATGCCCTGATGCTCGAACACGCCGCGCACGAGGGCGCCGCCGACCAGATAGCGCTCACCGCGGACGGCCTCGCCGAGCATCTCTTCGGTGCGGAGCCCACCGTACGGGCGCTGGTCGCCGAGCCGCCGGGCGCGGCCGGCACCGTGGCCGGCGCGGCCCTGTGGCACCCGACGTTCTCCACCTGGGCCGGGCGCAGCGGCATCTGGCTCGAGGATCTCTACATCCGCCCCGGGTTCCGCCGGCACGGCCTGGGCCGCGCCCTGCTGGACGAGCTGCGTTCCCGCACCGGCGGGCGCGTGGAGTGGGATGTGATGCGGGGCAACGAGGACGCCGCGGCCTTCTACCGCAGCCTGGGCGCCTTCCCCGTCGACCAGTGGACGCGCTACCGCTGGCTGCCGGCTGTCCCGGTAGCGGGGTGAGCGCGGCTGTGAGGACGAACCGCGTATCGGAACTGGGTATCCGGATCGGCCTGTTGCCGAGCGGCCCCACCGCGTCCATCGTCGACGTGCCCGGTGTCGGCGTCGGCCACGCCACGGTGGTACGGGACGAGCCCGCGCCGCCGCACGGCCGCGGCATCGCGCGCACCGGCGTCACCGTCATCGACCCCGGCGGCAGCGTGCCGCGCGCGCCGATGCCGGCCGGCGCCGCGGTGCTCAACGGCGCCGGCGAGTGCACCGGCCTGCTGGCCGCCGCCGAGTGGGGCCTGCTGGAGACGCCGGTCTTCCTCACCTCCACCATGCAGTTGGGCCGGGTGTACGACGCGGCGTGCGAGCTGCTGATCGAGGAGGACGAGGGAATCGGCGACGACGTCGTCATCCCGGTCGTCGGGGAATGCGACGACTCCTTCCTCAACGACGCCCGGCGGATGCAGGTCTCCCGTGCGGACGTGGAGGCGGCGCTGCGTGCCGCCCGCGCCTCGGGCGCGGCCCCCGCGGCGGAGCGCGCCGCGCCGGAGGAGGGCGCCGTCGGGTCCGGCACCGGGATGAGCTGCCTCGGCTTCAAGGGCGGCATCGGCACGGCGTCCAGGGTTCTCCCGGACGGCTGCACGGTCGGGGTGCTGGCGATGACCAACTTCGGGGAGCGGGAGCGGCTGACGGTCGACGGGGTGCCCGTCGGGCGGCTGCTGCCGCCCGCGCCGCCGGAGCAGGAGCTGCCAGGACCGGCCGGATCGTGCATCGTCGTCATCGCGACGGACGGACTGCTCGACGCGGCGGGCTGCGAGCGTCTCGCCCGGCGGGCCGGTCTCGGCCTGGCCAGGACCGGATCGACCGCGCACCACGGCAGCGGTGAGATCTTCTTCGCCTTCGCGACCGGGCTGCGGACGGCACGCGGCCAGTCCCCGTCGCGCGCGCCGGTCTCCGGGCGTGCGCTCGACGCGTACTTCGCGGGCGCGGTGGAGGCCACGGAGGAAGCAGTGCTCAATTCCCTTTTCCGGGCGAGCACGCTGACCGGGCGGGACGGTCGCACGATGGAGGCGCTGCCGGTGGAGCCGGTGCTGGACCTGCTGCGGGCGGCCGGCCGCCCTGGCGTGACGCCGAGGCGGCGGCCGGTCTTGCAAAGCGGCCCCAATGCCACTGGATTGCCCGGCGAATTGCCCGCCTCCCGAGTGCCCTGACCGACTCTTGCGACCCTGCAAACCGACCCTTGACTCGATCGATCGATCGACCGAGACTGTGCACGCCGATCACTTGCCTCGGGAGGCCGACTTGTCCGCTGCCACGCCCACCTCACCGGCCCCTGCTCCGGCGGCCCCCGATCCGTTCCCGCACAGGCGGCGCACCACCCGCCGGGCCGCAGCCCTGCTGCTGGGCTGCGCGCTGGCGCTCACCGGGTCGCTCACGGCCCAGAGCCCCGCGTTCGCCGACAGCTCCGCCACCTCCGGCAAGTCCGCCGGCCAGGGCAAGGACACCTTCACCGCCGGCATCCTGAAGGACCCCGACTCGCTGAACCCGTTCACCGGGATCACCGCGGAGTCGTACGAGATGTGGCACGTCAGCTACGACCTGCTGATGGGCTGGAGCGAGAAGGACTTCTCCCCGGTGCCGGGCCTGGCCACCTCGTGGGAGGAGGCGGGGGACGGCAAGAGCTGGACGTACAAGATCCGCGAAGGCGTGAAGTGGAGCGACGGCAAGCCGCTGACCGCGCGCGACGCCGCCTACACCTTCAACCGGATCCTGGGCGGCGACTACGAGCAGTCCAACTACGGCAACTACACCGCCAACATCACCAAGGCGGAGGCCCCGGACGACACCACGCTGGTGCTGCACGTCAAGCGCAGCACACCGATCATGAAGCAGCTGTGGGTGCCGATTCTGCCCGAGCACATCTGGTCGGAGATCGACGCGAAGGAGGTCAAGTCGTTCAGCAACGAGCCGAAGGACGGCCCGGTCGTCAGCTCGGGCCCCTTCAAGCTGGTCGACCGCAAGAAGGGCCAGTTCATATCCTTCGAGGCCAACAAGGACTACTGGGCCGGCGCCCCGAAGATCGACCGGCTGGTCTTCAAGGTCTACGACAACGCCGACGCCATGGCCCTGGCGCTCAAGCGCGGTGAGATCGACTACGCCTACGACCTGGAGAGCAGCGTCTTCAGCTCGCTGGAGGACGCCAAAGGCGTCAGCACGCGCTCCGCGACCTCCATCAACTTCGACCAGATCGCCTTCAACAACGGCGCCGCGCTCGCCGACGGCACGCCGATCGGCGACGGCCACCCGGCGCTGCGCGACAAGCGCGTCCGCAAGGCGCTCTCCCTGGCCATCGACCGCGAGACGCTGGTCGAGCGGGTGCTCGGCGGCCACGGCAGCCCGGGCGACACGGTCATCCCGCCCATCTACGAGGAGCTGCACTACGCGCCGGGTGCCGACGCGCAGAAGTTCGACCTCGAAGCGGCCGGGCGGTTGCTCGACGAGGCCGGCTGGAAGATGGGCGCGGACGGCGTCCGCGCCAAGGGCGGCAAGAAGTTGGAGCTGCGGCTGCTCACCCGCCAGGAGTCCAAGCAGTCCAAGGACACCGGCGAGTTCGCCAAGAGCTGGTACGCGCGCATCGGCGTGCCGGTGACCATCAAGGTGGTCTCCGAGGACACACTCGTCGAGACCGTCGGCCAGGGCAACTTCGACATGATGGAGTGGGGCTGGGGCGTCGAGCCCGACCCCGACTACATGCTGTCCGTCTTCACCTGCGACAAGCGCAGCTACAAGGAAGACGGCACGGTCTACGCGGAGCTCTCCGACTCCTTCTACTGCAACCCCGAGTACGACCGGCTGTACCAGCTGCAGGCCACCCAGACCGACACGGCCGAGCGCGCGGCGACCGTCAAGCAGATGCAGAAGCTGCTGTACGACGACGCCGCGTACGCCGTCACCTACTACTACGACGACCTGTCGGCGTACCGCAGCGACCGGTGGACCGGCTTCACCCCCCAGCCCGCGCCGGACGGCCCGTACCTCTTCCAGATGGGCAGCTACTCCTACCGCAGCCTTCGCCCCGTGCCGGCGCAGGCGGCTGCCTCGTCCGGCGACAGCCCGACCGTGCTCTACCTCGGCGGCGGTCTCGCGGCCCTGCTCCTCCTCGGTGTCGGCGGCACGGTGATCGCCCGCCGCCGCGGCGCGAAGTCCGCGGACGAGCGGGAGTAGCCGGCCGATGGGCACCCCGACCCTCGCGGCCGGTTCCCACCGGGTCCGGCCGCTGAGCGGCACCGGCCGCTACGTCCTGCGCAAGCTCACCTGGGCGGCCGGCACCGTCTTCTTCGTCCTGTGCTTCAACTTCGCCCTGTTCCGGCTGCTGCCGGGCGACCCGATCGGCCTGTACACGCGCGGCCGCAACATGCCGGCCGAACAGATCGCCGCCATGCGGGCCAAGCTCGACCAGCCGATCGGGCAGCAGTTCGTGGACTACCTCGCCAATCCGTTCTCCTCGGCAGTCCAGTCGGTGAGCCAGAACGCCCCGGTGTGGCAGGTGATCGGCGAGCGGGTGTGGCCCACCGTGCTGCTGGTCGGCACCAGCATCCTGCTGGCCTCCGTATTCGGCATCCGGATCGGCATCCGCGCCGGCTGGCAGCGCGGCAGCCGCTTCGACCGGATCTCCACCGGCTCCACCCTCGCCCTCTACGCCATGCCGGAGTTCTGGATCGGCATGGTACTCATGATCGCCCTGCCCATGTTCCCCAGCGCCGGGATCAACTCGGACGGCGTGGACCCCTCTTCGCCGGCCGGCTGGCTGGACACCCTCTGGCACATGACGCTCCCGGTGGCCTCGCTGACCCTGGTCTACCTCGCCGAGTACGCCGCCATCATGCGCGCCTCACTCGTGGACGAGCTGGGGCAGGACTACCTCACCCTGGCCCGCGCCACCGGACTGCGCGAGGCGCTGGTCCGCCGCAAGCACGCGGTGCCGAACGCGCTACTCCCCACCATGACGCTGATCTTCCTCAATTTCGGCTTCGTCATCGGTGGCGCGATCACCGTGGAGGCGGTGTTCTCCTGGCCCGGGCTCGGCCAGCTCAGTTACGACGCGCTGCGCGGCCCCGACATCCCGCTGCTTCAGGCGGTGTTCCTGCTCTTCTCCCTCTCAGTGATCGTCTTCACACTCCTTGCCGACCTGCTGTACGTCGTCCTCGATCCCCGGGTGAGTGACGCATGACCACCGCTGAAGCCGAAACCGGGCCCGCGAAGCCTGCCCTCAGTCCGGCCGCGATCGCGCGGGCACGTCGCCGGGCGGCCGCCGCCCGCTTCTGGCGCGACTTCCGCAGCCACCGCGCGGGCCTTGGCGGGCTCGTACTGCTGGGCGTCTTCGTCCTGCTGGCCCTGTTCGCGCCGCTGCTCGCCGACCGGGACAGTCTCGACATCACCCGGGTGACGGCGCCCAGCCATCTGGCGCCCTCACTGCACTATCCGCTCGGCACTGACGAGAACGGCCGCTCGATCCTGACGCTCCTGCTGTACGGAACCCGGGTCTCGCTGACCGTCGGCCTCGCGGCCACAGCGATCTCGATGGCCATCGGCACCCTCGTCGGCATCATGGCCGGCTTCTACGGGGGCTGGGCGCGCAGCCTGCTCATGGGCGTGACCGACTGGTTCCTCGTCCTTCCTTTCCTGCCGCTGGCAATCGTCCTGGCCACGCTCCTCGGAGCCTCGCTGACCAACATCATCGTGGTCATCGGCATCACCTCCTGGCCCGGCACCGCCCGTCTGGTCTGCGCGCAGACGCTGACCATCAGGGCACGTCCGTATCTGGAACGGGCTCGCGCGCTCGGCGCGGGCGGCCGGCACCAGATGACGCGGCACGTGCTGCCGAACGCGATGCCGCTGGTCATCGCCAACACCGTGCTGACCGTGTCGATCGCGATCCTCTCCGAGACCACCCTGTCCTTCCTGGGGCTCGGGGACCCGACACAGGTGTCCTGGGGCTCGATCCTGGACCACGCCAACGAGTCCGGTGCGATGTCGCGCGGCGAGTGGTGGTTCGTACTGCCCCCCGGCATCTGCGTGATCCTGGTCGTCCTCTCGTTCACGCTGATCGGGCGGACGCTGGAGACCGTGCTCAATCCCCGGCTGCGCGAAGGAGGCCGGCGATGAGCCTGCTGGAGCTCAAGGATCTGCACATCACCTACCGGTCGGCCGAGGGCCCGGTGCCCGCCGTGCGCGGCGTGAACCTCTCCGCCGATTCCGGCGAAGTGCTGGGCATCGCGGGGGAGTCCGGCTGCGGCAAGTCCACGCTCAGCCACGCCGTGCTGCGACTGCTGCCGAAGAGCACCGAGGTCACCGGCCGGATACTGCTGGACGGCGAGGACGTGCTCGGCATGAACTTCGGCCGGCTGCGCTCTGTGCGCTGGGCCGGGGCCTCGCTGGTCTTCCAGGGCGCCCAGCACTCGCTCAACGCGGTACGCCGGATCGGCCGCCAGATCGCCGACCCCATCCAGCTGCACGAGCCCGCCGTCACCCGGCGCGAGGCCGACCGGCGGGCCGCCGAGCTGCTGGAGCAGGTAGGGCTGCCGGCCCGGCGGGCCGACGCCTATCCGCACCAGCTCTCCGGCGGCCAGCGGCAGCGTGTGATGATCGCGCTCGCCCTGTCCTGCCGGCCCCGTCTGATCATCGCCGACGAGCCGACCACCGCACTGGACGTGATGGTGCAGGCCCAGGTGCTGACGCTGCTTTCGGACCTGGTCCGCGACCTCGGTCTGGGGCTGGTGCTGATCAGCCACGATCTGTCGGTGCTGAGTTCGGTGTGCGACCGGGCTGCGGTGCTGTACGCCGGGCAGCTCGTCGAGAGCGGCCCGGCGAAGGACGTCTTCGACACGGCTCGGCACCCGTACAGCGCCGCGCTCGCCGGGGCCTTCCCGAGGATCGGCGACGAGCGGTTCCGCTTCGCGCCGCGCGGGCTGCCCGGCGATCCGCCGTTCCCCGGCGATCTGCCGGACGGGTGTGCGTTCCACCCACGCTGCCCGGTGGCTCTGCCGGAGTGCGCAAGCGCGCCGCCCCCGCTTGCGGTTGCCGGCGCCGGCCGGCTCTCCGCCTGCCTGCGCACGGGCGAGCCCGACCTGGACCTGAGAGGTGCACGATGACCAGGCAGGAGAAGACAGCTGCCGGGCCGGCCGCGTCCAGGGCAGTCGAGGCCGAGGCCGCGCTCGCCGCGTACGGGGTGCACGTCCGGTTCGGCCGGGCTCGGGCCGTGGACGGTGTCGAACTGGCGCTCGGCATGGGCGAGATCGTCGCTCTGGTGGGCGAGTCCGGCTGCGGCAAGACGTCGCTGGCCCGCACCCTGCTGGGCCTGGTCCGGCCGGCCGAGGGCCGGGTGAGCGTGGCCGGGCGCCCGCTGTCGTACCGCAAGTCGGCGCTGCGCGCCTTCCGTCGGGATGTCCAGCTGGTGCTGCAGGACCCGAGCGGCTCGCTCAACCCCCGGCACACGGTGTACGACGCCGTCGCCGAGGGCCTGCGCATCCACCGCGTCGCCGGTGACGAGCGCGAGCGCGTCGCCGAGGCACTCGCGCGTGCCGGGCTGCGCCCACCCGAGCGGTTCTTCCTGCGCTACCCGCACGAGCTGTCCGGCGGCCAGCGCCAGCGCGTCGTCATCGCCGGTGCGCTGGCGCTGGAGCCATCGGTGCTGGTCGCCGACGAGCCGGTGTCCTCGCTCGACGCCTCGGTACGCGGCGAGATCCTCGAGCTGCTGCTGAAACTGCGCCGGGAACTGGGCCTCTCGGTACTGGTGGTCACCCACGACCTCGGCCTCGCCTGGAACATCGCCGACCGGGTCGCGGTGATGTACCTGGGCCGGATCGTGGAGAGCGGCCCCGCCGCCGAGGTGCTCCTGCACCCCAAGCACCCCTACACCAAGGCATTGCTCTCCGTACTGCCGGACGTCTCGGACGGGGAGCCGACGGTGCTCACCGGCGAGGCCCCCGACCCGTCCCGTATCCCGGCCGGCTGCCGGTTCCGGCCGCGCTGCCCGGCGTACGCGTCGGGCGAGGCGACGCGCGCCGGGGTCGCCGGCCGGTGCGAGAGCGCCGACCCCGCGGTGCTGCCGGCCGGCGGCGGGCACCTGAGCGCGTGCTTCCTGCCGGACACCGGCGGGACCTCATGAACGACGTCGTCAGCCGGCGGGCCGAAGCGGACCCTCCGGCCCGGACGCCCGATCACCTCCTCAAGGAGACGCCGTGACCGCACCACTCACAGCCGTCTGGTCGGACGACTGCATGGCGCACCACCCGACAGCCGAGATCTGGGTCGGCGTGCGCACCCCGGCCGCCGAGGTCCCGGAGCGGCAGCCAGTGATCCTGGACGCCCTGCGGTCGGCCGGCGCCGAGTTCGTAGCAGCCGTACCGCACGGCGACGAGCTGCTGGCCGCCGTCCACGACCCGGGCCTGCTGGAGCAGTTGCGCGAGGTGTGGGAGCAGTGGGAGGAGGGCGGCTACCGGGAGGTCCCCGGCCAGGACCGGGTGGTGCCGTACGTCTTCCCGACCGCGGCGATGCTCGGCGGACTCCCCGCCCGCGTTCCGGCCGCCGCGCACGCCCGTGCCGGGCTGTGGTGCTACGACACGATGACGCTGGTCGGGCCCGGCACCTGGCGGGCCGCGCGCGCGGCGGTGGACGCGGCGCTCACCGCGGCCGACCTGGTCACGGGGGGCCGCACCCGGCTGGCGTACGCGCTCTGTCGGCCGCCCGGCCACCACGCCGCCCCGGCCGGCTACGGCGGCTCGTGCTACCTCAACAACGCAGCGGTGGCAGCCGAGGCGCTGCGCGCCGCCGGATACGCCAAGGTCGCGGTCCTCGATATCGACGCCCACCACGGCAACGGAACCCAGTCGGTCTTCTGGGAGCGCCCGGACGTGTTCTACGGCTCGGTACATGTGGACCCGGGCGCCGGCTGGTTCCCGCACTACCTCGGCTTCGCCGACGAGACCGGCTCCGGCGACGGGGCCGGGGCCACGGCCAATGTGCCGCTGGCCCCGGGCAGCGGCGACGCGCACTGGTTCGCCGCTGTGCAGCGGCTCTGCGAGCGCGCCCGGGAGTTCGGCGCCGAGGCCCTGGTGGTGTCGCTGGGCGTGGACGCGGCGGCGGACGATCCGGAGAGCCCGCTGCGGGTGACCGCCTCCGGCTACCGGGAGACCGGACGGCTGCTCGGTGCGCTCGGCCTGCCCACGGTCGCGGTGCAGGAGGGCGGCTACCACCTGCCGACCCTCGGTTCACTCGTCGTTCAGACCCTCACCGGACTGCGCGGCTGACGCCCGGCCGGCCCCTGGCGGCGGATGATCCCGTAGCCGGCGCACCAAGCTCCCTTTCCCGCTACTGATGAGGATGCGCCGAATGCCCGACCGCCTTGCCGCCGCCGAGGCGTGCTTCCTGGACGCCCGGGACCTTCATGACCGACTGGAGGTCGGCCGGGCCCGTGGCCTTGCCGCACCGGGTCTGGACCGGCAGGCCGAGGCTGCCGTCGAGCAGGTCCGCCGCACGATCACCGACGTGGCGGAGGAACGGCTCGACGAGGAGGACGCCCGCGCACTCACCACGATGCGCCGCTGGCTCAGCGAGGCTCAGGACCAAGGCCATGGCGAGACGGCCGGGCCGCCGGCAACCGCGGCCGACGCCGGCTTCGAAGCGCTGAGCGGGCAGATTCTCGATCGCTACGCCGCCGCGGAAGCCGCCGTCGACGTCGGCGGTGACCGGCTCACCCGGCTTGCGGTTCTCGGCCGGCTCGGCGAGGAACCAAGCCGCCGGCAGCGGCGTCGCCTCTTCCTTGCCCTCGAACCGACCTGGCGTTCGATCGCCGGGGACGGCGATGCCACCAGCCCGTACCGTCGCCTGCTGCGACTCAGCGCCGAGCGCTGGGCGGCCGGCCGCTCGCCGATCGACGCCAATGCCCGGGCCCTCGGCATCGACCCCGCCTCGATCGAGCCCAGTCTGGTGGAGATCCTCGAAGCGTGGCGCGCCAACGCCGGCCGCGAACCGGTCGAGCCATGGGACTGGTGGTACGAGGCCGGTGCCGCCGACCGTGCCTTGCGTGCGGCCGTTCCACGGGAGCGCCTGCTCCCGTTGACGCGGGCCTATCACGCGGCGCTCGGCGCGGACCTTGCGCAGCTGGAAGTCGGCTTCGACGTCGCGGCACGCCCCGACCGGCCGCCCGTCCCGGTCGCCTACACCACCTTCGGACGCCGGCCGCGCCTGCACCCGGAGGGTCGGGCGTCCGGGGCGCAGCCATGGGTATTCGGGACGTACACGGAGGGCGGTCTGGGGGAGCTGACCGAGTTGATCCATGAGACCGGTCACGCCATCCACATCGCGGCGATCCGGACACGGCCGGCCTTCGCCGACTGGCCCGACAGCGACGCGCTCACCGAGGCGCTCGCCGAGCTCCTCGCGCTCGACACCGCCGAGCAGGCCTGGCAGAACCGCTGGCTCGGGACATCCGTCCCCGGGCACCTGTCGCTGCGCGGCCGGTACGCCGACATCATGCTCGATGTGTGCTGGGCGTTGTTCGAGATCCGGATGCACGCGGCTCCGGACCGCTGCCCCAACGAGGTATGGGCCGAGCTCACCTCGACGTACCTGGGTCTCGTCGCACATCCGCGGTGGCCTTGGTGGGCGATGCGGGGCCAGCTCGTCGAGGAGCCCGGCTACATGACCAACTATGCGATCGGTCCGATCCTCGCGGCCGAATTGCGGGCTGCGATCCGGGCCGCTCGCGGCGACTGGACCGCCGGCGATTCCGGCTGGTACGCGTGGGTCGCTGAGCGGATCTACCACTGGGGGCTGGCCCGTTCCTCGGGCCAGGTGCTGCGCTCGGTGCTCGGCCGGGCGCCGTCGCCTGAGGCACTGCTCGCCGAGATCGGACGAGCTGGTGTGGGGCTGGGAAAGTCGTCGCTGCAGGTCAAGCCGCGTATCGGTACTCGTTGAGCCGGACGGTAGCTGGTTGCGGGCCCGGTGGGGGCGCTCACCCGCCTCTATCGCCTGGGGGTCGGCACTATCAAGTCCACGGTTCTCAGACCTGGTCCGGGTCCGCCCCGGTGACCGGCAGACGGCGCATACGCTGAAGGGGGCGGCAGCGAACGCCCCGTACGACCGACGCCCGTACCGGACCGATCAGGGAGGGCCCCGCCTCATGAGTTCGTCGTCGTCCGTCCACGTCGCCGACTGCGACGGCCTGATCATCCCCTTCGCCCGCAAGGCCGACGCCGAGGCCGTCGCCGCCCAGTGGAACATCGACCACGCCGCCGGGTCCTCCGACGGACGGCGCCGGCCGGCCAGGGTGGTGGAGGTCGACGCATGGCACGGGGAAGGCACGGTGTGGGACCGCATCCCCGGCTACGGGCTGATGTGGGCGGCCACCGTCTCGTACCTCCCGGACGGCGAGTGCGTCCGGGAATGGCCCGTATCGGGCCGTTGGGCCTGGGAGTTCGAGGAGAACGACTACACCACCGCCGACGCGGAGTGGGTCACGCTGTACCGCCCCGGGCCGGACGCGGTCACCGACGCGCACGCCCGCGGCAGCGACCGTGACGCCGTCGCGGAGGCGTACACGATCGCCCGCGCCGAAGCGCTGCGCCTCTGCGGTGGACACCCCGGCGCCGCCGCTCCCTAGATCAGTCGAAGTCGAAGAGCGAGCCGGTCAGGGTGAGCCCCAGGTCATGGCCGGTGTACGCGAAGAACGCGACCAGCATCAGTGCGGCACCGGCCAGCGCCAGGTCCTTGAAGAACTGGATCATCTCCATCTGCTTGGTCTGGCCGTCGGTCTCCGTCCAGAAGGCGTGCATCAGGAACGCCGTCGGAACCAGGAAGACGGCCAGCAGCAGCGCCCCGAGGTCGGCGCAGATTCCGAGCAGCACGCTCAGCCCGCCCGCGACGAGCAGAACGCCCCCGCCGAGCGTCGCCGCCGCCGGCGCCGGTACGCCCTTGGACCCGGCGTAAGCGGCCATGTCCTTCGTCTTGGTGAAGTGGCCGACCGCCGAGGAGAGGAACAGGGCGGCGAAGAGAATCCGACCGATGAGCACGAGGACATCCATCGTGACCTCCTGGATCGCGGGCAATTGAAAGAGCAACTGCCTGTATACGATTCTACCCGCCCGACGGCCGCACCACCCTGCTGGACCTCAGAACCGCGCGTGCGCAGTGATGTCCGCGCCGAACTCGTCGATCATCGCCGGTGTCACGGTCGGCCGGCACTGGGCGATCGCGGCGAGATAGTCGCCGGTGCTCGCCCCGAGCGGCGCCGAGGCGCTGTCTGCGCCGCCGATCGCCTCCAAGTCCCGTTCGAACGACGCCTGGGCGGCGATCCGGGCCGCGTGCTCGATGTCGGCGGGCGTGAACAGCTCGCTGGCCGCGACGAGTTCTGTCACGTCCACATCGCCTCTGCCGTCCGTGTAACGGGACCAGATGGCCGAACGGGCGGCAATGTCCGGTGTGCCGATCGGGATCAGATAGTCGAACCTTCCGGGGCGCAGGAACGCCGGGTCCAGCGAGCGGATGGAGTTGGTCGCGCACACCAGCAACCGCTCGTCCCGCTCCCGGAAACCGGGTATGAGCTTGAGGAGTTCATTGGTCACCCCGTGCATCCCGCCGGGCTGGGCGGGCTCGGTGCGCACCGGCGCGATCTCCTCGACCTCGTCGATGAAGACGAGCACCCGCTCCAGTTCGGCGATCCGGGCGAACGCGCTGCGCAGGGCCGCGGCGAGGTTGCCCTCGTCGGCGAGCCGGGAGGGCAGCAGTTCGACGAAGGGCCAGCCGAGCTTGGAGGCGATACCCCGGGCGAACGTCGTCTTCCCGGTTCCGGGCGGACCGAACAGGGCGATGGCCCGCGGTGGCCGGACGCCGTGCCGGGCGGCCCGCTCCGGTTCCGCCAGCGGGAGTACGACACGCCGTTCGATCAGGTCTTTCTCCGCCTCCATGCCGGCCACCTTGGCCCAGAGGTCGTTCGGCAGGAACCGGCCGCCCAGGTCTTCCAGCAGGCTGGCCGCCGGGCCGTGCAGCGGCTCCACCTTCTCGAAGTACGCCACGGCGGGCTGCCGCGTATAGCCGGCGTTCAGCAGACCCTCGCCGAGCAGTTCCTCCTCGGGCAGCACATAGGCGATCCGGCCGACCCGGGCGGCGACGAGCCGCCGCTCCAGCTCCACCAGCAGTGCGCTCGCCAGGCCGCGGCCGCGCCAGGCCGAGGAGATGGCGATACGCATCACCCAGGCCCGCTCGCCGGCCACACAGGCGAGCGCCGCGCCGATGGGGACGCCCTGGTGGACGGCCACCACGGCGGGCTGCCGGGAGGTCAGCGCGCTGATGCATTCGGCAATCGAGAAGACCGACTCCTGCCCGAGCTCGGCCGTGGTGTCGATCAGGTGGACCACTGCTGCGAGATCGCTCTCGCGGTAGTCGTGGATCAGCCAGTTCACCGGTACCGCCCCTCATCTGTGCTGTTCCGGCGAGGCTAGGGGCGACGATGCGGCCGCTCCCCCCTCCACCGTGCACAAATCCCGGGGCGCAAACTCTACGATCCGTCGGTAGCCACAAGCAGCGGTGACTTCGTTCTCCTCCGTGCGGGCCGACCCCTCCTCCGCGCCGCGCGCCGACGTGCGCACCCTGCAACAGCGCAGTCGGGCCCATGGCTTGACCGTGGTCAGGCCGGGTGCGGAAGTCGTCTACGACGAAGAGAGCTGGAGCTCTCGTGCGGCCCGGGTCCGGCAGACGTCGCGAGCCGGCCGCATCGTCGGGCTGGCGGTAGCGGGCGAGACGGCGGCGGCCCGTACCGCTGCCCGTGGGGACCGCGAAGCAGGCACCGTACTCCAGTCCGACGCCTCGCGGACTGCCGCGCGGTGGGGCACGGTGGAGTGACGCAGCAGCCTCACCCCGCTGGGAGAGCCTCATGTCCAACCACACGTACCGCGTCACCGAGATCGTCGGGACCTCCACCGAGGGGGTGGACCAGGGGATCCGCAACGGCATCGCGCGCGCCTCGCAGACGCTGCGCAATCTCGACTGGTTCGAGGTCGTCCAGGTCCGCGGCCACATCGAGAACGGCCAGATCGCGCACTACCAGGTGACGCTGAAGGTTGGCTTCCGCCTCGACGACGAGGGCTGACGCGCTGCTGAGGCTGCGGGCCGCCCGCAGGCGGGGGCCGCCTGATGCCTGGGTACGCCTCAGGTCCGGCCCACGCGCTCCTGCGCGTCCTTCAGCGCCTGCGACGTGGCCGCCCAGTCGGCCCGTACGACCCGGAAACCGGCGCGCTGCGCCGCCTCGCACACCAGCTCGTCGTCATCGACCAGCATCCGGACGTCCCGGCTCCGGGCCAGGCGTCCTAATACGTCCAGTTTCGTCTGGCGGGCGGGGCGCCGGTCGTCGTTGCGGCGCATCCACACCCTGCCCTCGGGCAGGCCGTGCGCGGCGAGCCAGGCCAGCGTGTCCCGGCGGCAGCGCTCCGGCCGGCCCGTCAGGTACGTGACCTCGCACTCCTCGGCGCTCTCCAACGCCATCAGCACGCCCCTGGCCAGCGGCGGGTCCACCATCGCCGCACCGAAGAAGCCGGCCCAGTCGCGTGGCCGCCGCTCCAGGTAGTGCTGGCGGTGTGCGGTGTCGGCGAGGGTCCCGTCCAGGTCAAATACGGCCGGCGGCCGCTTTGTCTCGATCACCCCCCTACCCTAGGGATCCGCCTCGCGCAGGGAATCCCCGGCCGGCCGGGACGTTGAACGGGTGTGACCACTACGCTCGCGACCACCCGGTTCTCCGTACTGGACCGCTCCCGCACCCGCCAGGGGCACGACGCTCCGCAGGCCCTGCGGGACACCGTGCGGTTCGCCCGACTGGCCGAGGCGCTCGGCTATCACCGCTTCTGGGTCTCCGAGCACCACAGCGTGCCGGGCGTCGCGGGCTCGGCGCCCACGGTGCTGGCCGCCGCGGTGGCCGCGGCGACCTCGACGATCCGGGTCGGCACCGGGGGCGTGATGCTGCCGAACCATCAGCCGCTCGTGGTGGCCGAGCAGTTCGGGGTGCTGGCCTCCCTCTTCCCCGGCCGGATCGACATGGGCCTCGGCCGGTCGGTCGGCTTCACGGACGGCATACGGCGAGCGATTGGCCGGGACAAGGAGGACGCGGACGACTTCGCGACGCAGCTCGACCAGCTCCTCGGATACTTCACCGGCACCCAGACGGCCCATCCGCAGGTGCACGCCCACCCGGCCGGGGGTCTGCGCGTACCGCCGTTCGTACTGGCCACGGGCGAGGGCGCCAGGATCGCAGCCCGCGCCGGGCTGCCCCTGGTCATCGGCGACCTGCGCGGGCAGGACAGGATGCTGCGGGCGATCGAGGAGTACCGGGCCGGTTTCCGGCCCTCCCTCTGGTCGCAGGAGCCCTATGTCGTGATCTCCGGCACCGTCGCCGTGGCCGGCACCCCGGAGGCCGCCCGGCGGCTGCTCGTCCCGGAGGCTTGGTCACTGGCGTACTCGCGCACCCACGGCGCGTTCCCGCCGCTCACACCGGCCGAGGAGACCGAGGCACGCACGATGACCGCCAGGGAGCGGGAGTTCTACCAGGCGGCGCTGCGCGGGCATGTGCACGGCACGGAGGAGCAGGTCGCCGCCGACCTGGAGAAGCTGATCGGGCGCAGCGGCGCCGACGAGGTGCTGGTCACGACCAGTACGTACGACCGTGAGGGCCTGGCCGACTCCTACCGGCGGCTGGCGGGCCTGTTCGGCGGGGCCGCCTAGAATCACACCGTTTGCCGGAGCCCGTATCGGGCGCTCCGCGCCCACGTCCCGGTCCTCGGTCGGCACGGTCACCGCCCTCTCCAACTCGCTGCGCATGCTGTTCTCGCGCGCGGGCGACTGTCCGGAGGGCGCCGAGCGCCTCGACTCCGACGCCTTCTCGCCGAACACCGCGGCCGGCGCCTGTCCACAGTGCCACGGTCTCGGCCGGATCCACCGCACCAGCGAGGAGCTGCTCGTCCCCGATCCGTCGCTGTCCGTCCGGGACGGCGCGATCGCCGCCTGGCCCGGTGCCTGGCAGGGCAAGAACCTGCGGGACGTCCTGGGCGGGCGGCGGCGCGGAGGGCGGCCGCGTCGTGGCCACCGGCCCGCCGCGCGAGGTGGCCGCGGCGAGGAACAGCCGCACGGCGGGCTACCTGGCCCGGCGTCTCCCGCCGGCGGCTCCCCAGGGCTGTCCCGCAATCCCCGGCGGGCGCACGACGACAGCTGTGGCACCTCGCTGCGTTGTCGGAACGCCCGAATACGCCCAGGCCCCGCCGGGCAGGCATACTTCCACGCGTGGTCGCCGACTTTCCGCCCCGCCCGCTGCGCGACATCGCCGTCCGCCATGTCAGGCAGGCGGGCTGCCCGTCCTATGTCGCCTTCGCGACCCTGGACTTCGAGCCCTCGGCCGATGGGGCCGCCGGATACGCCTTCGTCAACGTACTCCCGGACGAGACCCTGCCGTGGGAGTACGCGGCGGCCCTGGACGAGGGTGTGCGGCTCGAACTCGCCGAGTCCTGCGCGCACCTGACGGTCGGGGTCCGCGTGGTCGTCCGCGCGGCCCGCGTCCACGAGGTCGACTCGAACGAAACGGCGTTCCGGCGGGCGGGACGCCTCGCCGTCCAGGAGGCCCTGCGCCGGGTCAGCGGTGGAGTGAGCGGCGGAGTCAGCGGCTGACCTTCCGGGCCGCTCGCAGCCACTCCTTGTTCATCGCCGCGATCGACGGCAGCGGGATGCCCTTCGGGCAGGCCGTCGCGCACTCGCCGGTGTTGGTGCAGCCGCCGAAGCCCTCGGTGTCCATGGTGGCCACCATGTCGAGCACCCGCGTCTCGCGCTCCGGTGCGCCCTGCGGGAGGGAGTTCAGGTGGACCACCTTCGCCGAGGTGAAGAGCATCGCGGAGCCGTTGGGGCAGGCCGCGACGCACGCGCCGCAGCCGATGCACTCGGCGTGCTCGAACGCCGTGTCCGCGGCCGGTTTGGCCACCGGCGTGGCGTGCGCCTCCGGGGCGCTGCCGGTGGGGGCCGTGATGTAGCCGCCGGATCCGATGATGCGGTCGAACGCCGAGCGGTCCACGACCAGGTCCTTGACGACCGGGAAGGCCGCGGCCCGCCACGGCTCGATGTCGATGGTGTCGCCGTCGCTGAAGTGCCGCATGTGGAGCTGGCAGGTGGTGGTGCGTTCGGGCCCGTGGGCCTGGCCGTTGATGACCATGCCGCAGGCTCCGCAGATACCTTCGCGGCAGTCGTGGTCGAAGGCGACGGGTTCGTCGCCGCGCAGGATGAGCTCCTCGTTGAGGCTGTCCAGCATCTCCAGGAATGACATGTCCGCGGAGATGTTCCTGACTTCGTACGTGGTCATGGCGCCGGCCTCGTCGGGCCCGCTCTGGCGCCAGATCCTGAGGGTGAGGTTCATGCGTAGCTCCGCTGGGTGGGGTGGACGTACTCGAAGACCAGGTCTTCGCGGTGCAGGACGGGTGCGGCGCCGGTGCCGGTGAATTCCCACGCGGCCGCGTACGAGAAGGTCTCGTCCCGGCGCTCGGCCTCGCCGCCCGCCGTCTGCGATTCCTCCCGGAAGTGGCCGCCGCAGGACTCGGTGCGGTGCAGCGCGTCCAGGCACATCAGCTCGGCCAGTTCGAGGTAGTCGGCGATCCGGTTGGCCTTCTCCAGCGACTGGTTGAGCTGCTCGCCGGTGCCGGGCACCTTGATCCGGCGCCAGAACTCCTCGCGCAGGGCCGGGATCCGCTCCAGGGCCTTGCGCAGACCGGTGTCGGTGCGGGCCATGCCGCATTCGTCCCAGAGGAGTTCACCGAGTTCGCGGTGGAAGGAGTCGGGGGTGCGGTCGCCGTCGACGGAGAGGAGCAGGTTCAGCCGGTCCTCCGTCTCGGCCACCGCCTCCAGGGCCGCCGGGTGATCCGGCGGGACCTCGTCATGCGGGTGCCGGGCGAGGTAGTCGTTGATGGTGGCCGGCAGGACGAAGTAGCCGTCGGCCAGGCCCTGCATCAGGGCGGAGGCGCCGAGCCGGTTCGCTCCGTGGTCGGAGAAGTTCGCCTCGCCGATGGCGAAGAGGCCGGGCACGGTGGTCTGGAGGTCGTAGTCGACCCACAGCCCGCCCATCGTGTAGTGGATCGCCGGGTAGATCCGCATGGGCACCTCGTACGGATTCTCGGCGGTGATCCGCTCGTACATCTCGAAGAGGTTGCCGTACTTCTCCTCGACCGCCGGCCGGCCCAGCCGGGCGATGGCGTCGGTGAAGTCGAGGTAGACCCCTTGCCCGCCGGGCCCGACTCCGCGTCCCTCGTCGCAGACGTTCTTGGCGGCGCGCGAGGCGATGTCGCGCGGCACCAGGTTGCCGAAGGCCGGGTAGATCCGCTCGAGGTAGTAGTCGCGCTCGTCCTCGGGGATCAGGTGCGGCGGGCGGTCGTCGCCGCGCGCCTTGGGGACCCAGATCCGGCCGTCGTTGCGCAGGGACTCGCTCATCAGGGTCAGCTTGGACTGATGGTCGCCGGAGCGCGGGATGCAGGTGGGGTGGATCTGGGTGAAGCAGGGGTTGGCGAAGTAGGCGCCGCGCCGGTGGGCGCGCCAGATCGCCGTCGCGTTGGAGTTCTTGGCGTTGGTGGAGAGGTAGAAGACGTTGCCGTAGCCGCCGGTCGCGAGGACGACGGCATCGGCGAAGTGGGTGGAGATCTGCCCGCTGATGAGGTCGCGGGCGACGATTCCGCGGGCCCGCCCGTCGATCACGATCAGGTCGAGCATTTCGGTGCGCGGGTGCATGGTCACATGTCCGGCGGCGATCTCCTTCGACAGCGCCTGGTAGGCGCCGAGGAGGAGCTGCTGTCCGGTCTGGCCGCGGGCGTAGAAGGTGCGGGAGACCTGGACGCCGCCGAAGGAGCGGGTGTCGAGCAGGCCGCCGTACTCGCGGGCGAACGGCACGCCCTGGGCCACGCACTGGTCGATGATCTCCACCGAGACCTGTGCGAGGCGGTGGACGTTGGACTCGCGGGCCCGGAAGTCGCCGCCCTTGACGGTGTCGTAGAAGAGCCGGCGTACCGAGTCGCCGTCGTTGCGGTAGTTCTTGGCGGCGTTGATGCCGCCCTGGGCGGCGATCGAGTGGGCGCGGCGGGGCGAGTCCTGGTAGCAGAACTGCACCACGTTGTAGCCCTGTTCGGCGAGCGTCGCGCCCGCCGCGCCGCCGGCCAGGCCGGTTCCGACGACGATCACGGTGTGCTTGCGGCGGTTGGCCGGATTGACGAGCCTGGCCTCGAAGCGGCGTCGGTCCCAGCGCTCCTCGACAGGGCCGGCCGGGGCCTTGGTGTCGGCGACCGGCTCGCCGGCGGTGTACGCGGTGTAATCGGTGTACGAGTTCATGTCAGCCCACCCATCCGGTCATCACGGCGACCGGGACGCTCAGGAATCCGATGGTCAGCGCGGCGGAGAGAGCAGCCGCGGCGGTCTTCAGCGCCTTGTCGCGGCGGCCGTTGTTCGCGCCCAGCGTCTGCGCCGCACTCCAGAACCCGTGATGTACGTGCAGGCAGAGGGCCAGCACCGCCGCGATGTAGATCCCGCCGCCGTACCAGGTGGAGAAGGAGGCGACGACGTTCTCGTACGGCCGGCCGTGCTCGGCGTTCGGGTTCACGGTCAGCGTCGTCAGGTCGAGGATGTGCCAGACGATGAAGAGCGCCAGGATGACTCCGCCCCAGCGCATGGTGCGGGTGGCATAGCTTGCGCGCTGCCGCTTCCGCCGGTACGGCGTGGGCCGGGCGGCGAGGTCGCGGCGGCTGAGCTGGTACGCGGCGACCGCGTGCAGCACAACGGAAGCGACCAGCGCCACCCGGACGCTCCAGAGGAACCACTCGTCGTGCAGGAGCGGCGAGCCGATGGTCCGCAGCCAGGCCGCGTAGCCGTTGAAGTCCGCCGGCCCGAAAAAGATCTCGAGGTTGCCGAGCATGTGGGCGACGAGGTAGCCCAGCATCACCAGGCCGGTTACGGCCATGACCGTCTTCTTGCCGACGGTCGAGCGCCACAGCAGCCGGGCGAAGGACGGCCTGGCGGCGCCGGTGGCGGCCGGTGGCTGCGCCGGTTTCCGGGGGCGGGGGCGGGTCGCGAGTGCCATGGAAAGGACGCTAGGCCCGCAGGCGCCGAGAGGTCCAAGACATGATCCGGCTCATCTTCATAGCGAGAGCCTATGATCGCTGCATGCAGTTCCAGCAGCTCCTCTACTTCGTGGCGGTCGCCGAGACCAGTCACTTCACCCGGGCCGCCGAGCGGGTCCATGTCGCGCAGCCGTCCCTCTCCCAGCAGATCAGGGCGCTGGAGCGGGAGTTGGGGGCCGAGCTGTTCAGCCGGGCGCGCGGCAATATCGCGCTGACCGAAGCCGGTGAAGCGCTGCTTCCGCTGGCCCGCCGGATCCTCGCCGACGCCGACAACGCGCGCCACGAGGTGCAGGAGCTGGCCCAGCTGCGCCGGGGGCGGGTCCGGCTCGGCGCGACCCCGAGTCTGTGCACGGGGCTGCTGCCGGACGCGCTGCGGGCCTTTCACACCCTGCATCCGGGGATCCGGCTGCTCATCGAGGAGGGCGGTTCACACGATCTCGTACGCCATCTCGCCCGCGGCGCGCTCGATCTGGCCCTGATCGTGCTGCCGCTGCCTCCGTCGGCCCCGGCGCTGACCACGGTCGAGCTGCTCCAGGAGGATCTGGTGGTGGTCTCCTCGGCCGCCGCCCCGCGCCCCGGCCGGGGCGGCACGGTGGGTGTCGCGGATCTGCGGGACGAGCCGCTGGTCATGTTCCGGCACGGCTACGACCTGCGCGAGCTGACCGTCGCGGCCTGCCGGGCCGAGGGCTTCGAGCCGTCCTTCACGGTGGAGGGCGGCGAGATGGACGCCGTACTGGGATTCGTCCGGGCGGGCCTCGGCCTCGCCGTGGTGCCCAGCATGGTCGCCGCGCGGGCCGGTCACGACCTCCGGGCGACGCCGCTGGCCCGGCCTGGACTACGGCGTACTATCGCGCTCGCCCACCGCACCGATGTCGCCCCGTCCCGCGCCGCCCGCGAACTGCAGCGCGTACTGCTCTCCCGTCACACGGCGTCCGCGAGCACCAGGGAGTGAATCCGGTCGGGGGCGCCGGGCCTGGCGTAGTACCAGCCCTGGGCCGTGTCGCAGCCGAGCGCGCGCAGCTGCGCGGCCTGCACCCCGGTCTCCACGCCCTCGACCGTCACCGCCAGCTCCAGGCTGTGTGCGAGCGAGACGATGCCCTCGACGATCTTGAGGTCCACGGGGTCGGCGGGATGCTGCTGCATGCCCCGGGTGAAGGACCGGTCCAGCTTGAGGACGCTCACCGGCAGCCGGCGCAGATTGGCCAGGTTGGAGTAGCCGGTGCCGAAGTCGTCGAGCGCGATGTCCACGCCCATCTCGGCGAGCTGGCGCAGCGGTTTGAGCAGATCGTCGTCCGCGCCGATCAGCGCGGACTCGGTGACCTCCAGGCAGAGCGCCCCCGGTTCCAGTCCGGCCCGCTCCAGCACCCGCACGGTGTCCGAGACGAGTCCGGGGTGGTGCAGCTGGGTGGGCGAGAGGTTTACGTTGATGCGCAGCGGCCCGCCGTCGGCATGCCGCTGCTGCCAGAACCTGGCCTGCCGTACGGACTCCTCGAGCACCCAGCGGCCGAGCGGCACGATCAGTCCGGTGTGCTCGGCGAGCGGAATGAACCGGTCCGGCCCGAGCACGCCGTGCTGCGGGTGGCACCAGCGGACCAGCGCCTCGGCCCCGTGCACGCTCCCGTCGGAGAGGTGGACGAGCGGCTGGTACTCGATGAAGAACTCGCCGCGCTCCAGCGCGGTCGGCAGGGCGTTGGTGAGGCCGTGCCGGGTGATCGCGCGGGCGTCGGCCTCGGCGTCGGCGAGCTCGAAGCGGTTGCCGCCCGCCGACTTGGCGCGGTACATGGTGATGTCGGCGCTGCGCAGCACCTCCGCCGGTCCCCGCTCGCCCGCGGGTCCCTCGACGATGCCGATGCTTCCCCGGACGGTGATCTCCCGGCCGTCGAGCCGGATGGGTGCCGACAGCGCCCCCAGGATGCGGGCGGCGAGCTCGTCGACCTCGCGCTCGGTGTGCGGTCCGGTGGTCAGGGCCACGAACTCGTCACCGCCGAGCCGCGCCACCATCTCGCGGGGCGCGGTCGCACAGCTCTGCAGCCGGTCCGCGACCTCGACCAGGAGCCGGTCGCCGGCCGAGTGGCCGAGGCTGTCGTTGACGGCCTTGAAGCCGTCGAGGTCGAGGTAGCAGAGGCCGAAGCGCATACCGTCGCCGGCCGAGAGCGCCTTCTCCAGCCGCTCGAAGAACAGCGTCCGGTTGGGCAGCCCGGTGAGCGCGTCGTGGGTGGCCTCGTAGCGCAGCCGCAGGTTGAGCAGCCGCCGCTCGGTGGTGTCCTCCATGAGCGCCAGCTGGTACTGCGGACGGCCCTCGGCGTCGCGCAGCAGCGAGACGGTGAGGTTGGTCCACAGCACGGTGCCGTCGCCCCGGTAGTACGGCTTCTCGACCCGGAAGTGGTCCCGTTCGCCGCGCACCAGTTCGGCGTACATCTTCCATACGTGGGGCGCGTCTTCGGGGTGGCCCCAGTCGCTCACGTTCCTGCTGCGGACGGCCGCGTCGAGCCCGCCGAACATCTGCATCAGCGTGTCGTTGACCTCCAGGACGTTGCCGTCGAGGTCCGCGATGCCTATGCCGATCGCCGCGCCCTCGAACACCGCGCGGAAGCGCTCCTCGCTGGCGTGCAGCGCGTGCTGGGCGTCGCTGCGCGCGGCCATCGCGGAGCGGGCGATGGCCTCCTGCTCGGTGAGGGTGCGCTCGCGCAGGGCGCGCGCGAAGCCGGCGGCGAGCGCGTGCTGGAGGCGTGCGCAGCGGGCCCGGCACTCGTCGGGGGCGAGTTCGCCGCCGGAGCCGGATCCGCCCGAGCCGCTGTCGCCGCTGTCGCCGCCGCAGTACAGCACGAGGTAGGCGTCGACGACGCCGAGCGTCCTGCTGAGGGCGTCGGGGTCGGTGCAGTGCATGCCGACCAGCTCGGTCCCCACCTCCTGGGCGCGGGCGGGGTCGAACGGCCGCGCGTGCAGCGCCTCGCTCAGCGTGCGGGCCAGGGGCAGCAGCCGCTGTTCGAATTCGGGTCGGGTCAGCGACGTGGCGGTGGACGGGAAGATCGCCCGGCTCCAGATGGTCGCGAACCGTCTGAGTCTGCCCTCGGGGCCGTCCGGTTCCGCGGCGGCACCCGCTGCCCCCGCCGCCTCCGCTGGCGTGCTCACGCCTTGCGTCCCACCCCTGCGAAGCCGGAGAAGGCGTACGGGTCCTCCTGCACGGCGGGGGCGTCGGGCCGCCACAACGGCATGGAGACCAGGCCGGGCTCGAGCATCTCGAACCCCTCGAAAAATCCGGCGATCTCCTCGCGCGAACGCATGATCAGCGGATTGCGGATGTTCTTGTACACACTCACCGCCCCGCCGGCCGTCTCCTCGGGCACCGGGATGCCCTCGAAGGAGGCGTGGGTGAGGATGAGCAGGCTGCCGGGCGCGAGTGCCTCCCGTAGCTCTGCGACGGCGGCGCGCGGGTCGTCGGCGTCCTCGATGAAGTGCAGTACGGCGACGAGCAGCAGGGCCACCGGCCGGTCCAGGTCGAGGAGTCCGGTGACCTGGGGGCTGTTCAGGATCTCCTGGGGCTTGCGCAGATCGGCGGCCGCGATGTCCGCCCGCTCGTTGCCCTCCAGCACGGCCCGGCTGTGCGCGACGGCGACCGGGTCGTGGTCGACGTACACCACGCGGGACTCGTCGCTGGCCGCCTGCGCGACCTCGTGGACGTTGCCGAAGGTGGGGATGCCGGAGCCGATGTCCAGGAACTGGGTGACGCCCTCGTCCAGGGCGAAGCGCACGGCGCGGCGCATGAACGCCCGGTTGGCCTGCATGATCTTGGGAAGGCCCGGAATGAACTCCATGGCCTTGCGGGCGGCCTCGCGGTCCACCTCGAAGTTGTGCGAGCCGCCCAGGTAGTAGTCGTAGATGCGGGACACGCTCGGAACCGATATGTCGATACCGGGCGGGGCCCAGGCGGGACGCTCCATCAATGTCTCCAAGGCGTTTGCGAGCGGTTGTCCGAGCCGAGGCTACTGATCGTTCGCCAACAGAGCGAGCCAAAACGGAAATTGGCGGTCCGTTCTTGGTCACACGCCAACGGCACGTGCACATAATCGAACGGCCCGCCACACCCGAGGAATCGGGGTGGCGGGCCGCCCGGCCGGTGCGCACGCGGCGTGGGGACACCGCATCCATGTCGCTCTACTTGGGCGCTCCGACCAGCTTCCCGTTGGGCGACACGGCGTACCAGGTGCCGCCGACGCCCTGCCCATTGGTGTCACCGGGCTTGGCGTCGCCGGAGAAGGTGTAGATCGGCCAGCAGTCGATGGTCTGCTGCTTGATGCCGTCGGGACGGTCGAAGGTGACGAAGCCCTTCTTCAGGATGGCCGCGTCGATGCTGTTCTTCTCGACCGGCTCGACGACCGGCCACTTCTCGAGGCAGGCGCCGGTGCACGCGGTCTTCATCGGCCACGCGGAGTCCTTCTTGAACCGGTACACCGTCATGCCGTTCGCGTCGACGATGATGTCGCCGAGCTTGGGGTCCTTGCGGACCGAGAGGCCGGCCTCCTGCGCCGCGTCGCCGCCGGCTTCCTCGCCGCCCTCGCCGGCCTCGTAGTCGCCGCCGCCACCGCCCGCGCCCGGTGCCGCCTTCTTGCCGTCGGGGGCGGACGCGAACCAGGTGCCTCCCACACCCTGCCCGTTGGCGTCACCGGGCTTGGTGTCCTTGGCGTACCGGTACATCGGCCAGCCGTCGATGGTCAGCTGCCTGCTGCCGTCGGCCCGGGTGACTTCGCCGAGGAGCGTGGCGTCGGTGCCGGGGGCGGCCTTCGCGTCGCCCGCCGCGACCACGGGCCACGTCTTCGCACAGTCGCCCTCGCAATTCGACTTGGGCGGGTTGGCCGTGTCCTTGTCGAAGCGGTAGAGCGTGAAGCCGGCGCTGTCCGTGACCACCTTGCCCAGCTTCTTGCTGTCCCAGACTGCGAGCTGCCCCGCCGCCTTCGGCTTGGCGGCGGCGCCGGTGTCCGCGCCGTAGCCGCCGTCGGAGCCGTATCCGTTCTCCGCGGGCTGCTGCGCCGGGTTGGCGGCTCCCACGTTCTGGCCGTTGGGGGACTGCGTGCCGTTCTCCTGACCGCACGCCACGGTCAGCGCCATCACAGCCATTGCCGTCACCGCGAGCGAGGCGCTCCGCCGGGCCCGGGAGGCACTCCCAAAATGATGCGGCATGTCAACTCCTGCTGATCGCGTATCGGTTCGGCGCGTCTTGCGCCGTACTTGGCCCTAGGTACGCGTGGCAGCGGTCCGTGTGTTCAACGAGTTCCAAGAAAACTTTTCGCCAGTTGCCGAAGCATCCCCAAACGCAAAGCGGAAGAACTCCCACCATCAGGCGAATCGGGTACGGCTCCGGCGTGCCGAGCATCTCGCCCGATCATGCTCCCCGTCGTGTACCGACCCTTTGCCAGACGGCTGTTGACGGTTTCCGCCCTCGTGTGGGCAGTGGTCGCAGCCACCCCCGCGGTGGCGGACAACTGCTCCCACGCCTCGATCTCGCTGACCGGCGAGGCCCCGCCCGGCGATGCGGTGGCCGTCGCGGGCAACTGCACCGCCGGACCCACCCGCCGACCGCCTCCTCCCCCTCCTCCGCCGGCTCCGCCTCCCCCACCGCCCCCGGTACGGGAGCCCCCGCCGCCTCCGCCCCCGCCGCCTCCGCCGCCTCCCACCCCGTCGCCGACCCCGTCGGTGCGGCCCACACCGTCGCCCACTGCGGTCGCCCGGCCCGCGTACCGCAAACCGGCCCGCAAGGTGCCGCGGAGCGGGCCGTCCCTGGTGTCGCTCACCTTGCTTGTAACAGCGCCCGCGGTCCTCGCCGTGGCCGCGCTCCGCCCCCGCTAGTCCGGAGGTTCCCCTTGTCGGAATGGATTGTTCTGTCCATTGCGATGGCCGCCGCCTGCGCGGTCGTCCTCACCATCGCCCTTATCAACAACCGCCTGGTCAGCGAGGACGACGACCCGTCCGAAACGCCGGACGTCATCGAGTACATGACGATGATGATCGGCGTGGTCTACGCGATCGTCCTGGGTCTGGCCATCGCGGGCGTCTGGGAGGCCCGGAGCGCCGCACAGGAGTACGTACGCCAGGAGGCACAGGCCCTGCACGAGGTCAGCGCCCGCTCCGAGGTCTACCCGCCCGCGGTCCGCGCCCGTATCCGGGCGGACGTCGACACCTATGTCAGCCATGTCGTGCACACCGAGTGGAAGGTGATGGCGGATGAGGGCCGGCTGACCGGCCGGGGCACCGAGCTGCTCCAGCAGGTCCGCCGCGATGTCACCGACTACGAGCCGAAGACCGACCACGAGAGCCAGGCATACCAGCCCCTGGTCGACCAGGTCGCGGCCGCCGATGATGCCCGGGGAGCCCGCGGCCAGAGTGCCGGGGCGACGATGCCTGGCGTGGTCTGGTTCGGGCTGATCACCGGTGCACTGGTCACGGTCGGTCTGATCTTCACCCTGCAGATCCGCAGGTCGTTCCGGGAACTGCTGCTGGCCGGCCTGTTCAGTGCGCTGATCGCGTTCCTGCTCTTCCTGATCTGGGACTTCGACGCCCCGTTCGGCCGGGGCATCTCGGCGACGGCCGGCCCCTTCACCGACCTGTTCCCATACCTCCGGGATTAGTCCTTGTCCAGGCGGTGTGTCCGTCGGTAGCCCCGTCCCCTGACCGGCGGACGCCCGTGCCCCATTCGCGCGACCCCGATCGCGGGTGAGCGGGCGCACACCTAGCGTTTTGGGCATCGAGGTGCATGACAGCCATTTGCGGAAAAAGGTTCCGCAGCTGCCCCTCGGGGACCCGGAGGATTACATGCGCGCGATACCTGTCGCGTCAGCCGCCCTGCTCGGCCTCGCCGCTCTCCCACTGGCCGCTCCCACCGCGACGGCCGACGACCACAAGGTCACGTCGTTCGGTTTCAGCATCAGCCCCTCGACCGTCGCCCCGGGCGGGCAGGTCACGCTCGGCGTGACGAACTGCGGCGCCCCTACGGCCAGCGCCTCGTCCGGGGTCTTCGACACCGTCACGATCCCCAACAACGGGAGCGTCAGAGTCACGGTCGACCGGGACGCGAGACGCGGGGCCCTGTACTCGGTGACGTTCACCTGCAGGGGCGAGGCCGACACGATCGACCTCGCCATCTCCATCGCCGGTGGCACCACGTTCACCCCCAGGCCGACCCCACCACCCCCCACCACCACCGCCCAGGGCGTCCGGGGCGGTCTCGGCGGCAGCTTCGGCGGCATGAACGCGACCGAGATCGCCGCGGGTGGCGCGCTCTTCGTCCTCGCGGTCGCCGGCACGGTCTACGTCGTACGTCGCCGTACCGGCAACCGGCAGCACTGACCGGTGCGCCACCGCAGCACCCCCGAACCGCCCGTCGCCCCGAGTCCTGGCCAGGACTCGGGGCGACGGGCGGTTCGGGGGTGACCGGGAGGTTCGGCCGGTCAGCCCCGGCCGCCGACTGTGCGGCGACGGCGCCTCACGTACACGCCACCGCCGATGGTCGCCGCGGCGACCAGCCCGGCGCCGATCGCGATCTCGGTGGAGGTCGGGGCGAGCGAGCCGCCGATACCGCCGAGAGAACCGCGGCCCTGCAGCACGGTGAACTGGGCGGTCGCGACCCGCGAGTCGCCGTTGCCGCCCTGGTTGTTGTCGCCCCGCGACTCCTTGCCGTTGCCACCCTGGTTGTTCCCGTTGTTGTCCCCCCGATTGTCACCGTTACCGTTACCGCCCTGGTTGTTCCCGTTATTGTCCCCCCGATTGTCACCGTTACCGTTACCGCCCTGGTTGTTCCCGTTATTGTCCCCCCGGTTGTCACCGTTGCCGTTACCGCCCTGGTTGTTATTGCCGTTGCCGCCCTGGTTGTTGCCGTTCCCGTTCCCGTTGTTGTCCCCCCGGTTGTCACCGTTGCCGTTACCGCCCTGGTTGTTATTGCCGTTGC
>NZ_JANAVP010000006.1:60556-307120 GCF_024213665.1 Streptomyces sp. A3M-1-3
ACGTTGTCGCCCCGGTTGTCACCGTTGCCGTTACCACCCCGGTTGTTGTCGCCCCGGTTGTCACCGTTGCCGTTACCACCCCGGTTGTTGTCGCCCCGGTTGTCACCGTTGCCGTTACCGCCCCGGTTGTCGCCATCGCACCTGACGGACAGCGTGTGCCGCCCCGGCGACGCGTGATCGTTGATCCGGACCCTGGCGAATCCGACCGAGCCCGCCGACAGCTCGGCACGCGGAAACGTGCCGTCATTGGATGTCACGGTGCCACCGCGGTCGCAGCCGCTGGCACTGACCTGCAAGATGCCGCCCTGGTGGACCTGCCGTGGGTTGACCGTGACGTTGCGCGGTCCGCCGTTTCCGCCGCTCGGCGCCCCGCCGTTGGGGACGTTGGTGGCTGTCGCCACCGGGGCGGAGAGCGCGACCGCGGCGCAGGCGGCGATCAGCGAGAGAGCGCGTGAAGCACGCATGTGAACCTCCATCAGGGAAACGCCCCGGGGCGGTGCCCTGGGATATTCGACGAGAACGCCTCCCACGACGAACACTCACCGGAGTAGGCAATCGGCGCATTTCGGCACTGGTCCGCCCCGGTGAGGCGACACGCCGGAGCGGAGTCGCCCGGAACCGGCTGACGCGCAGGTCACGGACCGTCAGCCCGCTTATCGGATCAATACTCGGATGGATGCACCCGGATCCGGAGCCGCCACCCGTTCGCCCTTCCCTCCTCGCCGCCCTCCTCGCGCGCGCTTAGCGTGCGTACTGGCGCAGTGAACGCGGGGACGGACCGCGTCGGGAAGGGAGAGCCATGACCGAGGACGAGACCGGCACGGAGTCCAGGAGGCGCCGCTCCCCCTGGGGTGTCCTGGCTTTGGTCATGCTCACCGGCCTCGCCATGATGCGAAACGGCGCGGATGTGCCCATGGGGCCGCCGCAACCCGCCGCGGCCGCCGCAGTTGACGGCCGACCCGACTCCCTCTCCGCGGCTGCGCCGACGCCCCCCGAGGGTCTCGACCCCCTGATGCACTCCTCGGTCCAGGGGGTACGGATTCCCACCATCAATGTCGACGCACCCGTGATGACGGTGGGTCTGGACAGCCAGGGGTGGATCGAGGCACCGCCGCCCGGGGACTCCAATCTCGCCGGCTGGTACTTGAACGGCATCGCGCCGGGGCAGCAGGGCACGGCGGTTATCGTCGGCCATGTCGACAACGACTCGGGCCCCGCGGTGTTCTACAAACTCGGGACACTCCGGAAGGGCCACCAGGTCGAGGTCACCCGGTACGACGGGCGGGTCGCGATCTTCGAGGTGTACGGCGTCGAGGTGTTCAGCAAGAACGGCTTCCCCGGCGCTCTCGTCTACGGCGACAACGGGCACCCGGAACTCCGGGTGATCACCTGCGGCGGCGGTTACTCGAAGGCGGGCGGCTACGACGGGAATGTCGTGGTCTTCGCCCGGATGATCGCGACCCGCTGACGGCTCAGCGTGCCGGCAGGACGGGGAGGGTGACGCCGTAGCCCGCGTCCAGCAGCTCCGGCAGATATCTGCGCAGCGCACGGACGCTTTGCGAGCGGTCACCGCCCGCGTCGTGCGACAGGACCACCACCCCCGGGCCCGCGCCTTCCCGTACTCGCCTGACGATGGTCCCGGTGCCCGGCTCGGTCCAGTCCAGGGTGTCCACGGTCCAGGCGAGCGGCTCCATGCCGAGTTCGGCGCCGATTTCGAACGTCCACCGGTTCCAGGCCCCGTACGGTGCCCGGAACCAGACGGGCGGCATTCCGGTCGTACGCGCCACCAGGTCGCTGGTGCGGCCCAGTTCGGCGGCGATCATCCGCCGTCGGAGCCGGGTGAGGAGCGGGTGCGACCAGGAGTGATTGCCGACCACGTGCCCGTCGTCGGCCATCTCGCGCAGCAGGTCCCGGTTGTCTACGGCCATCTCGCCGCAGACGAAGAACATCGCCCGGACCTCGTGACGGCGCAGGGTGCGCAGGATGGCGGGGGTGTAGCGCGGGTCGGGTCCGTCGTCGAAGGTCAGCACCATGCTGCGGTCGTGCGGGGGCAGCCGCAGGATCGGCTTGCGCCGCACGGGCGGCAGTCCCGGCCGGTACCGTTGCGGTGCGTGGGCGGCCATGGGCCGGAGCCGGTACGAGGCGGGCCCGAGCGGACGACTCACCCGCACCCCCGCGCCGGACCCGACACCCGTACCCACACCGGGCCCCACGCCGGGACCGGCGGCGGGGGGCGCGCCGGGGGCGTCTGGTCCCGGCGGGCCGCCGGTCTGTTCCCTGATCAGGGCTCCGGCGGCCCAGATGGCGCCGAGGCAGACGGCCGCGCGCAGCAGCGCTCGGCGCTCAATAGGCGGTTCATCGTTTTTCATGATTAATGGCTTGCATGGTGGGCAGCCCACCTGCCCGACCCACACCGGCCGACACAGCGAAAGCACCCGATAGGACGAGCGGACACCCGACGGGGCATCGCACTCAGCGGCCCATCGTCAGTCCTTGGCCGGCCGCGCCCCGGCTCAGCACCGCCTGGCGTATGGCCTGCTGAGCCTTCTCGTAGTCGTCGCGGCCGGGGCTGCGGCTCAGCACCTCGGGCAGATTGACCACGCGCCCCGCCGTTACGTCCATCCACTGCGGGATGAACTCCGCCTTCCGCACCTGCCAGCGCTCGCCACGCCCGGCCGGCGGCGCGAACGTGAAGCGGCCGATTGAGCCCTGGTTGCCCCGGGGGTCGGCCCTGTTCTCGTAATTGATCATCGGCCCGGCTATCTGGTCTCCCATGCCGTAGACGATCCAGGTGCCGTTGACCTTCTCGTACGCCTGCGGGACATGGGCGTGCGTGCCGAGGATCAGGTCGATGTCGCAGCGGCCGCCGGTCTGCGAGGCGGTGAGGCTTCTGCCGAGGGTCAGTTGCAGTTCGTCAGGGGCCGTCTGCCACTCGGTGCCCCAGTGCAGGCTCACCACCACGACGTCGGCGCCCTCCCGGCGGGCCGCCCTGGCGTCGGCGACGATCTTCTCCTCGTCGATCAGACTGACCGCCCAGGGCTGTCCCTCGGGCATCGGGTAGCCGTTCGTACCGTAGGTGTAAGCCAGTTGGGCGACCTTGGCGGAGCCCGCCGTCAGCCAGGCGGGCCGCCCGGCCTCGGCGGCGGTGCGGGCGGAGCCGGCGTGTTTGATCCCTGCCCGGTCGAGCGTGTCCAGGGTCCGGCCGAGGCCGGCCGCGCCGTCGTCCAGTGTGTGGTTGGAGGCGGTGGAGCAGGAGTCGTAACCGGTGGCCGCGAGCGCTTCGGCGATCTGCGGCGGGGACTTGAAGTCCGGGTAGCCGGTAAAGGGTCCGCCCGCCTCGCCGTACACCGTCTCCATGTGGCAGATGGCCAGGTCCGCCTGGGCCACGACGGGCCTGACGCCGGCGAGCATCGGCTTGAAGTCGTACCCCTCGCCTCCCGCGTCCGCCTTGGCCTGGCGTATGACCGAGGCGTGCGGGAGGACGTCTCCGCCGGCGACGAGGGTGAAGCCGCCGGCCGGCGCGGAGCGCGTGGCAGCGGAGGGTTCGGGGCCGGCCCGGGAACCCTCGGTGGCGGAGGGCGCTTCCGGGCCCTCGGAGCCGCCGAGCCGGGCGGGGGCCGGGGACGAGCCCGCACACCCGGCCGTCGATCCGAGCAGGAGGACGGACAGGGCCATCGCTGCCAGGCGTGTTCGCTTCTTCATCAACCCGGCCTCCATACATAGGATTATCGGGCATTTCAATCCATAGGGAAGCCGACGGCATGTCAAGCAGCCGTCCAGAGCGCCGTTCGCCTTACCGTTCGACCGCTCACCGCACCCGCCGGACGGTCCGCTCGGCCGCTGGGCGCTGCGCTGCCGCGTATACGCCGACTGGCGGATATCTCCGCCGGAATGCCGGGCCAGTCTGTGATCACCGCCGCAGCCGCGGTCCACGGCCAACCGGACTTCCCGAAGGAGCGTTTACGGTGCCTTCCTCCCTCCAGCAGCACACCGGTACGACCGCGACGGCGCCGCGCACCGGCGATCGGGCGCTGGCCGAGCTCCAGCGGGAGCACGGCAAGGCCCTGTTCGGCTTCCTGCTCGGCCTCACCTACGGCGACCGGCAGCGCGCCGAAGACCTGGTACAGGAGACCCTGGTACGCGCCTGGCAGCACCCGGAGGCGCTGGAGAGCGACCACGAGTCGATGCGCCCCTGGCTGTTCACCGTGGGCCGCCGGCTGGCGATCGATGCGCGCCGGGCCCGGCAGGCCCGGCCCAACGAGATCGGCGCGGATGTGCTGGAGCAGTCCGCCGCTCCCGACGACCACATGGCGCAGTCGGTCACCGCGCTCGATGTGCGCGAGGCCGTGCGAGCGCTGAGTCCCGAACACCGCGATGTGCTGGTACAGGTCTACTTTCGCGGCCGGTCTGTGGCCGAGGCGTCCGAGGCGCTGCGCATACCGCCGGGCACGGTCAAGTCCCGTTCGTACTACGCGCTGCGCACCCTGCGGAAGGAACTCCCCGGATACGGCCTGGTCGGCTGACGGTCACCGCAGCCGCTCAGCCCCCGCCCGCGTGCCGGTCGACGGCCTCCCGGGCCACCTCCCGGGCCACCTCGGTGCGCGACCGCATCCCCAGCTTGCTCAGGATGTGCGAGACATGCGTCTGCACGGTGCGGGGAGAGAGGAACAGCTCGGTTGCGATCTCGGGATTCGAGCGCCCCTCCGCGACCAGCAGCGCGACCTTCAGCTCGGTGGGGGTGAGCGCGTCCCAGCCGGTGGTGGGCCTGCGCCGCGCGGTGCGGCTTCCTCTGCGTACGCCCAGCGGGCGCAGCCGGGCGTCCGCCCGGGCGACGTCCCACCGGGCGCCCAGTTCCGTATAGACATCCACGGCGCGGCCGAGGCTCGCTCGCGAGCCGGCGAGATCGCCCCGCCACGCCTGCGCCACCGCGAGGTCCTCGAGGGACTGCCCGAGCAGCAGCGGCCACGCGCCGCGCGCGTACTGGGCGACCGCCTGTCCCAGTACCTCGGGGTCCTGGGCGAACAGCCCTCGGCAGCGCACGGCCGCGGTCGCGGGTCCGGGGAAGTCGGGTGCGCCCGCCGCTGCCGCCTCGCAGGCCGCCACCGCGGCCTCGGCGGTCCTGGTGTCACCCGTCTCCAGCGCGAGACGTACCACGTCCGGCAGCAGCGAGAAGGACTCGTGGAGCATGGCGGCGGCGAACTCGTCGGTCAGGACCGGCAGCAGTTCCCCGAGCGCGTCCGCGATCCGTCCCTCGCGCTCCGCCCCCAGGGAGCGGGCCAGCAGCAGACTTCCGCAGTAGCGCCGGGCCGCCGCCGTCCTGAGCACGCCGGGATCCAGCCGGCTGAGGCGGTCGAGTGCCTGCGGCCGCTGGTCGCGGTGGCCGAGGATCAGGGCCTGCGTGCCGTGCACCAGGACGGGCAGCCACGGGTCCGAGACCTGGCGGGCGGAGGCCCGTTCGAGGTCGTCCACCGCGCTGTCCCAGTTCCCCCGGCGGAAGTGCAGCTCGGCCGAGCGGGCCTCGATGCCGGCGAGCCGCCCGGTCGACCCGGTCCGTACGGCCAGTTCGCGCGCCTCCTCCAGGGCCTGCCGCGCGGCCTCTCGATCGTCAAGCTCCGCGAGGCCGTCGGAGTGGTTGACGAGCAGCAGCAGCTCGATGTCGGTGGCGGCGGGCGTCCGGCGCGCGCAGGCGATGCCCTGTGCGGCGTGGGCGACGGCGTCCCGGCCGCGCCCCAGCACGGTCAGCGCGTACGACATCGCGTGGTGCGCCTCCGCCTGGGCTTGCGGGTCCGCGAGCCCGGCCGCCTCGGCCACCAGCGCCTCGGCGTCCCGGCACGCCGGCGCCGCCTGCCCCAAGTCCGCCCGGCAGAGCACCTGGCACGCCGCGAGCCTGACCCGCCACAGGCGGGAGAGCCCGGGCGCGGACAGCGCGTCCTCGGTCGCCGCCAGCGCCTCGGACGTGCTGCCCTGGATCATCAGGGCCGACGCCAGCATGAAGTCGAGGGCGGAGCGGCGGTCGGGATCCTGGGCGCGATCGAGGTCGCGGTCGCGGTCGCGGTCGCGCAATGTGGCCAGCAGACCGACCGACTCCGGGCGGCGGAGCAGCAACGCCGCCTCCGCGAGACGCTCTTCGAGGACGTGGCGGACGGAGTCGTGGGGGCGGCCCTGACCGATGGCGCGCTCGATGAGGGCGGCGGCCGCGGCGGGAGCCACGGCGATCAGCTGCTGCGCCGCCGCCACGAGCCAGCTCAGCGCCCAGCCGTCCAACGGGCCGGTGGTGTCGAGGAGTTGTCCGGCGACGGTGGCCGGGGCGGCGCCCGACGCGGCGAGGGCGCGTGCGGAGTCCAGGTGCAGGGCGGAACGGACCGAGGCGGGGAAGCCCGCGTACAGGGACTCGCGGAGCACGGCGTGCCGGAAGCGCAGCCGGTCCCCCGCATCGACCAGCAGCCCGGCGGCGATCGGCTCGGACAGCGCGCCGAGCAGGTCCCGTGCAGAACGGCCTACGACGACGCCGAGCTCGCCAACGGTGAACTCGGTGCCGAGCAACGAGGCCTGGTACAGCGTGTCGTACGCGTCCGGGCCGAGGAAGCCGAGCATGCCCCGCATGGCCTGCAGAAACCCAACCGACCCGGCCCCGCCGAACCCAAGGCCCCCGTCGGCGCCCGAGGAACCGGCGGCACCGGCGAGACCGGAGGGACCAGCAAGACCGGGAGGGCCGAAGCGACCGGACGGATCGGCAAGACCGGCCGGACCGAAGCGACCACGAGGACCGGCGGCACCCGGGAGACCGGAGGAACCGGGGCGCCCGGCGGCGGCGGAGGGACCCGAGGAACCGGAGCCACCGGCGAGACCCGGGAAACCGGCAAGTCCGGCGGCACCGGCGGCACCGGCGGCATCGACAAGACCGGAGGAACCGGCCAGACCCGAGGAATCCGCAAGACCGGACGGACCGGAGGCACCGGCGAGACCGGGGCGCCCGGCGGGGCCGAGGGAAACTGCGGGGCCGGAGGGAACTGCGGGACTGGCAGGGCCGGCGGGGCCGGCGAGGCCCGCCAGGCCTGCGAGGGCGTCGCAACTGCCGTTGCCGGCGTCAACGGCCGGGGGCAGCTCGGCCTGTCCGCCGGAGGCGGTGATCTGCCCCTCCGCGGCCAGTCCGGTGATCAACTCCCGGAGGTAGCGCGGGTTCCCGCCCGCGAGGGCGGCCCGGCCGCGCAGCCGGGGTCCCGGCGGCGCACCGACGACGTCCTCGACCAGCCGGGTCGTCTCCTGCGGTGTCAGTGACCCGAGCCGGACGGACATGGTGCCGCGCTCGGCCAGGCCGGCCCGCACCCGCGTCAGCTCACGGCGCACCGGCACCGGCCGGCAGGCCGCGGCGAGCAGCAGCGGCATGCCGGGCGCCGCCTTGGCCAGCCGATGCCAGACCAGCAGGCTGGCGTCGTCGGCCCACTGCAGGTCGTCGAGCACGAGTACGAGCGGTTCCTCGGCGCACAGCCGGCCGATGAGCGCGTGGACCAGGTCCATCGCCCCCATCTGTACGGCTTCGAAGGCGCGCGCGTCGCCCGTGGCGCCGCGCAGGAGCCGCATGATCTCTGTACGGGTCGTGTCCGCCGCGGCGCCGCCGCCGGACAAGCAGTCGAGGACCGCGCGGAGCGGGAAGCGGCTGCCGAGTTCGTCGGCCGCTCCGTGCTGTGCGCGGACGCCGAGCTTCGCGGCCTCCGCGAGCAGGGCATCGAGCAGGTCGGACTTGCCCACTCCGGGCTCGCCCTCAACGAGCACGGAGCCACCTCGCCCCGCGGCTGCCGCACGCAGCAGCTCACGCAGCGTGTGCACCTCTTGCTCCCTGCCGATCCGCACGGCTCATTATCGGCCCGCCGGCGCGGTAGTCCACCCCGGTGGTGCCGGTAGGCTCGGCCGCGCGGGGAACGTACGCCCGGCCTTGCGCCCGGTCTCAAGGCGCGGCCCACGCGAACGCGTGGCGTATAGAAAACGAAACCACAGCGACAAATTGAGTAAAGCCCGTCCGTCGCGCGTGTCTGAGAGTGAAGGCTCGTCGGTGACGGCACGGCGTGCGAGATAGACCGGGAGAAGGTGGAGCGGTTGCGGCCCGAGAGCACGAACGGCACCAGCGGGGGCGAACTGGCGGTTCCCATGGCGTGGTTGTACGCCGAGTACATCGCCGACGAACTGCTGCGCACCGGCAACCTGATCCCGTCCGGCACGCTGGAGTTCCGGTCCGGCCGGCAGACCCTGGCGCTGACCATCTACCTCTCGGACAGCGCGGGCGAACTCTCCGGCATACGGGTCATATCGCGGCTCGACGAGTGGCTCTCCCTGACGGCGTACGGCCACCCCTGGCAGGACTGGGTACGCGACCGCTTCGCCCGCATCGACGAGGAGCGGGGCGAAGGGTCCGGCACCGGCCCGGACCTCGAACTCGCCCGGTCCACGTGGCGCTGGCTGGAGCGCACGGAACTCCTGGCCACGGACCTGGACACGGCGAACCCCTGGCACCAGACGGACCTCACCGTGGACGAGACCATCCAGGTATGGACGCCGGCCTGGCAGCTGGGACTGCCCCTGGGCCACCTGGCGATCCATCTCTTCTGACGCGCGTCACTTCTGCGAGTGCACCCCCGCGCGGTACTTGGGGATCCGGACGGTGACCTTCATGCCCGCTCCCGGGCCCGTCTCGATGACCAGGCCGTAGTCGTCCCCGTACACCTGGCGCAGGCGGTCGTCGACGTTGGAGAGCCCGATCCCGGCGGACGCGGTGCTCTCCCCCGCCAGGATCCTGCGGAGCAGCGCCGGGTCCATGCCGACTCCGTTGTCCTCGATGGTCACCATCGCCTCGGCGCCCGCGTCCTGGGCCGCGATGGTGATGCGGCACTCGTCGACGGAGTCCTCCAGGCCGTGCTTGACCGCGTTCTCCACGAGCGGCTGAAGGCACAGGAAGGGCAGCATCACGGGCAGCACCTCCGGGGCGACCTGGAGGGTGACCTTCAGCCGGTCGCCGAAGCGGGCGCCGGCCAGGGCGAGGTACTGCTCGATGGAGCGGAGTTCGTCCGCGAGGTTGGTGAAGTCGCCGTGCCGGCGGAACGAGTAGCGGGTGAAGTCGGCGAACTCCAGGAGGAGTTCACGGGCCCGCTCCGGGTCGGTGCGGACGAACGAGGCGATCGCGGCAAGCGAGTTGAAGATGAAATGTGGTGATATCTGAGCGCGCAGCGCCCGGATCTCGGCCTCGATCAGCCGAGTGCGCGACTCGTCGAGCTCCGCGAGTTCCAGTTGTACGGAGACCCAGCGGGCCACCTCGGTCGCGGCCCTGACCAGCACGGCCGACTCCCGCGACCCGTACGCGACGAGCGCGCCCAGCACCCCCTCCTCGCCGGTCAGCGGCGCGATCACCGCCCAGCGCAACGGGCATTCGGGGTCCTCGCAGTGGGTCCGGACGCTCTGGCTCCGCCCGGAGTCCAGCATCTCCGCCACCCGAGGCATCACCCGTTCCTCGTGATGGCCGCCGCCCGGCCCGTCCCAGGCGAGCACGGTCTCGCGGTCGGTGAGGCAGAGCGCCTCCGTGCCCAGCAGGGAGCGCAGCCGGCGGGCGGCCTTGCGAGCGGTGTCCTCGGTGAGCCCGGCCCGCAGCGGCGGCGCGGCCAGTGAGGCGGTGTGCAGGGTGTGGAAGGTGGCCCGTTCGACGGGGGTGCCGAGGTCGAGGTCCGCCTTGTGGCCGCGCCGTGCCGTCAGTCGGCCGAGCGCGAAGCCCGCGGCGAGGACCACAGCCGAGGCGGCGGACAGCGCCGCGATGAGGGTCGCACTCATCGCGGCGCTCCCCCGGTCTGCTGGGCGAGGTCTTCCGGGAGGTGCAGGCGCGCCAGGGTGGCGGCGGTACCGGCCGGGATGCGGCTGCGGGTGGCCAGCGACACCAGCACCATGGTCAGGAAGCCGAGCGGCACGGACCATACGGCGGGCCAGGCCAGCAGGGTGTGCGGCCAGCCGCCGCCGGGGACGCCGGCCCGGGTGGCCATCACGGCGGTCAGCGCGGCCCCGCCGCCGACGATCAGCCCCGCGACCGCTCCGGGCGGGGTGAGCCCGCGCCACCAGATGCCGAGTACCAGCAGCGGGCAGAACGACGAGGCCGAGACGGCGAAGGCGAGCCCCACCGCGTCGGCCACCGGCACGTTCGTCGTCACCGTGCTCAGCGCGAGCGGCACCCCCATGGCGAAGACGGTCGCGAGCCTGAAGTGCCGTACGCCGCGCGTCGGCAGGACGTCCTGGGTCAGTACGCCGGCGACCGCCATGGTCAGCCCCGAGGCGGTGGAGAGGAAGGCGGCGAACGCGCCGCCGGCCAGCAGCGCGCCGAGCAGGTCCCCGCCGACGCCTCCGATGATCCGCTCCGGCAGCACGAGTACGGCGGCGTCCGCCTCGCCGGTGAGGGCGAGTTCGGGTGCGTAGATACGGCCGAGGGCCCCGTACACGGGCGGCAGCAGGTAGAAGGCTCCGACCAGGCCGAGGACGACGAGCGTAGTGCGGCGCGCCGCGTTGCCGTTGGGGCTCGTGTAGAAGCGGACGGCCACGTGCGGCAGTCCCATGGTGCCGAGGAAGGTGGCCAGGATCAGCCCGTACGTCGCGTACAGCGGGTGTTCCTCCCGGCTGCTGGAGAGCGGCTGGGACCAGCTCGACCCGCCCGCCCCGGCCGGGTCGGCCTTCTCCGGCACCTGAGCGCGGGCGGGGAAGCGGAGCGTGGTGCCGGCCTCGATGAGGTGGGTGCCGGGGGCGAGCGCGAGCGGCTCGCCGTCGTACGGCTTGTCGTCGACGGAGCCGGTGACGGTGATCCGCAGCGGTTCGGCGATCTCTATCCGTACGGTGTCGTCGACCCGTACGGCGGTGTGCTCGCGGAACGTCGCCGGCTCGGCGAAGCGGGCGCGCGGCGCGTCGTCGCCCAGCCAGGCCAGCACCAGGAAGAGCGCGGGGACGAGCAGCGCGGTGAGCTTGAGCCAGTATTGGAACGCCTGGACGAAGGTGATGCTGCGCATGCCGCCGGCCGCGACCGCCCCGGTCACCACGAGGGCGACCACCAGCCCGCCGACCCAGTCGGGCGCGCCGGTGAGGATTTCGAGGGTCAGCCCCGCGCCCTGGAGCTGGGGCAGCAGATAGAGCCAGCCAATGCCGACGACGAAGAGGCTGGCCAGCCGGCGGACGTGCTGCGACTCGAGCCGCGCCTCGGCGAAGTCGGAGAGGGTGTACGCGCCGGACCGGCGCAGCGGGGCGGCGACCAGCACCAGAAGGACGAGATAACCGGCCGTGTACCCGACCGGGTACCAGAGCATCTCGGGGCCTTGCAGGAGGACCAGGCCCGCGACGCCGAGGAAGGACGCGGCGGAGAGGTACTCGCCGCTGATGGCGGCGGCGTTGAGGCCGGGCTTCACACTGCGGGAGGCGACGTAGAAGTCCGAGGTGGTACGGGATATCCGCAGCCCGAGCGCGCCGAGAGCCACGGTCCCCAGCACTACGACGGTGACAGCGGGGACAGCGTACGCCTGGTTCACCGGCGTCAGCGTCCTTCGACGAGACCGGTGAAGTCACGCTCGTTGCGTTCGGCGCGCCGGACGTACCAGCGGGCTATCAGCACCAGCACGGGGTAGACGGCGACGCCGAGGACGCCCCAGAGGAGGGGCGTGGGGGACGCGAGCGCACCGGAGGCGCGCGCGAGCGCGAACAGCAGCGGCAGGGTGCCGACGACCAGCACCAGCACGCCGAGGGCGAGCAGAGCCGTCCGCAGCTGGCTGCGCATCAGCGAGCGTACGTAGGTGGTGCCCAGCGTGGTCTGCTCGGTGATCTCGGACCGGGCCGGCGCATGCCCGGGGGGCCGCCGCCGGGCACTGCGGGGCACACCGGTAACGGTCTCGCGGCGGGGGGACTGCTCAGCAGACATCGTCGTCCGCTCCGGCATCTCTCGGCGGCTGTCGGGGCGCAGTGGAGTCTACGCAGCGACGATTACCGCGGGTAGACGGGAACCCGGTTCCACGATGCGCAAGCTATGCGCCCGGCCCAGCCCAGCCCGGCCCTGCCAGAGCACAACCGGGCCCAGCCCGGCCCAGCCCCGCGAGGGCACAACCGGGCCCAGCCCAGCGCGGCCCAGCCCAGCCCCGCCCGGCCCAGCCCCGCCAGGGCACAACCGGGCCAGGCCCGGCTCAGCGCGGCCCGGCTCAGCTGGGCCCGCCGGGCACGACCGGGGCCGTACGGCCGGCGCGCGGTGCCGAACGGGGTCGGTGGGCGATCAGCGCTGGGCGTGCCGCATCAGCAGGTCACGTAGCTCCCGTGCGTGGCGGCGGCTGACGGCGAGTTCGGCCTCGCCGACCCGCACGCTCGTCGTCCCGGCGTCCAGCCGCAGTTCGTCGATGCGGCCCAGCGCCACCAGGTGACGGCGGTGTATGCGGACGAAGCCCCGCGACGCCCAGCGCTCTTCCAGCGTGGAGAGCGGAATCCTGACGAGGTGGCTGCCCGCGCCCGTGAAGAGCCGGGCGTAGTCGCCCTGCGCCTCGACGTACGCGATGTCGTCGACCGGGATGAGGCGGGTGACTCCGCCCAGTTCGACCGGAATCTGGTCGGCGCTGCTGCCGGCCGGGCTCGTACCGGCGTGGGCAGGACCGCTCGGCGGCAGACCTGCCAAGGACACGAGCGGTGGGGTACGGGACTCACGCGCCGCCTCGAACCGGTCGCACACCCGGCGCACCGCCTCGGCCAGCCGCTCCCTGCGGACCGGCTTGAGGACGTAGTCGACCGCCTTGAGGTCGAAGGCCTGGACCGCGAAGCCCTCGTGGGCGGTGACGAAGACGATGTGCGGGGGCCGGGCGAACCCCGCGAGCAGCCGGGCGACGTCGAGACCGGTCAGCCCGGCCATGTGGATGTCGAGGAACACCACGTCGATGGCGTCCGCGCCGTCCGGTCCCGAGTCGAGCGCCCGGTTGATCCGGCGCAGCGCCTCGGTGGCGTCGGTCGCGCCCTCCACGCTCCGTATCCGCGGATCGGCGCGCAGCAGGTACAGCAGCTCCTCGAGAGCGGGTCTCTCGTCGTCGACGGCCAGTGCTCGCAGCATGCAGCGGAGTGTAGGCGGGACCAGGACGGCCTGGAACCGCCCCTCCACGGCCGGTCCACGGCCGGGCCGTCTGCCGCCGGCCGTGAGCAGAAGGGCGCCCGGTTCCGTACTCGTGGGCAACACCTCCCGCACGCCACGCCCCGTAGAACGCGCTCGACACGCAAGGAATGGCCCATGAGCCCGCAGCAGCGGCACCGAGACGCCGGCGCGTACGCGCTCGGCATCCTGGATCCGGCGGAAACGTTCCGCTTCGAGGAGCACCTGGCCGACTGTGCCGTGTGCGTGATACGGCTCAACGAGCTGGCCGGGGTCGAAGCGCTGCTGGCTCCGCTGGGCGAAGTCGGACCGCCCGCCCGGCCGCACCCCGGACTGCTGGGCCGGCTGCTGGACGAGGTCACGGCGCGCCGCCGCAGGAGCAGCAGGCGCCGGCTCCGGCTGGTCGCCGCGGCGGCCGCGCTGATCCTCGCGGCTCCGGCGGCCGCGCTGGGGTGGGAGAGCCGGGGGGACGGCGGCGTGCGGCAGTTCACCGCCACGGACGCGGTCACCGGGGTCTCCGCCGCGCTCGCTCTGGAGGAGAAGGAGTGGGGCACCGACGTCGGGCTCCGGGTCACGGACGTGCCCGGCCCGTCGACGTGTTCGCTGGTCGCGGTCGGCCGGAACGGCGAAGAACAGACCGTCGCCACCTGGGCCGTGGCCACGGCCTCGGACGAACCCCTGGTCGCGCAGGGCGCCGCAGCGCTCGGGCGGGACGAGATCGACCACTTCGAGGTCCGTACGCCGGACGGCAGGCGGCTGGTCAGGGTCAGCATCGGCCTGTGACCGCCGGCCCTGACTGCGGCCTGTAACCATTGACCCGCCTACTTGAGCAGCCGGGACATCCGCCGGTCGGCGAGCGCCTTGCCGCCCGTCTGGCAGGTGGGGCAGTACTGCAGCGAGGAGTCGCTGAACGACACCTCCCGGATCGTGTCGCCGCACACCGGGCAGGGCTCGCCGGTACGGCCGTGCACTCGCAGCCCGCTCTTCTTCTCCGCCTTGAGCCGTCCGGCGGCCACCCCGCGAGAACGCTCCACCGCCTCGCGCACGGTGTGCTCCATGGCCTCGTACAGCCGGTTCACCTCGTCGTCGGTCAGGCTCGCGGCGAGCTTGAACGGCGACATCTTCGCCGCGTGCAGAATCTCGTCGCTGTACGCGTTCCCGATCCCCGCGATCACGCTCTGGTCCCGCAGTACGCCCTTGAGCTGCCGCCGTTCCCCGGCGAGCAGCGCGGCGAACGCCGCCCGGTCGAAGCCCTCGCCCAGCGGATCCGGCCCGAGCCGGGCGATGCCGGGCACCTCGGCCGGGTCACGTACGACGTACACGGCCAGCCGCTTCTGTGTGCCGGCCTCGGTGAGGTCGAACCCCTCGCCACTGTCCAGTACGACCCGCAGGGCCAGCGGGCCCTTTCCGGGCCGCGGCGGCGCGGCGGGCACCTGGTCCTTCCACTGCAGCCAGCCCGCCCGGGCGAGGTGGGTCACCAGATGCAGCGCGCCCACCGTGACATCGAGAAACTTCCCGTGCCGGTCGACGGCGGTGACGGCCTGCCCCTCCACCGCGGACAGCGGAGGGTCGTACGTCTTGAGCACACTCACGGCGACCGGCATGGCACGGGCGACCGTCCGACCGACGAGGTGTTCGGTCAAAAACGCCCTGAGCGCTTCGACTTCCGGCAGTTCGGGCATGCTTCCCAGCCTGCCTCACCACACCGCCACTCGCTCGGCAGCTGACCGCCATGTCGCCTCAGGGCACGCTGAACTCGCACCACACGCACTTGCCGCTGCCGCGCGACTCCACGCCCCATACGTCGGCCAGCCGATCCACCAGGATCAGGCCGCGGCCCGAGACGCCCGACTCGCCGGCCTCCCGGCGGCGGGGCAGGGCGCTGGAGCGGTCCTCCACTTCGACGCGCAGGCCGCGTTCGGGGCCGGTCAGGACGCGGATGGTCACGATCGCCGGGCCGTCGGTGTGCAGCAGGGTGTTGGTGATGAGTTCGTCCGCGACGAGCTCGATCTCGTCCGAGCGTTCCTTGGCTCCCCAGGCTCGGACCGCCGCGCGGATCATGTGGCGGGCGGAGGAGAGCGCCTCCGGGTCGTTCTGGGCGACATGCTGCTGGAGCCGGCCGCCGCCCTGGGGTGCGTCGGTCACGCGGCGGCGCATCAGGAGCAGTGCCATGTCGTCGTCGCCGCCGCGTTCGTCGCCTACTTCGCAGAGCCGGTCGGCGAGTTTCTGGAGGTCCGCCGGGCCGCCGCGGACCAGGGAGGTGAGGAACCGGACGCCGTCGTCGAGGTCGGCGCCCGGCTGTTCGACGAGCCCGTCGGTGCACAGCAGGAGCGTTTCGCCCGGGTCGAGTTCGACCGTGGTGACCGGATACTCGAGGCGGCCGAACTCGGCGGAGAGGCCGAGCGGCATTCCGCCGTCCACCGGAAGCCGGCGGCAGTCGCCGTGCCGGCCGCGGAGCAGCGGGTCGATGTGCCCCGCGCGCACGATCTGCAGGACGCCGGTCGAGAGGTCGGCCTCCACATACGTACAGGTCGCGAAGCGGTCGGTGTCCAGTTCGTCCAGGAAGACCGAGGCCCGTGCCATGACTGTGGCCGGCGAGTGGCCCTCGGCGGCGTAGGCCCGCAGGACGATGCGCAACTGGCCCATGACCGCGGCCGCGTGGGTGTCGTGGCCCTGGACGTCCCCGATCACCGCGCCGACCCGGCCGCCGGGCAGCGGGATCACGTCGTACCAGTCACCGCCGATGTCCCGGCCCATCCGCGCCGCACGGTAGCGGACGGCGATCTCGGCACCCGGTACGGCGGGGATGCGGCGCGGCAGCATCGCCTGCTGGAGCCCTTCGGCGAGATCGTGCTCCTGTTCCAGCAGCATGGCCCGCTGGAGGCTCTGCGCGATGCTGCTGCCGAGTGCGACCAGGAGGTTGCGCTCCTCCTGGGAGAAGCCGCCCTTGTCCTGGTAGAGCAGCCCGAGCGCACCGATCGGGCGGGCCTGGGCGATCAGCGGCAGGTACGCGGCGGCGGTGAAGTCCATCCACGAGATCTTCGACCACAGTTGCGGGTACCGTCCCTCGAACTCCTCGCGGGAGTCGATGAAGCGGGGTTGCAGGGTCCGTACGACCTCGCTCATCGGGAACTCTTCGTCGATACGGGTGTACCGGGTGCCGGGGACGAAGCTGCCGGGCGGTCCTTCGGCGACCAGGTGGATGCGGCCCGACTCGACCAGGCCCATGATGAGCCCCATCGAACCGAGCCGTTCCATGCCGTGGTGGTCACTGAGCGCGTCGATGACGTCCTGCACGGTGCGGGCGTGGGCGAGCGCCGCGGTGGTGCCCTCGACGACGGAGGTCTGCCGGCGCCGTTCCTCGTCGACGCCGAGGCGTTCGGCGGAGTGGGACAGTTCCTCGGTGGCGTCGCGGACGATGCCGATGATGCGGTGCGGGCGGCCGTCGCCGTCGTGGCGCAGGATCCGGCCCTGGGCGTGGGTCCAGCGCAGTCGACCGTCACGGCGGCGGATGCGGAAGTACGCGCCGTACGACGCCGCGCCGCTCTTGAGCGCCTGGGAGACGAGTGCGTCGAGCCGGACGGCCTCGGCGGGCGGGACGCGGTGGGCGAGGGACTCCGGGTGGTTGTCGTACTCGTCGGGGCGCAGATCGAAGACCTCGAGGGCGGTCCGGTCCATGTGCATGAGGCCGGTGGCGAGGTCCCAGTCGAAGCTGCCCATGCGATTGAGCGCGAGACTCAGGTCGGGGTGCGCGGGCCAGTCGTCCGGCAGCGTGAGGGCGGTCGGCACCGATCCACCATGACCTTCTTTGTGTGATTCCCCGACATGACCCGGATCGGCCTATGCCTCCTCCTGGAAGACCTCGCCGTAGGCCGTCTCGGCCTCTTCGGGCTGCAGGTACGGGTACCCCGGGTCGGCAGGGTCGGCAGGGTCGGCCGGCAGGTCTTCCGTCGGAACGTCCTCTGTCGGCACGTCTTCCGTCGGAACGTCTTCCGTCGGAACGTTCTCCGTCGGCACCGCTTCCGTGGGCACGTCGGGCTGCACGGGCTGCACGGGCTGCTCCTGCTGCCCCTGCTGCTCCGACTGCTGCGGCACCGCCGGTTCCTCGGTGAACGTCTCCGGCTGGTCGGTGGGGAAGCCGTCGTCGGGGTCGTACGGAGGCAGCACCTGCGCGGGTTTGTCCTGGGCCCCGTCGTCGCCGGTCTTTCGCTCGATCCAGGTCTGGTCGGTGACGTTGACGATCACCAGGCTGTTGATCATCCTCGCGGCGGGCTTGATGACGACGACCTGTGCGGGACGGTAACCGGTCCAGGTCGGGCCCCGGTACACGGTGGCGCCCCGGGCGGTCGCGGGCGGCAGCAGCGGGTTCCCGCAGGCGCACCGGACGCGCGGCATACCGTGGGCGTCGACCAGCACGGCGGTGCCGGCCTGGAGCACGGCCTGGTAGGGGGTGGCGGCGCCGTCGCGGTATCGGTGGCCGGTGACGCGCACGTCAGCCCGCAGGTGGACCGGGGTCAGGGCGCGCAGGTACGCGGGGACGGATTCCTCGGAGCTGTCGCTCGCCCGGGCGAAGGCGCGCGCCTTGTCCTGGTCGGTGCTGAGGAGACTGACCTGCTGTTCGATATCGCAGCTGCCGAGCGACCGCGTACCGCCGTACAGGCCCGCAGTGGAGCCGATGACCGTACGGACGGCCTGCCCGGTGGCGGCGGGCGGGGGGCTGCCGGCCGGCCCCGGCGGTCGCGCCGGGGTCGCGTCCGAGGTGGCCGTCGACCCGGTGAAGGGGTTGGGTCCCTGGTCCGCGACCGGCTGCAGGAAGACCTCCTGCGCATCCGTCATGTCCTTGGCTGTACTGCCGCCTCCGCAGCCCGCGACGACAAGGACGAGCAGTGACACGGTCAGCGCGCCGGCCAGAGCGAAGGAACGCATCGGTCGAGGCACAAGGTTCTCCCGCCATGTCTGTACGGCCGCGATCAGCACGATTTGCCCTTTATTTCTCCAACACCCCCGCCGCCCCCGCAAGCGGGGAGCGTCCGTCCGGAACCGGCGTCGAACGAGGTCAAGCCGCGGCATAGGGTTCGTGAGGTGTCGTCCGTACCGGCCGGCCGGCTGAAGGAGAACGCGGCGTGAGCACGCTCACCTACCCCGAGCGAGGCGCAACAGCCCACCGCCCGCTGCCCACCGGGTACCACCACCTCCACCACCGCACCCTCGTCGGGCACGGCCGCGCCGCCTTCGAGGCGGCCGGGGCCGCGGTGACTACCTTCCGGATGCACCGGCGCGCGGGCGTACGCATCCGGGCCGACCGGGAGCGCGCCCAGCCCGGCGGAGCCGTCGAGTGCGCGATCGGCTTCGGGCCGCTGCGGATCGTCGCGCCGTGCGAGGTGGTCTGGACTGCGTACGAGAACGACCGCGTCGGCTTCGCGTACGGCACCCTCGCCCGGCATCCCGAGTGCGGCGAGGAGTCCTTCGTCGTCCATCTGGCGGCGGACGGGGCGGTGTGGTTCACCGTGACCGCCTTCAGTCGTCCGGCCCGTTGGTACTCCCGGCTCGTGGGACCCGTCGTGCCCCTGTTGCAGCGGTTGTACGCCCGGCGCTACGGGAACACGCTGCGTCGGATCGCCGCCGGCGCCTGATACTGGAGGTACCGCCGGGGGTGGCGTCGAAGGAGCGCCCGCGATGGAGTGGTTCACCGCACCCGAGTACTGGCTGAGCAGACTCGTCTTCCAGCGTGCGCTGGCCGGCGTTTACCTCGTCGCGTTCCTCGCGGCGGCACTCCAGTTCCGTGCGCTCATCGGCGAGCGGGGCATGCTGCCGGTGCCCGAGTTCGTCCGGCGGGTGCCCTTCCGTAAGGCGCCCAGCCTGTTCCAACTCCGGTACTCCGACCGCCTCTTCGCCGCCTGCGCGTGGGCGGGCGCGCTGCTCGCCGCTGCGGTGGCCGGCGGCGCCGCCGACGCCGTGCCGCTGTGGGGCGCGATGCTGATGTGGGCCGTCCTGTGGGCGCTGTACCTCTCGATCGTGAACGTCGGCCAGACCTGGTACAGCTTCGGCTGGGAATCGCTGCTGCTGGAGGCCGGGTTCCTCGCCGTCTTTCTCGGCAACGACCGCACCGCGCCTCCCGTCCTGATCCTGTGGCTGCTGCGCTGGATGCTGTTCCGGGTCGAGTTCGGCGCGGGGCTGATCAAGTTGCGGGGCGACCCCTGCTGGCGCAAGCTGACCTGCCTGGACTACCACCACGAGACGCAGCCGATGCCCGGCCCGCTCAGCTGGTTCTTCCACCATCTGCCGAGCCCGGCCCACCGGGTCGAGGTGGCGGCGAACCACGTCACCCAACTGGTCGTCCCCGTGCTGCTCTTCACCCCCCAGCCGGTTGCCTCGGTGGCGGCTTGCGCCGTCGTCGCGACCCAGCTGTGGCTGGTGCTCTCGGGGAACTTCTCCTGGCTCAACTGGCTGACCATCGTGCTCGCCGTGTCCGCGTTCGACGGTTCGCTGATCGCCGAGCCGCCGCCTCTCACCGCTGCGCCGCTCTGGTACGACGTGGTGGTGATCGCCGTCACCGCCCTGGTGCTCGTGCTCAGTTACCGGCCGGCCCGCAATCTGGTCTCCCGCCGTCAGGTGATGAACCGCTCGTTCGACTCCCTCCATCTGGTCAACGCCTACGGCGCGTTCGGCAGCATCAGCCGCATCCGGCAGGAGGTGGTGGTCGAGGGCACGGACGAGCCGGTTCTCCACGTGGGCACGGTGTGGCGGGAGTACGGCTTCAAGGGCAAACCCGGAGATCCGCGCCGGCTGCCGCGCCAGTACGCCCCGTACCATCTGCGCCTCGACTGGATGATGTGGTTCGCGGCGCTCTCCCCCGCCTACGCCGAGTCCTGGTTCGGCCCGTTCGTCGAGCGGCTGCTGGAGAACGACCGGGACACGCTGCGCCTGCTGCGGCACAACCCCTTCCCCGACGCCCCGCCCACGTACGTCCGCGCCCGCGTCTACCGGTACCGCTTCACGACGTGGCAGGAGCTGCGCGCCACCGGGGCGTGGTGGCATCGGACACTCGTACGGGAATTCCTGCCGCCCGCCCGTATAGTGCGGCCGTGACCACGACGTGGACAGGCCGCACCGCTGCCGACATAGCCGCCGCCGTACGGGAGAAGCGGGTCACCCCGCGTGAAGTCGCCGCCCAGTACCTGGCGCGTATCCAGGAGTTGGACGGGCGGATAGGCGCCTTCCGTACCGTACGCGCGCAGGCCGCACTCGCCGAGGCCGGCGAACTCGCCGCCCGCACCGACCTGGACCGACTCCCGCTGGCGGGCGTGCCCGTCGCGGTCAAGGACAATCTGCCGGTACGCGGGGAGGCGACCCGTAACGGCTCGGCGGCGAGTTCTACCGCGCCGGCGGCCGAGGACCATGTCACCGTCGCCCGGTTGCGGGCGGCCGGGGCGGTCGTCGTCGGGCTGACGAACGTGCCGGAGCTGTGCGTCTTCGGCACGACGGACGGTGTGCACGGCACCGCACGCAACCCGTGGGACCTCTCGCGCACGGCCGGCGGCTCCTCGGGCGGCAGCGCCGCCGCCGTCGCAGCCGGGATGGTGCCCATCGCGCTGGGCAACGACGGGATGGGGTCGCTGCGCATACCGGCCGCCAACTGCGGGCTGATCGGTCTCAAGCCGGGGCTCGGCAGGGTGCCGGCCGGGATCGGCAACGGTGACTGGTTCTCGATGGCGGAGAACGGTCCGCTGACCACCACCGTCGAGGACGCGCGGCTGATGCTGGCCGTCCTCGCGGGCGGGGACGTAGCCGCGGGCGAGGCGACGCGGCCGGCCCCGGAGCCCGCCCTGCGGATCGCCGCCTCCACCCGCAGCCCGCTGCCGGGCGTGACCATCAGCCGCCCCTACGCCCAGGCGGTACGCGAGGCCGCCCGGCTGCTCGCCGGTGCCGGGCAGACGGTCCGGCGCACCGACCCGCCGTATCCGCTCAGCCTCGGCCCGGCCGTCCTCGCCCGCTGGACCGCGGGCACCGCGCAGGACGCCGAGGGCCTCGATCCGCAGTTGCTCACCCGCCGCACGCGCCGCCATGCCGCCGCCGGCCGGCTCGCCGCCCGTACGCCGCTGATGCGCACCGACCACCGGGCGCGGCTGCGGCAACGGCTGACGCCGTTCTTCGAGCGGTACGACGTACTGCTCACCCCGGCGCTGGCCCGCCGGGGGCCCGCGGCGGCGCCCTGGCACGAACGCGGCTGGCTGCCCAATCTGCTGGTCAACACCCGTTACTCGCCGTTGACTCCGCCGTGGAACCTGACCGGGTGGCCGGCGCTCGCGCTGCCGTTCGGCACGCTGCCGGGCGGCGCCCCCTGCTCCGTACAGCTGGTCGCGCTGCCCGGCGGTGAGGAGCGGCTGCTCGAAGTCGCGGGCCTGCTCGAGACGTTGCGGCCCTGGACGCGGACCGCGCCGGTCGGCTGACCGGCGCGCCCGGGCCGCTGAGGTCAGCCGGGGTCAGCCGCCCAGAACCTTGGCCTCCGTCTCCGGGTCGAGTCCGACCCGCGGGCGGTCCGGGCGCTGAGGTGCCACGCCGCCCAGGCCCTGGAGCCAGGTCCAGGTGTCAGCAACGGTATCGGCGGCCGGGCGGCAGCGCAGCCCGGCCGCCAGCGCCTTGGTCACATCGCCGCCGTGCATGGTGTCGTGCGCCTCGCCCGGCGGCAGCCAGACGGGCAGGTCCATCCAGGGCTCGATGCCGGCCGCCAGAATCACTTCGGGGTCGGTCCAGCGCAGTTCGGCGCCGGATCCGGTGACCCGGACACACGCGTCGAGCAGCTCGCCCATGGTGGTGTGCCCCGGCGGGCTGACCAGGTTGTACGGACCGCCGAGCCCGCGCTCGGCCGCGTCCAGGGTCCACCGGGCCAGGTCGCGGACGTCGATGTACTGCACACCCAGGTCCCGGGGGCCGGGCGCCAGGACCGGCCCGCCGCGCGCTGTCCGCCCGAGCCACCACGGCAGCCGGCCGATGTTCTCGCCGGGGCCGAGGATCAGGCCCGCCCGGACCAGTAGCGCCCGGTCTCCGAAGGACGCGGCAGCGGCCAGTTCCCCGCCGCGCTTGGACTCCGCGTACCCGACCTCGCCGGCGTCGGGCGAACCGTCCACCAACGGGGCGTCCTCGCCGAGGCCGGCCGGGGTGGGGTAGCCGTAGACGGACCTGCTGGACACATAGATGTACTGCCCGGCCCGGCCGGCCAGCAGCCGGGCGGCGTCCCTTACCGCAGACGGGGCGCCTGACCAGGTGTCGAGGACTGCGTCCCACTCCCCTGTGGCGAGGGCCGCCAGGCCGTCGGCGGTTGCACGGTCGCCGTGAAGTACGCAGACGCCCGGCGGCGGCTCGTGGTGACCGCGGTGGAACACGGTCACCGCCCAACCGCGGGCGAGTGCCTCCTCGGTGACGGCACGTCCGACGAACTCGGTTCCACCCAGCATCAGCAGCTTCATGGCAGTCAGCCTGCCCGCCACCCGGTGCTCGGGGAACCCCTGCATGCTCAGAGCGGAATCGGTCGTCGCAGGTCTCGCCGCTCCGAACGGGTGACCGTACGGTGAACCCCTGCGGCCCGCCGGAGCCGCAGGGGTGCCGGTTCACGCCCGTGGAGCTGGTGGAACTGCTCGTGGAATCTCAGTCGATCCCGGGCAGGATGTGCGGCTCCGCGAGGTCGTCCTCGTAACCCGCGAGCCGGATGGGTGCCGACCGGGCCCACACTTCGAGGCTGCCGAGTTCTGCGGGCCGGCCGGCCCGTTCACCGCCCTCGTCGGGGTCCTTCTCATCCTTCGTCATCTCTGGTGTCACCGCGCACTCCTCTGTGTCGCGTAACCCTTCGGACGTTCCCGCTGCGGCCTGAAGCCGACCGCGCGGCCGCCTGTTGGGCAGGGGGAAATGCCTGTTCGCGGTCGCGGTGGCGCCGTTGTGCTCCGTCGGATTCGGCCTTGTGGGGCTGTCCGTGCCCATCAGAGTACCCATTTGAGCGGGTTGCCGCTCGATGGGGGCTCGAATCCGGACTGTCCGCTCCTCGACGCTCTCCGTTCAGCCGGGTGTTCATCCAACCGTGATCTGCTCGGAGTGTCGGCGGCAGGTCCGGGGAGGAGTCCGCGTGGAAGTACGCAGTGCCCAGATACGCAGTGTCGAGGAACTGATGTCCTTGCTGCACGCCTGCCGGGGCGCCCGGGACACAGCCGACCGCGGCGGCGGCCCCGTGGACCTGCACGACCACGCCCTGCAGACGGCGCACTCGCTGCGCCGTTCGCACCCCGCCGACAAGGAACTCCAGGTGGCGGGACTCGTCCATGTGCTGGGGCATCTGCTGCACCCCGGCGACGACGCGGGGCACGCGCGTCATGCCGCGTCCGCCGTGCGTCCGCTTCTGGGCGCACGGGTGGCCCGCCTCGTCGAACTGCACGTACCCGCGGCGGAGGCGGCGGTCTTCATGGACGGCCCGGACGCGGAATCGGCGCTGACGCTGCGCCAGGCCGACGACGCGGCGAGGGTCGTGGGCCTGGACGCGGGGGTCATGGAGGACTGGCGTCCGGTGCTGGAGCTGGTGAGTTACCAGGCCGCGGGGGCGTAGTCCTTCAGGAAACAGCCGAAAAGCGTCTCTCCGTCCTCACCGCGCACGATCGGGTCGTACACGCGGGCAGCGCCGTCGACCAGGTCGAGCGGGGCGTGGAAGCCCTCCTCGGCCAGCCGCATCTTGTCGGGGTGCGGGCGCTCGTCGGTGATCCAGCCGGTGTCCACGGCGGTCATCAGGATGCCGTCCGACTCGAACATCTCCTGGGCGCTGGTGCGGGTCAGCATGTTCAGCGCGGCCTTCGCCATATTGGTGTGCGGGTGGCCGGCTCCCTTGTAGCCGCGGCCGAACACACCTTCCATCGCCGAGACGTTGACGACGTACTTGTGCCGGGCGGCGGCCGCGGCCATCGCCGGGCGGAGCCTGCTGATCAGGATGAACGGCGCGGTGGAGTTGCACAGCTGCACTTCGAGCAGCTCGACGGGGTCGACCTCGGAGACGGTCTGGACCCAGCTGTTGGTGTCGTGCAGGTCGGGGACCAGCCCGCCGGCGTCGATCGCCGTACCGGCCTCGATCCGCGCGAGCGAGGCGGAACCGGTGACCAGCGCCAGATCCGTGACGTCCTGTGCGCTCAGCACGTTCTGCGCCCCGGACGGCAGTACGGCCTGGGCGCCGCTGCCGAATGCGCCGATCACCTCGGCCGAGGGCAGCTCGCCGGCGGGCAGCGGCGCCGACTCGGCGGCGATCAGCTCGCTGTACGCCTGCGGGGAGCGGCGCACTGTCTGCGCCGCGTTGTTGATCAGGATGTCGAGCGGACCCTCGGCGGCCACCGAGTCGGCGAGCGCGACGACCTGCGCCGGGTCGCGCAGATCGATGCCGACGATCTTCAGCCGGTGGATCCAGTCGGCGCTGTCCGGCATCGCCTTGAAGCGGCGGACCGCGTCCTTGGGGAAGCGGGTGGTGATCGTGGTGTGCGCCCCGTCGCGCAGCAGCCGCAACGCGATGTACATGCCGATCTTCGCCCGGCCGCCGGTGAGCAGTGCGCGCCGTCCGGTGAGGTCCGTGCGCGCGTCGCGGCGGGCCCGGTTCTCGGCGGCGCACTTCTGGCACAGCTGGTGGTAGAAGGCGTCGACCTCGACGTACCGGGTCTTGCAGATGTAGCAGGACCGGGGGCGCTGGAGTATGCCCGCGATCTCGCCGGACACCGAGGAGGACGGCAGGAGGCCCTCCGTCTCGTCGTCGATCCGCTCGGCGGAACCGGTGGCGGTCGCGTGGGTGACGGCGCGGTCGTGGGCGGTCTTGGCGGCCCGGCGCTCCTGGCGGCGGCGCTGCTTCACGGTGCGGTAGATACCGGCCGTGGCGCGCCGTACGGCGATCGCGTCGGGGTGGTCGACGTCCAGCTTGTCGAGCTCGTCGAGCACGCTCAGGCAGACGGCCAGGCGCTCCGGGTCGATTCCCGGCCCGTACGCCTGGATCTCTTCTGTCACCGTCATGGCCGTTGCCGTTCCTCAATCACTCGTGCACTCGTGCTGGGTGAAGTCCCAAAAGCGGAACTTTACGGCAGCCCTGGGGCCCTGCGCCAAACCGGTGAACTCAAGGCCGCCCGGGCGGGCGGTCGAAGGCGCAGTCCCCGCACAGGCCGCCGCCCGGGCACCGGTAGTAGAGGCAGCAGCTGCGGCGCCGGAAGGAGCCCGGGCCCAGGACGCCGGTGGACCGCAGGTCGGGATGGGCGAACAGTTCCCGCGCCAGCGCCCCCGCCCGCTCCGCCACCTCCGGCCGGCCCTGCTGCTCGGCCCATACCAGCAGTTCCCGGGCGGCGCCTGCCAGCGCCGAGCCGGCGTTGCCCCACAGCAGTCGCTGCGAGATCCGGCACTCGCGCCGGAGCGCCGCCGCGAGCGGTACGAGATGGCCGTACTGCACCGCCTGGCGGAGCGACTCCGCGGTGGCCGGCAGCGGGCGCGGCGCCGCCAGCACCAGATCGTCCGGGGAGGTCCGGCGCGGGTCCCACAGGAGGCCCGCCGGGTCGAGGTCGGGGATCTCGCCGTACAGCGCGGCCGGGCCCAGCGCGACGGACCAGAGCCGGGCCGCGAGCCCGAGGTGGGCGATGGACGCGGCGACCCGCCGCTCGGGCGCCCGGAGCCGTTCGGCAACCCGGTCGATCCGGACAGCCAACGGCCCTGGCTCCGCCGCATACACCTCGGCGACCGGGACGTAAGCTCCGTCGTCGGGCCGGCCGGTCCGCAGCGCGAAGAACCCTCCGACCGAACCGGACTCCGCCAGGTCCATGCTCCCGCTCCCCTCGTCACCCCCGTACCGGGCCACCGTAGCCGTGGCGGTTTCTCCGCCGCCTGCCCTGACGCCTCTCACCTGGGGCGACCTTCGGGAGGACGACTTCCGCCGTAGTCTTGTACTGCGGAGGTAGTACGCCCGATTGCGTGCTCAAGGACGACGACGCCGACCCCCTCCCGGAGGCATCGTTGGGGCCATGGACGCCGACCGATCACCGCAGCGGAGGACACCGTGAGTGCCCTCGCACTGTCGGTGCTGCTCTCACTCGTCTCCGCAGTCGCCTACGCGGCCGGGGCGATCCTCCAGGAGCGCGTGGCCGCCGCCGCGACCCGCGCCCCCTATGCGCCTCTGCGCAGCGGCGGCTGGTGGGTGGCGGTCGCGCTCAACGGCGTCGGTGCACTGCTGCACGTGGCGGCTCTCGCGTACGGGCCGCTCAGTCTGGTCCAGCCGCTGGGCGCTCTCACCATCGTCTTCGCCCTTCCCATGGCCGCCCTGTTCGTACGCCGCAAGGCGGGGAGGACGGCCTGGCGAGGCGCGATCATGGCCACGGCCGGGCTGGCCGGTCTGCTGTCGCTGACCGGTGACGCCGACGCCCAGACGCTGGCCGGCGCGGAGCGGCTGGCCCTCGCGGTGGTGACGGCCGGCGCGGTGGGCGTCCTCTTCCTGGCCGCCCAGCGGATGCACCGACCGGTCGTGCGCAGCATGATCCTGGCCGGCGCGGCGGGTGTCGCCTTCGGTATCGCCTCGGTGTTCACCAAGACCGTCGCCATGGACTGGACGGCGGGCGCCCCGCTGGCGCAGCTGCCGAACATGCTGGTGATCGCGATGCTGGCGGCCGGGGGGCTGCTGCTGTCGCAGGTTTCCTACCGGGGCGCGGGCCTCGCCGCGCCGCTGGCCACCGTCACCGTCGTCAACCCGGTGATCGCGGCATCGGTGGGCATCACGCAATTCGGTGAGACGTTCCGGTACGGCCTGACCGGCACGGTGCTGGCGCTCGTCTGCGGCATGATCGCGGCGGGCGGCCTGATCCTCCTTACGACGGAGCGGCTGGCGGCGCAGCGGTCTTCCGTGGACGGCTCAGACCGTGACGCCGTGGGCGCGCAGGTAGGCCACGGGGTCGATGTCCGATCCGTAGCCGGCACCCGTACGGACCTCGAAGTGCAGATGCGGTCCGGTGCTGTTGCCCGTGGATCCGGACCGGCCTATCCGCTGGCCTCCGCCGACGTTCTGACCGTCCCGCACGGTGAGCGCGGAGAGGTGGGCGTACTGGCTGTACTTCCCGTCTCCGTGCCGGATGACGACCTGATAGCCGTACGCTCCGGCCCATCCGGCCGAGACGACCTCGCCCGGGGCGACCGCCCTGACCGAGGTACCGGTGGGGACGGGGAAGTCGACGCCGGTGTGGTAGCCGCTGGACCAGGATGCGCCGGCCGCGCGGTACGGGGTGCTGGGCCCTGCCTCGACGGGGGCGGAGAAGCCGGCCGCCTGCACGGTCTTCTTCGATGAGGACGCCGGGGCGGTCTTCTTCTGCGTCTGCGTCTGCTTCTGCGTCTGCTTGGGCGGGGACTCGGCGGGCTGCCTGACCCGTGCCGGCCGCGTCTGCGCGGGCTCGGTGACCGGCTTGTCCAGGACGCGCAGGATGAGCCGCTGGCCCGGGTAGATCAGGTGCGGGTCGCTGCCGATGACCTTGCGGTTGGCGTCGTACAGCTGCCGCCAGCCACCCCCGACGCGCTGCTCGCCGGCGATGCCCGAGAGGGTGTCGCCGCCCTCGACCGTATAGGTGTCCGGCTGCTTCGACTGCTGGGCGTGCTGCGTCCTCGGGCCCGGCTCGGGTGCGATGTCGGGGGCGTCGCCGCCCCGGGTGAGACCCGCCCGTACGGAGCACGTCGGCCAGGCCTGCGGGCCCTGCCCCTTGAGCACCTTCTCGGCGATCGCGATCTGCTGGTCCCTGGTGGCCAGATCGGCCCGTGGCGCGTAGGCCGTACCGCCGTACTCCTGCCAGGTGTTCTGGCTGAACTGGAGGCCGCCGTAGTAGCCGTTGCCCGTATTGATCTTCCAGTTGTTGGTGGACTCGCAGGCCGCCACCTTGTTCCACACGTCCACCGAGGCCGCGTCGGCCGTGCCCGCGCCGACGAGCGGCAGCACCATACCGGCGCCCCCCGCCGTGACCGAGAGCGAAGCCCGGTTGATGCTGCTCGGCTGATACCGGCGGTGCCGACCGCGTACGGCCATGGGGAGCCCCCTCCAAGACATCAGGAGCCGCAAAACTAGACGCTGCGAACAGGCCATGACAAGACGGTCTTCGGCCACCAAACGCCCGCCAAGTATGGCCAGTTGATCACCAGTGGTCGCGGCAACAGCCCGCCGCAAGGGCCGGAGGGGTAGCGTCGCGCGCGTACGCACTCCGACGGACCGCAGGAGCACGGCATGAGCAACACAGCCCAGATCGGTGTCACGGGGCTCGCGGTGATGGGCCGCAATCTCGCCCGCAACTTCGCACGCAACGGCTTCACGGTCGCCGTGCACAACCGCACGTCCGCGAAGACCAGGGCGCTGGTCGAGGAGTTCGGCGACGAGGGTACGTTCGTCGCGGCCGAGACGGCCCAGGAGTTCGTCGCCGCGCTGGAGCGCCCCCGACGTCTGGTGATCATGGTCAAGGCGGGCGAGCCCACGGACGCCGTCATCCAGGAGTTCGCCCCGCTCCTGGAGCCGGGCGACGTCATCATCGACGGCGGCAACGCCCACTTCGCCGACACCCGGCGGCGCGAGAAGGAACTGCGCGAGCAGGGCATCCACTTCGTGGGCGTCGGCGTCTCGGGCGGCGAGGAGGGCGCGCTGCACGGACCGAGCATCATGCCCGGCGGCTCGGAGGAGTCATACGAGTCGCTCGGCCCGCTGCTGGAGAAGATCGCCGCGAAGGCGGCGGACGGCAGCCCCTGCACCACGCACATCGGCCCGGACGGCGCCGGTCACTTCGTGAAGATGGTGCACAACGGCATCGAGTACGCGGACATGCAGCTCATCGCCGAGGCCTACCACCTGCTGCGGGCCGTCGCCGGCTACAGCCCCGCCGAGATCGCCGAGACGTTCCGGACCTGGAACACCGGCCGGCTCGACTCGTATCTGATCGAGATCACCGCGGAGGTGCTGGCGCACACCGACGCCGCCACCGGAAAGCCCTTCGTCGACATCGTCGCGGACCAGGCCGAGCAGAAGGGCACCGGCCGGTGGACCGTGCAGATCGCGCTCGACCTCGGCGTGCCCGTCTCGGGCATCGCCGAGGCCGTGTTCGCCCGCTCGGTGTCCGGGCACTCCGAGCTGCGCGAGGCCTCGCGCGGGCTCCCCGGACCCACGGAAACCGCGCTCGACGACGCGGCCGCGGCGAAGTTCGCCGACCAGGTCGAGCAGGCGCTGTACGCGTCGAAGATCGTGTCGTACACGCAGGGCTTCCACCAGGTCCGGGCGGGCAGCGAGGCGTACGACTGGGGCGTCGACCTGGGCGCGGTGGCCGCGATCTGGCGGGGCGGCTGCATCATCCGGGCGGCGTTCCTGGACCGGATCAAGGCCGCGTACGACGCGCAGCCGGCCCTGCCGAGCCTTCTGTCCGACAAGACATTCGCCGACGAGATCGGCGCCGCGCAGGACGACTGGCGCGCGGTGGTCGTGGCCGCCGCGCAGCAGGGTGTGCCGACGCCCGGCTTCTCGGCGGCGCTCGCGTACTACGACGCGCTGCGCGCCGAGCGGCTGCCCGCGGCCCTCACCCAGGGGCAGCGCGACTTCTTCGGCGCGCACACGTACCGGCGCACAGACCGGGAGGGTTCGTTCCACACCCTCTGGGGTGGCGACCGGTCCGAGGTCGAGTCCAGCTGATCGCAGCGGTCCGGGCCGCTGTCAGGTCAGCGGTCCCGGCTGCGGGCTCGGCTCCGGTACGGGGTCGGGCCCGGGCGGGCGGGGCACCGGATCGGGTTCCGGGTACGGCGGCGGGCCGGGTGCCGGCGGGCCCGGGGACGGTGGAACCGGCCCGGGCAGCGGCCCGGGGTCGGGTCCGCCCGGTCCGGGCGGCGGTGTGGGCGCGGGAGGTACGGGGTCGGGGGGCGGCTGGGTCATGACGGCCTTCCAGCGGTCGGGCTTCCAGTGGTCGGGGCGTGGGCCTTGTCGCCCACTCTCACCCCCTGCGGCTGCCCGCGCCCGCCGGGTCCACTCGTGCCATCCGCCGTTGGAGTTCAGTCGTTCCTTCAGTCGTTTCGTTCAGTCCTTGGTGCGGCTGAGGCGGACCACGGGGATGTCCCGCGCGGTCTTCTTCTGATAGCCCTCGTACGGGGCGAACAGCTCCACCAGGTACGGCCAGACCCGGGCCTTCTCCTCGGGGCCGAGCGTCTCGGCGCGGGCGGAGAAGCGCTCGGGGCCGACCATGAGCCGGACGTCCGGCTCCGCCTCCAGGTTGAGATACCACAGCGGGTGCCTGGCCGAGCCGCCGTTGGACGCGACGATCAGATAGTCGTCGCCGTCCCGGCCGTAGATGAGCACGGTGCGCCGCCACTGCCCGGTGCGACGGCCCCGGTAGTCGAGCAGCAGACACGGCGCGCCCTGCATGGTGGTGCCCTTGGTGCCGCCGGACTCCTCGTACGTACGCGCCTGCCGGGCCACCCAGCCCGCCGGACTGATCACGACTTCTTGGTCCTGGGCCATCCCCACTCCTACAAGCTCGTCCGGCACACCGGGCCTACGGCCGCCAACGCCGTCCACCCTAGGCCCGGTTGGCACCCCGGGTCAGTGGCCGGGCACCAGGGCGCGGGCGTGCGGACTGCGTTCGGTGTCCGTGCCGGGGGCCGGGGCGGAGGCGTCGGCGCCCAGCGCGACGATCCGGTTGCCGGCGTCCACATGGACGACCCGGGGCACGAGGGTGCGCGCCTCGGCGTCCTCGACCTGGGCGTAGCTGATCAGGATGACCAGGTCGCCGGGGTGGACGAGATGGGCTGCCGCGCCGTTGATGCCGATGACGCCCGAGCCGCGCTCACCCTCGATGACGTACGTCTCCAGGCGGGCGCCGTTGTCGATGTCGACGATGTGGACCAGCTCGCCGGGCAGCAGGTCGGCCGCGTCCATCAGGCCCGCGTCAACCGTGACCGACCCGACGTAGTGGAGGTCGGCCTGGGTGACCGTGGCCCGGTGGATCTTGGACTTGAACATGGTACGCATCATCGAGGCACTCCTGGATCTAGGCTCCCTGCCTGCGTTTTTGCAGGTCAAGTGCGGTTTCCTTACCCTACAACGAGTCGCATGTTCGGTCAGCTTTCCCTAGGCTTTTCAGGACTGATGCTGACCAATTGCTGACTTTTCTGACGCCCCATCAGGTAGTGGTGGAGGCGCTTCGCGGGCCTGCCACGCGGGACACCGCCGAACTCGCCGACATGCTCAACCGCTCCGCCGGTTCGCGTCGGGTCAGGTCGTGTACTGCGAGTTCAGACGCACGTACCCCTCGGTCAGGTCGCAGCCGTACACGGTGAAGCGGTCTTCCCCGATGCCGAGATCGATGCCGATCACGACCTCGTCGTTGCCCTTCAGGTAGGCGGCCACGGACTCGCGGCGCTCGTCCTCGTCGGCCCCGGGCGGGTAGACGCCGATGTCACCGAACCGCACGGCGACGTTCTCCGGGACGATGTCCACGTCCTCCTGGCACTTCCCGATGGCCATCACGACCCGACCCCAGTTCGGGTCGGCTCCGTGGACGGCCGTCTTGACCAGCGGGGAGTTGACCACAGCCTTTCCGACGCGCTTCGCCTGCGCCGTGTCACGGGCGCCTTCGACCTCGACCTGGATCAGCGTGGAGGCCCCTTCGCCGTCGGACGCGATCATCTTCACCAGCCCCAGCGCGACCGTGTGCAGGGCCTGCTCGAAGCCCTCGGGATCGACCGGTCCGGCGAGGCCGTTGGCGAAGAGGGCGGCGGAGTCGGACGTGGAGGTGTCGGTGTCGATGGACACGGCGTTGAACGTGACGTCCATGACCCGCTTGAAGACCGTCGTCAGCGTCTCCCTGTCGAGCTCGGCGTCGGTGACGAAGAACGTCAGCAGGGTCGCCATGTCGGGCTCCAGCATGCCGACGCCCTTGGCGATGCCGGTCAGGGTCGCGTCGCCGATCCGTACGGTCAGGCACTTCGGGCGGGTGTCCGTGGTCATGATCGCTCGCGCGGCCGACCCCATGTCCCGCGGCTCCCCCGGCGGCGGCCACGCGAGACTGTCCAGGTGGCCGGCGATCCGCTCCATGGGGTACTGGCGCCCGATGACCCCGGTGGAGGCGATCAGCAACTCGTCGGGGTCGATGCCGAGGGCGCGTGCGGCGGAGTCCCGCACGGCGGCGGCGTTCTGCGCCCCCTGTGCGCCCGTGGCGACATTGGCGTTGCGGGCGACGACGACCACGCCGCGCGCGCTGCCGTCGACCGCCGCGGCACACGAGAGGGTGACGGACGGACCGGCGAACCTGGACCGGGTGAAGACCGCCGCGGTGTGAGCCGGGACCTGTGAGGCGATGATGCACAGGTCGTCGCGCCCATCGTCCTCGATGCCGACGGGAGCGGTGTGGACGGTGAACCCACGGGGCAAACCATGCATGGAGATCCGCCTTTCGGAATAGATATGCGTTCATGGTCGAGCAATGGGCCGGGGGATCCACGACCCACCGGCCCACGTCCTTGGTATCAGACAACGCGTGCGTCATGCTCCCCGAACGCGGCACACCGCGTCAGCCGTTCGGGTTCTCGTCCACGACGTCCGGGTCCTCGTCCACGACCGACAGCACCGCGTAGTCGTACATCCCGTAGGCCGGGGACATCGTGACGTTCGCGGCCCTCTTCCCCCTGAACACGACCGACTTGACGTACATGTAGGGGCACATGACCGCCTCGTCCATGGCGGCGCGGTCCACGACGGCCCAGATCCGGGCGCGTTCCTTCCCGTCGCGCGTCGCCGCCCCGGTGTCGAGCAGCGCGTCGATCCGCGGCGAGGCCAGCTCTCCGAGGTTCTGGTTCCCCGTCTCCTTGATCGCCCGCGAGTCGGCGATCTGCTGGAGGAAGCCGTAGCCGTCCGGGAAGTCGGCCGCCCAGCCGAACATCACGATCCCGATCCCGTGCTCCCGTACGTAGTCCGGAACGCCGACCGTCTTGGTGAAGTAGTCACCAGAGGCGAACGGAACCACCTCGGCCCGGATGCCGACGCGCGCCAGCCCCTTCGACAGGGCCAGCGCGGCGTTCCACTCCTTGGTGCGATCCTCTCGGGCGGCGATTCTCGTGGTGAAGCCGTCCGGGTGCCCGGCCCGTGCCAGTTCGCGTCGGGCCGCCTCCAGGTCCCCCGTGCCCTCGGGACCGACCGGATACCGGTCGAAGGGGTAGTGTCCCACCACGGACGCGGGCAGCAGGGTGGTGGCGATCTCGCCGGCCGCATCGCCGCCGTAGGCGGCGAGCATCGCCGCCTTGTCGGTGGCGTACTGCACGGCACGCCGGGCGTACACGCTCGTCAACGGGCCGATGTTCCGGTTGACGCAGTAGAGCCAAACGAAGCCCGTGCGCGGATTGTCCACGTGCCGCCTCAGCGTCGGATCGGCGAGGATCCGCGCCTGCGTCTCGGGCTGCACCCCGACGCCGGCGAGGTCGATGTCCGCCTCCCCGTCGAGCAGGATGCGGTCGACCTCCGGTCCGCTCACCCCGAGCCGGACCGTGATCCGGTCCGGCAGGGCCGTCCGTACGGGATCGGTCGCGGACTCCCAGTGCGGGTTGCGGTCGAGCGTGAGCTCCGCACCCGGTGTGTACGTGTCGATGCGGTACGGGCCCGAGGACACCGGGCGCCGGCGGTACTCGGGGAAGGTGTCGCGCTCGCGCGGCACCGCGATGGTGGTGGGCAGCGCGGCGAGGTAGTCGAAGGCCGCGAAGGCCTCGCGCAGTCGGAAGACGAGGGTGCGGTCGTCCGTGGTCTCGATCCCGTCCGGACCCGTGAGGTACTGGCGGAAGTACGCAGGCCCCCCTCGAGTGGCCGGCCCGCCGTAGACCTGCTCGGGGTAGGTGGCGCGCAGCACCGCGTACTTCACGTCCCGGGACGTGACAGGGGTGCCGTCCTCGAACCGGATCCCCTCGCGCAGCCGGTAGGTCCAGGTGCGGGTGTCGTCGGATGCCTGGCCGAGTGCCTCCGCCAAGTCCGGTACGAGGCGCGGGTTGCCCTCCCCGTCGGTCGTGTAGCCGACAAGCGGGCGCCCGATGAGCCGGATGAAGTTCCAGGTGTACGCGTAGTACGTGTCGGCGGGGTCGAGCGAGTCGAAGTCGTCGGTGCGGACGTACCTGAGCGTCCCGCCCCTGTAGTCGGACGGGTTCACGATGCCGCGTGCTACCACATTGAATGCCACGGGTGTTGCCAGCGCCTCTCTCGTCGAGCGGGTGGTGTGGAAGGCTCGCGCGTTCAGCGACGACGGGCACACGACTGCTCGTCGCGGTGGGGCCGGGTATCCGGGGGCGCGGTCTGTCGTCCCTCGTCCGCGCCCGACGATCTGCGGCCGCCCAGCTCCCACATCCACCGCGTGCCGGCGTGGGTGAACCCGAAGTCGGCGTTGATACGGAGCATGTGCGTGTTCTCCGACGCGTTCCAGGTGTCCACATGGGCGAGCAGTGGCTCGCCTGCCCGGCATACGGCCAGGTTGTGTGCCTTGACCAGGCGTCCGAGTCCCCGCCCCCGGTAGGCGGGGTCGACCACGGTGACGGCCTGGAGCGCGTTGTCCGGGTTGGCCCGGGTCATCGACAGCGCGGTCCAGGCCACGATCCGTCCCGTACGGCCGTCGACGATGCCGCACTGGTACGCGCGCCGGCCGCGGGCGATGCGCATGCGCTCGAAGTCGCGGATCCGGGAGACCGCGCTCGGCTGAGGGTCCCAGCCGATCCGCCCGGTGGGGGCCTCGGCGGACAGGGTGGCCTCCAGGCGTGCGGCCTCCGCCACCAGGCCTTCGGGGACCGTCGATCCCCAGAAGCGCAGGCGCAGCGGTTCGTGGACCGGCTCGGGGCGGGGCGCGGCGTCGATATGGAGCCGGAGGTGGTGGAAGGCCGCGGCGGAGCGGGCGCCCAGGCTGGCCGCGAACCGGTGCCCGGGGGTCGCCGCCGGGTCGCCCGGTCCGGTGTCCGCGACCAGCAGGACACGCGAGCGGCCGCGGGCCGCGGCGCGGCCCCGGACGAACTCCGCGATCCGTCCCCCCACGCCGCGCCGGCGGAAGGCGGGGTGGACGAGGAGGACGCCCGCGGTGACGACGTCGGTGTTCTCCTCCAGGGGGAACTCCAGGCGCACGGACGCCACGCAGCGCCGGTCCGCGTCATAGGCCGCCCATTCCTCGACCCCGGTGGCCGGGGGCGCGACGGCGAGGGAGCCTTCGAGGTCGGCGAGGCAGGGCTTGGGGAGATGGGGGATGTCGGTGGCGTGCGCGGCCAGGCGAAGGTCGTACACGTCCCGGACCACACGCCGGTCGGCGGGGTCGACCGCGGTGAAGAAGGCCGTCACCGGGCCAGTCCCATCGCCTGGATGTCGTACAGCCCGAAGGCGGGGTGTACGTATACACCGGTGACGTCGGGGTGCCGGTAGTGCAGCGTGCGGTCGTGAGCCATCGGGAGCATGACGGCGCGCTCCATGATCGTCTCCTCGATGCGCTGCCAGAGCCGGTGCCGGTCGGCGGGGTCGGTCGGGGCCTGGGCTTCGTCGACGAGGCGCCGGACGAGAGGGTCGTCGAGTTCGGCGAAGTTGAAGTTGCCGCCGCCGTACTTGATCTGCCGCCCGTCTATCAGGGGGGCGAGGAAGCCGTACTCGGTGGGGTAGTCGGCTCCCCAGTCTGTGACGCCCAGGCCGAGTCCGAGAGCGCGCACGGTGTCGGGGTGTCCCAGGCCGGAGCGGTAGTACGAGGCGGTGTCCAGGACCTTGACGCGGGCCCGGATGCCCACCCGGGCGAGAGAGGTCGCGAGGGTCCGGGCGACGAGCTCGAACTTCCCCGGCTGCGTGGCGATCACGGTCTCGAAGCCGTCGGGAAGCCCCGCGGCGACCAGTTCGGCACGGGCGGCCGCCAGGTCGCCCGTGCGGTCCGCGCCGGAGGGGTAGCGGTCGTGACCGGTGTGGGAGGGCAGCGTGGGAGGGATCAGGCTGGTGGCGAGCGAGCCGCCCACCCCGTCCCCGCCGCGCGCTTCGAGGAGCGCGGCCTTGTCGGAGGCGTAGAACACGGCACGTCTCGCGTGGACGTTGTCGAAGGGGGGCACACAGGTCTGCACGGTGATGTACTGAAGGAAGCCGGTGGCGGGGTTGTCGGCCTGGGCCCGCAGGGCGGGATCGGCCAGGATCGCGTCGCGTGCGGCGTGCTGGATACCGCGGCCCTCGACGTCGATGTGGAACTCCCCGGCGATGAGGCGGGTGTCCAGGTCGTTGACGTCCACTCCGAAGGTGACGGTCATGTCGTCCGGCAGGGCGGGGCGGATGGGATCGGTGGCGCGGTCCCACATCGGGTTGCGGACGAGGTGGAGGAAGTGGCCGACCCGGTAGCGGTGGATGCGGTACGGCCCGGAGCAGACCGGTGCCTTCCCGTAATCCTCGCGGGTGTCGTGGTGGACGGGGACGGGCGCCGTGTTGGGCTGCGCCATCAGGAAGTCGAAGTCCGCGAAGGGCCGCTTGAGGCGGAAGCGGAGGGTGTGGTCGTCCGGGCACTCGACGGCCTTGCAGCGCTGCCCGCGGTAGGGGCCGCGGTAGCCGCCGTGGTCGAGCAGGTCGACGAGGTAGGTGGGTCCGCCGGGGAGGGTGTCCTGCGCGAAGATCCGTTCCACGGCGTACGCGATGTCCCGGGCGCGGATCGCCTCGCCGGTCTCGAACCTGATGCCGTCGCGTATCCGATAGGTCCACGTCAGGCCGGAGTCCGACACCTCGCCGGGGCCGCTCGCCAGGTCCGGCACGACCGTGGGGGTGACCGGATCGGTGCCGAAGGCCATGAGGGTGCGGTGCATGGTCCGCTGCAGCAGCCACGACCACACGTAGTAGGTGCGGGCGGGATCGAGGGAGTCGACGTCGGCCGAGGCCACCATGGCCAGCCGTCCCCCGGGCCTGCCGGCGGGGTTGGCCACGGCTCCGACGGCGGCGTTCCAGCCGGACATCAGCCGAGTTCCTTCACGTACAAGTACTGCGCCGACAGGGCGCACCCTCGGGACACCTTGGCCTCCGTGGAACCGATGCCGTAGTGGACCGTCTTGACCCCGTGTCGCGGGGCGTGGTCGGCGAGCGTGTAGTACACCAGCTCGTAGTACAGCGGCAGCTTGCCCACGGCCTCGTAGTCGAAGCCGGCGCGGTGGACGAACCAGGCGTCCCCGTGGGAGAGGACCAGCGCGAAGCCCACGATGCGTCCGTCCCGCACGGCCTTGGACACGAGCGCCCGGTCGCCGAGTCGCTGCGCGGCGGCCCGCAGGACGGCCTCGGAGCGCCGCGGGTCCCAGCCGGCCATGCCGTACTTGGCGAACAGTTCGGTTTCCAGGGCACCGAGCCGGGGGATGTCGGCGGGGTCCAGGGGGGCCAGGGTGATCCGTACGTCCGAGGCTTTGATGTGGCGCCGCTCGGCGCGCACCCGGCGCGAGCGCCGTGCCGGGAAGGCCAGGGCGTAGTCCGTGAAGCCCTCGCCGGGCAGGGTGAGGGTGGCGAACTGCCCGGACAGGTGGGAGATGTAGCCGCGATCGCGGAGCACGTCGCGCTGGAGTCGGTCGGACGCGTCCACGTACGGGAGGCAGATCGACCGGCATCCGTCGCGGGCGGCGGTGCGCTCGGCCTGCTCGATGATCCGGTGCGCCGTCTCCGCGCCGGCGTCGGGGTGCAGGAGCAGGCGGGTCCGGCCGAGGTGCCGGCCGCCGCACATCATCGACGGCATCAGTCGCTCCACGTCACCGAACCCGGCCAGGACCTCCGCGGACCCGTCCATGCCCTCCTCGGCGCAGTGCCGGATCAGCAGGTCGGTGCGGCCCAACGACCACGGGGATTCGTGGGTGGCCCGCACCATCGGCAGCGCCGCGAGCACACGGTCGTCGGCATGTGCGGTGAGGTAGCCCATCCACGCCCCGGCGGAGTCCTGGAGGACACGCATCCAGTCGGGGCCGAGGAAGAAGTCCTCCGCGCCGACGAGCGCGTTCCAGCCGGCCTCGCGCGCGTCCTCGGGCGTCTGCCATTGGTTGATCACAACTCCACTGGTCACAGGGCAGATCCTCGGTCGTGACGGTCTCCGCCCACTCTCGACACGCTCCCTGATAGCCGCCTGAGAGAACGGCGAGAGAACACCGCCGCAGGGTGTGTCCTGATCCCTCGTCATCTCGCGAAACAGGAGACCCGATCCATGTCCCGTGTATCCACCGGCCCCAGCGAGCAGCCAACCACCGCGCACGCTCTGCTCAAGCGCCTGCGAGAGCACGGAGTCGACAAGGTGTTCGGTGTCGTCGGCCGTGAGGCGGCCTCGATCCTGTTCGACGAGCAGGACGGCATCGAGTTCATCCTGACCCGGCACGAGTTCACCGCCGGGGTCGCCGCCGACGTGTTGGCCCGCATCACCGGCCGGCCGCAGGCGTGCTGGGCCACACTGGGCCCCGGCATGACCAACCTGGCCACCGGCATGGCGACCAGCGCCCTCGACCGCTCCCCCGTCATCGCGATGGCGGCCCAGTCGGAATCGCACGACATCTTCCCGAACGACACGCACCAGTGCCTCGATCTGGTCCGGATCGCCGAGCCGATCTCGAAGTACGCCGTCGAGCTGCAGCGCCCCCACGAGATCACCGACCTGGTCGACTCGGCCGTGACGGCCGCGATGACGGAGCCGGTGGGCCCCTCCTTCATCAGTCTTCCGGTGGACCTGCTGGGCTCCTCGGCGGGCATCGACCTCGAAATGGACCACGGTCCCGCCCTCACCCCCGCCAAGCCGATCACCGCGATCCAGCCCGGCTGGGAGCAGACCGCGGACCGGGCCGTCGCCCTCGTGCGCGAGGCCCGCAACCCGGTGTTCGTCGTCGGTGCCGCCGCGATCCGCGCCGGTGCGGTCCCCGGGATCCGCGCCCTCGCGGAGCGGCTGAACATCCCCGTGATCACCACGTACATCGCCAAGGGTGTGCTGCCGCACGGGCACGAGCTGAACTACGGCGCCGTCACCGGCTACATGGACGGGATCCTGTCGTTCCCCGCGCTGGATACCCTCTTCGGCCCGGCCGACGTCATCCTCACCCTGGGCTACGACTACGCGGAGGACCTGCGACCTTCGATGTGGGAGCGGGGTCGGGCGAAGCAGACCGTCCGGGTCTCCCCGACCGCCAACCCCGTTCCGCGGATCTACCGGCCGACGGTGGACGTGGTCACGGACGTACTCGCGTTCGTCGAGCACCTGGACGCCGACACCGCGGACGTCCGGCCGAAGGACCGGCACGAGATCACGGCAGTGCGGGAGCGGATCGGCGAGCTGCTGTCCGACCCGAAGCAGTACGACGACGGCATGCGCGTGCACCAGGTGATCGACTCCATGAACACCGTCATGGCCGAGACCGCCCAGGACGCCGAGGGAACGATCGTCTCGGACATCGGCTTCTTCCGGCACTACGGCGTGCTCTTCGCCCGCGCCGACCAACCGTACGGGTTCCTCACCTCGGCCGGTTGCTCCAGCTTCGGCTACGGCATCCCCGCCGCCATCGGCGCCCAGCTGGCCCGCCCCGGCCAGCCGACGTTCCTGATCGCCGGCGACGGCGGTTTCCACTCCAACAGCGCCGATCTGGAGACCATCGCCCGGCTCCGCCTGCCGATCATCACGGTCGTGGTGAACAACGACACCAACGGCCTGATCGAGCTGTACCAGAACATCGGCCACCACCGCAGTCACGACCCGGCGATCAAGTTCACCGGGGTGGACTTCGTGCAGCTCGCCCAAGCCAACGGCGTCGACGGAACCAGGGCGACGACCCGCGACGATCTGCTCGCCGCGCTGCGCAAGGGCGTCGAGCTGGGCCGCCCCTACCTGATCGAGGTCCCGGTGAACTACGAGTTCACCGCAGGTGGTTTCGGAGCGCTGAAGATCTGACATGACGCAGACCGAGCTTCCCGCCGCCTTCGGTTTTCTGGCCTCCGCCCACACGGGCGGAGGCAGGATCCCCACGGCAGTCTTCGCCACGCGCGGCCGGCACACCCGGCTGTCCGAGCGGTTGCGTACGCGGCCCGTCGACGTCGACGCCGTTCTGGTCCATCCCGATGCCGGCTCCTGCGGGGCGCACGCGTCCGACGGGGACACCCTGGTGCTGTTCGCCGGGGAGATCTACAACCGCGACGAGATCCACGGCACCCTGGGCACGCGCACGAGCGCCTCGGACTCCGAGCTGGTGTCCGGCCTGTTCGAGAAGTACGGACTCCATGTGTTCCGGGTGATCAACGGCCGGTACGCGGCGCTGCTCGTGGCGGGCACCCGCGTACTGGCGGCCACCGACCACGCGGGGTCGGTTCCGCTGTACGTGCGCCCCGAACCGGGTCATGTGCTGGCCGCCACCGAGGTGAAGGCACTGGCAGACGCCGATGCAGCGGTCCGCGGCGCCCCGATCTCGGGGGCGCGCCGCATCCGGGGGCTTCCCGGGCTCCACCAGGTTCCGGCCGGGGCCGTGCTCGACATCCGCGTGGACACCGGTGCGGTGACGGTGCACCGCACCTGGGTGCCACCGGTGCACCGGTGCCTGACGGAGGAGGACGAGGCCGTCAACCGGGTGCGGGCGGCGCTGGAGAAGGCCGTGATCCGGCGCCTTCCCGACGCCGGCCGGCCGCTCGTGGTGCTGTCCGGCGGAATCGACTCCTCTGCCGTGGCCGCGCTGTCCCACGGCGCGTCCGCGTCGGGGATCGACACCCTGTCGATGGGCACAGACACCTCGAACGAGTTCCCGCAGGCCCGAGTGGTGGCGGAGCATCTGCGCTCGGAGCACCGGGAGATCACCATTGAGTCCGGGGATCTGCTGACCCTGCTTCCGCACACCGTCCACGCCGCGGAGTCACTGGACCCGGAGGTCATCGAGTACCTCCTGCCGCTGACCGCGCTGTACCGCCGCATGGACGGACCGCCGCGCAGGGTGCTCACCGGGTACGGGGCCGACATCCCCCTGGGCGGCATGCACCGGGAGGACCGGCTGCCGAATCTGGACACCGCGGTGGTGTTCGACATGGACACCTTCGACGGGCTGAACGAGATGAGCCCGGTGCTGTCGACCGTGTCCGGTCACTGGTCCACCCATCCCTACTGGGATCGCGAGGTGCTGGAGTTGCTGACATCGCTGGAGGCCGGCCTGAAACGCCGGTACGGGCGGGACAAGTGGGTACTGCGCGCCGCCATGGCCGACCTGCTGCCCGCCGAGACCGTGAACCGGCCCAAGCTCGGCGTGCACGAGGGCTCCGGGACGACGGCGTCCTTCTCCATGCTGGTCCGCCGGGCGGGCGCGGCGGAGGACGAGGTCGCAGCCGTCAAGGCGCGGGTCGTCCAGGAGCTGTTCGACCGGACCGTGGTGGGCGGCGTGCACCCGGACGACATCGAGGTCGAGGAGATCGTCGGGAAGATCGTGGCCGAGGGCAGGAGATGAACGGATACGAGCGGTTCCGGGGCAAGCGGCTCGCCGTCGTCGAGTCGATGCTGCACGACGCGTTCTACAACGGCATCCACCGCGCGCGGGACTTCGGCTGCGAGGTGTGGCTGCTGGTGCAGGGCGAGGAGTGGTACACCGGCGGCGGGCGGCCGTTGGCCGAGCATCCGCTGGGCCGGGTCGACCGCGTTCTGCACGTGGACACGCACGACTGGCGCGCCGTCGTCGACGTCCTCACCGACGACGACGGCAAGCCCCTGGTGGACGGGGTGCTGTCCTTCTCCGACTACCACACGGAGGTGACCGCCCACACGGCCGAGGCCCTCGGGCTGCCCTCCCAGGGTCTGGATGCGGTGCGCGCGGCGAACCACAAACATCTGCTTCGGGCCGCGTTGGACGGGGACCCGGCGAATGTGCGGTGGCGGCTGGTGACCTGTGTCGAGGAGCTGGACGAGGCGATCGCCCACGTCGGGCTGCCACTGATCGCGAAACCCCCGTCCGAGGCCATCTCCTACGGGGTCCGCAAATGCGCGACCCGCGCGGAGGCGGTGGATGCGTGGCGAGAGCTGTCGGGTATCCGGCAGTCCCTGCGGGGGCAGCCGCGTCCCGGGGACGTGCTCGTCGAGGAGTACGTGCGGGGTACCGAGGTCAGTGTCGAATCCATGACCGTGGACGGGGTCACCCACTTCTTCGGCGCCACGTCCAAATACCTGCACAAACAGACCATGTTGGAGGAAGCCCACTCCTTCCCGCTCGCTCTCGAACCCGCCGTCTGGGACGAAATCCGGTCCTGCGTGGATCGCGCCCTGCGCGCGATCTCCTACCGGCAGGGCCCGGCCCACACCGAGGTGATGATCACCGAGGAGGGGCCCCGCATCGTCGAGGTGAACCCCCGGCTGCCGGCCCACATGATCTCCACGATGGTCACAGATGTGTGCGGGACCAACCCCCACCTGGACGCGAAGCTGCTCGCTCTCGGCGTGGAGCACGTACCCGACCGCAATCCCGGTCAGGGTGTGGTGGGAGGCGCCGCCGTGGCCGTGCTCTTCCCGGACGAGAGCGGCGAGTTCACCCACGTCGACGGTCTGGACGAGGCCGAACGGCTCGGTGTGTCGGTCCGCCTCCACCACGAGCCGGGCGACCTGGTCGCCGGCCGGCTGGACAACTCGGCCTCCGTCGGCTTCGTCTACGCACACGCCGACACCGCCGAGGCCGCGCTGGACAAGGCCCGGCAGGCAGCGGCACGCATCCGCATTCACACCCGGAGGACGGCGCCGTGAGCGGTCAGATCAACTCGAATGTCTCGCCGCGGTACGCACAGATCCCCACGTTCATGCGGCTTCCGCACGACCCGGCCCCGAAGGGGATGGACGTCGTGGTCATCGGGGCTCCCTACGACGGGGGCACCAGCTACCGTCCGGGTGCGCGCTTCGGCCCCCAACAGATCCGCTGCGAATCCGGACTCATCCACGGTGTCGGCATCGACCGCGGACCCGGAGTCTTCGACCTGATCAAGGTGGTCGACGGCGGGGACATCAACCTGACGCCGTTCAACCAGCACATCGCCATCAAGACGGCGCAGGACCACCTGTCGGCTCTGCTCGCGGACAACTCCGCCTTCCTCATGCTCGGCGGCGACCACTCGCTCACGCTGTCCGCGCTGCGCGCCGTCCACGGCCGGCACGGTCCGGTGGCCGTTTTGCACCTCGACGCCCACTCGGACACCAACCCCGCCATGATCGGCGGCGAGTTCCATCACGGGACGCCGTTCCGACACGGCATCGAGGAGGGGCTCGTCCAGGCGGAAGCCATGGTCCAGCTCGGCATCCGCGGGCACAACCCGAAACCCGACAGCCTGGACTACGCGCGCGGTCACGGTGTGCGCATCGTCACCGCGGACGAGTTCGCCGACCTGGGTGTGAAAGGCGCGGCGGACCTGATCCGGGAACGGCTCGGAGACCGCCCGGTGTACGTCTCGGTGGACATCGACGTCTTCGATCCCGCCTTCGCCCCGGGCACCGGTACCCCGGCCCCGGGCGGCCCCACCAGCCGGGAGGTACTCGCCCTGCTGCGCACGGTCGGCGAGCTCAACCCGGTCGGATTCGACGTGATGGAAGTGTCGCCCTTGTACGACCACGCCGGGATCACCAGCGTCCTGGCCACCGAAGTCGGCGCGGAGTTGCTCTACCAGTACGCACGCGCCCATCAGCCGAAGAAGAAGGAAGAGGAGGAGTAGTGGTGGCGATTCTGGATATCACCGAGCACCGAGAGCATCTGCTGTCGCTCGCGTCGAAGCTTCCCGCCGTGCCCCGCCAGGACCTGTACCACTTCCTGGACGTGGCGCACAAACTCGCGCAGGAGCTGCCGTACGAGATCAGCGACACGCTCGACGCCTTCAACCAGGCCGGCAACGAGGACGGATACCTGCTGCTGCGCGGGCTTCCGGTCGAGGCGGACGACGAGCTGCCGCCCACGCCGGCGAGCACGCCGGCCCCGGTCGCGCGTGGCCGTCTGAACATGGAGGCGTTCCTCGCGATCCTCGGCCGGCGGCTCGGTCTGCACACGGGATACGCGGAGCTGCGGTCGGGAACGGTCTACCACGACGTGTACCCGTCGCCGGGTGCGCACCACCTGTCGTCGGAGACCAGCGAGACCCTGCTGGAGTTCCACACCGAGATGGCCTACCACACGCTGCAGCCCAACTACGTGCTACTGGCGTGCTCCAGGGCCGACCACGAGCGCAGGGCCCAGACCCTCGTGGGTTCGATACGCAAGGCCATCCGACTCCTGGACCGGGAGACGATCGGCCGGCTCCACGGCAACAAGCAGCCCTGCGAAGTCGACGTGGCGTTCCGCGGCGGAATCGAGGACCCCGGGGCGATCGCGAAGGTGAAGCCGCTGTACGGGCCCCAGGACGACCCGCTGCTCGGCTACGACCGGGAGCTGCTCAAGCCCGACGAGGGCCCGGACGCCGAGGCCGTGGCGAAGCTGTCCAAGGCGCTCGACGATGTCACCGAGGGAATCTTCCTCACCCCCGGCGACGCGCTGATCATCGACAACTTCCGTACCACGCACGCGCGTACCCCCTTCACGCCGCGCTGGGACGGCAGGGACCGGTGGCTGCATCGGGTGTACATCCGCACCAACTCCCACGGTCAGCTTCCCACGGGTGGCGAGCGCGCGGGCGACGTGATCACCTTCACCCCACGCCGGTAGATCGTCTCCGAGGACGTGCCGATCGGCAGGCCGGACCCCGCCCGGACGGGACGCTGTTGGTCAGTCTGCGGGCTGGCCTGACGTCGGTCTCCAAGACCCGGTTGTGGTCTTGGAGACCGACGTCGTCGTTTGGGGTGGGTGGTGATGTCGATGCAGCCGAAGGGGTCGTGGGAGGTCCCGGCGGAGACGGTGCGGGTGGCGCGGGCCGCGTTCCCGAAGGGAAGTCCGGCGGGCCGGGGTCCGGGACGAGCTGGGGATGCTGTTCAGCGATGAGGAGTTCGCGGACCTGTTCCCGGTACGGGGGAAGCCTGCCTGATCACGCTACCGCGGTCTCGCGAAGACCAGCCTCCGGCACCAGCTCACCGGCGCCGCGATCAGCCTCGTCCGCATCGTGAATCTCCTCGGGTCATCGGTGACGGTGGCCGCATGCGTGAGGAAATGAGTGCGGTGCGTACGGTGCTGAGCACAAGGACGCATGACGAATCGTCAGGCGGGGATGAGGGCGCTGTCCTGTCGCAGGATCGCCTGGGCCAGCGTGCGCAGCGTGGGCCCTGGGTCGATGCCGAGTTCCTCGGCGAGGGTCCGCCGCACGCCGTGGAAGACCTCCAGGGCATCGGCCTGGCGGCCCGAACGGTAGAGCGCGAGCATGAGGTCGGCGTGGAGGCTCTCCCGCAGGGGGTAGTGGTCGACCAACTCGAACAGCTCCGAGATGACCTCCTCGTGTCGCCCGAGCTGCAGTTCGAGGGAAGCCCGGTAATGCACCGCGACGATGTGTTCCTCCTCAAGACGAGTGGACCAGCTGCGCAACCCCTGATGCGTGATGTCCGCGAGGGCCGGGCCGCGCCACAGCTCGTGGGCCGATCGCACGAGCCGCGCCGCCTCGTCGAGCCGGCCCCATCGGTGCATCTCGCGGGCGGCGGCGACCTTCGTGCGGTAGCTCGCCACGTCGACCGAGCAGAAGTCGTTGTTCAGCCGGTAGCCGGTGGCACACGACTGCACCGCCTCCGACGGCCCCCCGGCATTGACGAGGGCGGTCCGGAGCATCCAAATGCCGGTCTGAACCTGTCCCATGGCGGTACGGGGTGGCTTGTCGTACCAAACGGCTTTGATCAGGTGGTCGGTGGCCACGATACGCCCCGGCTGCAGCGCCAGCGCGGCCAGAATCCCCCGCTGACGGCGGCCCGGAACGGTCACGCGCGCTGCACCGATCCGCACTTCCAGCGGGCCCAGCACGGCGACGTGAACTGGCCGAGACACGCCCTCACTGTCATCTGCGTTCATCCTGGGCCCCTTCGCGAGGTGACACGCGTTGACTTGCGGTCGAGTTGTGCGTGAGAAGTAGACGGAACGCGTAAGGGGTGTGTCAATGGACGCCCGCACGCACCGACTGATTGGCTGATTTGGCCTACGGGCCGCAGGTTCGCCGCCCACCGCACCGGAGAGCGGACAGCACGCGTACAAGATCGGACGCGCGGCGCGGGACATCGCCTCCCCCGGCCACCGGTCGACGCCTCGGAGCCGGCGCGTGTCGCTACCCCTCGCTCGCCGGTCCGGGCCGGCCGCCGTGCGCGGCGCGAATGGGGTTGCGTACGTGCTTGCGCAACTCCGTACGTGCCCTGTTCCGAAGGGCGGTCCGGTATGGACCACACCACAGCCGGTATGCCCGGACCCGCGGAGCAGGACGCGCTTGGGCGGCGACCCGGTTCGCTCCCGGGAACGGCCCTGGGGTCCCGCGAAGGTCACAACCGCGGGCCGGGCGTCGACGCAGGGCGAACCGGGAAGCGCCCCGTCCGCGGGGCGCGCGGCACCGGTTCCACGCACCCGCCGACAGAAGGGCGAAGATCGCGCAGCCGCGGTCGCCCCGGCGGCTGTGACCGCGCGCAGCCACAACCACCCCGCGCCCAGCGTCAGTCAGCAATGAAACCAGTATGTTCTCAGCCAATCGGCGCCGCGCCCCGTCGCCGGAAGCGGGCTCCTCCTGCACTCGACCTACCGCAGACACCACCTCTCACGTCGGCTCTTGTTCGAACGCTGAGCACCGGATCAGCGCGCGGAGCCGGGCATTGCCGAGTGCCGTTCGATGGAGAGGCTCGACCATCTGAACTCGCGTCCGGATCCGGGGGATAAGCACACCCGTCGCGCACCGTAGCCGAATGACCGGAAAGAGCAGCCTCCATTTGCGCTCTGTGTACCTTCCTGACCACATGACGTCACCGAAGGAGGGGTGTATGCGGCAGCGACGGCGGATGGTCCTCAAAGGCGCCGTGGCGATCGGCTCATCGGGGCTGATGAGCAGAGCGCAGCCGAAACGAATCAGCGTCGACACCCGGCGTCCGTCGTTGGAGGGACTGACCCTCCAATGGCTCGGGGTCGCGGGCTGGGAACTCGGCTTCGGCGAGAGCAGGTTGCTCTTCGACCCCTACCTGAGTCGCATGCCCTTCCAGTCGTCCGACGGATCCCTCGATCCGTCGCTCGCCCTGCGGCTGGACCCGAAGGCCGTCACGGCCGTCGCGGAGCGGAACCTCTCGGGTCCCCCCGCTCTGATCCTGGTCAGCCATGGCCACTTCGACCACCTCGCCGACGTACCGCAGCTGCTGGCCCACCGGGACTGGGCCGGGCACCGTATCCGCACCCTGTGCGACGAGACCTCCCACCACCTGCTCGCCGCCATGGGAGCTCCGGACCACCGGCTGGCCGAAGTGATCCGGGTCCGGGGCGGGGAGCACCTCCGGTTCCCCGGCTTCACCGTCGAGGTGCTGCGCAGCCTGCACAGCCAGTTCAGCGACCACGGCTATTTCGCTCCCGGGACACATGTCGGCCCGCCCCGCGCACCCCGGACGCTCGGGGATCTGATCGAGGGCCAGACCCTGGCCTATCAGGTGTCCTTCGACGACGGTCCGTCCGTCTATCTCTCCGGTACGAGCAATCTCGCCGAGCGGGAACTCACCGGCCTGCGACCGGACATCGCCATCGTCGGCATGACCTCGCACAGTGCCGTACACCGCTACCCGGAGCGGCTGCTGAGCGCGCTCGGCGATCCGGCGCTGCTGCTGCCGAGCCACCACGACGACATGGTCTCCCCCCTGCTCCAGTCGGGCGGAGCGCGGCAGGCGGGCGCGAACACCGGGCGGTCGGCGGCCGCTACCGCCCTGGAGCACGCAGCGGCGGCCCGCGGGGCGAGCGGAACGAGGGTCGTCGACCCCACCCCGCTGCAACCGTTCGGCCTGACCACCCCTGCGGGGCGCTGACGGCCAGGGCCGCACCCGGTCCCCCGCGTGGAGATGCTCTTGCCGGACTCTCCGCCTGCTCTCCCCTTCCCCGGGGTCCCGGCACCGCACGGCACTCGATCCGGGCCGATGACCTGCGCGGACGCCGGGAACACCGCAGCGCACTCGTCCGTGGGCCGTTGCGGGGCATGCGGATGACGCATAGCTTCTGCGCGTCCTGACGTGTCCCATTCCACGGCGCCTGGTCCCCCAGGCGATTCCACGGCGGTGCCATGCAGATCAGCAAGTTCCGCAGGGGCGCGACCCGGACCGCGGGTTCGCCCGGGCAGTCCTCCGGCCTTCGCCGGCTGCTGTTCGCGCAGTCGCTCAGCCAGGCCGGATTCGTGGTGCTGAACCTCGCGATGCCGCTGCTCGCGGCGACCGATCTCCGGGCCACCCCCTTCCAGGTGAGCCTGGTATCCGCCGCGCAGACGGTCGCCTTCCTGCTCATCGGGCTGCCGGTCGGAGTCTGGGTGGATCGGATGCGCAAGCGTCCGATCATGATCGTGGCCGACCTCACGCGGGCCGTGGCACTCGCCCTGGTGCCGGTCCTGTGGGCGTTGGACGCGCTCACGGTCGCCCACCTGTGTGCGGTCGCGCTCGTGGTGGGCCTCGCCACCGTCTTCTTCGATGTCGCCGACCAGAGCTATCTTCCGCATCTGGTGGGCCCCGAGGGACTGGTCACGGCCAACGCGCGCCTCGTCACCGTGGATCAGACGGCCTCGGTGGCCGGCCCCGGCATCGCCGGTCTGATCGTGCAGGCCGTCACGGCGCCGCTGGCCGTGGTGGTCTCGGCGGTCTCTTACCTCGGTTCCGCGCTCTGCGTGGCCCGCATCGAGGACCGACCCGAGCCCGTCGGCCGGACGCCGCGCGACCGCCTCGGCCGATCGATCGTCCAGGGCATCCGGTACGTACTGGGCCATGCGGTGCTCCGCCCGCTGGTGGCCTGCTCCACGACCATGACCTTCTGCTGGAGCATGGGCTACGGCATGCTCCTGGTCCTGCTGGCCCAGGACCTGGGGGTGTCCGCCGTCACCATCGGGCTGCTGTTCACCGCGGGAGGCGCGGGCGGTCTGTCCGCGACCTTCGTCGTACGGCGCATCGTCGAACGGCTCGGTGACGGACGGGCCGTCGTCCTCAGCGTGACCCTGACCGCTCCGTGCACCCTGCTGGCGGGGCTGACGGGGCCCGGAGCGCGGCTCGCGCTCGTGGCCTGCGCACAGTTCGCCTTCGCGGCGGGACTGGTCGTCTACAACGTCGCACAGGTCAGCTACCGCCAACGATCCGTACCGGCGGACCTGTTGGGCCGTGTCAACGCGACGGTCCGGTTCTTCGCCTGGGGCGCGCGGCCGCTGGGCGTACTCCTGGGAGGCGGCGTCGCCGAGCTCTACGGCACCCGGTCCGCCGTCTGGGCGGGAGCTGCCGGCACGGCCCTCGCCTCTCTCTGGCTCCTCTGTTCCCCGCTGCGCGGCATGCGTGTGCTGCCGCAGCCCTCACCCGAGTCGTCCGTCACCAAGGAAGCCCTGTGAACAACAGCATCGCCGAAACCTCCGCACCGCCGAGGCTGGTGTGGATCACCACTCCCGACAACTACGACCCGCACGTGCAGGAGCGACTGCGACGCGAGGGCTCCGAGCGCGTCGGCATGCTGCGTGCGGCGGGCTTCGACGTGCGCATCGTCCACTCCTGCGACATCGTTCCTGCCTGGAACGGCCGTCCGCGCCTCCTGTGGGGCGAGGAAGACCTGCTCGCGCAGTACGCGGGTTTCCTGGTCACCTCCTGGACCTGGGATCCGGCCATCGCCCGGCACATCGAGGCCATCACCCGGACCATCCGCGCCTCCGACTGCGTTCTACTCACGGACGGAACTCTGGATCCCGAAGCCCTCGGCCTCGACAAGCTCGCCATGTACCATCACGCGGCCGCGCTGGGCGCTCCCGTGCTGCCGACCGTCTCGGTTCCCTTCGGGCGCTACGCCCGACGCGCCCTGGACGCCGTACGCACGCAACTGCCGGCCGGACCGTACGTGGTGAAACCGCGCTCGATGGCCAGGGGCTTCGGGGTGCTGAAGGCGGACACGCCCCAGCACCTCGCTGCCTCGATCGACCTGTTGACGCCCGGGGGGCTGGGCTGCCTGGTCCAGCCCCATCTGCCCAACAGCGGCGATGTGCGCGTCTACGTACACGAGGGCAAGGTCATCGCCGCGCTGCTGCGGGAGCCTGCCGAGCAGGCGTACCTGGCCAATGTGAGCCAGGGCGGCAGCGGTTCCGGCTACGAGCCGCCCGCCGAGGTAGCCGACATCAGTGAGCGGCTGGCGCAGAGCCTGGACTCGGACTACCTGTGCGTGGACTGGCTGGTCGCCGGGGACGGCCACGTGTTCAACGAGTGGATGACCATCTCGGCCGCCTACGAGGACCTGCCCGACCCGGCCCGGCGGCGCGTCGAGGAGGCCCTCGTCCATCACATCCGTCGCCGCCTCGACGAGGGGCCCGGTCTGCGGTAACGGAATGTCCGGCGGGCTGCGCGCCGCGTACGAGGAGGCGTTGTCATGCCCGGAGGTCAGCATCGGCGGGACACAGTCCGGTCCCATGCTGACAGCGCTTCCTCTCCGTCGAGCGCCGCCCGCGGCCGGCGCAGCACAGGCCGTAGCGCGTCTCCTGGTCCAGGATCCCGAGCGCGGTGCCGGCCTTCAGCCGCATCTGCGCCGTCACGATGTCCGCGTCCTCGAACGACGACCAGTACGACCACCGACCACGGCAGGCTCCGCAGCAGGGCGGACAGCCCGGCGGTGGCCTGGTGCAGCCGGGCCATTCCGCTGCCGGCGGCGGCCGGCGGGTGGCGGTGGGAGAGCAACCGGATGCCGATCGGGATCGGTTGCCGCCCCACTGCCGCCCCGCCTGCCGGGACACCGGATCGGACAGTCCGCTGCGATCAGACCACCGGAACCGGGTAGGTCGGGTACTCCACCCCGGATACGTGCTGGACGACGCGGATGACCTGGCAGGAGTAGCCGAACTCGTTGTCGTACCACAGGTAGAGGATGGCGTCGTCGCCCTCGACCTTGGTGGCGCCGGCGTCGACGATCGAGGCGTGGCGCGAGCCGATGAAGTCGCTCGAGACCGCGTCGGGAGCACTGATGAAGTCGATCTGGCGCTTGAGCGGCGAGGCCAGCGACACGTTGCGGAGGTAGTCGAGGACCTCCTCGCGGGTGGTCTCGCGCGCGAGCCGCAGGTTGAGGATCGCGATCGAGACGTTCGGCACCGGGACGCGGATCGAGCTGCCGGTGATCCTTGCCTTGAGGTCGGGCAGCGCCTTGGCGACGGCGGAGGCGGCACCGGTCTCGGTGAGGACCATGTTGAGCGGCGCCGAGCGGCCGCGGCGGTCGGAGTCGTGGTAGTTGTCCAGCAGGTTCTGGTCGTTGGTGAACGAGTGGACGGTCTCCACGTGGCCGCGCAGGACGCCGTACTCGTCCGCCATCGCCTTCAGCGGCGGGACGATCGCGTTGGTGGTGCAGGACGCGCAGGACAGGATCTGCTCGTCCGGCTTGATCATGTCGTGGTTGACGCCATGGACGACGTTGGGGACGTCGCCCTTGCCCGGCGCGGTCAGGACGACCTTGGCGATGCCGGGGCGGAGGTGCTTCGACAGGCCCTCGCGGTCGCGCCACCTGCCGGTGTTGTCGATGAGGATGGCGTCCTTGATGCCGTACGCCGTGTAGTCCACCGACGTCGGGTCGTCGGAGTAGATCACCTTGATCTCGTTGCCGTTGGCGATGATCTTGCTGTTCGCCTCGTCGACGGTGATCGTGCCCTGGAACTGGCCGTGGATGGAGTCACGGCGCAGCAGCGAGGCGCGCTTGACGATGTCCTGGCCGGCGCCCTTGCGGACGACGATGGCGCGCAGCCGCAGGCCGTTGCCGGAGCCGGCCTTCTCAATGAGCAGGCGGGCGACGAGGCGGCCGATGCGGCCGAACCCGTACAGGACGACGTCGCGCGGCTCGCGGCGCTCGATCTTGTTGGCACCCGTGGCGCCGACGACGGCCTCGGCGGTGAACTCCTCCACCGAGAGACCGCGGTCGTCGGTCCTGTACATCGCGGCGAGCATGCCGATGTCGATCTGGGAAGGGCCGAGATCGAGCGTGGTGAGAGCCTGCAGGAACGGAAGCGTCTCGGTGACCGAGAGTTCCTCACCGGCGATCTGCCGGGCGAATCGGTGGGTCTTGAGGATGCTCACCACCGACTTGTTCACCAAGGCGCGGCTGTGAAGCAGGACCGTGATGTCCCGCTCCCGGTGCAGCTTCCCGATGATCGGGATCATCGACTCCGCGATCTCCTCGCGGTTCTTCCAGTTGGTGAACGAGTCGTCATTGACAGTCACAGGTTTATCTTTCGAGCTAGGCGGCGCTCACATGCTAACCCGCCATCAATTTGATCATTCAAACGGTGCCACCTGAGCGGGATGCCGTGATCGGCCCCATGGCCACACCAGGACAGGGATGGACCACTGTGTGGCGCGAACGTGCTCCAATTGGCGAGCATTTGCCCCGGTATGATCCCGCGGAGCACGAGGCCGACGCTGGTGCCACTGACGGAGTCGGCATGTCTGCCATCCACGTTGCGGGCGGAATTCCGTCCCAGGCGTAGCGTGAGCGCATGATCAATGGTGCTCACGTAGTCATCTACAGCCGTGACGCGGAGGCGGACCGTGCGTTCTTCCGGGACGTGCTGGGCTATCCCCACGTCGATGCCGGCGACGGTTGGCTGATCTTCAAGCTGCCGCCCGCCGAGATCGCCGTGCATCCCGTCGAGGGCCGGGAGTCGCACGAGTTCTTCCTGATGTGTGACGACGTCAAGGCCACGAGGGAGGAACTGAGCGCGAAGGGTGTGGAGTTCACGCAGCCGGTGAGTGACGAGGGGTGGGGGCTGATGACGGTCCTCAAGCTGCCTGGGGGCGGTGACCTCGGACTCTACGAGCCGCGACATCAGACGGCTTACGAGCTTTGACACGGCCGGGTACGGCACCGGACCGAAGAGAATGACCGAGCACCCCGACCTCGATCCCCAGGCCCGGACCACTGCGGAGTAACGGGGTGGTGCCCCCTGCCGCCGGGGGATGTCGGCAGGGGGCACCGGTCCTCAGGAGGCGGCCAGCGCCTCGGTGGGGGGCAGGCGGGCTGCGCGTACGGCTGGGTAGAAGCCGGCCAGGCCGCCGATGACGAGCGTGGCGCCGACTCCGCCGGCCATGGCCCAGGCGGGCACCACGGTGGGCCAGCCCTGGTACGTGGCGTAGCCGCCGGTGACGCCGATGCCCAGGAGCACGCCGCCGGCGCCGCCGAGCGCGGACAGCAGCAGCGATTCGCACAGGAACTGGGTGCGGATCTGCCCGCGGGTGGCGCCGAGGGAGCGGCGCAGGCCGATCTCGGCTCGGCGCTCCAGGACCGAGATGACCATGGTGTTGGCGACGCCGACGCCGCCGACGAGCAACGCCACCGCGCCCAGGCCGAGGAGCAGTCCGCTCAGGGTGTCGTCGGTGGCCTCCTTGGCGGCCAGGGCGTCGGAGGGCCGGGAGACCTCGACGGAGCTGGGGTCCTCGGGGTTGGCGGTGGCTCCGAGCACGGCCTGTACGTCGGTGACGGCTGCACCGTCCGCGCGAGTGTAGACAGTGCTCGGGTAGCCGTCGAAGTCGAGTTCCCGTTCGGCGGCTTCCCAGCCGACGAACGCGCCGGAGTCCAGCTCGGATGCGAGTTCGTTGGGCTCGAGGATCCCCACGACGGTGAACCACTCGCCTCCCAGCCACACTTGGGTGTCGGGGCCGGCCGCGGACACCGCCAGTTGCTCGGCGGCCTTGGGGCCCAGAACGACGGCCGGGTACTTGCCGTTGGCGCCGTTGAGCCACTGCCCGGTCGCCACCTGTCCGCCCACGGTGTCGGGGAGGTCGGTGCGGGCCGCGTACACGCCGATGCCGCCAGTCTCCTGCTTGGGGATGCGGTCGTTGCGGTAGATCTTGGCGTCTGTCTTGCCGATGGCCGACACCGACTCGACGGAACCCATCCTGCCGACCATCTCGACGGCTTCATCGGGCAGATGCGCATCGCCGCCGCCGAATGACTGGCCCGGAGAGACGGTGAGCAGATTGGTGCCCAGTGCGTCCAGTTTGCGGTTGAGCTCCTCGCTGGAGGACGTGGAGATACCCACGACGCCGATCATCGCGGCGATGCCGATGGCGATGCCGAGTGCGGAGAGGAACACCCGCATCGGGCGGGAGCGCAGGCCCGAGCCGCCGACGCGCAGTACATCCGACGGGCTGAGACGGGCCGCCTTCGGGCGGGGCCTGGTGGGTGCTGCCGTGCTCATATGCCGGCCCTCTCGTAGGCGTGTCCCGGGACGCCGGAGTCGTGTTCGATATGGCCGTCCTTGATGCGGACCTCGCGGGGCAGGGATGCGGCGATGTCGCGGTCGTGAGTGATGATCACGACGGTGGTGCCGGCCTCGTGCAGCTCGTGCAGCAGCTCCATCACGACCGCGCCGGAGCGGGAGTCGAGTGCCCCGGTCGGCTCGTCGGCGAGCAGCAGAGGCGGATCGCCGAGTACGGCGCGGGCGATGGCGACGCGCTGCTTCTCGCCACCGGACAGCTGGTGCGGTTCGTTGTAGAGCCGGTGCCCCAGGCCCACGCGGCGCAGGGTCCGTTCGGCGAGCATGCGTCGTTCGCTGCGGGGTTTGCCGCTGTAGAGCAGTCCGTCAGCCACGCTGTCCAGCGCAGGGACTCCGGGGGCGAGATGGAACTGCTGAAACACGAAACCGATCGTGCCGGCGCGCAGCGCGGACAGCTCACGGTCGCTGAGATCGGCGATGTCGTGGCCGTCAATGGCCACGGTTCCGGTGGACGGCCGGCTGAGCGTGCCGATGATGTTGAGCATCGTGGACTTGCCCGAACCGGAGGGGCCGACGACGGCCAGGAGTTCACCGCGCCGTACGACCAGGTCGGCTCCGGCGAGCGCGGCCACATCTCCGTACGTCTTGGTCACGCCGGTCAGCTCGATCACCGGTGGGGTGGCCGGGCTCACTTGGGAACCCCTACGACCAGGCCCTCGGTGACTCCCTTGCCGGAGACCTCGACCATTCCGCCGGCGAACATGCCGAGCTCGACCGGCACGTACTCGATGCCCTTGGTGCCGAACGTCTCGAGTGCGTAGCCGCCTTCGCGCAGCGCCACCAGAGCGTTGATCGGGACCGCCAGGACGTCCTTGCGGGTCTCGGCCTCGAAGGTGATGTCCACCGGCGCGGCCTGGTAGCGGCCAAGCTTCTTGTGGTCCTTGAGTTCGAGCTCGACCGGCAGCGTGGCGTCCTCGGAACCACCACTGGAAGACCCGGAGCCGCTGGTGTTGCCCTCGGCCGGCGCGGCGGTGGCCGCGGTGCCGATGTCCTTCACCGTGGCGTCGACCGTGGTGCCGTCGGGCAGCTTGATGGTGGCCTTGGTGCCGTCGTCGACCAGGTCCTCGAACTTCACCTCGAGGTCGACGGTGACGATGCGCTCAGTCCCGGTCCAGGTCAGGATGTCCCCCGTGGGCGAGCTGCCGCTGGTGGCCTTGACGTCGGCCACGCGCCGCTCACCGGTGGCCACGACCGCGTCCCCCGGCGCGACGGTGCCGGTCTCTTCGCGGCCGAGGTCTTCCTGCCACGCCTTCACGGCGTCTGCGGTGCCGTCGGTGTACTCGTCGTCCACGGTGAAGCCCGTGTAGCCGAGGGCGGAGAGGTTCTCCTCCAGCAGCTTCACATCCTTGCCTTCGCTGCCGGACTCAACCGTGCGGTACAGCGGGGTCGAACCGTACAGAAGCGGCACCTTCTGATCATCGAGGTTGTACACGGTGCCGCCACGCTTGATGGTGTCGCCCTCCCCCGGCAGCCAGGTGATCAGGCCCGAACCTTTGCTCTGCGCGCTCTCCCCGCCCTGCGTGTGGGCCTGAACTGCGGTGGCGTCGCCGTAGCCAAGGTTTCCGTTCACGGTCTCGGTGCGCGTCAGCGATGTGCTCTCGACCTTGGCGGTCTTGGGCGGGCCCGATGGGGCTGCGGAGGCGGACGTATCGCTGTCACCCCCCAGGACTCCGGTCGCGGCGGCGACGCCTGTGGTGGTGACGACCACCACCGCCGTAGCGATCAGCGAGGTGCGCAGCGGGCGCTTCCTACGGCGGCTGACCGCCGGTGCCTGTCCGCCCTGGCCGTCGCCGCCACGTGCGTCGTCGCCGCTGCCTGCGTCGTCCGCGGCCAGGACGTTCTCGGTGCTTTCGTGCAGGGTCACTTCTGGCCTCCCATCATGCCGCCGAGGAACTCGCTGCACTCGCCCATGGCGTCCTGGAAGTTGGGATCGCTCATGTTCATCGAATCCCGGTCGAGACCCTCGGGGCCGGGGTCGTCCATGTCGACACCGTTCTCCCGCATGCACGCGGCGAACTTCTTCATGTTCTCCAGCTGGGCGGCATCCGGATTGCCCTCGCCGCGCTCCTTCATCGCCTGCGGCGCCTTGTCGCGGCAGGCTTCCATCGCGGTGCGCAGCGCCTCGGAGTCGGCACCGCCGCCCATCACCGACTGCAGGTCCAGCTGCCCGGTCTCCGGGTCCGGGTCCTCCATGTCGACGCCGTTGTCGCGCATGCAGTTCACGAACTCCTGCGACTGCTCGGCATCGCTCTTGTCCGAGCCGCCACCGCCCGACGAGCCGCCCTCACCGTTGACGGAGGCCACGGTCGAGCTGTCGCTGCCCGAGCCGCCGCAACCTGTCATCAAGCCCATCGCCACGATCGCGGCGGCCGGCAGCGTCAGTACACGTGCCTTGAGCGCACTGCGCATCCTCACCACTCCTTGAATTCGAATGCCGCCGGCCACTGACGCAGCCGGTTTGTCGTACGAATGGCGATGCTGGCATCACAGGTTCAGCGGACCCTGGGCCCAACCTCAAAGCCACCTGGTAATCCCGAGCGGATTCAGAACAGCGGCAGGGTCACACGGAAGGTCGCACCCGTGCCCGAGGGCTGCGCTGCCAGATCCATACGGCCGCCGTGCGCCTCGACGATGGCCGCGGCGATCGAGAGGCCCAGCCCCGCACCACCGCCGGTGCGCGCGGGATCGGCGCGGTAGAGACGCTCGAACACATACGGGGCATGCACAGGCGGCACCCCTGGACCCGTGTCGGCCACCTCGATTACCGCGGCCGGCCTGTCGGCCGGCAGCAGGGTGCCCGCGGCCGCGACGGCCGGGCTGAGCGCGTCAGGCCGCCTGGACCCGAGCCGAATCGTGATCTGCGCACTGGGTGGCGTGTGACGGTCAGCGTTGGCCAGCAGGTTGCCGAGCACCTGCCGCAGCTGCAAGGGATCACCAGTCACGACCATGGGTTCGATCAGCCCGCCCGACTCGTCCAGGTCCAGGATCCGCACGACACGACTCGTGGAGCGGGCGTGAAGGCCCCGTGCCACATCCACCGTGAGTTCCAGGAGATCGACGGGGAGCTTCTGCGGCTCGCGCTGCTCATCGAGCCGGGCCAGCATCAGCAGATCCTCCACGAGCACACCCATCCGCGCGGCTTCAGCCTCGATGCGCCGCATGGCGTCCGCGCCGTCACCGCCGCGCCGGTAGAGCTCGGCAAAGCCGCGGATAGAGGTCAACGGGGTGCGCAGCTCGTGAGAGGCGTCGGCGAGGAAGCGGCGAAGCTTCAGCTCGGAGGCCGTGCGGGCCCCGATTTCGTACTCCACGCGACCGAGCATTGCGTTCATCGCCCGGCCCAGGCGGCCGGGCTCGGTATGCGGATCCGTGTCCGGGACACGTTGCGAGAGGTCCCCCGCCGCGATGATCCCGGCGGTGGCTTCCATACGGGTCAGGGGGCGCAGTCCCACCCGTACCAGGACCGCGGCCCCGGCACCCAGCAGTGCGAGCGCGACGGCCACGACGGCCGCGTCGATGAGCAGCAGCCGCTCCGAGGTCTCCTCAACCTGGGCCAGGGAGGTGGCGGTGACGATGAATCCGCCCGTCTCCAGACCGGTCGTCGGCTCCACCGCCTTGACGACAGCCCGCCAGTCCGCGCCGCCATCCTGGCCTGGGACCGTGAACGGCACATCGGTACGGTCGGCCAGTTCAGCCGCCGCCGGCAGGACGGGACCGGGCTCAGTGGCTTCCTCCGGGTACACGCCGCGCTCGCCGGTCCGCTCGTACAAGTAGATCCGGGAATCGGCACCGAAGACCTGGGCCAGAAACCTTTCGCCCGGAGTTTGGCTGGGCGGCCCGTCCCCCGCGCGCTCGGTGAGGCTCGTCACCAGCTGTCCCCGCAAGCCGGGAACAGCCAGCTGCCGGTCGACGCGGTCGATGAGATACGAGCGCAACAGAATCACCCCCGCCGTGTTGGCGCCGATGAGTGCGAGAGCCGTCAAGGCCGCGCTGACCACGACCAGCCGGGACCGCAGCGTCCAGTGACCCCACCGGCGAAGGCGGAGCATCACTGTTCTCCGTGCGGCAGCCGCAGCGTGTACCCCACGCCCCGGACGGTGTGGATGAGCCGTGGGCCGGTGGAGTCGAGCTTCTTGCGCAGGTAGTAGACATAGGACTCCACGATCCGGCTGTCGCCGCCGAAGTCGTAGGACCACACCCGGTCCAGGATCTGTGCCTTGCCGATGACCCGGCCCGGGTGCTCGAGCAGGAAGCGCAGCAGGTTGAACTCGGTCGGCGACAGCTCGATGCGCCGGCCGCCTCTGCGTACCTCGTGCCGGTCCTCGTCGAGCTCCAGGTCGGCATAGCGCAGCACCGGATCCGGTGCTGCCTCGTGGTGCGCCCCGGTGACCGACCGGGTGCGGCGCAGAATGGCACGGATGCGCAGCACCACCTCCTCCAGACTGAACGGCTTTGTCACATAGTCGTCCCCGCCTGCCGTCAGCCCTCTGATCCGGTCGTCCAGCGAATCCCGGGCCGTGAGGAACAACACCGGAACTTCCTGCCCAGCCGCACGCAGCCGAGCCGCCACCTCGAAGCCATCAAGATCGGGAAGCATCACATCCAGCACAATGAGACCCGGCCGCGCGGCCTCTGCGGCCGTCAATGCCTCGAAGCCGGTCGCCGCCGCGACGACGTCGAAGCCGACCAGACGCAAGGTCTGGGAAAGAAGATCACGGATGTTCGGCTCGTCGTCGACGACGAGAACGGTGGTCGGCGAAGGTGCGGTGTCGGTCATGGGTTCATCCGTATCGCACCGAGCTCAAAGAAAGCTGAGAGCCACCTTCACGTCGCTCCAGAGATCAGCGGCCTCTTCAGTAGCAGGTCATCGGATGGAGTTGACGACTGAGACAGCGGCCCGGGTGGCGTCCTCCACGAGCGCTATGCCTTCGGCCTGGGTGCGGTTGCCGTCGGACAGGACGGCGATGACGCAGTCGCGGCCATCGACGTGTACGCGCCCGATGCTGTTGATATCCCACAGACCGGTCGCGGTGCGTGGCAGCCAGCCGTTCTTGAGTGCTGCGCTGGTGTCAGCGGCCGACACACCCCAGTCCTGACCACTCGCGACGTTCTCCATCAAGTTCTCAATGTATTGCCGGTCAGTCCTGGTCAGGACTGACTCTGTCCCGAATATCGCGTTCAGGAGAATCAGTTGATCTTCGGCCGTCGTCAGGGTGAGGCCCCAGTTTCCGTCCCGGCCTGCGGAGGTGGCGGTCAATCCGAGGCGTTCGTTGGCCGCATCCAGCCCCGCCGCGCCGCCGATCGTGTCCCACAGGACGGTGGTCGCGGCGTTGTCGCTGTTCTGGATCATGCTCGCCGCGTGGGTGCGCTCCTGCGCGGTCAGAGCACGTCCCGCATCCTGCGCCTGCAGCAGCAGCGTCGCCAGGATGTCGACCTTCACAATGCTCGCGGTGTCGTACTGGTCGCTCTCGAACACGGCTCGGTCACCCGATTCCAAGTCCATCACCGCCACCGATATCTGCGCGTCGCCGACCGGAGCCACCTGAGCGAGCTCATCCGCCAGCAGGTCGTCGAGATCCACTTCGGGTGCCGCGGCTCCCTGCGTTTCGGCGCTTCGGCTGGGCGCGAGGGAGGAGACCGATGTGACGGCCGTCGTACGCACTGACTGATGATGCAGGCTCGCCGCACCGGCCACTACGCAACCGAGCAGAGCGACCGTACTCGTCACCACTACGACGAGACGACGACGTGGGCGGCGACGGGATCCGGATCCAACCATGCCGCGACGCTACGAATCACAACTGTGCGCACGCTGGGATCAACTTCAAGGCCGTCTGAGAGTCGCATCGAAGAAGCGTCCACGGGCCGTGGTCAGCGCGATGCCCGGGGAGACTGAGTCGCTGCGCGACCGGCCCCATCCATCGGCGAGTGTGCCGAACAGGGGTGCGTCGGGGGCTGTGGTCGCTGCGCGACCGCGGTACCGAGGCGGGCCGGCGCGTCCCTGGCCAGCAGGGCGTCAGTGGACGGGCTCGGCTGTCTCCGCTCCCGGGCGCTCGAACTGGGTGCGGTACAGCTCCTCGTAGCGGCCGCCGGCCGCCAGCAGGGCGGTGTGGGTGCCGCGTTCGACGACCCGGCCGTCCTCGATCACCAGGATCAGGTCGGCGGCCCGTACGGTGGACAGCCGGTGGGCGATCACCACGGCGGTACGGCCGGCCAGTGCCTCGGCCAGCGCCTCCTGGACCGCGGCCTCCGAGGTGGAGTCCAGATGGGCCGTCGCCTCGTCGAGGATCACCACCCGCTGGCGGGCCAGCAGCAGCCGGGCGATCGTCAGTCGTTGCCGTTCGCCGCCGGAGAGGCGGTAGCCGCGCTCGCCGACGACGGTGTCCAGGCCGTCGGGCAGGGACGCGACCAGGCCGTCGAGGCGCGAGCGGCGCAGCGCCTCCCAGAGGTGGTCCTCGGTGGCGTCGGGCCGGGCGAGCAGCAGGTTGGCGCGTACCGAGTCGTGGAAGAGGTGGCCGTCCTGGGTGACCATGCCGAGCGTCTCGCGGATCGATTCCGCGCTCAGTTCGCGTACGTCGATGCCGTTCAGCCGCACCGAGCCGGATTCGGTGTCGTACAGCCTCGGCAGGAGCTGCGCGATCGTCGACTTGCCCGCCCCTGAGGAGCCGACGAGGGCCACCATCTGGCCGGGTTCTGCGCGGAAGGAGATGTCGTGCAGGACTTCGGTGCCGCCGCGGGTGTCGAGGGTCGCGACCTCTTCCAGGGAGGCGAGGGAGACCTTGTCGGCGGACGGGTAGCCGAAGCGCACTCCGTCGAACTCCACGGACACCGGTCCTTCCGGCACCCGCCGGGCGTCCTGCTTCTCGGCGATCAGCGGCTTGAGGTCGAGGATCTCGAAGACCCGCTCGAAGCTGACGAGGGCGCTCATCACCTCGACGCGGGCGCCGGCCAGGGCGGTCAGCGGGGCGTAGAGCCGGGTGAGGAGCAGGGCGAGTGCGACGACGGCGCCCGGCTCCAGCGTGCCGCGCAGTGCGTAGTAGCCGCCGAGTCCGTAGACCAGCGCGAGCGCCAGGGCCGAGACCAGGGTGAGGGCGGTGATGAAGGCGGACTGCGCCATGGCGGTACGGACGCCGATGTCACGCACCCGCCTGGCGCGGGCGGCGAATTCGGCCGACTCGTCGGCGGGCCGGCCGAAGAGCTTGACGAGGGTCGCGCCGGGGGCGGAGAAACGCTCGGTCATCTGGGTGCCCATGGCGGCGTTGTGGTCGGCCGCCTCGCGCTGGAGTCTGGCCATCCGGGAGCCCATCCGCCGGGCGGGGATGACGAACACCGGTAGCAGGACGAGGGCGAGCAGGGTGATCTGCCAGGAGATGCTGAGCATGACGGCGAGCGTCAGCAGCAGGGTGACGAGGTTGGAGACGACGCCGGACAGCGTGTTGCTGAACGCCCGCTGGGCGCCGATGACGTCGTTGTTCAGCCGGCTGACGAGTGCGCCGGTGCGGGTGCGGGTGAAGAAGGCGACCGGCATGCGCTGCACGTGATCGAAGACGGCGGTCCGCAGGTCGAGGATCAGACCCTCGCCGAGGGTGGCCGAAAGCCAGCGGGTCAGCAGGCCGAGACCGGCCTCCGCGAGGGCTATGACAGCGATGAGGACGGCGAGCCGGACGACCGTCCCGGGCGCCTGGCCCTTGACGATCGAGTCGACGACCCGGCCGGCGAGGACCGGGGTGGCCACCGCGAGCAGCGCCATGACGACGCTGAGGAGCAGGAACTGGCCGATCTGCCGGCGGTGCGGGCGGGCGAACGCGGCGATCCGGCGGAGCGTCGCGCGGGAGAAGGGCCGCCGGTCCTGCTGTGCGTTCATCGCGCTGTGCAGCGATGTCCACGCGGTGACTTCCATGTCCATGAGGTGCCTCCGTCAGTCTGGTGAGTGCACCAGGAACGCTAAAACCTCAAGCAACGTTGAGGTCAAGTCCGGCGAGGGCCCGGCGAAGCAGCGCTCTCGTGCTGTGCCGGTGCGGGCTGCCATCATCTGGGGATGTCGCAGGAATCCGAGTCCGCACGCCCCGGTCCGCGCACTACTGAAGCCATCATCCACCTCTTCGAACGATGGGTCCGTGAAACCCCCGACGCCCGAGCCGTCGTCAGCGGGGGCACGCATCTGAGCTACCGGGAACTCGATCTCCGCGCCAACCGGCTGGCACACCATCTGCGGGACGCGGGACTGCCGGCCGGCGGCATCGTGGCCGTGGGTACGGACCGGATGCCGGATGTACTGGTCGCCGTCCTCGCCGTACTCAAGGCGGGCGGGGCGTACGCGGTGGTCGACCCGCGGAGCGCGCCCGCGACGGTGCGCCGGCAGCTCGATCAGGCAGACCCGTTCGCGGTGGTCACCGACCATGACAACCGGGCCCGGCTGGACCACGGCGACGGCCGTCGGACGATCTGCCTGGACTCCGATGCGCGGGAAATCGCCGCACACCCGGCAGAACCGCTCGACGTACCTCCCGGTGGCACGGCCGCGGTCCTCTTCACCGCGGCCGGGAGCCCGCGCGCCGTGCCGGTCGGCCATGCGCGGCTGGTGGCCGCGTACGAGGGATGGGCCGAGGTGTACGGGCTGACGCCGCAGGACCGGCACCTGGTCACCGCCCGGCCCGATGCCACCGTGTTCACCGGCGGCTGGATACGGGCGCTGTGCTCCGGGGGCGCGCTGGTGCTGCCCGAGCGGCGCTCCGGCGAGGCGCACCGGCTGATCGATGCCGAGTCGGTCACCGTCGTGGACACCGACCCGGCCGGCGCGGCGCGTCTCCTGCGGAGCACGTCGGGACAGCACCCGGCGCTGTCGTCGGTGCGGCTGCTGACCGTCACCGGCGACCGGCTCTACCTCGACGAACAGGCTGATCTGCACCGCCGGCTCCCGCCGGATGTGCGGCTGCTCAATGTCTACGGGGTCACGGAAGCCGCCGGTTGCGGCACCTGGTTCGAGCTGTCGCAGCTGTCCGCGCCGGCCGAGCACCCGGGCCGCGTCTCGCTGATCGGCACGCCCTTCCCCGGCTGCCGGGTGGATACCGACGGCGACGGCGGGATACGGCTGACCCCGCCGGGCGGAGGTGACGCCATACCCACCGGCGACTTCGGACGGCTGCGCGAGGACGGGCTGCTGGAGTACCGGGGCCGGGCCCGGCACCGCGTGGCCGCCGGCCGCCGGTCCTTCGATCCGTACCGCGTCGAGTCCCTGCTGCACGATCACCCGCAGATCGGCGCGTGCCTGGTCGTGGCCGCGGAAGGCGGGGCGCGCAGCGGGCGGCTGGTGGCGTATGCGGTGCCGTCGGGTACGGCCGCCGTACCGGACGCCGCCGAGGTCCGCACCTATCTGACCGGCCTGGTTCCCGCCGAGGAGATCCCGGGGGCGGTCGTACGGCTGCGGTCGCTGCCCCGCACCCGGGCAGGGCAGGAGGACCGGGGCGCGCTGCCGCAGCCCGCGCAGCCGGCCGGCCAGGGACCGGCCGCAGGCGGCAAGGCCGACAGGGCGCCGCTGATCAACGAAGGCGTCCTGGTCGCCGTACCGATCGGCTGCGGCGTGATCATCGTGGGGTTCTTCGCGCTGATGTGGACGGACCTGATCTGGCCCGGGTCGACCGACCTGTCCGCCGTGCCCGACCAGTGGTCGGGGTTCTTCCGGGTCCTGTACGTCGTCGAGTGCGTGGCCTTCGCGGCGGGCGTGATGTTCCTGTTCACCGGATACCCCCGGATGCGGCAAGCCGGAAAATCCCGGGGGCTGACGATGGCCGCGCATCTGGCCATCGTGTATCTGCTGATCTCCTGGTGGCCGCAGGACAACTTCTACCGGCTGGCCGCCAAGGACGACTGGTCGCGCCAGGCCGCCCTGGTCTACGTGTTCAACGTCCCGCTGATGATCGCGGCGGCGATCATCGCCGTGTACGCGACACGCAAGCCGGCCGACCCCGAGGACGATGACTGACCGGCCCCTGTCGCGGCGGCGGATCCGCGAACATCCGGGCGAGTCCCCGGCAGTCGGCCCGTACCAGGGCCTCGGCGGCCTCCAGCGCCGCCGAGTCCTGGGCGGCCAGCAGGACCCCCAGGTGGGGGGCGGGGTCGTAAGCCGCTGTCACGATCGCCGGGATCAGTACGGTGTCGAGCGCGGCGCACCGCCCGGTCAGGTCCTCCAGGAAGTCGTACAGCAGCGCGTCCGGCAGCCGGGCCCCCAGTTCCACCCGGTCGGCGATTCGTACGAGATGCCCGGCGCCGCGGTGCCGGAACCCCCGACCCCGTACTCCGACTTCAGCACGGTGGTCTCACCTGCCCGGGCCCGCGCCGCCAGCAGCCGGGCCGCCGTACGCCGCGTACCGGCACGGGTCTGGTCCGGCACCGCGATGCCGGGGTGGCCGCCGGTGGCCGCGAGCCGCCGGAACATGGCGTTCGCGGCCTGCTTGGACTCGTAACGCAGCGCCCCTTCGGCCAGCGCCCCTTCGGCCAGCGCCCCTCCGGCCAGCCGGCCGAACGCCGCGGTCTGCCCCCACGCCACGAGCGGGCGCCCGGGGTCGCGCAGCCGCTCGGCGAGCGCGGGGCGGGCCAGCACGGCCGCCGACAGGTGCGCGTCGTACTCCGCCAGCCCGTCGTACACCTCGACGCCGTCCCAGGCCAGTTGCCGGGACCATCGCGAGCCAGCGCGGGTGCACCGCCCGGGGCAGGACGACGGCCGCGGGGTGCGGGCTGTAGAAGGCGGCGAGGCAGGCGTAGTCGTGGGCCGCGTGCTGCCGACCGTCCAGTGACGGGTCGGGGAACTGGAGGTTGTACTCGGCGACGTTGCCGAGGGTGCACCGCCCGACGCCCCCCGGTCCACGCCTGCGCCCACGCGGGGTGGACGGGCAACACGACCTCGAAGCGGGGCAGTTCGCGGCCCGCCCCCGATCCGGAAGGAGTCGGGCCGGCCGCGCGGGCGCCCATGGCCCGGTAGAACGCCGCCACATGCGGATCGGCGTCGATCACCATCCGCGCGAAGCCGAGCCCACGGGCGGCCCGGACGGTGTGCTCGTACAGCAGGCGGCCCACGCCGCGGCCGATGGCCGGCGGGTCCACGAACAGCACTCCCAGCTCGGCGTCGGGCGGTTCGCCCTCCAGTGACGAGACTCCCAGTACGGAGTGCGCGTCCTCGGCCACCACGATCCGGCGGCCCGCGATGTCGTCGGCACGGATCCGCAGTTCGTCCCGGCAGGCCGCCATGAACCGCTCGTCGTACCCCCAGTGCGCCTTGGAGCGGAGCACGAGCTCGGTCAGCAGCTCCGCCTCCTGTGCCCGCGCCGCCCGGACCCTCAGCATCGGCGCCCCTCCCCGGCCCTGTTGCCGTACAGCCGTGCGATAGTTTTGCGTCCCCCTGCCAACGATCACCTTCACCCGCGGAGACAGGCTTCTCAATGAGTGACATCGTCAACGGACTTGGCCGTGCCACCACCTACGGCGCTCTCGGCGTGGTGCTGCTGATCCTCGGCATCGTCCTGGTGGACCTGCTGACGCCCGGCAAGCTGGGCCGGCAGATCTGGGAGGAGCGCAACCGCAACGCCGCCGTGCTGCTCAGCTCGGCCCTGCTCGGCATAGGCGGGATCGTGTTCACGTCGATCTGGACGACGTACGAGGACTTCGGCAAGGGGCTGGTGTCCACGGCCGCGTTCGGCCTGCTGGGCCTGGTGATGATGGCGGTGGCGTTCCTGGTGGTGGACCTGGTGACGCCGGGCAAGCTGGGCGCCACGCTGGTCGAGCGGGAGCCGCACCCGGCGGTGTGGGTGACGGCGTCCTGCAACCTCGCGGTGTCCGCCATCGTCTCGGCGTCCATCGCCTGAGCCCGGCCCGCGCCCGCGCCCGCGTCACCCCAGCAGCGCGTACACGGTGGAGGCGCGGGCGGCCGCCTCCTGCGTACCCTCGGCCGTCATGGTGATGTCGGCGAACGCCAGCCGACGGCCGAGCTTGGTGATCCGCGCGTCGACCAGCACATCGGCGCCGAGCACCGCGCGCTGGAACGTCGAGGACTGCTGCACGGTGGTCATCGGCCCGTAGCCGCCGCGGGCCGAGGCCACCGCGATCACCGTCGCCGTGTCCGCGGCCGCCATGAGTGCCTGCCCGGACAGGCCGCCGCCGTCGCGGGCCAGCCGGTCCGACCAGGGCAGCCGCAGCACGGCGTGCCGGTCGCCGCACTCGACCACGGACAGCCCGAGGTCGAGCACCCACGGCGCGAAGTTGTCCGCCAGAATCTTGTCGGCCTCAACCGGAGTCAGCGTCACAGGGAGAGTGTGGCGGTCCGGGCCCTCCCCCTACAACACCCCCTCTGCGCCGCCCTCTCTACAACGACCCCCGCCTCAGAGGGCGGCGGCGAGTTCCGTGCCCTGCTTGATCGCCCGCTTGGCGTCCAGCTCGGCGGCCACGTCCGCGCCGCCGATGAGGTGGACCGACGTGCCGGCCGCCGCCAGCTCCTCGTACAGCGCGCGCCTCGGCTCCTGTCCGGTGCACAGGACGACGGTGTCGACCGGCAGCACCGAGGAGACGCCGTCGACCGTGAGATGCAGTCCCGCGTCGTCGATCCGGTCGTAGGTCGCGCCGGCCACCATGGTGACGCCGCGGTGCTTGAGTTCGGTCCGGTGGATCCAGCCCGTCGTCTTGCCCAGCCCTGCGCCGACCTTGCTGGTCTTGCGCTGGAGGAGGTGCACGGTCCGGGGCGGCTTCGGCCGCTCGGGGGCGCGCAGTCCGCCCCGGCCGCGGTAGTCGGTGTCGACGCCCCACTGCCTGAAGTACGTGTCCGGGTCCAGGCTCGCCGCGTCGCCGCCGTCGGTGAGGTACTCGGCGATGTCGAAGCCGATTCCGCCCGCGCCGACGATCGCGACCCGCTCCCCGACCGGCGCGCCGTCGCGCAGGACGTCGAGGTAGCTGACGACGCTGGGGTGGTCGACGCCGGGGATCTCGGGGGTCCTGGGGGTGACACCGGTGGCGACCACCACGTCGTCGTACGCGTCGGCCGCGAGGTCCGCCGCGCCGACCCGGGTGTTCAGCCGTACGTCCACACCGTGCGCTTCGAGCTGCGTACGGAAGTAACGCAGGGTCTCCTCGAACTCCTCCTTGCCCGGGACCCGCTTGGCGATGTTCAGCTGTCCGCCGATCTCGTCCGCGGCGTCGAACAGGGTGACCGCGTGGCCGCGTTCGGCCGCCGACACGGCGAAGGCGAGCCCGGCGGGTCCCGCGCCGACGACTCCGATGCGCTTGCGGCGCCGGGTCGGGGACAGTACCAGCTCGGTCTCGTGGCAGGCGCGCGGGTTGACCAGGCAGGAGGTGAGCTTCCCGCTGAAGGTGTGGTCCAGGCAGGCCTGGTTGCAGCCGATGCAGGTGTTGATGGAATCGGCACGGCCGTCGCGGGCCTTGGCGACGAAGTCGGGGTCCGCGAGGAAGGGGCGTGCCATGGACACCATGTCGGCGCGGCCCTCGGCGAGCAACTGCTCTGCGACCTCGGGGGTGTTGATGCGGTTGCTGGTGATCAGCGGGATGGAAACCGAGCCCATGAGCTTCTTGGTGACCCAGGTGTACGCGCCGCGCGGCACGGAGGTCGCGATGGTCGGGATACGGGCCTCGTGCCAGCCGATGCCGGTGTTGATGAGGGTCGCGCCGGCCGCCTCGATCCGCTGGGCCAGGGTGACGACCTCCTCCAGCGAGGAGCCGCCGGGGACCAGGTCGAGCATGGAGAGCCGGTAGATGAGGATGAAGTCCGGGCCGACGTGTTCGCGGACGCGCCGGACGATCTCGAGGGGGAAGCGGATCCGGTTCTCGTACGAGCCGCCCCACCGGTCCTCGCGGTGGTTGGTGGCGCTCGCGATGAACTCGTTGATCAGGTATCCCTCGGAGCCCATGATCTCGACGCCGTCGTAGCCGGCCAGCTTCGCCAGTCCGGCCGCCCGGACGAAGTCCTCGACGGTCTGCTCGACCTCGGCATCGGTGAGCGCGTTCGGGACGTACGGGCTGATGGGCGCCTGGATGGCGCTGGGGGCGACCAGGTCCTCGTGGTACGCGTACCGGCCGAAGTGCAGGAGCTGCATCGCGATCCGGCCGCCCTCGCGGTGCACCGCGTCGGTCACCGCCCGGTGCTTCGCCGCCTCGGCCTCGGTGGTGAGCTTGGCGCCGCCTTCGTACGGGCGCCCCTGCTCGTTGGGGGCGATGCCGCCGGTGACGATGAGCCCGACGGCGCCGCGGGCGCGCTCCGCGTAGAACGCGGCCATCCGCTCGAAGCCGCGCTCGGCCTCCTCAAGACCGACGTGCATGGAGCCCATGAGCACGCGGTTGGGCAGCGTCGTGAAGCCCAGGTCCAGCGGGCTCAGCAGGTGCGGGTACGGGCTCATTCGGCGCCTCCTCGGGCAGGGTCGTCGCTCCAGTTCTAGACCCCGGAGCCCGCTTATGCAACAAAGTGCAAAAGGAAGTGACGACCGCCTCACCCGCTGCCGCCCCCGGAAACGCCGGAAGGCCGTACCGGATTTCTCCGATACGGCCTCTGACCTGCTCGAAAGCTGGTCGGGACGACAGGATTTGAACCTGCGACCCCTTGACCCCCAGTCAAGTGCGCTACCAAGCTGCGCCACGTCCCGGTGCGCGTGTGACAGGTGGTGTCCCTGTGTGTTCGCGCAGGTAGAACACTACCTCACGCCGGGCCGTGCGAAGTCTGCGCGGGGCGGGTCATGTTCAGATGGGAGGGTGGACGAGACGCAAGAGCAGAGCGGACGCGATCGCGATCCGGAGGGCAGGGCGCGCAGTGCGCGACCACGAGACGGCCTGGGGCGCCCGCTGCCGTACGGGGCGGACGGGGTCGCCCGCCAGCCGGAGGGCGTGGTGCGCACCCCTGACGAGACCCTGCGCGAGGCGCAGCGGCTGCTGGACGCCGGGATGCCGTTCCACGCGCACGAGGTGTTCGAGGACGCGTGGAAGTCCGGGCCGGAGGCGGAGCGGGCCCTGTGGCGCGGACTCGCGCAGCTCGCGGTGGGGCTGACGCATGCGGCGCGCGGCAACGCGTCGGGAGGCGCGACGCTGCTGCTCAGGGGCGCGGGCGGGATCGAGGCGTACGCCGGGGAGCGCCCGTACGGCATCGACGTGACCGGGCTGGTGTCCTGGGCGAGGGAGCTGGCGGACCGGATCGGCCGGCGCCCCGAGCCGGTTCCGGCGGCGGCCTCGGCCCCGCGGCTGAGCGGCTGAGCCGGCACCGGGACGGCCGAGTCAGGCCGGCTGGAGGAGGTCCCAGCGGTTGCCGTACAGGTCCTCGAAGACCGCGACCGAGCCGTACGGCTCGTGGCGCGGCTCCTCCAGGAACCGGACGCCGGCGGCGGTCATCCGCGCGTGGTCCCCGGTGAAGTCGTCGGTGTGCAGGAAGAACCCGACGCGGCCGCCGTCTGGTCACCGACCCGCTCGCGCTGGTCGCCGTCCTTGGCCAGGGCGAGCAGCAGGGCGGTGGATCCGGTGTCGGTGCCTGCGCCGCGGGGGCGGACCACGACCCAGCGCGAGCCGTCTGGGCGCGGGGTGTCCTCGGCCAGCTCGAAGCCCAGGGCCTCGGTGTAGAAGCGGATCGCCTCGTCGTAGTCACGGACGACGAGAGCCACCAGGGCGATATGGGCCATGGGGTCATTCTGGCTCACGATTGACGCTCACCAGCCGACCAGGACCACTTCCAGCGCGCGGGGGCCGTGCACGCCCTCGACCCGGTCCAGCTCGATGTCGCTGGTGGCCGAGGGGCCCGAGATCCAGGTGAGCGGGCGGGTGGGATCGAGGCGTGCGAGTGCCTGCGGCACCGAGCCGACGACCTGCTCCGGCACCCGGATCACGCAGATGTGGTGGTCGGGGACGAGGGTGATACGGCGACGTCCCTGGTCCAGGCTGCCGTCCAGGACGATGGTGCCCGTCTCGGCGACGGCCAGCGCGCACCCCGTGACGACGCTGTCGACGGCGTCCAGCTCCGCCGGAGTGGACTCCGCCCGGTCGGGAACAAGGACCAGGCCGGCGGCGGACAGCCATCGATGCGGGAGTTCGGGTGGTACCAGAACGGTCCGGGAGCCGCGCTCGGCGAGCAGCCGCGCGAGCAGCGGCGGCAGCCCGTCCTCGTCCGTCCGGTGCACGATCGCCCGGTAGTCTGCGAGGTTCTCCGCCAGCAGCTCGACGGTCTCCGCCGTACTGCGGTTTCCGTGTACGGGGAGATAGTCGCGCGGCAGGGGCGTGCCGTGCCGCTCCACGCCGTCCAGTGCCCTGCGCACCCGGCCGAGCACGCGTTCCCTGCTGTTCACGTGGTACGTCCCTCGCTCCGGGTGCGCTGCCACCAGTCGCGGAACGACTCCGCGGGCAGTTCGGGCAGTTCACGGGTGGCGCTCCAGGCCCGGCCCGGGCCCGGCAGCCGCCTGGGGTGGATGCGGCGGGTCCGGTACGCCAGCCGCTCCCCCGCGCGCAGCGCGGCCGGGTGGTCCAGCGCCCAGCGGGCCGCCCGCATCGCCATGCGCTCGGCCGCGTGACCCTTCGCCGGCTTGATGGTGGCCTTCACCCCGTCGCGGGTGACATCGCCGCCCTGGACGACGCGTTCGCGCAGGTGGACCAGGACCTCGGGGATGTCGATGGCGACCGGGCAGACGTCGTAGCAGGCCCCGCACAGCGACGACGCGTACGGCAGGGAGGCGTCGATCTCGCTGCCGGTGCCCCGGAGTTGGGGGCTGAGGATGGCACCGATCGGCCCCGGGTAGACCGAGCCGTAGGCGTGCCCGCCGACCCGTTCGTACACCGGGCAGACGTTCAGACAGGCCGAGCAGCGGATGCAGCGCAGGGCCTGCCGGCCGACCTCGTCGGCCAAGGTGTCGGTGCGGCCGTTGTCGAGGAGGACGAGGTGGAAGACCTGTGGCCCGTCGCCGGGGCTGGTGCCGGTCCACATGCTCGTGTACGGGTTCATCCGCTCGGCCGTCGAGGAACGCGGCAGGGTCTGCAGGAACACCTCCAGATCCCGCCAGCTGGGCACCACCTTTTCAATGCCTACGACCGAGATCAGCGTCTCGGGAAGGGTCAGACACATCCGGCCGTTGCCCTCGGACTCCAGGACGACCATGGTGCCGGTCTCCGCCACCATGAAGTTCGCGCCCGAGACACCGACCTTGGCGCGCAGGAACTTCTCCCGCAGGTGCAGCCGGGCGGCCTCGGCCAGCTCGGCGGGGGTGTCGCCGAGCCCCTCGGGCGCCGGGCGCCCCCAAGCCGCCATCTCCCGGCGGAAGATGTCACGGATCTCGCCGCGGTTGCGGTGGATGGCGGGGACCAGGATGTGCGAGGGCCGGTCGTCGCCGAGCTGCACGATCAGCTCCGCGAGGTCGGTCTCGTACGCGGCGATGCCCTCCGCCTCCAGCGCCTCGTTGAGGCCGATCTCCTGGGTGGCCATCGACTTGACCTTGACCACCTCGCGGTGGCCCGTAGCCCTGACCAGGCCGGCGACGATCCGGTTGGCCTCCGCGGCATCGGCCGCCCAGTGCACGGTGCCGCCGGCCGCGGTGACCGACTCCTCCAACTGGACCAGGTACCGGTCGAGATGGCGCAGCGTGTGGTCCTTGATCTGCCGGCCCGCCTCGCGCAGCTGCGCCCAGTCGGCCAGCTCCGCGACCGCTTTGGCCCGCTTGTCCCGGATCGTATGGGTGGCGTGCCGCAGATTGGCGCGCAGCCTCGTGTCGCGGACGGCGTCGTGGGCGGCCCGGGGGAACGACGGCATGCCGAGGTGGGTAGTGCTCACGGGTGGCGCTCCTCTTCGGTGCTGGCCAGGATCTCCGCGAGGTGCACCGCGCGCAGGGGCGCGCCCTGGCGCCGCAGGGTGCCGCCGATGTGCATCAGGCAGGAGTTGTCTGCCCCGCAGAGCACGTCCGCGCCGGTCGAGACGGCGCTGCGGGCCTTGTCCGCGCCCATGGCCGCCGAGACGTCGGCGTTCTTGACGGCGAATGTGCCGCCGAACCCGCAGCACTCCTCCGCGCCCGGCAGCTCGACGAGTTCCAGGCCCTTGACCGCCTCCAGGAGCTTTCGCGGCCGGTCACCGAGGCGCAGCAGCCGCAGCCCGTGGCAGGACGGGTGATAGGTCACCTTGTGGGGGTAGTACGCGCCGACGTCCGTGACCCCGAGGACGTCCACCAGGAATTCGGTGAGCTCGTACACGCGCGGCGCGAGCGAGCCCGCCACCTCCACGAGTTCTCCGCCCCGGCCCTCGGCGGCGGCCTTCCGGGCGATTCGCGGGTAGTTGTCGCGGACCATCGCCGCGCAGGACGCGGACGGGGTGACGACGTACGGGTACCCCTCGAAGGCCCGGCCCATCCGGCGGACCAGTGGCTCGGTCTCGTGCCGGTAGCCGGTGTTGTACTGCGCCTGGCCGCAGCAGGTCTGCGCGGCGGGGAAGTCGACTTGGACGCCGAGCCGTTCCAGCAGCCTTACGACGGCGATCGCGGTGGTCGGAAAGAGCGCGTCGTTGACGCAGGTGACAAACAGGGCGGCGCGCATGGCCGGAGCCTATGCCGGGGGCCACGGGCCCGGGTAGAGGCCGCCCGGGTAGAGGCCGAGAGAGGGGCATGGGGCAGACTCGACGGCGTGAGAAAGATCTATGTCATCGGCATCGGGGCGGGCGACCCGGACCACCTGACGCTCCAGGCGGTCAAGGCGCTGAACAAGGCGGATGCGTTCTTCATCCTCGACAAGGGTGAGGAGAAGTCCGATCTGACCCGGCTGCGGCACGACATCCTCGACGCCCACATCGAGAACCCGTCGTACCGTCTCGTCGAGGCGCGCGACCCCGAGCGGGACCGCAAGACCTCCGACTACTCCCCCGCCGTCGACGACTGGCGGCGCCGCCGGGCCGAGCTCTACGAGCGGTTCATCACGGACGAACTGGCCGAGGACGAGTGCGGGGCGTTCCTCGTCTGGGGCGATCCGGCCCTGTACGACTCCACGCTCGGCATCCTGGAGGAGATCCTCGACCGGGGCGCGGTGTCCTTCGACCACGAGGTGGTCCCGGGCATCAGCAGTGTCTCCGCGCTGCTCGCCAAGCACCGGACCGGGCTGAACCGGGTGGCGCGCCCGGTGCAGATCACCACCGGCCGGCGGCTCGCCGAGGGCTGGCCGGACGACGTGGACGACGTGGTCGTGATGCTCGACGCCCGGCAGGCCTTCACCCGCCATCTCGACCAGGACCTCTACATCTACTGGGGGGCCTACGTGGGCACCCCCGACGAGATCCTGGTGTCGGGGCGGCTCGCGGAGGTCTGCGACCGGATCGAGGAACTGCGCGCCGAGGCCCGCGCCCGTAAGGGGTGGATCATGGACACCTATCTGCTGCGGCGCGGCTGATCCGGCTGTTCACGAGCTGATCCGGTCGATTCGGTCGAGCGCGTCCGCCGCGTCGGTCACGACGGTGACACCGGCCGGCGGGTCGGGGCGGCGCACCACGACGACGGGCAGGCCGAGTTCACGGGCGGCGGTCAGCTTGGCCGCGGTGGCCTGTCCGCCGCTGTCCTTGGTGACCAGGACGTCGATGTCGTACGTACGGAGCAACTCCCGCTCACCCGCGAGGGTGTACGGGCCCCGGTCGAGCACGACCCGGGTGTGCCGCGGCAGCGGCGGCTCGGGAGGGTCCACCGACCGTACGAGGAAGTGGAGTTGACCGAGGCCCGGGTCCGCGAAGGCAGCCAGGCCGAGCCGTCCGGTGGTGAGGAGGATCCGGGTGCCGAGGGCGGGCAGCAGGGCGGCGGCCTCGGCGAGCGAGCCGGTCCAGTGCCACTGGTCGCCGGGGCCGGCCTCCCAGCCGGGGCGGCGCAGCGCGAGCAGTTCGGTTCCGGTACGGGCCGAAGCCTCGGCGGCGTGAGCGCTCATCGTCTCGGCGAACGGGTGGGTGGCGTCCACCAGGACGGCCACCTCGTGCGCCCGCAGCCAGTCGGCGAGCCCGGCGACGCCGCCGAATCCGCCGACCCGGACCTCCCCCGGCGGCATCCTGGGTTCGGCCACCCGGCCCGCGAGCGAGCTCGTCACGCGCAGGCCGGGGCGGCCGGCCAGCTCCTGCGCCAGTCGGCGGGCCTCGGCGGTGCCGCCGAGGATCAGGATGTGGGCGGTCATGGGCGGCGCCCGTCGAGCAGGGCGGCGAGGCCGGTGGCCAGCTGTTCGTACTCCCGCGGGTGGTTGTAGATCTGCGCGGAGATCCGCAGCCCCCCGCCGCCCGGCCAGGGCCACACCAGCACCCGGGTGCGCAGCCGGTCCGCGATCTCCCGCAGCAGGGCGTGGGCGCTGTCGCGGGTCTCGGCGACCCCGGGCGGCAGGCGCAGCGCGCGCATCGCGACTCCTTCGGAGTGCGGCATGGGGCGCAGCCCGACGCGTTCGGCCAGCACCTGCCCGCCATATGCGGCGAGGGCGCAGTTGTGGGCGCGTACCTGCTGCGCGTCGAGCCGCGCCAGCAGGTCGAGGCCGTCCGGGGCGGCGAGCCAGGGGGTGTAGTCGATCGTGCCGCGCCATTCGAGGGAGCGCGGGAAGCCGTGGTGATCCTCCCAGGAGGGGGCCAGCGGGCGGATGCGCGCCCGCCACCGGGGGGCGACCGCGAGGACGGCGGTCCCGCGCGGCGCGTACGCCCATTTGTGGAGGTTGCCGAACCAGAAGTCGGGGGCGCCCGCGAGCGGTTCCGGGAGCATTCCGGGGGCGTGGGCGCCGTCGACGACCGTGGTGACACCGCGCTCGGCAAGGGCCGCGAGCAGCTGCGGGCCCGCGACGATGCGGGCGGTGGGCGAGGTGATGTGGTCGAGTACGGCGACCTTGGTGCGGCCGGTGACGGCGGCCAGTACGCGTTCCCGTACCGCCGCCTCATCGGGCGCGTCCGGGCGGAGGGACACGGTCCGCAGCCGGGCCCCGCGGCCGGCTGCCTCGCTGACGGTGCCGTAGCCGTGGTCGGTGACCAGGACCTCGTCCTCGGCATCCAGTCGCAGGGAGTTCAGTACGACGTTGATGCCCTCGGTGACATTGGGGATCAGCGCGATTCCCCCCTCCTCGGCCCCCAGATGGGCGGCGATACGCGCCCGCGCGGCGGCCACCCGGTCCGGTACGCGGAGGTAGAAGGCGTCCGGGTCGCGCTCCTGCTCCTCGCGCAGGGCCGCCTGGACGGCCTGGACGGGGACCGGGACGGTGCCGAAGGAGCCGTGGTTGAGGTGGGCGACGGCGGGGTCGAGCCGGAACAGGCCGGGACCACCGGGAAAGGAATGCGGCATGGTGGCCTCAGCGTAGTCATCGGGCGACGGAACACGACGAAGCCGTATCGGATTGCTCCGATACGGCTTCCGAACGGCTTCCGACCTGCTCAAACGCTGGTCGGGACGACAGGATTTGAACCTGCGACCCCTTGACCCCCAGGAGTGCGGGTCACCCGAATTGTCCAGACATAACAGACCGATCTCGGGCGCGAATTGTGCACTGGAACGCTTCTCGTTCGGTACCGCGCACACCGTGTGGTTCCCAACCGGTCCCCAAGATGGAGCTGTCGACCACGTCGCCGGCGGCGAAATAACGCCGGGGATGCTCGTACGGGTCGGAGGAGAGTCGACCTTGATTGAGCCGTCGTCGTCCAGTCCTCGCGCAGCACGACGCCGAAGAGCATCCCTCCGGTCTCCTTGACCTCCGCGACCTCGCTGCACGCGCTTTCGGCCGGGTCCACGCCGGAGTGGAGCCAGAACGAGATCCCGGCGTGTCGGCGGGCGTAAGGCCGCTTCGCGAGGCGCGAGGAGAGTTCGTGCTCCGCCGCCGCCCCCGCACGCGCCGATGATGCCCCAGGCCCGGCCGGGCCGCTATGTCCCGAGACCAAGCAGCACGGCTTCGCGGCGAACCTCGACGGGTCTCCGGTTCGCTCCCATAGCAACGGCGGACCGATCCGCCTCGCCACGGTGTCGAGGACGGCATGCTCTATGGTTTCGGCACCGCAGGCGATGGGGCGGCGAAGCCGGCCGGCAGGGTCCCGTCGCGTTCGTGCGCCTCGGCATCGGCGCGGACTGCGGCCCGGGCGGTATCGCGTTCCATGCCGCCCGACACAACGGCGGCTGCGCCGACGTCTTCGTCGACTTCTTCGTCGAGCCGGTCAACGAGGATCATCGCCACATCGTCCGCCAGACAGCCCTGGGTGTGGCAGATCAATCCCTGGCGCATTTGATCCAGAAACTCCCGCGGGGTGCGGTCGTGCATCGCTTCCATGGCCTCGGGCAGGGCGAAGAAGTCGTTGTCTCGATTGCGGGCTTCGATCACGCCGTCGGTGTGCAGCAGCAGACGGTCGCCGGGTGCCCAGGTACATGCTGGCCGCCCGCACCGGGCCCAGCCGGGCCGGCACCGGCCGCAGCAGGACCTCCTGTGCCGCCGCGGCGATCCGAGCAGTGCGATCGCGAATGGCACACACTCCGCGAGTGTGAAAAAAACCCGGTGATGACCGCCCGCTCCTGGTCGGAGAGATGAGCGGAAGAGCGACCACATGAATACAGCCTGCCTCCTTGAAGCTCGTTACTGCCACTCATGACTCTTGGCCTCGGGCCTTTGCCCGAAGCGGTCGTCGAGCCCCGTCTGCGTGCTGCTGGGCGTCTTCGCATCTCGCGCGTAGAGCCGGGAGCCGACGGGCATCGCTTCCATGAGGGCGTCGGGGGCGCCCGCTCCCGGGCCGTGTCGGCCCGGGACGACAACCCCTGCGAGCCTTGGAGTGTTGAGTACAGATGAGCAGCAGCCCCGCCGATGGCCCGATTCCCCTGCCGGCCGCTCCCGGCAATGGCCCCTCAGTCTCCCGTCAGGAATTCGACTCGCTCTTTGACGCGGTCCGCACGTGGGGCCGCTGGACCCCGGCCGATCGCGGCGCCTGGAATCGGGTCACATCGGGCCATGTGCGGCGGGCGGCCACCCTGATCCGGTCCGGGACGGTGGTGCCCCTGGGCCTGCCCTGGAACACCCGGGCCGGACCGGACAACGGCAAGCCCGCATTGCACTACATGTCCGACCTCGGCGACGTGGAGGCCCCGGAACCCGCCACCCACAAGGACTTCATCGCCATCGACTACCACGGCAAGGCCGTGAGCCATCTCGACGCACTGTCACACATCGCCTACCGAGGGCAACTTTACGAGGGCCGCACGGCACGGGAGGTCGTCGATGCCGGGGGTGCGCGCTTCGGCGCGGTGGAGGCACTCGGCCCCCTCGTCACCAAGGGCGTACTCCTCGACCTGCCCGCCGTCCTCGGGACCAACTGGCTGGAGCCTGGGCAGGCGGTGCATGCGCAGGACATCATCGCCACGGAGAGGGCACTCGATGTGACGATCGACGACGGCAGTGCGGTGTTGCTGCGCTCCGGCCGCTTCCGCCGCCGCCGCGAACTCGGCCCCTGGAACGCTGACGCGGCGAGCGCGGGCTTCCACGTGGACGCCGTGCCGCTGCTGGCCGAGCGTGCCATCGCCCTGCTCGGTGGCGACGGGGACAGCGACGTACGGCCCTCGCCGGTCGAGGGCCTGCACTCCCCAATCCACGCCCTCGCCATCACCGCGATGGGGGTCCCGCTGCTGGACAACCTCGATCTTGAGGCACTCTCCGCCGCTTGCGCCGAGGCGGAGCGTTACGAGTTCATGCTCGTCGTGACGCCGCTGGCCGTGCCCGGCGGGACAGGCTCGCCGGTCAATCCGGTCGCGGTCCTGTGACGACCGGCCCGCCGGCCATCGTGGACGCGAGCGGGGGCTTCCGGCCGCCTGCGCACCCGGTGACCAGCCACGACTCCGCTCCGCCGCTGCATCGCGCACGGGTCAACACGGTCAGATTTGGACAAATGAGGAGGCATATACTCAAAATGCCAGGGGTGATCGCGAACGTCCCGTACGGCAGAGATCCCAGTAAGGGGAAGTGATGCAGATGGGGGTCACGGGAGACCAGGTCGGCCACGCACGCTCCCGTGAGCGATTCCTGCTGGGCGAGTCGGTCGAGGGCAGCGTACGAAGTCCGATCTTGAACTCGTGGCAGCGCAGCCGGTTGCTGGGACTCTCACCGGACCAGACCGAGCTTCCCTACCGGGAGGACTTCGATCCGGACAGCCGGCTCGTCCGTGCGGCCGGACCTGTGCTCGACCAGCTGGAGTCCAGGTTCGCGGGCAGCCAGATGAACGTCTCTCTTGCCGACGGGACCGGAACGGTGCTTCAGCGCCGTTTCGGGGAACCCGCTTTGGCCCGCAGCCTCCCCGCCATCCAGACCGTCCCGGGCTTCGTATTCGCCGAGCGGTTCGCGGGGACCAACGGTATCGGTCTCGCACTCGCCGAAAGGCGGCTCATCCAGGTCTACGGTGCCGAGCACTTCGCCGAACGCTCCCAGTCGAATGCCTGCTCGGCGACCCCCATCCGCGACCAGCTCAGCGGGTGTATCGAGGGCGTCCTGTGCTTCGGGTATCCGCGCAGCTATGCAGACCCGTCGCTGGACGTCCTGATTTGCCAGGCGGCCGAAACCATCGAGCGGCGGCTGATGGAGCAGAGTTCGGCGCGAGAGCGCGGGTTGCTGCGGACGTATCTCGATGCCGGACGACGCGCCCGGACCGGCGAGGCCGCCGGTGACGGGCAGCTGATCGGAATGGACGAACTGGCCGACAGCGGGTTGGACCAGCGCGATCAGACGATCCTCAAGGAGAAGGCCACCGAACTGATCTGCTCGACCCAGCGGGCTGCCGTCGAGGTGTTCCTGTCCCACGGCCGGGTGGTCACCCTCCTGAGCCGTCCGGTCACGAGCCACTCCGGGGTGGAGGGCGTTGTCGTCGAGGCCGTGCTCCCCAGCGACTCGCCGCAGCACCACCTCGGCGTCACGACGCGCGCCGGCCGGCCGCTCGGCCCACTCGCGCAGCGTGCCACCACCTCCGTCGTCCCGCCGCCCGGGCACCTCCCCGGCGCCGCACCCGGGCCGGCCTCCACCATGGTCCGCCCACCTGACGCACCCCGCGCACCTGGCACCGACGAATCCGCCAACGGCATGGTCAGAGGCCTGGTGCTGGTGGGAGAGCCGGAAGTAGGGAAGTACGCCGTCGCGGCACGACGCCGCCTGGAGCTGCTGGCCGAGGCCAGCACCCGCATAGGCACCACCCTGGACGTGAGCCGCACCGCCTGGGAACTCGCCGAGATGGCGGTCCCGCGCCTGGCCGACTATGTCACCATCGACGTGCCCGAGGCCGTACTGCGCGGCGAGGAGTCCGCCGATCCCAGGACCGACCTGCACCGCACGGTGGTCCACGGTATCCGCGAGGACTGCCCCTTCTACCCGGTCGGCCGGCGGGTGGACCTTCGCCCCACCACTCCCCATATGCGGTGCCTGGCCAGCGGGCGGGCAGTACTGGAACCCGACCTGAGGTCTGCCGCCGGCTGGATCGCCCAGAATCCCGAGCACGCCCAGCGGATCCTCGCCCACAACGTGCACTCCCTCGTCTCCGTCCCCCTGTTCGCCCGCGGCGTCCTTCTGGGCATCGCCAGCTTCTACCGCTCGGAGGATCCCGCCCCCTTCGGGGACGACGACCGCTCGCTGGCCCAGGAACTCGCTGCCCGCGCCGCCCTCTGCATCGACAACGCCCGCCGCTACACCCGCGAACACACCCTGGCCCTGGCACTGCAGCGCAGCCTGCTCCCGCGCGGCCTTCCCGAGCAGGACGCCGTCGAGGTCGCCCACCGCTACCTGCCCGCCGAATCCGGAGTGGGCGGCGACTGGTTCGACGTCATCCCCCTCTCCGGAACCCGCGTCGCCCTCCTCGTGGGAGATGTCGTCGGCCATGGCCTGCACGCCGCCGCCACCATGGGCCGACTGCGCATCGCCGCACGCAACTTCGCCGAACTGGAACTCGCCCCCGACGAGCTTCTCACCCACCTGGACAATCTCCTGGTGCGCCTGGACCGGGAGGAGGGCGGCGAGAACGCCGCCGTCGGCAGCACCGGCATCGTCGGCGCCACCTGCCTGTACGCCATCTATGACCCCACCTCGCAACAGTGCACCATGGCCCGCGCCGGCCACCCCCCGCCCGCACTGGTCCACCCCGACAGCACCGTGACGTTCCCCGACCTGCCCGCCGGACCCCCTCTCGGCCTGGGCGGTCTGCCCTTCGAAACGGCCGAGATCCACCTACCCGAAGGCAGCCAGCTGGTCCTCTACACCGACGGACTCATCGAAGACCGCCATCGCGACATCGACGTCGCCCTCGACCAGCTGCGCCGCGTGCTGGCCCACCCGGACCGAACGCCCGAGGACACCTGCGAAGCGGTCATCGACGCCGTGGCACCCGACCACCCCGGTGACGACATCGCACTGCTCGTCGCCCGCACCCACGCCCTGCCCTCCGACCGGATCGCCACCTGGGACCTGCCCGCCGACCCGGCCCTCGTCTCCGACATCCGCGCCGCCGCCACCCGCCAGCTGGCCCACTGGGGGCTGGACGAGTTCGCGTTCGCCGCGGAACTGCTGCTCAGCGAGCTGGTCACCAACGCGGTCCGCTACGGTACCGAGCCCATCCAGGTACGCCTGATCCACGACCGTACCCTGATCTGCGAGGTCTCCGACGGCAGCAGCACCGCCCCGCACCTGCGGCGGGCGGCCACCACGGACGAGGGCGGACGCGGCCTGTTCCTCGTCGCACAGCTCGCCCAGGCCTGGGGCGCCCGCTACACCACCCACGGCAAGGTCATCTGGGCCGAGTGCGCCCTGGATGCGCCGTGACCTCCACCCGACGTACTCACCCATTGGAGCCACTGCGGATAGCGACATGTCGGACATGCGGCGGCAGCTCCGAGTAGCATCCCCAGCATCCCCCATGCAGTCAGGAAGAACTCCTCAGGCCGGCCCCCGGAGAAGTCCGTGCATGACACTCCCGACACCTCGACGAGCCCGCCCTCGCGCTTCGGCGGAGAACCCCTCGTCCGCATACGCGGTCTCGGCAAGCGGTTCGGCGGCACCGTCGCGCTGGACGCGGTCGACCTCGACATCCACAGCGGCAGCGTCCTCGCCCTTCTCGGTCCCAACGGTGCGGGGAAATCCACCCTCATCAAGGTACTCGCCGGGGTCCACCACGCCGACGAGGGCGAGGTGACGGTGGCCGGGCACCCGCTCGGCTCCGACGCCGCCTCCCGGAACATGTCCTTCATCCACCAGGATCTCGGTCTCGTCGAGTGGATGACGGTCGCCGAGAACATCGCCCTGGGCACCGGCTACCCGCGCCGCTGCGGACTGGTCTCCTGGCGGCAGACCCGAGAGCGCTGTGCCGAGGCACTGCGGATCGTCGCCGGACACCTGGACGCCGACGCCCGGCCGGCCGACCTCGCCCCCGCCGAGCGCTCACTGGTCGCCATCGCCCGCGCCCTGGCGAAACGGGCGGAGCTCTTCATCCTCGACGAGCCGACCGCCACCCTCCCCGCCGCGGACTGCGCCCGGCTCTTCGACGTACTGCACGCCCTGCGCGACCGAGGGCACGGCATCCTCTACGTCAGCCACCGGCTCGACGAGGTGTACAAGGTCGCCGACACCTTCGCCGTCCTGCGCGACGGCCACCTCGTCAGCCAAGGTCCGCTCGCCCCTTACAGCACCGCTCGTCTGGTGCGTGACATCGTGGGCCGCGAACTGGCCGGCCACCGGCCCGCCACCGCCTCCGCATCCCCCTCCGTGCCCGCCGACAGCCCGCCCGTCCTGAGCCTCGACGGCGTGACGACCGACTGCACCGGGCCGGTCAGCCTGGACCTGCATGGCGGCGAGATCCTCGGCATGGTGGGCCTGACCGGCGCCGGCCACCGGCACCTGGGCCGCGCCCTCGCCGGCGCGCAGCCGATGCTCGGCGGGCGGGCGCTGCTCGACGGCCGTCCGTACCACCCGCGCACGGTCGCCGCCGCTCTCGACTCCGGCGTCGGTTTCGTGGCCGGCAACCGTCAGGAGGAGGGCTGCGCCGCCGAACTGACCGTACGGGAGAACTTCCTGGCCAACCCCCGGGCAGCCGGCGTGCCGACGTGGCACTGGATCAGTCCCCGGCGCGAACGTGCCGAGGCCACCGCCCTGATCGAGCGGTTCTCGGTGCACCCCCGCAACAGCGAGGTTCCGATCGCCACCCTGTCCGGCGGCAATCAGCAGAAGGTCATGGTCGGCCGGTGGCTCCGGGTGAGCCTGCGCCTGCTGATCCTCGAAGAGCCGACCGCCAGTGTGGACGTCGGCGCCAAGGCCGCGATCCACCGTCTCCTCGACGACGCGCTGGCCGACGGCCTGGCGGTACTGCTCATCTCCACCGATTTCGAGGAGGTCGCCCAGGTGTGCCACCGCGCGCTGGTGTTCGTCCGCGGGACCGTAGCAGCCGAGCTGACGGGTGAAGCCCTGAGCGTCACCGAACTCACCCGCACTGCCTCGGCCATGCCCGCGATCACCGGAACCGCGGCGAGCCGGTGAACCCCTCGTCCTCGCCTCGATCCCTGCTGGGGTACCTGCACGGGCAGTTCATCGGCACCTACGGCCTTCTGACCCTCACCGCCCTGCTCTTCCTGATCTTCTCCGTCACCCTGCCGGACACCTTTCCCACACTGGACAACGTCTCCTCGATCCTCTCCAACCAGTCGATCCCCGCCATCCTCGCGCTCGGCGCGACGATCCCCATCGTGACCGGCAAGTTCGACCTGTCCATCGGCTACGGTCTCGGCCTGGCCCACGTCATGGTGATGCAGCTCATCGTCAACGAGGGCTGGCCCTGGCCGCTCGCATGCCTCGTGGTCGTCCTCGGAGGGGCGGTGGCCGGCGCTCTGAACGGTGTCATCGTCGAGTTCGCCCAGATCGACTCCTTCATCGCCACCCTCGGCACCGGCAGCATGATGTACGCCGTCACCGGCTGGATCACCGAAGGAAGCCGGATCGTCCCCGGCCCGGACGGCCTTCCGGCCGCCTTCACCGGCATCTACGACTCCAGGTTCCTCGGCCTGCCGGTACCCGCCTACTACGTCCTCGCCGTCGTCATCGCCCTCTGGCTGGTGCTGGAGCGGTTGCCACTCGGCCGCTACCTGTATGTCATCGGCTCCAACCCCCGCGCCGCCGGCATCATCGGCATCCCCACCCGCACGTACTCGGTCTACGCCTTCGCCGGATCGGGCCTAGTCGTCGGCTTCGCCGGTGTCCTCCTCGCAGCGCAGCAGCAGACCGGCAACCCGACTGTCGGCCTGGACTATCTGCTGCCCGCCTTCGTCGGCGCCCTGCTTGGCTCCACCGCGATCAGGCCGGGCCGCCCCAACGCCCTGGGCACCGTCGTGGCCGTCGCCGTACTCGCCGTCGGCCTCGCCGGCATCGGCCAGCTCGGCGCCCAGTTCTGGGCCACCCCGCTGTTCAACGGCGGCACTTTGCTCATCGCGGTCGGCCTGGCCGGCTACTCGGGCCGCCGGCGGCTGCGCACCGGCGCCACCGCGACCCGCCAGTCGCTCGCGAAGCAGTCGGCCGCACCGACGAAAGACGGCCCCCCGTAGCACATGTCAGCCCACCTCTAGCGCGCACCTGCGTCAGGAGCACCGTGTACCCGAACCGCAAGACCGCCCTCACAGCCGCAACCCTGCTGGCAGCAGCCGCCACCGTCGTCGCCGGTTGCGAGCGCGGCCCGTCGAACGGCACCGGGCCATCGGCTGCCGGTTGCCCGGCCGCCCTTGAGAAGGCGAAGGCGGCCGTTCAGCGGGCCGAGAACACCAACACCTCCTGGAACGGCCCCACGAGCGGCCCCGCGGCGGTTCCCGACAGGACCATCGTCTACGTCGCGCAGACCATGACCAACCCTGGCGTCGCAGGCGTCGCGAAGGGCGTCAGGGATGCCGCGAAGGTCATCGGCTGGAAGGTCCGGGTGATCGATGGGGAGGGCACCCCGGCCGGCATCCAGGCAGCACTCAGCCAGGCCATCACCCTCAAGCCCTCGGGCATCGTCATCGGCGGCTTCGACCCCCAACTGACCTCGCAACAGGTGGCGCGGGCCCAGGCGGCGCACATCCCGCTCATCGGCTGGCACGCGGTCCGTTCCGCCGGCCCAAGCAAGAGCCCCAGGCTCTTCACCAACATCACCACGAAGGTGGAGGACGTGGCGAAGATCAGTGCGGACTGGGTCATCGCTCGGTCGGGCGGCGGCGCCGGAGTCGTCGTCTTCACCGATGACTCGATCCCGTTCGCCAGAAACAAGTCCGAACTGATCAGGCAGGAGCTCGCCACCTGCTCCGGCGTGAAGCTCCTGGCGTACGAGAACATCCCGATTCCGGACGCGAGCCACCGCACCCCCCAGGAGGTCTCCTCCCTCCTGTCCCGCTTCCGGAACAAGTGGACCTACTCCGTCGCCATCAACGACCTCTACTTCGCCGACGCCGCCCCGGCCCTCCGCGCCGCCGGAAAGCCGGGCGCCGGGCCTCCCTTCAGCATCGGCGCGGGCGACGGCGATCCCTCCGCCTTCCAGCGCATCAACAGCGGGCAGTTCCAGGCCGCCACCGTCCCCGAGCCGCTCTCGCAGCAGGGATGGCAAACCATCGACGAGTTCAACCGCGCCTTCGCCGGCCGACCCGCCAGCGGCTACGTAGCCCCCGTCCACATCGCCACGGCCGACAACAGCAGCGGGGCCACTTCCTGGGACCCGCCGGGGTACCGCGAGGCGTACAAGGGCATCTGGCGCAAGTAACTGATCGTTTGGCCCGCCGTTCGTATCCGTCTCCGAACGCATCGTCATATACCGCTCGCTCGATGTCGAGGAATGGCTGCACAGGCGCCGCGTCGAGCCCCGCCTGGCGGCTTGATGGCGCACATGGAAACCCGTACCCATCGGCGTCCTGCTCTCCACCGACGTTGAATACCGACCCGATGGAGCGACCCCCTACCGAGGCCGTGTCCGATGGGACAGGCGCTTGTGTTGTGCTCGCGCTCGGGGCCGAGTCACCACCCAGCACCAGCTGCACCCTGCACCCGATCCGCCCTGGCCGTCGGCACGGTTACGTTGGCACACTCCACGTGGTCCGCGCCCCACGCACGCTGCTGTTACCGCGGTGGCGCCAGATCCCGCTGACCCGGTTCAAGAAGCCCCCGGACGTGGTCCCCAACCGGTCCCCAAGAATGATCAAGGGGCCGTTTCAGATCACTCTGAAACGGCCCCTGACCGTCGACTTCGAAAAGTCGGGACGACAGGATTTGAACCTGCGACCCCTTGACCCCCAGTCAAGTGCGCTACCAAGCTGCGCCACGTCCCGATGCCCGCTGACCTGGGGTTTCCCCCGGCCGAACACGCACGGAAACAATACCGCACTTCCACGAGTGGTCGCGCACCGCTTTTTCGTCTCGCTGATCGCCGTACGACTGGCGCTTGACCTCAAGCAAACTTGAGGTTGCACGCTGTCCGGCATGACGCAGACGACGTTCCCACGCACCTACCGTTACGAAGATCTGCCCGCGCTGATGGGGCTCATGACCGGCGACGAGAAGCACGGACCGGCCGCCACCTCCACCCTCGACGCCCTCTGGGTGCTGTACGACCGGGTGCTGGGGGTGACGCCGGCGACTGCGCAGTCCGCCCAGCGCGACCGGTTCCTGCTGTCCAAGGGGCACGGCCCGATGGCGTACTACGCGGTGCTCGCCGCCAAGGGGTTCTTCCCGGTGGAGTGGCTGCCGGGCTTCGGTTCGTACGACTCACCACTCGGCCACCACCCGGACCGTGTCCTCGTTCCCGGGGCCGAGATCGGCAGCGGCTCGCTGGGCCACGGGCTGCCGCTCGCCGTGGGCACCGCGCTCGGGCTGCGCGCGCAGGGGCTGACCGACCCCGGCGTGTGGGTCCTGGTCGGTGACGCCGAGCTGGACGAGGGCAGCAACCACGAGGCGCTCGCGTACGCCGGCCCGGCCGGTCTGGAGCGGTTGCACACCCTGGCCATCGACAACGCCTCGGCCACCCATGGCTGGCCCGGCGGTATCGCCGCCCGCTTCGAGGCGGCCGGCTGGTCGGCCGAGACCGTCGACGGCCGCGACCACGCGGCGCTGTACGCCGCATTCACCGCACCGCATCCGGGCCGGCCGCGGGCTGTGGTCGCCCGCGTCGAGCCCAAGACCGCCTGACTCGTCCCCCCGACCGCCTGAGTCGTCCCCCGAAAGACCACTCCGAAAGGTTCTCCCCGCCATGGACACCATGCGTGAGCGTTTCACCTCCACCCTCTCCCGGCTCCTCGACGAGGACCCGCGGCTCGCGGTGGTCCTCGCCGACATTGGCGCCGACGGCTTCCAGCAGGCACGGCAGCAGCACCCGGACCGGGTGATCAACGTCGGGATCCGCGAGCAGCTGCTGATCGGTACGGGCGGCGGGCTCGCCCTCACCGGAATGCGCCCGGTCATGCACACCTTCGCAAGCTTCCTTGTCGAGCGGCCGTTCGAGCAGGTCAAGCTGGACTTCGGCCACCAGGGCGTGGGTGGGATCCTGGTCAGCGCGGGCGGTTCGTACGACTGGCCGGCCGGCGGGTTCACGCACATGGCACCGGGCGATGTGGCGCTGCTCGACACCCTGGACGGCTGGACCGTCCATGTGCCCGGCCATCCCGACGAGGCCGAGACGCTGCTGCGGCACGCGGCGGCCGCCGGGGACGACAAGGTGTACGTCCGGCTGTCGATGCAGTCCAACGCGACACCGAGGCCGGTCGACGGGACCGGGTTGCTGACCGTGCGCGAGGGGCGCGGCGGTGTGGTCGTCGCGGTGGGGCCGATGCTCGACCACGTCCTCGCGGCGGTCGAGGGGCTGGACGTGACCGTGCTGTACGCGACGACCGTGCGGCCCTTCGACGGTGACGCGCTGCGGGCGGCGGCCGGCCGGGGCCGCGCGGACGTCGTGATCGTCGAGCCGTATCTGGCGGGCACGTCGGCCGCGGCCGCGGGCGACGCGCTCATCGACACTCCGCACCGGGTGCTGGGGCTCGGCGTGCAGCGGCAGGAGCTGCGCCGTTACGGTCAGCTGCCCGAGCACCTCGCGGCCCACGGGCTGGACCCCGCCACGCTGCGCGAGCGGATCACGGGCTTCCTGGCCCGGTGACGGATCCGCTCAGCTCGCCGCCGATCTGCCCAACTCCGGGTGCGCGTCGGCCAGTCTGCGCGGGGCGACCTGCAACCAGGCGTCGACGAGGACGGCCCGGAGCTCGCCCTCGTCCTCCAGGGCCGCCAGCCGCACCCGCAGCCAGGCGTAGTTGTCGTCGTGCCCCTCGCGTACGAAGAACTTCTCCGGCTCGGCGCCGATCAGCTCGGCCCGGTCCTCCTTGGGGCACTTGAAGCCCATCGACGCGTCGTCGTCGGCGAGGGCGGCGAAGATCTTGCTCGCGACGCGGAAGGTGGGCATGCCCCAGGAGAGCTTCTCCGACGTGTCGGGAAGCGAGAGCGCGATCGTACGTACATCGTCAGCGGTGGCCATCCAACGTCTCCGTTCCGGCGGGCGGGAACTACGGTCCGGAAACGACCGTAGCCCGCCCCACTGACACTCGCCCGGTCCTGCCTGCCTCCCGGCCTGGTGGGCGTATGGGGGTCTACGGCGTCATCGGCGCGAAGCGGGTGTCCGACCGTGCCGTCCGCCTTCCCGGCGGGCGGCGCGCGCTGCGGGTGCGCGGAGTTGAGACATCGGCGTCCTGGGAAGTGGGGTGCCCAGCGTTGATCACCGGACACACACAGTAGTCGGCAAAGACCGCCCGCCGATGGGCAGTTGACAGACTTCCGCGCCGCACTTCCCGCTCTGGTACGACTCCTCGTACGACAGCCCGAATATGCCAGTGGCTACGCGGACGTGACGGCTTCGGGTTCGCCGGTACCGGCCGGCGAACCACCGGACTCGGCGGCGGGCTCGTCGGCCGACTCCTGGGCGGACTCCGCGGCCGGCTCCGCGGCGGTCGCGGGCCATCCGCCGGCCGGCACCCGCGCGACGGCGCGCCACCAGGGCGCGGCCGGGACACGGGCGGTGTTCGGCTCGAACGGCTCGCCGGGGCGCGGCAGCGCGATCGCGGCACCGGCCTGCGCGGCCGCCTCGACCGTCCCCTCGCCGGGTTCGGCCCACGGGTGCGGCGCGAGAATGAAGGTGCCCCAGTGGATGGGCAGCATCGTGCCCGACGGCCGGCCGCCCTGGAGGTCCAGATGCGCCCGCATGCCTTCCGCCGGAGTCATGTGAATGTCCGGCCAGAACTCGCTGTACGCGCCGATCTGGATCATCGTGGCGTCGAACGGACCGTACTCGGCACCGATGTCCTTGAAACCGGAGAAGTATCCGGTGTCGCCGCTGTGGTAGATCCGGTGCTCGGGTCCGGCGACGACCCACGAGGCCCAGAGGGTGTGCTGCTGGTTGCGCAGGCCGCGTCCGCAGAAGTGCCGGGCGGGGGTCGCGGTCAGGCTCAGCCCGGCGACCTTGACGGTGTCGTTCCAGTCGAGCTCGTGGATACGGTCGGCCGGCACGCCCCAGCACTCGAGATGGGCGCCGACGCCGAGCGGTACGGCGAAGACCGTGCCGGTGCCGGCCAGGCCGCGGATCGTGGGCAGGTCGAGATGGTCGTAGTGATCATGCGAGATGACGACGACGTCGACCGGGCCGAGGGCGGCGAGCGGCACGGGAACGGGGTGCAGGCGCTTCGGTCCGGCGAAGGCGAAGGGGGAGCAGCGGTCGCCCCACACCGGGTCGAACAGCACCCGGCGGCCGTCGATCTCGGCGAGCACGCTCGAATGCCCCATCCAGGTCAGCCGCAAGCCCGAGACAGGCGGTTTGGCGAGGTCGGCGAGGGTGGTCGGGTGGACCGGAATGGCGCCCGCCGGGGCACGTCGGACCCGCTCCTCCTTACGGAAGTAGATCTTCGCGAACTCCGTCATCGAACCGGTCGGCCGCGTCCGGGCGCCGACCGGGTTCTGGAAGACTCCGTCCGCGAAGTTCGGCGAGCGGCGGATCCGCTCCATCCGTACTCCGGCCGGATCCGCGCCGAAGGCAGCGGGCCGCAGGGCACGGAGCCCGGAACGCAGGGATCTGGAGCCGGTCACGGGGCCTCCTGGGACGGTTCGGTCGGGGACGGTTCGGTTCGTCGGTTCGAATGATGTCCGTGTCACAGCATTATGAGCGGCGGCAGTGACAGCGCCGTTCCGTCATGACCGTGACAACGTCTGTACCGCGTCCAGGATTCCTGCTGCCGCGTTGACAGCGGCGTACCGATCTTCTGATACTGAACGGCGATTCAGTTAGAATTCGAGAGTTTCCGCCCGACCGCGCCCGTCCTGCCTGGAGGCACTGTGATCGCATCGAACCCGGCCGCGACGGGCGGGTACGGTGCCGAGGCCGCCATGACCGGCGGCGAAGCCGTGGTCCGGGCCCTGGCCGTACACGGCACACGTACCGCCTTCGGCATCCCCGGCACGCACAACCTGGAGATCTACCGCCACCTGCAGCGGTACGGAATCGCGCACGTCACCACGCGCCACGAGCAGGGCGCCGGGTACGCCGCCGACGCCTTCGCCCGGGTCGCCGGTGCGCCCGGCGTGCCCGGCTTCGCGATCACCACCACCGGCTCAGCGGTCGCCCGCGCCTTCACTCTCTTCCGCACCCAGCGGCCGCGGCCCGTACATATCGAGGTACCGCTCGACCTGCTGGAGACTCCGGAGCGCGACCGCGGACCTGCCTGGCGGCCCGGCGTCCGGCCCTGGTGCTCGGCTGCGGCGCGCGGGCTGCGGCGCGCGGGCTGCGGCGCGCGGGCTGCGGCCGCGGAATGCCGCGAGCCGGCCGAGGAGACGGGCGCCACGGTCGTGACGACGGCCAACGGCGAGGGCATCGTCGCCGAGACGCATCGGCTTTCGTACGCGACGAGATGGCCGCGCGCGGCGAACCCGCCACCGCCGTCGGCCTGTCTCCGGTCGACCTGTCGCCCGTCGATCTGCCCGCTCCGGCCCGTGCGTACGGGGGCCACGGCACGTACGCACGCACCCCCCGAACGGCTCGCCGAGGTTCTCACCCGGGCCCTGGCCATGCCCGGCCCCACCGTGATCACCGTTCCAGAGGAGTCCGCACGATGACCAGCCCGACGACCGTCCCGATGACCGGCCCCCTGATATCACTCACCTGGACGGACCATGTCACCGGCCGCCAGGGGCACTTGGTCGTCGACCGGCTGGTGCGCGGCGTCTCCAGCGGCGGACTGCGCATGCGCGCCGGCTGCACCCTCGACGAGGTGGCGGGGCTGGCCCGCGGGATGACGATGAAAGAGGCGCTGCACTACAACGCGGACGACCGGACGGCCCGGTACATCCCGCTCGGCGGCGCCAAGGGCGGTATCGACTGCGATCCCCAGGACCCCGCGGCGTACGGCGTCCTGGTCCGCTACCTGCGCGCCATGCGCCCGTACATCGAGAACTTCTGGACCACGGGCGAGGACCTCGGCCTCACTCAGGACATGGTCGACAAGGCCGCCACTGAGGCCGGTCTCGTCTCCTCCATCCAGGCCGTCTACCCACTGCTCGACGACGAGCGCGCCGCGCGCCGCCGGCTCGCCGACGCGTTCGCCGTCGAGGTGGACGGCATCGGGCTCGACGAACTGGTGGGAGGCTGCGGGGTCGCCGAATCGGTGCTGGCCGTGCTGGACCGGGCGGGCCTGCCGTACGCCGGGACGCGGGTCTCCGTACAGGGACTCGGCACGATGGGCGGGGCGACCGCGCGCTTCCTCGCCCGGGCCGGGCTGAAGATCGTCGCGGTGGCCGACGTCAAGGGCACGGTCGCCAACCCCGATGGTCTGGACGTGGAGGCGCTGCTCGCCGCCCGCGACGCGTACGGCACGGTCGACCGTACGGCGCTGCGGCCCGGCGACGCCGAACTGCCGGGCGACGCCTGGCTGTCGGCGGACGCGGAGGTGCTGGTGCCGGCCGCCGTCTCGTATGCCGTGGACACCGCGAACCAGCATGAGATCAGGGCGCGTTGGATTGTCGAGGCTGCCAATATGCCGGTGCTGCCGGAGGCCGGGGAGCTGCTCGCCCGGCGCGGGATCACCGTGCTGCCGGATGTCGTCGTCAACTCCGGTACGAACGCCTGGTGGTGGTGGACCCTCTTCGGCGACATCGGCGCGGACGCGGAAGAGGCGCTCGCGTACGTCCGCGCCTCGATGCGTGCCCTGATCGGCCAGATGCTGGCCCGCGCGGAGGCGGACGACACGTCGCCGCGCGCCGCCGCGCACGCGATCGTCGCGGACCGGCTGCCGGTGATGGCGGAGCGCTTCGGCTGGTACCGGTGACCCGACGGCGGCGGCGAGCGGTCACGGGTGTCCCCCGATGGGCGAGTTACCCGTGTGTAGGGTGACGACGTGGCCAGGGTCAGGTTGAGCGTAGAGGAACGGCGCGAGGAGTTGTTGCGTGCCGCCGTTGAACAGATCGAGGTACGCGGGGTCGACGCGGTCCGGATTTCCGATGTCGCCTCGGCCCTGGGTGTCAGTAATGCGCTGGTGCTGTACCACTTCGCGACGAAGGAGAAACTCGTCGCCGCCGCCTTTCACTACGCGGCCCACGGCGACCTGGCCCATCTCCACAGACTGCTGAACCGCCGCACCACGGCGGTGCGCAGGCTGCGGGCCGCGGTGCGCTGGTATGCGCCGACCGGCTCGGCCAAGGGCTGGAAGCTGTGGATCGAGGGATGGGCCGCGGCGCTGCGCGAGCCGGCCCTGCGTGACGTGACCCGCGATCTCGACCTGCAGTGGAAGGCCGCGCTGACCAAGGTGATCGCGGAGGGCACGGCGGCGGGCGAGTTCCCGTGCCCCGACCCGGCGGCGGCCGCCTGGCGGCTGACCGCGCTGCTGGACGGGCTGGCCGTGCAGATGACGTCGTACGAGGGGGCGCTCTCCCGTACCGCCATGCAGGAGTGGGTGGATGACGCGCTCGCGCGCGAGCTGGGCATAGACAGAGCGGTACTCACGGCGACCGCGCGCTGAGGACGGACGTGTCCGAAGGGCCGGAAGGGATTGCGGTGTCACCGAAACATGCGGGCACGACGACGGACACGACGTACGACGTCCTGGCGATCGGCGGCAGCGGGGTGGACACGGTGGTCCGCGTCGACTCCCTGCCCGTGCCGCTCGCGGACTCGGTCGGGGTGTCCCCGATCCGGGAGTGGCCGGGGCACACGGGCGGCAACGTCGCGCTGGGCTGCCGGGCGCTCGGACTGAACGTCAAGCTCCTCGACTTCATCGGCGACGACTGGACCGGCGCGCTGGTCCGTGAGCGTCTCGCCGAGGGCGGGGTGGACTTCGAGCCGCTGATCTCGCCGGCGGGGACGCGGCGCGCGGTGAACCTGGTGGAGACCACCGGGCGACGGATGTCGTTCTACGACGGGCGTGACCCTCTCGATCTGCGGATGCCGCGGGAGTTCTACCTTCCGCACCTGCGCCGGGCCCGCCACGCCCATCTCTCGATCATGCACTTCGCGCGCTTTCTGTACGACGACATCGAGGCTCTGGGGGTCCCGGTCTCCACGGATCTGCACGACTGGGACGGACTGGCGGACCACCACCGCGAGTTCGCACTCCGGTCCGACCTCGTCTTCCTGAGCGCGGCGGGGGCGGGCGAGCGCATCGCCTCGGTGATGCGGGAGATTCTGCGGGAGGGGCGGGCACAAGCGGTGATCGCCACGGCGGGGGCGGGCGGCTCGTACCTGCTGGCCCGGGACGGCGGCAGCACACCACGCCCGGTCCGGGCGACGGTGCCGCCGGCGCGGGTGGTGGACTCCAACGGCGCGGGCGACGCGTACGTCTCCGGCTTCCTGTACGGACGCCTGGCGGGCCGGGACCTGGAGGAGTGCGCGAGGCTGGGCGCGGTGGCGGGCGCGTACGCCTGCACGGCGGAGGGCAGCACGGCCCTGATCGGCCGCGCCGAGCTGCTGGGGGACTGAGGGGGCGGGGGCGCTCCGCCCCCCGGCCGCAGGCCGGGGCGGCTCGGAGGCGCGGCGCCCCGGGTCTCCCGTCCGCCCCGCGCCCCTGGCGACCGTCACCCCCGGCCCCCGCGCCCCGCGCGACCGTCACCCCCCGCCCCGGGTTACGCCGAACCACGCACCCCCGCCCCTGCCACCCCCTACAGCGGCAGCAAGTCCGGTCGCTTCGGTTCGACGTGGTCGCCCGACGACTCGCCGCGCAGGCGCCGTCCGATCCACGGCACCAGATGCTCCCGTGCCCACTGGATGTTGTCCCGGCGCACCTCCGCCGAGCCCCGCCGTGCCTCCGGTGGCCATACCTGGTCCGGGTCCGCCGGTACCTCGAGGCCCAGCACCTGGGCCGCCCGGAGCGCCACCCGCGTGTGACCCTCCGGCGAGAGATGCAGCCGGTCGCCGTCCCAGGCCCGCCTGTCCTGCACCGACTTGAGCGACCACAGGTCGAGCACCGGGCAGTCGTAGCGGTCGGAGATCGACCGCACATGCGCCGTGTACGTGGCGATCTTGCCCCGCAGATGGCGCAGCACCGGCACCCCGCGCGTGTCGAAGCCGGTGGTGATCATCACCGTCCCGACCTCCGAGGTCAGATCCGCGACGGCCGCCTCGAAGCGCTCGGCGACCGCGTCCGGGTCACTGCCCGGCCGGATGATGTCGTTGCCGCCGGCACAGAAGCTCACCAGGTCCGGCGCGAGCGCCTTCGCCCGGGGCACCTGCTCCTCCACGATCTGGTCGAGGAGCCGTCCGCGCACGGCCAGGTTCGCGTACCGGAACGTGTGCTCCGGGCGCTGGTCGGCGAGGAGCACGGCCAGCCGGTCGGCCCATCCGACGAACGAACCGTCAGGTCCTGGATCGCCCACGCCCTCGGTGAAGCTGTCACCGATCGCTGCGTACGACCCGAATGCACCGCTGTTGATTGATCTCGAATCGTCTGCCACGGGAGCACATCCTTCACCGGCGGATGTGACTTACGGGACCGTAAGGAGGGGGTGACGCGGCGTGACACAGACCACCGGCCGGTCCTGCGGCTTCCGGGAATACGCACGGAGGCCGGATCCGCTGGATCCGGCCTCCGGTTGACGCCTCGTCAGGGGCGCGCGTCTCAGATGCTGACGCCGTGCTGGCGCAGGTAGGCCAGCGGGTCGATGTCGGAGCCGTAGCTCGGGGAGGTCCGGATCTCGAAGTGCAGGTGCGGACCGGTCGAGTTGCCGGTGGAGCCGGACAGGCCGATCTGCTGGCCACCGGTGACGCTCTGGCCCGCCGAGACGGAGAGCGAGGAGAGGTGGGCGTACTGCGAGTAGCGGCCGTCGTTGTGCTGGATGACGACCTCGTTGCCGTACGCGCCGCTCCAGCCGGCGGAGACGACCGTGCCCGCACCGATGGCCTTGAGGCTGGTGCCGGAGGACGCGGCGAAGTCGACACCGGTGTGGTAGCCGCTGGACCACATGGATCCGGACATGCGGTACGAGGTGGTGACGGGAGCGTCGACCGGGGCGGTGAAGCCGGAGGCGTTCGCCGTGCCGCTGTCCGAGGCCGCGGGGGCGGCGGGGGCGGACTTCTTGGCCGGAGTGCTCTTCTTCGCCGGGGTGCTCTTCTTGGCCGGGGCGGCCTTGCGCTCGTCCCGGTCGGACCGCTCGGACCGGTCGGCCCGCTCGGACGACGAGTCGGACTTCGCCGCCGCCTTCGCCTTGGCGCCGATGGTGAGCTTGAGGCCCGGGTGGATCAGTGACGGGTCGTCACCGACGACCTCGCGGTTGTCCTGGTAGAGCTTCTTCCAGCCGCCGTTGACGTTCTGCTCGTCAGCGATCTTGGACAGGTAGTCGCCCGCGACCACGGAGTACGTCTTGGTGGCGGCCTTCGTCGCGACGGCCGGAGCGGCGGGGGCTACGACAGGAGCGACGGCCTTCTCGGCGGCGACGGCCGGCGCGGCCTTCTCCACCGCGTTGGCCCCGGTGGCGCCCATGAGCGGCAGTGCGAGCGCGGCGCCGCCCGTGCCGGCGGCCACGAAGCCGCGAGTGATCGGATTGGCCTTGGGCCGACGGTGCTTACCCTTTGCGGGCATGACGAATTCCTCTCCGTCGCCTGCGAGGTGAGCTGTCGGGTTCGGACTGGAGATGCCCGGCCGCAGTGTGACTGCGACTTAACCCCGAGCCGTTCCGGAATTCCGGATCGGCGGCTTACCTGGGTCCCCCGCTCCTGCCGTGCGTGAGTGGTGGGTGCGGTTTCCGGGCGGTGGCAGGATTCGGCGGTCCACCCGGATTGACGGTGACCGTAGGCGAGCCCGGCGGGCGGAACAAGCTTCGATTTCCGCAATCCATTCCAGGTGGTGAATATGCCGGGATTATGCCGGGAATTTCCGGTCACGCTCCGTGGATTGCGGATCTTAACGGCCGCCTGCACAACGGAATTGAGCTCCGGCGCCCCACCACGCACCGTCACCGATATGATCCTGCTCACTGAGCTCAGGACTATCTCACGCGTAAGCATGGCAAGTTGACGCCAAGCCAATTAATTCGGTCAGACCGGACATTCGGCCGCTATTGGCTTTATCGGCGCGATCCTTATGCGATGCGGCGCAGCGCACCATTTAGGTGGGCTCTGCCGGACCTCCCGAGATGATTGCCCCAGGAACCCATGTCGTATCGTCGAAGCGATGACCGACCCTCGCCGGCGAGCCGCGCCGACGGCAGACACGGAGGAGACCCCGTGACGCAGCAGCTTCCCCAGGTCCCGTCGACCGAGCCCGAGCTGACCGGAGTGCGGAACTTCCGTGACGTGGGCGGGCTGCCGACCGCGGACAGCCGGCGGGTACGGCAGGGGCGGCTCTTCCGCAGCGGTCATCTGGCCCATGCGAGCGACACCGACGCCGCCTTCCTGAGCTCGCTCGGGCTGCACACGATCTTCGACTTCCGCAATGACGCGGACAAGGCCCTCGAGGGCCCCGACATCGAGCTGCCCGGCGTGCGGAACGTGAACATCCCGCTGACCGACCCGGCGGACGGCGCCGAGTTCTGGAAGATGGTCCGCGACGGCAACCTCGACCAGCTGCGCTCGATCCTCGCCGACGGCAAGGCCGCCGGACGGATGTCCGCCTCGTACCGTGTGATCATCAAGCACCGCACCGCGGAGCACAGCCGGGTGCTGCACGCGCTCGCCGAGGACAGCGTGCCCGCCCTGATGCACTGCGCCGCGGGCAAGGACCGGGCAGGTCTGTCGATCGCGGTGACGCTGCTCGCGCTCGGGGTCGAGCGGGACGCCATCGAGGCCGACTACCTGGAGTCGAACGCGGCCCACCGCCGCTACAAGGTGCACCGCAGCGACAACTCGCCCGCCGCGATGTCCCCCGAGGTCATGGAGCTGCTCGGCCCGCTGTTCGACGCCCGCGCCGAGTATCTGGCGGCGGCCTTCGACACCATCACCCAGACCTGGGGCACGACCGACCGATACCTCGAGGAGGGCCTGAAGGTCACCCCCGAGGTTCGCGAGCGGCTGCGCGCACGCCTGCTGGACTGACGGCGCGCTGCGGGGACCTACCGCTGCGCGCCGAGTGTGAAGAGCAGGTAGACGAACGCCGCGAAGAGGTGCCCGGCGACGACATAGACGAAGAGCCGGATCGCGAGGCCCCTGGGGATCTTGTCCTCGACGAAGCGGCGGGTCGGCGACTTCTTCTCGTGGGTTTCCGAGTCGCTCATGAGGGGTCTCCTGGCGTTCGTCGGGATGCGCCGTTGCCGAGGCACAGCTCGGCAGCGCCGCTCTGCAGCAGCGTGTGGACGAAGAGCAGCTCGGCCCCGCCGCGGGCGGCGGCGGCGATCCGGTGCGGGGTCAGCGAGTCGAAGTGGGCGCTGTCCCCCGCTGCGAGGGTGTGCTCGCGCTCCCCGAGCGCGAGCCGCACGGGGCCATGGAGTACGTACAGCCACTCCTCGCCGGGGTGTACGCGGACCAGGTCGCCCTGCGTGCCGTACGGGACCCGCAGCCGCAGCGCCTGCATGCCGCGACCGGGGGTGCCTGCCTGCCAGTACGTCCAGCCGTCGGCCTCGACCGGCTCGGTACTGGCGCCCCGGACGACCGGGTCCCGGCCGGGCAGGGTCTCGCCGAGCAGCTCCGAGACCGTCGTACCGTAGGTACGGGCGAGCGCGAGCAGCATCGGCAGGGACGGTTGCCGCTGTCCGGTCTCGAGCCGGGACAGATGCGCCGGTGACAGACCGGCGCGCACGGCGGCCGCTTCGAGGGTGAGCGCGGCCCGGCGCCGCAGCTCTCGCAGCTGCGGCGCGACGGCGGGCAGCTCCTGGGCCGCCCCGGTGGTGCCAGGGTCCATGCCACCGATTGAGCCAGTCTCCATGCCTCATAGGCAAATTTCTTGCCTATGAGGCAAATCATGCCCACCTCCGCGTCATCTGTTCCCGACGGCCTGCTTGACCAGCGTCCGGCCGAAGTCCCACATCAGTCCACCGCCGCTGTGCGCGTCGTCCATGACGTCCGTGAAGGCGGCGACGAACCGGTCCACGTCCCCCTCGTCGATGACCAGCGGCGGAATCAACTTGATCACTTCGAGATGGTCGCCGGACACCTGGGTGAGAATGCGGTGCCGCTGAAGCAGCGGGACGACCACCATCTGCGCGAAGAGTCCCTTGCGGGCCGCCTGGAGCATCGTCCAGCGGCTGCGGAGCCCGAGCGACTTCGGCCGGCCGAACTCGATGCCGATCATCAGGCCCCGCCCGCGTACCGCGTGCAGCAGCTCGTATCGGTCGACGAGGGCGGCGAGGCGGGTCCGCAGCAGGTCTCCGGTCGCCCGCGCGTTCGCGACGATCTGCTCGTTCTCCACGACCGACAGCACGGCGAGCCCCGCCGCCATCGCCTGAGCGTTGGAGCCGAAGCTCGCGGAGTGCACGAGCACCCGGTCCATGGACGAGTAGACCTTCTTGAAGATCCAGTCCTTGCCGAGGGTCGCCCCGACCGGCACATAGCCGCCCGAGAGCGCCTTGGCCAGGCAGACCAGGTCCGGCTCGACGCCCTTCTCGTGCTGGTACGCGAAGAAGTCGCCGGTCCGGCCCAGGCCGGTCTGCACCTCGTCGGCGATGAGGAGCGCCTTGTGCCGGCGCAGCAGCTCCTGGGCGGCGCGCAGGAATCCGGGCGGGGCCTCGTGCACGCCCTTGCCCTGGATCGGCTCGACGACGAACGCCGCGACATCGCCGCGCTTCAACTCCCGTTCCAGCGTGGCCAGATCACCGAGCGCCACAGCAGTGTCGGGCAACAGCGGCGCGAAGCCGTCCCGGAATCCGGCCTCCCCGTTGACCGAGAGCGCGCCGGCGGTCAGTCCGTGGAAGGCGTGCGAGCAGTACAGGATCCTTGGCCTGCCCGTCGCGTACCGGGCGAACTTGAGCGCGGTCTCGACCGCCTCCGTACCGCTGTTGCCGAAGTAGACCCGGTCCAGGTGTGGACTGTACGAGAGCAGCTTCTCGGCCAGCAGTCCGGGCAACGGCTGGCAGTCGAAGCGCATCAGATCGGCGAGCGAGGCGTCCAGGACGTCGTGCAGGGCTTGACGGACGACGGGGTGGTGCCGGCCGAGCCCCATGACTCCGAAGCCTGCGAGCATGTCGAGGTAGTCGTTGCCCTCGGCGTCCCAGAAGTGGGCGCCCTCGGCCCGCTCGTAGACCTTGTCGAAGCCGATGGTGTGCAGCATCCGCGGCAACTGGTGGTTCAGATATCGGCTGTGCAGCTCATAGCGCTCCGCCCCGCGCGCGGCGAGGAGTCTGCCGAGGTCGAATTCCCTGCCTGCGCCCGGCTCGGCGGTCGTCATTCTTCATGCTCCTTATGGGCCAGGGCGGCGCTGATCCGCCCCGCGATCTCCACCGGGGTGAGTCCGATGTCGGCGAGCACTTCGCCGCGCTTGGCATGGGCCAGGAACTGGCCGGGAATCCCGAACGTCCGCAGCGGCTGGTCCACGCCCGCGTCCCGCAGGGCCTGGCCGACCGCCGAACCGACTCCGCCGTCACGGCTGTTGTCCTCGACGACCGCCACCAGCCGGTGCCGCTCCGCGAGCGGCGCGAGCGCCTCGTCCACGGGCTTGACCCAGCGCGGGTCGACGACCGTGCAGCCGACCCCGCGCGCTTCGAGCAGCTCGGCGGCCTTCAGGCAGACGGGCGCGAGTACGCCCACCGACACCAGCAGCACATCGTCAGCCGCCTGGGCCCGTTGCAGTACGTCCATGCCGCCCACCCGGCCGACGGCCGGCACCGGCGCGCCCACCGCCTCCTTGGGGAAGCGCAGCACCGTGGGCGCATCGTCGACGTCCACGGCCTCGCGCAGCTGGGCGCGGAGCTGGTCGGCGTCGCGCGGGGCGGCGATCCGCAGGCCCGGGACGACCTGGAGGACCGACATGTCCCACATGCCGTTGTGCGAGGGTCCGTCGACGCCGGTCACGCCGGCCCGGTCGAGTACGAACGTCACGCCGCACCGGTGCAGGGCGACGTCCATCAGCAGCTGGTCGAACGCGCGGTTGAGGAAGGTCGCGTACACGGCGACGACCGGATGCAGCCCGCCGGTCGCGAGTCCCGCCGCCGACACCACGGCGTGCTGCTCGGCGATCCCCACGTCCCACACACGGTCCGGGAAGGCTGCCGCGAACCGGGTGAGTCCGACGGGGTGCAGCATGGCGGCGGTGATGGCCACCACGTCGGGCCGCTCGGCACCGATCTTCACGATCTCGTCGCCGAACACGGAGGTCCAGGAGGGGCCGTTCGAGGGCGCGAGCGGTTCGCAGGTCAGCGGGTCCATGACACCGACCGTGTGGAAGCGGTCCGCCTCGTCCTCCAGCGCGGGCGTGTAGCCGCGCCCCTTCTCGGTCAGGCAGTGCACCAGCACGGGCCCGTGGAACCGCTTGGCGCGGCGCAGGGCCGATTCGACGGCGGCCGTGTCGTGCCCGTCGATGGGACCGACGTACTTGAGCCCCAGATCCTCGAACATGCCCTGGGGCGCGAAGGCGTCCTTGAAGCCCTTCTTGGCGCCGTGCAGCGATTCGTACAGCGGCCGGCCGACGACCGGTGTGTGCTGGAGGACATCCTTGCCCCAGGCGAGGAAGCGCTCGTAGCCGTCGGTGGTACGCAGCGTGGCCAGGTGGTTCGCGAGTCCGCCGATGGTGGGCCCGTACGAGCGCTCGTTGTCGTTGACGAGGATGATCAGCGGGCGGTCCTTGGCGGCGGCGATGTTGTTCAGCGCCTCCCAGGCCATGCCGCCGGTGAGCGCGCCGTCCCCGATGACCGCGACCACATGGTCCTGGCGGCCCCGCACCTGATTGGCCTTGGCAAGCCCGTCCGCCCAGCCCAGCACGGTCGAGGCGTGCGAGTTCTCGATGACGTCGTGCTCGGACTCCTCCCGCGACGGATAGCCGGAGAGCCCGCCCTTGCCGCGCAGTTTGGAGAAGTCCTGCCGGCCGGTGAGCAGTTTGTGTACGTAGCTCTGGTGCCCGGTGTCCCACAGGATGCGGTCCGCGGGCGAGTCGAAGACCCGGTGCAGTGCTATCGAGAGTTCCACCACCCCCAGATTGGGCCCCAGATGGCCCCCCGTTCTGGCCACCGCGTGGATCAGGAACTCCCTGATCTCCCCGGCCAGTTCATTCAGCAGTGCCTCGTCCAGTACCTTCAGGTCGCGCGGCCCCCGGATGTTCTCCAAGATCGTCACGTCGGCCCCCTCTCGGATCTGTTCAGCTCGCACCGTGGGAGCCCGGGTGCGGCGGGCTCCCACGGTCATCAGGTCACCCGCCAGTCACCCGCGGTTTCCGGATACGGTGTCGCGGGCCGCGCGCAGGGACTCCTTGAGCGAGCCCATGGTGGCCAGGACGGCGGTCGGCTCGTAACCGCAGTGCGCCATGCAGTTGGCGCAGCGCGGGTCCTTGCCGCGGCCGTACTTGCTCCAGTCGGTGTCCTCGATGAGCTCCTTGTACGTGGGGACGTACCCGTCGGCCATCAGGTAGCAGGGCCGCTGCCAGCCGAACAGCGAGTAGTTCGGGATGGCCCACGCGGTGCACGGGAAGTCCGCCTTGCCCTCCAGGAAGTCCAGGAAGAGCGGTGAGTGGTTCAGCCGCCAGCGCCGCCGGTTGCCGCCCGCGAAGGACTTCTTGAAGAGTTCGCGGGTCTGCTCGACGCCGAGGAAGTGCTCCTGGTCGGGGGCTTTCTCGTAGGCGTACGCGGGCGAGATCATCATCTCGTCCACCTGGAGCTCGTCGTTGAGGTAGTTGAGGACCTCGATGACGGTCTGCGGGGTGTCCGTGTTGAAGAAGGTGGAGTTGGTGGTGACCCGGAAGCCGCGCTTCTTGGCTTCCTTGATCGCGGCCACCGCCTCGTCGAACACGCCCTCCTTGGCGACGGACTCGTCATGCCGCTCCCGCAGTCCGTCGATGTGGACGGCGAACGCGAAGTACCGCGAGGGCGTGAAGTCCTCGAGCTTCTTGCGCAGCAGCATCGCATTGGTGCAGAGGAAGACGTACTTCCTCCTCGCCACCAACTGACGGACGATCTCGTCGATCTGAGGGTGCATCAACGGCTCGCCGCCCGCGATGGACACCATCGGCGCGCCGGACTCCAGCACCGCGCCCACCGCCTGGGCGACCGGCATGCGCTGCTTGAGGACTCCGGCCGGATGCTGGATCTTCCCGCACCCCTCGCACTTGAGATTGCAGGCGAAGAGCGGTTCGAGCTCGACAATGAGCGGGAACTTCTCACGCTTGCGGAGCTTCTGTTCGAAGAGGTACGTCCCGACCCTGATGGTCTGACGGAGCGGCATGGCCATCTAGCTCACCTCCTGGGGAGCAGCAAAGAACGGTGCCATTCAAAGAAAGCCGGCAGGACGGCGCGGAGGACACGGAAAGCTGATATTCCACCTCGCACCGTCCCAATGCGGACGAGCTCATGCTCTGGAGCGTCCACGACCACCCGGACGGCCGCAACCGGACGCGCACCCGCCCGCACGGCGCTCCACAGCGTCGCCGCGGACTCCATGTCCACCGCGATCGCCCCGGTGGCCCGCAGCTGGGCCCGCTCGGGACCGCGTACGACGTGCTGGGAGCCGGTGAGCGGGCCGGTGTGCACAGCGCGCCCCGGGACCGCACGGGCCAGCGCCTTGGCGAGCAGCTCGGTGCCGGTGCAGGTCGTGACGCCGCGCGGGTCGCGGGCCTCGTCGGCGACGACCAGGTCGCCGGGGTGCATGCCGAGGGCGAGCCCGGCACAGAATCCGGTGGCCACGACCGCCGCGTCGCGCAGCGCCGCCTCGTCGAGCGTGCGGGTGACGGCCCGCTCGGCGGCCCTCGGACCCATGCCCGTACGGAGCAGCCGCACGGGCCCCGGCGCGCCGCCGCGGTTCACGCCGCGCAGGGCGAGGTGCTCGATGCCGAGCGCGCAGGCGATCAGCAGCGGTGTGCCGTCCGGGGAGTCCGGCGCCCGGACCATCAGCCCCCCTTGCGGACGCCGGCCGGGGCCGGTGCGACGAACGGCTCCCCGTGGACGTACCGTCCGAGCGCCGTGAGCGGGAAGACCTGCCGGTAGAGGTGGTAGTTGATCGAGAAGTCCCAGGGGAAGCCGGTGCCGGTGAAGTACGGCTCGTCCCATGAACCGTCCTCGCGCTGGGTCTCGGCGAGCCAGCCGACGCCCCGCTCCACGGCCTTGCCCTCTCGCTCCCCGGCCGCGAGCAGGGCCAGCAGCGCCCAGGCGGTCTGCGAGGCGGTGGACTCACCGCGCCCGATCCATGCGTTGTCCCGGTACGAGCGAAGGTCTTCGCCCCAGCCGCCGTCATCGTTCTGTACGGACTCCAGCCAGCCGACCGCGCGCCGGATCGCGGGGTGCGAGGCGGGCAGTCCGGCGGCTGTGAGCGCGGGGACCACAGACCCCGTTCCGTACAGGTAGTTGACGCCCCAGCGGCCGAACCAGGCCCCGTTCGCCTCCTGTTCGGCGAGCAGCCACGCGATGCCGCGCCGGGTACGCGGATGATGGTCCTTGCCCTCGACGGCCAGCATCTCCACCATGTGCGCGGTGACGTCGGCGGACGGCGGGTCGATGACCTCGCCGAAGTCGCAGAACGGCAGCCGGTTGGGGAAGGCGCTGGTGTTGTCGGCGTCGAAGGCGCCCCAGGCGCCGTTCCTCGACTGCATGCCGAGGCTCCAGCTCACCCCGCGCTCGATGGCTGCTTCGAGGCGCGCCGGATCGGGGTGCCTGATCCGCCGCAGCGCGAGGATGACCTCGGCGGTGTCGTCGGTGTCGGGGTAGTTGTCGTTGTGGAACTCGAACGCCCAGCCGCCGGGGGTGAGTCCGGGTTTGCGTACGGACCAGTCGCCGGGCCGGACGATCTGCTCCGCCAGCATCCAGTCCGCGGCCCTGACGAGCGACGGGTGGTCGGCGGGCACTCCGGCGTCGGCGAGCGCGATCGCGGCGAGGCAGGTGTCCCAGACCGGGGACTGGCAGGCTTCGATCATCCTGGCGCCGTCCTCGCGCCGGACGGCGAACCGGTCGAGGGATTCCAGGCCGGCCCGCATCACCGGATGCTGAAGGTCGTAGCCGAGGAGGTGCAGGGCGATCACGGAGTACACGGCGGGCGGCTGGATGCCGCCCCAGCAGCCGTCGTTCTCCTGGCGCTCGATGATCCAGCGGGCCGCGGCGTTCAACGCGGTCCTGCGCAGCCGGCGGGGCGCGACCTTGCGGTAGACGTGCAGTGCCTTGTCGAGCCGCTGGAAGACCCCGTCCCACGTGGTCGGCGGGGCAAGGCGCTTGGCGGGGCTGGGGTTGCGGGCGTCCGCGTGCAGTTCCTCGAGCGCGAAGGGCGCGGGCCGCACCGGCCGCTTCGCCGAGACGACGGTGAGCGGCACGATGGTCTGGCGCGCCCAGCAGCCGAAGTCGTAGATGTTGAGCGGGAACCACGGGGGCAGGAAGATCAGCTCGGGCGGCAGCTCGGGCAGGTCGTCCCAGTTCCACCAGCCGAAGAGGGCGAGCCAGATCCGGGTGAAGACGCGGCTCGCGGCGATGCCGCCGTGGGCCCGGATCCAGGCCGAGGCGAGGGCCATGTGCGGGTCGTCGGGCCTGTCCCCGGCGAGCCTCAGCGCGACGTACGCCTCGATGGTGGCAGACAGTTCACCGGGGCCGCCGTAGAAGGTGGCCCAGGTGCCGTCCTCGCGCTGCTCGCCGCGGATGAACAGTGCGGCGGCCCGGGTGGTCTGTTCGTCCCGGATACCGAGGAACTGACGGAGCAGCAGGTCTTCGGCGTCCATGGTGACGTTGGTTTCGAGGTCACCCTTCCACCACCCCTGGGCGTCCTGCCGGCCGAGCAGATGCCCGACCGCTCGCGCGGCGGCCCGCTCGGCGGCGACGAGGACGTCGGCCGCGGCGGGACGGCTGTCGGTTGTTTCGCTGGCCGAGGCTGCGCGGGGCCGTGGTGCCCCGGGGCTTCCGTCGGTCGTCGCTGTCATGGCTTCCCCTTCGTGCAGTGAAGTCCTCGTGAAGTCCTCTGCTGTGCTGGGGTCTGCCGTCGGCCGGTGTCTTGTACGGACACCGGCCGGCGACTGCGAGCTATATGAGAATCGTGATCATCTCTTTCGTACGACGACGAAGTCCGCCAGCGCCGTGAGCTGCGCGCGGACCCGTGCCGGCATGTCGACGCCGCCGAGCGCCCCGATGGCGACCGCGTGCTGGCGGCGGGCTTCCTGGGCGGTCCACTCCCGGCCGCCCGCCTCCTCGATCAGAGCCGCCCGGATGGCGAACTCCTCCTCGGAGAAGCTGTCGACGTCGTTGCTCTTCGCGTCGGCGGCGAGCAGTTCGCCCAGCCGCTGGGACGCGGGACCGCCGGCGGCGAGCGCGGCGACGACCGGCAGGGACTTCTTGCGCTGGCGCAGATCGCTCCAGGTCTGCTTGCCCGTGGACTCCGGGTCGCCCCAGATGCCGAGCAGGTCGTCCACGGCCTGGAAGGCGAGGCCGAGGTGGTAGCCGTACGCCTCCAGCGTGTCGGCCGTGCGGTCGTCGGCGCCGCCGAGCACCGCGCCGATGGAGACGGCGCAGGCGAGCAGCGCGCCCGTCTTGTTGCCCTCCATCTCCAGGCACTCCTCGACGGTGACCCGCTCCCGGTGCTCGTAGGAGATGTCCTGGGCCTGGCCGTCGATGAGCTTGCGGGTGGCGGTGGTGAGACGGCGGGTGGCGCGGGCCGCCTCGGCCGTGCCGAGTTCCAGCAGGATCTCGTTGGCCAGCGCGAAGAGCGCGTCACCGACCAGGATGGCCTGGGCGGGGCCGTGCACCTTCCACACCGTGTCGCGGTGGCGGCGCTGCTCGTCGCCGTCCATCAGGTCGTCGTGCAGCAGTGAGAAGTTGTGCACGAGCTCCACCGCGACGGCTCCGGGGACGCCGACCTCGGGTGCGGCGCCGGCGGCCTCGGCGGACAGCAGGGCGAGAGCCGGACGTACCGCCTTGCCGCCGTCGCCGTCGGCCGGCCGGCCCTCGGCGTCGATCCAGCCGAAGTGGTAGGCGGCGACGGTGTCCATGGGCGGCGCGAGCCGGTCCACGGCCGCGCGAAGCACCGGTGCGGACAGGGTGCGGCCGCGCTCCAGAAGCGCGACGGTGTCCGCACTGTCCGCGGTGTCGACAGCCGGATTCGCCGTGTTCACGGTCTCTCCTCTTGTTCCTGTGCTTGCAGTCATGCCGCCTCCTGCAGCGGATGTCCATAGCGGCGGCCGAGTGCACAGAGCGCGGCGTCGGCGGCGCTGATACCGCTGCGCACAGCGCTCTCCATGGTCGCGGGCCAGCCGGTGGCGGTCCACGCACCGGCCAGGTACAGGCCGGGTGCGTTCGTACGGGCCGGGGGGCGCAGCCGTCCGACGCCGGGGGTGGGGGCGAACGTCGCTGTCCGCTCCCGGGTGACGAAGAAGTCCCGTACCCGGGCGCCGCGGGTGGCGGGCAGCAGCCGCTCCAGTTCGGGGAGGTAGCGCTCGCGCAGGTCGGACACGGGGTCGTCGATCTCGTTCTGCGCGATGGACTGGGAGAGCGCGAGGTACTGGCCGCCGCCCTGGAGCCCCGACGCGTCCGTACGGTCGAAGACCCACTGGACCGGGGTGCCGAGTGCGGCGAAGAACGGGCGGCGCAGCACCTTGCGGTCGTACACCACATGGATGTTGAGGATCGGAGCGGTGCCGATGTCCAGCAGCTTGTCGGGGTCGTCGAGCGCGCCGTGCGGCAGCAGGTCGTGCGTTTCGCGCTGCGGTACGGCGAGGACGACGGTGTCCGCCGTGAGCCGCTCGCCCGCGACGGCGACCTGCCACCCGCCGTTCTCGGTACGGGAGACGGAGCTGACCCGGGTGCGCAGTTCGGTGCGTACGCCGGCCGAGTCGAGCGCCTTGCGGGCGAGCGTGTCGTGCAGGTCGCCGAGCGGGACACGCGCCCAGCCGATGTCGGCCGCGCCCGGCTCGGAGAGCAGTCCGGTCTTGAAGACCATCGCGGCGAGCCCGAGGGAGGAGTCTTGGGCGGTGGCGTTGAGTGTCGCGATGCCGACCAGGTCCCACAGCGCCTCGACCGTGCGGGCCGACTGGCCGTGCCGTCCGAGCCAGGTGGCGAAGTCGATGCCGTCCAGGGCGGGATCGGCGGGGTCGAGTCCCTTGAGTGCCAGTGCGGCCCGTCCGACACTCGCCCGCTCCGCGAGGGAGAGGTGCGGATAGGTGGCCAGGCTGCCGGCCAGGTGCAGGGGTACGGGCAGGGCGCTGCGGCGCAGCCTTCCGAGCCGCGGCCCCTTCGGGTGGGCGACGTCGAGCACCGGTACGTCGAGCCGGTCCTGCAGGGGCGCGAGCGCGGACCCGTCGATGCGGTCGAGGAACCACTGGTAGGCGGTGCAGCAGCGCAGGTAGACGTGCTGGCCGTTGTCGACGGTGAGTTCGCCCCGGCGGAAGGAGAAGGCGAGGCCGCCCAGGCGCGGGCGGCCTTCGAGCAGGGTGACGGAGAGTCCGGCATCGGCGAGTGCGAGGGCCGCGGTCACTCCGGCCAGGCCGCCGCCGACGACGACCGCGTTGTTGCCGCTCATGAGACCTCCCCCCGGACGGCCGTTGCAGACAGGGACGCAACGGCCCGCCGCGGGGTTGCGCCCTGAAGGACCGTGTTGGTCCGGGAGGTGGCGTACTCGAGCATCAGACACGCCTCCTGACGGTCTGTCGGGAAATGTGCCGGGTGTCGATGCCGGAGAGACCGCGCACGGCGACGTACGCCTTCTCCCGGCCGGGCAGTGAGACGCGGCCGCGCAGCACCGCCTCCGGCTCGCGCTCGATGCGGTCCAGGAGCCGGCGGTAGATGCCCGCCATGGCGGCGACACAGGCGCCGCTGCGCCGGTCCAGCATGGGCAGCAGCCGGTAGCCCTCGGCGAACAGGGCCCGGGCGCGCCGGACTTCGAAGTGCACCAGGCCGGCGAAGTCGGAGTCGGCGGGCGGGGTGGAGCTGTGGAAGCCGCCGGAGCAGGCGAACTTGGCGAGGTCGTCGGACGGCAGGTAGCTGCGGCCGTTGGCGGCGTCCTCGCGAATGTCCCGGAGGATGTTGGTGAGTTGGAGGGCGAGCCCGAGCGTATCGGCGTACTCGGGGGCCCGTTCGGCGTTGCGCGCGCCCGGCTGCGTACCGAACACACCGAGGGAGAGCCGCCCGATGGCGCCCGCGACACACCGGCAGTAGGTCCTGAGGTCGTCCCATGTCTCGTACGTCTCGCCGCGTACGTCCATCAGTACGCCGTCGATGAGTTCGTCGAATCCGCCGAGCGGAATCGGGAAGCGCCCGGCGGCGTGCGCGAGGGCCACCGCGACCGGATCCGTGTCGTCCTCGTCGACCGCGCCCGCCCGGATACGGCCGAGCAGTCCGCGGGTGTCCGCCAGCCGGGCCCGCTTGACGTCGGGCGTGAGCGGACCGTCACCGATGTCGTCGACGCGCCGCGAGAAGGCGTACAAGGCGGACATGGCGTGCCGCTTGTCGGTCGGCAGGAGCCTGATGCCGTAAGCGAAGTTGCGCGCCTGTTGTCCCGTCACAGCCTCGCAGTAGCTGTACGCAGCGAGTACCGGCGCGGACGCGTACGGTTGTCCTTCCACGGTCCGGCTCACCCTTCTCTCGGCGCTCTTCGCAAGACGGCTCCCATTTCACGCAGCAGACTGAGCCTGCTGGGCCCCGGCGGTCCGGGGAGTACGTCGTGTCCGGCGGCCGCGACCGCATGGAGTGCGGCCCGTCCCCCGGCCACGAATCCGGCGAGCAGCAGCCTGAGCCTGCCGTGGACGCTACCCACGAGCGGGGTGCCTTCATTCAGCAGGAGGTGGGCGCGTTCGGCTTCGAACGCCACCAGCGCGCGCACCGATGCGCCTGCGGACGGGACGGCGAGATCGGCTTCCTGGACATGGAACCGCTTCATGTCCTGGGCCGGCAGATAGATGCGGTCACGGCCGAGGTCCTCGCCGATGTCCTGGACGTGCTCGACGATCTGCAGCGCCGTGCAGATGGCGTCGGAGCGGCGGACCCGCTCCGGGCTGCTGGTGCCGGTGATCGAGAGGACCAGGCGGCCGACGGGGTTGGCGGAGAGCTCGCAGTAGGCGAGCAGGTCCTCGTAGGTCTCGTACCGGCTCACCAGCTGGTCCTGGCGGTTGGCCTCGATCAGGGCGAGGAACGGCTCGGGGGTGAGGCCGTGGCTGCGTACGACGGGACGCAGGGCGCGCAGGATCGGGTGCCGGGGTCCGGTGCCGGCGGAGTCGAAGACGCGCTTGAGGTCGGCCTCGAAGGCGTCGAGCACGACGAGCCGGTCGTCGCCCTGCGCGGGGTCGAGTCCGAGGAGCGCCGCGTCCCGGCCACCGGGCACGAGATCGCCGTCGCCGATGTCGTCGACCAGGCGGGCGTAGCCGTACACGGCCATGAGACCGGTGCGCCAGGCGCGCGGCAGAAAGAACGGCGCCACGGGAAAGTTCTCGTCCGCGGCCTTGTCCAGGGTGGCGAGCGAGTGGGCGTCGGGGCGGGCGCCGTACGTTCCCATTGCCGTCACATCTCCCGTTCTACACTGCCGACCCAATACATCCTATTTCGGACACGCCGCCGGTCCGCCCCGGCACGAGGCCCGGCCGAAGCCCTTTACAAGCGGGGAATCCGAGGGGTATCGCCCCACTTGCCGCGAATCAGCACCGGTACAGCTTACGTTGTACAACGACCGGCGGTGCGCGTGGGTGTTTGGCGTATTTCGAGGGCGTGGCCGTGAGCTGTGGTGACCGTGGGCGGGCGGCGGGAGACTGGGATCAGGGGCCGACGGTGGCGTACCTGCTGAGCGTCGGCGGTCTGCCGGAGGATGAGCTCCCCGTCCGGCAGTCTCGGATGGAACAGGTGGCCCGGGCGGCGGCCCGTATCAAACACCCCTGCCCACGTACCCGATCACACCGCCGATCAGGGCACTGGTCACCGTGGCCGGCACATGGCCGCGCAACCAGCCGGGCAGCTGTCGGAAGATCTGCAGCACACCGGGCGGGGCCGCCTGCGGCCGAGGCTGAGGCTGGGGCTGGGAAGCCCGACCTGTCATCTCATCCCTCCGCCCTGTCCACGATGACGAATCCCCCGGTGTACGGCACATCGGAGGTACGGACCCTCAGCACGCCGGGGCGATCGAAGCACACCTGTGTCGTCCGGTCGGGTTCGAGCCGGAGCGCCGCTGCCGCACCAGTCCCGGACAGCGTGTACGGCACCGTGTCGTCGTTGCGCAGGCTCACGCAGCCGCCCGGCGTTACGCGCAGCCACTGCGGGGCGAACCGGCCGTCCAGCACGATCGCGCTGAGCCCGGGGGCCACCTGTTCGCCGGCCCGCACCGACGTCGGCGTGGCGAACGGACGCTGCCAGAGCACCAGGGCCACGACGAGGGCCAACACGACATACGCCGTGGTGTGGGGGCTGACCTCGCGCAATTGGTGTGCCGTGCGCTCGGCGTCGGCGACCAGCAGGCCCAGCGGGACTCCGTAGGCCAGGTGTCCGCCGTGGGCGATGACCAGCGGGACCGCAACCGGCCGCCAGGAACGGCCGGTTACCCATGGGAAGCGTCTCGAACACGACGACGGCCTGCGTGAACCCAACGGGTCACGCAGGCCGTCGTCACGCAGGCCCACAGGACTTACTTGCCGGTTTCCTTCTGGTACGCCGCGAGGACCTCGTCGGTGGGGCCGTCCATCAGCAGCTCGCCCTTTTCCAGCCACAGCACGCGCTCGCAGGTGCCCCGGATCGATCCGAGACTGTGGCTGACCAGGAAGACCGTGCCGGCTTCCTTGCGCAGTTCGCGGATGCGGGCCTCGGAGCGCTTCTGGAACTTGGCGTCGCCGGTGGCCAGCGCCTCGTCGATCATCAGCACGTCGTGGCTCTTGGCCGCCGCGATGGAGAACCGCAACCTGGCACCCATGCCCGACGAGTAGGTGCGCATCGGGAGCGAGATGAAGTCGCCCTTGTCGTTGATGCCGGAGAAATCGACGATCTGCTCGTAGTGCCCGCGGATCTCCTCGCGCGTCATACCCATCGCGAGGCCGCCGAGTATGACGTTCCGTTCGCCCGTCAGATCGCTCATCAGCGCGGCGTTCACGCCGAGCAGCGAGGGCTGCCCATGGGTGAAGACCCGGCCGCGCTCGGCCGGCAGCAGACCGGCGATGGTCCGCAGCAGGGTCGACTTGCCGGAGCCGTTGGTGCCGATGAGGCCGATGGCCTCGCCCTTGTACGCGGTGAAGGTGACGCCCTTGACGGCATGCACCTCGCGCACGTTCGAGCGGCCCTTGTTGCGGCCGACGATCCGGCTCAGTGCGGCGGTGGCGCTGCCCTTGCCGCCGCCGGCGCCGCGCACCCGGTAGACCACGTGAACATCGTCGGCGACGACGGTCGGGATACGCGCCCCGGCGGCGCTGGTGTGCTCAGCCACGGCCGTACCGCTCCTCAGCCTTCCAGAAATACACGAAACCACCGACGCCCATGACCACGGCCCAGCCGACGGCCATGGCCCAGATGTGCGAAGGCAGCTGGTCCGCGGTGAACGAGTCGATCAGGGCGAAACGCACCAGGTCGATGTAGACCGCCGCCGGGTTCACCTCGAGCATCCACTCGACGAACTGCGGGACCTCCACGTCCTTGAGGATCTCCTCGATGCTGTACATCACGCCGGACGCGTACATCCACGTCCGCAGGATGAAAGGCATCAGCTGAGCGAGGTCCGGGGTCTTGCTGCCCAGCCGGGCCATGATCAGGGCGAGGCCGGCGTTGAAGACGAACTGCAGCACGAGCGCTGGGACGACCAGCAGCCAGGAGAGCGCGATCGGCACGCCGAAGGCGAGCACGATCACGACCAGCACGCCCATGGAGAGCACGAGCTGCTGGAGCTGCATCAGACAGAAGGCGATGGGCAGCGAGGCCCGCGGGAAGTGCAGCGCCCGCACCAGGCCGAGGTTGCCGGAGATGGACCGGGTACCGGCCAGCACCGAACTCTGTGTGAACGTGAAGATGAAGACACCGGTGACCAGGAACGGGACGAAGTCCGGTACGCCGTCCCTGGTGTTCAGCAGCAGGCCGAAGATGAGGAAGTACACCGTCGCGTTCAGCAGCGGCGTCATGACCTGCCAGATCTGGCCGAGCTTCGCCTGGCTGTACTGGGCGGTCGTCTTCGCGCTGGCGAAGGCGGCGATGAAGTGGCGGCGCCCCCACAGCTGGCGGACGTACTCGCCCAGGCCCGGCCGGGCGCCACTGACCGAGAGGCCGTACTTCGTGGCCAGTTCCGCCGACGACAGGCCGTCGTCCGGAGAGGGCGGGGCGCTCATCGCGACCGCACCGTCATGCGTTGTCTCACTCACAGGTTGAAACTTTCGTCTTCAAGATGCGCAGCCAGTGGGGCAGGGGCACAGCTGCCGGTCCCGGGAACAGTCCCGATGTTCTCAGAACCGAGCTTCTCAGATGACAGGAGGTCGGCCCAGTCGCGTCAAGCGCCATACCGTACGCCACTTCATCGGGCGCCGTTCCCCGCAAGGGGAGGACCAGCCTTCCCGGAAACCGCCCAGCCAGGCCCTCAGCGCGGGCAGCGAAGGACGCCGGACCAGGGTCAGCAGCAGCCACACCCCGAGGTATACGGGGACCAGGGGCGCGGGCAGGTTGCGGCGGGCCAGCCAGACGCGGTTCCGGGCGACCATGCGGTGGTACACCGCGTGCCGGGACGGCGGGGTCGTGGGGTGGAACAGCACCATGTCGGCGCGGTAGTCGATCAGCCAGCCGGCGTCGAGCGCCCGCCAGGCCAGGTCGGTCTCCTCATGGGCGTAGAAGAACTCGTTCGGCAGCCCGCCGACCTCGGCGAACACCTGGGTACGCACGGCGTTGGCGCCGCCGAGGAAGGTGGTCACGCGGGAGGACCGCATCGGGTCGGCGGCGCGCAGCCGCGGCACATGCCGGCGCTGGGTCTGCCCGGTGTCCGGGTCGGCGATCCGGAAGCTGATGATGCCCAGCTTCGGGTCGGCCCCGAACGCCCGGCGGCACAGCGCGGCGGTGTCGGTGTTGGCCAGCAGCCCGTCGTCGTCCAGGAACAGCAGGGCGTCCACCTGGGAGCCGCCGGGGCCGAAGGCCTCGATGCCCGCGTTGCGGCCGCCCGGGATGCCCAGGTTCTCGGGCAGCTCGACGGTGCGTACGCCTGCCGGGACATCGGTCACCGGGGTGCCGTTGCCTACAACGACGACCTCGATCGGGTCGCCCTCCTGCCGGGCGACCGAGTCCAGCAGGGCCTTCAGCTCGTCGGGGCGGTCGCCCATGGTGATGATCACCACGCCGAGTCTCATCGCCGTGCCGGTGCCGGTGCCGGTGCCGGTGCCCGTGCCCGCGCCCGTGCTCGTACTCACTTGAGCCTGCTCGACGCCAGGATCGAGACCAGGTGCAGCAGCGTCTGGACGATCGCGATGCCCGCGAGTACGGCGATTCCGAGGCGGGTGAAGAACAGGTCGCCCTTGATCATGTCCAGGATGGCCACGAACAGGATCAGCAGCGAGGCCTCGATGCCGCCCACCAGCCGGTGGAACTTCAGCGCAGCGGCGGCCCGGCGGGCCAGCGCCAGGCCGGAGGAGCGGGGCACGGAGGCCTCGTCCTTCACGGCCGGCTGTCCGCTGCGGGCACGCGCCACGTCGACGAGGTCCGTCTCGGCCTTGATCAGGATCGCGCCGAGCGCGGCGAGCGTGCCGAGGAAGGCCCAAAGCCAGTTCGGGGAGCCCCCGAAGACGTCCGCGCCGCGGACGCCGAAGCCGACCAGCAGGGCGGCCTCGCAGAGGTAGTGGCCGATCCGGTCCAGGTAGACGCCGGTGATCGAGGTCTGCTTGCGCCAGCGGGCGACCTCGCCGTCGACACAGTCGAGCAGCAGGTAGACCTGGAACAGGACCGCCGCGAGGATCGCGCCGGTCAGCCCGGGGATCAGCAGGGCGGCGCCGCCCAGGACGCCGACGACCACCATGAGGTAGGTCAGCTGGTTGGGCGTGATCCTGGTGTTCACCAGATACGGGTCTATGCGCAGCGAGATCTCTCGCATGTACAGGCGCCCGGCCCAGTGCTCACCGCTGCGCCGGTCCTTCACTCCCTCGGGGTGAACGACCGGTCGGAGTTCAGCTACTGATGGTCTTGGCATAGTCGGAGTAGGCGTCCCTGATCTCGGCTGCGGACAGGTTGAGGTGTTCCAGGATGGTGAAGCGGCCCGGGCGGGTCTGCGGCGCGTACTCGACCGCCGCGACGAACTCGTCCACGCTGAAGCCGATCTCCTCGGGGCGCACCGGCAGGCCGTGCCTGCGCAGTACGTCGACGAAGAGCCCGGACTGCTCGTGGGAGCCGCGCAGGTGCATCGCGAAGGCGGCGCCGAGGCCGACCTGCTCGCCGTGGCTGGCGGCCCGCTTGGGGAACAGCAGGTCGAAGGCGTGGCTGATCTCGTGGCAAGCACCGGAGGAGGGGCGGCTGTCGCCGCTGATCGACATGGCGATACCGGACAGGACCAGGGCCTCGGCGAGGACGGTGAGGAACTCGTCGTCGCCCACCCCGCCGGGGTGGCGCAGCACCGACTGGCCGGCCGTCCGGGCCATGGCGGCGGCCAGGCCGTCCACGGCCTCGCCGGTGATCCGGTGCGAGAGCTCCCAGTCGGCGATGGCCGAGATGTTGGAGATCGCGTCGCCGATGCCCGAGCGGATGAACTGGACCGGGGCCTCGCGGATCACGTCGAGGTCGATGACCATGGCGATCGGCGTCGGGACGCCGTAGGAGCCGCGGCCGTTGTCGTTGTCCAGGATGGAGACCGGCGAGCAGATGCCGTCGTGCGCGAGGTTGGTCGCGACGGCCACCATCGGCAGTCCCACGCGCGCCGCCGCGTACTTCGCCACATCGATGATCTTGCCGCCGCCGAGACCGACCACCGCGTCGTACCGCTTGCCTTTTATGTCGTCGGCAAGCTTGACGGCGGAGTCGATCGTGCCGTCCACGACGGGGTACCAGTCGGCGTCGGGCAGCACCGGCGCGAGCTTCTCGCGCAGCGCCTGGCCGGAACCGCCGCTGATGGCGATCGACAGCTTCCCGGACGCGGAGATCCGCTGGTCGGCCAGCAGGCCGGCCAGATCGTCCATGGCGCCGCGGCTGATGTCGACGACGACCGGGGACGGGATGAGGCGGGTCAGTACTGGCACGCGATCTCCCGGCCCTTGGCGAGGTCGTCGTGGTTGTCGATCTCGACCCACTTGATGTCGCCGATCGGGGCCACGTCGATGGTCACTCCGCGGTTGACCAGCTCCTGGTAGCCGTCCTCGTAGTAGAGGTCGGGGTCGCGCTCGAAGGTGGTCCTCAGCGCGTCGGCGAGTTCCTCGGCCGCCTCGGGCTCGATCAGGGTCACGCCGATGTACTCACCGGTGGCGGTGGCTGGGTCCATCAGCTTGGTGATCTCCCGGACGCCCTGGCCGTCGGCCGTGATGACCTTCATCTCCTCGTCGGCGAGGTGCTTCACCGTGTCGAGGGCGAGGATGATCTTCTGACCCTGGCCGCGGGCGGCCAGCAGGGTCTTCTCGACGGAGACCGGGTGCACGGTGTCGCCGTTGGCAAGGATGACGCCCTGCTTCAGGACCTCACGGGCACACCACAGGGAGTAGGCGTTGTTCCACTCCTCGGCCTTGTCGTTGTCGATGAGGGTGAGCGTGACGCCGTACTTGGCCTCAAGAGCTTCCTTGCGTGCGTACACGGCTTCCTTGCGGTAGCCGACGACGATCGCGACCTCGGTGAGACCGACCTCCGCGAAGTTGCCCAGGGTCAGGTCGAGGACGGTGAGGCTGTCCTCCTGGCCGTCGGGGCCGACCGGAACCAGGGCCTTGGGAAGCGTGTCGGTGTAGGGGCGCAGACGCCTTCCGGCGCCGGCCGCCAGTACGAGGCCGATCATGCTGGTTCTCCTTCGTCATGTACGGCGGGTGCTCCGGAGGACACCCAGAAGCGGATGCTCTCCACGAGCACCACGAGCGCCACGGCCACGGCGAGAACCGTGAGCGCGACGGTGAAGTCTGTGTTGCGGGGCAGTACGGCGGCGAGTACCGCCGCCACCAGCACCCGGCCCTCGTGCCCGCCGGCCGACCGGACCAGCCACCGCGGCGGCGCGCCGGTGCCGCCGCGTATGCGGTACACCGTGTCGTAGTGATGGTAGGCGACCGCGGCAACCAGACCGAAAGCCGCGGGCAGCGCCCCGTTCACCTCGGAGCGGGCGGCCAGCAGCAGGATCGTGCCGTACTCTGCGGCCCGGAACACCGGGGGGACGAGCCAGTCGAGGGAGCCCTTGAGGGGCAGCGCGACGGCGGCGCCGGAGGTGAGGGCGTAGAGGGCTGCCGCACCGATCATCCAGGGGCTGCCGAAGGGCGCGAGCCAGGCGGCCGCCACCAGGATGACGGCACCTTCGGCGGCGATCAGGGCGCGGGAACCGAACGGGGGGTACGCCCCCAGCCGGCCCAGTGCCCGGACCACCAGCTCGGCGAGCGGACCGCTGTCCGCCAGGTCGGCAAGGGCCTGCGCGGCGCGGTCCGTCCTGTGAGCCTTGCGGGTCAGCGAGCGCAGGACCCGGCCGGCGGTGGTGTAGCAGGCGGCGACGGCGCAGCCGATCAGCAGGGCGTAGAAGACGATGCGCGGGGTGGTCACGGCCGTCAGTACGGCGATCATCGCCCAGCGCTCGCCGATCGGCAGGACGATCATCCTGCGGAGCCAGACCGTCCAGCCGACGCTGTTGAGCCGGTCGGAGAGCGCCGCGGTGGGGCTTGTGTTGGCTACGGCGTCGTGGTTCGCCTCATTGAAGGAGAAGTCCACGACATGGCGGCAGGTCTGCAGCACCATCGCGCCGAGCGCCAGCGCCCACACGTCGTCCCCGCTCTGGGCCGCGCCGAGCGCGAGGCCGGCGTAGAAGGCGTACTCCTTGGCGCGGTCGAAGGTGGCGTCCAGCCAGGCGCCCATCGTCGAGTACTGCAGCGAGTAGCGGGCGAGCTGCCCGTCGGTGCAGTCCAGGACGAACGAGAAGAGGAGCAGCAGGCCGGCGGCGATGTAACCGCCGCGGCTGCCGGTCGCCGCGCAGCCGGCCGCGATCAGCGCGGTGAGCAGCGAGGCGGTGGTGACCTGGTTGGGGGTGAAGCCCCGGCGGGCGCACCAGCGGGCGAGGTAGCGGGAGTACGGGCTGACGCAGAAGGTGGTGAAGAACCCGTCCCGGGACTTCACGGCGGTACGCAGGCGTACCGCCTCGTCGTCGACGGCGGCGACCGCGGCGCGGGCCTCGTGCCGGGACTGCGGGTCCGCGGGGACCGCGGCCACGAGTGAGCCCAGCTCGGGGCGCTGTACGCCGGTGCCGTCCGCTTCGAGGGCGTCGGCGAGCCGGTCGGGCAGGCAGTCGCCGGGCTGCTTGGCGGCGGTCGCGGCGACGGCTCGGGCCAGGCCCGTCCGCGCCCCGGGCTGAACGGTCAGCGCACCGTGCACCGCGGCGGCGGGGAAGCGGGGATCCGTCAGCGCCAGGCGCAGGGCGTGTACATGCCCGACGAACCCGGAGTCGACGACCGCGACCCGCTCATCGGCCGGTACCGCGGCCAGCAGCTCGCCCGTGTCCTGGGTCCCTGAGGCGATCCGTACATCGAAGCCCAGCGACCGCAGATCGCCCTCGAGCGGCGATCCGGGTACCGGCTGACCGGTGAGGATGGCGGTCGACAGACGAACTCACTCCTTGGAACGGGCGCCGGCGGTACGCATGCCTGCCTGGCGGGGGTGCAGGGGCCGGCCCGGCCCTCACCGGGGGCGGGCAGGACGTCGGCAGAGGCTATCGGATGAACGGAGGCGGGCGTTCACCGCCCGTTTACGCCCCGATGGGCCCGGAGCCCGGACGGCCGCCGACGGCCGCGATCATCATGGTCGATCAAGGCCATGGGCCACAAACCGCGTTCGGGGAACGGCTCGGGCTCACTCGTCTAGGGTGGCTGCATGACGTGGCTGATCACAGGTGGCGCGGGGTACATCGGAGCGCATGTGGCGCGGGCGATGGCGGAGGCGGGCGAGCGGGTCGTCGTCCTCGACGACATCTCCAGCGGCATCCCCGGGCGACTTCCGCAGGAGATTCCACTGGTACGCGGCTCCTACCTGGACCGGGATCTCCTGGACCGGGCCTTCGCCGAGCACGAGATCACCGGTGTGGTGCATCTCGCAGCGAAGAAGCAGGTCGGGGAATCGGTCGCGCAGCCGCTGTTCTACTACCGCCACAACGTGTACGGGCTGACGGTGCTGCTCGAAGCGGTGGCCGCGGCCGGGGTGAAGCGGTTCGTGTTCTCCTCCTCCGCCGCGGTGTACGGCGTGCCCCGGGTGGAACTCATCGCCGAGGACACCCCCTGTGCGCCGATCAACCCGTACGGGGAGACGAAGCTCACCGGCGAGTGGCTGGTCCGGGCCACCGGGCAGGCCCACGGCATCGACACCATGTGTCTGCGTTACTTCAACGTGGCGGGCGCCGAGCTGCCCGAGCTGGCGGACACCGGGGTGTTCAACATCATTCCGATGGTCTTCGACCGGCTCACCCGAGGCGAGGCCCCGCGGATCTTCGGTGACGACTATCCGACTCCGGACGGCACCTGCGTCCGGGACTACATCCATGTCGGCGATCTGGCCGAGGCCCACCTCGCCGCCGTCCGCCGGCTGTCGTCGCGCGGCGGCTCGGGCGACGGCTCGGGCGACCTGACCGTCAACATCGGCCGCGGCGAGGGTGTCTCCGTCCGCGAGCTGGTCGACCTCGCGGTCGATGTGTCCGGCATCACGCTGCCCGCGATCGTCGAGTCCCGCCGTCCCGGCGATGCCGCGCAGGCCGTCGCCTCGGCCGAGCTGATCGCCAAGGAACTGGGCTGGACGGCCCGCCGCGGCGTACGCGAGATGGTCGAGTCGGCCTGGGAGGGCTGGTGCCTGCGTCACCCGGAGGCACGCCGCCGCTGATCCCGCAGGCGCGGTGACCTGCGGTCGTTTCCGCAGGTCACAGCACATGACAACGGTGTTCAGCACCGTGTTGCCCGGTACCCCGGACCCGTAGTTCACTGTGATCTCGGACAGCGCACACACCGATCCGGGAGGCAGTCGCCATGGGGGCTGGGCACGACCACGGGCATACGCACGGGGGGCCGCCGGCCACCGGGACGGCGACCGCCGCGTACAAGGGGCGGCTGCGTATCGCGCTCTGCATCACGCTGACCGTGATGGTCGTCGAGATCATCGGCGGCCTCGCCGCCGATTCGCTGGCGCTCATCGCGGACGCCGCCCACATGGCCACCGACGCGCTGGGGCTCGGCATGGCGCTGCTGGCCATCCACTTCGCGAGCCGGCCGGCCAGCGAGAGCCGTACGTACGGCTACGCGCGGGCGGAGATCCTCGCCGCGCTCGCCAACTGCCTGCTGCTCCTCGGCGTCGGCGGCTACATCCTCGTCGAGGCAGTGCAGCGGTTCATCACACCGGCCGAGACCCAGGGCGGGCTGACCATTGTCTTCGGCCTCATCGGTCTGCTGGCGAACATGGTCTCGCTGACCCTGCTGATGCGGGGGCAGCAGGAGAGCCTCAATGTGCGGGGCGCCTTCCTGGAAGTGATGGCCGACGCGCTCGGCTCGGCGGCGGTGCTGGTCTCGGCTCTGATCATCCTCACCACCGGCTGGCTGGCGGCGGACCCGATCGCGTCCCTGGTGATCGGCCTCATGATCGTCCCGCGTACCTGGAAGCTGCTGCGGGAAACCCTGAATGTGCTGCTGGAAGCCGCACCCAAGGGCGTCGACATGGCCGAGGTACGGGCGCACATGCTGGCCCTGCCCGGCGTCGAGGACGTACACGATCTGCATGCCTGGACGATCACCTCGGGCATGCCCGTGCTCTCGGCGCATGTGGTGGTGAGCCAGGAGGCGCTGGACTCGATCGGGCACGAGAAGATACTGCACGACCTGCAGGGCTGCCTCGGCGACCATTTCGACGTCGGCCACTGCACGTTCCAGCTGGAGCCGGTCGGGCATGCGGAGCACGAGGCGAAGCTCTGCCACTAGCAGGGCACTGACAGGGCACTGGTAGGGCACTGGTAGGGTGAGACCCGAAGAAGACTGAGAAGGAGGTGGGTTGATGACCGTCGCAGCGGTTGCTGCCATGCGCAGCGACGAGAAGTTCATCCCCATCTTCCGGGTACTCGGCTGACGCCAAAGCGACGTCGGCCGGGGCCCTCACACCCAAGGGTTTTCTCACGTTGACCGACAACGACTTCTTCGAGGCATTCTTCGCGCTGCACCGCGGACTTCCCCGTCAGGGACCCGGTTCGGACGCGACCACCCGTCACCTCCTCTCCCTCGCGGGACCGCTGCCCGCCCGTCCGCGGGTGCTCGATCTGGGCTGCGGCCCCGGCCGGTCCGCGCTGCTGCTGGCCGCGGAGGCCGGCGCCGAGGTGACCGCCGTCGACCTGAACGAGGGCATGCTCGACGAGCTCCGGCATGCCGCCGAGACCGCCGGGCTCACCGGAGCGATCCGCACCCTCAACGCCGACATGGCCGAACTCCCCTTCCCCGACGGGTCGTTCGACCTGATCTGGGCGGAGAGTTCCGTCTACAGCATCGGCTTCGACACCGCGCTGCGCGACTGGAAGCGGCTGCTCGCGCCGGGCGGCACCCTCGTCCTCACCGAGTGCGAGTGGACCGCCGCGGAGCCCTCTGCCGAGGCCCGCGCCTTCTGGGAGCAGCACTACACACTGCGTACCTCCAACGGGAACACGGCGGCTACCGAGGCGGCCGGCTACACGGTCCTCGGCGTGGTCCCGCAGCCGGAGTCCGACTGGGACGAGTACTACGTCCCGCTCGGCGCCCGGGCCGACGCGGCCGATCCCGGCGCCCCCGGCATGGACCGGGCGCTCGCCGCCACCCGCGAGGAGATCGCGATGCGGCGCGAGCACGGGGCGGAGTACGGCTACACGGGCTATGTGCTGCGCCCGGCAGTACGTACGGGACCGGCGGGACCGGCGCCCTGGCGGACCCGGCCGGAGACGGAGCGGGACATCGCGGCGGTACGGGCCGTCAACGCCGCCGCCTTCCCGACTCCCGAGGAGGCCGGACTCGTGGACGCCCTGCGCGCGGACGAGGGGGCCTGGCTGCCGGGGCTGTCGTACGTCGCGGAGGCACCGGACGGCGAGATCGCCGCGTACGCCCTGCTGACGCGCTGCCACGTCGGGCCGTCGGGGGCGCCCGCCCTGGCGCTGGCTCCGGTCGCCGTGCGGCCCGCGTACCAGAAGCGGGGCGCGGGGACCGCGGTCGTACGGGCCGTGCTGGCGGCGGCCCGTGAGCGCGGGGAGCACCTCGTACTGGTGCTCGGGCATCCGGAGTACTACCCGAGGTTCGGCTTCACCCCGGCGTCGCGGGCCGGCATCCGGCCGGGCTTCGAGGTGCCGGACGAGGCCATGATGGCGCTGGTGCTGGACGATTCCCGGCCGGTTCCGGCGGGCACGATCCAGTACCCGGAGGCCTTCGGCGTCTGACGCTTCAGCCTGCGCCCTGCTCTGCCCCCGTCGCGCGTGCCGTGGCGGGGGCAGACATGCGCGGGCTGCCGAAGTGCGGACAAGCCGCTTTTGTACGGCAGACTGAAGGCCGAAGACCGAAGCGAAGGATGGTTATGCCGACCACACCAGCCACCGCGACGAACAGCTCGTCGAACGGCGCCGCACAAGCGATCATGCTCGAACTGGTCGACGAGGACGGCAACACCATCGGCACGGCGGAGAAGCTCTCCGCCCACCAGGCGCCCGGCAAACTGCACCGGGCGTTCTCCGTTTTCCTCTTCGACGAGGCCGGCCGGCTGCTGATCCAGCGCCGGGCGCTCGGCAAGTACCACTCCCCCGGTGTCTGGTCGAACACCTGTTGCGGGCATCCGTATCCGGGTGAGGCGCCGTTCGCCGCGGCCGCCCGCCGTACGCATGAGGAGCTGGGCCTCTCGCCCTCGCTGCTCGCGGAGGCCGGCACGGTCCGCTACAACCACCCGGACCCCGCCTCGGGGCTCGTCGAGCAGGAGTACAACCACCTTTTCGTGGGAATGGCGCAGGCGGCTGTCCGGCCGGATCCGGAAGAGGTCGGCGAGACCGCGTTCGTCACTCCGGCGGAGCTGGCCTCGCGCCACGACAAGGCGCCGTTCTCCGCGTGGTTCATGACCGTGCTGGACGCGGCACGGCCTGCGATCAGGGAGCTGACCGGGCCGTCGGCGGGCTGGTGAGTGGCAGAGCCGCCCAGATGACCTTGCCGCCGCCGGCGGTGTGCTCGACGTCGCAGACACCGCCCGCCTCGTAGGTGATCTCGCGGACGAGCAGCAGACCACGGCCGCCGGTCTGCCCGAAGTCGGCCTCCAGTGCCTTGGGCCGGTACGGGTGGTTGTCCTCGACGGCCACCCGTACCCACTCTCTGCCGATGGCCACTTCGACCGCGACCTCGGGCGAGAGCAGGGCGGCGTGCCGTACCGAGTTGGTGACCAGCTCGGAGACGATGAGCAGCAGCCCCTGGACGATGTCGTCCTGGGCGGGCACGCCCTGCCGGTTCAGCAGGTCCCGTACGGCGTGCCGGGCCTGCGGAACGGATTCTTCAATGGCGGGAGCGGTGAACCGCCAGACACCTTCGTACGCCGCCGGCCCGGTGACCAGTGCATGGTCCTGGTCCTGATCCGGCGGGACGCTCCCGCGGATTTCCATGTTCCGCCCCCCGCCGCCGTACTCGATCGTCTCCACGGTTCCAGTGTTGGGAACGAGCGGGACCGGACCGCTCCGCTGACCAGAAGTCGGCGCTTATCGACGCTTTCTGACCGGTGACGTATGACCGCGTCAGGTGTGCGACTGATCCTGATCCCCTTGACCGATAACATTCCGGCGCATGGAGCCGCAGCTGCAGCACACCGTCGCCGACGGGGTCGCCACCGTCGTCATAAGCCATCCCGCCAAGCGCAATGCCATGACGGCGGGGATGTGGCGCCGACTGCCGGAGCTGCTCGGGGAACTGGCCGCCGACGCGTCCGTACGCGTACTGGTGCTGACCGGCGCCGGGGCCACCTTCTGTGCCGGGGCGGACATCTCCTCGCTGCGCGAGCCGGGCGATCCGCAGAGCCTCGCGGTACGGGCCGAAGAGGCCCTGGCGGCCTTCCCGAAGCCCACGCTCGCGGCGATCCGCGGCCACTGCGTGGGCGGCGGCTGCCAGCTGGCCGCGGCCTGCGATCTTCGCTTCGCGGAGGAGGGCGCCTCCTTCGGCGTCACTCCGGCGAAGCTCGGCATCGTCTACCCCGCGGGCTCGACCCGCCGGCTCGCCTCGCTGGTCGGGCCGGCGACCGCGAAGTACCTGCTGTTCTCCGCGGCGTTGATCGGTACCGAGCGGGCGCTGCGCACCGGGCTGGTGGACGAGGTGCTGCCCGTCGGTGAACTGGACAAGCGGATGGCGGAGTTCACCCGGGTCCTCGCCTCGCGGTCGCAGCTCACGCAGGCGGCGGCGAAGGAGTTCGCCGGCGGCCCGGCCGACCCGGCGCGAAGCGCCTACTGGGCGGAGCAGGCACGCGGCAGCGGCGACACCGCCGAGGGGGTCGCCGCCTTCCTGGAGCGGCGCGAGCCGCGCTTCACCTGGACCACTGGCGCATGACTACTGGAGAATGAACCGGCTCTTGGCCCGGAACTCTTCGACCATGGCCGCCGGGGCCTTGGCGGACGAGCCGCAGTCGTAGGGCGGCTGGGGGTCGTACTCCGTCAGCAGCTGAACGGCCTGGGCGTGCTCGTCGCCCGCGACCTTGCCGAGCAAGGTGAGGCCCATGTCGATGCCCGATGAGACGCCGGCGGCCATGACGTACTTGCCGTCGAAGACGACGCGTTCACCGGTGGGCTCCGCGCCGAACCGCGCCAGGTGGTCGAGGGCGAGCCAGTGCGAAGTGGCCCGGCGGCCCTTCAGCAGGCCCGCGGCCGCCAGCAGCAGCGATCCCGTACACACGGACGTCGTCCAGGTGCTGGTGGCGTCGGCCGTGCGCAGCCAGTCCAGCAGCGTCTCGTTCTCCATCTGCGCGCTCTGGCCGGGGCCGCCCGGGACGACCACGATGTCGGGGGCGGTGACCTCGGCGAAGGTCCGGTCGGCGACGAGCCCGAGGCTGCCGCGGTTGTCGTTGCGTACCGGGCCCCTCTGCTCGGCGACGAAGACTGTCTCGGCATCCGGGACGCGGCTGAGGATCTCGTACGGTCCTACCGCGTCGAGGGCGGTGAAACGGTCGAACAGGACAATGGCGATCTGCATGGCTGCCTTTCGGTTCAGTGGGTGATGGGTGCGGTGCTGAAGCGGCGCCGGTACTCGGCCGGCGCCGAGCCGAGTGTTCTGACGAAGGCGCGGCGCATGGCCTCCGGCGTGCCGTAGCCGCAGGCCCGCGAGATCTCCTCCACTCCGTCGGAGGTGTCCTCCAACAGCCGCCGGGCGTGTTCGAGGCGTACGCGCTCGACGTACTTGCCTGGCGTCGAACCGGTCTCCGCCTGGAACGCGCGGGCGAAGTGGCGGGGTGAGAGCCGGGCCCGGGCGGACAGCGACTCGACCGAGAGGTCGTCGTCGGGATGCTCGGTGATCCACTGCTGGACCTCGCGCAGCGGCTCCCGCCGCGCGGTCTGTACCGACAACTGGGCGCTGAACTGCGCCTGGTTGCCCGGCCGCCGGAGGAAGACGACCAGGTGGCGGGCGACCGTGAGCGCGGCGTCGCGCCCCAGGTCCTCCTCGACCAGGGCGAGCGCGAGGTCGATGCCCGCGGTCACCCCCGCGGACGTCGCCACGTTTCCGTCGCGTACGAAGATCGGTTCCGGGTCGACCTCGACGGCCGGGTGGTCACGCGCGAGGCGTTCGCAGTACGCCCAGTGGGTCGTCGCCCTGCGGCCGTCCAGCAGTCCCGCCGCCGCCAGCAGGATCGCGCCGGTGCACACCGACACGATGCGCTCCGCGCGCGGGGCGTTCTCCCGCAGCCAGTCGGTCATGCGCGGGTCCGGGTGGCGGGTGCCCTTGCCTCCCGGCACCAGCAGGGTGTGGGGTACGGGCGCGTCCGCCAGGCTGTGGTCCGGGACGAGCGTGAGACGGCTGGAGGTGCGCACGGGTCGTCCGTCGAGCGACGCGGTACGGATGCGGCAGGCGCCCCCGGGGTCGCCGGCGTACAGGGCGGCTCCGGTGAAGACCTCCACGGGACCGCTGACGTCAAGGCTCTGCACGTCGTCGAAGAGGAGGACGAGCACGGTCCGGTCGGTTCGCTGCGCCATGCCCACGATTCTTCGCGGGGGCCGGTGGCGTCCGCAATGACGAATACCCCACCTTTCCTGCCACGGTGCTGCGTTACGAATGCTGCGGGCCGCGGGGTTTCGCGCGTACTGACCAGTCGGTAACGTGGTCCCCATGACTTCGCTACCCGCCCGCGCCGGCCGCCGCTGTCACAACCTGCTCAACCCGCTCCACTCGGCCGTGTACTTCTCCCCCGACTACACCAAGGAATTCGCCGGGATCGGCATCGAGGACCACAACGCCGCGTACTTCGCCGGCCGGGCCTCGGCCATGGGCCCGGTCGGCGCGGGCACGGTCGCCGCGACGTTCTACAACTTCAACCACGCGCTCATCGCCCGCCACGTGCCGCAGGTGTGGCGCACCGCCTCCCCCGAGGCCGCCCTCGGGGCGCGGCTGCGCGCCGTCGACACCACCCTGCGGCGGCTGCTCGGCGACGAAGCCGTCGCCTCCCCGGAGCTGGCCGAGGCCGCCTCACTCGCGCTGCGCGCCGCGGAGGGCTGCACCCTGCACGCCCGGCCGCTGTACGCCGCGCACGCCGATCTCCCGGTCCCCGAGGAGTCCCATCTCGCGTACTGGCACGCCGCGACGCTGCTGCGCGAGCACCGGGGGGACGGACACCTGGCCGTACTCCTCGACGCGGAACTCGACCCCGTCGAGGCTCTGGTGAGCCATACCGCGAGCGGCCGGGGCATGGCGCCCAAGTGGGCCATCACCACCCGTGGCTGGTCGCGGGCGGAGTGGGAGGCGGCGGCCGGCCGGCTGCGGGACCGCGGACTGCTCGACCCGCAGGGCGAGTTGACCGAGGCGGGGCTCGGGCTGCGCAAGGACATCGAGGCCGAGACGGACCGGCTCGACCGGGCACCGTACGAGCACCTGGGCGCGGCGGGCGTCGAACGGCTCACCGAGCTGGCGACGGCGTTCGTGACCACCGCGCTGGGCGCCGGTGCGTTCCCCGCGGACGCGTTCGGCAAGGACTGAGGCGGCAGGACGCGCCGGGCCTGAACCCCCGGTTGTCGGTTCCACCTGCCACAATGCTGCCTTCAAGCTAGGCGAGAAGGCGGTACGGCATCGTGACGACGTCCATCGAAGGCAGGATCGCCGAGGAGCTCGGCGTACGGGAGCGGCAGGTGAAGGCCGCCGTCGAGCTGCTCGACGGCGGCTCCACCGTTCCGTTCATCGCGCGCTACCGCAAGGAAGCGACCGAGATGCTCGACGACGTGCAGCTGCGCACGCTCGAAGAGCGGCTGCGCTATCTGCGGGAGCTGGAGGAGCGGCGCACCGCGATCCTCGACTCCGTACGCGAGCAGGGCAAGCTGGACGGCGAGCTGGAGGCGCGGATCCGCGCCGCCGACACCAAGGCACGGCTGGAGGACATCTACCTCCCCTTCAAGCCGAAGCGCCGGACGAAGGCGCAGATCGCGCGCGAGGCCGGTCTGGAACCGCTCGCGGAGGGCCTGCTCGGCGACCCGTCGGTGGATCCGCTCGCCGCCGCGGCCGCGTTCGTCGACCCGGACAAGGGAGTGGCGGACGGCGCCGCGGCGCTGGACGGCGCCCGGGCGATCCTGGCGGAGCGGTTCGGCGAGGACGCCGACCTCATCGGTGAGCTGCGCGAGCGGATGTGGTCGCGCGGGCGGCTCGTGGCGAAGGTCCGGGACGGCAAGGAGGAGGCGGGCGCCAAGTTCGCCGACTACTTCGACTTCGCGGAGGCGTTCACCGCGCTTCCCTCGCACCGGGTGCTGGCCATGCTCCGGGGCGAGAAGGAGGACGTACTCGACCTGGTGCTGGAGCCCGAGGAGCCGTCGGACGTGCCCGGCCCTTCGACGTACGAGGGGATGGTCGCCCGGCGCTTCGGCGTGGCGGATCGGGGCCGTCCGGCCGACAAGTGGCTGGCGGACACGGTGCGCTGGGCGTGGCGGACCCGGATCCTGGTCCACCTGGGCATCGATCTGCGGCTGCGGCTGCGGCAGGCCGCGGAGGACGAGGCGGTGCGCGTCTTCGCGGCGAACCTGCGGGACCTGCTGCTGGCCGCGCCCGCCGGGACGCGGGCGACGCTGGGGCTCGACCCCGGCTTCCGTACGGGCGTGAAGGTGGCTGTCGTGGACGCGACCGGGAAGGTCGTCGCCACGGACACGATCTATCCGCACGTCCCGGCCAACAAGTGGGACGAGTCGCTGGCGAAGCTCGCCCGGCTGGCGAAGGAGCACTCCGTCGAGCTCATCGCCATCGGCAACGGCACGGCGTCCCGCGAGACCGACAAGCTCGCCGGTGAACTGTGCGACAAGCACACCGAGTTGAAGCTGACGAAGGTCATGGTCTCGGAGGCGGGCGCCTCGGTCTACTCGGCGTCGGCCTTCGCCTCGCAGGAGCTGCCCGACCTCGATGTGTCGATCCGTGGGGCGGTGTCGATCGCGCGGCGGTTGCAGGACCCGCTGGCCGAGCTGGTGAAGATCGACCCCAAGTCGATCGGTGTCGGCCAGTACCAGCACGACCTGTCCGAGGTGAAGCTGTCCCGCTCGCTCGACGCGGTGGTCGAGGACTGTGTGAACGGCGTCGGTGTCGACGTGAACACGGCGTCCGCGCCGCTGCTCTCCCGCGTGTCGGGCATTGGCTCGGGCCTCGCCGAGAACATCGTCGCGCACCGCGACGCGAACGGGCCCTTCCGGTCCCGGAAAGCGCTGAAGGACGTGGCGCGGCTGGGCCCCAAGGCGTACGAGCAGTGTGCGGGCTTCCTGCGGATCCGGGGCGGCGACGACCCGCTCGACGGGTCGAGCGTGCACCCGGAGGCGTACCCGGTGGTGCGGGCGATGGGGAAGTCGGTGGGCAGCGAGGTCGCGGCGCTGGTCGGCAACACGGCGGTGCTGCGGTCGCTGAAGCCGGCCGACTTCGTGAACGACTCCTTCGGTCTGCCGACCGTGACGGACATCCTGCGCGAGCTGGAGAAGCCGGGGCGCGACCCGCGGCCCGCGTTCAAGACGGCGAGCTTCAAGGAAGGCGTCGAGAAGATCGGGGACCTGGCGCCGGGGATGCTGCTGGAGGGCGTGGTGACGAATGTCGCCGCGTTCGGCGCCTTCGTGGATGTCGGTGTCCACCAGGACGGCCTGGTCCATGTCTCGGCGATGTCGAAGACGTTCGTCAAGGACCCGCGGGATGTGGTGAAGCCGGGCGACATCGTGCGGGTGAAGGTGCTGGATGTCGACATCCCGCGCAAGCGGATCTCGCTGACGCTGCGCCTGGAGGACGAGGCGAGCGCGAGCGGCTCGGCGCCGGCGTCCCGTGACCGCGGGGGCCGCCCGCCGAGGCAGCGCCGCGAACAACCCGCCGCCCGCGGAGGCGGCGGCCGCCAGTCACCCCCGCCGGCCAACAGCGCGATGGCCGACGCCCTGCGCAGGGCCGGCCTGACGGACCCGAAGCGACGCGGCTGACGCCGGGCGTGGGGGCGGTGGCGCGCCGCTGCGCGGCGGGACGCTGTCCCACCCACCCGCACACCACTGGGCGGGTGGGTGGGACAGCGTCCCGCCGCCCGCCCGCCCGCCCAGTGGTGTGCGGGTACGGTACCCCCACACCCCCGGGGCACCGGGAGTGGCCCGCCACGAGGGGCGGCAGCTTCGCGCCGCCCGCGGAGGCGGCGGTGGCGCCTCAGGTCCGCCCGGCGCGGGAACGCAGTCTCGTACGGGCCGGGGCGCAAGCCCCATGCCCATGGGTCGGGGTCAGCGTTCTGTGATCTTGCCCGTCGTCACTTCGATGCGCCGCGTCATGTGGACCGCGTCCAGCATGCGGCGGTCGTGGGTGACCAGCAGCAGTGTTCCCTCGTACATCGCGAGGGCCGACTCCAGTTGCTCGATCGCCGGCAGGTCCAGGTGGTTCGTCGGCTCGTCGAGGACGAGCAGGTTCACGCCCCGCCCCTGGAGCAGCGCGAGCGCCGCGCGGGTGCGTTCGCCCGGGGACAGCGTCGCCGCCGGGCGCAGGACGTGCTCCGCTCGCAGGCCGAACTTCGCCAGGAGTGTGCGTACCTCGGCCGGCTCCGTGTCGGGCACCGCCGCGCAGAACGCGTCCAGCAGCGGCTCGTCCCCCAGGAACAGCCCGCGCGCCTGGTCGACCTCGCCGACCACGACGCCCGAGCCGAGCGTGGCGTGCCCCGCGTCCAGCGGGAGGCGGCCGAGCAGCGCCGCCAGTAGCGTGGATTTGCCGGAGCCGTTGGCTCCGGTGATCGCGACCCGGTCGGCCCAGTCGATCTGCAGGGTCGCGGGACCGAGGGTGAAGTCACCGCGGCGGATCTCCGCGTCGCGCAGGGTCGCGACGACCGAGCCGGAGCGCGGGGCGGCCGCGATCTCCATCCGGAGCTCCCACTCCTTGCGCGGCTCCTCGACCACATCGAGCCGCTCGATCATCCGCTGCGTCTGGCGCGCCTTGGACGCCTGCTTCTCGCTCGCCTCGCTGCGGAACTTGCGTCCGAGCTTGTCGTTGTCGCCCGCCTTCCGGCGGGCGTTCTTGACGCCCTTGTCCATCCAGGACCGCTGCATCTGCGCCCGGCCCTCGAGGGCGTCCTTCTTGTCCGCGTACTCCTCGAACGACTCGCGGGCGTGCCGGCGGGCCGTCTCCCGCTCCTCCAGGTACGCGCCGTAGCCGCCGCCGTAGAGGTTGATCTGCTGCTGCGCGAGGTCGAGCTCCAGGACCTTGGTCACGGTCCGGGTCAGGAACTCGCGGTCGTGGCTGACCACGACCGTGCCGGCTCGCAGCCCCTTGACGAAGGATTCGAGCCGGTCGAGCCCGTCGAGGTCGAGGTCGTTCGTGGGCTCGTCCAGCAGGAAGACGTCATAGCGGGAGAGGAGGAGCGAGGCGAGGCCGGCGCGGGCCGCCTGGCCGCCGGAGAGCGCCGTCATCGGGAGGTCGAGGCCGATGGTGAGGCCGAGGGAGTCCGCGACCTCCTCCGCCCGCTCGTCGAGGTCCGCGCCGCCGAGGTGCAGCCAGCGGTCCAGGCTCGTGGCGTACGCGTCGTCGGCTCCGGGCGCACCGTCGACGAGGGCCTGGGTGGCCTCGTCGAGCGCGAGCTGCGCGGCGGCGACCCCGGTGCGGCGGGCCAGGAAGTCCCGTACCGACTCCGCCGCCCGCCGCTCCGGCTCCTGCGGGAGGTGGCCGACGGTGGCCGAGGGCGGCGAGAGGCGCAGCTCGCCGCCCTCGGGGGTGTCGAGGCCCGCGAGGAGGCGCAGGAGGGTGGATTTGCCGGCGCCGTTGACGCCGACGAGGCCGATGACGTCGCCGGGCGCGACGACGAGGTCGAGCCCGGAGAAGAGCGAGCGTGCGCCGTGGCCGGCGGCGAGGTCCTTGGCGACGAGGGTTGCAGTCATGAGGAGACCGATCCTAATCGGGGTTCACGCCGGCCCCGCCGATTGGTACCCGATGCGTTACTGCTCGGGGCCGGGGACGACGACCGTCGGCTCCCGGGGCGCCGCAGGCCGGCGCGGGGCCCGGGGCGCGGGGCCCGGTGCGCGGGGCCATCGGCGGCGTCATCGCACCATCGGCGCGACCAGTACGCTCCCCGTGGTGCGCGCCACGATGAAGGACTCCCCCTTCGTGGCCCGGCCGTCCAGCGGAATTCTGTGGGTGCCCGGTTCCAGACTGCCGTCGAAGAGCTCCTGCGCGTGCGTCCGGTACAGCCGGTCGAGGCGGTACGCGATCAGCTGCACCCGGCATCCGGAGGTCACCTCCACCCCGGCCTCGCCGTCCGTCACGACGAGTCCGGTGAGCCGGCGGCGCTCCAGCGGGCTTCGGTCCAGCGCGTGTTCGATCTGCGCGACGAGGAGCGGGATGATCGGGGCGAGCCCGTTGACGTACGCGACGTCGACGCCCGCCGCGCTGAACGCCCCCCGCACGGCGGCGCGTTCCCGCTCGCTCACGGCGCGGCCGAAGGCCACCGCGCCGTACGTGCGGAGTTCGTCGGCGGGGACGGCAGCCGCGTCGTGGGTGATCTCCGCGCCGATGCCGATGGTACGCAGGGCTGCGGCGAGCTTGGCGAGGACGGCGACGCGGGCCCCGATCAGCAGCACACGACGGGCCGGGGCCGCGCGTTCGCCGTCGGTCAGCAGCTTCTCCAGTTCTTCCCGGTACTGTCCGCCGCGGAAGCGGAACGGCCCTATCCCGTGGTAGCCGTTGCGCTCCAGGTCGGCCGTCTCGTCCGTCTGCCAGGCGAAGTCCCGCCAGACGAAGTCCTGTCCGTCCCGTCCGCCCCGCTCTATGGCGGCGGTGACCGCCCCGCATTCGAGGCCCTCGCACTCGGGGCACCCGTAGATGATGTAGCGGCCGCCGGCCAGCGGAGCGTCCGCTTCGAACAGCAGCGCCCGGACATGTGCGGTGAAGATCGCGGGCGGCACGTCGGAGGCGAGCGGCGAGACCGCGTCGAGGTCGGAGAGCTGGAACAGCAGCGGCCTGCCGTTCACCACGAAGTCGAGGAAATCCCGGTGGGCTTGGTACGAACCGTTGGTGAGAACACCCCCGGCGCGGACCGCGGGAGCCAGTGCGAAAGTCGCGTACTCGGCTGACATGTCCTGAGTATCCCCAGCGGGGGCGTGATGTGAGCACGGCATCCCACATTCCGCTCGGCGGGGGCCGCGGGGGCGCGGTACCGTCCGGGAATGATCGACGACGTAGTGGTGGTCGGGGCCGGGGTCATCGGGCTGACCACGGCGATCACGCTCGCGGAGGACGGCCGTCGGGTCCGGGTGTGGGCCCGTGAGGCCGGGACGGACACGGTCTCGGCGGTGGCCGGTGCGCTGTGGTGGCCGTATCGCGTCCAGCCCGAGGAGCTGGTGGGCGCATGGTCGCTCGCCTCGCTGCGGGTGAACACGGGGTTGGCCGAGCGGCCGGCGGAGACCGGCGTTCGGCTGGTCCCTGGGTTTATGGCGGACACGGCGGTGGCCGGGCTGGGGCCGTGGACCGCCGAGGTGCCGGGACTGCGTGACGCGACGGCGGAGGAGCTGCCGGCCGGGTACGGGTACGGGCTGCGCGCCCGTCTCCCGCTGATCGACATGCCCGCGCATCTGCGGTATCTGCGCTGGCGGCTGGAGGCGGCGGGCGGGGTGGTGGAGCGGCGCGAGATCCGGACACTGGCAGAGGCGGGGCCCGTGGTCGTCAACTGCGCCGGGATCGGCGCCCGCGAGTTGGTGCCGGACCCCCAGGTCCGGCCGGTGCGCGGCCAGTTGGTGATCGTAGAGAACCCGGGGATCGAGGAGTGGTTCGTGGCGGCGGACCATGCGTCGAGCGAGACGGCGTACATCTTCCCGCAGCCGTACGGGGTGGTGCTCGGCGGTACGGCCGAGGAGGACTCCTGGGACCGGGAGCCCGATCCGGCGACCGCCCACGCGATCGTCGAGCGCTGCGCGCGGATCCGTCCCGAGCTGGCCGGCGCGAAGGTCCTTGGGCACCGGGTGGGTCTGCGCCCGGCCCGCGACGGCGGGGTGCGGCTCGAGCCGGAACGGCTGCCGTCGGGGACGCTGTGCGTACACAACTACGGCCACGGGGGCGCGGGCATCACGGTCGCGTGGGGCTGCGCGCAGGCGGCAGCGCGACTCGTCCGGACATAGGACGGCCGGCCCTGCCCCGCTCGCCTGCACGAGGCCGCCGCCGGGCATCCCCGCCGCGGGTATCCGCCCTGGTCAGGTGCGGAGCCCCGTCGCCTCACATGCGGCTGACTCTTGATCGTCATACCATGACGTCCTGGGGGAATCGGGCAAGCGACGGCCGGTCCTGAGCCGGCGGGAAGCGGGCTCCCATGGCTGAACGGCTTAAAAGGTCAGGGCTGATCGGCGAACTTTCCGCCGAATTCGCCGGCACGATGGTTCTCATCCTCTTCGGTTGCGGTGTGGTGGCTCAAGTGGTCGCCGGCGGAGCCCTCACGGATCCCGCGGGCGGCCTCGGAGACCACGACAGCATTTCCTGGGCATGGGGCCTCGGCGTCACCCTCGGCGTCTATGTGGCGGCGCGATTGAGTGGTGCTCACATCAATCCCGCGGTGACCCTGGCCCTGGCTGTGTTCAAGGGTTTTCCGTGGAGCAAGGTGGCGCCCTACGCGCTGGCCCAGACGGCCGGCGCCTTCGTGGCAGCCCTGCTGGTGCGCTGGAACTACACCGAGGCGCTGGCGAAGGCCGACCCCACCCACACCATCAAGACGCAGGGCGTCTTCTCCACGCTGCCCGCCAACGGCAATCCGAATCTGCCGGTCAGCGAGTGGGGCGCCTTCCGTGACCAGGTCATCGGCACCGCGATCCTGCTGCTGCTGATCATGGCGATCACAGACCTGCTCAACACACCCCCCGGCGCCAACCTGGCCCCCTTCATCATCGGCCTGGTCGTCGTGGGGATCGGCATGGCGTGGGGCACCAACGCGGGCTACGCGATCAACCCCGCACGTGACTTCGGTCCCCGGCTGGCCAGCTTCTTCACCGGATACGGCGGAGCGTGGCGAGATCAGTACGGGAACCTCTACTTCTGGGTGCCGATCCTCGGCCCGCTGATCGGCGGTCTGCTCGGAGCGGGCCTGTACAAGTTCCTCATCGGCCGGTTCCTGCCGACCGCGGAACCGGAGCCCCCCGGACGCGTCCCTACCCCCCAGGACTGACCGGCCCTGCGTGAGGCCGCAACCCAGTTCATCCCACAGGAGAGGCGGCAAGCCATGGCGGACTTCGTCGGCGCAGTGGACCAGGGAACCACCAGCTCCCGTTTCATGATCTTCGACCATGCCGGCAACGAAGTGGCGAAGCACCAGCTGGAGCACGCCCAGATACTCCCCCGCTCGGGGTGGGTCGAGCACGACCCGGTGGAGATCTGGGAACGCACCAATTCGGTGATCCAGAACGCCCTCCGGCACGGCAACCTTTCCCCGTCCGACCTGGCGGCGATCGGCATCACCAACCAGCGGGAGACGACCGTTGTCTGGGACCCCCGCAACGGCCGTCCCTACTACAACGCCATCGTGTGGCAGGACACCCGCACCGACTCCATCGCGGCCGCCCTGGAACGCTCGGGCCAGGGCGACGTCATCCGCCGCAAGGCGGGCCTGCCGCCGGCCACCTACTTCTCCGGCGGCAAGATCCAGTGGATTCTGGAGAACGTCGACGGCGTCCGCGAGGCGGCGGAGCAGGGCCATGCCCTCTTCGGCAACACGGACTGCTGGGTGCTGTGGAACCTCACCGGCGGCCCGGAGGGCGGAATCCACGCCACCGACGTGACCAACGCCAGCCGCACCATGCTGATGAACCTGGAAACCCTCGACTGGGACGACGAGTTGCTGGGGTTCTTCGACATCCCCCGGGCGATGCTGCCCACCATCAGCCCGTCCTCCCACCGGGAGGCGTACGGCGAGACCCGTACCTCCCGGCCGCTGCGCGCCGCCATCCCGATCACCGGGATGCTCGGCGACCAGCAGGCGGCCACCGTCGGGCAGGTCTGCTACGCGCCCGGCGAAGCCAAGAACACCTACGGCACCGGCAACTTCCTGGTGCTCAACACCGGCACCGAACTGGTCCGCTCGCAGCACGGCCTTCTCACCACCGTGGCGTACCAGTTCGGCGACAGCCCGGCCATCTACGCCCTGGAGGGCTCCATCGCGGTCACCGGGTCCGCGGTGCAATGGCTGCGCGACCAGATGAAGATCATCAATGACGCCGCCGAGAGCGAGCGTCTGGCCAGCACCGTCGAGGACAACGGCGGCATGTACTTCGTCCCCGCCTTCTCGGGCCTGTTCGCCCCGTACTGGCGCTCCGACGCCCGCGGCGCGATCGTCGGCCTCGCCCGGTACAACAGCAACGGGCACCTGGCGCGGGCCACCCTGGAAGCCATCTGCTACCAGAGCCGCGACGTGGTGGAGGCCATGGAGCAGGATTCCGGCGTCCATCTGGACGTGCTCAAGGTCGACGGCGGCGTGACGGCCAACGACCTGTGCATGCAGATCCAGGCCGATGTCCTCGGCGTACCGGTCAGCCGCCCGGTCGTTGCCGAGACCACGGCGCTCGGTGCCGCCTACGCGGCCGGCCTGGCCACCGGCTTCTGGCGGGACACCGACGAACTGCGCACCCACTGGCAGGAGTCCAAGCGCTGGGAGCCCCAGTGGTCCGAGGAGCAGCGCGCGGAAGGATACGCGGGCTGGAAGAAGGCGGTGGAGCGCACACTCGACTGGGCCAAGGTCGACTAGGCCAGGGTCGATCAGGCCACGCTCAGTGCCTGCCGAGCGGGTCGCCCTCCGTGTCCGGGCCTGTGCCTGGGCCGATGCGGAGTTCGAAGTCGCCGTCGTACTCCGCGTGTCCCGCGATCACGGCCTGCGCGACCGCCTCGCTTCCGCTACGCCCCACCACATGTGCCCCGTGTACGGCCGTCAGCAGCTGGTGTCGGGCTGCCCGGCGGTGAGGTGATACGCCGCCCGCTCGTCGAGGAGCAGCGGGACGAGCGCGCGCAGCGACTGCCGCAGGGGTACGTACGCTCCGGCGCCCTCACGCCGCACCACGACGCCGTGCAGGGCGAGTTCGTCCCCGGTGCGCGCGTACTGGGCGGCGGTCAGCCGGTAGCCGCACGGCGGGTCCTGGATCGTCTCGGCGGGTTCCGCGGGGTCGTTGTCGGCGCCGCCGAGGGCGACGGGGCCGCGGTCGGCGTACCCGGCCAGGCGCGCTGCGGTCGTGGCCGCTTCGATCCGCCCCCGGCGTTCGCCGGTGAAGGCGAAGGCACCGTCGAGGGCGGCGAGTTGCGAGTGCACCCGGCGCCGGTTGTTGAGTGCCGGGTCCGCCTGCTCGGCGTCTGTGAGGGGGTCGACCCTGGTCTCGACGAGCAGGCCGACGGAGTGCTTGACCCCCGCGGTGTTGCGCAGGATGCGCTCCTGGCCGTCGCCCGCGACCTGCCGGACCGGATCGCCGGTGACGGGGTCGGTCCAGATGCCGTAGATGCCGGTGCTGTGGCCGGCGGCGCCGGCGGCCGGGCGGACGTACTGCTCGGAGAGCGTCTTCGCCTCCCCGTGCACGGCGTCGGCGGTGTTGAGGTTGCGCGGCCACAGGGTGAGCAGGTCCTTGTCGTAGTACGGCGAGGTGGATCCGTACTCGTGCAGGTCGTAGACGGTGTCGGGCCGGTGGTCGCGGATGACCGCGGCGAGCGCCCGGCCCTCGGCGGTGGCCAGCGTGATGTGGTCGCGGTTGATGTCGACGGAGTCGGCGTTGCCGCGGGTGTCCGCGGCCCGGCCGTCGGGGTTGGCGGTGGGGACGAGGAGCACCGTGGTGCGCTTCAGGAAGCGCAGGGTGCGCTGGTCCTCGGCGTACGCGAGATCGCGGACGGTGGTCAGACATGCCTCCCGGCCGGAGGGTTCGTCGCCGTGCTGGGCACAGATCAGCAGCAGGGTGTTCGCCGCGCGGGGCGCGCCGATCCGTACGAGCTCCAGCGGCCGGCCCTGGCGGGTCGTCCCGATGCGGTCGACGGCCACCCGTCCGCTCGCCCGGTCGACGGCGGCGAGGAAGTGCTGCTCCTCGGACTGCGTGGTCCAGCGGGCGCCGTTCGATGTCTCGAAACCGGTCCGGGGCCGGTCGCCGCTCCCCTGGTCCGGGGCGGCCGCCAGCAGCGGGAGTGCCAGTGCTGCGGCGAGCAGGGACGTACGGACTCGTCGGCTCATGGGCGGATCCTCCTCGGCCTTCGGATGTACGGACGGGCGGCGCGCGGGGCCGGGTCAGGGCCTGTTGGGGGCGGACAGGGCCGCGCCGGAACCACCGGCGCGGCCCTGTGTGTTCAGGCGCCCGGCACCCGCTGGGTGCGGCCCGGCCCGGCCACGCCGTCGAGGCGGGACTCGAAGGGCGCGGCCTCGGGCGCGGGGCCCGAGGTGGCGCGGGCGAACGCCCCGGCCCCGCCGACGACCGGGATGTCCGCGAAGGTGCGGGCCAGGTCGACGGTGACGGTCGGCCGGCCGGCCGGCGGATCGATGAGGCCCGCGTCCGTGCCGGCGATGATGAGGGCGAGCCGGTGTCCGGCCGGGACGACATGGTCACTGGCGGCCAGGTCGAGGGTGATCGTGTACGCCTTGCCGGGGGTGAGCGGGCGGCCCTTCTTCGCGGAGGCGTAGTTGCCCAGGTCGGCCCAGCCGCGGCTGAACACGGTGTAGTCGACCGCCCTGGTCTTCGCCTTCGTCTCCTTGAAGCAGGAGCTGTCACCGGCGGTGCTCGGTCCCCAGCAGGTCCGCTCGGGCAGGGTGCTGATGCCTTCGCCCGAGGCGGCGTAGTCGCGGATGGTGTCCGGTCCGAGGTCCACGAGCACCGCGGAGAGGTGGGCGGTCGAGGTCGACGGGGTGGCGGTGACGGTCACCGTGGCCGAGCCGGACAGCCTCAGGTCCCTGGCGAGCGGCCGGGTGGTGAAGCCGGTCTTACCGGGTGTCGATACGTCGATCTGCGCGGCCCAGTCGGTCTCGCTGAGCTGCGGGTCGTCGGTGAACGTCTCGGTGGCGCCGGGCGCCGAGGGCTTCGGACCGAGCGTGCCGACACCGGCAAAAGCACCCTTGGCGGGACGGACTTCGGTCAGGTCGGTGGCGCGGGGCGGCCAGACCTTGTCGGTGGACCACTGGCCGGGGGCGCGCTCGATGTCGGCCATCGGCTCACGGTCGATGCCGTTGTCGTAGCCGAGGAGTTCATGGTCGAACCAGCGGTGCAGGGTCGTGACCCACTCGGCGCGGCGGAAGTCGAACGGGTCGACGTGCCCGGTCTGCGACAGCCAGATCTTGCGCTCGACTCCCTCTTCGGCGAGGGCGTCCCACCACTGCCCGAAGTGCTTGGCGCGGACGTTGAGGTCCTGCATGCCGTGGACGAGGAAGACACTGGCGGTCACCTCGTCGGCGTCCTTGACGTGGTCGCGCTCGTTCCACAGCCGGGTCCAGTCGCCGGTGCGCGGGGCCTCGTCGACGAGCCGCTGCTGTACGGCGGCGCAGCGGGCGCGGGCGGCGGGGCTCTCGACGTAGTTGGAGAGCCAGTCGGGGCCGCTGTCGTAGAGCGGGGCGCCCTTGGCGAAGTAGTAGTCGTACCAGGAGGAGATGGCGCCGATCGGGACGATGGTCTTCAGGCCCTCGACGCCGGTGGCGGCCACACCGTTGGCGACGGTGCCGTCGTAACTCTTGCCGATCATGCCGACGTTGCCGGTGGTCCAGCCGGCCTTGACGCGGCTGTCGCCGGTGCGGCTGCTGTAGCCGCGGGCACGGCCGTTCAGCCAGTCGACGACCGAAGCGGCGGACTGGACGTCGGAGCGGCCGCCGACGTCGACACAGCCGTCGGAGCGGTTGGTGCCGGCCAGGTCGACCATGACCATCGCATAGCCGCGGGGCACGAAGTAGTTGTCGTAGAACAGGGGCGCCTGGACCACGTTGCCGTGGGCGTCGTACGTCTTCTTCTGGCTCTCGTTGCCGCGCCCGCAGCAGGCGTAGTACGGGCTCGCGTCCATGATCACGGGTATCTTGCGGCCGGACTGCGCGGGCTCGCGCGGGCGGACGATGTCGACGGCGACCCGGTCTGTCTTTCCGTCCGCGTCGCCGTCGATCCGGGTGTCCACCCAGACGGACTCGCGTATCGCGTTCTCGTACGAGTAGACGGGCCGGCTCTCGCGGGGCGCGCCCTGGGCGGCGCCGGCCGGCGAGAGCAGCACGGCCATCAGGGCGGCCACGGCCGCCACTACGAACGATCTCCACTGGATGCGGGTGCCCCGCGCACGTATCGCCACGGGCGGGGACGGTACTCCGGTCAACTCCCGTGCGACAGAGGGCGATTGGGGGACGAATGCGACTGACGGGACGCCTGGTTCCGGTCAGCGGGCGGTGGCGGGGCGACGCGCCCGCTGCCGTTCGCGGGCGCGCGCCTCACGCGCCATCGGCAGATAGCGCAGCCGTTCGGGCAGCACCGGCACCACCGTCCGGACGACGGCGCTGAACCGGCGGAGCCTGCGCTCCTGGGCGTCGCTCCAGGCCAGCCCGATGGCGTCGCGGGCGTCCGGCGGCATGTAGCCGATCGTGACGAACGACCGGAAGCGCGCGAGCGGCGGGAGCAGCAGCGGCCACAGTGCCCGCGTCAGCAGCCGCACCGGCCGCGGGCCGCGGTCCGGCGGCGGCACCGGGGCGTCGGTGGCGACGAGTTCCCGTACGACGACGGTGGCTTCGAGCTCGTCGGCGAGGATCTTGCGGTAGTACGGCCAGAACTCCTCGACGGTCTGCGGCATGTCCCGGTCGCGGATGCCGAGGATACGGCCGACCTGGAGCCACTCCGCGTACAGCTGACGCTCCTCCGCCTCGTCGAGCGGGCGGACGAGGTAGCGCACCGCGTTGCGGTAGACCGGGAAGCCGGTGGCGTGGACCCAGGAGTAGTAGGCCGGGTCCAGCGCGTGGTAGCGGCGGCCGTGCGCGTCCGTGCCCTGGATGGTCCGGTGCAGCTTCCTCAGCCGCCGGCCCTCCTCTGCGGCCGCGTCGCCGCCGTACACCCACAGCTGGACGGAGCGCAGCGACCGCTCGCCGCGTCCCCAGGGGTCGCTGCGGAAGACCGAGTGCTCGTCGACGCCCGCTCCGACCGCCGGGTGGGCGACCTGCATCGTGAGCGCGGCGGGCAGCATCAGCAGCGCGCGAATGTCGCCGGCCAGGCTCCACAGGACGCCACCGGGCGGGGGCGGTGCGGGATCCTCGTGAAGGTCCTCATGCATACGGCGGCTCCCCGGTCTCCTCCCTCCCAGTATGCGATCAACGGCGGGAGCCGCGGGTGTACGGATCAGGCGTCCGCCGCACGGTCCTCGGCAGCCGGGGCCGCCGGGGCGGGCACTGACAGGCGCTCGCCCACGATCCGGCTCGCCAGTTCCACGCCCCACACACCTATGTACGCGTGCAGTTCCGCCTCGGCGACCGTGCGCTCGGCGGCGATGGCGGCCTGCCCGGCCGCCACGATCGCCTCGCGCTCGCGCAGCGCCTGCGCGCGGGCGTCGGCTATGAGGGCCATGCCCTCCTCGTGGGCGCGGGAGCGGATCGCGGCCGCTGCGTGCCGGCCCGCGGCTCGCTCGGCCAGCATGTCCGCCCGCACCTTCGCCGCCTGCGCACGCAGGTCCGCGGCCTGCGCGCTCACCCCGTCGATCGCGGCCTCGCGTTCCGCCAGGACCCGCGCGATTCGGGGCAGCAGCACCTTCGCGAGCACAAGGAAGGACACCGCGAACAGCACCAGGCCGGCGAGCATGTCCGGCAGGGTCGGGTTGAGCGGGCCGATGTCCAGCGGAAGCAGTTCCATGGTCGTGGATTACCCGTCCCCCGGCCTGAACTACCGTGCGGCCCCGAAGAGTTGTCGCGCACGTGCGCACCCGTCCATATTCCCGGTGCACAGGTGTTACCTGGAAGTAACCCCGGCTGCTTTGATGTGCGGCGCCACCCCTTCCCCCACAGGAATCAGCCGCCCCTTCCCCCACAGGAATCAGGAGATCCAGTGCCGCTCTCCACGCTCCGCCGCACCCACGGCGCAGCCCTCGCCACCGTCCTCGCCGCCGCGACCCTGGCAGCGACCGCGACGGCGCCCAGCGCCTCGGCCGCCGAGACGCCCCGGCTCAAGGTTCTGTCGTACAACGCCTTCCTGTTCAGCAAGAGCCTGTACCCCAACTGGGGCCAGGACCACCGGGCGAAGGCGATCCCCGCCGCCTCCTTCTTCCAGGGCCACGATGTCGTCGTGATCCAGGAGGCCTTCGACAACTCCGCCTCCGACGCGCTGAAGAGCAACGCCTCCCCGCAGTACCCGCACCAGACTCCGGTGATGGGCCGCAGCAAGAGCGGCTGGGACGCCACCGGCGGCTCCTACTCGGCCACCACCCCCGAGGACGGCGGGGTCACGGTGCTGAGCAAGTGGCCGATCGTGCGCAAGGAGCAGTACGTCTACAAGGACGCCTGCGGCACCGACTGGTACTCCAACAAGGGCTTCGTGTACGCCGTGCTGAGTGTGAACGGCACCAAGGTGCATGTCGTCGGCACCCACGCCCAGTCCACCGACCCGGGCTGTGACGCGGGCGAGGCGGCCCAGCTGCGCAGCCGGCAGTTCAGGGCCATGGACGCCTTCCTGGACGCGAAGAACATTCCGGCGGGCGAACAGGTGCTGGTCGCGGGCGACTTCAATGTCGACTCGCGCACGCCGGAGTACGCCACGATGCTCGCCGACGGCGGGCTGGTGGGCGCCGACTCGCGGACCGGGCACCCGTACTCGTTCGACACCCAGGACAACTCGATCGCGTCCGAGCGCTACCCCGACGACCCGCGCGAGGACCTCGACTACGTGCTGCACCGCCAGGGCCACGCCCGGCCCACGGGCTGGACCAACGACGTGATCAAGGAGCAGAGCGCGCCCTGGACCGTCTCCAGCTGGGGCACGAGCTACACGTACACCAACCTCTCCGACCACTATCCGGTGGTCGCCCGCTAGGCGGTGGGGGTATCCGCAGTCCGGGCGTAGTTGCGGACTGGTCGCAGCTGGTGGGAGGCCGCATTTCGGCAGTGGCTGCAAGGCGGTTCCTGTGCGACCGTGTCGCCATGGCTGGTCATGGACACAACCACACGCACGGGAATCCGCCGTCCGCCCGGTCGCGACTGCGCCATCAGCTGTCGCACGTCCTCACCCCGCACAGCCATGATCCGGGCGACAAGCTCGACGCGGCGCTGGAGGGATCTGCGGCGGGGTTGCGGACCCTGTGGTTCTCGTTCGGCGTGCTCGCCGCCACCACCGCCGTCCAGGCGGTGATCGCGGCGCTGTCCGGCTCGGTCGCGCTGCTGGGCGACACCGTCCACAACGCCACCGACGCGCTCACCGCGCTGCCGCTCGCCGTGGCCTTCCTCCTCGGCCGGCGGGCGGCGACCCGCCGCTACACCTACGGCTTCGGCCGGGCCGAGGATCTGGCCGGCGTGTTCGTCGTCCTCGTCATCGCCGCCTCCGCGGTGTTCGCCGGGTACGCGGCCGTGCGGCGGCTGATCGAACCGCAGGACGTCAGCCACCTCCCGGCGGTCGCGGCGGCCGGCCTGGTCGGTTTCGCCGGCAACGAATGGGTGGCCAGGGCCCGCATCCGTACCGGCCGCCGGATCGGCTCGGCGGCCCTGGTCGCCGACGGCCTGCACGCCCGCACGGACGGTTTCACCTCCCTCGCGGTGCTGCTGGGCGCGGGCGGCGCGGCGCTCGGCTGGCGCCTCGCCGACCCGCTGGTGGGACTGGTCATCACCGGCGCGATCGTGCTCGTGCTGCGCGGCGCGGCCCGCGAGATGTGGCACCGGCTGATGGACGCGGTCGACCCGGCGCTGGTGGACGAGGCCGAGCACGCGCTGGGCCACGTCGAGGGTGTACGGGCGGTGGGCGCGGTACGCCTGCGCTGGCTCGGGCACAGCCTGCGGGCGGAGGCGGCCATCGTCGTGGACCCCGGGCTCACCGTCGTCCAGGCCCATACGCTGGCGGTGGCCGCCGAACACGCCCTACTGCACGCGGTCCCCCGGCTCACCGCCGCCACGGTCCATGTCGACCACACCCCGCCGGGTGTGACCGCCCAGGACCCGCACGCGGCGCTGGCCCACCACTTCGGCTGACCGGCGGGCCTAGGCCGTGGCTTAGTCGTGGTCGTAGACCGTGACGGGTATGCCGCGTGCCACGAGCCGTTCCGCTATCAGCGGCTCGATACGTGACCATGTGCCGCCCGCGAGGCCGCAGCCGATCCGGGGCATGTGGACAGAAGCCCCCAGCTCGGCCGCCTTCTCGCCCAGAGCGCCCAGGGCCGTGTCGATGGCCTCGTACCGCACGGGCACGCCCTTGCTGCCGGCCCGGATGCCGCGCCGGCCGACCATGTTGGCGACCCAGGTGTACGGCCCCACCAGTACGTACTGCACGGCCCCGAGGCCGAAGTCGTTCGAGGCCCGCTCGCGGTGCCAACGGCGGTAGGCCGCCTCGGGCTCGGGCCAGCGGCGCGATATCGCCAGTACGAAGCCCTTGCCCCAGCCGCCGAGGTCGTTGCACACATGGGCGATCACCCTCACGCCCCTGCCGTGCGGTGCGGTGGCGTCTCCCCGGATGTAGTTGATCTCTCCCATGGCTCCCGAAGGTTTCACATCAGTGGTGAGACAGCAATACTGTTTAACCACGCGGCGACGCAGACGAGAGAGCGAGGCACAGCCGATGACCACGCAGGCCACTCCGGCGCAGGAGCCTACGCTCACGGTCGACGAACTGGCCGCGCGGGCCGGGGTCACCGTCCGCACCGTGCGGTTCTACAGCACGCGCGGGCTGCTGCCGCCGCCGGCGATCGGTCCCCGCCGGGTCGGCCACTACGGTCCGGCGCATCTGTCCCGGCTGGCGCTCATCGAGGAGCTTCAGCAACAGGGCATGACGCTGTCCGCGATCGAACGGTATCTGGAGCAGCTGCCCTCCGATCTGAGCGCGCACGATCTGGCCATCCACCGGGCGCTGGTGGCCTCCTGGGCGCCCGATTCGGCCGAGGACGCCTCCCGGGCGGAGCTGGAGCGGCGGGCCGGGCGGGCACTGGCGGAGGAGGACATCGACCGGCTCGCGGCGATGAACGTCCTGGAGCGCGGGGCCGCGCCCGACACGTTCCGGGTGGACCCCGGTCTGCTGCGGCTAGGCGTACAGCTGCTGGATGTGCCGATCGCGACCGAGACGCTCCTGGCGGCCCGTACGGTGCTGGTGGAGCACACCCGCGCGGTTGCGCAGGAGATGACCCGGCTGTTCCGCGACGAGGTCTGGGGGCCCTACCGCGAGCGGGAGTCGGACCCCGAGCATGTCGCGGCGATGAAGTCGCTGTCCGCCCATATGCAGCCTCTGGTGGTGCAGGCCCTGGTGACGGCGTTCCAGCGGTCGCTGAAGGAGGAGCTGCGGGCGGCGTTCACCGCTGAGTGAACAGCCGTGAACACCGCCCGCCGTCCCGGGACATGCCGGGTCAGTCGCTGAACGTCTCGCCCCTCTCGGCCTTCTCGACCAGCAGCGCCGGGGGCGCGAAGCGGTCCCCGTACGCCTCCTGGAGCTCGCGGGCGCGGGCTACGAAGCCGGGCAGGCCGCCCTCGTAGCCGTTGATGTACTGGATCACGCCACCGGTCCAGCCCGGGAAGCCGATGCCGAGGATCGAGCCGATGTTGGCGTCGGCGACCGAGGTGAGGACGCCCTCCTCGAAGCAGCGGACGGTGTCCAGCGCCTCGGAGAACAGCATCCGTTCCTGCATGTCGATGAACGGGATCTCCGCGTCGGGCCGCCCGAAGTGCTCGCGCAGACCCGGCCAGAGCCCGGCCCGCTTGCCGTCGACGTACTCGTAGAAGCCCGCTCCGCCGCTGCGGCCCGTACGCCCGAACTCGTCGACCATCCGGTCGATGACCTCGTCCGACGGGTGTCCGGCCCAGCTGCCGCCCGCCTCCTCGACCGCCCGCCGGGTCTCGTTGCGGATCTTGCGCGGCAGGGTGAGGGTCAGCTCGTCCATCAGTGAGAGCACCTTGGCCGGGTAGCCGGCCTGCCCCGCCGCCTGTTCGACCGACGCGGGCTCGATGCCCTCGCCGACCATCGCGACGCCCTCGTTGATGAACTGGCCGATGACGCGCGAAGTGAAGAAACCGCGCGAGTCGTTGACCACGATCGGGGTCTTGTTGATCTGCCGGACCAGGTCGAAGGCGCGGGCGAGCGCTACGTCGCCGGTCCGCTCGCCCTTGATGATCTCCACGAGCGGCATCTTGTCGACGGGTGAGAAGAAGTGCAGCCCGATGAAGTCCGCGGGACGCGACACGCCCTCGGCGAGGACGGTGATGGGGAGGGTGGAGGTGTTGGAGCAGAGCAGCGCGTCCGGCTCGATGACGTCCTGGATCTCCTGGAACACCTTGTGCTTGAGCGCGGTGTCCTCGAACACCGCCTCGATCACCGCGTCGCAGCCGGCCAGGTCCTGCGGGTCGGCGGCCGGGGTGATCCGGGCGAGCAGCACGTCGCGCTTGGCCTCGGTGGTGCGGCCCCGGGAGAGCGCCTTGTCGAGCAGCTTCTCGGAGTACGCCTTGCCCTTCTCCGCGGCTTCGAGCGTGACGTCCTTGAGGACGACCTCCATGCCGGCGCGGGCGCAGGAGTACGCGATGCCGGCGCCCATCATGCCGGCGCCGAGGACGGCGACCTTGCGGACCGGGCGCGGTTCGATGCCCTGGGGCCGGTTGGCACCGGAGTTGACCGCCTGGAGGTCGAAGAAGAACGCCTGGATCATGTTCTTGGCGGTCTGGCCGGTGACCAGTTCGGTGAAGTAGCGGGCCTCGATGGTCAGGGCGGTCTCGAAGTCGACCTGGGAGCCCTCGACGGCCGCCGCGAGGATGTTGCGCGGGGCCGGGTAGGGGGCGCCGTTCAGCTGCTTCTTGAGGTTGGCCGGGAAGGCCGGCAGGTTCGCGGCGAAGCGCGGGTTCGACGGGGTGCCGCCGGGGATCTTGTAGCCCTTGACGTCCCAGGGCTGCTGCGACTCGGGGTTCGCGTCGATGAAGGCGCGGGCCTGGGCGAGCATCTCCTCGGGGCTGCCCGCGACTTCGTGGATCAGCCCGTTCTCCAGGGCGCGCTGCGGGGTGTACTGGGTGCCCTGCAGCAGCACCTTCAGCAGGGCGTCCGCGATGCCCATCAGCCGTACGGTACGGGTGACACCGCCGCCTGCGGGGAGGAGGCCCAGCGTGACCTCGGGCAGGCCGATCTTGGAGCCGGGGGCGTCCAGGGCGACGCGGTGGTGGCAGGCGAGGGCGATCTCGTACCCGCCGCCGAGCGCCGCTCCGTTGATGGCCGCGACGACCGGCTTGCCCAGGGTCTCGATGCGGCGCAGGGAGTTCTTGATCGCCGTACCGGTGTCGAAGGCGAGCTGGGCGTCTTCGGGCCGGAGCCTGATCATGTCCTTGAGGTCGCCGCCCGCGAAGAAGGTCTTCTTGGCGGAGGTGAAGATGATGCCGCGGATGGAGTCCTTCTCGGCTTCCGCGCGGTCGGCGACGGCCGCGATGGAGTCCTTGAAGGCCTGGTTCATGGTGTTGGCGGACTGGTTGGGGTCGTCGAGGACGAGGGTGACGACGCCGTCGTCGCTCCGCTCCCAACGGATGGTGCTGCTCTCGGTCATTGCGAAGTCTCCAAGGGTGGGACGATCGGTGCCCGCGCGCTACGGGGCTGCTGTGCCAACTCGGTGCCGTACGGCTACAGACGCTCGATGACGGTGGCGATGCCCATGCCGCCGCCCACGCAGAGCGTGGCCAGGCCGTACCGCTTGTCCTGGCGCTCCAGTTCGTCGATGAGGGTGCCGAGGATCATCGCGCCGGTCGCGCCGAGCGGGTGGCCCAGGGCGATCGCGCCGCCGTTGACGTTGATCTTGTCGAGCGGGAGTCCCATGTCCCTGGCGAAGCGCAGCACGACACCCGCGAAGGCCTCGTTGATCTCGACCAGGTCGATGTCGTCGATGGTCAGCCCGGCCTTGGCCAGCGCCTTGCGGGTGGCGGGCGCGGGGCCGGTCAGCATGATGGTCGGCTCGGAGCCGGAGACCGCGGCCGAGATGATCCGGGCGCGGGGAGTCAGCCCGTAGCGCTCGCCGACCTCCTTCGAGCCGATGGCGACCAGGGCCGCGCCGTCCACGATGCCCGAGGAGTTGCCCGCGTGGTGGACGTGGTCGATCTTCTCGACCCAGTGGTACTTCTGCAGGGCCACGGCGTCGAAGCCGCCCATGTCGCCGATCGTGGCGAACGAGGGCTTCAGGGCCGCCAGCGAGTCCGCGGTGGTGCCGGGGCGCATGTGCTCGTCGTGGTCGAGGACGACCAGGCCGTTGCGGTCCAGGACCGGCACGACGGACCGCTCGAAGCGACCGTCCTTCCAGGCCGCGGCGGCCCGCTCCTGGGAGAGCGCGGCGTACTCGTCGACGTCGCGGCGGGAGAAGCCCTCGAGGGTGGCGATCAGGTCGGCGCCGATGCCCTGCGGGACGAATCCGGTGTCGTAGTTGGTCATCGGGTCCGCGAACCAGGCGCCGCCGTCGGAGGCCATCGGCACCCGCGACATCGACTCGACGCCGCCCGCGAGGACGAGGTCCTCCCAGCCGGAACGGACCTTGGCCGCCGCCATGTTGACGGCTTCCAGGCCGGAGGCACAGAAGCGGTTCTCCTGTACGCCGGCGACGGAGTCGGGCAGGCCGGCCGCGATGGCGGCGATCCGGGCGATGTCGGAGCCCTGGTCGCCGACCGGGCCGACGACGCCGAGCACGATGTCGTCGACCGCGGCCGGGTCGAGGTCGGGGAACCGGCGGCGGATCTCGTGGATGAGGCCGACCACCAGGTCGATCGGCTTGGTGCCGTGCAGGGCGCCATTGGCCTTTCCGCGCCCGCGCGGGGTGCGGATCGCGTCGTACACAAACGCTTCGGTACTCAAGACAACAGCCTTTCGCAATGCGGATGACGGTGAGGCTCGGGCGAGAGGTCGGGGCGAGGAATCGGGGCGAGGAGTCAGGCGAGGAGGGAGCGGCCGATGATTTCCTTCATGATTTCGGTCGTGCCGCCGTAGATCGTCTGGATGCGGCCGTCGGTGAATGCCTTGGCGACCCGGTACTCGGTCATGTACCCGTAACCGCCGTGCAGTTGGAGGCACCGGTCCGCGACCCGCTTCTGCAGCTCGGTGGCCCACCACTTGGCCATCGAGGCGTGGACCGCGTCGAGTTCGCCGTTCGCGTGGTCGACGATGCAGCGGTCGAGGAACGTCCGGGTGACCGCGCATTCGGTGGCCATCTCGGCTATCTCGAACCGGATGTGCTGAAGCTTGGAGAGCGGCCGCCCGAACGCCTCGCGCTCCTTGACGTACTGCGTGGTGATGTCCAGCAGGTGCTCGGCGGCGGCGATCCCGGCGACCGCGATGCCCATCCGCTCCTGGGCGAGGTTGGTCATCAGGTGGATGAATGCGCCGTTCAGCTCACCGAGCAGGTTCTCCTTGGGGACGGTGGCTTCGTGGAAGAACAGCTCGGCGGTGTCCTGGGACTTCTGGCCGATCTTGTCGAGGTTGCGGCCGCGCTCGAAGCCGGCCGTGCCGCGCTCGACGACGAGGAGGGAGAGCCCCTTCGCGCCGCCCTCGGGGGTCGTCTTCGCGACGACGATCACCAGGTCGGCGAGGATGCCGTTGGAGATGAAGGTCTTGGAGCCGTTCAGCACCCAGTGGTCGCCGCGGTCCTCGGCCGTCGTCCGGATGCCCTGGAGGTCGGAGCCGGCACCCGGCTCGGTCATCGCGATGGCGGTGATGATCTCGCCGGAGCAGAAGCCGGGCAGCCAGCGCCGCTTCTGCTCCTCGGTGGCCAGGCCCGTCAGATAGGGGCCGATGATGTCGTTGTGCAGGCCGAGGGCGAGCCCGGCGGCGCCGGCCCGGGTGAACTCCTCGGCGAGTACGGCGCTGTAGCGGAAGTCGGCGTTCCCGCCGCCTCCGTACTCCTCCGGTACGGCCATACCGAGCAGCCCCTGCCGGCCCGCCGCGAGCCAGGCGTCCCGACTGACGATGCCGTCCTGCTCCCACTGCTCGTAGTACGGCAGCACTTCCTTGCTCAGGAAGGTACGGACGCTCTCCCGGAACGCCTCGTGCTCGGCGGTGAAGATCTGGCGCTTCATCAGTGCGTGTCACCCTTCGTCAGGCTCGGAACATCCCAGTCACTCGCCACCGCGTCGGTGTCCGCCCCCGGCTGGGCGGGCGGCCGGGTGACCGAACCCGGGGTGAGGGAGAACCGCGGCGCGGGGGCCGGCTGGGTGATGCCGCCGTGGTCGGTGAAGGTGCCGCGGGCCGCGAGGTGCGGATGGGCCGGGGCCTCGCGGAGCGAGAGGACGGGCGCCACACAGGCGTCGGAGTCCTCGAAGACCGCGGTCCATTCCGCCCGCGTCTTCGTCCTGAAGCGGGCGGCCACCACGTCGCGCAGCTCGCCCCAGCGGGCGAAGTCCTTGCGGGCCGGCACCTCGTCTCCGAGGCCGAGCCGCTCGATGAACTCGTTGTAGAACTGCTGCTCCAGTGCGCCCACGGCCATGTACTGGCCGTCGGCGGTCTCGTAGCTGCCGTAGAAGGGACATCCGCCGTCGAGCAGGTTCGCCCCGCGCCGGTCCTGCCAGCCGCCGGCCGCCATCATCCCGTGGATCATCGTGGCGAGATGCGCGGCGCCGTCCACGATGGCGGCGTCGACGACCTGTCCCGTACCGCCGTCCGAGCGGGCGTGCTGGAGCGCGGCGAGGACTCCGATGACGAGGTAGAGCGAGCCGCCGGCGTAGTCGCCGACCAGGTTCGCGGGCACGGCGGGCGGCTCGTCGGGGTTGCCGATCATGCCGAGGGTGCCGGTGATGGCGATGTACGCGATGTCGTGCCCGGCGCGCTGGGCTAGCGGCCCCTCCTGGCCCCAGCCGGTCATCCGCCCGTAGACGAGCCGCGGATTGCGGGCGTGGCAGTCGGCGGGCCCGACGCCGAGGCGCTCGGCGACCCCCGGCCGGTACCCCTCGATGAGGATGTCGGCGCGTTCGGCCAGGTCGAGGACCTGGGCGGGGCCGTCCTCGGTCTTGAGGTCGATGAGTACAGAGCGCTTGTTGCGGTTGGTGAGGTCGTAGTCCGGATTGATGCCGAGCCCCGCGCCGCCGGGTCGGTCGACCCGTACGACGTCGGCGCCCAGATCGGCCAGGAGCATGGCGGCGAACGGGCCGGGGCCGATGCCCGCCAGTTCGACCACACGCACTCCGGCGAGTGGGCCGTTCCCTGTCGCTGCCATCCAACCCCCAGCACTGTGACACCACTGATGTAACACCGATGATGCTAAGAACGCGCTCCACTCCGCACAAGCCCCAAGCCTGAGCAAGTGCTTAGTTCTTTCCGTCGAGCTCCGCCACCAGCTTCTTCGGGGCGACGGTCCGGTAGCTCTCCTCGACCCACTCACAGAGCACCTCGGCGGACGGCGCCCCCTTCTCCGCCAGCGGAATCTGCACCCAGCCGGCCTTGCCCAGCCCGTAGCCGGCGGGCACCGCGCCCGGCGCGGCCATGGCATGGCCGTGCAGCGCTTCGTCCTTGAGCTTGACGGTGACGCTCGGCGGATAGTCACCCTCGGTATCACCCAGGAAGACGAAGATCTTTTTGTTCACCTTCGCCACGCAGTCCTCGGGACCCCACGGGAACTCCTCCACCGCACCCGGCAACCCGAGGGTGAATTCACGTACTTTCTCCCATTTCTTCACTACGGCCTTGGGCACCGAAGCCATCGGGTCCTCCCTGGTAGTACCGGCCGGTACTGACCACGCTAGCCTCGGCCACCGACAGCGGCGCGGGGCGAAACGGCGGAGGTCTCAGGGATGAACCGGCAGGACGGGGCGGAGCGCCCGTACGACATCGTGCTTTTCGGGGCGACGGGCTTCGTGGGAGCGCTGACGGCGGAGTACCTCGCCGCGCACGCGCCCGAGGGGTGCCGCTGGGCGATCGCCGGCCGCAGCCGCGCGAGGCTGGAGCGGCTGCGCGACCGGCTCACCGCGATCAGCCCCCGCTGCGCGGACCTGCCGCTGGTCGAGGCCGATGTGTCGGACGCCGCGGCGCTGCGCGAACTGGCCGAATCCACCCATGTGGTGGCCACCACCGTCGGTCCGTACCTCTGGTACGGCGAGGAGCTGGTCGCCGCGTGCGCCGAGGCGGGGACGGACTACGCGGACCTGTCGGGCGAGCCGGAGTTCGCGGATCGGATGTTCCTGGCGTACGACGCACGGGCCCGCGAGACCGGCGCGCGGATCGTGCACGCCTGCGGCTTCGACTCGGTCCCGCACGACCTGGGTGTCTACTACACGGTCCAGCAGCTGCCCGAGGGCGTACCGCTGCGCATCGACGGTTTCGTACGCTCGAACGCCGTCTTCTCCGGCGGCACCCTCGCCTCCGCGCTCAACGCGATGGGACGCGGCCCGCAGACCCTGCGGGCCGCGAAGGAGCGGCGCCTGCACGAACCCCGGCTGGTGGGCCGACGGGCCCGCGCCCCGCTCGGCGCGCCGCGGCTCAGCAAGGAGACGGGCACCTGGGCGCTGCCGCTGCCGACCCTGGATCCGCAGGTGGTGGCCCGTTCGGCGGCCGCCCTGGAGCGGTACGGGCCGGACTTCCGCTACCGGCACTACGCGTCCGTGAAGTGGCTGCCGGTCGCCCTCGGCGGCGTTGCGGCGGTGGGTGCGGCCTTTGCTCTCGCTCAACTCCGGGTGACGCGCGAGTGGTTGAGCAGCCGGTACGCGCCCGGCGAGGGGCCCGACGCGGAGCGGCGGGACAAGAGCTGGTTCACCGTGCGGTTCGTCGGCGAGGGCGGTGGCCGCAGGGTGTTCACCGAGGTGTCGGGCGGCGACCCCGGCTACGGCGAGACGGCGAAGATGCTCGCCGAGTCCGCGCTCTGCCTCGCCCTCGACGAGCTGCCGAAGACGGCCGGCCAGGTGACGACCGCCGTCGCGATGGGCGATGCGCTGCTGGCGCGGCTGGAGTCGGCGGGGATCAGGTTCCGGGTGGCGGACTCGCGCTGAAGCGGCGGGCGACGGGACGGTGGCGTCAGCCGAGTCAGTCCGTCGACCAGGCGGCGATGGTGTAGATCATCGAGCCGAGCCAGCCGATGCCGACGAGTGCGGCGACGACGAGCGCCGCGACGACGCTCCGCTCGACGGGGTGGAGCGGGGCGGCCTTCGGGGCACGGTGTGTGCGGTATGTCGTTCGGTACGTCGTCATGCGGCCAAGTCTGCCGATCATGGCCGGCACCGGCATCCGCTCGGGTACTCGGATCCGGGGGCCTCGGGTACTCAGGTCGTCGCCTCACGCAGGGCCTGCCGGCACAGCGCGTCCGCCTGGCGGGTGGACTCCGGGAGGCGGTAGACGGGAGCCAGCTCCAGGGTGTGGGCGCACGCGTTGTCGAGGCTGACGCGGTGGCCGACGGAGACGAACAACGGCTTGACCCGGTCCTGGGTGCGCAGCGCCCGGCCGACGTCCTCGCCGTTGTCGTCGAGCAGCGGCGTCCAGTCGCCGCGCCGGGGGCCGGGCTGCTCGTACGTGAAGGTGAACGGGTTCTTGGCCACGCCGATCGTCGGCAGGCCGGTGAGTACGCCGAGATGGCTGGCCAGCCCGAAGCGGCGGGGGTGGGCGAGTCCGTAACCGTCGCAGACCACCAGCCCGGGGTCTGCGGTGAGACCGTCCAGGGCCGACAGGACGGTCGGGATCTCACGGAAGGCCAGCAGCCCCGGCACGTACGGGAAGCTGACCCGGCCGACGGCGGTGGCCTCCTCGACGACGGCGAGGCTCCGCGCGTCGAGGACGACGGCCGCGGCGGCGACGACGTCCCGCTCGTCGTCGTAGGCGACGTCGACACCGGTGACAGTGCCGGTTCCGGGCGGCGGACCCGCCTCGTCCAGGATGACTCGGGCGCGCAATTCGTCCTGGATCGCTCGGGCTTCGGCCTCGTCGGCAGGGGTTCGTACGCTTGTCATGGTGGGTCAGAGGGTACGGGGTCGGGTGCCGTAGCCTGGCGATCATGTTCGTACTGGAGTTGACCTACACCGCGCCCGTCGAAGCCGTCGATGCCGAGATGGAGGCGCACATCGCCTGGCTGGACGCGCAGTACACGGCCGGAGTCTTCATCGCCTCGGGCCGCAAGGTGCCACGGGACGGCGGGGTGGTCCTGGCCGCCGGAGTCGACCGCGCGCAGATCGAGAGGATCGCGGCGGCCGACCCCTTCACGGTGGCCGGCGTGTGCGCGTACCGCATCACGGAGTTCGTCCCCACGAAGACGGCTCCGGAACTCGCCCCCTACCAGGAGCAGCCGCGCGCGTAGGCGGGGTCCGTCACTTCTCCAGGCGGGCGATGCGGCCCTTCTCGCCCGAGGCCCAGCAGCCGCTGTCCGGCGCGCAGTGGACCGTGTCGTACGAGCCCGTATCGACCGTACGCCAGGTGCGGCCCGCGTCCAGCGTGAGATCGGTGCCGGTCGGGCCGACGGCCAGGGCGGCCGAGGAGCTGTGCGGCAGCCACGTGACGCCCGAGCGGTAAGCGGGCGGCGGGGTCTTCGACTGCTGCCAGCTGCGGCCGCCGTCCCGGCTGACCGCCGCGGCCTGCGGGGACGCCTGGCCCGTACGGTAGTCGCCGCCGACCGCGAGGCCGTGCGTACGGTCGCGGAAGGCGAGGGCGAAGACGCCCTTCGCGGGGTCGCCGGCCGGGATCGTCGACTCGGCGGCGGACCAGGTCAGTCCGCGGTCCGAGGAGTGCAGGACGCGCGCCGTGGCACCACCGCCGGTGGCCAGCCAGACGTCCTTCGGGCCCGCGCTGACCAGGCATTGGCCGCTCGCCGCGAACCCGGCTTCGCCGGGCTGGGCGGCCGGCATGCCGTCGCTCGGGAGGACATTCCAGGACTTGCCGCCGTCACCGGTCGACAGGATCCGGTACTTGCCGTCGACCGGGTCGCTCATCGCCAGGCCGTGCCGGCTGTCGAAGAAGGTGATGCAGTCGTAGAAGGCCCTGGGGTCGGTGTTCCGGAAGGACTCGGTCCAGCTCGCGCCGCCGTCCTCGGTACGGAAGACCCGGGACGCCTCCCCCTCGCCGATGGCCAGAACCACCGCCCTGCGGCCGTCGAACGCCTCGATGTCGCGGAACTCCAGCTCTCCGGCGCCGGGCGGCGAGACGTTCCGCCAACTGCGGCCGCCGTCGGCTGTACGCAGCACCGTTCCCTTGGAGCCCGCCACCCACGCGGTCTTCCGGCTGACCGCCGAAAGACCCCGGAAGCGCACGTCGGTGCCACTGTCCTTCAACTGCCAGCCCGGCTTCACCCCTGCCTGGGCCGAGGGCTCGTACGCCTGGGCCGGGACCGCCACGGCTGCGGCGAGCGCCGCCGCGCAGATTCCCACCGCTGTCATTCGTCTCGTCTTCCCCATGGACCTCATGGCGCCGGAAGCTAGTCCACGCCCCCGAGCCCGTCCAGAGTGCGTCAACTCGTCAGGCCACCCGCTACGGACGCGATCCTCGGGTACGCGGAAATGAAAGGGGAGGGACAGCAGACGCGGGTGGTGTGGTTCGGTGCGGGCGATAGGGGCGGTGACACAGCTCACGCACCCACCGCATGCACGGATTCGCGGATTCCGTCGTCTATCCCCGTGCCGGAACCCCTCCATCCACCGAGTCGTCGCAAGGGAGCAGGCCTTGTCCACCGTCATCGAGCAAGCCGTGCAGGCCCGTCTGGTCGCAACCGAGCCGAAGGTCGAGAGTGTCCCCGCGACGCTCCGCTACGACCGGGAGGATCCGTTCGCCGTACGGATGGCCTTCCCGGCGCCGGCGACCCTCGAAGGGATAGAGGTCTCCTGGGCCTTCGCGCGTGAACTGCTCGAGACCGGGATGGACGCCCCGGCGGGCATGGGTGACGTACGAGTGCGGCCCTACGGCTTCGACCGTACGGTCGTCGAGTTCCACGCGGCCGAGGGCACCGCGATCGTGCACGTCAGGACCTCGGAGCTGCGCCGCTTCCTGGAGCGGACGGCCGCCCTCGTCCCGGCCGGGCGCGAGCATCTCTTCCTGGACATGGACCACGATCTGGCGGAGCTGCTGCGCGACGCACTGTGACCTCTGAATTGGCTGTGAACCTCTGAATTAATCGGTTGGCAGATCGAGCGCCCCGCGCATACCGTCGTTGTCGCCCTGTCCCCGCTGAATCGAGAAAGACATTGCTCGTCTGAGGTCTTGAGACACCACCTCGCGCACCCGCTGTGTGTGTGCGCGTGTGTCGCGTGCGACCTCGACACTTGAGCCGTCTTCCCGGAGCGGGGCCCTTGCGCTGCCCACCCTCCTCTCTGTCGCTCCTCTCTGTCGTCGCCCGACCCGGTGTCTCCACGCGTTGCCGTAGCCGTTCCCACGCAACCCGCAACCCGGAGGCCCGTATGTCAACCGCCCCTTCCTTCATCACCTGCTCCTCCCTCTCCTTCGGCTGGCCGGACGGGAACCCCGTGTTCGACGGCTTCCAGCTGGCCGTGGGCCCCGGTCGCACCGGCCTCATCGGCCTCAACGGCTCGGGAAAGTCGACCTGCTGGCCGAGCCAGCGCCGCAGCTGCTGATGCTGGACGAGCCGACGAACAATCTGGACATGGCGAGTGTGCGTCAGCTGACGGCGGCGCTGGAGGCGTACGAGGGCGCGCTGATCGTGGCGAGCCACGACGTGCCGTTCCTGGAGTCGGTCGGCATCACCCGCTGGCTGCTGCTCGAAGACGGCGAGCTCCGCGACACGACGGCGGAGGAGGTGCGGCTCCCGTAAGTGCCGTAAATGCGGACAGCAGATGACCGGTATTGCGGTTGGCGTCGGCGGCATGCCTTCGACATGGGCGTGGTCAAGCGCGCGAACTGGGTGATCGACCTCGGCCCGGACGGCGGCAAGCACGGGGGCGAGGTGGTGTTCGAGGGCACCCCGGCCCAGCTGCTCGACGCACCCGGCTCGTTCACGGCCGCGTACCTGGCCAGCAACCTGACCGCGACCTGACCGGGAGCGATGCCGTGGCGGCGGGCGCCGGCCCGGCCTGAGCGGGTCACGGCGCGCGGGGGCTGACACGGGCGCGCCCCGGGGGACAGGATGGGGCGCGCCCGTCGTCCGTGCCACCGATGTCCGTACCACCGATGCCTATCCACCGGCTGTCCTCCACCGGCTGTCCGTCCACCGGCTGTCCGTACCACCGGTTGTCCGTACCACCCCAGGGAGATGCCCGTGCCCAGCAGGAAAGCCCTGATCCGCCGCCCCGGACCGCGCCTGGCCGAGGGCCTGGTCACCCACATCGAGCGCGCGCCGGTCGACGCCGGTCTGGCGCTCGCGCAATGGGAGGCGTACGCCGACACGCTGCGCACCCACGGCTGGGAGACCGTCGAGGTCGAGCCCGCCGACGACTGCCCGGACGCCGTCTTCGTCGAGGACACGGTGGTGATGTTCCGGAACGTGGCCCTCATCGCGCGCCCTGGCGCGGACTCGCGCCGGCCGGAGACGGCAGCGGTCGAGGAGGCCGTGGCCAGGCTCGGCTGCGCGGTGAACTGGGTGTGGGAACCGGGCACGATCGACGGCGGCGACGTACTCAAGATCGGCGACACGATCTACGTCGGGCGCGGCGGGCGAACGAACGCGGCAGGCGTACGGCAGCTCCGGGCCGCGTTCGAGCCGCTGGGCGCGCGCGTGGTGGCCGTACCGGTGAGCAAGGTGCTGCATCTGAAGTCGGCGGTCACCGCGCTGCCGGACGGCACGGTGATCGGTTACCCGCCGCTGGTGGACACCCCTTCGGCCTTCGGCACGTTTCTGCCGGTCCCGGAGGAGGCAGGGTCGCATGTGGTGCTGCTGGGCGGCGGGAAGCTGCTGATGGCGGCGAGTGCGCCGAAGACGGCGGAGCTGTTCGCGGATCTCGGCCATGAACCTGTACTGGTGGACATCAGCGAGTTCGAAAAGCTCGAAGGCTGCGTGACTTGCCTCTCTGTACGGATCCGTGACCTGTATGCATAGCGGAGCGTAAGCGGACATATAGACCGGAGGGCTTGGATCCGCCTTACGGGGGGCTTAACCTACGGTCTCGTAACCTACGAAGCCGTAAGTAATTCCCCGTCCCCCCCCTGGAGTACCCGTGACGATCACCTCCTCCCACCTCGGCAGCTCGGAGGCGTGGACCGACGCCCGACTGCTGTTCGCGCTGGAAGAGGTGGTGGAGAAGGAGCTCAACCGCCACCTGAAGGTCACCAAGGACTGGATGCCGCACGAGTACGTGCCGTGGACGGACGGCCGTAACTTCCCCGGCTTCTTCGAGGACGGCGAGGCCTGGGAGCCCGGCCAGTCCAAGGTCACGGACATCGGCAAGGTCGCGCTGGTCGTGAACCTGCTCACCGAGGACAACCTCCCCAGCTACCACCACGAGATCGCCTCCCTCTTCGGCCGAGACGGCGCGTGGGGCACCTGGGTGCACCGCTGGACCGCCGAGGAAGGCCGGCACGGCATCGTAATGCGCGACTACCTGCTCGCCTCGCGCGCCGTGGACCCGGACAAGCTCGAGCAGTTCCGTATGGCGCACATGTCGGAGGGCTTCGAGTCGGACAACCGCCACTCGATGCTGCACTCCGTGGCGTACGTCGCCTTCCAGGAGCTCGCCACCCGTATCTCGCACCGCAACACCGGCCACCAGTCGGGTGACCCGGTCTGCGACCGGATGCTGGCGCGGATCGCGACCGACGAGAACCTGCACATGGTCTTCTACCGCAACCTGCTGGGTGCGGCCTTCGAGATCGCCCCCGACCTCACCATGCAGGCCGTGCGTGACGTGGTCGTCAACTTCCGGATGCCGGGACACGGCATGCCCGGCTTCGAGCGCGCCGCCGCCCAGATGGCGATCGGCGGGATCTACAACATGCGGATCCACCACGACGACGTCCTGCAGCCGGTGCTGCGCTTCCTGAAGGTCCTGGAGATCGACGGGCTCGGCCCGGAGGGCATCAAGGCGCAGGAGGAGCTCGGCCTGTTCATGGGCGGGCTTGACGCGGAGGCGCGGAAGTTCGACGAGCGCCTCGCGGCCCGCCAGGCCCGCAAGGCGGCCCGCGCGGGCGCCTGATCCTCACCCGGGTGGGTGGCGGGCGTCAGTGGTACTGACGCCCGCCACCCACCCGGGTGACAGCATTTATCCACCTTGGTCGATGATCTGCCAGGGTGATCGGCCATGAACCTCGATCTTCGGGTGCCCATTGATCAGCTGGGCCGATTCTCGCGTGCGCTGGAGGAGTCCCTCACCTCGCTGCGCGAGGCGCGCCGCGCACTGGAACACGTACGGTCGGACCAGATCGGCACCCCGGAACTCGACGAGGCGTGCGACGGCTTCCAGCGGAGATGGAAGTACGGGGCGGAGCAGCTCGGCGACCGGGTGAAGACGGTCCACGACGGCATCAAGCTCAGCCACGAGGGCTACGCGCAGGTCGAGCACGCGATCCGGGACGCGTTCCGGAAGGCCGGCACCGATGGCTGATCCTTCGCTGCCCTACCCGCACCTGGGCTGGAACCCGGCGCCGGGCAGCGTGACGGAGATCAGCGCCCTGCACACCAGGCTCAGCGCGTCGGCCACCTCGCTGGGCACCGCGCACCGGCTCATCGACCGGCTGCTGGGCGAGAGCGCGTACTGGCAGGGCGAGGCGGCGGACGCGTTCCGCGAGGCGATCGACGGCGACCTGCCGCGCTACCTGAAGAACGCGCACCGCTCGGTGTCAAAGGCGGCGAAGCAGCTGCGCGCGTGGCACGAGGATCTGGTGAGCTACCAGGCGCTGGCGCGAAAGTACGACGCGCAGGCGAAGGAACACCAGGCGGCGGTGGCAACGGCAGAATCCACCCACGCCACGGCCCGCACCGACCCGGACCTGGCGGCCCCGGACGCGTCCGCCGCGGAGACGGCAGCCGGGACCCTGGACGCGGCGGCGGCGTCGGTCACGAAGGCGAGGGCGGCGCTGGAGTCGGTCCGAAAGCTCGCCCGCGAGCTGGAGGAGACGCACCGGTCGGAGGCGTCGCGCATCGCGAAGGCCCTGAACGAGGCGACGGATCGGCTGGCGCCGCGGGAGCCGGGTCTCTTGAGCAAGGCGACAGAATGGCTGGACGAGAACCTCGGCGACGTTCTGTCCGCCATCGCCGCCACCGCCGGGTTGCTGGCCTTGTTGGCCACTGGGCCCGTTTCCGTACCCATTCTGCTCTTCGTAGCGGCCGGGGCCAGCCTGGGCGCATTCGCACTCCATGCACAAGATCCCAAGATTCAAGAGTCGCTGAGCGAAGCCATCACGGACCGCAAGTTCGACGCCGATTTCTGGGACAGCACAGTCACGTTGGCCAGTGACCTGCTGGGATTTGTGCCAGGCATCGCCGCCGTCACGCACGGGGCACGCGGAGCAACTACGGCTGCTCAAGCCGCGTCCGCCATCGCAGACACCAGCGTTCTCGGCGTGGCGCGCGCCGGGATACACGGCTTCAGCAGCACCTCAGCAACGGTGATGCGAGAGATGAAGGAAGTACAGAACCCACTAACCGAGTGGGCGTTGCGCAGCGCAAACCCGGCAGCGAGAACCGCCGTTGACTACGGATTGCCGTCCGCCGGAGTAGTGACATCCCTCGGTGATCTCACTCCACTCAGCAACGACGAGGAATACGAAGCCACAACAACCGCGGTTGATGGCACACGTACCGCCGTCGATGACCTCCCGAACAACGCTGCCAAGGTCGTGCACGCGTGGACATCCTTGAATCCGTAGCAACAGATGCGAGGCGATCTCTCATTCTCCCCCAGACAGACGAGTCCTGCCCGGCGATTTGGTTCCGACTTCCGCCGGGCTACCACGACATCAAGCCAGTCGGCAGGGACGAGCTTGAGGAAGCCCTCACGACAGTCGTTGGCCCGCCTGGTAACGCCGCACTCTCGGTTGACGAGGCGTTGAACGAAGCAGGGCTCCTGATGGACTTAGTACGTGACTTCCACCATCACGGCGGCGTTCATTCAGCCTTCGGACTGCACCGGGAGGGATCGAACCGTGCCACCGTCTCGTTCTTCACCCTTTCCGCGCTCTCGACTGTGACACGCGATCCAAATCTGGCCGTGGCAAGGGTTGCAAGCTCCCTCGCGCAATCGCCGATGTGGGGCACCCGCAGCCATGCTGTCCTGGAGTTGGCATGCAGCCTCCCCGCGGCGTTGGTGACGGGAGTGTTGGAGACTCCTTCGAAAGTCAGCGTTTTCCAGGCTCGGCTAGCCGTCTCCTATCCCAGCGGTGCATACATCGCCGTCGCGGACCTAACAAGCCCCTCTGTCGAGCATAGCGATGCGTACACAGCCATCCTCGAGAGCATTGGCCAGACCATCTCCTTCACCGATCCCAATACCCCTGCCACCTCGGCTCAGGCGGGCACTTCTCGTATTCTGGAGTTGCTTCCATGAACTCACAGCCGACACCGGTTCCGGTAGTTGCAGCAGCCCTCGATCATCCACCAACGCTGATGGGACACCGACGACTCGTTCGGCGACGCCAGCTGGAATTACTGGCCGTGATCTGCGTTCCCGTGAGTGCGCTTGTCGCAGCGTTGCGTTACCCGGCTTCGGACTGGCTGATCTCGATTGCCGCCGTGACTGGGGTTCTCGCGGTGACAGTTGCGCCGCTTGCGGCCATCGGGCTGGCATCCACCACGCGTTCCCGGCGTATCCTCCGGCATTACCCGTGGCGCGCGTTCACTTGCACGCTTCTTGAGCCTCTGGGGGAAGGGCATGAACTGCACATCGCGCTGCGAAGCGACCAAGGTCGGGAAGTCCGTTTGCAGCCAATCCCGTTTCGCTGCAATGTACTGCGGCACGCCAAGGGCCATCCCGACACCATCTGGTTTGCCGGTGACTTGGAGTGCGGCGGGGTAGTCTCGCCCGTCGGCGGCCACTATCCGGTCCGGGTAATCCGGTATCCGCGCAACACGGCTCTCTCGCTGCTTGGTACGGACTCGGGCGCCCTGACCGAGAAGGCCGGCCTTGCGAGGAACGGGAAGTACCGCAGACTCTCGTACTAGGGTCTGTCGTGACAAATGATCAGTATTTCGCCGAGGTCGGGTGAACGGGCAATGACATTGCTGAGGTGATGGTGCGCCGCGATGCTGGGCCCGTGCCGGGACAGAGGAAGCGGAAGCAGCTGCAGGAGGGTCGCCAGCGGGCTGCCGCCCGCTTCGCTCCTGGCGCGGTACGCTGGGAAGTGCTCTTCGAGACAAATGGCGCGCTCAGGTTCGGCGCCTGCGAGCTGAGAACGCGCCATGGAGTTCAGCGACGAGCTGCCACCGAGCGTACGGCCACGAGGCCACTACAACTCCCGCCCGCCCAGCCCCGGTTGCTTGGATGTGGTGAAGTTCCAGTCGGGCGTCGTCTTGAAGAGCTTCGGAAAGGCCGCCAGAATTCGCACCTCCGGCTTACGGTCACGACCGCCCGACTCGACGAGCGCGACGCGCACCGAGGGATCCTCTGAGAGCGCGCGGCCAGCACGCAGCCGACCGAGCCGGCTCCCACGATCACGTAGTCGTAGACCGCACCTGCACGGCTCAACATGGCCCACCTGGTTGGTTGTTGTCGGTGCGGGGTACAGCATGACCGCGCACCGCATCCGCTGCCAGGGGGCCATCGGTCAGCGAGGCGGGCGCCTCAGGCGGAGTCGCTCCTGCTCGGAGAGCCCGCCCCAGACTCCGAACCGCTCGTCGTTGGCGAGCGCGTACTCCAGGCACGCGGCTCTGCCCTCGCAGGCCGCGCACAGCTGCTTGGCTTCCCGCGTGGAGCTGCCCGGCTCGGGGTAGAAGAACTCGGGCCCGGTCTGTGCGCACAGCGCCTGCTCCTGCCAGGCGAGTGCGCAATCGTCGGCGATGGTGTTGATCGGCATGCAGGCGACGGTGCCGGGTCGGGATGAACGTCCGGTCAACGAACGATCAACGTGCCTCTCATGCCGTCTCGGGGTAGGCGCTCTTGATTACCGCGAAGCGCGCGCCGTACGGGTCCGCGAGCTTGGCGAAGCGGCCCACGCCCTCCATGTCCATGGGCGCCATCCGCACCTTGCCACCCAGTTCCTGGGCCTTGGCAACCGCCGCGTCGCAGTCGGCCACCTCGAAGTACGGCAGCCAGTACGCCCCGGTCTGCGCCTCTGTGGGCTCCGAGGCGAGCGGCACAATGCCGCCGAAGGCGGCGTCATCGCCGCCCCCCGAGGGCTTGACCATGGCGTATGAACCGCCCGCGAAGGGCATCTCGGAGGATTCCCAGCCGAACACGCTGCCGTAGAAGGCAACTGCTGCGGCCGGTTCGGCGGTGTACAGCTCGGCCCAGCACAGCGTGTTCTCGTCGGTGACCGCGTCGAGGCCCTTGTTCTGCCTGGGCTGCCAGGTCGCGAACGAGGCTCCCGCGGGGTCGGAGAACACGGCCATCCGGCCCAGGTCGAAGACATCCATCGGCTCGGACAGGACCGATCCGCCGCCCTGCTCGACCGACTTCGCGGTCGCGTCGGCGTCCGGGCTCTGGAAGTACACCGACCAGGCGGAATCTCCCTGCTCCTCGGGGAGGGCCATGCAGCCCGCGACGGTCTTCTCGCCGAGCCGGAACATGCCGTAGCCGCCTGCTTCCGGCCCTGCCGACAGGAATTGCCAGCCGAAGAGGCCGCCGTAGAAGGTACTGGCACCCTCGATGTCGGGTGTACCGAAATCGATCCAGTTGGGGGCGCCCGTGACGTAACGGGTGGTGAGCATGATTTCGCTCCTTCGATGGTTCCCGTGTGTCCTGTTGTCCCGAGTCTTGCACCGGCCACTGACAATTCGCGGCAGGCGCGAAATGCCTTGCTCCGACGCCCCCGGGTCGTACAGGGATCGGGCGCATGACGACCAGAACGGCCCATGCCGCGTAAGCCCCCCGATGGTGCGGCGGCCGGCGCCTGGGGCACTGCGACCGCCACGCCCCTGGCCCCGTATCCCCGTCTCCCCGGCCCGCGTCGCGGGCTGCAGACCCTCACCAGCACCGTCGACGCATACGGCCGCGCACACTGGCTGCTCGCCGATCCCGCCGCTCACCGGGAGCGCCGTCGAGCCGGAGTCGTACGGCACGCTCGTGCGCGCGGACGGCACCGCTCTCGGCCGACGGCGGATGGTTTGCCCGTGGGCCGCGTATGTACGTACAGGACGAGCAGGACGGGGCCTGGGGCGTCCTGGACCTGTCCGCACGATAATCCTCTCCGCGCGAGAAAGGCCCTCGCGGAGTACGTTCCGCGAGGGCCCCGGCGGCTCCTCCGCCCCGGCTCGTGCGCCCCGGCTCACACTCCCCGTACCGCGACCAGATCCGCCGCGCCGAAGGAGACCGAGAAGCGCTTGCACCAGATCACCGCGCTCTTGAAGCCGGACAGATCGGTGCCGGCCGGCACGACGTAGTTCTGGTTGCCCAGGTTGCCCTTGAGGCCGGCCAGTTGGACCGCGCCGTCACCGAGTCCGGCCTCCACGTCCTGCGCCGAACGCTTGGAGAGGTAGACGCGGACATCGGGGCCCTCGTCGGTCTTCAGGTCCTCGAACCGCAGCACCTGCCCGCCGTCGGCGAGGCGGACGGTCTTGGCCGTGCCGCTGGTGGAGTGCTCGTGCGAGACGAAGCTGCCCCGCGCGAGCTCCTGCGGCCCGGCGGCAGGCGACTCGGGGGCCGCCTCCGGCGACTCGGCGGCTGCCCCCGGCTGCTCGGGGGCCGACGCCGACGGCGCCGCGGTGGGCAGCGACTCGTCGACGGTCGTGTTGGTGAACAACTTCCAGGGCTGGAAGAGGTAGAGCGCGAAGGCGGCGAGGACAGCCAGCACCAGGAAGGCCGGAACCAGTGTGCGGCGGGTGAAGAGCTTCATGCCCCCAGTCAACACTGGCCGGCGGCCCCGCTCATCCCTGGGCGCCGTCTCGTAAGACTCCGGTAATCCCTCCCGGCCCGAACGGGGGTCAGCCGCTTGCGCCCACCTCGTTGTTCGGCGCCCCGTCGCCCACCGGCGGCAGATCACCACGCTCGACCGGCTGTCCGCCCGGGTCCGTACCAGCGCTGTCGGGGAGCACGGCGTCCAGCTCCTCGTCGTCCGCCACGTGCGCCGACTCCGCGGCGCGGCGCAGGGTTTCGCGGTCCACGCGCGTGCTGTCCGCGCTGAGCCGTACCACGTGTGCGTCCGTGGCGGCACCCTCGCTGCGCGCGTACTCGTGGGTGCCTGCCGACGTGCGGTACCAGTTTTCGCCGTCCCGCTCACACCCGGAACAGCTCTTCCCGTCCAGCTTCCCACGGTCGACCGAGAGCGTGATCATTTCGCCGGTCTTGGAGGTGTAGGTGGCCTGGAAGCCGTCATGGCCGATGACTCCGACCGACATCTTCGCCACTTCGTATCCTGGCACCTCGGTCACATGGATCAGCTCGATCGCAGACTGCTTGGCCTCCGCTCGGGCCTCAAGTTCCGTGCGGTCGACCGAAGACGGCTCTGTGCCACAGGCCGTGAGCACGAGCGGCAGCAGCAGGGCCGGGAGGAGGCGAAGGGGGCGGGGCATGTGCTCATCCTGCCGCATACCCGCACATTCATACGACGAGCCAATGTACGTCAATCCGTGCGACGCTCAGTGCGCCGCGTGCCCCTGCGGATGGTGCGGCTCGTAGCCCGGGATCGTGCCGTCCGGTTTGGCGACCAGGAAGAGCCCGGCCATGCCCATGTCGGAGTGGCTCTGCACATGGCAGTGGTACATCCAGGCTCCCGCCCCGACGTGTTCCCCCGCGATGATCTGGAAGCCGAAGGAGTCCGCCGGGCCGGTGATCTTGGTGTCGACGATCCTGCTGGGGTCGGCGGGGCCCTCCAGCAGTCCGGTTCTGTTGTCCGCCCAGCGATGACCGTGCATATGGAACGTGTGGTAGAACTCGCCGTGCGTGATCATGACGATCTCCACCCGGTCACCCACGGTCGCCTTGAAGTCGGGGCTCTGATCGCCGGGTTTGTTGTTGATGGTCATGTCGTTGAAGACGATCGTGAACTGCTTGTCCGGCAGGATGTCACCCTTCCTGCGCACCACCAGCGGCCCGTAGAGGCCCTTGCGGATGCCCCCGGTGCCGTGGTCCGTACCGACGACATGGTCGTGGTAGTGCCAGTAACCTGCGCTGCCCGCACGCCAGGTGCCGTCCTTGCGCTTGCCCGGTGCGTGGGTGCGCCAGGTGTACGTACGCGTGCCGCCCGGCTCCACATGGCTCTTGCTGAGCTTGGTCCCGTCGCTCGCGATGTCGTGGTCGACGCCGTGGACATGCAGGCTGACGGGGACGTCCATGGTGTTCACGAACTCGATGTGCAGGGTGTCGCCCTCGATCAGCTCGATCGGCGGGCCGGGGATGGTCGCCTTGCCCTTCTCGAGCCCGTAGCCCAACTGCCCGTCCGCCAACTTCTCGGCGTACAGCTTCATATGGCGGACCTGCCCGCCGGCCGGTGCCGTCTTGGGCGCGCCCTCCGCCGAGTTGGCCGCGGGGGTGGCGAGCGACAACGATGTCACTCCGGTCGCCGCGACCGCGACGCCCGCCAGGAGACGCCGGTTGAAGCTCCGTCGGTCCACGCTGAACTCCTTACTGCTGTACGGAGATTGACGGGGCACGCGAGAGGCGCACGAGACCCCTGGGACGGCCCACACGGTAGCCGGGGGATCTTCGTTTATCCACACCATGGACAAAGTTGGTTGGATCGCGGCCATACCTATTGGCGAGTCGGCCAAAGAGGTCTACCTTCATCGGCTGTTGCAGTGACCAAAGTTGGGTGGGTGAACACATGCAGTGCACACCGCATCACCGGTCCAGATCGCGGCGAGCAGCGGCGGCCGCCGTGGCGGCCGGAGCCCTCGCCGCCTCCCTGCTCGGTGGTACCGAGGCGACCGCCAGACCCTATCCGGAGCCGGCAGCACCGTCGACCGTCTCGACAACGTTGTCCTTGCCGTCACCTCCCGGTGGCGCGAATGTACGGGTCCTCGTCTTCCACGCCTCGGCGACCCCGGAGTCGCCGGCCGTCAACGCCGGCATCGAGGCCATCGAGAAGATCGGCGCGTCCGGGCCCGCGGCCCAGCGCTTCCGGGTCGAAGCCACCGACGACGCCTCCGTCTTCACCAAGCCCAGGCTGGGCAAGTTCAACGCCGTCGTCTTCCTGACCGGCGGCGGCGACGTCCTCGACCCGGAGCAGGAGGCGGGCCTGGAGGCGTACATGGAAGTCGGCGGCGGCTTCCTCGGCGTACACGACGCGGCACGTACGGAGCCGTACTCGAGCTGGTTCACCGGCCTGGTCGGCGCCCGGCCCGCGGCCGGGAGCCCCGCGAACGTACAGCGCGCGACCGTGGAGGCCGGCGACCGTACGCATCCCGCCACCAAGGGCTTGCCGCTGCAGTGGAAGCGGCCGGACAAGTGGCTGAACTGGGCGCAGAATCCGTCCGGTGACGTCCACACCGTCGCGCGGGTCCGCGAGAGCACGTACCAGCCCGGCACGAGCGCCAACGGCTGGGACCACCCCGTCTCCTGGTGCCGCGACTACGACGGCGGCCGCTCCTTCTACACGGCCATGGGCGGCACGGCCGACTCGTACACCGAGGCCGACTTCCGCGACCATCTGCGCGGCGCGCTGCTCTGGACGACCCGTCTCGTACGCGCCGACTGCAAGGCCACCATCAACGCCCACTACACCGCCGAGCGCGTCACCCAGCCCAACCAGCCCGGCCAGTCGGACCAGATCGGCGAGCCGCACGGGCTGGTGACCGCCCCGGACGGCCGGGTGCTCTACATCGGCCGCGGCGGCGGTGACAACAGCGCGCCCGTCGTCACGGACTGGAACAACCCCGACATCGGCAAGGGACAGGGCCAGATCCACGTCTACGACCCGAAGACGAAGAAGGTCACCCTCGCCGGTGCGCTCACCGTCTTCGGCAACAAGGGTGGTGGCGACGAACTGGTCAAGAACGAGGAGGGATTGCTCGGCATCGAGCTCGACCCCGCCTTCCGGACCAACGGCTGGGTGTATCTGCACTACACACCGCACGCGAAGATCAACCGCGATACGCGGATGGCCGCGCGCCGGGTCTCCCGCTTCACCCTGAACCACGAGACCAACAAGCTCGACCTCGCCTCGGAGAAGGTCCTGCTGAACTGGCCGGTGCAGATCCACAGCTGCTGCCACGCGGGCGGCGGAATGGCGTGGGACTCCAAGGGCAACCTCTACATCGCGACCGGCGACAACAACTCGTCCCGGTTCAGCGAGGGTTACTCGGGCAACAACCCGGAGCCGAACTTCAAGGGCGTGTCCTTCGCCGACGCCCGCCGCACCTCCGGCAACACCAACAACCTCAACGGCAAGATCCTGCGCATCCACCCGGAGCCGGACGGCACCTACACCCTCCCCGAGGGCAACCTCTTCACCGGCAAAGAGCCGGACGAGGGCGGCGGCAAGACGCGCGGCGAGATCTATGTCATGGGCGTACGCAACCCGGCCCGGATCTCCGTCGACCAGCGGACCGGCATCCTGTACGCGGGGTGGGTCGGCCCGGACGCGGGCGCGCCCAGCACCACCTGGGGCCCGGCCAAGTACGACACCTTCGCGGCGATCACCAAGCCGGGCAACCACGGCTGGCCGTACTGCATGGGCAACAACCAGCCGTACCGGGACCGCAATCTGCCGGATCCGAGCAAGCCGCTGGGCTGGTACGACTGCGCCAGGCCGAAGAACGAGTCGCCGAACAACGACGGCCTGGTGAACCTGCCGCCCGTCACCTCCAACACCATCTGGTACGCCCCGCAGGGCGGCGCCCCGGACTTCCCGCGCGACGCGGCCGGCATCCCGAGCTACAAGATCGCGGAGCAGAAGCTGCTGCTGCCGTGGCTGAAGGGCGGCGGCCAGGCCACGATGAACGGCCCGGTCTACCGCTTCGACGCGGCGAGCGAGCCGAAGGACAAGTGGCCGGCGTACTGGGACGGCAAGTGGTTCGTCGGTGACTTCTACGACGGCGACCAGCCTCGGCACGCCGTGCTGACCGATCCGAAGACCGTCGGCAAGGGCGGGCTGCCGGTGCACGCCGAAAGCCTGAAGAAGATCGTCCCGGTCGGCGCGAACGGCATCCGCAACCTCATGGACTGGAAGTTCGCCCCGGACGGCTCGCTCTATGTCCTCGACTACGGGCGCGGCTTCTTCACCTCGGACTCCAAGTCGGCACTGTGGCGGGTCACGTACAAGGGCGGCGAGGCGACACCGGCCGCCGCCGATCTCGCGAGGAAGGCGGAGCAGTGAGACAGCGTAACCCACGCCTCTGGACGGCCCTGCTGGCCGCTCTGCTGATGGCGCTCGGGCTGGACTCGCCCGCGGCGTACGGCCGTACGGACGAACCGGCGGCTACGGAGCAGGTCGCCGACCAGGCCGCCGACCAGATGCTCACCTGGACCGCGGGCGACCCCATCGACCGCTATCTGTCGTTCCCCACGACGGCCGTGGCCGGCAAGGCGACGATCGTCTTCGAGAACAGCAAGGCGACCGGCAACACCACCGGCATGCCGCACACCTTGACCTTCGACGTCTCCGACCCCGAGTACAACAACGACGTCCGGCTGAACATCCTCGCCAACCCCAACGACGACCAGGGCGGCAAGCACACCGCCGAGGTCACCCTGACCCCCGGCCGGTACCTCTACCACTGCACGATCCCCGGCCACGGCCAGATGCAGGGCATCCTCACCGTCACCGAGGGCGGCGGCGAGGACACCACGGCGCCCGAGACCTCCGCGAGGGTGGAGGGCGAGAAGAACCCCGACGGCGCGTACATCGGCTACGCGACGGTGACCGTGTCGGCCACCGACGCCGGCTCGGGCGTGGACAAGGTGGAGTACGCCGTCGGCACGGACGGCGCCTGGCAGCCGTACACCGCGCCCGTCATGGTCCATGAGGTCGGCACCCACAAGATCCGCTACCGGGCCGCCGACAAGGCCGGGAACGCGGCCGCCGAGAAGGCCGTCGACTTCGGCGTGGTGGCTCCGCCGACGGATGACAAGACGCCGCCGGAGACCTCCGCGACCGTCAGCGGGGAGAAGAACGAGCAGGGCCAGTACCTGGACATGGCGACGGTCACCGTGACCGCCTCCGACACCGGGTCCGGCGTCAACACCATCGAGTACGCGCTCGGTTCGGGCGCCTGGCAGCCTTACAGCGGTCCGGTGATGGTCCACGAGGTGGGGACGCATCATGTCCGCTACCGGGCCACCGACAAGGCGGGCAACGCGGCGCCCGAGAAGGCGGTCGACTTCACCGTCGTGGCCCCGCCGGCCGAGGACAGGACGCCGCCCGTCAGCTCGGCGGCGGTCAGCGGGGAGACCAACTCCGACGGCGCGTACATCACCAGCGCCAAGGTGACGGTCACCGCGTCCGACACCGGTTCGGGCGTGGACAAGGTCGAATACTCGCTGGACGGCGGCCCGTATCTCGTGTACACTACGCCCGTCCTCGTCGACCGCGTCGGGCGGCACACGTTCGCCCACCGGGCGACCGACAAGGCGGGCAACACCTCGGTGGCCGGGCAGACGGCGTTCACGGTCGCGGAGGGCGGTGGCGTTCCGGCGCCCAACTGCCCCGAGTGGGACGAGCGGTTGACGGTCATCGTCGGCACAGTCGACACCGGGGTACCCAACCGCATCACCCGTAACCGCTGCACGATCAACGAGCTGATCGAGGACGAGAAGGAGTGGACCTCCCACGCCCTCTTCCTCAAGCACGTCGACAAGGTCATCGACAAGCTGCTCTCGGACGCGGTGATCGACCAGCGCGAGCACAGGAAGATCTACCGGGCGGCCAAGCAGTCCGGCATCGGCAAGCCCGGCCAGACGGGCGGCTACCGCGACGTGTTCGACGGTACTCAGAAGTCGTTCGACAGGTGGCGCCATGTGGGCGGCGGTTCGTTCGGTCTGAACGCCGACGGCTCGATGACCAGCGGCACCACCAAGGGCGGCCTCGGCATGCTGTGGTTCCCGGAGCGGAAGTACGAGGACTTCTCGCTGAAGCTCCAGTGGCGCGACGACGCGCCGGGCTCGGGCCACGCCAACAGCGGTGTGTTCGTCCGGTTCCCGCAGGTCCACGACCACCCGGAGGAGGCGCGCCCGGAGTGGGTCGCCATCAAGTACGGCCACGAGGTGCAGGTGCTCGACCGGCCGGACGGCGACATGTACAAGACCGGCTCGGTCTACGGCTTCGACCGGGTGGGACTCGGCGGCGCGGGGGTCACGCCCAAGGGCACCTGGAACGACTACGAGATCCGGGTGGTGGGCCAGCACTACTCGGTCTTCCGCAACGGTGTCCTGATCAACGAGTTCGACAACGCCGGCGGCCAGGACTTCGTTCCGGCGCGCGCCGACGACCCGGGCACCGACGGCCGGCGCTTCGCCTCCGGCTACATCGGGCTCCAGGTCCACGGCACCACGGATGTGATCTCGTACCGCAACATTCGCATCAAGGAGCTGTGATCACGAACTCTTAGGAGGGTCCTCGGGGCTCTTCGCGCGGCTCGGCTGTACCCGCTTGGGCTCCCCCGGCATCTTGGGGTAGTCCGGCGGGTACGGCATGTCGCCGAGGCCGTGGTCGTGTTCGTGCCGGTCGGCCAGTTCCAGCAGGCTGTCCAGGCGGAACCGGTGGTCGTCCATGTCCGCGTGTACGTCGCCCAGTTCGGCGTACCGGGCGGGCATCGTGGCCAGGTCGAAGTCGCGGGGCTCGGCGTCGTCCACCTCGTCCCACAGCAGCGGCGCGGACACGGGCGCGTGCGGCTTGGGGCGGACCGAGTAGGCGGAGGCGATGGTGCGGTCGCGGGCGGTCTGGTTGTAGTCGACGAAGATCTTCTCGCCCCGCTCCTCCTTCCACCACTTGGTGGTGACCCGGCCCTCCATCCGCCGCTCCAGCTCGCGGCCGACCGCGATCGCCGACCGGCGGACGTCGGTGAAGGTCCACTCCGGCTCGATCGGTACGAAGACGTGCAGCCCGCGTCCGCCGGAGGTCTTGGGCCAGCCGCGCAGCCCGTGCTCGTCGAGGAGGGCCCGCAGCTCGTGGGCGACCGCCACCGCGTCGGCGTAGTCGGTGCCCGGCTGGGGGTCGAGGTCGAGCCGCAGCTCGTCCGGGTGGTCGACGCGGCCCCGGCGGACCGGCCACGGGTGGAAGGTGAGACAGCCCAGCTGGGCGGCCCACAGGACGGCCGCGACCTCGGTGGGGCAGATCTCGTCGGCGAAGCGGCCGCTGGGGAAGGCGATCCGGGCGGTGGGGATCCAGTCGGGCAGGTTCTTGGGGGCGCGCTTCTGGAAGAAGGACTCGCCGTCGACCCCGTCGGGGTAGCGCTCCAGGGTGGTGGGCCGGTCGCGCAGGGCGCGGGTGATCCCGTCGCCCACCGCGAGGTAGTAGCGGGCGACGTCCAGCTTGGTGAAGCCGCGCTCGGGGAAGTACACCTTGTCCGGATTGGACAGCCGGACGGTCCGCTCGCCGGCCTCCAGCTCCACCGCAGTTCCCATGTCGGCCACGGTAGGCCGACCTGCCGGATGGCGCATACCGGGCGCCTATACCGGGCATCCGGCGCGATTCCGCAGCAGAATCAAGGCATGGATCTGCCGGTGATGCCGCCTGTGAAACCGATGCTGGCCAAGTCTGTGGCCGGCATCCCGCCCGGAATGCACTACGAGGCCAAGTGGGACGGCTTCCGTGCGATCGTCCACCGCGACGGTGACGAGGTCGAGATCGGCAGCCGGACCGGCAAGACACTCACCCGCTACTTTCCCGAGCTGGTCGTCGCGCTGCGGGCCAATCTGCCCGACCGGTGCGTCGTCGACGGTGAGATCGTCATCGCGTACGAGGGCCGGCTCGACTTCGACCGGCTGACCGAGCGCATCCACCCCGCGGACTCCCGGGTGCGGATGCTCGCCGAGCAGACTCCGGCCAGCTTCGTCGCCTTCGATCTGCTGGCCCTCGGTGACGAGGCGCTGCTCGACGCTCCCCTGTCGCTGCGGCGCACCACGCTGGCCGCCGCGCTGGCCGAGGCCGCCCCGCCGGTCCATCTGGCGCCCGCCACCACCGACATCGAGGTCGCCCGGGAGTGGTTCGAGCGGTATGAGGGCGCCGGGCTCGACGGCGTGATCGCCAAGCCGCTGGATCTCCCGTACCGGCCGGACGCCCGGCTCATGTACAAGATCAAGCACGAGCGGACCGCGGACGTCGTCGTCGCCGGATACCGCTACCACAAGAGCGGCCCCGTGCTCGGCTCGCTCCTCCTCGGCCTGCACGACGACTCTGGCCGGTTGCAGCACGTCGGCGTCTGCGCGGCCTTCCCGATGAAGCGGCGGCAGGAGCTGGTGGCGGAGCTGGAACCGCTGCGCATGGAGTCGCCGGAAGACCACCCCTGGGCCGCCTGGGCGGAGGAAGCCGCCCACGAGAGTGCCCGGCTGCCCGGCGCGCCGAGCCGCTGGTCCGGCAAGAAGGACCTGTCGTGGGTGCCGCTGCGGCCCGAGCGGGTGGTGGAGGTGGCGTACGACCATATGGAGGGGGACCGATTCCGGCACACCGCGCAGTTCCGGCGCTGGCGGCCGGACCGGGAGCCGGGCAGCTGTACGTACGCCCAGCTGGAGGAACCGGTGCGGTACGACCTGAACGAGGTGCTCAGGACGCCGTGAGCTTTTCGAGAGGCCGTGATCTTTCGAGAGGCCGTGATCTTTCAAGAGGCCGTGATCTTCTCCCACTCCCTGCGGTCCGGGCCCGCCGCGTGCGGCGTGTAGCCGGGCCGGGCCGCGAGCCAGGCGCCCACCCGCTCCTGGACCTCGCCCGCGCCGTACGCCTGCGCGGGTGACGCGGCGAGGTGACGGACCCGGGCGCGGGCCCGCATCACCTCGGGGTCGTCCAGGGCGCAGTCGAAGAGGGCGGCCACCTCGCGGGCGATCCCGGCGCGGCTGGTGCGGGTGGCGAAACGGTCGCCGATCGCCGCGTCGGCGACGACCTGGAAGTCGAACCAGGGTTTCAGGGTACGCAGCGCCCAGGCGTGGTACGCCGCGGTGAACTCAGCCGACGCGGGGGCCTCGTGCCCGTGGTGGGCGACCCACTGCGCGGCCCACAGGGCGAGCGACATGCCCTGCCCGATGGTGGGGTTGGTGTGGGTGATCGCGTCGCCGACGGGGACGATGCCCGTGGCGATGGGGCCCCGCTCGTCGTACAGCGCGCTCCACCGGTTGTCGAGACTCGCGGTGGCCAGCACCTCGGAAAGCGCATCCGCGCCGAGGTCCAGCCAGGCGGCGCCGGGCGGGAAGGTCCGGGCCGCCGCCTCGAACACGGCCGGGTCGCGCAGCGCGCCGCGCGTGGGATCGTCGGTGTGGACGAACAGGTTCACCGCGAAGACCCCGTTGTCGGCGGGGAAGACCGCGCAGCCGGCGAATGTCCCGCCGGTCACCGCCCAGGGCCGCACCGGCCCGTCGAGCCGGCCGTCCGGGAGCCGGTACCAGCGGCAGAAGTACGCGAGCCCGGTGCGGTGCCGCTCCACGGCGGGCGGACGGCAGCCGGCCTCGGTGAGCCAGCGCTCGGTGCCGCCCCGCCGGCCGGCCGCGTCGATCACCAACTCGCCTTCGTACACCTCGGATCCGGTACGCACCCCGGTCACCCGGGGCGGGTCGCCGGGCCGCACGTCCAGCCCGGTGACCGGTTCGCCGTACCGTACGAGGACTCGCGGCTCGGCGTGCAGCGCCGCGGTGAGCGCGCTCTCCAGCACGATGCGCCGGGCCTGGATCATGACGAGGTCCTCGTCGCCCGGCCGGGTAGGCGGGCGCTCCTCGAACCAGTCCAGCTCGTGCCGCTCGCGCGCCCCGCGCCGCAGCATGTCCGCGTACACATCGGGCAGTTCGGCGCGCAGCACGGCCCGGGCGGCGCCGAGCAGCGCGTGCGGCTGGTTCGCCTGCGGCACGCCGGGCCGCCGCCAGCCGAAGAAGTCCGCGTCGAGACCGGCGCCCGGGGCGCGGCCGTCCCGCTCGAACACCTCGACCGTGTGACCGCGGCGGGCGGCCAGCAGGGCGGCGCCCAATCCGCCGATGCCCCCGCCGATCACCAGGAAATGCCCCATACCGTCCCCCTTCGACCGTTGTTCTCCAGAGACTTCACGGCGGCTGCGCGAGCGAAACCCGTGGGAGTGTCCGGAGCGTTTCGTGTCTCTTCCCTAGCTAGAGGAATCGCATGCAAGGAGGTACGCATATGACCGGGGCGGAGACCGATACCGGCCCCTGGGCGGCGGCGGCGCCACTGGTGCGCGCCGCGCAGGCGGGCGACGCGCTGGCTCTCGACGAGCTGATCGGGCTGCTCACGCCGTACGTCACGAGGCTGTGCCGGCCCATCGCCCTCGGGGACGCGCCCGACGCCGTACAGGAGTCGCTGATCGCGGTGTTCCGCGGTCTCGGGCGGCTGCACGACCCGATGGCGCTGTACGGCTGGGTCCGTACGATCACCGTGCGCGAGGCGGTCAAGGTGGCCCGGCGGCGGGCGGTGGAGACACCGGTCGCCGAGTTCGCTGACCGGCCGGTTCTTGACGGCACGGAACTGGCCGCCGAGGTGCATGACGTGCTGCGCGGGCTGTCGTCGGAGCACCGGGCGATCCTGGTGCTGCGTGAGATCGAGGGACTGGACGAGCGGACGGCGGCCGAGGTGCTGGACATCTCGAGCGGCACGGTGAAGTCACGGCTGTACCGGGCCCGCGGCAACTTCCGGAAGGCGTGGAACAGATGAGCACCCAGTGGACCGAGAGCGGACTTGACCCGGTGCGCCGGCTACGGGTGATGGCCGCCGCGACCCGGGCGGCCATGTATGCCGAGGAGCGCGTGGACGCTCCCTTCGACGCGGTGTGGGCGGTGGCGAGCGACCTGGAGGGCGAACTGCCACATCTGCTGCCGACCGTACGGGAGTTCCGGTACATGGCTGAGGGAGGGGAGGACGAAACCGGCGAGGCGGACCGCAAACAGGGTTGCGCGTACGGCCCGTTGGGTCACCGGGCCATGTTCGACGTCGTGCTGCGGCCGGGGTGGTGCCTGATGCAGAGCCCGCACGTGGTCGGCGGCATGGCCGCGGTCCCGGACGGCGACGGCACCCTGTTCGCCGTCCTCGGCGGCCTGCGGCGCAGCCCGTTCGTACCGCTCCAGGCCGCGCTGCGGCCGCTGGGCCGGGCGCGGGGGCGCTTGATGATCGACCGGGCGAGGCGCCGCCTGGAGGTCTGGGCGAGCCCGGCCTAGATCTTCAGGGGGCGCCTGGGCGCCGTACCCGCGCTGCGGTGACGGCGCCCGGCCGCGTGCGCTGGCCGAAGAGCGCCCGGGCCTCCTCGCCACGAGGTCCGGGCGTTCCTCGTGCAGCAGGTGGCCACAGTCCTCGACCACCTCGATACGCAGCGCGTCCGCGTGCCGCCCGGCCCCGGACAGCACTCCGGGCGGCAGCACGAAGTCCCGTTCGCCGCCCAGCAGTACCGTCGGCGTGGTCAGGCGCAGCCGCCGGTACCGGCCGAGGAGCAGCCGGGCGATGTCACGCAGTGCGAAGGCCCGGTGCAGCGCTTCCCCGGCCCGCGCCCGGTCCGGCTCGCCCGTCGACCGTACGAACTCCTCCACCGCGGCCGGCTCCCACACCGACCGGTCCGCCACCCCCTTGTGCAGCAGCCACCTGGTGACGGAGGGCCGCCGGGCCAGTACCAGGCGGCCGAGCAGCGGCTGTTCGAGTATGGCGGTGTACCAGAACCGCCAGGCCTGCGGGAGCAGCCGCCGGTGCAGGGGCCACGGGTGCATCATGTTCAGCGCCAGGTAGTGGCTGATCCGGTGCGGGGCGCGCAGGCAGAGGTGGAAGCCGGTCCAGGCGCCCCAGTCGTGCCCGATGAGGCGGACCCGCTCCAGGCCCAGGGCGTCCAGCAGGGCGAGTACGTCGTCGACCCGGGGGTCCGTGCCGTACCCGCGGGCCGGGGCGTCGGACCAGCCGAAGCCGCGCTGGTCCAGGCAGATCAGCCGGTACTCCCCGGCCAGCTGCGGGATCAGCTTCCGCCACGCGTACCAGTGCTGCGGGAAACCGTGCAGCAGCAGGACGGGCTCGCCCTCCCCCGCTTCGGCGAGGTGCAGGCGTGTTCCGCGTACGTCGATCATGCGGTGGCGGACTCCGGCCACCTTGGGCAACTGCCGCATCGTGAACTCCCGGTCTGTCAGGCTCTCAGGGCACCTTGTCGACAGGTCAGGAGACGGCCGGACGCGCAGACGTTCCCTCGGTCTCCTCCCACGGCCCGTTCCCCCTACTCCCGGGCGCGGCGGAACGCCCGCCGCGCCCGGAACAGCCGAGACCTGACCGTCCCTACCGGCACCGCCAGCACCGCTGCCGCCTCCTGCTCACTGAGTCCTTCGACGTGCCGCAGGGTCAGCACCGCCCGCTGGTCGGGGGGAAGCCCGCGCAGAACGGCGTCGATGTCGGCCGCGAGTTCCGGGTCGCCGGGCGCGGGCCGTTCCGCCAACTCGACGGTTACGGGGCGACGTTCGGCGTGCCGCACCGCCTCCCGTACGGCGATGACGCGCACCCACCCGAGCAGCGCGGCGGGCTCCCGGAGGCGGCGGAGGTTGCGGAGCACGGCGACCAGGGTGTCCTGCGCGGCGTCGGCGCTGTCCTGGCGGGCGACGGGACCGCAGATCCTGCGGACGTACGGCGTGAGGACACCGAGCAGCTCGTCCATGGCGAGGGCGTCCCCGCGCTGCGCCGCGCGCACCAGTCGGGCCAGCGCCTCCGCGTCGCCGACGGCCCCGTCCACCCGTACCTCCTCCCCCAACCCCCGCACGTACCGGACCGTATCCTCGCTGAGACCAGCCCGGACCACGTCGTCGGACCACATCGTCGGACCACATCGTCGGACCCATCGGAGGACACATGTCAGCGCAGGCCGCCGCGGCGGAGCGACCCGAACGCGCGTTTCCCGCCGCGAACGGCATCACCGGTGTCGGTGTGATCGTCACCGACGCGGACGGCCGGGTGCTGCTCGGGCTCGGGCACGACGGCCGGTGGGAGCTGCCCGGCGGCAAGGTCGACCCCGGCGAGAGCTTCGAGCAGGCCGCCGCGCGCGAGCTGACGGAGGAGACGGGCTGCGCACCTCGTCCGGTGACGTGCGGATCATCGCCGTCCTGTTGGACGGCTCGCGCGGTATCACCCGGGTCTCGGCCGCGGCCCTCGCGGAGAGGGTGACCGGGACCGCCCGGGTGACCGAGCCGCACAAGATCACGCGCTGGCAGTGGTTCGAGCCGGGACAGGTCCCCGGTCAGCTGTTCGAGCCATCAGCAGCGGTCCTGCGCTCCTGGCGGCCGGAGCTGGAGCTGCCGGCGGTGGACGCGTACGGCTATCCGACGGCGGGCCGGCCGGTGAGCCGACCGGGAGGCTGACCCACACGCCCACATGCGGCGTTACGCCGCACCGCCGTCTACGGGCGGGCTGGCCGCAGATAGCCGAGGCCGGGGTGCTCGTTCGTGTACGCGTCCACGAGACGGCGGGCGACGGAGACCGAGTCGACGAGCGGGTGCAGGGCGAACGCCTTGACCGCGGTGGCGCGCGATCCGCTCTCGGCGGCGGCCATCACCTCGCGTTCGACGGCCTTGACCGCGGTCACCAGGCCGACCGCGTGGTACGGCAGTGGGGCGACGGAGACCGGGTGGGCGCCGTTCGCGTCGACGAGGCAGGGCACCTCGATGACGGCGTCGGTGTCCAGTACGGACAGGGTCGTGCGGTTGCGGACATTGAGGATGAGGGTGGTCCGCTCGTCCTTGGCGATGGCCCGCATCAGGGCGAGGGCGACCTGCTCGTAGCCGCCCGACTCCAGGTCGCTCGCCTCCCGCTCGCCGGCGCCGGCCGCCGCGCGGTTCTCCGCCATGTACGTGGCTTCGCGCTCGGCACGGGTACGGTTCCAGGCCGCCAGGGCGGGCGTGGCGGGGTGCGCCATCTCGGCGTAGAAGCGGGCCTGCTGGTCGCGGAGGAACGCGCCGCGGGTCTGCGCGGCCTGCTGGTGGGCGCGGACCGCTTCCCGGTTGAAGTAGTAGTAGTGCAGATACTCGTTGGGGACGGCGCCGAGGGTCCGCAGCCACTCGGCGCCGAACAGCCGGCCTTCCTCGAAGGAGCCGAGCAGGCCGGGGTCGGCGAGCAGGCGCGGCAGTTCGTCGCGGCCCGCGATGTGCAGCCCGCGGACCCAGCCGAGGTGGTTGAGGCCGGCGTAGTCGATCCATGCCTCGTCGGGGTCAGCGCCGAGCAGCCGGGCGATCCGCCGGCCGAGGCCGACGGGCGAGTCGCAGATGCCGATGACCCGGTCGCCGAGGTGGCGGGACATGGCCTCGGTGACCAGCCCGGCGGGGTTGGTGAAGTTGATGACCCACGCGTCGGGCGCGAGGCGGGCGACGCGCCGGGCGATGTCGACGGCGACCGGGACGGTCCGCAGTCCGTACGCGATTCCGCCCGCGCCGACCGTCTCCTGGCCGAGGACGCCCTCGGCCAGCGCGACGCGTTCGTCGGCGGCGCGGCCTTCGAGCCCGCCGACGCGGATGGCGGAGAACACGAAGTCGGCGCCGCGGATCGCCTCGTCGAGGTCGGTGGTGACGGTGACCTGCGGCGCGTCGCGCCGGTCGGCGGCCTGCTCGGCGAGGACGCGGGCGACGGCGGTGAGCCGGCCCGCGTCCAGGTCGTGCAGGGTGACGTGGGTGACCCGGCCCTCGGCGCGGTCGCCGAGGAGGGCCCCGTACACCAGCGGTACGCGGAACCCGCCGCCGCCGAGGATGGTGAGCTTCACGGATGCACCGTATACGGGGCTTGCCCCCGGGTGAGCACAGGACGTCCGGACCGTATTACGCCTTGCGTGCCACGCCCGCGTAGACCGGGATCGTCTCGTCGCCCGCGGCGCGCTGGTCGGGGCCGATCTCCGGGTGCCACTCGGCGGCCAGTACCACCCCGGGGTCGACGAGCTCGAAGGCGTCGAAGAAGCTGGTGACCTCGGCCTGCGAGCGGAGCCGCAGGGTGACGCCTCCCTGCCGGTACAGGGCGACGGCCCGCTCGGCGCCCACCGGGTCGAAGTCTCCGGTGACATGGGACAGGACGAGGTAGCTGCCCGGCGCGAGCGCGTCCATGAGCCGGCCGACCAGGCCGCGCGGATCCTCCTCGTCGCCCAGGAAGTGCGCGAGGGCGATCAGGGACAGCGCTACCGGCTTGCTGAAGTCGAGGACACCCTTGGCGCGGTCGAGGATCGTCTCCGGCTCACGCACGTCTGCCTGGATGTACTCGGTGACGCCTTCCGGGGTGCTGCGCAGCAGGGCCTCGGCATGGCGCAGCACGATGGGGTCGTAGTCGGCGTAGACGATGCGCGCGTCCGGCACCGACCGCTGGGCGATCTGGTGCAGGTTGGGCTCGGTGGGGATGCCGGTGCCGATGTCGAGGAACTGGCGCACCCCGTTCTCCGCCAGCCAGGCCGTGGCGCGGTGCATGAACGCGCGGTTGACCCGGGCTATGTCCTTGCCCCGTGGCTCGATGGCGAGGAGCTGCTCGGCGAGCTGCTCGTCGACCGGATAGTTGTCCTTGCCGCCGAGGAACCAGTCGTACACGCGTGCGGGATGCGGCTTGCTGGTGTCGATCTGGTCGGCCGTGGGGTTCTGCCCGGTCATGGAAGGCTCCATCGTGGTGAAGTTCGGTGAACAGGAACACGAACAGGAATCAGGAACAGGAACAGGGGGAACTACAGCGTGCGCAAGGTGGCTTACGTGAGCAGAAAGTCGGCCTTTCCGGCCTTCGCTCCCTGGATGAAAGCCGCGAGTTCGCCCGCGGTGTAGATCAGGGCAGGGCCGCCGGGATCGGCGGACTGGCGTACGGCGACTCTGCCGTCGGCCAGCTTCATGGCCTCGATGCAGTTGCCGCCGTTGCCACCGCTCCACGGCCTGCGCCAGCCCTCGGCCGGCAGGTCGGCGGCGGGCATGCCGTTGTATATGGGATCCATTCACAGCTCCTTGCGGAGATCCTTGAGAATCTCCTTCGTGCGTGGTGCAGTTGCGGCCTGCGCCGCCATGCGGTCCATGACCTCGAGGTGGGAGGCCACCTCGGGGCGCGCGTCCAGATAGACCGCGCCGGTCAGGTACTCGCTGTAGACCATGTCCGGCAGTTCGGGGACGGCGAAGCGGAAGAGGACGAACGGCCCGTATGTCCCGGGGTGGTGTCCGGTCGCGAACTCCGCGATCTGGAGCGTGACGTTGGGCATCCGGGACGCCGCCAGCAGCCGGTCGAGCTGCGCCGCCATCACAGCCGGCCCACCGACGGGCCGGCGCAGTACCGTCTCGTCCATCACCACCCACAGCTTGGGTGCGTCGGGACGGGTGAGCAGGGACTGCCGCTCCATGCGCAGGGCGACATGGCGTTCGATGTCGGCGGGGCTCGTCTGCCCGAGGGCCCCGGTGCGCATGACCGCGCGGGCGTAGTTCTCGGTCTGCAACAGGCCCGGCACGAAGTGCGGTTCGTAGGACCTGATGAGCGCGGCCGCGCCCTCCAGGCTGACGTACATGCTGAACCAGTCCGGCAGGATGTCGTGGAAGCGCTGCCACCAGCCGGGCTTGATGGCCTCCTCCGTCAGTTCGACGAAGGCGTCGGCCTCCTCGTCGGTGATCCCGTATGCCTTCAGCAGGAGTTGGACGTACGGGATCTTCAGCGCCACCTCGGCCGTCTCCATCCGGCGGATGGTGGCGGGGGCGACCCGGAGAACCTTGGCGGCCTCCTCGCGTCTCAGGCCGGCTCGCTCGCGCAGATCCTGCAGACGCTTGCCGAGTACGACCTGGCCCACGGTCGGTGCTGACCGCGGTTCACTCACTTCGGACCTCCCCAGGCGCTGGTGCGAGCAGTGTGCCATGCCCTCGTAGCCCAGAACACGCCACTCTGCATTTCCCAGAGTGCCCCTTGCCAAGTGTCTCCGGCAGCGGGAGAGTTGGCCGATGCACCAGTTCACACGGCTGCCGCGCCCTGCCTCCGGGAGACGTGGGTCGGCGCCGCTTCCCCACCGTTAGGAATCGGTCGTGGCACCTGGTAACGCGCTCACCCCCCGGGTCATCGGCCTGTCCCCCGGCACCCATGCCCGCCGCCTCGGGTTCGAGCTGCCCGCGCGCGCAGAATCCGTGGCCCTGGCCAGACGCCGGGTTCGGGAGTGGCTCCTCGGCCGGAACATCGACCAGGACACCCGTGACACCGTGGCGCTGGTCGTGTCCGAGCTGGTCACCAATGCCGTGGTGCACACCGCCAGTGACCGCGTCGGCTGCGAACTGAGCGACAGCGAAGGGCGATTGCGCATATCCGTGCAGGACCAGGGCGTTCTGCCCACGGGCCCGCGGCTGCGCCGGGCGGACCCGGAGGAAGGCGGGCGCGGACTGCTCCTGGTCGACGCGGTGAGCAGCGCGTGGGGAGCGCATGAGGACGGCAGTGGCCCCGGCCGGGTCGTCTGGGCGGAACTCCTGTACGGGGCGGGAGGACCGTGCTGAAGCTTGTCTCCGGCTTCACCCGATCCCGCCTGGCCCGAGGCCGCCTCACGGACGGTCGGCACGCGGACGGTCGGCCCACGGACGGTCGGCCCACCCCGGATCACCGGGAGGAGGTACGTCTCCCGCTCCCGCCCACCCTTGCCGCCACGCTCGGCTGCGACGCAGTGGGCGTCCCCGCACGGCACGGCTTCCGCCTCATGACGCGGCTGCCCCGGTCCGGCTGCGTCTTCGCCGACGAGGCCTGGTGGTGGTGGATCGTGCCCGCCGGCTCCGACCAGGACCTCGCCTGGCCGGCCCCGGCCCGGTACGCCACGGGCGGCTGTGTGCCGGGCGCGCACCCCCGGCTGATCCGCCACCCGGAGGCCACCACGCCGTACACGCCACCGATCCCGCTCTACCTGATGGTCTGCCAACTGGCAGGAGCGACGCCGGTTTGGACCCCGTCGGGAACCGGTGGTCGGCGCGAGTGATGGGTCAGCGCGAGTGAGAGGGCAGCGCCCTCAGCCGCGGCGGGTCGAACCGGGGCTCGGCCGGCACCAGGGTCATCCGGGTGAACCCGATCGCCTCCAGGGCCCAGGGCGTCTCGTAGACGAGCCGGCACATGGTCCGTCCCCACCGGGGGTCCGGGTGCCGGAGCGGCCGTTCGGCACCGTCCCGGTACACGACGTCGGGCCCCACCGACCGGATCCAGTACGGCACACCGTGCCTCAGCGCGGTGTCCATGATCGGGTCGCGGGCGATCTCCTCGCGTACGGCCAGCAGCCCGGGGTCGTCGCTGTGCGCCTCCAGAGCCCCCGCGAACTGGGCGAGGAGGGGCAGGCACCAGCTCGTCTCGTGGTCCGCGAGAACCGTGTGCGCGTCCGGATGGAACAGCACGAACCTCAGCAGGTTGTGACGGGGCATCGCCGTGGGGTGCGGCCTGACGTCCCGGAACAGCGCGTCGAACGCCGGGTTGGTCAGGGCGACGTCCCAGCGGTGGTCGAAGAGGACCGCGGGAAAGGCGACGGCGTCCATCATCGTGGCGTAGTCGCGCAGGTACGCCCGCGTCTCGGCGTCGGCGACCATGGCCGCGGGCGCCAACGGCTCCCATGCCTGCGGGGGTTCGCGGTCGACGGTGAGCCGGAAGAGCCAGAAGCGCTGCTGCTCGCTCATCTCCAGCGCTTCGGCGAGGGCCAACAGCTTCCGGTCGGTCCACGCCTTGACCAGGCCGCGCTCCCGGTTGCCGTAAGCCCGCACGCTGATTCCGAGCCGGGCCGCGATGTCCTCCTGGCTCAGCCCGAGGTCTTCCCGGCGCTGCCTGAGGAGTTCCTTGAGCCGGGTCGTCCGGACTACCCCGCGTGCCCCGGCGTCACGGCCCGGCCGCTCCCGGCCGGGTCGCGGGTGGACGCCGGGCCGCCCCACTGCTGCAAGGTTTGCCATCGCGAATCTTACCCTTCTCGCGGACGGACACGGGCGGGGGGCGATCTTCACACCGTGTGGCGATCCTGCTACTCGCGGCGCGACAGTGTCAACTATCGTGGCAATTCAAGCCTCTTGACACATCAAATGCGCCACAGCTGTGGCACAGCCTGGATGTCACCGGCGAGAGCGACTAGGTTCTGAACAGCCCCTTGTGTGCGAGCAGCGACCCCGCGTGATCTAGGAGACCTACCGGTGACAGACGGCTTCTCGGCCTCGGGCTCGGCGGCCACAGGTCTGCTGGGGGCGACCGCCGCCCGGGTCGCCGAACTCGCCGGCCAACTCGGGCTGAACCGCACCGAGGTCTTCGACCTCCAGCGGCTCTCCGAGCAGTCGGGAGCGCCCACGGACGTGGTCAGGGCCCTGCTCGAAGGGCGGCCGGCAGGTGAACCCGACCTGCAGGCAAGGTTTTTGCAGCGGTTCGACCTGTTGCGCAGGACCCGGCTCAAACCCAACGGACGCCGGTACACCCAGCAGGAGATCGCCGACGGTGCGGGGATGTCGCGGCAGCAGGCCGGCGCCCTGATCAACGGCGACAGGCGACCGACCATGGAGCACTGCGATGCCATTCAGAGGTTCTTCGGGGTCCACGCAGGCTTCCTCACCGCAGCGGACAGCGACGCGCTCACCGGCGCCCTCCAGCGCACCGAGCAGCGGCTCCTTCAGGACCTGGCCGGCCGCGAGCGGCAGCCGGCTACGGCCGCCCCGCCGGTCGGCGACCCGATGGAGCGGCTCCTGCAGGACCACGGCGTACGCGGAATCGCCTGGCGGGCGGCCCAGTTGCCGACCGACAAGCACCGGGACAAGGTCACGGAGTGGCTCGACATGCTCCTGGAGAGCGTCAAGCCCTCAGAGCCCTGACCCCGCAACCGACCCTGCCCCTGCTCCTGCTCCGGCTTCTGCTGCGGCCCCGGAGCCGGAGCCGCAGCCGGACGTGGAGCCCGACCAGCACCGACGGGGAGAACGGTGAGCATAGGCAAAGCGCAGCGCAGGCTGTGCGGCGAGCTCGTCGCCGCGATCGAGCTGCCCGCCCCGGCGGAGCCGACCGCCCTCTACGCCGCCCTGTGCGACGGAATGAGCCGGCGGCGCGGCCGGCCGGTCCAGTACCGCATGGCCTCGTTCCCGCCGGGCACCGCCAGCGGGCTGTGGCTCGACATGGCGGACCGCGACCTGGTCGTCATTGAGGAGCGCACCGCTCCCGACCATCAACTGGTCATCCTCGGGCATGAGTTGTGGCACATGAAGGCCGGCCACTGCAGCCACCATGTCGAGGGCGCGGCCGTCGCCGCCCGACTGCTGTCGGACGAGGCCGACCTGCGCGCGACCGTGCTGAAGGTCCGCGCGGCCGTCGCCGCCCGACTGCTGTCGGACGAGGCCGACCTGCGCGCGACCGTGCTGAAGGTCGCGGCCCGCACCCGGTTCGATCAGGCCCAGGAGAACGAGGCTGAGAGCTTCGGCCTGCTGCTGAGCAGCAAGTGCCGTCCCTGGCTCGCGGGTTCGAGCGCCCGTGGCCCGGTGCGGCGGGACGTTCTCGCCGGGCGGATCGAGGCGGCCCTGGGATACCGCGGGCCACAGGGCTGAGACGTGGACGATCCCGACTACTACATACCTGCTGCCGCCATGGGCATCGCGCTCGCCTTCAAGCTGCCCGGTATGGCGCGCGCCTGGCGTGACCCGCTGCTGCGTTCCGTGTGCGCGCTGCTCGCACTGGCCGGCCTGGTCTTCTTCTTCGCCGCCCCGCCGACCATCGCCACGGTGAACCGCATCACCGGTGTCGCGAACGTCTCCGCCCCTCTCGTCTACTGCCTGCTGAGCGCCTTCAGCGCCTCCTGTCTGGTACTGATCGTCAACTGGCGTGGCGGGCCGCCGGAACAGACGCGGCGTGTGTCGCGCCGGTGGATCGCCGGGTACGGCGTGGTGATCCTGGCGCTGGTGGTGCTGTTCTCGTTGGGGGACGCTCCCGTCGAGCGGCTGCGGGACCTCGACACGTACTACGCCACCACGCCGTACATCCGCGAGATGATCCTGCTCTACCTCGCGGCGCTCACGGTCGCGGGTGTCGCCATGACCGTCCTTTGCTGGCGCTGGTCCCTGCAGGTGCGCGGCTGGCTGCGGATCGGTCTGGTGATCATCGTGGTCGGCTATCTGTTCAATCTCGCCTACCTGGCAACCAAGTTCGCCGCCGTGTTCGCGCGCTGGGGCGGCCGGGACTGGGACGGACTGAGCACCTACGCCGCACCGGTGCTGGCCTCCGTCGGAGCGCAGGTCAGCGCCGTCGGCTTCTGTCTCCCGCTGGTCTGCCAGCGCCTGGCGGACAGCTGGAGCACCTGGACCACGTACCGCCAACTCGGCCCGCTCTGGCGTGAGTTGCACACAGTCACGCCGCGCCATGCCCGCGCGGTCCGTATCGCCTTGTGGTCCCCTGCCGAACTGAGGGTGACCCAGCGGGAGTCCGACATCCACGACGGCATGCTCAGCCTGTATCCCTACTTCTCCCCCGAGGCGCGGGCGAGCGCGTACGACGCGGCCGTGACAGCGGGATCCGATCCGGCCCAGGCCCAGGCCGTGGCCGACGCGGCGATGGTGACCCTGGCGGTGCGGGCCCGGGCCGGTGACCCGGAAGGCAAGATCATGGACTCGGCCGGAGCCGTCACATCCGAATCGACCGAGGGGCCGCGCGATCTGGTGCGAATGTCCATCGCCTTGCGTCAGTCACCCGTCGTCGCAGCAGCCCGCGGGCATGCGGCCAGGCCAGAGAGCGACTTCCATGAGCGAGCCCGATAGAACCCGCCGGGGTGCGACCCTGCGTCGTGCCGTCGTCATTGGCGGAGGGATGGCCGGAATGCTGGCCGCCGCCGCTCTGTCCGGGCACGTCGACGAGATCACCGTCATCGAGCGTGACGCCCTGCCGGCCGGTCCCGATCCGCGCAAGGGCCTGCCCCAGGCCCGCCACGTCCATGTGCTGTGGTCCGGCGGCGCCCGGGCGATGGAGCACCTGCTCCCCGGGGTGACCGACCGCTGGCTGGCGGCCGGCGCCCGCCGTATCCCGCTGCCGACGGGCCTGGTGTCCATGCAGTCCCAGGGCTGGTTCCGCCGCTGGCCCGAGATGCAGTCCATGATCGCCTGCAGCCGCGATCTGCTCGACTGGGTGGTGCGCGAGCAGGTCACCGGCCAGCCCGGTGTCACCGTCCTCGAGAACACGGAGCTCCTGTCCCTGGAGGGCAGCGCCGCCCGAGTCACGGGTGTCCGGGTGCGTACGCACCAGGACGGCGAGCGCACCCTCGACGCCGATCTGGTCATCGACGCCTCCGGTCGCGGTTCACGGGCCACCGCCTGGCTCGGCGCGCTCGGTGTCGCCAAACCGCGCGAGGAGGAGGTCGACTCGGGCCTGGCCTACGCCAGCAGGGTCTTCCGTGCGCCCGAAGGGGCCGAGGACTTTCCCGTGGTCAACGTGCAGTCGAATGCGCGCGAACCCCGGCCCGGACAGACGACGACCATCGTGCCCATCGAGGGCAGGCGCTGGCTGGTGACGCTGTCCGGCACCCGCGGCGGCCAGCCCACCGGCGCCGAGGACGAGTTCGAGCGCTTCGCCCGTGGAGTCAGGCACCCCATCGTCGGCGAACTCATCGCCCGGGCGCAGCCGCTCACGGACGTCGTCGTCACGCGCAGCACCGTCAACCGGCGGCGGTTCTTCGAGAAGGTCAAGGACTGGCCCGACGGATTCGTCGCGGTGGGCGACGCTGTCGCCACGTACAACCCGGTCTACGGGCACGGCATGTCGGTGGCCGCCCAGGGCGCCCTGGCCCTGCGCGAGAACCTCGCCGCACACCGCCTCACCGCGCCGGGTCTGGCGCGCCGGGTCCAGCGTGCCGTTGCCCGACCGGTCGCCGTCGCCTGGGACCTGGCCACCGGCCAGGACATCCTCTATCCCGGGGCGGTCGGCAAGCAGCCGGGTCTCGCGGCCAGGCTGCTGGGCCGCTACGTCGACCGGCTCCTGCTGACCGCGACCGGCCGCCCGCTCATCACCAAGGCGTTCTTCGACGTGGTGACGCTGTCGGCGCCGACCACCACGCTGGTCAGACCGGAGGTCGTGCTCGCCGTGATGCGAGGCCCCAGACTGTCGCGGCTGACGGCCCCGCCGCTGACTCAGTCGGAGCGGAGGGTGGCCGAGCGGACACCGTGAGGCTAGGCAGGGGTGCCGCTTACGGGTACCTTTCGCTCCCTGCGTTGAACGGTGCGGTCTGCAACTGGGGGAAGAGAGTAGCCACATGCACGGAATGGGCGATCCCAGTGGTGCCGAACCGCTGGCGACCGGAGGTCTCGCGGATTCGGTGTACGAAAGCGCCGCACGCACCCCTGACCTGGTCCAGCTCTCCCGCAACAGCACGATGGAGCCGGGCGGTTGGGAGCCGGTGACCGCAGAGCGGTTCCGCTCCGAGGTCCTGGCCGTGGCCAAGGGGTTCCTGGGCAGTGGCATCCGGTTCGGCGACCGGGTCGCGCTGATGTCCCGTACCCGGTACGAGTGGACGGTGCTGGCGTACGCCCTGTGGTCCCTCGGCGCCGAGGTCGTTCCGGTCTACCCCACGTCGTCCATCGAGCAGGTGCGCTGGATCCTGTACGACGCGCAGGTACGGGCCATCGTCGTCGAGCACGAGAACCATGCGATGACGGTGGCGGCGGCCAGTGACGCGCAGACGCAGCTCACCGCGATCTGGCAGATGGACACGGACTGTGTGGCGGCCCTGACCGACCAGGGGCTCGGCATCTCCGACGACCTGATCCACCGTCACCGGCGGGCCGTACGGCCGGAGCAGGTCGCGGCCATCAGCTACACCTCCGGCACCACCGGCACGCCGAAGGGCTGCCTCGTCACCCACGCCAATCTGGCCGCCGAGTGCGACGTCCTGCTCGCGGGCTGGGGCGGGATCCTCGCGGAACCGGGCGAGCAGCCGTCGGTCCTCAACTTCCTCCCGGTCGCCCACATTTACGGCCTGATGGTCGCGGTGGCCTGCCTGCGCGGCGGCATCCGTCTGGGCCACCAGCCCGATCTGACACCCGAGGCACTGCTGCCCGCCCTTGTGTCCTTCCGGCCGACGTTCCTGTTCGCCGTGCCGTACATCCTCGAGAAGATCCTCCACAAGGCCCGCCGCACCGCCGAGGACGCGGGCCACGTCCGGCTCTTCGACCGGGCCGCTGATGTCGCGGTGCGCTACGCCGAAGCCGTCGAACGGCAGTCCATCGGATCGGGCCCCGGCCCGGGCCCGGCCCTGAAGCTGCTGCACGCCGTGTACGACAAGCTGCGCGCCGTACTGGGCGGCCGGGTACGCAACGCCGTCTCCGGCGGGTCCACGCTCCGGCGGGAGGTGGGGCTGTTCTTCGCCGGCACGGGCGTCACCGTCTACGACGGCTACGGCCTCACCGAGACGGCGGGCGCGATCACGGCGCAGCCCCCCGGCGCGGTCAGATTCGGCACGGTGGGCCGTCCGCTGCCCGGCAGCGCGGTCCACATCGCCCAGGACGGCGAGGTGTGGGTACGCGGCGACACGGTCTTCGCCGGCTACCTCAACAACCCCAAGGCCACCGAAGCGGTGCTGCGGGACGGGTGGTTCGCCACCGGCGACGTGGGCCGCCTCGACGACGAGGGCTATCTCGTCATCACCGGCCGCAAGAAGGACGTGATCATCACGAGCGGCGGCAAGAGCGTGGCCCCGCTGGTCCTGGAGGAACAGCTCCGCCACCACCCGCTGATCTCGCAGTGCCTGGTCGTGGGCGACAACCAGCCGTACATCGCCGCGCTGATCACGGTGGATCCGGAGGCGCTGGCGCACTGGCAGCGCCTCAAGGGGAGGGCACCGGCGGACCGGTCGGCCATGACGGAGGACGACGAGCTACGGGCCCAGATCCAACGGGCGGTCTCCCGCGCCAACACCCGCGTCTCCAGGGCGGAGTCGATCCGCGCCTTCCGCATCCTGCCGAACGAGTTCACGATGGCCGACGGCCTGATGACCCCGTCCCTGAAGCTGCGCCGCCGCGCGATCACGGGCGCGTACGCGGCGGACATCGAGGCGCTCTACGCGCGCGCTGAGGACCCGCTGAGGACGCGCTGAGGGGCGGAACCGGGTCACGCGACTCCTGGATGGAGCACCCGGGCCAGGAATGCCTGCGTCCGGGCATGCTGCGGTCTGCCCAGTACGTCCGCGGGGCTGCCCTCCTCCACCACCTGGCCGTCGTCCATGAAGACCACGCGGTCGGCGACATCGCGGGCGAAGCCCATCTCGTGGGTGACGACCATCATCGTCATGCCCTCGTCGGCGAGCGTGCGCATGACGGCGAGTACGTCGCCCACCAGCTCGGGGTCGAGCGCGCTGGTCGGCTCGTCGAAGAGCATCAGCTCGGGTGCCATCGACAGCGCCCGCGCGATGGCGACGCGCTGCTGCTGGCCGCCGGAGAGCTGGGCGGGGAAGCTGCCTTCGCGGTCGGCCAGACCGACCTTGACGAGGTTCTCCCGCGCGATCCGGCCGGCCTGCCCCTTGCCGCGCCCGAGGACCCTGCGCTGCGCGATCGTCAGATTCTCCAGGACGCTCAGATGCGGAAAGAGGTTGAACTGCTGGAAGACCATGCCGATCCGGCGCCGTACCGCGTCCAGATCGATGTCCGGATCGGTCATGTCGACTCCGCCGACGGTCACCGTGCCACGGGTGGGCTCCTCCAGCAGGTTCACGCAGCGCAGCAGGGTCGACTTGCCCGACCCGGACGGGCCGATGACACACACGACCTCGCCGGGTGCGACCGTGAAGTCGATGCCGCGCAGCACCTCGACATCACCGAACGACTTGCGCAGCCCCTGGATCTCAATGGCCGCGTCGGATGCACTCATTGGACGATCACCTCGCCTTCGCATGACGGGCCTCGAGGCGCCGTACGAGATAGCCGAGCGGGATGGTGACCAGGAGGTAGCACAGGCCCGCGACGAAGATGGGGGTGGTGTTGGCGGTCGTACTCGCCAAGTCACGTCCGAACTTGGTGAGTTCGCGCTGCTGCAGGGTGACTCCGAGGAAGAGCACCAGCGAGGAGTCCTTGAAGAGCAGGACCAGTTCGTTGGTGAGCGGCGGAACGATGATCCGGAACGCCTGCGGGATCACGATCGACCGCATCGCGGTGGCGTGCGACATGCCCAGCGTACGGGCCGCCTCCAACTGGCCGCGCGGTACGGCCTGGATGCCGGCCCGGATGGTCTCGGCCATGTACGCGGCGGAGACCAGACCGAGGGCGCAGGCGACCTGTCCGTACGTACCGCCGGGGAAGACCACCCCCGGGAAGGCGAGCGGAACACCCACGCCCACGAAGATGAAGATCAGCAGGGCGGGCAGGCCGCGGAAGAACTCGATGTACGCCATGGCCAGCCAGCGGTACGGCGCCACGGACGACAGCCGCATCAGCGCCACGAGCAGGCCCAGCACAAGGCCGACCCCGAAGCCGGTCAGGGTGTACACCATGGTGTTCAGCAGCGCGACCGTAATCAGATCGGGAAACAACTGCCGAGCCACGGACGGCTGAAGAAACTGCTCCTGAAGCTGCCGCCAGTCGGCCAGCGCCCCCACCGCCACCACGGCTACGACGAAGACGGCGTACTGCACCCCACGGGAGACCCGCCGCCGCCGGCGCGGCGACATCCGCGCCGGCGCAGCCCTCTCCTTCTCCGTAATCAGGCTGGTCACGGAGCGTCGGCACCCTTCGGCATGGGCCCGATCCACTGCTCGTACAGCTTCTTGTAGCTGCCGTCGGCCTTGGCGTCCTTGATGGCCTGGTCAATCATCTCAAGGAGCTTGGGATTGCCGCCCTTGCGGACGGCGAAGCCGTACTGCTCACCGGTGTCGAGATTGCCCACGATCTCGAACTTGGCGGCGTTGGCAGGGTCCTTGAGCCAGTTCTGCACGACGGGATAGTCCTGCACGATGACGTCGACCTGCCCGGTGCGCAGACCGTTGAGCTCGGCGTCGGAACTCTCGAAGGACTGCGGATCGGCGCCGTGCGTACGGGCGAAGTCCTCCCCGGTGGTGGACGACTGCGACCCGAGCTTGAGCTTCTGCTTGGTGACGTCCTCGATGGTCGCCGCCTTGACACCCTTGCGGGCCAGCAGAGCCTGGGTGGCGTCGAAGTAGGGAACGGAGAAGTCCAGGTTCTTCTTACGCTCGTCGGTAATGGTCATGCCGGCCGCGGCGACGTCGCAGACACTGGCGTTCAGATCAGCACCGGTCTTGATCGTCTCGAACGACTTGTCCACGATGACCTGCTCGACGCCAAGGTCCTTGGCGACCAGGTCGATCATCGACACATCGAAGCCGACCACCTTGCCGTCCTTCTCGGACTGGAAGGGCGCGTAGGGAAGGTGCGTGCAGGTGGTGATCTGCCCGGACTTGACCAGCTTGGCGCCCTTGACGGTCGCGCCATCGTCACCACCACTACAGGCACCGAGCGAAAGAACCAGGCCAACGGCCCCGCATACAGCGGCAATCCGGCGGAAGGGCAGGCGGGACGGACTCATGGTGTTCTCCCCCTGTGCACGAGGACGACGCGCGGATCGAGGGCCGACCCGCGATCAAGGTCCGCACAGAATGTCGGAGCCCCGGCCGAAAGTCCACCCTGCCCGGGCCGGGACCGGCGACAGCCCGTCAGCACTGCCAGAGGAAGGCAGCCTCACGGCAGGGAGCGCAGGTGAACACATAGCCGTAGCCGACGCCGCCGAAGTTGGCCGCCGTCCGGTGGTCGTACCGTTCCTCTTGACTGAGCAGGAGTGAGCCCGCTCAGCCGCACGCCCCGAACGGTCTTGGGCGCACTGGTCCCCGGCGTACTCAACCCCGGGGCGGCGACACGCATCCTGTGCGTGGTCCGGGCCCGGGAGGTCGGTTCCCTGCGCGATCTGGCCAAATGGGTACGGCCAGAGGCGACGGGGAAGCCCTGAACCATCACTCCGGTGGAGCAGGGGCCCCGCACGCCGACGCCGTACCCGGCGTCCCAGATCACACGATCACGTTAACCCGGACGGCCCAGGACGCCGCAAGCCCGGAAGCCGACCATCACACGATCGAGTTAAACCGCCCTCGTGCACGCTCCCCGGCAAGCAGCTGACGACCCCTCTTCGAGCTCCGCCCAGACCTCGACAGCCTCGTAGTAGTCCGCCGCATCGACGGTCGCACGGCGGATCGCGGAGACCGTGCCGACCAGGGTAGGCGGCAGCTGCACCTCCGTCATCGGCGGGCCCGCGCTACGCGGAGCTTCTCCCGGGCGCCGCGGAGCCGCCGTTCCGGGGCGGGTACCCGGGCCGGGCCGGTACTCGCGGCACCTCGGGGAGCGAGGGGCGAGCAGGGGCTGCGGGAGAGGGGAGCGGTGGGAGAGCCGTCTCGTGCAGCCAAGCCGAGAACAGGTCGTCCAGCGGCTCCGCCGCGTAGCGGGCGACGTGGGTGGTGAAGGCGGTGGTGGTGACGACACCGTGGCGGTGCACGGTGGCCCAGTCGCGCAGCATGCGGAAGAAGGCGACATCACCCAGGGCACAGCGGATCGCGTGCACCGCAAGACCGCCGCGCTCGTACAGGCGGTCGTCGAACATCAGCTTCCGGCCCGGGTCGGCCAGGCGGAGATCCTGCGGCATCGAGGCCAGCAGCCGGTGTGCGGTGGCGGCCGGCTCGTGCGCCTTGCGGCCGCCCGTATGCTCCGACCAGAGCCACTCGGCGTACTTCGCGAGCCCCTCGTTCAGCCAGATGTGACGCCAGTCGGCGATGCTCACACTGTTGCCGAACCACTGGTGCGCCAGCTCGTGGGCGACGAGGCGCTCCGAACCGCGCGCGCCGTCCACATGGTTGGCACCGAACAGGGAGAGGCCCTGGGCTTCCACCGGGACGTCCAGTTCCTCGTCGGCGACCACCACCGCGTACTCGCCGAACGGATACGGGCCGAACAGCTCCTCGAACAGCTGCATCATCGCGGGCTGCCGGGCGAAGTCGCGGGAGAACTGCGACAGCAGGTGCGCCGGAAGGTGGGCGGCCTGCGGAACACCCCCGAGCCCCGGGTCACCGAGCAGCACGGTCTGATACATCCCGATGGACAGGCCGACCAGGTAGCTGGGGGTCGGCGCGGACTGCTCGTACACCCAGGTAGTGGTGCTTGCCTTTGTGGTCCGGGTGAGCAGCCGCCCGCCGGCCACCACCGTGTACGCGGACGGCGTGGTGATCGAAATCTGGTACGAGGCCTTGTCGGCGGGCCGGTCGTTGCACGGGTACCAGGACGGCGCACCAACCGGCTGGCTGGCCACCAGCGCGCCGTCGGTCAGTTCCTCCCAGCCGAGGCCGCCCCACGGGCTGCGTACCGGCTTGGGGTTGCCCGCCCAGTGCACCTCCACGGTGAAGGCGGCCCCGGCGGGGAGCGGCTTGGCCGGCCGGATACGCAGCTTGCCGCCCCGGTGGGTGTAGTGCGGCAACCGGCCGTTGACCAGGACCCGGCCTATCTTGAATTCGGCCAGGTTGAGCAGGAATTCCGTGAGCGGCGCACGACCGGCGATCGCGCTGAGCCGGGCCGTCCCGGCCAGCCGGTTGGGGCCGGGACGGTAGTCCAGCGTGAGTTCATACCGATGCACGCGGTAACGGGGATCGCCGTTGGCCGGAAAGTACGGGTCCGATGCCGGTGTCTGCTGGCCGCTCACTGTTGTGTCCGCTCCCTGCGCTGTGCTCGAACGACGTGCTCGTGTGCCGCCCCCGACGGCCGCACGGACTGCCCCTCCTAGGAGCGCCACGCCTCGATCGGGTTACCCAGCCAGCGGGAGTCGGCGGGGACGGATTCCCCAGCCATCACGAGGGAGGCGGGACCCAGCGTGCTGCGGGCCCCGACAGTACTCCCGGGCAGGACGATCCCGCCCGGACCCAAAGTGGCGCCCTCACGGAGGACCACAGTATCCGTCCTCAAGATCCGGTCGTGGAAGAGGTGGGTCTGCAGCACACAGCCACGGTTCACGCTGACGGCATCGCCGAGCGAAACAAGATCCATCTCCGGCAGCCAGTAGCTTTCGCACCAGACGCCCCGGCCGATCCGGGCTCCGAGGCCGCGCAGCCACAGCGTCAGCAGCGGCGTACCGGGCACCGACCCGGCCAGCCACGGCACAGCCAGTACCTCGATGAAGGTGTCGGCCAGCTCATTGCGCCACACGAAGCCGCTCCACAGCGGGTGCTCCCCCGCCCGGTGACGTCCCACCAGCAGCCACTTCGCCACCACCGCGAGGGCACACGCGGCCACACCCGCGGCGAACAGCTTCACTCCGGACAGCAGTGCCGCTCCCCAGATCCCCATCCCCATCCCCATCCCCATCCCCGGACTGCTTGCCGCGCTCAGCGCACTGAGCGCCGCCACGGTCAACACGGCCAGCGCAGCCGAGCAGAACACCGGTGCAAGTCGGCACAGCTCCACCAGGCCGCGCGCCCACAGCAGCCGCGCCGGCGGGTCGTACGTCCGGCTCTGGTCGGCGTGCGCGGCGGATCGCGGCAGCCGAACCGGCGGCAGGCCCAGATACGAGCTGCCCTTCTTGGCCTTCTTCGGAGTCGCGGACAGGACCCCCACCAGCCCGCCTTCCGGCACGCTGCGGCCCGGCGCGGTCATTCCCGAGTTGCCGAGGAAGGCCCTGCGGCCGATCTCGGAGTGTCCGATCCGCACCCAGCCGCCACCCAGTTCATAGGGCGCGGTCAGGGTGTCGTCGGCGAGGAACGCGCCCTCGCCCACGGTGGTGAGACTGGGCAGCGCCAGCACGGTGGACACCTCCGCACCCCGGCCGATCTTCATGCCGAGCAGCCGCAGCCACACCGGCGTGATCAGCCCGGCGTACAGGGGGAACAGCGTCTCCCGGGACCGGTCCATCAGCTGTATGACCGTCCACGTCTGCCATCCGACGCGGCTGTGCGTCGGATGGACGCCCGTGCGCAGCCCCAGGCTGAGCAGGCGTACCGCGACCAGCAGCAGCAGCGCGTACGCGAACCCGTAGGCCAGCGCCCCGGGGACCACCGCGACCAGGCCTCCCCGCAGGGCTTCGCCGAGCGCGGCGTCGGGCGCGACAAACCGGCTCGCCACAAGGAGAGCGGGCAGGGCGGCGAGCCAGGGCAGGGCCGTCAGGCCGAAACCGGTCGCCCCGTACATGGCACGCCAGTGGACCGGGCGCGGCGGGCGCTGTTTGGGCCAGTCGCGCTTGGCCTTGCCGAGTTTGCCGGCGGGCGCTCCGGCCCACCGCTGTCCGGTGGGGATCTGCCCGACCACGGCGGAGCCGGGGGCCACCTCGGCCCGCTTGCCCACGCGCGCACCGGGGAAGAGCATGCTGCGGGTGCCGACCACCGCGCCGGCACCGACCTTGACCGGGCCGACCTCGAGCCGGTCCCCGTCCAGCCAGTGTCCGGACAGGTCCACCTCGGACTCGACGGCGCAACCCCGGCCGAGCTTGAGCATGCCGGTCACCGGCGGCAGTGAGTGCAGGTCCACCTCAGGACCGACCTTGGCACCGAGTGCCCGCGCGTAGCGTTCCAGCCAGGAACCGGTGAGTGAGGTCGCGCCGCTGTACTCGGCCAGGCGCTCGGCCGTCCACAACCGCAGGTGTACGTTCCCGCCGCGCGGGTAGCTGCCGGCCTTCACCCCGCGCAGCAGCAGGCGCGCGCCGCCGGCGGCGATCGCCAGCCGCCCCGGCGGGCTGAAGAACAGGGCCGCGCCGGCGGCGACCAGCCACCATGAGGCGGTCGGCGCCCAGGGATAGGGACCGAACCAGTGCAGCACATTCCCGAGTGCCGCCAGCGCCACGGTCCAGCGCAGGCCGATCAGGGTGAACAGGGGGATCAGCAGGAGCAGTTGCGTCACCTTGGCCCGCAGCGGAACCGGCGCGACGGTACGGGTCGCGCCGTCGTCCTGTACGGACTTCTCCAGGCGCCGCGCCAGCTTGCGCAGAGTGGGCTGCTGATAGATGTCGAGTACGGCGGCGCTCGGGTAGCGGGTACGCAGCCGGGTGGTGAGCTGGGCGGCGGCGAGGCTGCTGCCGCCGATCGCGAAGAAGTCGTCCGCGGCGCCGGTGACGGCCACACCGAGGGTCTCGCTCCACTGCTCGGCGAGCCAGGCCTCGGTCCCGTACAGCTGCTCGGCCGGGCCGGTGGTCTCCAGTTCGGGCTGGGGGCACCTCCCAGCGGTAGCTGGGGGAGGCCAGGGCAGCGCGTCCCGGTCCACCTTGCCGGAGGTACGGGTCGGCAGATCGTCGACCGGCGCGAGCAGCGGCACCAGGGCGGCGGGCAGCTCGGCGCGCAGCCGCATCACGGCCGCCGCGTGGTCCCAGCCCTCCTGGGTCACCAGATAGCCGACGAGCAGCTGGTTGCCGCTGCGCGCCGTGCGTACGGCGGCGGCCGCGCCCGCCACGCCGGGCAGGGCCTGCAGCGCGGCGTCCACCTCACCCAACTCGATCCGGCGGCCGCCGAGCTTGATCTGCTCGTCACCGCGGCCGAGGAAGATCAGCCCCTCGGGTTCCGCGCGGACGAGGTCTCCGCTGCGGTAGGCGCGCTGCCACCCGAGCGATTCCAGCGGGGCGTACTTATCGGCGTCCTTTTCGGGGTCGAGGTAGCGGGCCAGGCCCACGCCGCCGATCACCAGTTCACCGCTGCCGCCCATGGGCACCGGCTCCCCGGCCTCGTCGACCACGGCCAGCTCCCAGCCGCTGAGCGGCAGGCCGATCCTGATCGGTTCGGCCCCGGTGAGGAGCGACGCACAGGCCACCACGGTGGCTTCGGTGGGGCCGTAGGTGTTCCACACCTCGCGGCCTTCGGTGACCAGCCGCTGGACCAGCTCGGGCGGGCAGGCCTCACCCCCGAAGATCAGCAGCCGGACCTCGTCGAGCGTCTCGGGCTCCCACAGCGCGGCCAGGGTCGGCACGGTGGACACCACGGTGATCTCCTGTTCCACCAGCCACGGGCCGAGGTCGGCGCCGCTGCGCACCTGGGAGCGAGGTACGGGCACCAGAGCGGCGCCGTACCGCCAGGCGAGCCACATCTCCTCGCAGGAGGCGTCGAAGGCGACGGACAGTCCGGCCATGACCCGGTCTCCGGGGCCGATCGGCTCCTCGGCGAGGAAGAGCGCGGCCTCGGCGTCCACGAAGGCGGCGGCGCTGCGATGGCTCACGGCGACGCCCTTGGGCTTGCCGGTGGAACCGGAGGTGAAGATGACCCAGGCGTCGTGGTCGGGGCCGGGCCGCGCCGCGGGAGCGCCGGCGCCCGCGGCGCCGGTGACGGCGATGCTCCGTCCGGCGCCGAGCACCGCCCGCACCCCGGCCTCTGCGAAGACCAACTCGGCCCGCTCGTCCGGGTCCTCGGCATCCACCGGCACATAGGCGGCACCGGCGGCGAGCACGGCGAGGACGGCCACGTACAGATCATTGGTGCCGGACGGGACGCGAACACCCACCCGGTCGCCCAGCCCCACCCCGGCGGCGGCGAGTCGGCGCCGCAGGCCGGCGACCTCGACAGCCAGCGCACGGTAGGTGAGCCGGCCGGTCCCGTCATCCAGGGCGAGCTCGTCGGGGTACTCCCGGACGGAGGCCTCGAAGATGTCGACGAGCGTGCGCGGCGGAGCGGCGGGCCCGGCGGAGAAGCGGGCCGCCTTGCCGAACTCCTGGAGCGTTTCGTCCTCGAGCAGGCTGAACTCACTGCTCTCTGGCGTGGCTACCATCGGGTCCTCGCGTCTCGTTCCCGGAACATCCGGGCCGCTGGTGGTCCCGCAGGTACGCCTGGGGTTGTTCCGGTCCAGCGCCAAACAACCGGCAAATTGTAGTCCGACGTCAGCGTTTCCCCCGTCAGAACCTTGCGCCTGGCCGGGAAGAGACGCTAATGGCGGGCTCGGCGGAGCCGGCAACCTGGTGTTCAGCCCGATGACGGCGACGGATCGATTTCGGGCCTCGCTAGGGGGCGCGCCAGCGCGGGGCCTCGTCGTCCGGGACTTCGGGACTGGCGAAGTGGAACGGGACCGATAGGTGGGCGGCAAGGGCGCGGCCCGCGTCGGCGGCCACTACGGCGGACGGGTGGCGGTGGTCCTCCGCGCCGACGAGGAGGCGCACGGCGGCACCACGGTAGACCGTGGCCAAGTGGGCCTCGTCGCACGGGTCGTCGAGGATCGCCAGCAGCAGCACAAACCAGTCGTGGACGGCGTCCCCGTCCCAGACCGCCTCGACCGCCACCACGCGGCCCGGGAAGCCGGCGGCGCGCGCCGCCAGTGAATCGAGGTCCACGGGGTCATCGGGAGTGCGAACCACCCGGTCACCGAGGGCCTCGTAGCGGTCGGAGACCACCCGCTGGGCGTCGTTCAGGTCCAGGCCCTCGGCCCGGCCGCCCTCCCAGACAACCTTGACTGCCGGTAGGAAGCGATCCTGCAGGACGTATCCGTCGACTTGGTTGTGGATTCCGGCCGGCAGGCCGTCCCACCTGGCAGTCATGGGGCTGGCTGTCCTTTCGGCTGACTGGTCGGAGTAGGACCAGAACACGTCCACCTCGTCGGCGGAGACGACGACCGGGCCGAAGTCCATGGAGTGCTCGGTGAAGCCTGGGATCGTGCGGAGGCCGAAGTGGAAGCGCTCCTGGGCGGGGGTGTGAAAACGAGTGCGAGGGGGTGGCAGGTGGCCCGACGTCATGTGGCCAGGTCGGCAGCCACGGATGTCAGCCACGCGCCGTACGAGAACGGCTCCGGGGGGTCGACCTCCATGCCGAGTTCCGCCACCGCGAGGGCGTAGTCGGACTCGCCGAGCGGGAGGGCAAGCAGCTCGCGGAGTTCGCCCACCAAACGAGCCATCAGCTGGGGGTCGGTGGTGGCGGCGTAGTCCTGGATCGCGGCGTTGTGGTCGGGGAACTCGTCGGTGATGTCCTGCGAGAACCAGCCGCCGAGCAGTTGCGCGGTCTCCGGGAAGCGGGCGTGCCATTCCCAGTGCGTCTGCGGCGTCGTCGGCGGGGGGACCTCGCCGTCTTCGACGCTCTGCTTGAGGTGATCCGCGAGGACCATCAGCCAGTCCTGGATCGCGGACTCGGGCAGGCCGACGTCCGGGATCGCGTAGTACTCGCCGAGGCGCAGCCGCAGCCGGCCCGGGGGCGGACGGCTGTACTCGCGCAACTGGCGCTCCGCCTCGGCGATGGCCCATGGGCGGGTGTGCCAGGTGTGGCGGAGGTAGGCGTCCAGAGCCGCACTGCGCCTCTCGGCGGTGTCGTCAGCCGGCCGGCCGAGGTAGGCGCGCATCACCTGATCCAGTTCGCCGTACCGGCGGTCGTGTTCGAGGGGCTTCATGGACACGGTGGCGGGCCTCTACAGGTAGATCGGGACAGTGGTCTGAACGACGAAGCCATGCGGGACTGCGGGCTCGCGGCGTAGCACGACGCGGGCGGCCCGTACGTCGACAGGCTCGCGCCCGGCGAGCATCATCGCCTGCAGCAGCACGCGCCCGACGGGCTCCTCGCGGGACGGCCACGCGGCTTCGATGCTGAGACGCGCGCGGGTGCCGTGGGCGAGCCAGCGGTGGATGACCTGCTCGTTGGCGGTCACGACCTGCTGGGTGGCCCACTGGGCGGTTTCCCGGTCGGGGTAGGTGGCGGATCTTGTGAGCATGGGGCCATTCTCTCGCGGTCGGTCAGTAGTCGGCGAAGTTCCAGAAGAGGCCGACCTCGGAGTCGGAGACGATGACGAGCCCGGTGTCCTCTGAGTAGACGCTTAGTTGAACCCAGGCCTGTACGGGAATGCGTCCTCGTACAGGTGCCGCACGGCGGCGTCCCAGGCGGCCTGGGGGTCAGCCGGCATTGAATGACCAGAAGACCCCGACCTCGTCCGCGGAGACGGCGATCAGGCCGAGTTCCTGGACGTGGTCGGTGAAGCGGGTGCCGCCTTCAAGGTCGCCCTGAAGGAAGTCCGGGTTTGTGGAGGTCCGGGCCAGGTCGGAGGTCGTCCAGAAACGGGCGTCGGCACCGAAGCGGAGGAGGAGGATGCGGGCGTCCTCCAGTAGTTCCTCCTTGTTCTGCCGCGACCGCAGGGGGGACGTCTCGAATGTCCACTCCTGGGTCAGCGACGCGAGGAGTGTGACGGCGCCGTGAGGCTCGATCGGGTGGACGCCCTCGTGGATGGCTCCGGCGGTGAGCTGCAGGAACGGGTACGAGGGGCGGATCGCCGCGCGGTTCTCCCTGTCGGATTCCCATTCCAGGCCGATCCAGCCCCGGGGGTCGGTGACCGTCCGATTCATGACGGCGAGGACGTCGTCGGCCCAGTCCTCGTGCTGCCGAGGACCTGTCATCGCGAACGTGTAGACGTCGTCGAGCAATCGCAGCGCCGCGGCCTCCCACGCGCTGCCGTCGAGAAGAGTCATCGGGCTTCCAGGGCGATCGGTCATGGAGCGGGCATGGAGGTGAAGATGATGTAGGGCGGATCGAGACTGGAATCGTACTTGAGGACCGTTTTAACGTTCTTCACGTCCATGGCCCGGGCGTTCAGGCCGTGCTGCTTGAAGCCCGTACCCGGCTCATTGTCGACCGGCTGCTTGGAAACGTAACGTCCGCTCGTCTCGCCGTTGGGGGCCGGACTTGTGAAGTCCTTCGTTTGTCCATTCGTCGGATTGGTGGCCAGCCACGCCTCGATCTCGGACCGCTTGTTCCTGAGGTTGTGTTCCGTGAGGTCCTGAGCCCGCTCCATGTTCGGGAAGGACGAGGATCCGCCGATCTTCGGCTTGTTGTGCGGCCAGGCCGCTGTGGGAGGGTCGGCCTGATCCCGGAGGCGCTGAGCCAGCTGCTCGTCCGTCTTGCCCACGTGCTTGTCCAGGGAGTGGCCGCCCCCGAGGTACTCGTTGCTCGCGAGGTCGAAGACCTGGTTGCCGTTGGAGTCCTGGACCATCCACTTCTGCTGGTGGCGGAACTCGTCGAGCGCCCGCGCGCCGAAGCCGTGCGCGCGGGCCACTCCCGCCTCGAACTTCGGGGCACTGAGGTATGCCTCGTCCAGGGGGGCCATCAGGGCCTCGACGCGCGAGGTGAGGCTGGTCAGTGTGTTGAGGTACTTGTCGACGATGCGGTTGATGTCCGCGGTGTCCAGCTTGAGGACGAGTTGGACGTCGAACTCGAGCATCATGCCGACGCCTTTGCCAGCGCCTTTGATGAGGCCACCCACGTCCTTCATACTGACGCCGTCCTTGAGATTGACGTCGTCCAGGAGCGCCTTGGCCGCCTCCTTGACGGCTTCCAGGTATTCGTCCCAGATATCGCCGTTCAGCTCGACCGCTGCTTCGGCGTACTCGCGCAGGATGTTGCTGATCTTCATCCCGGTGTCGCGCAGGACCGTCATCACCGGCTGACTGCCGGTCGGGCGAAAGGGGGTCTGAGGGCCTGCGTTGGCCTTCTGGGCCCACTGGATGCCGTCGCGGGAATGGCCCCATGCCGTCGATCCCCACAGCGCGCTGCAGAAGACCTTCATGGCGTCTTCCCAGTCGGCCTGCTGCGGGTTCGTAATCGTACCGATCGCGCCGGTCAGCGAGTCCGACACCTGGTTCAGGCAGATCGTCGTATCCGCCCAGCTCTGGGACAGCGAGTTGAGGTAGTGCTGCTCCGGGTACGGGTAGACGTCGGCCAGCTTGCCGACGCGGAAGGCCTTCTTGATGACCGGCTGCAGGACGTCCCGTACGACTTGGGGAATGTGCTCCAGCAGCGATCGAATGAAGCCGTCGCCGCCGTCATCGTCGCCCCACTTGAGGTCGGGGATCGTTCCGTAGACCGGAGGCTTGTCGATGATCGTGGCGGGGAAGGCCTTCTGCTGGGGGGACTGGCCGGGCTTGGGGTGGGCAGCCGCGTCCGCCGTGGCGTACGTTGGCGGTCTCCGTGAAGCCGACGGAGACGCCGCCGACGCTGAGGACACCCTCGCCCCAAACCTCCAGCCAGCGGTTGCCGACCTTCATGTATGCCTGGGAGAACCGCCGGGCGGCTGTTCCGGCGCCCCCTGCGTCCGGATACTTCTGCAGGCCGTTCAGTAGGCTGTTGGCGCCGTGCATCAGCGCCGTCTGCTGCACCGCCACCCGGTCGGAGACCCGCCAGAGATCGCTGGGCTTGACGTCGATCGCGCCGCTTCCGCCGGGCGGCTGAGCCGGGGCGGGGGTGTGGCCGGCCATCAGGCGCCTCCCCAGCCCTGGAGGACCGAGCGGTGGGCGGCGTCGTAGTTCAGGTGGCCCTTGACCACGAACTCGTGCAACCAGGCCTGGGCGGCCCGGAGGTCCTGCGCGGAGCGGTCCCACTTGTCGAGCTCGTCGATGAAAGCGTCGCGCGCCTCGCCGTCCCAGCTCAGGACGACCTTCTCGGTGCGGTCGTAGAGCCCGTCCAGCTTCTCGTTCAGCGTCTTGAGGATGCTTTCGAGCTCGCCCGACAGCCTGCGCAGCGTGGCGAAGTCGACGGTTATGCGGTCGTCGTCCGACATGGTCTTGCTGATCCCCCGTGGTTCAGACGTCCAGGATGCGGCTCTGCGGGCGCGCGGGCGCCGGTGCCGGGACCGGGTCCGGTTCCGACATCGCACGGGCCGCCGCCGACACGTCCTCGTTGTCCTGCATCTTCTTCAGCCGTCCGAGGATCTCGAGTTCCTGCCCGGTGAAGTCGTCGCGGCTGAGCCGGGTCGCCTCTTCGAGCAAGACGAGGACCTGCCGGATCCGTACGGAGTCCTCGGCCGCTCCCTGATGGAGCTTGCGGTACGCCCTGGCCGTGGGGCCCTGCCAGCCCGCCTCGATGCCGTCGACGATGGCGTCCATCCGCCGGGTCTGCTGCTCCAGGTACGCCTGCATGGCGTCCATGTCTTTGGCGAGCTTGGTCAGCTCGTCCTCCGACACGTCGAGATGGGCGTTCTGCATCCCGGGCCCCCGTCCGTTGTTTCCGCGTCTTCGTACCCGTGTCCTCAAGGGAACAGCTTAGGTGCGGCTGCAAAGCAACCGGGGGACGGGGGTAGTTCAGAGGTATCCCGCGAGAAGCCCTTTAGACGTCTGGTCCTGGTCAAGGAGTTGGAGGTGTCGGTGGTGATGCGGCACGTTGCGAGGCCGAGGAGGGCTTCGTGGATATCGCGCCTCGTTCCCATCGGATCGCGGAGGCGTCGGAAGCCGTGCAGCCAGGCCATAGTGCGTTCCACGACCCGCCGGTGGACTCCGAGCCCGGATCCGGAGGGGAGCAGCGGATCGACACGCAGGGCCTGTTGCAACCCCGCATCGGCCGCGAGCTTGTCCGCGCGGCCATGTACGCCGTAGACGCGCTGCCCCTACCCCGCCGCTTGGCGCACGGCGCTGACGCATCCCGGTCCGCCCGCGAGCCGGCGCTGCCTGTACAGCTCCGCGATGTCCGCCTCCAGGCAGTCGCGAATGTCCTTGCCCATCCGCCGCCACCCGAAGAACTCGCAAGCCTGCTTGATCAGCTCATCCTGTGACATACCTGGGCACTCCGCTGTCAGCTCGCACAAGGCCAGCTGCCGCTCGGCAGGGGCGATGTACGTGACCTTGCGGACCGTATCCCCGTCCTCCGTTCGACGGGCCTTCAGCTCGTCCCGCCCCTCCACGTCGAAAAAGTCGCCATCAGAGGAGGCAAGGCCCGAGCGAACCAACGCCTGCGCCACGGTACGGACGTTGTCCCGGATGCGTTTGCCTGCCCGGCCGACACCCCAGGCTTCACGAGCACGCTGGACCAGCAGATCCTCGTGGATGGGCCCCTCCGCCTCGATGACCTGCGCCAGCACCTTGCGCAGCACCGTTCGGGCCTCAGGCGTGTGGAGCTCGTAGCGCGGGGTGACGCTGATCTCGCTGGTCCGGTACTGGGCGCTCCAGTCACGCTCCGCCTCGGTGTCGACGGGCACCCGCCCGTACTCGACCTCGACCTCGACCGACGTCCGCGCGACCGGAACCGTAAGCATGGCCCCGCTCCCGTGCGTCGCCGCACTGACCCCGGACGTCAGGGCGTCGTCGGACGGATCGTCCACAGCGGCGGCAGCCGTAGACACCGCGGCCGAGGCAGCGAGAGGCCCCTGGGCGATGGCGTGCTCGACGGCCTCGCGCAGCCGCAGCTCGGCCGCTGCGCGCCCCCGATACCAGTCGGTGCCCCAGATTCGGTAGAGCCGCCAACCGAGGCGGTTCAGGACTTGCTCGCGCAGCCGGTCCCGGTCACGGGCGGCCTTGGAGGAGTGGTACATGGCGCCGTCGCACTCGATGCCGAGGGCGTACGCGCCGGGCATCTCCGGATGCCGCAGGCCGAGGTCGATGCGGTAGCCGGCGACTCCGACCTGCGGCTGGACTGTGTAGCCCCAGTCGCGCAGTACCGCGAGGACGGCCTCCTCGAAGGGGCTGTCCGGCTCCGCGTCGGACTGGACGACGTCTGCGGCGAGGACGGCCGGACCGTTCTCGGCGTACTCGAGATAGCGCTTGAGATGCTGGACGCTCTCGTTGGGGCTGTCGGACAGGCTCGTACCGCGGAAGGAGGCGACGACCTCCATGCGGTAGCGGGCGCGGGTGACCGCCACGTTGAGGCGACGCCAGCCGCCTCCCTTGTTGATGGGGCCGAAGTTCAGCCCGAGCTTGCCGTGTTCGTCGGGGCCGTAGCCGACGGACATGATCACGGCGTCGCGTTCGTCGCCCTGCACCGATTCGAGGTTCTTGACGAAGAAGCCGTCGAGCCGGTCCTCGGTGAAACAGTGGTCGAGGTCGGGGCGCTGCAGCCGGGCCTGTTGTACGGCCTGGTCGATGGCCGAGGCCTGCGCCTGGGAGAGGGCGACCACGCCGAGGGTGCGCCCGGGGCGGGTGTCGAAGTGGTGGATGACCCGCTGCGCGACGAAGTCCGCCTCGGCACGGTTGTCGCGGCGGCCGCCCTTGTCGTAGACGCCTGAAGCCTTGAGGAAGGAGACGCCGACGTCATTGCCCTCGTCGAGAGCGCCGGGGAAGGTCACCATCGAGTTCTGGTAGAACGAGCGGTTGCTGAAGGTGATCAGGTTCTCGTGGCGGCTGCGGTAGTGCCAGCGCAGCGGCAGTTCCCGCATGGCGCCGGCCTTGCAGGCGTGCAGCAGCGACTCGAAGGAGTCGGGGACATCCTCCGCGTACTCGTCGGAGTCGTCCTCGACCGAGGAGTCGAAGAACGAGGTGGGCGGCAGCTGCTTGTCGTCACCGGCGACGACGAGGGTGCGCCCCCGGTAGATGCAGTTGATGGCGTCGCTGGGGCGCACCTGCGAGGCCTCGTCGAAGACGACCACGTCGAAGTGGTAGTCGGCGGGCAGCAGCTGGCTGACCGTCAGCGGGCTCATCATGAAACACGGCTTGATCGACTGGACGACCTCACGTGTTCTGCCGAGCAGTTCACGCACCGGCATGTGCCGGGTCTTCTTCTCCGCCTCGCGGGTGATCACGGCACCGCCGCCGCCGCCGAAGCGGCGCGGCCTTCTCTTGTTGCACGCCTCGATCACTGCGCCGCCTGCGGCTGCGATCAGACGGCGGTCGGCTTCCTGGAAGTCGGTCACCCGCGCGTCGAGATCGTCCGAGCGCGTGCTGCGCAGCCGGGCGTCGGTGGCGAGAATGCCGTCGGCCCAGGACCGCAGCAGTGCCTGCTGGACCACGTCGGTCAGCTGCTGCGGGTCGATGCCCCGCTCGGCCGCGCTCGTGACGACGTCGTCGGCGCTGTGGCGGGCGAGCACGACGAGGCCGTCCCGGTAGGCCTGCCACTCCTCGGGGCCGCGCGGGTCGGCCTGCAGATTGTCGATCACCTGCTGAGCTTGGGCAAGGGTGCCCAGCAGGGACGGGGAGAGCTGGGCGCCTCGGGCGGCGTCGAAGAGGTCGAGCAGCGCGGTCACGGAGGCGGACCAGCGTTGGGTGCGGCGGGTTGCGATCTCGCACCAGTCGCCCAGTGAGCGCCGTACGTTGTCCGCCAGCAGCGTCGGCAGGCGGTCCGGGTCGGCGTCGTCGGCCAGGCGGTCGGCGAGCAGGTTGCGCCGTGCCGCGTCGCGGCTCAGCTCGGCGATGCGATCGGCAGCTGCCAGCGCCTGGTCGAGAGCGTGGACTGCCTCCTGAGTGCGTGGGGTACAGCGGTCCAGGAGTGTGGAGTGCAGATCGGCGAGGCGAACGACCTCGGCCGCGGCGTTCTGCCACGCCAGTGCCTGATCCAGTCGTCCCACGAGTGACTTGGCCCAAGCTCCGGTGCGGGTGAGCGCCGCCACGGCCGCGCGGTCAGCCTTGTACTGGGCCGAGAACCGGGCCATCAGCCCTCGGTACTCCTCCGCGAAACGGCGCACCAGTTCGGGAAGTTCCACCTCCCTCAAGACCTGCTCGCCGAATATGTCCTCGGCCGCGGTGCGCGCCTCGGTCTCAGCTATCAGGGCCTGGCCGAGCTCCTGCGCTGCCCGATGTGCCTGGCTCAGGGTGTCCGCGTCGAACCATCCGCGCGGCGGGCGGTGGTCGGCCGTGGTCAGGTCGGCCAGCTCGCACAGGCCGAACGCGTCCTCGGCACATTCCTGCTTGGGCATGCCGAACAGGTCGGCCAGCTGCGCGAGTTCGCCGGAGACGTCCTCCGGCAGGATCGCATCCAGGGGGGTCTCATGGTCCGGAAGCCCGGCCCGCAGGGAGCGCACAGTCTGTTGCAGTTCCCGGAGCGAGCGGGGCTCTTCCTGCGTAGCGGCGAACGGGCGGCGCCCGGTCACGGTCCGCAAAGCATCCAGAGCGTCGGCGGCCTCGGAGAGCACATGGTGCGCGGAGGTTCCGACCAGTCCGCGCCAGGGGAAGGACTCCCCCTCGGCGGCGGGTCGCCAGGCCCGGCTGATCGCTTGGGCCGCAGCGGCGACTTCCTGCAGGGCACCGGCGCTCAGAGTGCGGACGGTCTTCGCGTTCTGGGCGGAAAGCGGCAGTGGTGGGGTGCCGGCCTGATCCAGCTTGATCAGGCGTCCGAGGACGTCGTGCAGGGTGAGCTGGAGGGGGTCGCGGGTCTGGTTCATGGCGGCGGCATAGGCGGACAGGTCCTCCCGCAGCCGGCGCGCCCGTTCCAGTTCGTGCTCGGCAGCCCCAGTGACACGAGCCTCGGTCGTCAGTACCCGGGCGAGTTCGGTGGCGACCGCCTTCTTGCTCGTATCACCGCTGTGCAGTGCCATGACGAAGTCGCCGAGGCCGACGCCGCGCAGCCGGTTGCGTACGACATCGAGAGCCGCGGCCTTCTCACTGACGAACAGCACACTGCGGCCGGCGTGCATGAGCGCGGCGATCAGATTCGTGATGGTCTGGCTCTTGCCGGTGCCGGGCGGGCCGCTCATCACGAAGGACCGGCCATCGAGTGCGGCGGCGATGCACTGCCGCTGGGAGGCGTCCGCGTCCAGCACCAGCGGGGTCTTCTCGGGCAACTGAACCTCGTCGATGCGGTCCAGCTCCGGGGGTTCGAACCCGATGAGGTCGTCGGGCAGGCCCGCATCGGGGCCGAGGGCGACGGCCCGGACCAGCGGATGGCCGAGGATACGGTCCTCGTTCTGCTGGAGGTCCTGGTACATGGCCTCCCGATGCGAGGCGAACAGGCCGAGCACCACGCGGTCGTCGACCGATCAGCCCTTCTGCACCGCCGCTACCGAGCGGGCAGCGGAGATAACCGCGGACAGGTCGGTGACGTCGGTTCCGGTGACCGGGCTCCAGTCGATACCGAGCCGCTCCAGCTTCACCGCGAGCGCCGGATTGTGTGCGCGGTCCTGGTCGTCGGCCAGGTGAAGGCGGTAGTGCCGGTTGCTGTCCCGGCGCAGCTCGACCGGGACCAGGAGCAGTGGTGCCGAACTTCCCTCGTGCGCACCGTCCTCACGCCAGTCGAGCATGCCGACGCCCAGCCACAGCACCCACAGGCCATAGTCGTTGAACATCTGGCCGGACCGCTGCCGCAGTTGGTACAGGGCGCTGTCCAGCGTGGCCTGGGTGGCTTTCTGAGTGACCAACCCTGGACGGTTTCGCTGGGCGGCTGCCAGGTTCCCGGAGTCGTCCATGTCCTCCGCGACCGGCGCGAAGTCCCACCCGCGGGCAAGGTCGGAAAGCAGCGCCGTGGCTCCGGGTGATGTCAGCTCCAGGCTTGCGGTCCTGGTGTGGCGGAAGTTCAGGAGCCGGTTACGCCCACCCATGTCCAGCAGGGAGTTGCGCCAGCTATCGAGGACGGCCTTCAGCCGGTCGAGACCGGGATCGCTGGTGACGGTGCGCACGGTCTGGGGCTGATGGGGCATACGGAAATACCTCCTGAGCTGAACGCACAGGGGTATCCCCTCCGACAGGCCCCCCTGCAGGTATCTACATATCAGCCTGCATCGTCCGGCACGCGCGAGATCAACAACCCGATATGGATTTTTTGCCAATCACCTGACAAAAGATGTGAACAGCCAGCTGTCAGGACGAACTCGCAGTGGCCCCCACCCGCAGCTCCTTCAGGAACAGCGAGTCGAGCACCACCCACTCCGTGGCCCGGTCGACGACTTGCACCGTGCGGCCGTCCAGCGACGTCGTCTCTTCGGGTCCTCCATCGGACAGAGCCGCCACAGCCCGTGCGGGATCTGCCAGCCGTCTCGACGGCGTCGCTTCCGTTGCCCCCGAGCCAGCGCCACTTGCGTTGCGACCACGACGCAGCCCTCAGCGCTGCCCGCTCCGGTTACGACGTCGCCAGAGACACGATGGTCGGGATGTCCACGACAGCCACCTCGATGCCCTGCGTCCGCAACGCTCGTGCCGCCTGCAGCAGCGACATCTGAGCGAAGGTGAAGAGGTTGCGCGTCGTCAACCGCTTCCCGCTCTTGAGGGAGATGGCATACACGACCTTGATGGGAGAGAAGTCGTCACTGATGGTGTGGCGCGGGTCCTGACCACGCACCCGACGCACGAACTCCGACCTCGCCTCCGCGTCGAAACGCAAGGCATCCGCGGACACTCGTCCCTGAGCGAAGAGATGACTCAACGGCGCGGACGACTCTGCGCGCTTCACATGGATCAGAGTGCCATCGGCTGCCAGTAGGTCGGCCGCCTCGAATCCCCGGGGGTGCTGAGCGGTCCTGATCAGCTTGCGGTCGAGGCAGACGTATCCGTGCTTCCGCGCTTCTTCGTTGTAGTCCTTCTCCTCCTTGAACGCGGAGGTCCAGTCGAAGAGGGTCACGCCCGCCGGTGCGGTCAGCAGAGCGTCGACCTCACGGCGAAGGCCCTCCAAGTACTGGTCACCGATCTCGAACCAGCGACCCTCGTGGTGGAAGTACCGGCTGGTGCCGAGCGCGATCTCGGCCGCGAGCCACTTGTGGGCCTTCATCTGGGCACTGATCGGATCGCCGCCCTCTTCGTCCCTGTGCATCTGTATGTATCCGTCCGACAGGGCAGCCAGGCGGCTTCCCTGCTGCATGCCGTCGACCAGGCCCAGTACGTCGTCGAGTTCGAGGGAGCGGAACAGCTTGCGATGGCTGCCGACCTTCACCCGGTACGACATGGCACCGTCCTCCTGATCCAGGCACGCTGCCGGGACCACGATCGCCAGGCTTCCCGTGTCGGCCGCCGAACCGAGGAGGTCGTCCAGCTTCTCGTTCAGAGTCTCGCGTCGCGGGTCACCGGGCTTGAGGGGGCGAACCCTGGCGATGGCTTCGAAGTCCGGAGCGGGAGACTGCCGGGACAGCATCGCGCGGATCTCCGCCAGATCCTGGACGAGGTCCGCGGGGTGAGAGCCCAGGTGGATCTTCAGCGCGTCCGTGCCGGCAATCTGTGCCGTGCGCCGACTCCTTCGGCTGATGGTCAGTTCGGTCGCGCCGATGGCTCCGACGAGGCGGCTGACCACCTCGCCGTACTCCTCGATGGGGTAGGTCCGGATGTGCTGTCCCTGGGCGGCCGAGCTCCGGTCTGTGCGGCCTCTGGCGTCCATGAGGCTGTGCGTGACCTGACGGATTGCGTCGGGCTGCGCCGCACGCAGCACGAAGTCGAATCCGAACCCCGGGGAGATCCTGCTCTGTTCGAGGAGCAGGTGACCCATGCCGAAGGTCAGGGCGAAGACCTCTCCGGCGACGGGGAGCAGCAAGGCGCATGCCGCGGTGCGGTTCTCCACCAAGGGCTTTCGCTCGGTGAGGATCTCGACGGCGGCGGTCCAGTCGGGCGGGCGGTTGCGGCCGATGACCCCGTGGCAGAGAAGACCGGGCACGCCCCCGGCCGTCACGTTCTCCACCATAAAGCCGTGGTCACGCTCGTACCTGAGGTTGAGGGCCGCCCGTAGATCGGCGGACGAGGTGCCCGTGTCCTGCAGCAGGTAGACGGTGCTTCGACGGGTGCGACCGGTGCCGGTCTGGGCTTGCGTGGAGTCGTGGACGATCGTCACGGCTGATTTCCCCTTTTCTGACGGGTAGCACTGGTTCCAGGTGCGAAGGCCCCCGGCGCATCGTGGTACGGGCGGTGGCTGGTCAACCGACCTTCTTCCACTCCTTGCAGCGGTTGGTCTTGAAGATCTCGCCCTGCTTCAGCGTCACGCGGCCGCTGCCCTGGAGGTTCTCGTTGGCGATGATCGAGTCGAACTCACCGCTGGAGTCCTTCGCCCGCTCCCAGTAGCAGCCGAACGCCCCGTCCGATCCGGCGGTCCGGTACGTCCCGGCCTTGATGTCCTCGCCCACCAGGTACTCGCCGTCACCCTCGAAGCTGCTCGCGGGGCCGGCTTCCTCGGTCTTCACCGGCTTGGCGGCTTCGGTCTTGGTTACGGTCGGCGCGGGGGCCGCCCCGGCGGTCGCGGTGACCGTGACCGTGGGCCCCGGCTTCACGCCGGCGCCGGCCGAGGCGTCAGCGCCTCCCCCGTCGCTGCCGCCCATCGCGGCGCCGATGATGAGGGCGACGAGGCCGACCACGCCATGAGTGAGCCAAGCCTTGCCGCGCGAGGGCGACTTGACGGGGGGCGGCGGTACGGAGCCCCAGCCGCCCGGGGCGCCGAAGTGCGGGGCCGGCTGTCCGGGGTTCTGCGGGTTCGGAGTGGTCATGGTCGTGCTCCAGTTCTCGGAGTGTTGAACGGATGTGAGGTACGGCCCGCGGGGCCGACGGGCACGGCGGCATGAGGGTGGGGCGGGAGCCGCTCGGCTACTGGCCGCGGATCCGGCGCCCCGCCTCGGTGGCGGGGTAGAGGATCGCGTCGGCGACACGGCCGCCCGAGTCCTTGACGCCGCCGCTGAAGTTGAGGCGCCCGGTGGCGCCGGCCTTGGCGGCCACGCCGTCCCAGTAGCGGGCCTCGCGGTCCCACTGGATGTCGGCGAGGAGGCGGTGCAGGTCCTCGGCGCCGAGTGCGTTCATCGGGTCGGCCCACTGGGTGGTCTGGTGCACGGCGATACCGAGGCCCGCGAGTACGGCCGGTGCGGTGATGGCACTGCGCGAGGCGAAGTCCGGGAAGTGGTCCGAGATCAGCCGGGCCAGCATCGGTACGACGCTCCCCTCCACCTGCCCGGTGTGCGTCCCGGCGGGGAGCTCGTCCTCGTGGACGGTCTCTGCCGAGCGGGACAGTCCGGCGCGCCCGTAGATCGCGGTGATGACGAGGGCGCGCAGCGCGGAGAGGGTGATGACCTCCGGGTCGGTCTTGCCGACCTGCCGCTTGCTGGCGTTGACGAGTTTGGTGAACGGTACGAGCCTGCCGTCCACGTCGACCTTCACGGCATCGGCGACACGGTGCGCGAGCCGGGTGGCGAAGTCCCGCTGGTCCATCGACATTGCCAGGTTCTTGGCGACGACGACGCCCTGCACATTGCGGTCGTAGAAGATCTGCCGCGCGTCGGCGACCGACAGGTCCAGGTACAGCTCGAAGGGGACGCGCGCCTGGGCGAGTTCGGCGTAGCTGAGCCCGTAGCGCTCGGGGTCGTCGTAGAGCTCGTGCCAGGCGGTCGTCTGGGTCTCGCCGTCGATGGCGACGACGCAGGTGCCCGGCGTGATGGTCAGGGTCCGCAGTCCGGTGCCCGGCAGCAGCTCGTCGCTGAGGGCGGCGAGCGGTCCGGCGTGCCAGAAGGTGATGGGCGGCGTGGACCAGCCGGCGCCCAGCTCACCCTTCACGCCGTCGGCGATGTACTCGGCGTACGAGCCGACGTTCTTCCCCTTCTGCGTGGACTTCAGCGCTCGCTGCACCAGGGCTCGCAGCTCGGCGTGGCGCCGGACGGCTCCGGATGCGGCCTTGAGCGTCTTGGTGTCCTCCTCGCGGCGCGGCGAGGGCACGAGCTGGACGAGCGTCGGCACGGACATGGTCCCGATCACAGCGTCCGCACGGAACGGCATGACGGTGAGCTGGATTCCTTCGACCACCGTGGTCGGCAAGGTGATGCGCATGGTGTGTTCCCCCCTCGGGATCAGAAGAGCGGTGCATCTCTCGGCACCGCACCACGGCAGGGCAGCAAGCAGTCCACAGGCTCAGGCCCTGGCCAGTGCTGCCAACCGGAAGCTCGACCAGATAAGCATCACCATGAAAGCACTGTCAATCGACTTGACTGATTTGACGTCAGCTGTAGGGTGTTTACTGTTCGCTTCCGAGAGGTCCAGGAACCCATGCCACAGCCATCAGCCCAGGTGACCGCCGCCGAGATCTCCCGTATCGCGGGTGTCACGCGCGCCACCGTCAGCAACTGGCGCCGCCGGCACGACGACTTCCCGGCCCCGTCCGGCGGTACCGAAAGCAGTCCGCTCTACGACCTGGAGGCGGTACGGGGATGGCTGGAGGCGCGCGGGCAGTCGTCCGCCGCCACACCGTCCGAGGAGCTGCGTACCGTGCTGCGGCTGCACGGGCCCGGATCCGGCGTCGCGGCACGCCTGTTCCCGCTCGTCCTCGCCACTTCACGGCGCAGCCCGGACGAACTCACCGCTCTTGACGAACTGCCGGACTCCGACGTCGTCGCCCACGCCGACAGCGCGTCGGCGGAGGTGGCCGTCTCGGTCCCGGAGGCGGAGGCTGTTCGCTTCCGCGCTGACGACGTCGGCGCGCTCCGTGCCTTGATTCGCTGCGTACGCGATGAGGGCGCCCAGACCACTCTCGACGTCCTCGCCGAACGCGAACTGGACGACACCGCCTCCAGCGGTACGTACCAGACACCTGTGGGGCTGGCCGACCTCATGGCACGGCTCCTGCCGGGTCGCACGGCACGAGTCCTCGATCCGGCATGCGGCAGCGGCACTCTGCTCGCGGCAGCGGCCCGGCGGGGCGCGACCGAGCTGTACGGCCAGGACTCGCTGCCCGTACAGGCTCAGCGCAGCGCCGTACGCCTGCTGCTGTCAGCGCCCGATGCGCAGGTCACCGTACGCACGGGAGACACCCTGCGCGCCGACGCCTTCCCGGAGTTGAGGGTCGGCGGCGTGCTCTGCAATCCGCCGTACGGCGATCGCGACTGGGGGCACGAGGAGCTCGCGTACGACCAGCGGTGGGCCTACGGTGTGCCGCCGCGGATCGAGTCGGAGCTGGCCTGGACGCAGCACGCGCTGGCGCACCTGGAGTCCGGCGGCTACGCGGTGATGGTGCTTCCGCCGGCCACAGCCGCACGTGCCTCCGGCCGCCGTATTCGCGCCGAACTCGTACGCAGCGGCGCGCTGCGCGCCGTCGTCGGCCTTCCCATCGGCGCTTCCGCGCCCCTGCACATCGGCCTCCACCTGTGGATCCTCCGGCGCCCCGAGCCGGGGGGCACGGACAGCAAGTCCGTACTGTTCGTGGACGTGAGCGGAGAGCAGCGCGAAGGCCCGCCGAGCTCACCGCGGGCCGCGTACTCCCGGCTGCGGCACCGTCGCACGGGCGTGGACTGGAACACGCTGTCCGACGAGATCCTCAGCCACTGGACCTCATACAAGGACGACCCGGAATCCTTCACCGACGCACCCGGTGCAGCGCGTGCCGTAGCGACCATTGACCTGGTCGACGATCTTGTCGACCTCACGCCCGCCCGACAGGTGCGTGCCGCGTCGGCCGACATCGATCCGGCGGAAGTGGCACAGCACGCGGCAGAACAGCGCGAACTGCTCACCGCGTCCCTCAACGTCCTGGAGAGCGCGGCGGGTTACGGCCCGTGGGAGGCGGCCGCCGAGTCCTCGCAGGCGTGGCGCACGGCCACCGTCTCCGATCTGGCCCGAGGAGGCGCGCTCTCCTTGCTGCGGGCGGCAGTCCCGGTCGGCCGTGGGGATTCCCGAACCGGGAGCCCGGAGCCGGGCGGTACGGAACGCCCTGTGCTCACCGCGTCCGACATCGGCAGCGGCGCGCGCCCGTCGGGCACGGCGGAGGACCTGCGTACCGATGCGGCGCATACCGTCACCGCAGGTGATGTTCTCGTACGCGGCCTCGCCGGCGGCAGCGGGATCATGGCCCGCGTCGCGGATGAGGCGGACGCCGAAGCCCTGCTCGGCCACCATATTCACCTGCTGCGGCCGGACCCGGCTCGGCTCGACCCCTGGTTCCTCGCGGGCTTCCTCGGCGCCGAGGACAACATCGCCGGCGCCTCGACGGGCAGCACGATCGTGAGCGTCTCGCCGGGAAGGCTCCGGGTGCCGCTGTTGCCGCTGGAGGAGCAGCGGCGGTACGGGGCGGCATTCCGCCGCGCATACGGACTGCGTACCGCCGCCCGCCGGACGGCCGAGCTGGCCGAGGAGACGGCGCAGGCGCTGCTCACCGGCTTGACCGCCGGCGCGCTGCTCCCGCCGTCCGAGGGCCCGCCGTCCGAGGATCCGTCGGCCGAGGGCCCGTCGGCCTGAACGGCAACCACCGACTTCACATATCGACCAGACTGGATCCCAGCCGCCAGCAGCCGGGCGGGGCCATCGAAGGGAACGCGTTGAACAGCAGTAAGCACACGGAGCTGGCGAACCATGCCTGGACCGTCGCCGATCTCCTGCGCGGTGACTACAAGCAGTCCGACTACGGAAAGGTCATCCTGCCGTTCACCGTGCTGCGCCGCCTGGAGTGCGTCCTGGAGCCGACGCGCGAAAAGGTCGTCGATGTCGTCGCCGAGCTCGAAGGCCAGGACATCGACAAGGGACGCTTCCTGCGCCGGGCATCGGGCCACACCTTCTACAACACGACGTCCCTCACGTTGAAGAGGATCGCCCACGACCCGCAGAACGCCGCGAAGAACCTCCAGATCTACGTTGCGGGGTTCTCCGACAACGCCCGCGAGGTCCTGGACAAGTACGAGTTCAACCAGCAGATCAAGAAGCTGGACTCGGCGAAGCTGCTGTACGACGTCATCGGCCGGTTCACCGACCTGGACCTGCGCCCCGAGGTCGTGCCCAACCACAACATGGGTTACATCTTCGAGGAGTTGATCCGCCGCTTCGCCGAGCAGTCGAACGAGACCGCGGGTGAACACTTCACCCCGCGCGAGGTCATCAAGCTGATGGTCAACCTCCTCGTAGCGCCGGATGCGGACGCGCTGACCCTGCCCGGCTCAGTACGTACGGTGATGGACCCGGCCTGCGGCACGGGCGGCATGCTCAGTGCGGCCGAAGACCACATCAAGTCGCTCAATGAGAACGCCCGGGTGAAGGTGTACGGGCAGGAGCTCAACCCCGAGTCGTGGGCGATCTGCCGTTCCGACCTCATGATCAAGGGTCAGGATCCGGAGAACATCGCCTTCGGCAACTCCTTCTCCGAGGACGGTCATTCGCGCGAGAGGTTCGACTACCTTCTCGCCAACCCGCCGTTCGGCGTGGACTGGAAGAAGGTCAAGGACGACGTCGAGGCGGAGTACGAGACGCTGGGCGACTCCGGCCGCTTCGGCGCGGGTCTGCCGCGTATCAACGACGGCTCGCTGCTCTTCCTGCAGCACATGCTCGCGAAGATGAAGCCGGTGGATGTGAACGGTGGGGGCGGCTCGCGCGTGGCCATCGTCTTCAACGGCTCGCCGCTGTTCACGGGCGCCGCCGAGTCCGGCGAGTCCAACATCCGCCGCTGGATCCTGGAGAACGACTGGCTTGAGGCGATCGTCGCCCTCCCGGACCAGCTCTTCTACAACACCGGCATCTCCACATACTTCTGGATCCTGACGAACAGGAAGTCCGCCGACCACAAGGGCAAGGTCGTCCTGCTGGATGCGCGTGGCTACTGGCTGAAGATGCGCAAATCGCTGGGTGACAAGCGCAAGGAGCTGGGCGACGGGACGGGCAACCGCCCGAACCACATCGGCGACATTACGAGGCTGTACGGGGAGGCGCTGCACGTCGCCGCCGATCCGGAGCATGCGGAGCACGGCAAGGTGAAGGTCTTCAGGAACGAGGACTTCGGCTACCACCGCATCACGGTGGAGCGCCCGTTGAAGCTGCGCTTCGAGCTGACGGACGAGACCCTGGCGGCGCTCATCGCCTCCAAGCCGGTCCAGAAGTGGGCCGAGGAACGGGTGCTTCCGCAGCACCCGGAACTGGCCGCGGTGGTCAAGGCCCGCCGCAAGCTGACGGACGAAGAGGCGGCGCGGGTCCAGGAGCTGCTGGACGCTGAGGCTGCACTCTTCGCGGACGCGTTGCGGCCGTTGGTCGGTTCGACGTGGCCGACGAAGTCGGACGCGACGGTCGCGCTCAAGGGCGCGGTGGTCGACGCCGGCCTGCTGTGGCCGACGGGCACGCCGTTCGCGAAGGCAGTCAGGGACACGGTCGGGGTTCGTGACCCCGAGGGCGAGATCCAGAAGCTCAAGGGTGGTGCCCCCGAACCGGACACGGAGCTGCGCGACTACGAGAACGTCCCGCTGGATGAGGACGTGGAGGCCTACCTCAAGCGCGAGGTCCACCCGCACGTCCCGGACGCGTGGATCGACCACGCGAAGACGAAGGTCGGCTACGAGATTCCGTTCACCCGTCACTTCTACGTGTACGAGCCGCCGAGGCCGCTGGCGGAGATCGACGCGGAACTGAAGTCGCTTGAGGCAGAGATCCAGGCGCTGCTGGGCGAGGTGACGGAATGACGTTCACTGCTGATCATTGGATCTCCAGCGCCCCATCTCGTTGGACGCGGGGACGCATCAAGAACCTCATCTCTTCGGCAACAAACGGCACTTGGGGAAATGATCCTGTCGGGGACGAGAACGACGTCCGGTGCATTCGCGCGGCGGACTTCGAACGTGTTGGACGGCGGGCGAAGGTTGATAGCGCCCCCTTGCGGAGCATCGATCCATCGTCGCTACGACAGCATCGTCTATTGCCCGGCGACCTGATTCTGGAGAAGTCAGGAGGAGGCGAAAAGCAACCCGTTGGCATGGCCGTCCTATTCGACGGCCAGGAGACGGCAGTGGTTTCCAACTTCTGTGCGCGCGTTACTCCGGCCCCAGGAGTCGACTCACGCTTCCTCACCTACCTGTTCTCTGCTGCATACGGGCAAGGGCTGACGCAGAGCGCCATCAAGCAGACCACTGGCATCCAGAACCTGGACGCTGCGGCACTACTCGCCTCGAAGTGGGCATACCCGGGCGTGGAGGAGCAGCGCCGCATCGCCGACTTCCTAGATGCCGAGACCACCAAGCTGGCTCGAATCGAACTCCTATCCAATAAACTCTCGTCCCTCCTTGGCGATCGGCAGGCGTCACTGCTGTCGAATTGCTTCTCATCACGCACCACAGGGACCGAAGGCGCGCTTGAGGTCGATCTTCCCTTGCGGCGTGTCGTGAACCGATGGATCGACTATCGCGGGGCAACGCCCGAGAAAACCGAATCCGGGGTCCCCCTGGTCACCGCCAAGAACATTCGCAATGGGAAGATCGACATGACTTCAAGTCGCGAGTACATTGCCGAAGGTGCCTACAATGAATGGATGCGTCGCGGGCTACCTAGACGCGGCGACGTATTGCTGACCACCGAGGCTCCGCTCGGACAGGTAGCAATGATCGATAATCCGGGGGTAGCACTTGCACAGCGCGTAATCCTACTCAGGGCCGATCAGGAATTCTGCACTCCGGAATGGCTCTACTGGTATCTGCGTTCACCGCAGGGCCAGGCTGAGCTAGAATTGCGAGCCACCGGATCGACTGCCTTGGGGATCAAGGCCGACAGGCTTCGGGAAGTACCCATTCCTGTTGTGAAACCGGAGAACGCGAAGAAACGCTTGGCGCAGTTGCAGATCCAGGTGTCTCAGATCGAATCCCTGCAGGCTGAGTTGTCACGACAACGACTGCTGATTGCCGAACGCCGCCACGCCCTGATCACCGCAGCTGTAACCAGCCACATCGACGTATCCACAGCCTCGGGCCGAGGAGTAACGGACGGAGTGCTGTCATGAGCCCCATCCACACGGAGTCCGCCTTTGGCGACGCCATAGTCGCCTCGATGAGCGAACGCGGCTGGCGCGAGGCGAAGCCGCAGGACTACCGGGCCGAACTCGGCCTCGACACGAACGAGTTGTTCACCTTCATCGGTGAGACCCAGATCCACGAGTGGAACGACCTCGTCGACACTTACTACCACGGGGACCCGAACGACGCGCAGCGCGGTTTCGCCAAGCGGCTCGGTCAGGCGCTCGCCGATCCCAAGCGCGGTGTCATCGACGTGCTGCGCAACGGGGTCAAGGACCAGGGCGTCCTGATCCGGGTTGCCTACTTCAAGCCGAACCTGGTCGCGGACGACTCCGTGCTCGACGGCTACCGAGCCAACCGCCTCACCGTCGTACGAGAGCTGAAGTACGCGACCAAGCAAGCCGGCCGGGACAACCGGCTCGACCTGACCCTGTTTCTGAACGGCATCCCACTCGCCACCGCCGAGTTGAAGAACCCGCTGACCCGGCAGGGGGTGGAGGAGGCCAAGGCGCAGTACCGCACCGACCGCGACCCCACCGAGCTGATCTTCCAGCACCGCGTGGTCGCGAACTTCGCGGTCGACCCGGACCTGGTCTTCGTCACCACGCGTCTGCGCGGCGACAAGACTCACTTCTTGCCCTTCAACACCGGTTCCGAGGGCCCCGGCCAGGCGGGCGGTGCGGGAAATCCGGCTCCGAGTGCGCCGGGCATGTACTCCACCTCGTACCTGTGGGAGCAGGTGTGGCAGCGGGACAACTGGCTCGACCTGCTCCACCGGTTCGTGCACGTCCACAAGGAGAAGACTCCGGGCGGCGGCCGCACCAAGAAGACGATCTTCCCGCGCTACCAGCAGTGGGACGCCGTCAAGAAGCTCACCGCGCACGCCGCCACGTACGGCGCCGGGCACAACTACCTGGTCATGGCCTCGGCCGGCTCGGGCAAGTCGAACACCATCGGCTGGCTCGCCCACCGCCTCAGCGATCTGCACACCCCCACCGATCCGCGCGAGCTGGCCACCGAGGCGCTCGCCAACGGCGTACGGCCGGGGGTGCCGGTCTTCGACAAGGTCATCGTCATCACCGACCGCCGCAACCTCGACTCCCAGCTCCGGGAGACGATCGGCGGCTTCTCGCAGACCGAGGGCCTCGTCGTGAAGATCGACGAACAGTACGGGGCGAAGGGCGCACAGCTGGCGAAGGCCCTGTCGCGTGACACCGGCAAGATCGTCACCGTGACCCTGCACTCCTTCCCGGCGCTGCTGGACTACCTCAAGCGCAACCCCACCGAGATCCAGGGCTCCAACTTCGCGATCATCGTGGACGAGGCGCACTCCTCGCAGTCCGGCGGCGCCGCCACCGACGTACGGAAAGCCTTGCGCGGCCTCGGTCTTGACGCCGACTCCGACGACGCGGGGTCCACGGAAACGCAGGCCGGGGATCCTGCGCTCACCCTCGAAGAACAGTTGGAGCGCGAGGCCAAGAACCGCTCCATGGCCGCGAACCTCTCCTACTTCGCGTTCACCGCCACCCCCAAGGACAAGACCCTCCAGCTCTTCGGCACGCTTCAGGACGTCGGCGGCGAGGCGAAGTACCGGCCGTTCCACACGTACTCGATGCGGCAGGCCATCGAGGAGGGCTTCATCCTCGATCCGCTGCGCAACTACGTCACGTACGAGACGTACTGGAAGCTCGTCAACAAGAACCCCGACGAGGTGGAGGTCGACCCGACCAAGGCAAACCCGCTGCTCGCCCGGTACGCGCTGACGCACGAGTACACCGTCGCCCAGCACGCGCAGGTGATCGTCGAGCACTTCGTCACGCACACCCGCGGCCGGCTCGGCGGGCGCGCCAAGTCGATGGTGGTGACTGCCTCCCGGCAGTCCGCCGTGCAGATGGCCCGCGCGATCAAGAGCTATATCGCAGACCGCGGGTACGACGCCAAGTACCCGGACCTCGGCGTCCTCGTCGCCTTCTCCGGCTCACTCACCATCGACGACGAGGAGACGACCGAGCCGAAGGAGAACGGCGGCCTGTCGGAGAGCGCGCTGCCGAAGGCGTTCGCGTATACCCGCGCCGACGACAAGGCGACCCTCCCCCAGACTTCGTCCGGGGGGACCCCCATCTCGCTTCGCTCGGGCGGTAAAGGCCAGCAGGAGTACCGGATCCTGGTCGTCGCGGAGAAGTACCAGACCGGCTTCGACCAGCCGCTCCTGACGACGATGTACGTCAACAAGACGCTGACCGGTATCGCCGCCGTGCAGACCCTGTCCCGGCTCAACCGGACCGCCGAACGCAAGGCGCAGGCGGACCTCGCCGTCCTTGACTTCGTCAACAAGGCCGAGGACATCCAGGAAGCCTTCCGTCCGTACTTCGAGGAGGCGATGACCCTTCCCTCCGACCCGAACCTCCTCTACCAGGCGCAGAGCCGGGTCATGTCCGCGCCGATCCTCACGGCCAAGGAGATGGACGAGTTCGCCGCGGCGTACTTCGCCGCCCAGGAGAAGGCGGCCGGCTCGCAGGCCAAGTGGGAGAAGCTGCACGCCGAGCTGTACCGGCTGCTCTCCCCCGCCGTCGCCCGCTTCACCGCTCTCCAGGAGAGCGAGGACGAGGACGACCAGCAGACCGCCGAGGACTTCCGCGCCGACCTCAACGACTACGTCCGCAAGTACGGCTTCCTCGCGCAGATCGTCCCCTACCAGGACGCCGAGCTGGAGCGGCTGCACCTCTACGGCCGGCACCTGCTCAACCGGCTGCCGCGCAGGGCGGACGGCGGTGTCGACATAGGAGAGGTCGACCTCAGCCACCTCCGGGTGGAGCAGACCGGCGAGCACGACGTCAGCCTCACCCCCGAGGGTCCGACCACCATGCCGGGCTTCGGCGACGGATCTGGCGGGGCGAAGGAGCCGGAGAAGTCCCTGCTGTCCGAGCTGATCGACAGGTTCAACAGCAAGTTCGGCACCGACTTCACCGAGCAGGACCTGCTGCCCGCCTTCAACGCGGCCGTCGCGGATTCCGAGGTGCGGCGCGTCGCCGTCGTCAACGACGAGGCGAACTTCGGCGAAGTCTTCGACGAGGTCTTCGCCGACAAGGTGGAGGAGCATGTGGGCCTCATCACCGACCTCGGCAAGCGGTACTTCGCCCCGGACAAGGGCTTCCAGTCCTCCCTCAACCGCAGCGCCCGCCGCGCGGCGTGGCGGATGATCCGCCGCGAGGAGGGCGTGGACGACGCGGCGTAACGGCCTACGGCCCGTATGCACGCGTGGGACCTGCCGCCGGTGGTGCGCGGCAGGTCCCACGGAGTTGCGTACGGCTCAGGCCGGTCGGCCGGCGGCCAGCCCGACAAACCCGGCCCACGCGTGGGGGGAGACGGTCAGGACCGGTCCGGCGGGGACCTTCGAGTCCCGGATGTGTACGGCTCCAGTGGCGTTGGCCACCTCCACGCACTCACCGCCCTCACCACTGCTGTAACTGCTCTTGAACCAGGCGACCTCGACGCACTCACCGCCCTCAGCACCGCTGTAACTGCTCTTGAACCAAGCCGACTCCGGCACAGTCGGCACAGGCTTCCGGTTGGTCATCTCTCTCCCAGCAGTTTCTCGACGAAGGCCAGCGATTCACGCGGAGTCAGCGCCTGGGCCCGAAGGATTCCGTACTGCTCCTCGATCTCCCTGACCGCCGACCTGTCGGTGTGAAGGCTGCTGTCCCGCTGAACCTCAACGTAGGCCATCCTCCGCCCGTCGCGGTTCTCGATCAAGGTGAACGGACCGGCCAGACCGCAGTGTTCCGTGCGCTCGTTGGGCATGATCTGGACCTCCACGTTGCGGCGATGCCCATGGAGCATGATCTGCTCAGTCTGGCCCTTGAATGCCGCCCAACCGCCGATGGGCCGTCGAAGCACCGACTCCTCAATCACGAAACTCAGGGTCGGCATCGGCCTGCGCGAGAAGATCTCCTGCCGGGCCAGCCGGGCTGTTACTCGCTGCTCGACCGTGTCCTCGTCGAGCAGCGGGCGCCGCATGCCGAACACGGCGCGCGCGTACTCCTCGGTCTGCAGCAGGCCGGGGACCGCATGGGCTGCGTACACGTGGAGCGCGACCGCCTCCGCCTCCAACCGCGCCATGTCCCGGAAGAACGCCGGGTACTGCGCGCGCCCCACCTCCTCCTTCAGCGCCTTGAGCACACCCCCCGCGTCCAGCACCTCGTCCGCCCGGTCGATGAACCTCGGCGGCGGGATTCGCCGTCCCTGCTCAAACGACGCAACGGACTGCCCCGCGTAGCCCACGCGTTTCCCGAACTCGGGCCGCTCCAGCCCCGCTCTGACCCGCAGCAGCTTCAACTGCCGTCCGAACGCGGTCACCACGCCCGATCCCGGTTCATCCTCCGGCCGGGGCCCGGCGTCATCCCGTACGCCCTGCTCGCCCTGCTGATCCTGTTCCATCGGTTCCGAAGAGTCCATCGGCCCCGCCTCCCGACCCGCGCCACGTACACACCGCACGCCGTCGCGTACAACGAACACCCGACGGCGCGTCACCACTGGTCACGCTACGCCACCAACGGGAGCGTTGGAGCCATGACCAGTGAGACCGACTCCCCCACCCGCATCACCCAACCCACCACTCCCACCCACCACTTCGCCATGCGCTTCAGCTCCACCCCACGCGGCGCGAGGCTCGCCCGACGCCTCGCCGGGCAGCGGCTCGACGCCTGGGGCATCCCGTACGACAGCGACGCGCACGACGCCCTCACGCTGATCGTCGCCGAGCTCGCGGCCAACGCCGTCCGGCACGGCCGGGTCCCCGGCCGCGACTTCCGCCTCGCCCTCGCCCTCGCTCTGGCCGCCGCCTCGGACACCGCGACCGTACGTGTCGAAGTCACCGACACCCGTACCGAACGCGTCCCCGCCCTCGCGGCGCCCGCCCCCGACCGCGACAGCGGCCGCGGCCTGCTCCTCGTGGAGTGCCTGGCCACCCGCTGGGCCTGGCACCCGCGCGCGGACGGCCCCGGCAAGACGGTCTGGGCGGAGTACGTCCTGCCGACGGGAGCGTGACGCCACGCCGCCCACCGAGCTTGTAGTACTTTGTACTACATGGAGACGACCGCGCGTGAGTTCAATCAGAACGCCTCAAGGATCCTTGCCGCCGCCGAACGCGGCGAGCGCATCACGGTGACCAAGAACGGACGGCCGGTCGCCATACTGTCGCCGGTGGGCGACCAGGACGTCGCCCCGTACCCGACGGACCCCATGGGCGAAGACGATGAGGCCCCGGTGTTCCGCGGTGGCTCCGCCGTGGACTGGGCTGCGGGACGCGGCGAGTACCTGCAGGGGTTCGGCGCGTGACCGTTCTGATCGCCGGCACATCGGGGCTGTACGCGTACTACGACGGAAGCGACCCGGATCACCAGCGGTGCCGTAAGGCAGTGGCCGCCGCCGCCCATCTGGTGGTGTCGCCGCTGGTGCTGGCGGAGCTCGACTATCTGCTGAGCACGCGGATCAGCCCCGAGGCCGCGCACGGGGCGCTGGCTCACCTGCGCGACCGCGTCGCCGTCCGGCGGTACGCGGTGCCCGAGATCGAGTCCCATCTTTCGACGGCTCTGGTGACGATGAGGCGGTATCCACAGATCGGCATCACGGACACGATGAACGTGGTCATGGCCTCCGAGTACCGGACAGACGCGATCCTGACCCTGGACCGTCGGCACTTCCGGATGGTGCGCCCCCTGACCGGGCACACGGCGTTCCGTCTGTGGCCCGACGATCACTGAGGTCCTTCGGAGCGCTGTCGGCCCCCGCTCGTCCGCCGGCCGTGAAGCCGGCCGGCGGCTGACCGGTCGCCGCGACCGCTGGACGGAAGATCGACGCAGCGGCCACACTTGACCCCGGACCGTGACTGTTCATCACGTACACGCGTACAACCGGGGGCAAGGTGCCGCAGCAGGTGATCTCTGGCCGTTACGAACTCCTGGAGCAGTTCAACGAGGGCGGCATGGGCGTCGTATGGCGCGGCTATGACGCCGTCCTCGACCGGCCCGTCGCCGTGAAGGTCATCCGGCAGGCGTCGATCACCTCCCCGCAGCTGGCCGAGGAGTTCGCCAAGCGGTTCCGCCGCGAGGCCCGTATCACCGCGCGCATCCAGCACCCCGGCGTGCCGCAGGTGTACGACGCGGTCCTCGACGAGTCGTACGAGCGGCTGTTCCTGGTGATGGAGCTCGTCGACGGCATGTCGCTGTCCGCCTACCTCCACCCCGACCATCCCCTGCCCATCAGCTGGGCGGCCGCCGTCGCCGCGCAGGTCGCGACCGTGCTGTCGTACGCGCACGAAGTGCCGGTGATCCACCGTGATCTCAAGCCGGGGAACATCCTCGTGGCCCGCGACGGCACCGTGAAGGTCCTCGACTTCGGCATCGCGGCGATCCTGCGCACCGACGTCACCAAGCTGACCGCGACCGGAAGCCCCATCGGCACCTACCAGTACATGTCGCCCGAGCAGGTCCGGGGCGGGCGCATCACCCCGCAGACCGACCTGTACGCGCTCGGGTGCGTCCTGCACGAACTCCTCGGCGGGCGGGTCGTGTTCACGGCGGAGAGCGAGTACCTGCTGATGTTCCAGCACGTCAACGCCGCCCCGACCCCGCTGCGGCAGCTGCGGCCCGACGTCCCCGAGGCGCTGGAGGAGCTGGTGCTGCACCTGCTGCGCAAGGCCCCCGAGCAGCGGCCCGCCGACACGCAGGAGGTGTACGAGCGGCTGCTGCCGTTCCTGCCGCCGCCCGGCCAGGAGCCCACCGCGGCCGAGGCCGGACCGGCCGGCGTACCCGACCCGACGGGCCTGTTCCGTCACCCCTACGCGCCCCGCGCCCGCACCCGGGCACCGGCGGCCGGGAGTCCCGCGCCCGCCGGCCCCGCCCCGCAGGCCGCGCCGGTACCTGTCCCCGCCCAGCTGCGCCAGGACATCAAGGAGGCGTACGACCATTCCGGCGCCCTCCTGGACGAGGAGCGCTTCGCGCAGGCCGCCGAGGTGCTCAGCGAGGTCATCGAACCCGCCGCCCTCGCCCTCGGCTCCGAGAGCAAGCCGGTCCTGGCACTGCGCCGCCAGCGCGCCGCGATCCGCCTCCTCGGTGGCGACTACCGGGCCGCCCTGCCCGAGTTCGACAGCCTCGCCGACGCGTACGCCCGTATCACCGGCCCCACCGGCGAGCAGGCCCGTGCCTGCCGCGCCCAGGCCGCCCGCTGCCGCGCCGAACTGGGCCAGGTCACCGACGCGCTCGCCGCGCTCCAGGGCGTACTGAACGTCGTACGGACCCTCGACAGCGACGTCAGCGAGGAGGCCGTCGAGCTGCGGCACAACATCGGAATGCTGCTGCTCGCGCAGGGAAGGGCCGGCGAGGCACAGCAGATTCTCGAACCGCTGCATCAGGACCTGTGCGTGCTGTTCGGCCCCGAGGACGAGGTGAGCGTAGAGATCGCCGACGCTCTCGCCGTGATCCGCCTCGGGCTCGACGGCGACGGCGACGGTTCCGGCGACGACGCCGGATGAGCGACGCGTCGCCGCCGCACCCGACCGGCCGCTGTACTCCAAGGTCTCCGACGGCGACCTGACCCCCTCGGCATCGACGAGAGCACCCTTCGCCAGGCCGCGCCCTCACCCGCAAGGAACAGCTGGAGGTCTTCGCGCCCTACTTCCCGCAGGACCAGCGGGAGGTGCTGGAGTACCCCGCCGAGGGCTTCACCATGGACCTCCACCCCTCCCAGCACAAGGTGGCCTACCGAGCCAACTACTCCGGACCGGCCCATGTGACCGGCGGCCCGGGCACCGGCAAGACTGTCGTCGCCCTGCACCGCGTACGACACCTGCTCGCGTTCCTGCGCGAGCGGGTGGACATCACCAACGTGGACGCCCTGGCCGGCCGGCCCGTCTCCAGCACGAGACGGACCCGATGTCCGAACGCTGCCTGCTCTTCGTGGCCTGTACTCGGGCGCGGGACAGCCTAGCCCTCTCGTGGTCGGGGCAGCCGAGCCCGTTCCTGACGGAGGCGGACACCACGGCCTGAGCGCTCAGCGGCTCCCACACTGCAGGGTGTAGAACGAGTAGTACGCTGCTTGCATGGGTGACATCAGGGAAGTCCCGCTCCGGGAGCTCAATCAGCAGACCTCGCGCATCATGGCCCGCGTCGAGGCCGGGGAGACAGTGACCATCACCAAGGACGGCATCCCGATAGGGGACATCGTTCCCCGCGGCTCCCGCATGGGACGGCCTTCGTATCCGTTCCGGACCGATCCGATGGGCCCCCTGGACCTTCCCGACCTCGGCGGACCCGTACTCACCGATGCCGAGATCGACGAGACGCTTCGGGGCATCGGGGCGATCGATGACTGAGATCCCGGTCGCGATCGCAGACACAAATGCCCTGTACCGCCTTTTCACACCCAAGGACCCACGTCATTCGGCGCACCGCGAGGCTCTCGCCCACACGGGACACCTCATCGTTTCGCCCATGATCCTCACCGAACTCGATTACCTGCTCACCATCCGGATCGGCGTCGGCGCATCGATGAACGCTCTCGACTTCATCGCACGGCAGGTGGAGGCGCGGCGCTTCGAAGTGCCCGAAGCGGCACCTCATCTGCGCAGCGCCATGGCGGTCATGCGCGGATGCGAAGACGCGGACGGAGGACGGGGGGTGGGGCTGGCGGACGCGATGAACGTCGTGCTTGCGGCCGCCTTCCAGACCGCGGACATGTTCACGACTGACCGGCACTTCCGGATGATGCGGCCGCTCACGGCGCACGGAGCCTTCAGACTGCTGCCCGACGACCTCTGACCGTCGGTTCATGGGGGTCCGCGAGATGCCCGCGATGGGCTCGCGCCACACCGGGCCGGGCGGGCCGGGCCAGTCGACGGTGAGGCGTTCGAGGTCCGCGTCCGCTCACCGTCGCCGCTTGCCGCCCCTGCCCTCGCCGCCCTTGCGTCCACTCCTCCGGTGGATGCGACCGACCTGGGCGGCGGGCCGTCGGGCGGACTGATCGACCACTTCCTTCAGATCCGCCATCCCCGCCCGGTCGGGGTGGCCGGAGGCCAGGGGCGCAGCCAGGGTCTCGCGGGCGGGGACGTGCTGACCGCTCAGCATCTCCAGGGCTCCGTCCGGCCCCGTCGTTTCCAGGAGCTGGAGCAGGCTCTCCGCGACCATGAGGAGGCTCTCCGGCTCAGTGAGGTCATCGGCGTCGAGGATCTCGCGCCGGACCAGGACGCTGATCGCGGTGGGCGCGAGCAGAGGATCGCCGCGCAGGCCCCGGGCCACGGTATCGCCGTCGGGGTGCGCCTCGGCGAGCACATTCAGCATGGCTTCGGTGCGGGTACGGAAGGGGCAGGCACGCATAGCGTCGGTCAGCCGTTCCAGCGCCACGGCCGGGCTCGGCCGAGCGGTGATCCAGGTGGCGAGTTCGGTGCGCTCGGAGTCCGGATAGTAGTGGTCGGCGAGGACGCCGAGAAGTCCGGCGGCCGGGGCGTGGATGAGTTCGCCGAGGAGCGGTGCATCGCGGCCCTCGGCGAGCAGCCGGCGCCGTACCGAGTCGTGACCGAGTGCGGTGAGCCGGATCAACTCCACTGGTCCGTTGGTGAGTTCAGCCTCCAGGGCGCGGGCTCCGGCACGGAACTCGGCGTCCGGGTCCTGGAGGCGGGCGACCGTGCCGAAGAGTTCCGCGAGCTCGGGCGGCAGTCCGGCGGGCGGCAGCTCCGGCGCCGCGCTCAGCGGTGTCTCGACGAACGCGGGGTCGGCCATCCCCTCGTACGGCTCGATAGCACCCAGGTCCTCAAGGGCTTCGAGCACGAGGCGCAGATCTCGGTCGGCGGCTTCGAGCAGCACCGCCGACCCGGTGCCGTATCCGAGATGCGTCGATCCCCGCAGCCGCGGCCAGGGCATGGCGTAGGGCAGGCTGTAGAGGGTGTTGAGGATGTCGGGCACCACCTCCTCGAAGGTGTCGCAGACCATCGAGGGGAAGTGCCATCCGCTGCGGGGCGCGACCAGCGGATCGCGGAGACCGGTGAAGGTCTCGAAGGCGCGCCGCCACAGTGCGAGTGGGTCTTTGAGGAGGGGCCGCGCCTTGGCGACGGCGTACATCCGCCCCTTGACGATCCGTACGATCCTGGCCTTCTTCGCCCACTCGACCGCGAGCCCGAGCCGCGGCAGTTGCGCCGACGAGCGGACTCCTTCCACGCTGTCGCCCGTGCCCAGCTCGGCTACGAGCGCCCGCGCGTCCGAGATCCGCAGCGTGCCGGTCGCGGTGACCGACCTGCCTTCGCTGCCCGCCCACGCGCTGATCCCGCGCAGCCACGGCAGCACCGCGGACTGCTCGGCGAGCGCGCGCAGCTCGTCCTCGGTGGGCAGGGCGACCGGCAGCTGCGGCTCGGCGCGCTCCCTTGCTGCCGGTCCGTGCGCGAGTCGGCGGGCCATCACCTGGTCCAGCACCTTTTCGTCGCACGCGACCTCCCCGCGCCGGGCCCGCTCCACGAAACCCTGCAAGGCCTCCGGATCGTGCACGTCCGTGCCCTGCTCGGCGGCCGTGGTCACCCAGAACTTCGACAGGCCCCAGCGGGTCCGGTCGGCCATGGCGGGCCCGTACCGGGGCGTCACGGCCTCGATCGCCGAGAGGTTCTCCGCAAGCGTGGCCCCACGCGGGTCGGCGAGTCCCATCGCGTCGAGGTAGCGCAACAGCAGTGCGCGCGTGCCAGGCATGTCGCCGGGCTCGTCCCCCGGCAGCACGGTCACCGTCCGTGGCAGCCAATCCAGCAGAAATCCCTCGACGTGCCGGGGCTCCCACAGCCCGAGCCGCCCGTCGCGCGTACCGCGCTGCCGGTAGTCGAGCGCCGCCTCGACCCCGAAGCCGTCCAAGCGGTCACCGCTCTCGTCCGCCCACCGCCCCATCCGATGGATGAGGAGCCCGCACGTGGCCTCGAACTCGTCGGTCTCCTCGGGCGCGAAATACAAGCGCATCGCTCGGGTCCTGCCTGTCGTACGGTCATCACTGAGCGGCACGCTACCGGGAGGCGGTCATGCGTACGCGGGCACGAGGGTGGCGTCAACGGCCCGGCGAGGGCGTGCTCGTCGGCTATACGGAACTGAAGCGCCCGAGTATCGGCGCCGATCTCACCGTGTTCACAAGGGACAGTGCCGAGCAGTGCTCTGGTGAATGGCTCGGTCCTGTCCGCGGGTCAGCGTCTCACCCCCGCCGACGGGGCTCTGATCGCGGAGGAGCGGCGTCGGATGCTCAGGCCGAGCCGGTGTCGACCCGGTACACAATCTTCCCGTTGCATTCGGAGAATCCGAGGGACGGGTAGAAGACGCGTGCGTCCGGGTTGTCGCGGTCCGTCATCCACTCGACCCGGCTGCAGCCCGGGCGCGCGGCAGCGATGGCGCGGAGCTCGTCCATGAGTCGGGCGCCGACGCCCTGTCGGCGCAGCGTGCCGCGTTCGTAGAGCTCCTTGAGGAAGAGCGAGTGGGACGACCCCGCCGCCGGCCACAGGAACGAGTAGGCGGCAAGCCCGACGATGTCTCCGGTCTCGTCCTCGACCAGGAGGGCGGAGGCCAGCGGCGGGGACCCGAAGAGTTGGCTTTATCAAGGCCGAGCCGGGGCGCCTCGTCGTCCTCGGCATGCCGGAGGATCTGAGCGCGTTCCGCTGCTGCACTCGCGTACTCGTCTGATCACATAGAGTTTGTTTACATCGCCAACGGGCCCACACCTGCAGCTCCGCAGCCGCTCCGTGTACCGTGATGACTATGAAGGACGCAGTGCGCCCGCCCGCAGAGCCCCTCGTCACCGCAGCCGAGATCGCAAGGCTGGCGGGAGTCACGCGCGCCGCCGTCTCCAACTGGCGCCGGCGCCACGACGACTTCCCCGCGCCTGTCACCGGGAGCACGAGTAGCCCGCTCTTTGCCCTGCCCGAGATCCGGGCCTGGCTCGATAAACAACGCAAGGGTCAACAGGTGTCCAACGAAGTTCGCCTGTGGCAGCAGTTGCGCAGTGTGCACGGCGACAACATGATCCGCGGGCTCACCACCGTCGCGGAACTCCTCGCGGGATCGGCTCATGAATCCGGGACCGACCGAGACCCCGCTCTGCAAGCTCTCGTCGACGAGCTGACCGTAGAACTCACTCCTGCCGAGCTGCTCACCAATCTGACAGCACGCTATGTCGAGTCCTCTGGGCGCGCCGGATCAGAGCAGATCACCCCACCGCGCCTTATCCGGGCGATCTTGGACTTTGCAGGCGGCCATGGCGGTACGGTCTTCGATCCCGCCTGCGGCATCGGGTCTCTGCTGTTCGCCTTCAGGGCGCAAGCAGACGTGCTGACGGGCCAGGACATCGACCCCGTAAGTGCGCGCTACGCACAACTGCGTGCGGACCTGCTGGGTCTTCCCAACGTCACCATCAACCCAGGAGACGCGCTGCGCGAAGACCAGCAGCGTGAACTCAAGGCGGATCTCGTGGTGTGTGAACCACCCGTCGGCGTCGCCGACTGGGGCCGGGAGGACCTGCTCCTCGATCCGCGCTGGGAACTCGGTGTGCCGTCCCGCGCCGAGAGCGAACTGGCGTGGCTCCAGCACTGCTACTTCCACACGGCGCCGGGCGGCCGCGTCCTGATGGTGATGCCGGCGTCGGTCGCCTACCGCAAAGCCGGTCGCAGGATTCGCGCCGAGCTGGTGCGTCGTGGACTGCTCACCCAGGTCGTGGCGCTCCCACCGGGCATGGCCGCCTCGCATGCCCTTCCGGTACATCTGTGGCTGCTCAGACGGCCCGCGGGCCCCGACGATGCTGCCGACTTCGTCCGCATGACGGATCTGACCGCGAACGATCCGGACGGCAGCCTGGAGCCGGTGGAAGGGCAGACCGCTGACGTTCCACGGATCGATTTGCTTGATGACACCGTCGATCTGACCCCAGCCACGCACATCTCCGTGATGCATACGGACTTCGCGGCGGAGTACGCGGCCACACTCGCGTCCATCGAGCTTCAACTGACGTCACTGCTCACCAAGCTGCCGACTCTCACGGCTGGCTCCGGCAGCGGCTTTCTGGACGGGGCCACAGTCAGCGTCTCCGACCTTGCCCGCGCCGGACTGGTCGAGGCCCTGGGTAACGAGGCTGTCTCCACCAGCGAGCAGCTGGACACCGACTATCTGAACGGCTTCCTGCGAAGCGCTTCCAACACACGTCGCTCCACCAGCACGAGCGGAACGTTCCGCACGGACACCCGGGGTTCTCGCATCCCCCAGATGGCCATCGAGGAACAGCGCCGCTACGGAGCCGCCTTCCGCGCACTCGCCGAATTCGAGCAGCGCGTCAAGAAACTGGCGGAACTCAGCGAGCAGGCAGCAGTCTTGGCGCGTGACGGACTCACCAATGGAGCACTCGCCCCGCCCTCGTCCGACGAATGACGCGCCGTCCGCCCCCTACCGCCGCCGTACGGGCAGGAACGGGCTGGCGGAACCGCTCCACGACACATGGAGGGCCTCACGGGCCCGCGTGCACGCCACAAAGAGCACGCACCGCTCCCGCAGCAGGTCCGACTCGTGCTGAAGACGGTCGACCTCGGCCGGGGTGATCTCTCTCCCGAAGGGGACAGCGGAAGCTGTGACGCCGACGACAGCGACGCACCGGAACTCGAGACCCTTCATCGCGTGCATGGTCGCCAGGCGCACACCGGCCGTGTCGACCCCTGGGTTGTCCTTCACCCGGACCACCGGCACGCCCACTGCTTCCAGCCGGTCCCGGACCTTGTCCAAGAGCACGTTGAACCGAGTACATACGGCGATCTCTGCCGGCCGGATCCCTTGCGAGATCCACCCCTCGATCCGTTTCACCAGGGCCCCGACCTCGGCCTGTTCAGAGCTGTGCCCATCGATGTGCGGCTTTCTGCCGTGCAGCAGCGAGCGATAGCCGGACAGACTGTCGCACCCCTCACCAGCCAGGTCCTCGACCGCGACGGTATCGAGGATGCCGGTGGACCACACCAGAATCTCCTCCGTGCTCCGGTAGTTGATCCGCAGCCGGCTGGACCGCCCCGTCACCGAGACGCCGAGAGAGCTGAGCGACACATGAGAGTCGTATATCCGCTGGTGCGGATCGCCGGTGACGAACAGGTCATCGGGCCCTGGCTCGACGGCAGCGCGCAGGACGCGCCACTGGGCCGGATGCAGATCCTGCGCCTCGTCCACGACCACATGGTCGTATCCGTACGCCGCGCGGTTCGCGCCGTCGAGCAGCCGGGCGGCCTCGTCACACACCTGAAGATGCGTGCAGACACCCTGCGCCCGCAGCGCGGACCTGAACGCCTCAACGGCCCGCCAGACCTCGGCGCGCTTCAACGGCCCGAGCGCCGTCCCCCGGCCCCTGCGGGTGGCGCGCAGGTAGTCCTCTGCCGACCGGATGTCCTGCGCGAGAACGACGTGCCGGTACTCCTGCGCCAGGAACTGTTCGGTCCACGGCAGGCCAAGCTGCTTGCCCACCTTCTGCCAGATCCGCCGCTCCTCCTGGTCCCCGATGGGCGACGGCGTCCGCCCACCCAGTTCCCTCGCGAGACGGTGGGCGTACGCGTTGACGGTGGTCACATCGACGCGAGCCAGCTGGGTTTCGTCGTCGAGGAGCAGCGCGAGGTTCTCCCGCAGTGCCGCGGCGAGCGCGTTGGTGTAAGTGGTGAGCAGGACCCTCGTGTCCTGCGAACGAGACAGCAGGTGCTTGACCCGGTGCAGAGCTACGACCGTCTTGCCGGTGCCAGGTCCGCCGGACACCTGGGCAGAGCCGTTGTACGAGACGCGGTACGCCACACGCCGCTGCGACGGGTGCAGGAAGACCCGCCATGCCGCGAAGGGCTTCTCCAGGATGTCCGCGAGTTCGTCCGGCTCAGTGATCAGAGTGATGCGACTGCCGGTGTTGGCGATGGCAGCCGCAAGATCCTCGGTCGGCTCGGGCGCCGCGTGGACGGGCCGACGTACCGCGACGACATCCCGGTAGACCTCCTCCGGTGTGAACCCCTCCGCCAGGAACTGCAGCACCTCGAACTGGTCCTCAGGCAGCAGCGTCCCGAACGCATCCAGCTGCGCCCTGTCGATAACGGTGCGGACGGCCCGCAGCACCTGGTCGTCGATGCCGAGTTCGCGCAAGACCGTGTCCGAGTACGCGGCGAACAGCAGGGTGGGCGCCTCGGTCGCCGCCTTCTCCAGCGCGGGAGTCAGTTGCTCGATGGCGACGACATTGCGCACTTCGAGACCACGGGTGGCGGTGTTCACGGTGTAAAGGCGCTTCGCGGCCCACGTGTACGCGTCGTCGTGCGGCACGACGTTCAGCAGCAGGAAGACATCGCTGCCGTCGTCGGGCGCGAGGACGACGCCCCGCCAGAAGTCGTTGATGCGGATGGTCCTCATCCGTGGGTCGCGTGCCTTGTCAACCGACTCCAGGTGCAGTCCCTTGTCGGCGTGCAGCTCGGCAACGGTGAGTAGCTGGAACTTCGCCATCGCCTTCCGGACACCCGATTTAACCGTCTTCTCCAGGGCGTCGAAGCTCTGCCAGAAGGTGTTCGCGAAGGCGAGATGAGGCACGGGACGGCTCCTTTTACACCGACAGGACAGGCTCGTTGATCATACGGGCGGCACGGAGGCGAGCCGCTCCGCGAGGTTTCGGATCTCGGCGAGCAGCGGGTGGGGCGGCTGGTCGAGGTCCAGGGCGTGCTGGTGAATCGTGATGGCCGCGTTGCGGATGCGGTGGGCCGCGTGCGGGGCGTTGCCCTTGGCGTAGATGAGATGCCCGTCGTGGAGGCCGAGCGCCGTGCAGTAGGCGAGCATCTGATAGAGGTCGGCGTCTGGGAATCCCTCGTGTTTCTCCGCCTTGTACTTGGCGTCGGCGACCGCGCGCGGCCGACCGTCGTCGGCGTACCAGACGAAATCGGGACGCATACGGACGGCGTCGTCCTGGTCCAGATGGATTCCTTGGGCTTGGAGCGCGGGTCGGCCGCCGTACGGGGCGAGGGACTCGCGCAGCGCCGTGCAGACGAAGTCCTCGAAGAGCTTGTTCATGTCGAACAGGAAGCCGTCGATGCGCAGCTGCCCCTCGTCGTGCTCTGCCGATGCCCCGCGCAGCACGGTCTCGGCGAGGCGGAGCGCGCCGTGGTAGCGGGCATTGAGGCGGGTGGGCCGCCACATCGGCAGAGCGTGCCCGCGTACGAGAGGTGTCACGTCCGCCAGACGCGCCCGATGGTGCGCCAAACGGCGGCGTACGGCGCCGGGAACGCCGGGCAGCCTCAGGAGCCGTTCGACGGCGGCGCACAGAATGCGGTTCTCCGCGATGTCGGTGGTGTACTCGTCGTACACGATCTCGACGGGGAGGGCGGCGCCGAATCGACGCCGTATCTGGTCGGCCTCACGGATGCGGCCGCGCACGACGAAGGCGCTCTCCTCGGTGGTCCGGTAGCCCTGCACCAGCCCTTGCGCGAGTGCCCGCGCCAATTGCCGTTCGTAGGCGTGGGCAAAAGCCGGCAGCACCTCGGTGTGCTCGGCGACGTCGACGCTCTCGTCGTACGGGGCGGAGTGCGGGGAGAGTGCATAGCCCAGGAGGAAGAACAGCCGGGCGATCGGCACCTTCGGAGTGACCCGGAGGGTAACGGTCCCCGCGCCGGGGACCGTCAGGGCAACCGCGCCGACCTTGCTGCCCGCGCGGAGCCGCCAGTGGCCGGGGAGATACGGGTCGGGCGCGGCGTCGACGATGCGGGAGGCGGCGAGGGCCCGCCCGACCACGTCCGGGAGAGGACGCGGGACCGGCGGGGCATGCTCGACAAGGTGGATGGTCGTCACGACGCGTCGTCGACGCCGACGTCGGACGGTTCGCCCCACACGAGGTCGCCGGGCTGCACGGCGAAGCGTTGCATACGGGTGGCCACGAGCTTGCGGAGGGCTTCCAGACCGTAGCGGGCCTGGACGTCGATGCCATCGCCGTAGTGGTGCTCCTCCAGCAGCGGAAGAATCTTGGTGCGCCACGTGCGTTCCAGCCCTCCCTGGCGGTAGACCCCCTTCTTCATGAGGTAGGAGGGTCCTATGCGGAAGTCGGGCTCCTCGATCCGGGAGTTGAGCGCGTCGAGGAGGTCCGCCGGCTCGGAGTCCAGCTCTCTGTCGGCGAGCCAGCGGCGTAGCAGTCCGCGGGTCGGCTCGGTCCGGGGCGAGAGTTCGACGAACGCGAAGCGTCGGCGCATGGCGGCGTCGACGAGGGCGATGGAACGGTCGGCGGTGTTCATGGTGCCGATGACGAACAGGTTGGGTGGCAGCGCGAAGTCGTCTCCGGAGTAGGTGAGGCGCACGGACTTGTTGCGGTATTCGAGCAGGAAGTACAGCTCGCCGAAGACCTTCGCCAGGTTGGCCCGGTTGATCTCGTCGATGATCAGGAAGTGCGGGATGTGCCTGTTGCCCTCGCGGGACGCGAGGTCGGCCAGTTCACGCAGCGGCCCCGCGGTGAGCCGGAAGGCGACCTCGCGGGTCTCGGGGTCCTCACGGGGCCGGAAGCCCTCGAAGAAGTCCTCGTAGGAGTAGGAGGGGTGGAACTGCACGAGCTTGACCTGCTCGGGGCCGCCGCCGAGGAACGTGGCGAGTTCGAGCGCCAGGAAGGTCTTACCGGTGCCGGGCGGTCCGTACAGGACGAGCTGCCGCTCGTCCCAGAGCAGGTCGCGCAGCTCAGGCAGCCACGCGACGTCGTGGACGAGGAGTTCGGCGGCCAGTTCCGGGCCCGGCTGGGGCAGTTCGAGCTCGCGGCGGCGCTCGGTGATCGCGGCGATCTCGGCGCTCGCGTCGCCTTCGACGGCTGCCTCGGCCTCCGCGGCGAGTTCCGCATCGGACAAGCCAAGGCCGTCGAGAAGTGTCTTGACCACGCTCAGGTCCACCATGTCGTGCTGTATGGACAGCTTCTGCTGAAGCTCCTCGGGGAGCTCGTCGTACGGATATCCGCCGTCCTGCCACTCGACGGGCCGCCCCAGATTGGACCGGCCTCCGTCCGAGACGGTCTGCTCGGCGGAACCGGTGACCTCACCGACGTAGAGCCGTCCGCCCGAGATAGTGCACACCGTGTCGCCGGGCTTCATCCGGGACAGGAAAGCATGCAGTTCCTCGACCAGCTCCAGCTTCTGGTTGTACGTGGCCGCCGACGCGTAGTCTTCCTCGACCAAGGACCGCAACTGGTCCTTGGTGACCCCCTGCTCGACGCCTTGCCGCAGTCTGGAGGCGGCGACAGAGATCCGCTGCTCGGGAAGCCACATCCGCTGCACGAGGTCGAGGCCGGAGACGTTGGAGCCGCGCACGAGCCAGGCTCGGTTGGGTCCCCACCCCACGTTGTTGAGGAAGTCAGCCAGCGGATGCCCGTCGGCGGTCTTCCACTCCACCCATCCGTTGGCACTGCGCCCCACCAGGATCTCGGCCGCGGCCGACGGCGAATTGCACTCGATGTCCCGGACCGTCTCCAGCCGGCCCGGCCAGGTCGTCGACTCGCGGATCGCCCCCTCTTCGATCAACTCCTGCCTGAGACGGTGGGATGACGGCATACGGAGCGGGAACGAAGGCACCACCTCGGTCCGGACCGGAGACGCCGCGAGGACGACGAACTTCTGGCTCCCATTCGTCCCTTTCTCCGCCAGCAGCCGTCCCCTGGCCAGCGGCCCCCCGCCCGGCAGACGCAACAGGAACTCCGGATACTCGGCAGGCTCTGGCTGGCGCCCGTGCTCGTCGCTCACACTCACTCCTCGGCCGGGCGCCGCGCGACGCCCCCTTCGACAACTACGCTCTGCGACCCTATCCGCGGGGATCCGACAACCGACACTGGCCACGGAGACCGGTCCGTCACGTGAGCGTATTGGTCACGTGACGGACCGATAGAGCGGCCGGTCTCCCGCCTGCCGGGCCAGGGATCGTGGGCTGCCAGATGCCGTTGGGGGCCGTATCCAGCAGCCGCCATCGCCTGTATGCGCCTGCGACGCCTGTCGTCGAGTCGTGGTCGAGGGTCACGCCATGGGCTATTTCGTTGCGCCCCTCGGCGAAGGCGTCGATGGCGTAGGCCTTCGGTGGCTCACTCAGCCACCGGCGTAGCTGGTCACCGAGCTGGGCACCCGTCTTGACGTAGTCGAGTCCGCTGGTGACCACCATGCGGTAGCGGCGGGTGTTCATGGCGTGGTTCCTCGCGTTGACGGCGGCAGCCTGGCCCGGATCAGAGCCTGGCTGAGGGCAGGACGTTCAGCAGCTCGGTCACGTCCTGATGCCAGGCACGTACCTCGGCGGGAGTGGGGGGCAGCTCGTAGGTGTGGTGGTGGCAGGCGGCGCTGAGGGCGGACCAGACGGCGTACCACTGCCGGGCGACGGACGGCCTGACGTACCACTGCAGGCTGAGCATCCTGCTGCGTCCGTTGCGGGTCATGTTCGGGCTGACGCCGCGCCAGAAACCGTCGAGTGTCTCGTCCAGCGCAAGCCGGAGCAGGACCGCGGCGGCGCGGGCCCGCAGGCCGGGGGTGAGGGTGTGGGTGATGTCCGGCGGCGGGCTGAGCAGCCGGTCGGCGGCGGCGAGAAGGCCGCTGGTGGGGAGAGTCACCGGGCCTGCACCGCCTTCACGAGCCGCTCGGTGCGCCGGACCAGTTCCTTGCGGTCGCCGACGGGCATGCCGGCCTGGTGCGAGGCTTCGTTGCACTGCCTGATCAGTTCCTTGGCCCAGGGGCCGTGGTCGCTTGCGATGGAGTCGAGGACGGTGCCGGGCTCCACCGACAAGGCAAGCGCCACAAGTCCGATGAGAGGCCCCGCCTTCGCGATCAACTCCGCAACGGCGCGCTCACCGAGCCCGGCCTTGCGCAGTGTGTTCCGGGCGGCGTCCAGATAGGCCGCCTCCAGAGCCACTCGGCACATCGCGGGCAGCACCCTGTCGGCAACCTCCTGCGGCAGGTTCGTGTCCAGGGCGATGGCTCGCGCCTCTTCCAGCGCCTGGCTCACCGGGTCACTGACCGGGACGACGTCGACGACCGAGTCGGTCTGCCGGGACACCCGCTTGACCGTTGCCTTGATGCCGAGACGGCCGATGGACTCCTCGAGCCGGGTGTCGTGGGTGAAGACGACAACCTGCCGATGCTGTGCGTAGATGTCGAGAACCTTGGCCAGGCCGTCGACCTTCTCCGGGTCCATGGACTGGACCGGGTCGTCGATCACCAAGAACTTGAACGGGCTGCCCTGGTGCGTGGCGCGCGGGATGAACAGGGACAGCGCCAGCGAGTGCAGTTCGCCCTGGCTCATGACACCGAACGCAGGCGCTTCCATGGCGTCCACGGAAACGTCGAGCACGACCTTGCGCTGGTTGGCGGCGCCCGCAAGGCTGATCGAGCCGAGCGCGACACTGCTGCGCTCGCACAGCAGCTTCCACACCGCCTGCGACTGGTCGGCGATGGGCCTGAGCCGCTCGTCGCGCAGTTCGTCGGTCGTCTTCCTCAGCCACGCCCGGACAGCCTTGATCTGCCGGATGCGGGGCTGCGCCTGCTCGGCGGCCTCGGCCTGTCGCAGCCATTCGCTGAGGCGCCCGGCCACGGTCTGCCAGCGCCCGTCCTGGTCGGCGAGCCGCTGTGCGGAGTCCTCGCGCAACTGGTGGCAGGCGTCGCCGAGAACGGCCTCGGCCCGCTCGACCCGGTCCGCCAGTTCCCGGGGCTCAACGACGGCACGGCACGCGGCCCAGTCACGCCAGAGGGCGGCGAGCGAAGGCTCGTCAGCCTGTAGCCAGGCCGGAACAGGCTGCACCAGGTCGTGGACGTCCCGGACGGCAGCGGCCAGTTCCCGGCGTGCGGCTTGCGCCTCGGCCGCCTGGATCTGGAGCCGTTCGACCTGCTCCCGGGCTCCCTCAGCCCAGGCCCGGTCGAGACGGTTAACGCCACCGCAGACGGGGCAGTCGGCGGAGTCGGGGTGGCGGCGACGATGGTCCAGGGCGTTTTCCAGCAGCCCGATCAGTCGCCTCGCGTCCTCGGCCGAGCTGTACCGCGCGTCCTCGGCGTCGGCGGCGGCCTTGCGGAGCCGCGTCACGGCAGCGCTGACGGTCCGCCGGTCGGGGGCCTCCAGACCGGCGAGCCGTCGCAGGCGGGCGAGCGCGCTGTCGTCGGCAACGGTGTGGTCCTTGAGAAGCGCGCGCACCCGGTCGAGGTCGGGCCGGCGTCCGCCGAGTGCCGCGACCGCCTCCGCGGCCCGCGGATCGTCGAGCTCGGACAGCTCCCGGGCGACAGTGCCGGTGAGTTCGGTGGCGGCCGCGACGGTGTCGGTGAGGGCCTTGGCAAGGGCGCGTGCCTGCTTGTCGATATCACCGAGCAGTTCCAGGCCGAGGATCTGGGAGAGCGCGTCATGCAGGGCGGTCAGTGGCCCGTTGATCATCGCGCCGAGTTCGCTGTAGGGGAGGAACGGCCGGTAGAGCGACAGCTCCTCCGAGCCGACGATCTCGTGCAGCTCCGCTGCAGCTCCCTCGACCACCGTGCGGGAGTCGTCCACACCGGTGCCGGTCCAGCTGCGGCGCAGGGTGACTGGCTCGCTCCCGTCGCCGTAGGACAGCGCGACGGCAACCTGCGGGTCCGTGTGGTCGTGCAGATTACGCCAGCCCTGCTTCCAGATCTGGGTGCGCCCCTGCCACCGGAAGTTGTCCCCGGTCAGCGCCATCTCTGCGGCTTCGGCGAAGCTCGACTTTCCGGAGCCGTTACGGCCGGCAATCACCGTCAGGCCGGGTTCGGGCCGGAGTTCGAGCGTGGTGGCGGGCCCGATGCCGCGCCAGCCGGCGGCCGAGATGGATCGCAGAAACAGGGGGTGGCCCCGGCCATCGCTCCTGGCCTGGGCGTCGGGCAACAGGTCGCGGAGTAATTCCTGCGCATCTGCTGCCAGCCCGGACTCCGGCAGCCGGCCGAGCAGCAGGTCGCGCAGGGATGCGGGGGCGGGCTGTGCATCGTGGGTCATGGTTCGGACTCCTGTGCTGGGTGGGGCAGTTGAGAGCGGCATACCAGTCATTGCACGCAGTTGCCTGACCGAGCATGGCGCACACTTGTTAGCGTCGTCAACAGACTTCCGAGAATTCAAGATTCGAATCCGTGTACGCAACTCGCCAGCATGTCCAGGCTCCGCTGAGTCACACCGTCGGACCCCCGGCCGTGATGCAGCGACGCCCAGGACCACAGGCCGGGGACAGCGAGCCGCCTTGGCCGACCTGTGTAGTCCCGTGTGCGTGGCCTGCTGCTCGGGTCGGCGTTGGTTTGCAGGCAGCTGAGCCTTTGACCGACCGCGCACACGTCCACCAAGATCAGTTGTGGCATGTCACCAAGCAGCAGCAAGGGGTGGGGGAACAGCTGTGAAATCGACCGGAGCGGACTTCGTCGGCGAGTGGGAGAACCCGGAGCCGGAGGACGATGGGAGAGACCCGCTGGATCTCGCCGCCTCCTATGTGAGAGGCATCCGCAGCTACGCCCGGCTGCTGGAAGGCGAGCCGGGAGAGGTGATCGAGCTGGCGATACGCACGGCCCAGCGCGCCTTCGACGAGATCGGCGCGTGCAACGCCGTCTTGGACCATGCTTCGGACCGTAGCGCGGCACCCGCACCTGCCGGCCGAACGGGTCGGTGTGCTCCCTCGATGCCAACTCTCGGGCGAGTTTCCCGCGCTGGCGTGTCGTGAGCTTCGTGTCGATCAGGTCCTGGATCAGGCCGTAGCGGAACAGGCCCACCTGCCGGGCCCGCTCCGCCCGGCGAGGGTCCTCGTCCTCACTCGGTGACATAGGCAACCCACCTCGCGTTTCGAACAGAGCCCGCCGCTTCGCCGGCGGACACGATCAAGACTCCCGGCACCTCCCGATCCCGCCCAAGGGCGGCCCGTGTTGATCAAATAGCGGCAGAAGGCGAGGTCAGAACCCTGCCGTCTATCGCCCGGCCGGCGAACTCCCACCGCGACACCGTGAGCATCCCCGGCCACCTCGCCGAGGCCGCCCGATGGGCGGCCGCGACCGCCGAGACGGCATCGGCGAGCGTCGAAGGCGCCGCGTCCGGCACCACCGGGTCGTCGGCGAGCGCGACCAGAGCAACGGTGAAGTGGCGGCGCACGGCCTCCGCCCGCCCGGCGAACGCCCGCAGCCAGCCGCGGACCGTGCCCTCGGCCCGCCCCAGATATGCGGCGACCTGGCGGTGCCCCATGACCAACGCGGCTATCTCCAGCCCGGCCCCGATCACCACGGCCGCATCCGCCCGCCGCGGCCAGAACACCTCCGCCAGCAACACGTGCGTGACGCCGCAGCCCGAACAACGCGTTCGGCGCGGCCGAAGAAGGAACCGGGCCCCGAGATCACCCCGGATCTCCCGGGGCTGGCTATGTCCCCACGGCGCCAGGACCGCCCCGCATGACGGACAAGTCAGCAGCCGATCCCGCAGCTGCCGTTCCACCAGCAGCACATCCGAGTCCACGATCAGCACCCGACAGCCCTCGCAGCCACGACGTACTCCCGCTCCGAGTACGGACGGAGTATCGCCAGCCTGCCCAAACGCCAAAGGATCATGCTGCTCAAGACGATCCCGCGTGCACTCACCACAGATCGGGCCGTGGGGCACTCAGATTGCGTGTCGGTCCTGGTCACTAGAGTCCCAATGACCGGTGGCCGGACGCGCGGCTGTGCCCCCGAGGGCGATGGGTGCTCTCGGGGGCACAGTCCTTTCCGTTCTCTACCACCAGCAGGGCCAGCAGTGGCAACACCACGTGCTGACGTGCACGAACACGCTCACGACGACATCCATCCTGATCACCTCCTCCCTCCGCCGGAATCCCCCCAAGCGGGCCGCCGCCCGGGTCAGGCCGTGGCGATGGCCAAGTCCGAGGTGGCGTGCGCGATGTCGGTGTGGACGCCTGCGGTGACCTTGTAGGAGCAGCGGGCCACCAGCAGGTCCCCGTCGTTGGCCGCCAGGCTCGCGAAGTCCGCGCGAAGCTGCTCGCGGCGGACGGCGTGGGTGGGCGTAAGGGGAATGTCCAGGGTCTGGGAGCCGATGACCTGGTTGGTGGTGAGGTTGGTGACGGTCACGATCAGGCGGTGGGCGCTGGCGAAACCGTTCAGCTCGGCGCCGATCTCGATGTCCGCGACCTGCTCAAGCGCCACGGGTTCACGGACATCGACGCGCGCGTGCTCGCACCGCCGGAAGCTGGCAAGCTCGGGACACTATTGGTGCGGGCAGGGATCGCCAGGTAGGGCCTGACAGCAGCTCGCGGGGCGAAGCGTAAGCACCTGGCCGTCGACTGAGCACGACTCCTATCCCGTGGGAAATCTGGTCCTCCCGGTGCCGTCGTGCGCCTGCCAACCGACGTATCCGCTCGGCTGCCTGCCGGCCACGGCTAATCGGTGTTCTGTCCGTCCGCACCAGAATAATTGCCGACAATAATGTGAGGTGCGCCGGACATTCAGTACTGCCACGGTCTTCCCACGTTGATGGATCTTTCTGGGAGGTGGGCATGTCCCCTCTGACAGTCGGGTACCGAGTCGGGTACTCAACGAACGGCACTTCAGGTGTGTCCTTCTGGCGCTTCGAGGCGGATACCCTGCGGCGCGCATGCGCTGATGAGCGCCCTGCATTGCACGAGGCACTGTTCTCCCTGCGTGCCGATCTGGCCGACGTTCTCTACGTGCCTCTGCGGGCGGACTTTGAAGACCAGGTCACGCGGGCGTTGGTACAGGCGGAGGTACGAGCCGCCAAGAAGCAGCTTGTCGTGGATGCCATGGCCACGCAGCAGGCGCAGCCAGCTCTGAACGACTTCGCAACCGAGTTGGCGACGAAGCGGGCGACTCTGCTCCCGAGACGCACGGAGGACGGTGACGTCGGGATGCCGAGTTGGAATGAGAACGAACTCGCCCGCGTGGCGCACATGCTCCATCACGGCTTCGGGTTGTCGATGCCCGCTGCGGCCTGCGTGCTCACCGACGCGGGTTACTTCCGCCCCGGTCGTGGCTTCGACGACCACCTGAACCGACAGTTCATTCATCGGCTGCTCCACGTCTGGAGCCTCGACCCTGATGGGCCTCGAACTGTCCAAGGTGATGACATCCGTCGTTGGGGCCGATCTGCCAGTCTCTTCGAGTTGCCGCCGGCCATGGTTGTGTACGGGCTGGATCCGGCTACTGATCACACGCAGCGCGCCCAACAGCTTGCACAGGAGCACGGATTCGTGTGCGGTGGCTCGGCCACAGCGGAGCGCGGGGACCGAGGGCTGCCGCAACTGCTGCGGCTTATATGCGACTTTCACGCTGTGCGTGCCTTGTATGTCCTGGACGCCGATCTCTTCGCCGACGATGTCGAGCGACAGATTGTCTACGCCCTTGCCGAGCGGTTCGGGGTGAAGGTGCTCGAGGACGCCCGCCCAGTGCGGGCCGGGTTCAACGATCCATCCGAGGACGGGGTTCTGCGCCAGGGGACCCGCCTGTTCACTGCCTTACGTTGGTACGACAAGGCAACTGTGCTCGAGAGCCACCGAACACGCGATCACGCACGGGCGAGAGCTCTGCAGCTACAGGACCAGCTGTTCAACTACAGAGAGATCGCCCACAGGCTCAACGCAGAGGCGGTGCCATCCAGCACACGCGACGGCGGCTGGGGAAAGGGCAGAATCGAAACGCTGCTGAATGGTGATGCGTCATGAGCGGCGTGCGGCAGGTTGCCCGTCGGGAGAGAGCGCTGACCCGACAGAGAGAGCGTGCCGGCGTCCGCCTGAGTGCGCACGCCCGTAGCCGGGCGGAGGAACTGGGTTTCAGCGAGACCGACGTGCTGCAGTGCGTCATCTCCCCGGAGCAGACGTACGGCGGCGGTCCTGCTCATCCGCCTGGGCGGCGCGTCCTCCAACGTAAGGACTGCACATGCGTCGTCGACCCCGATGCCCACGTCGTCATCACGGTTCTGCTGCGAGGACAGCATCGCTGGGAACACGGTGTGCACAGCCGCCGCTCCGACAGCCAGGGTGAGTTCGTCTGGCGGGTCCGGTGAGCCACGGACGTCATAGTTACTGCGCACCGACAAGATGAGGCTGCCCCGGACGGTCAGATCCTGAGGCGGCGTCACGGGCACCCAGGCCGACGGCGACTGCGAACAGTTGCCCGACTTCGACTGGCGAGTTCGAGCAAGCGCGCGACCAGTGGTGAGGCAACAGCGTCGCCGCGCGGAAGCGGGAGGGAAGCTGTCGCATCCGGACGCTCCAGGTGGCGGCGCCGGGAAGACGGACAGCCGGTCCACGTGGTCCCGCAGCGGGACGCCCTCACGGAAGGGCGCGAGACCGTGAATGCTCAGCCCGCAGCCTTCCGTGAAGCTGCGCTCGCCCAAAGGAGACCGGCTCGCAGTCGGCCAGTTTCAGGCGCATCGAAGGCGGCGGCTGACTCAGCAGTCCCGCATTTTCGGCGACTCCGAGGCGACCGCTGCGGCGTCGCCGGGGCGGGTAAGCCGCCCAAGCGCGGGAGCGTGGGCCTACGGCGTTGCGAATTTCGCATCACTTCCATAGGCTGGCCTCATGAGAATGACTGTGATCGACCGTGTACGCAAAGTCATGGACGCAGCCGCAGTCCCGCAGTCAGCATTCGCCAAGAACATAGGGCTCACCCCCGACAAACTGTCGAAGTCGCTCAGCGGTGTCCGGCGGTTCACGTCGCTCGATCTGGCCCGGATCGCGGAGTGCGGCGAGACCACGGTGGACTGGCTGTTGACCGGGCGTGAGCCCCTCCGCCCTGTATTCGCGGCCCGCACCAGTGGCGCTACGGTCGACGAGGGTGGTCGGGACAGACTCAGGGATCTCCTCGAGCGGTTCACCACCGCCCACGAAGTGCTGGACGCCCTCGGACGAGCGTCTGAACTGCCGGAACTCCCCTGCGTACGGACCGACACGGGGCGCTATGTCGACCAGGGTGCGGCGCTCGCCGAGGATGCCCTCGAGCGACTCGCCGCCAATGGAGTGCCGGCCGTCGGCGACCTGGAGACATCCGAACTCGTCGACGCCCTGGAGCATGTCTTCGGCGTCGACGTCGCCAAGATCAGCCTGCCTGACGGGGTCGACGGTGCCGCCTGGCAGGCCGATGGGTTCCGGCTCATCATGACCAGCCAGACGCCGGTCCCGACTCGCCAGCGCTTCACTCTCGCCCACGAACTGGGTCACATCCTCGCTCGGGACGCCCAGGACCTGCTCACGGAGTCCCAGCTGGCGCCGGGGCGTCAGAAGGATCTGACCGAGGTGCGTGCCAATGTGTTCGCCGCGAATCTCTTGATGCCTCGGCCCGAGCTCAGCGCCGCCGTACGGGGGCACACCCTCACGGACGAAGAGCTCTGGTCACTGGTCGTGCGCTTCAAGGTATCGCCGAGCGCTCTTGCCGCGCGGTTGTCGCAGCTGGGCTTCATCGATGCCGGGACGAGAAGCCGGCTGCGCGGAGTCACCACAGAGACCTGTCACCTGCTGACGGGACACAGCGACGTCCTCGCCGCCCGCACGGCCTGGTCACAGGCCATGCGGCTGCCCTTCCGGCCGATCCAGGCGCTGTACGACGGCTACGTTGCCGGAGAGACCACCCTCCGCCCGCTCGCTGCCTATACGGGCATGGCTGTCGACGATATCCGGGCGGCGATCGAGCCCGAGCCGGAGGATCCCGCACCGGCCCCGGCCCATGCTGACGAAGGGGACCTGGTCTTCCAGCCATGACGCGCCACTGCTGGTTTCCGGACAATACTGTGCTGTGCAACTTAGCGGCCGTCGACCGTCTGAGTCTGCTCGAGAAGGTCCTCGACGGCCGCGGCCGCTGGACACAGGCGGTCGCTGCCGAAGCCCACCAGTCCACCCGGCACTGGCCGCACCTGCGCCAGGTGACCGCGGACGGATGGCTCGGCGACCCCATCGAGATCGACGACCCCGCCGAAACCGCACTGGTGGACCGCATACGCCGAGTGGTTTTCGCCGGCTCGCCCTCACGTCCACTGCAACACCTGGGCGAAGCGGAGACGCTGGTCGTCATCGAGCACCGCCGCGAGTTCACGGACTCCGTCTGGATCACGGATGACGGGGAAGCGGGGCACTACGCACGCCGCAAGGGCATCCGCGTCAAGGACACTGTCGACATCATGCGCGAGGCCGTTGTAGACACCCTGGTCCTACCTGCGGAGGGCCATCGGCTGCTGCTCGCGATGGGGGCGGCCGATCGTCATCTGCGGGGCGTTCCGCAGAGACCTGAGGATCTGTCTCTGAGAGGGCGGTTCGTCCTCTGAGAGGCGAACCGCCCTCTGAGAGGGCGTTTACGTAGCTTCGTTTCGATATGCGGCTTTCGTCGGTGCCCCGCTTCGTCCAGGTTCATTCGATACATGAGTTACGTCCCCTCGCGGTCCCTCCGACCGGCCGCCCGTTTCGCTCGCTTCTGCGACTCGAAGTCCGTCTGGTTTGAAGACGCGGTAGAAACGCCGTACTGGTGGCGGAACCTCACCGTCCGCCGCCAGCGTGACCACGCTGGGCCGTGAGCCAGCGGAAGCCGTACCCCAGCGACCTGTCCGACGCCCGGTGGGCCTTGATCGAGCCGACG
>NZ_JANAVP010000070.1 GCF_024213665.1 Streptomyces sp. A3M-1-3
GGTGAAGTAGGCCCGAAGCGCGGTCTCGTCTTTCGATCGAGCCGTTTCTTCGGGCCTCTTCCCGCACCCGGCGTGCCACTTTCATGGCACCGGGCGCTCCACAAGACCCGTCTTACTGCCCCTGTTGATCTTCATCTGGTGGTCGGCCAGGGGGAAGGGATGACCGTTCCCCGGTATCGGTAGCGCGTTGTGCGTACCTTGCCGGGATCGAACAGTGTCCGTTCCTCCCCTGCTGGCCACCATCCCCCAGCGCAGTAAAGACGGCGGAGGTCCTTCCTGTTGATCCGGAGGTGCTTACGGCGCAGCCACTTCATGACCTGGGCCCACGTGTACGAACTCAGGTACTGGAAGGTCGCGCTGGACACCCCGGGGCGGAAGTACATGCACCAGCCGAACAGCATCCGGTTGATCTGGATGAGCAGTTCGTCCAGTGGCAGGCCGGTGGCCGTTCTGCGGCGGATCGCCTTCACCTTGCCCATCGCGGCCGTCAGGGCCTTGCGCGAGGGGTAGGTGTAGACGTAGCTGCGGCTGGATCCGCGTTGGCGGTGGCGCTGGATGTGCCACCCGAGGAAGTCCAGCCCCTCGTCGATGTGGGTGATCAGGGTCTTCTCCACGGACAGGCGCAAACCCATCGTGGACAACACCTCCGCGATCTCCTCGCGCAGAGCTTCGGCGTCGTCCTTGGTGCCCTTGACCATCAGGCACCAGTCGTCCGCGTACCGGGTAAGCCGGTAGTTGGGGAGACCTTGACGACGCCGCTTGGTCCGCGCCCAGGGCGTTGACCTCGGGCCTCCCGGAGACTGGGCGATGTACTCGTCCAGGACCGACAGAGCCACGTTGCTCATCAACGGCGAGAGAATCGAACCCTGTGGGGTACCGGCGGTGGTCTCCCGAAGTACCCGGTCCTCACCGAGGACGCCCGCCTTCAGGAACGCCTTCACCAAGGTCAGGACACGTTTGTCTCCGACGCGCTTCCGCACCCGGTCCATCAGTGCGGAGTGTGAAATCTCGTCGAAGCAGGCCTTGATGTCGCCCTCCACGATCCACTCATACGACTTGGACGTGAAGAAACGCACCTCGGCCACCGCGTCATGAGCCCGGCGGTTCGGACGGAACCCGTAGGAACACGGGAGGAAATCCGTCTCGAAGATCGGCTCCAGCACCAGCTTCAAGGATGCCTGCACCACCCGGTCCGCGATCGTGGCGATCCCCAGCCGGCGCAGCTTCCCGCCCGCCTTGGGGATCATCCGCTCCCGCACCGGCAGCGGACGGAAACTACGGTCCTTGATGCTGTCCCGCAGCCCGCCGAGGAACTCCTCGACGCCCGTCCGCTCCACGATGGACGCCGCGGTGCGGCCATCCACCCCGGCGGTCTTCGCACCCTTGTTACCCCGCACCCGATCCCACGCGACCAGCAGGAACGCGGGATCGGCACAGAGGTTGAACAGGTCATCGAACCTGCGATGAGGATCATCACGAGCCCAACGGTGCAGCTTGGTCTGAATCTCCAGTACCCGTCGCTCCGCCACATACGTGACAGCCTCAAGTTCGTCGGTATTCACCGGCGAGAACCTCCTGGTCTTCCAGCACTTCGGCCGCTGACTTGCTGGCCCCCTTCGCCATGTACGCACCTCTCGTACGCTCGGACTACTACGGGGCCTCCGCCACGCACTGGCGCCGTCAGCCGACGACGGGCCTGCCCTCCGCCTGGCTGGCTGCCAGACGGGAAGGGCGGCACCAGCACGCTTCCCACGTTCACCACTCTCCGGTCGACGAGCGAGCCGCCCAGCTCTACCCCGACAGCATCGCCACGCCTACGCCGCAGGCATTCAACGTGGCCTCCTCACCGGCATCGAAAGACCGGCTTCGAAGTCGCCGCCCGACAAGCGGACGGCGTGCGCTGCACCCGGCCCAGATCCTCCAGATTGGAGCCGGTGGAACACTTACGGGACGTCAGGCACTGGTTCCTCTCGTACGGCGTCTCGTCTTGCTTGCCGGACCCGCGCCGTCTGGAAGTACCGACGCGTCCCGTCGTTGTCAGGGCTGCTCCTACCTCCCCGTGCGTCTCCACGGATCGGCTGCCCTCAGCTTCACCGGTCTGCTGCGACAGCCCGGCGGCAGGGGTCTTGCACCCCTGCCCGGTAACAGTGGCGCCTCGTGGCGCACCTCGATCTTGTTCCA
>NZ_JANAVP010000071.1 GCF_024213665.1 Streptomyces sp. A3M-1-3
AGCCACGATTCTCCGGCCGCTCTCACGGTTTCCGCCCCGGCCGGGGCTGTCACACGGCGCTGTCCGAGGTGACACACAACTGGACCGGGACAACCTGGTTTATCGAAGGAGACATCTCCGACTGCTTCGGCTCGCTCGACCATGAGGTCCTGCTGTCGATCATGTCGGAGAAGATCCACGACAACCGGTTCCTCCGCCTCATCCGACAGATGCTGAAGGCGGGATACCTGGAGGACTGGAAATGGCATGCCACATTGTCGGGCTCCCCGCAAGGTGGCGTACTCTCTCCTCTCCTGTCCAACCTCTACATGGACCGGCTGGACACGTTTGTTGAGACTGTTCTCATACCGGAATACACCCGAGGGGCAACCCGACGAAAGAATCCGGCTTACAGAGAGCTGGAGAATACAATCGGGGCTACCCGGAAGCGGCTCGCATACAGAAAGGAGAAAACCGAGACCGCTCAAGTCCGCCAATGGCGCAAGGAGTTGCGCCGCCATCCGGCCGGTGATCCATACGATCCGGGCTACCGGCGGTTGCGCTACATCCGCTACGCAGACGATCACCTCCTCGGGTTCATCGGACCCAAGGCCGAAGCCGAGGCGATCAAAGAGCGCCTGGCCACATTCCTGCGCGACGACCTCAAGCTGGAACTGAACCAGGACAAGACGCTGATCACGCACGGCCGCACCCAGGCGGCCCGCTTCCTCGGCTACGAGATCACGGTCCAGCACGCTGACGAAAAGGTCTCCCGGGGTGGCCGCGTCAACCGCGGTCTCCGTTCCATCAACGGGAAGATCCAACTCCGCGTGCCCAGGGGCGTGATCAAGGCCAAATGCGCCCCGTTCCTCCGCCGTGGCAAACCCACGCATCTGCTCCCTCTGACGAGTTGCACACCCTTCGACATCGTCAGCCTCTACGGAGCTCAATACCGGGGCATCGTTCAGTACTACCTGCTGGCCGGCGACGTCTGGAGACTCGACCGGCTCAAGGGGGTCATGTTGACCTCCATGCTCAAGACCCTGGCCGCCCGGCACCGGTCGAGGGTGACCACGATGGCCAATCGCTACAAAACAACCATCAGGACACCCCAGGGACCACGCAGGTGCTTCGAGGCCAGGATCGAACGCGAAGGCAGGAAACCACTGATCGCACGGTTCGGTGGCATTCCCCTCACCCGGAAACGGACGGCCGTCCTCGACGATCTCCCGTCCACCATGTCCACCCCCCCGCAACCGCCCGCGCGGCAGCCAACTGATCGACCGGCTCCAACGCGGTTGGTGCGAACTCTGCGAAAGGCGAACTGAGGTGCAGGTACACCACGTTCGCTCGCTCGCCGAGCTACGCGGCCAGGGAGAACAGTCCCCATGGGCGCAGCTGATGCTCAAGAAACGGCGCAGAACCCTCGTGGTCTGCCCGCCTTGTCACGGAGGCATCCATGTGTGACCCGGGTGAACAACACGCAGCAGTCACTGGAGAGCCCGCTGCATCGAAAGGGTGCACGGCGGGTTCGGGCCGGGGGCCACTGGAAAAGGGTCCGCGCAGCGGAAACCTCGCCAGTGGCCTACCGGTACT
>NZ_JANAVP010000072.1 GCF_024213665.1 Streptomyces sp. A3M-1-3
CTAGGGCCTGTTGCGAAAGTGGATCTCGCCTGTGAAATGATCTTGTGTTGTGGCGCGTGCAGATCTGACGGACGAACAGTGGGCCCGGCTGGAACCGCTCTTGCCCAGGAGGAAGAAGCCTGGGCGACCGCCGATATGGACGCGGCGGCAGCTGGTTAACGGGATACGGTGGCGGACCCGGGCCGGGACTCCGTGGCGCGACGTACCCGAGCGGTACGGCCCATGGGACCGGGTCTACGACCTGTTCCGGCGCTGGCAGCGGAACGGCACGTGGAAGCGCATCTTCACCGAGCTGCAAGCCCAGGCCGACGCGAAAAGCCTGATCACCTGGGACGTGAGCGTCGACTCGACCGTCTGCCGGGCCCACCAGCACGCCGCCGGAGCGGCTAAAAAGGGGATCTCCAGAAGGAACCGCCCGGCGGCATCGACACCGAGCCGGCCGACCACGGACTCGGACGCTCGCGCGGCGGCCTGACCACCAAACTCCACCTCGCGGTCGAGCAGGCACAGAAACCCATGTCCATCGTGATCACCGCCGGTCAGCGCGGGGATTCACCCCAGTTCGAGCCGGTCCTGGAGAACATCCGGGTGCCCCGTATCGGCCCGGGGCGCCCGCGTAGGCGCCCGGACAGAGTCCGCGCCGACAAGGCTTACGGCTCTCGGAAGAACCGCGCCTACCTGCGCAGACTCGGGATCCGCTGCACGATTCCAGAGAAAAAGGACCAGATCCGCAACCGCAAGAAGCTCGGCTCCCGCGGCGGTCGGCCGCCGAAGTTCGACAAGACCGACTACCGCGAACGCCATGCGGTCGAGTGCGGGATCAATCGCCTCAAGCGCCATCGGGCAGTCGCTACGCGATACGACAAACTCGCCGTCCGCTACGAAGCCACCGTGCTCGTCGCAGCCATCAACGAATGGCTGTGACGAAGCTGTCGCGATCAGGTTGGTCACGCAGGCGCGGCATAGCAATTGACGGTCACCGTCTGGGTCGGACTCCACTGCTGGTCGACGGTGGCCAGCAAGCTCCAGTCCAGGCGTTCGTACAGGGCTGCTGCCGACGTGTCGGAGGCCAGGACGTCGAGGACCGGATGCAGAGCACGCTCTTGCGCGTCCTGGACGGCCCGCGCCATCAGCAGAGCCCCGATTCCGCGGCCGCGAGCTGCGGGTGAGACGAACAAGCGGCTGATCACAGCGGCACTCTCGACGGGCACACCCTCCCGGTGGCTCCACAGGGCCGGTGCCACATCTCCCGCCCCACTGCGGGACAGACCGATGTGACCGACTACGTGTCCGTCCAGTTCCGCCACCCAGGCCGCGAGCAGGGAAGGCTGCGTCAACCACTCGCTGGGACGGTCAGGCCAGTTCACCGGATAGCCATCACCGTCATGGACCTCGGCGAGCACACGGACGCATCCGTCGAGATCAGACGCATCGCGCCCCCGGACACGGCAGGTCGATGTTTCCTCAGCAATGGGAGCACCCTGTCGATTCACCGGGGTATGCAAGCACAACACGACCGACAACGCACTTCTGCGACCAGCACTTTCGCAACAGACCCTAG
>NZ_JANAVP010000073.1 GCF_024213665.1 Streptomyces sp. A3M-1-3
AACCTGGCCGACGTGCTTGTCACGGAAGAAGGCCCCGGTATCCTCAACTGGATGATCGACGGCGCCCGCCGCTACCTCCGCGGCGACAAGGACCTCACTGGTCCCGAACGCGTACGCATTGCCACCGTCGCCTACGCCGAAACCGAAGACCACACCGGCCGCTTCCTCGAAGAGTGCTGCGCCGTCAACCCGGACTACAGGTCGGAGCAGGCCCGCCTCTACGCCGCATACCGGGCCTGGTGCCAAAGTGAAGGCGCGTCGGCTGTCTCCTCCCGCGCTTTCGCCGCGCGGGCCCGTGAGCTGATCGGGCTGGCGTCGCCAAAGGAGATGATCCTGTCCAATTCGCGGAAGTACTATCCGGGCATCGGCCTGCTCGCCGACAAGGAGACCCCATGAGCTCCCTGATCACCGAGGACGAGATCAGCCACGAAGCCGACCTCGTGTGGCTCGAGGACATCACCGCCCTCGACTACGTGCGCCAGAGCCTGGACCGGCTGGCCACCCGCCGTGGCAAGCCCGCCTACCACCGCGCCGGACGCATGGTCGGCTACGCCCAGCTCGGCCAGATGGCCAAGCCGTCGAGGACCTCCGGCACCTTCCGGCGCCGAGTGTTCTGGCTGCTGCCCCACGACCGCGACACCGACCCCGGAGGCCTCTACGCCACCGGCGCCCCGGCCGAAGCCGTCGACCCCCGCACACTCGCCGCAGGCAGCAAGGGCCGTAAGACCGAATGCTCCGAAGGCGGCCCGCCCTCCTTGGCCATGCAGGAGCTGGGCATAACGCTCCCACTCTGACGTGGCTAAGGGTTTGCAGGTCATTAACACGTCGTCTTGATCTTGCTGTTGGGATCGCTGCTCTGGGCGAGGATCCGGGCCTGGAGGGGTGCGAGGGCAGCGGGTGGGGTGGTCGCGGGTGGGATGACGGTGCCGTGTGCCTCGAGCAGTCTCCTGATCTTCAGCAGGCCGTGCGGCTACTGCCGAAAAGCACGGCGAGGGGTTCCGCGGCCAGGGCCACTCGCAGGTGGAGGACTGTGGCCAGGACCTGATCGGGGAAGGCGAGCCGGGGCGGGCGGCCGCGCCGGCCATCACCGTCCGGGTCCAAACTCTGTGTGAGGTCCCTCAGCTGCTGCCGGGACATGCCAGTCAGCGTGGGGTCGGTCAGCAGGGCCTGGTCCCACTCCGGCGCCGGTGTCTGTGGGGCCCGGGCGACCGGGATGGCAGGGTTGGACTGGGGGTGCAGGGCGTAGTCCCAGTCGCCGTGGAAGGCATGCCGGGTCAGTGGCAGGGCTGCCATCTCCGCGTCACCGATCTGTACTCCGGTTGGGTAGGTGCTCGTGTCGAGTTCGGCGTGCACGCGCAGTCCGGTGCGGGTGGCGGTCGCGGCGATGGACTGGACGATGACTTCGTGGCTGGTCAGCGGGCGGCCTCGCCAGTTCATGGTGATGTGGGAGAAGAGCCGGTGGTGAAGTAGGCCCGAAGCGCGGTCTCGTCTTTCGATCGAGCCGTTTCTTCGGGCCTCTTCCCGCACCCGGCGTGCC
>NZ_JANAVP010000074.1 GCF_024213665.1 Streptomyces sp. A3M-1-3
ATCCGTGGCCGGGCCGGTGCGCCGGGAGAGTACGGGGAGGACGCGGGGATGCGGGAGCTGGAGCGGATCACGGCTCGCCGGGGTGAACTGGACACGCTGGCCGAGAAGCTGGCCAAGCAATTGCGGGAGGTCCAGGCCGAGCGGGAGGAGTTGGTCATCGCCGAGCGGGTGCTGAACCGGCTGGCCGAACAGGACTGGGCCGCTACGGAGGCCGCCGCGGCCGCAGTTCCGGCGTCTGCCCAGGTGGCGGGGCGGGCGGTGCTGCTGATCCCGCACCGTGGCGAGAATCCCGACGAGGCAGCCCTGCCCGGTGATTACCGCAAGATCCTGGCGATCGTGCGCAGGGCCGATGGCCCGGTGCAGGTAAGGGGTGTCGGCGAGGAACCGGGCCTGGACGTAGCGGTGCGCGGGAAGCTGGAGCCGTTGCGGGCGAAGATGACCAAGCTCGCCGACCGTGGCCGGCTGCACAAACGGCCCGACGGCAGGTTCACCGCACGCTCGTGACCGCACGGGAGGTGGGCTCCCGCGGGCCGTAACCGGCGGGCCCCCGGCGGCAGTTGAGTTTGGTGTGAAGAAAAACAACGACACCGTCGAGGGCCCTGACGGCCTTGTCTACACTGCCCGCCTGCCGCTGTCGAGTGCCACCCTGAACTGGCTCGCCGACCTGATACGCGGCCATCTGAAGAGGATCGGCTCACGGTGGCGGGCCCTGCCTCCGGGGCGGATCGCCACCCTCGTGCTGGCGGTACTGCGCTGTGACCAGCGGCCGGGCGACCTGGCCGGCGGCAACGGGATACACCGCACCACCCTGACCCGGTGGGTCAGGGAAGTCGTCGGCCTGCTCGCCACGCGCGCCCCGCGCCTGGACCGGGTCCTGAAGAAGACCGCCCGGAAGGGTGGCGGGATCGTACTGCTGGACGGCACGCTGATCCGCACCCGGCGGCGCACCGGCAAGGAGAACCGGAAGAACTACTCCGGCAAGAGTAAATGCCATGGTCTGCTCGTGATCGCTCTCACCGATGACCGGGGCCGACTGCTCTGGGTCTCCGCGGCCCGGCCCGGCCGGACCTCGGAGATCACCGCCTGCCGCCACGACCGGCTCACCGACAAGCTGCGGGCGGCCGGGCTCGGCGCGATCGCCGACCTGGGATTCGTCGGACTCGACGACAGTGATCCCGATGCCGACCCGGCGGTGATCACCGGCTACAAGGCCGCCCGGAACCGGCCGCTCACGCGGGGGCAGAAACTGTCCGACAAGGCCCTGGCAGCGGTCCGGGCGCCGGTCGAGCACGGGTTCGCCCACCTGAAGAACTGGCGCGTCCTCGGCAAGGTACGAACCAACCCGGCATGGGTGACCGCCCTGGTGAGGGCCCTACTGGTCCTGACGAACCGCGAAGTTTCCAGGTGACCGACGATCTTCGCCGAGGTCATCCGCCCACGACCAGTGCGAGTATCCCGAACCTCGCGCACACCAGACCCATGACCTGCAACTTCACGATGCACACCGCTCA
>NZ_JANAVP010000075.1 GCF_024213665.1 Streptomyces sp. A3M-1-3
ACCTGGACAGGGCGTGGCGGACTTGGGCGTCGCGGTGGTCGGCGGTGCCGGACAGGTCGTAGAAGAAGCGGCGCGGCTGGCCGGTCGGGTTGCCGTGGATGTCCAGTCGCCAGGCCGCGATGTGATCGGCGTTGGTGTCCACGCCGATCACGCCGTCGGCCAGGGCGGTATCGAGGGGGATGGTCTTGGTGGGCTGGTACTGCCAGGAGGCGGTGAGGTACCAGCGTCCGCGCTGGACATCCAGTTGAATGCGGTAGGCCACGGCCCGGTTCGTCTCGATCCGGTCCCGCCATTCAGTGCCCCGGTGCGGGAACCGCACCGTTGCGGCGAAGACGTACCGGCCGTGCTTCGCGTTCGCCAGTTCGGCGAGAGAGGCGGGCAGTTTGATGCTGACCTCGCCTTCGGGCGTGACGCGAATGGTCTCGTTGCCGTACCGCTTCCCCGATTCGCCATCGGCGGCGAGGAACCACCGCTCGGCCTCCCAGCGCTGACGCCACTCGGGTTCGGTGAGCTGCGCTTTGGTGAGGTTGTGACGCGTGTTGAGCAGGCGTTTACCGCCACGTGCTACCCGTACTCGGCCCTGCTCACGGTCGGCTCGCTCACGCTCCAGCCGGTCCTGCAGCACGTGCAGACGCCGGGTCTTCTGGAACCACTCGGACTTGCTGCGGTAGCCGCCCGGAGCCTGCTTGGAGCCCTTCTCCCCGACAGGCAGGGACAGGCGGTGCGCGATCGTGCGGACACCGGCTTCGAGATTGTTGATGTGGGCAAGCCGGCAACGCCGCGACAACGCCCACTGATCATGCGTGGCCTTGGTGATCGCCCCCGCCCAGCGCGACGACGACACCCCGGTCAGCTCTCGCTTACGGACTGCCCACCTATCCGTGGAGTGGTCGTTGCCGTCCGCGCACCGAACCTTGAGATCACGCGACGCCAGTGCCCCGAGATGCGCGCCAACCAGCCGCAACACATTCTCATCCTGCGCAGTGAGGCACTTGAGCCGGTCACGTATCGCCACGCCGGACGGCCCCAGGGCAACAAACGGCGGGTCAATCGCCCTGATCTTCTTCGGCTCACTCATCGGCTGCCGCAGCTTCCAGGGCCTTCTTCGCTCGGTTCTTCGCGGAGCGGCGGCCGTACAGACGGGCACAGAGCGAGGTCAGTACCTCAACTATGTCCCGCACCAGATCGTCTTCGACCTCACCCTCATCGAGGATGA
>NZ_JANAVP010000076.1 GCF_024213665.1 Streptomyces sp. A3M-1-3
GACGACGCGCAGGGTCCGGATGAAGGAGATCCGGTCCGGATCACAGCCTTCATCTCGTGCGGCGTGATGCATCAGGTCCCGCAGGGCGTGGTGGACCAGCAAGAACGCGTAGATCTCCTGCTCGACCCCGCGTGGGTGCTGGGAGCGCAGAACGAGCCGGGGCCCGCCCTGATGGGTCTTGATCTCGTCCAGTGCGGTCTCGATCTCCCACCGCTGGGTATACAGCGCAGCCAGTTCGGCCGCCGGGGCAGCCGCAGGGGCGAGGATTGTCGTCACCAGCCGGTAAACGGTGCCGTCGTCTCCAGAGCCGACGGTGTACTCGATGACGCGGACCCGGATCGGGTCGGCGCGGCGGTTCTTGTCCCGGGCGGCGACGATCTCGGACAGGTATGAGCCGTCGCCCAGGGTCTTGACCATGGGCAGGACTGCACTGTTCCTCACTCGCCACAGCAGGTCGGCGCCGGTCGTGGTGGCGGCCCGCCACAGGTCGAACCCGACGAAACCCCGGTCGGCCAGCAGCAGCATCCCAGCGGTCAGACGACCGAACAGCCGCCGGGCCAGGACCGTTTCATGCTCGGCCAGCGGGCCGACCTCGGCAGCGAAGACCGCATGAGTGCCGCACTCGACCACCGCTGCCACCCTCGCCTGCGGGAACGCGCCGCGGCGCTGGCCACGCGAGGATCCCGGACGGCCGAAGAAGGCGTCATTGGCGTCGGTGTCGGGCAGGTCGAAGGTGGTGCCGTCCACCGCGACCAGCCGCCACCGGCGATACCAGGCCCCGGCCGTCGCCTCGGTGGCCACCGGCCGGCACACCCGCTCGAACAGTGCCTTGAGCGGTTCAGGGCCCAGCCGCAGCCGGGCCCGGCCGATGGCTGCCGTCGACGGCACCCGCCACGTCCCCTCCGACCGCCGGTCATGCTCAAGCCCGCAGGTCAACAGCCGTGCGACCTCTTCATAGCCCTGCCCCGAGAACAGGCACATCGCGAGCACGAAGTAGACCACCACCCGCGCAGGCAGCAGCCGGCGACGCTGCTCGACCCGCCCGCACTCCGCAACCACCTCATCAACCAACTCCGGCGGAAACGCACGCGTGAGCACCCCGAGCGCGATCCGATCCGAGAACCGATCAACCACCGATGACTTCACCTGTCCGGGCCTTGGCACACCTCCCCTAACGACCCGACAAGCCCAAAGTCACCGGTATTG
>NZ_JANAVP010000077.1 GCF_024213665.1 Streptomyces sp. A3M-1-3
CTAGTGTCCTGCGCCAGTAGTTGATCGTTAGTTGTTGTGTGACTTCTGCTGCTGGTGCGTCTATTCCTCGTCGGGGTCCGAAGCTGGAGCCGTTGCTGCTCTCTGCTGATGAGCGGGCTGTATTGGAGCGGTGGACGCGTCGGGCGACGTCGGCCCAGGCGCTGGCCCTGCGCGCACGGATTGTGCTGGCGTGCGCGGGGCCGGAGGTGCCGCCGATCGTTGCGGTCGCCCGGGATCTGCGGGTGGCCGCGGACACGGTCCGCAAGTGGCGGCGACGGTTCCTCGCCGACCGGCTGGACGGGCTGGTCGACGAGCCCCGGCCGGGCCGGCCGCCCACCATCAGCGTCGATCAGGTGGAGGCGGTCGTGGTCACGACGCTGGAGGAGATCCCGAAGAACGCCACTCACTGGTCGCGCAAGTCGATGGCGGACCGCAGCGGCCTGTCGAAGTCTACCGTCGGCCGGATCTGGCGGAAGTTCCAGCTCAAGCCGCATCTGACCGACACGTTCAAGCTGTCGACGGACCCGTTGTTCGTGGAGAAGGTCTATGACGTCGTCGGCCTGTACTTCAACCCGCCCGAGGGCGCGGTGGTCCTCTCGGTGGACGAGAAGTCGCAGATCCAGGCCCTGGACCGGTCCCAGCCGGTCCTGCCGATAATGCCGGGCATGCCCGAACGCCGCACCCACGACTACGTCCGCAACGGGCTGACCACCTTGTTCGCGGCGTTCGATGTCGCCACCGGCGAGGTCATCAGTGCCCTGCACCGCCGGCACCGGGCAGCGGAGTTCAAGAAGTTCCTGATCAGGATCGACAAGGAGGTGCCCGCGCACCTGCAGGTCCACCTGATCGTGGACAACTACGGCACGCACAAGACTCCCGCGATCAAGGCATGGCTGGTCAAACACCCGCGGTTCCAGATGCACTTCACCCCGACCGGTTCCTCGTGGATCAACCAGGTGGAGCGGTGGTTCGGCTTCCTGGCCGACCAGATGATCCGCCGTGGCGCACACAAGAACGTCCAGGCCCTCGAAGCCGACATCCGCAAGTGGGTCAAGAACTGGAACGAAGACCCCAAGCCGTTCATCTGGACCAAGACAGCCGAGGAGATCCTCGACTCCCTCGCCCGTTTCTGCCGACGGATCTCCGGCGCAGGACACTAG
>NZ_JANAVP010000078.1 GCF_024213665.1 Streptomyces sp. A3M-1-3
GCCTCATGGCGCACCGGCATTGGCAGCCAGCTCGGCGACGACCACGGCTGCGGAGTCGGACAGTTCGCTGCCGTACGTGATGCCCCATGCGTGGAGCTGGTGGAGGGCGAGGCGGCGGGCGAGGCGGGCGCCACGGGGAGTTGAGCTGAAGCGCTGTGCGAATGTGCTTGCGGGAACGGCGATTTCGGCATTCATGTCACCGAGCGTGACTGGTCGGGCGTACCGTGACCAGGGACAGTGGCGCGACTGAGCGTCACTGTACGGGTGCGGACAGCGGTCAGTACGGGCGGTCGGGCGAGGCGGACATGGTGGATGCGGAACGGGAAGCGCGACCGGAGCGGCCGGGGGAGGCGGAGGGCGCGGCGGACCTCTTCAGGTCGATCGGCAAACAGCTCAGGCTGCTTCGCGAGCGGGCCGGGCTGACGCAGAAGGAGTTCGGCGCGACGGTCGGGTACGGAGAGGACCTGGTCTCGGCGCTGGAGCGCGGGGTGCGGATTCCTCAGCCGGAGTTCCTTGAGCGGGCGGATGAAGTGCTGGGGGCGGGTGGCTTGTTGGAGGTCACCAAGGATGACGTGCGACGGGCCCAGGCAAAGGCGCGGACGCGGCACCCTGAGTGGTTCCGGGACTACGCTCGGGTTGAGGCTGAGGCGGTCGCGCTGCACGACTACAGCACCCAGGTCGTGCCAGGACTCCTCCAGACCGAGGAGTATGCGCGTGCGGTCTTCACTCAGCGGCGGCCACTGCTCGACGAGGCGACCATCGAAAAGCGAGTGGCCGACCGACTGGCCCGTCAGCTGACCTTCGAGCGCTGGCCGGCGCCGACCTTCAGCTTCGTCCTCGAGGAGACCGTACTCCAGCGCCCAATCGGGGGACGGGCCGTCAAGCAGGACCAGTTGAGGAGGCTGCTGGGCGTCGGCCGCATGCGCACTGTGGAGCTACAGGTGATGCCGACGGGCCGCGAGGAACATCCCAGCCTGGACGGCTCGTTCATCCTGCTGACCGTTCCTAATCAGTGATCAGGAGTGGGTCTTGGACCCACGTCCCGGCACTGCGCGCATCCCGAACGGTTTTGGAT
>NZ_JANAVP010000079.1 GCF_024213665.1 Streptomyces sp. A3M-1-3
TCAAGACGATCCGGCACCGGCTGTCCCTCCCTGTCGGGGAGAAGGGCACCAAGCGTGCTCCGGGCGGATACCGCAGCAAGCAGGAGTGGTTCGCCAAGACCCGTCGTCTCAACGTGCTTGAGGACCGGCTGGCGGCTGCAGTCGCGGATCGTGAGGCCGGTCGGGTGCGGGTCGTTCGGGGCGGCGGACGGCTGCTCAATACCCGTCATAATCTGGACGCTGCTCGGCTTACCGAGCCGCAGTGGCGGGAACGTTGGGAGGCCGAGCGCTGGTTCCTGGCCGCTGACGGCGAGAGCGGTAAGCGGTTCGGGAACGAGACGATCCGCGTCACGCCGGACGGTGAAGTGTCGATCAAGCTGCCCGCGCCGCTGGCCGAGTACGCCAACGCTCGCCACGGCCGGTACGTCCTCTCCGCGCGGGTGCGGTTCCCGCACCGGGGAACCGAGTGGGCTGATCGCATCGCAGCGAATCGGGCCGTGGCCTATCGCATCCACTACGACGTCCAGCGCGAGCGCTGGTACCTCACGGCGTCCTGGCAATACCAGCCCACACCGACCATCCCGATGGATACCGCGTTGGCGAACGGCGTGATAGGCGTGGACACCAATGCCGACCATCTTGCCGCCTGGCGACTCGACACCCACGGCAACCCGATCGGCCGGCCCCGCAAGTTCTTCTACGACCTCGCCGGGTCGGCAGACCACCGCGACGCGCAAGTCCGGCACGCCCTCGCCCGCCTGCTCAACTGGGCCCGGTCGTGCGGCGTCAAAGCCATCGCGGTCGAAGACCTGGACTTCGCAGCGGAGAAGACCCGTGAGAAGCACGGCCGCCGCAACAGATTCCGCCAGTTGATCTCCGGCATGCCCACCAGCAAGCTGCGGGCCCGCTTGACGTCGATGGCCGACGCCACTGGCATCGCGATCATCGCCGTGGACCCGGCATACACCTCCAAGTGGGGCGCGCAGCACTGGCAGAAGCCCCTCACCAGCAAGAACCGTAAGACCACCCGTCACGATGCCGCGAGCATCGCGATC
>NZ_JANAVP010000007.1 GCF_024213665.1 Streptomyces sp. A3M-1-3
GCGCGCAGCACTGGCAGAAGCCCCTCACCAGCAAGAACCGTAAGACCACCCGTCACGATGCCGCGAGCATCGCGATCAGACGGCGCGCCCAGGGACATCCGATCCGGCGACGGACGACACCGCCCCACAACGACCAGAGCGATCGTCGTGGGCATCGGACCGTCCAGGCCCGACCGGGCGTCCTTGGGCGTGAGGAAACCTGCCCCCGCATTCCCGGACCGCACACACGATGCGCCGGGCCCGGATGCGGAGCGAAAGCAGGGGACCAGTGCGCCCAACACCGTTCGGGGCGCACGGCTGAGCAGCAGTCTTGGAAACAAGACTCACTCCCGCTCAGTCTCTAGGAACGGTTCGCGCGTTCCGCAGTGTGACCTTCACCGCTCCGGGCGGCAGGGGTGTGCAGTCTGGTTACCCGCAAGTAGCATGAGGGGGTGAGCGCGCGCTCAGCAGCGCGCGTCCCGCAGCAGTGCCATCCCGCACCTGGAGGAGAGCCAACGTGCCTCGTACCGTCAGGGACGTCGTCTTCGTCGACGGCGTCCGCACCCCGTTCGGCAAGGCGGGCCCGAAGGGCATCTACCACGAGACCCGCGCCGACGATCTCGTCGTGAAGGCGATCCGGGAGCTGCTGCGCCGCAACCCGGACCTCGACCCGGCCCGTATCGACGAGGTCGCCATCGCCGCGACCACGCAGATCGGCGACCAGGGCCTGACCCTGGGACGTACGGCGGGCATTCTCGCCGGGCTGCCCCAGTCCGTGCCCGGTTACTCCATCGACCGGATGTGCGCCGGCGCGATGACCGCCGTGACCGCCACCGCCGGTTCGATCGCCTTCGGCGCGTACGACGTCGTGGTCGCCGGTGGTGTCGAGCACATGGGCCGCCACCCGATGGGCGAGGGCGTTGATCCCAACCCGCGCTTCGTCTCCGAGAAGCTGGTCGACGAGTCCGCCCTGTTCATGGGGATGACGGCCGAGAACCTGCACGACCGCTACCCGCAGATCACCAAGCAGCGCGCCGACGAGTACGCGGTCCGCTCACAGGAGAAGGCCGCCAAGGCATACGCCAACGGCAAGATCCAGCAGGACCTGGTGCCGGTCTCCGTGCGCCGTACCGCCCCTGTCGATAGCGGCTCCGCCGCGGGTTCAGCCGGCGAGACCGGCTGGGGCCTGGTCACCGCCGACGAGCCGATGCGCCCGGGCACCACCCTGGAGTCGCTGGCCGGGCTGAAGACGCCGTTCCGTGCGCACGGCCGGGTCACCGCGGGCAACGCGGCCGGTCTCAACGACGGTGCGACCGCCTCGCTGCTCGCCTCCGAGGACGTCGCGCGCGAGCTGGGCCTGCCGGTCAGGATGCGTCTCGTCTCGTTCGCGTACGCCGGGGTCGAGCCCGAGGTCATGGGCTACGGCCCGATCCCGTCGACCGACAAGGCCCTGGCCAAGGCGGGCCTGTCGATCTCCGACATCGGCCTGTTCGAGATCAACGAGGCGTTCGCCGTCCAGGTGCTCGCCTTCCTCGACCACTACGGCATCGCCGACGACGACGCCCGCGTCAACCAGTACGGCGGCGCGATCGCGTACGGCCACCCGCTGGCCTCCTCCGGCGTCCGTCTGATGACGCAGCTGGCCCGCCAGTTCGAGGAGCAGCCGCACGTCCGCTACGGCCTGACCACCATGTGTGTCGGCTTCGGCATGGGCGCGACGGTCATCTGGGAGAACCCGCACTTCGACGGAGGCACCAAGTGAGCGAGCGTAGCGAGCGAGCAATTGAAAGGCGCAGCACGTGCGAATGCAGGACCGAGCGAAGCGAGGGAGCGGCATGAGCACCACCACCGCTGAGCTTCTGAAGGGCGCGGCCGAGCTGTTCCCGGACGAGGTCGTCACGCAGGCGCACGTACGCCACCTCGACCTCCCGGCGGGCGCGGGCAAGTTCGCGCTCATCACGCTGGACAACGGCTTCGACCACACCAAGCCGACCACGTTCGGTCCGCAGTCGCTGGCGAACCTGAACGCGGCGATCGACCAGGTGGAGAAGGAGGCAGCCGAGGGCGCGATCGTCGGCGTCGGTATCACCGGCAAGCCGTTCATCTTCGCGGTCGGCGCCGACCTCAAGGGTGTCGAGCTGCTGAAGCAGCACTCCGACGCGCTCGCCATCGGCAAGGGCGGCCACGACGTCTTCAAGCGGCTGTCCGCGCTGGCCGTCCCCACCTTCGCGTACTACAACGGCGCGGCGATGGGCGGCGGTGTCGAGGTCGGTCTGCACTGCTCCTACCGCACGGTTTCCAAGGCCCTGCCGGCCTTCTCCCTCCCCGAGGTCTTCCTCGGGCTGGTCCCGGGCTGGGGCGGCTGCGCGATCCTGCCGAACCTGATCGGCGCCGACCGCGCCGTCTCGGTGATCATCGAGAACTCGCTCAACCAGAACAAGCAGCTGAAGGGCGCTCAGGTCTTCGAACTCGGCATCGCCGACGCGATCTTCGAGGGCGCGGACTTCCTGGAGCAGTCGCTGATCTGGACGGCGTCCGTCCTCAAGGGTGAGGTCGCCGTCGAGCGCGCCGAGATCGACCGCGGCGAGGCCTGGGACCAGGCCGTCGCGCGCGGCCGGTTCATCGCCGACTCCAAGGTGCACGGCGCCGCTCCGGCCGCGTACCGCGCGCTGGACATCATCGCCGCCGCCAAGGACCTCGGCTCCGCCGAGGCCGGCTTCGACGCCGAGACTGCCTTTGAACTTGAAAACGTCGCGCTGGCGGACCTGATCATGGGCGGCGAGCTGCGGAGCGGCATCTACGCCTTCAACCTGGTCCAGAAGCGCGCCAAGCGCCCGGCCGGCGCGCCCGACAAGTCGCTCGCCCGCCCGGTCACCAAGGTCGGCGTCGTGGGCGCGGGCCTGATGGCCTCTCAGCTGGCGCTGCTCTTCCTGCGCCGCCTCGAGGTGCCGGTCGTCCTCACGGACATCGACCAGGAGCGCATCGACAAGGGTGTGGGCTACGTCCACGCCGAGATCGAGAAGCTGCTGGGCAAGGGCCGGATCAACCAGGACAAGGCCAACCGCCTCAAGGCCCTTGTCACCGGTGTGCTGGACAAGGCCGAGGGCTTCGCCGACGCCGACTTCGTCATCGAGGCCGTCTTCGAGGAGATGGGCGTCAAGCAGCAGGTGTTCGCGGAGGTCGAGGCGGTCGCCCCGGCGCACGCGATCCTCGCCACCAACACGTCCTCGCTCTCGGTCTCCGAGATGGCGTCGAAGCTGAAGCACCCCGAGCGGGTCGTCGGCTTCCACTTCTTCAACCCGGTCGCGATCCTCCCGCTGCTGGAGATCGTCCGCGGCGACAAGACGGACGACGCCTCGCTGGCCACCGCCTTCGGCGTCGCGAAGAAGCTGAAGAAGACCGCGGTGCTGTGCAAGGACGCCCCGGCGTTCGTCGTCAACCGCATCCTGACCCGCTTCATGGGCGAGATCCAGAACGTCATCGACGAGGGCACCCCGGTGGCCACCGCCGAGAAGGCCATCGAGCCGCTCGGTCTGCCGATGTCCCCGCTGGTGCTGCTGGAGCTGGTCGGTCCGGCGATCGGCCTGCATGTCTCCGAGACCCTCAACCGGGCCTTCCCGGACCGCTTCACGGTCTCCGAGAACCTGGCCGCGGTGGTCGAGGCGGGCAAGCGCGGCTTCTACGTCTACGACTCCGGAAAGCCGGAGCTGGACCCGGAGGTCGCGGCCCTCCTCAAGCAGGGCGACACCGTCCTGACCGAGGAGCAGACCCGTGACCGCGTCCTGGACGCAGTGGCGCAGGAGATCGGCCTGATGCTGGCGGAGGGTGTCGTCGCCGAGGCGCAGGACGTCGACCTCTGCCTGATCACGGGCGCCGGCTGGCCCTTCCACCTGGGCGGCATCACGCCGTACCTGGACCGCGAGGGCGTCTCGGAGCGCGTGAACGGCAAGAAGTTCCTGGCGCAGGGCGTGGCGAGCGTTCCCGCGTAAGCAAGCATCCGTACCCGGCCGTACGGAAACCGACGGCGCCCGTCCGCAGCCTGACTGCGGGCGGGCGCCGTCGCGTCCGGACAGCCCCTAGGGTCGGTGCATGACTGATCGCGTCCTCGTCGTCGTCGATGCCGCCAACGTGGTGGGCTCAGTGCCCGACGGATGGTGGCGCGATCGGCGCGGGGCCGCCGAGCGGCTGCGGGACGGCCTCGTCGGACTCGGTGAGGCCGGGCTGCCCGGCCGGCCCGGTCCCCTCCAGATCGTGCTCGTCGTCGAGGGCGCGGCCCGCGGCGTCGCGTCCGTTCCGGGAGTACGGGTCGAGTCCGCGCCCGGCAGCGGCGACGATCGGATCGTGGAGCTTGTCGAGATGGCGGCGACGGCCGGGCGGCCCTGCCTGGTGGTGACCGCCGACCGTGAGCTGCGGCGGCGGGTGGCGGAGCTGGGGGCGGAGTGCGCCGGTCCGCGTACCGTACGGCCCTCAGCGTGAACGGGTGTAGAGAACCGCGCCGTCGACCGTCGTCAGCGGCTCGTAGTGGCCGGCCAGCAGACGGCGCAGGGTCGGGATGCGGTCGGGCGCGAACGGTTTGCCGCGGGAGTCGTCGACGATCAGGGCCGGCGGGTGCTCGGCCAGCTCGTCGGTGAACACCGGCCAGGCGCCCTCGATGGCGTACTTCTCGCCGACCTGCGGGCCGTCGCGGCCGCCGCTGTGGTTGGTCAGCAGCCCCGCGGTCAGGTAGCGGCTGGCCGGGGTCCGGTCGGCGAGCCAGTACGTCTCCGGATGTATCCCCCACACGAGGACACGGTCGCCGGGGCCGGTGCTCGCCTCCACCACGGCCGCCAGCCGCTGTACGTGGGCGAGTTCGGGGCGCGGCGCGAGCAGTCCCCACACCAGGAACAGCGCGCAGCCGCCCGCCGAGGTGAGCAGCGCGGTCGCGAGCCGGTCGCGGGGCAGGACCCGCAGCGCCGCCGTCCCCAACAGGGCGAGCGGCGGGATCAGTTGCAGGTAGTAGTGGCCGAAGAAGTGGAAGCCGAGGACGACGGCGGCCGCCGAGGCGCCGAGCCAGAGCCACAGGTCCGCGGCGGCCGGCCGCGCGAGGCGCAGCGCCCGTGCGACCGGGAGGATCAGGCCCGCGCAGGCCGTGGCGAGGAGCGCGGAGTTCGCCAGCGCCCGGAAGAGCACATGGAGTTCGGAGCCGGTGAAGGACGCGTACGCGGTGGAGCCGGTCACCGTCCAGAAGACGAAACCGGCCGGGTCGGTGACCAGCGCCACCAGCACGACCGGGAGGAGCAGCCCGAGGCCGGTGCGGATCACGGCGGTTCGGGCGGGGGCGCTCTGCAAGAGCAGCCAGAGAACCGGGACCAGCACCGCCCCACCGGTCTGTTTCGTCAGGAAGGCCGCCGCCACCGCGCCGCCCGCCGCTCCCCACCGTCTTCGGTCGGCACACCACAGGGCAGCCGCCGTGCAGGGCAGCATGAAGACCTCGAAGGTGGCCGCCTGCGCGTCCTCGGGGTTGAGACCGATGGAGACCAACAGGTAGAGGACGCCCGCGGTGCGGCCGGCGCGGTCGTCCCACCGGCGCCGGGCGAGCGAGGCGAGCAGGACCGCGGTGCCGAGCTGGGCGAGTACGGCGAGGACCTTCAGGGGCCGCAGCGACTCGTCGCCGAACACGGCGAACGCCGCCTGGTACAGCCAGGGAAGCAGCGGGGGCTTCCGGTCGACGACGGTGTCGTAGAGGGCTCCGCCGCCGGCCAGTATCCGCGCCTGGACGGCGAGATAGCCCTCGTCCGGGTTCCACAGGGGGTGCCGGAAGGACGGGATACGGGTGATCAGCGCCAGCACGGTGAGTACGGGAAGCAACCGCGGCCAGAAGCGGACCGCCGACGGCCCGGCCCGGGGCACCCATCTCGGCCGGGGCAGCACGGCCCCGCGTACGTACCGCAGTGGGGGCGGCGGCTCCGTGAGCATAGGGGTCAAGCTATCCGGCCCCGCAGTCCGCACCGAAGCAGGACATACGGGGCCGCCAGGGCAATACGCGGGTCGGGCATAACCGGGGCCGTCTAGCACACGGCGTCTAGTACGTGGCGTTGCTGCCGTCGCTGCCGAGCCGGCTGTTCCGGCGGCCGTACAGGAAGTAGACGACAATGCCGATGGCCATCCAGATCCCGAAGCGGACCCAGGTCTCGGCCGGCAGGTTGATCATCAGCCACAGCGAGGCGGCGACGGAGACGATCGGCAGGAACGGCACCAGCGGGGTGCGGAAGGCCCGCGGCAGGTCGGGGCGGGTACGGCGCAGGATGATCACGCCGATCGCGACGACGACGAAGGCGAAGAGGGTGCCGATGTTCACCAGCGTCGCGAGCTCTTCGATGCTGGTGAAGCCCGCGATGACGGCGATGAGCACCCCGAGCAGGACCGTGGCCCGGTACGGCGTGCGGAAGGTCGGGTGCACCCGGGAGAAGAACCGTGGGAGGAGCCCGTCGCGGCTCATCGCGAAGAACACGCGGGTCTGGCCGAGCAGCAGGATCATGCACACGGTGGTGAGACCGACGGCGGCCCCGAAGCTGATGAAGCCCGCGTACCAGGGGTGGCCGGTGGCCTTGAACGCGTCGGCAAGTGGCGCGTCGATCGACAGTTCGGAGTAGTGCTGCATCCCGGTGACCACGATCGACACGAGGACGTACAGCACGGTGCAGATGAAGAGCGACCCGAGGATGCCGCGCGGCATGTCCCGCTGCGGGACCTTGGTCTCCTCGGCCGCCGTCGCCACGATGTCGAAGCCGATGAAGGCGAAGAAGACCACGGAGGCGGCGGTGAAGATGCCCATGACGCCGAAGTTCGTGGGCTCGTAGCCGAACATCAGCTGGACGAGCGGGGCATCCAGGCCCGCCCCTCCGGCCTGCTTCTCGGCCGGCGGGACGAACGGGTCGTAGTTCGCGCCGTTGATGAAGAAGGCACCCGCGATGATGACGACCAGGACGACGGTCACCTTGATGGCGACGACGACCGCGGTCACGCGGGCGGAGAGCTTCATGCCGAGGACGAGGATCCCGGTCAGGAGGAGGACCAGCAGGAAGGCCAGCAGGTCGAAGGCGAAGTCGTCGGTCCCTCCCGTCCCTGCCAGGCCGGTCGGCAGATTCCAGCCGACGTGGTCCATCAGCGACCGGACATAGCCGGACCAGCCGACGGCAACCACCGCCGTACCGAGCGCGAATTCGAGGACCAGGTCCCAGCCGATGATCCAGGCGGGCAGCTCGCCCAGGGAGGCGTACGAGAAGGTGTAAGCCGACCCGGCCACCGGCACCGTCGAGGCGAACTCGGCGTAGCAGAGGGCGGCCAGGCCGCACACCACACCGGCAGCGACGAAAGCGAGGGCGGTGGCGGGACCGGCGTTGTTCTTGGCCACCGCGCCGGTGAGGACGAAGATGCCGGTGCCGATGATGACACCGACCCCGAAGACCGTCAGGTCCAGCGCGGAGAGGGACTTCTTGAGCGCGTGCTCCGGCTCCTCGGTGTCACGGATCGACTGTTCGACCGTTTTGGTCCGGAACACGCCGCCTCCGGCTGGTTCCATGTCCTGCTGCGTACTCACCGGCGTACCTCCACGCACTCGTCGTGCTCGCCATGATCGGGACATCGGCGGCCCGGCAGGGCTCCGTACGGGTGGATTTCACGCGAATGGGCCGGTCGGACCACCCATACAGGGTGCCCCTACCGGCCCATCCGATACCGGAGAGTGTCGGTCGGTCAGTTGCCGGCCGGTCAGTCGTCAGTCGCGCGCGGCCTCGGCCGGCTCGTCCTCGGCGCCCTCGGCCTCGTCCTCGTACGTGCCGTCCAGCTTGGCGACCAGGCCGGTGACCTGCCGGGCGATGTCCGGGGCGGTCAGCCCGATCTCGGCCATGACCTCCTTGCGGGAGGCGTGGTCGAGGAAGCGCGACGGGATGCCGAAGTCGCGCAGCGGGATGTCGACACCCGCGTCGCGCAGCGCCTGGGCGACAGCCGAACCGACGCCGCCGGCCCGGCTGTTGTCCTCGACGGTGACGACGACGCGGTGCTGCTCGGCGAGCGGCGCGAGCGCCTCGTCGACCGGCTTGACCCAGCGCGGGTCGACGACAGTGGTCGAGATGCCCTGCTTGTCGAGCAGGCCGGCGATCTCCAGGCACATCGGGGCGAGTGCGCCGACGGAGACCAGCAGGACGTCCCGGGTGTCGCCGGCGGCGTTGCGCAGGACGTCCATGCCGCCGAGCCGGCCCACGGCGGGGACGGCCGGGCCGACCACGCCCTTGGAGTAGCGGACGACGGTCGGGGCGTCGTCGACCTCGACGGCCTCGCGCAGCTGGGCGCGCAGCTGTTCGGCGTCGCGCGGGGCGGCGATGCGCAGGGTGGGGACGCACTGCAGCATCGACATGTCCCACATGCCGTTGTGCGAGGCGCCGTCGTCGCCGGTGACGCCGGCCCGGTCGAGGACGAACGTGACCCCGCACTTGTGCAGGGCCACATCCATCAGGACCTGGTCGAAGGCTCGGTTGAGGAACGTCGCGTACACCGCGAAGACCGGGTGCAGTCCGCCGGTGGCCAGGCCCGCCGCGGAGACAGCGCCGTGCTGCTCGGCGATGCCGACGTCGTAGATCCGGTCCGGGAAGGTGTCGGCGAACTTCTTCAGGCCGACCGGCTGCAGCATGGCCGCGGTGATGGCGACGACGTCGTCGCGGTCGTGGCCGAGCTTGACCATCTCGTCGCCGAAGACCGAGGTCCAGCTGGCAGCCGCGGTGTTGACGGGCAGTCCGGTGTCGGGGTGGATCGGGCCGATGCCGTGGAAGCGGTCGGCCTCGTCCTGCTCGGCGGGTTTGTAGCCGCGGCCCTTCTCGGTGATGCAGTGGACGATGACCGGGCCGCCGAAACGCTTGGCGCGTGCGAGGGCGGACTCCAGGGCCTCGATGTCGTGGCCGTCGATCGGACCGACGTACTTCAGGCCGAGGTCCTCGAACATGCCCTGCGGGGCGATGAAGTCCTTCAGGCCCTTCTTCGCGCCGTGCAGCGTCTCGTAGAGCGGCTTTCCGACGACCGGGGTACGGTCCAGGATCTCCTTGCCACGGGCGAGGAAGCGCTCGTAGCCGTCGGTGGTCCGCAGGGTGGCGAGGTGGTTCGCGAGCCCGCCGATGGTCGGGGAGTACGAACGCTCGTTGTCGTTGACCACGATGACCAGCGGGCGGTCCTTGGCGGCGGCGATGTTGTTCAGCGCCTCCCAGGCCATGCCGCCGGTGAGCGCGCCGTCGCCGATCACGGCGACGACATGGTCGTCCTTCTTCAGGACCTCGTTGGCCTTGGCGAGGCCGTCGGCCCAGCCGAGCACGGTGGAGGCGTGGCTGTTCTCGATGACGTCGTGCGCGGACTCGGCGCGCGACGGGTAGCCGGACAGGCCGCCCCTGGCACGCAGCCTCGCGAAATCCTGACGGCCCGTGAGCAGCTTGTGCACGTACGACTGGTGACCCGTGTCGAAGAGGACCTTGTCCTTCGGGGAGTCGAAGACCCGGTGCAGCGCGATGGTCAGTTCCACCACGCCGAGGTTGGGGCCGAGGTGACCGCCGGTCTTGGACACCGCGTCGACGAGAAAGGCTCTGATCTCCGCGGCCAGCTGGTCCAGCTGCTCCGGGCTGAGCCGGTCCAGATCGCGCGGTCCCGTGATGCGGGTCAGCAGGGCCACCCGTGCCTCCTTGCAGTTGAACGCTTATGCGTACCGGTCCGCTGAGTCTAATGTTCCGTCCACGACCGGGGGCACCGGGCGGTGCGATGTACGTCACGCATACGGCTGAACACGCAGAGGTGCCCGGCGCCGAGTGCGGCGCCGGGCACGTGCTCTGCGGGACCGCGGTCAGGCGCGGCCTGCGGTCTTCTGCGTCTTGCGCGTGACGGAGTCGATCACGACGGTCGCCAGCAGGACACCACCGGTGATCATGAACTGGATCGGCGTGGCGATGCCTTCCAGCGCCAGCCCGTACTGGATCGAGACGATCACCATGACACCGAGCAGTGCGTTCCAGGTCCGGCCGCGTCCGCCGAACAGGCTGGTGCCGCCGATGACGGCCGCAGCGATCACGTTCATCAACAGGTCACCGGCACCGGCGCTCTGGTTCGCGGCCGCGATCTTGGAGGCCCAGAACAGGCCGCCGATGGCGGCGAAGGTGCCCGCGATCGAGAAGACCGAGATGCGGATCGCCGTGACGTTGATACCCGCCCGCCGGGAGGCCTCGACGCTGCCGCCGAGCGCGAAGATCTTGCGGCCGTACGCGGTGCGGCGCAGTACGAAGTCCGTCACGACCAGCACCACCAGGAAGAGGACCAGCGCCAGCGGCAGGCCCTTGTACTGGTTGAACATGATCGCGGCGGCGAATGCGACCACCGCGAGCAGCACCGTACGCATCACGATGTCGATGACCGGCCGGGACGGGACCCCGGCGGCCTCACGACGACGGTTGTCGAAGAAGGTCGAGAGGAAGAAGCCGGCCACCGCGACCGCGGCGAGGCCGTAGGCGGCCGCCACGTCCGAGAAGTAGTACGTGGTCAGCCTGCCGACGACACCTTCGCTGTCCAGGTTGATGGTGCCCTGGTCACCGAGGAGCTGGAGCATGAAGCCCTGCCAGAACAGCAGGCCGGCCAGCGTGACGGCGAAGGCAGGGGCACCGATCCGGGCGAAGAAGAAGCCGTGGAGCGCGCCGATGAGCGCGCCGCCGACGATGGCGACGATCACGGCGAGCCACTCGTTCATGCCGTGGGTGACGCTCAGGACCGCGACGATCGCGCCGGACACACCGCTGACCGCACCGACCGACAGGTCGATCTCCCCGAGCAGCAGCACGAAGATGATGCCGACGGCCATCATTCCGGTGCCGACCATCGTGACGGCGATGTTGCTGAGGTTCTGCGCGGAGAGGAAGTTCGAGTTCAGGCTCTGGAAGATCGCGGCGATGATGACCAGGCCGATGACCACGGGGATCGAGCCCAGATCACCGGCGTGCAGCTTGCGCTTGAACTCCGAGATGTAGCCGGCGAAGCCCTGCTCGCGGACCAGCAGCCGGGGGTCGACCGCGGTGAGCGCGTCGTGGGCGGCCTCCGGGTTGACGACGGGCGCGTCGGAGTGGGCGGAGGTCTTTTCGGTGTTCACTTCTGAACCTCCGTGCTGCGCGCCGCACGACGGGTCACGGCGTTCTCCGTGGCGCCGGTGATGGCGGAGATGATCTCTTCCTGCGAGGTGGACTTCACGTCGAAGACACCGTTGTTCCGGCCCAGCCGGAGGACGGCCACCTTGTCGGCGACTGCCTTCACATCGGCCATGTTGTGGCTGATGAGGATGACCGCGTGGCCTCGCTCGCGCAGCCGCTCGACCAGGTCGAGGACCTGCGCGGTCTGCTCGACACCGAGGGCCGCGGTGGGCTCGTCGAGGATGACGAGCTTCGGCTCGCCGAGCATCGACCGGGCGATGGCCACAGTCTGGCGCTGGCCGCCGGAGAGCGAGGCGATCGGGATGCGGACGCTCGGGATGCGGATCGAGAGCGTGGTGAGGAGCTCGCGGGCGCGGCGCTCCATCTCGACCTCGTTCAGGACACCGCGCTTGCGGAGCTCCCGGCCGAGGTAGAGGTTGCCGACCACATCGATGTTGTCGCACAGCGCGAGGTCCTGGTAGACGGTCGCGATGCCCAGGTTCTGGGCGTCGTGCGGCTTGCCGATCGATACGGACTCGCCTTCCCATTCGATGACGCCTTCATCGATGGGGTGCACGCCGGCGATCGTCTTGACCAGCGTGGACTTTCCGGCGCCGTTGTCGCCGACAAGGGCGACCACCTCGCCGCCGTGGACCTCAAGCTCTACATCGGTGAGTGCCTGAACGGCACCGAAGCGCTTTGAGACCCCGCGCAACGCCAGCACGGGCGTAGCGGACACGTGAACCATCTCCTTCGCCGCCTGACCGGCGGGGATGCCGCGCCGGGGGAAGGGGCGCGGTGGGTTGAGCAGAAGCGAACAGTCGGTGATCGGGCGATCAGCCGGGAGAAGCGTTTCTGTCCGGTGCCGGCCCCGATAGCGGGGGCTGGAAGGGGGCCGGGCACCGGACAGGGCTTCTGGGATCTACTTCAGGCCGAGTGCGTCGCAGGCGGCCTTGTACTTCGGGGTGCAGATCTCGGCGACGGTGTACACGCCGTCCTTGATGACGGTGTCACCGATGTTGTCCTTGGTCAGCGAGACGACCGGGACGAGCACGGACGGGATGCCCTTGTTGGTGGGACTGTCGACCTTCTCCTTGGCGATGGAGTCGAGCTTCTCGCCCTTGGCGAGGGCGACGGCCATCTCCGCGGCGGCCGCGGCCTCCGGCGCGTACGGCTTGTAGACGCTCGCGAACTGCTCACCCGCGACGATCCGCTGCACACCGGCGATCTCCGCGTCCTGGCCGGTGACCGGCGGGAGCTTGGCGAAGCCGGCGGCCTTCAGGGCGGTGATGATGCCGCCGGCCATGCCGTCGTTGGCGGAGTAGACACCGATGATCTTGTCCTTGCCAAGGGCCGAGATCGCCGCCTCCATGTTGGCGTTGGCGTTCTCCGGCTTCCACTCCTTGGTGTCGTACTCCTTGCCGACGTTCACCTTGCCGTCGAGCTCGGCGTGTGCGCCCTTCTTGAAGAGGGCGGCGTTCGGGTCGGTGATCGCGCCGTTCATCATCACGATCTGGCCGCCCTTGGCCTTGTCGCCCAGGGCGTCGAGGAGCGCCTTGCCCTGGACGTGGCCGACCTCTTCGTTGTCGAAGGAGGTGTAGCCGTCGATCGGGCCCTCGGCGAGACGGTCGAAGGCGACGACCGGGATGCCCGCGTCCTTGGCCTTCTTCACGCTGCCGGCGATGGCCTTGGAGTCGACCGCGTCCACGATCAGGGCGTCGACCTTGTTGGTGATCATCGTGTCGACCTGCTGCGTCTGCAGGGTCGCGTCCTGCTTGGCGTTGGCGTAGACGACCTCGCCCTTGCCGTTGGTCAGCTCGCTGATCTTCTTCTCGATGAGCGGCTTGTCGAACTTCTCGTACCGCGCGGTCTGGTTCTCCGGAAGGAGCAGACCGATCTTGATCGCGTCGCCCTTGCCGGCACCGGTCGCCGTGCCGTTGTCGCCCGCCTCTTTCGCGCTGCCACAAGCGGCGAGCGAGACAGCCATTGCGGTGGCGGCCACGGCCACGGCGGCACGACGCATCTGCGTGTTCATACAGAAACCTCCCTGACGAGGCCGCGACAGTGCGGCCGAGGTGGCTCGAAGTCAACTCGGCCCCATCGTCACCGTCAAGGAGTAAATCTTTAACGAGATGACAACGGTGCCATTCGTTATCTAAGTGAAGGCAGGCGTCCCGACAGGAACCGAGCTGTCCAGAAGGGTAGAATCGCCCATTTCGCTCAGCACGAGGGCCAACGCGCCCAATACCTCGGCACGTCCACCGAGCGCCCCGGGCAGAACGGACAGCTGACGGGCCGCGCTGGGAATCGCGTACCGGGAGACCGAGTCTCGTATCGGTCCGAGGACCAATTCTCCCGCTTCGGCCAGATTTCCGCCCAGCACAACCCGACTGGGATTGAGCAGGTTGCAGAGGTTGGCCACACCGCTGCCGATGTGGCGACCGACGTCCCCGATCACGCGGCGGCAGCCGGGATCGCCCTCACGGGCCAGTTGGACCACGCGTTCCATGGTCAGCTCGGCCCCGTAGCTGGGCTGCAGCAGCGGCAGTACGTACCGCGCGGCGGTGAACGTCTCCAGGCACCCACGGTTGCCGCAGCGGCACACCGGACCCGACTCGTCGAGCGTGATGTGCCCGATCTCCCCCGCCGTACCGCCCGGCCCGCGGTAGATCTGGCCGCTGATCACCAGGCCGGCGCCGACACCGCTGGCGACCTTGATGTACGCGAGGTCCTTCACCCCGCGTCCGCTGCCCCAGACGAGCTCGCCCAGCGCGCCGAGGTTGGCGTCGTTGTCGACGTACACCGGGACACCGAGGCGGCCCGACAGCTCGTCGCTGGGATGGATGCCGGTCCAGCCCGGCAGGATCGAGGTGGAGCCGAGGGTGCCCGACTCGACGTCGATGGGGCCCGGCACGCCGAGCCCGACGCCGATCACCTTGTCCAGGCCCACACCGACCGTGCCGATCAGGTGCTTGACCAGCTCCTCCGCCCGGTCGAAGCCCTGCGCGGACGAGGCGTCCACATCCAGCGGCTCGGACTCCTCGGCGAGCACCTGGTGCGCCAGATTCCCGACCGCCACCCGCAGATGGGTATGACCGAAATCGACCCCGATGACGATGCCCGCGTCACCGCTGAGCGAGACGCTGCGGGCCCTGCGGCCACCCGCCGAGGTCGGCGTGACCTCGACGGTTCCCCCGTCCTTGAGCTCGCGGACGATATTGGAGACCGTGGCCGCCGAAAGTCCGGTGCTGCGGGCGATCTCCGCCTGGGTGAGCGAACCGGCCAAGCGCACCGCGCGCACCACCCGCTCGAGGTTGGCCCGGTGCAGAGAAGACTGCGACCCCGGAGTCTCCACGACTCATCCACTCCTGACCTTGGCGGGCGGCACGACCACCGCCCCCGGTCGGGGCCGCCCCTATGAGACCCCGACGTATCTCCAACTTGTGAACTCTAAGCTGACGCTTTCGGCTCGCCTCCCGTCAAGACCTTGAGCGGGGCAAGAACACACAGAACCGCCCACCCGGCCAGTGGCCGGGTGGGCGGTTCTGCCCGCGTCGAAATCCCGGTGGGCCCCTACTTCAGCGCCCCCGCCGTCAGACCGGCGACCACCTGGCGCTGGAAGACGATGTACGCCGCGAGGACCGGCAGCATCGCCATCACCAGACCGGCGAAGAGCCCGGACCAGTCGCCCTTGTACCCCTGGCTGACCGCGAGCTCGACCAGGCCCTGGGAGAGCACCTTCTTCTCCGGGTCGGTGTTGAGCACCGTCGGCAGCATGTACTGGTTCCACTGCCCCAGGAAGTTGAAGATCGCGACGCTGATCAGGCCCGGCTTCGCCATCGGCAGCATGACCTGGAAGAAGGTTCTGGTGTGCGAGGCCCCGTCGATCAGCGCCGCCTCCGCCACCGAGGTCGGCAGCGTACGGAAGAAGGCGGTCAGGAAGAAGACCGTGAACGGCAGCGAGTAGGCGATGTAGACCAGGATCAGGCCGTGCAGCGTGTTGAGCAGGGCGACGTTGTTCAGTACGAAGAACAGCGGCACCAGCGCCAGCATGATCGGGAAGCTCATGCCGCCGATGAAGAGGAAGTAGATGAAGCGGTTGCCGGGGAACTCGAAGCGGGCCAGGACGTAGGCCGCCATCGAGCCGAACAGCAGCGTGCCGACCAGCGAACCGCCCACCACGATGACGGTGTTGAGGAAGTAGTCGCTCATGTGCGCCTGCGTCCAGGCCCGCGACCAGTTCTCGAAGTGCAGCGCGTCCGGCAGCGACCAGGGCGAGGTGAAGATGTCCGCGTCGGTCTTGAAGGACGTCATCACCGCCCAGAGCAGCGGCAGCACCACCAGGATCGCCCAGATGACGAGCACGCCGTGCGAGAAGACATTGAGGACCGCGCCCTCGCTGCTCTTCACCTTCGCAGCCGGCGGGGCGGGCGCCTTCACCACGGGCGGCCGGTCCTCGGCAACGCCGGCCGGACCGGCGGGACCGGCCGGACCGGCGGGAACGGTGTCAGTCGTCTTCATCAGAACTCCAGCCGCTCGCGCCGGCCGAGCCGCATCACGACGGCCGCGAAGGCCAGGGTGACGACGAGCAGGGCGACGCCGATCGTTGTCGCGTATGCCGCCTGGCCGTCACGGAACGCCGTTTGGTAGACGTACAGCGTGAGGACCGTGGTGGAGTAGTCGGGTCCGCCGGGACCCACGGTCATGATCTGGACGACGGCGAAGGATTCCGCGCCCAGCGCCAGGATTCCCATGTACACCCAGCCCGACTGCACGGTGTCCCACAGCAGCGGCAGGGTGATCCTGAAGAAGGTGGTGAAGCGGCTCGCGCCGTCCAGCAGCGCCGCCTCGTAGAAGTCCTTGGGGATGGAGGCCATGCCCGCGGAGAAGAGCACGACGAAGAAGCCGACCGTGCTCCAGACCAGGACCGCCATCACACACCACAGGGCGAGGTCGGGCTCACCGAGCCAGCCCGGCTGGACACTGTCCAGCCCCACGGCCCGCAGCGCGCCGTTGATCGCGCCGTCCTTGGGGTTGTACGCGAACTGGAACAGCAGCGCGACGATCGCGATCGACAGCACCTGAGGGAAGAAGTACGCGATCTTGTAGAAGGACGACCCGGGCACGCCGGCGATGGCGGCGCCCTTGCGGCGCCGCCCGCCGACATTGAGCATGAAGGCGAAGAACAGCGCGAGGCCGAGTGTCACCAGCGGCAGCAGCAGCGCGAACCACAGGCTGTGCTGCAACGACTTCCAGAAGATGTCGTCGTCCAGCATCCGGCTGTAGTTGTCGAAGCCGACCATCTTGAAGTCCGGGCTCAGGCCGGTCCAGTCCGTGAACGAGTAGTAGATGGACTGGATGAACGGCCAGATGACGAAGATGGTGTACAACGCCAGCGGGGTTGCCAGGAACCCCACGATGAACCGGTACTTGCCGTGTTGCATGGTTACCGACCCCGATCTTCCGACGGCCGCCGCCGCCGCTGGTGACGCTTGCTCACTGGTGCTTGTAGTGCTTGATCGACTGGTCCTTGGCAGCCGCGTCGGCGAAGCCCTGGATCTTCTTGATGGTCTCCGCGGGGGTCGCGCGGCCGGCCATCATCTCGCCGAGGCCGGCGACGCCGATCTGCTCCTTCTGCAGCTTCACGTACCAGTCCTGCAGACGCGGGTTCACCACGTTCTCGCCGGCCTTCTTCAGCGCGTCGACACCGGACTGCATGGCCGTGGAGAGCGCGAGGCCGTCGGTACCGCCGTTGAACGCGGTCAGCGACTTGACCTGCTGGGTGAAGCTCTGCGACGACGCCTCGCTGAGCATGATGCGCAGCTGCTCCATGCCGCCCTCGGCGTTCTTCGCCTTGGCCGGGACGATGAACGGCTCGCCACCTGAGGCCCAGATCGTGCCGAACGGCAGCTTGTCGGACTTGTCGAGACCCGTCGGCGCGGCCACCATCATCTTGAAGTCGGCCGGCGTCGTCTTCGCCGCCTCGTTCTCCACCCAGGAGCCGTTCGGGATGAACAGCGCCTCGCCCTTGGTCCAGGCCGTCTGCGACTGGATGTGGTCGATGCCGGGCGTGCCCTTGAGGATGTAGCCCTTCTTGTAGAGCTCGTAGTACGCCTCGAAGGCGGCCTTGACGGCCGGGTGCTCCCAGGCCTTGGGCTCCAGGTTGTCGATCGCGTCGAGGACCTCGCGGCCGCCGATCTTCGCGATGAACGGGTACAGCGAGAACGGCAGGTAGTACGGGTGCTTGCCCGCGTACGTCCAGCCGGCGATGCCCTTCTTCTTCGCCTTCTCGCAGACCGCGAGCATCTCGTCCCAGGTCTCCGGGTACGTGGCGTCGAGCTTCTCCAGGGCGGTCTGCGAGTACCAGACGCCGTACACGGTGTAGGCGTAGTACAGGATCCAGACCGGCTCACCGTCGAACTGGCCCATCTCGACGATTCCCGGGCGCAGCGTGTCGCGCACCTTCTTGTTCGGGTCGTCGAGGGACGGGGCGTCCAGCAGCGGGGTCAGGTCGGTGAGCTGCTTCTTGCCGACCAGGACGCCCATGTCCATCTGCTGGGCACCGGAGTTGTCGATCAGGTCCGGCGGGGTGCCGCCGTTGAAGCGCGGCTGCAGCTCCGACTGGATCTTCTGGGTCGCCCGGTGCTTGACCTTGGGCGCCTTCGGGAAGGCCGCCTCGTACTTCTTCTCCGCGTCGAGGGCGTACTGCTGGCCGAAGCCGCCGTCGAAGATGACGACCTCGAGCTGCGCGCTCTCGTTGACACCGAGCGGATTCTTGGCGGACTTCTTGCCCTTTTCGACCTTTTCGTCGCTGCCGCTGTCGCTGCTGGCACACGCGGAAAGGAAGCTCATCGTCGGCACGGTGATCAGGCCGAGCGCGGCAGAACGCTTGATCAGATCGCGACGGCCAAGGCCCTCGTTGTTGTGTGCGGAGGTGGATCCCATGCTCAAGTCCTCGCCTTCTCCAGGACTCAGGCGGTGTACCGGTCGCCCGTACTTCGCCTCTGGCGAAGGGCCCCGCCACCGCGGTCAGTTGAAGCTGGGTCGTGCAGGGTATGAGGGAGAACTTAGAGGTGTGCGGCAGTTGCTGTGACGTAAACAGCTGCCGGCAGGCCCCCTGTCCCCCCGCGTCCGCCGCCGCGTTGCCACGGCTGTCCAGACGCCGACAGGTATAGTCCACTTCTCGCCGAGGGGGCAAGATCGAAAGCGGGTTTGCGCGGCAGTCTTTCCCGAGTTGAGACCTGGCGAATGAGTGTGCGGGCCACGGGTCTCCTGGTGCGGCCGCATACCTCCACTCGGGCACGGTCTCGGGCATTCCTCCTCAACACCCTTGACACCACCGTGCACTTGGCTCCCTACTGGTCCCTGCGCCTCAGGCTGACAACGTTGTCGAACAGCGGAAGGACAGACTCGGGATGCAGAGCCCACCCCGGCACGGACAAGGCCCCGCGGTCGCCCTCGTGGCCGCCGCATTCGCTCTCGTCGTGACGGCCGCCCAGGGAGCCGCCGTCGCCCAGCCCGCCCCGCCAGCCTCTGTCGACCGGGAGTTCACCTCATCCTTCGAAGCGGACGAAGTGCAGCCCAACTGGCGCAATACCATTGATACGGGACTAGATGGTACGAAGCGCGCCTCGGGCATCGACGGCGGCTTCAGCAGTGGAATACCGGGCAATGTCACCGACAAGGTCACCGACGTACGGGCGAGCGCCGAGAACGAGGGTGGCGGCGAGGTCAAGGAGAACCTCGTCGACCTGTCGTCGAGCACCAAATGGCTGGCCTTCGAGGCCACCGCCTGGCTCGAATTCGACCTGGACGAACCGGTCAAGGTCGTGACGTACGCACTGACCTCCGCGAACGACGCCGCCCCCCGCGACCCCAGGGACTGGACCCTGAAGGGCTCCACCGACGGCAAGGACTGGAAGGTCCTGGACACACGCGAGGGCCAGTCGTTCGAGAACCGCTTCCAGAGCAGGTCGTACGCCATCCCGGACGCAGCCGACTCCACGGCATACCGGCACTATCGTCTGGAGATCACCCGCAACAACGGCGCCTCCGGCATCACACAGCTCGCGGACATCCAGTTCTCCGACGGCGACACCAGCACCCCGGTCCCCGCGGACATGCGCAGCCAGCCCGACCGCGGCCCCAGCGGCTCCCCCACCGCCAAGGCCAACGCCGGCTTCACCGGAAAGCGCGCGCTGCGCTACGCCGGAACCCACAAGCCGCAGGGCCGCGCGTACTCGTACAACAAGGTCTTCGACGTCAACACGGCCGTCACGCAGGACACCGCACTGTCGTACCGCGTCTTCCCCGCCATGCCGGAAACCGACCTCAACTACCCGGCCACGAACGTGGCGGTCGACCTCGCCTTCACCGACGGCACCTATCTGAGTGACGTCAAGGCCCTCGACCAGCATGGCGCCCGGCTGAGCCCGCAGGGCCAGGGCGCCTCCAAGACGCTGTACGTCAACCAGTGGAACCACAAGGAGTCCCGGATCGGCTCGGTCGCGGCCGGCAAGACCATCGACCGGATCCTTGTCGCGTACGACTCCCCCAAGGGCCCCGCCGAGTTCCAGGGCTGGATCGATGACATCAGCATCGCTCCGATGGCCCGGGAGAAGCGCCTGGCGCATCTGTCCGACTACGCGCTGACCAACCGCGGCACCAACTCCAGCGGCGGCTTCTCCCGCGGCAACAACTTCCCGGCCACCGCCGTCCCGCACGGCTTCAACTTCTGGACGCCGGTGACCAACGCCGCCTCCACCAGCTGGCTGTACGACTACGCCCGCGCCAACAACGCCGACAACCTCCCCACCCTCCAGGCCTTCAGCGCCAGCCATGAGCCGAGCCCCTGGATGGGCGACCGGCAGACGTTCCAGCTCATGCCCTCGGCGGTGGCCGGCACCCCGGACGCGAACCGCAGAGCCCGTGCCCTCCCCTTCCGGCACACGAAGGAGACGGCGAAGCCGCACTACTACGGGGTGACCTTCGAGAACGGCCTCAAGGCCGAGATGACCCCGACCGACCACGCGGCCATGATGCGGTTCACCTATCCCGGTGACGACGCGAGCGTCGTCTTCGACAACGTCTCGGGCGACGGCGGCCTCACCCTCGACCCGGAGAACTCCACCGTCACCGGCTTCTCCGACGTCAAGAGCGGCCTGTCCACCGGCGCCACCCGGCTCTTCGTGTACGGCGTCTTCGACGCGCCGGTCACCGCGAGCGGAAAGCTGAGCGGGGGCGGCGGCGATGACGTCACCGGCTATCTGCGCTTCGCGCCCGGCAAGGACCGGGGCGTCACCCTGCGCATCGCCACCTCACTCATCAGCCTCGACCAGGCCAAGAAGAACCTCGCCGAAGAGATCCCCGCCGGCACCCGCTTCGACCGCATCAAGGACCATGCCCAGGACGCCTGGGACGACATTCTCGGCCGGGTCGAGGTCGAGGGCGCGAGCCGCGACCAGCTGACCACCCTCTACTCCAGCCTGTACCGGCTGTACCTGTATCCCAACTCCGGCTTCGAGAACACCGGTACGAAGGCCAAGCCCAAGCACCAGTACGCCAGCCCCTTCTCCCCGCAGACCGGCCCGGACACCCCGACCCGTACCGGCGCGAAGATCGTCGACGGCAAGGTGTACGTCAACAACGGCTTCTGGGACACCTACCGGACGACCTGGCCCGCGTACTCCTTCCTGACCCCGAAGAAGGCGGGCGAGCTGGTCGACGGCTTCGTCCAGCAGTACAAGGACGGCGGCTGGATCTCCCGCTGGTCCTCCCCCGGCTACGCCGACCTGATGACGGGCACCAGTTCGGACGTCGCCTTCGCCGACGCGTACGTCAAGGGCGTGGACTTCGACGCCGAAGCGGCATACGAGGCGGCCCTGAAGAACGCCACCGTCGCCCCGCCCAGCTCGGGCGTCGGCCGCAAGGGCATGGACACCTCCCCCTTCCTCGGCTACGCCTCCACCAAGACCCACGAAGGCCTGTCCTGGTCCCTGGAGGGCTACCTCAACGACTACGGGCTCGCGAAGATGGGCCAGGCGCTCTACGCGAAGACGAAGAACGACCGCTACAAGGAGGAGTCCGCCTACTTCCTGAACCGCGCCCGTAACTACGTCAAACTCTTCGACGGGCAGGCCGGCTTCTTCCAGGGCCGGGACCTCAAGGGCGACTGGCGGGTCCCCTCGGAGAAGTACGACCCGCGGATCTGGGGCTACGACTACACCGAGACCAACGGCTGGGGCTACGCCTTCACCGCTCCGCAGGACTCGCGCGGCCTGGCCAACCTCTACGGCGGCCGTTCCGGCCTCGGCAAGAAGCTGGACACCTACTTCGCCACCCCGGAGACGGCCTCGCCCGAGTTCGTCGGCTCGTACGGCAGCGTCATCCACGAGATGACCGAGGCGCGGGACGTACGGATGGGCATGTACGGGCACAGCAACCAGGTCGCCCACCACGCCACGTACATGTACAACGCGGCTGCACAGCCGTGGAAGACGCAGGAGAAGGTCCGCGAGGTGCTGTCCCGCCTCTACACCGGCAGCGAGATCGGCCAGGGCTACCACGGCGACGAGGACAACGGCGAGCAGTCCGCCTGGTACCTGTTCAGTGCCCTCGGCTTCTATCCGCTGGTGATGGGCAGCGGCGAGTACGCGGTCGGCTCGCCCGTCTTCACCAAGGCGACCGTGCATCTGGACAACGGCCGGAAGCTGGTGGTGCGGGCGCCGAAGAACAGCGCGCGGAACGTCTACGTGCAGGCCCTGTTGGTCAACGGCAAGGCGTGGAAGTCCACCGCACTCCCGCACGACCTGCTGGCCCGCGGCGGCACGCTGGACTTCGCGATGGGCTCCCGGCCCTCGTCGTGGGGCACGGGGAGGAACGCGGCCCCGGTCTCGATCACCCAGGACGACAAGGTGCCGGCGCCGGCCGGTGACGTCCTGGCCGGGAACGGCCCGCTGTCGGACAACTCGTCGGCGACGGAGGCGATGTTCGAGTCCACGGACCTACGGGTGGAGTCGGCGGCCCGCGCCGTGCAGTACACCCTCACCTCGTCGGACCGGGCGAAGGCCCCGAAGGGGTGGATGCTGCAAGGCTCGAACGACGGCGAAACGTGGACGGAGCTGGACAAGCGCTCGGGTGAGTCCTTCGCCTGGGACAAGCAGACCCGGGCCTTCACGGTCGCGCGCCCCGGCACGTATGAGAAGTACCGGCTGGTACCGGACGGATCGGCGACCCTCGCCGAGATCGAACTTCTGGGATAGCCCAGGGGTACGGGGGAGGACCGGTCCGGCGGCCGATCCTCCCTCCACCTCCTTGTCACCATTCGTACGCGCAACGTGACCACGGACGGCTACGCTCGTTCTGCGCGAAGGGAGCGTTGCCCATGCCCCAGCCCAAGAGCATCGATCCGTACACCGACCCGAGGTCGTTCTACGGCTCAGAGCTGCGCCGCCTGCGCGAGGGCGGCGGCCTCTCCCAGGAGCAGGTCGGGGAGCGGGTCTTCTGCTCCGGCGCGTACATCGGCCAGCTGGAGGCGGCGACGCGGCGGCCTCAACTCGACTTGTCGAGACTGCTCGACGGAGTGCTGGGAAGCGGTGAGCATCTTCAGCGCCTGTGCCGCCTCGCCCGTAAGTCGAAGGTGGCGGAGTACTTCGCCGACGCGGCGGACTTGCAGCAGCGGGCGACGACGATCAGCGAGTACGCGTCGATCCTGGTTCCGGGACTGTTGCAGACGGAGTCCTACGCCCGGGCACTGACCCGAGGCGCGCACCGGTTTGCCACGCAGTCGGTGATCGAGGGGCACGTCAGCGCCCGGATGGAACGGGCGCAGCTGCTCGACTCGCTCGCAGCGCCGGTGTTCTGGGTCATCGTCCACGAGGCCATGCTCCGCGTCCCGGTGGGCGGTCCGGCCATCATGCGCGGGCAGCTCACTCATCTCGTGGAGGCGTCACATGCACGGCCGCATGTGGTGCTCCAGGTACTGCCCTTCAGCGCCGGTCCGCATCCGTTCCTGAACACCAACGTGTCCCTGATGGAGTTCAGTGACGAGCCGCCCGTCGTCTACACCGAAGGCGCCTATACCGGCCAACTCGTCGAGGAACCCGCTCTGGTCGCCCAGTACCAATCGGCCTACGATCTGGCCAGGGCCGCCGCGCTGTCGCCGGAGGCGTCCCTGGCCCTGATCGAGTCGGCGGCGAAGGACTACACGACACATGAGCACCGCACATGACCTGAGTACCGCCGCCTGGCGCAAGTCGTCCTACAGCAACGGCGATGGCGGCAACTGCGTCGAGGTCGCCGACGACTGCCCCGGCGTCATGCCCGTCCGCGACAGCAAGGACCCCGGGCGCCCCCCGCTCGTTTTTCGGGCCGCGGGCTGGGCCTCCTTCGTCACCGCCATCAAGAACGGCACTCTCTGATCCGTAAGGGCTCAACGCGTCAGGACCAACCCGCACGGCCCTTGCTGCGCCATGGGCACCTCTGCCACCGATGTGCGGTGTTTGGCACGGGACCTGATAGCTGGGTTCAGACCGGTGTGATCGGCTCCTGTAGTTCGGTCACCCACTGGTCGGGGTCATCCGGGCATTCGAGATAGAGCTCTCGTGCGTAGCCGGTGGAGCGGTAGCCGTTGGCGTCGATCCAGCGGGCCAGGGCTTGGACGCTGGGCATGACCTTGTCCATGGAACCGCGGTGCACGAAGGTGGCGGCACTCTTGATCTCCGGCAGGTCCACGATCGCGAAGTCGAGGCCGCCTCGGGGTTCCATGGCAATCGTCATGCCGGCGTGGACGATGACCGTGTCCTTTCCGTCCGGTGAGACCTCGTAGTAGGCGATGCCCGGTCCCGCCGGGGCCACGCCCGCAGCCGCAAGCCGACGGCACAGCTCTTCGTAGAGCGGTCCGATGACCGGCCCGATCCCTTCAGCCCCATCGGTGGTGGCGGTGCCGGTCAGCTCGGCTACCCGCACTGCAGGAATGCGCTTGACGACAACGTCGTCGGAAGGCATACGTCCCTCGCTCTCGATCGTTTGGAGCCTCGCCTCGACCTGGGCCAACCGCATGGCATCTGCTGCCATCGCCGCCGCGAGTTCTGCCTGCCGCAGCCTCAGCATCCCGCGCAGCTCCCCAGGGCTCACCTGCTCGTCCAGGATGCTCTGCACCTGTTGAAGGGTGAAGCCGAGGTCCTTCAGCGCGATGATCCGGTTGAGCCGGGCGAGCTGGCCGGCTTCGTAGAAGCGGTAGTTGCTGGCCAGGTCGACGTGGGCAGGCCGCAGCAACCCGATCGCGTCGTAGTGACGCAACATGCGGACCGAAACACGGCCGTGCCTGGCGAAATCTCCGATAGTGAACATGATGTCTCCCAGTGCAAGGCCTCACACGGTGTCATGGTCAAGAGGCCCCAGTCGGGTGCTGTATCGCGGTTCAGGCGGCACGGCGCGCAGTCGGCACCGACAACGGAGAAGGGCCGCACCCCATCGCTGGAGTGCGGCCCTTCGGGCGTAGCAGGGCTACTAGCTGCGGATCAGGTTCCGCAGCACGTACTGCATGATGCCGCCGTTGCGGTAGTAGTCCGCCTCACCCGGGGTGTCGATGCGGACGACCGCGTCGAACTCCACGCCCGTGTCGGTGGTGACCTTGACCGTGCGCGGGGTGGTGCCGGTGTTCAGCTCGGTCACGCCGGTGAAGGAGAAGGTCTCCTCGCCGGTGAGGCCCAGGGACTGCGCCGAGGCGCCCTCCGGGTACTGCAGCGGCAGTACGCCCATGCCGATCAGGTTCGAGCGGTGGATGCGCTCGTACGACTCGGCGATGACGGCCTTCACGCCGAGTAGCGCGGTGCCCTTGGCCGCCCAGTCGCGGGACGAGCCCGAGCCGTACTCCTTGCCCGCCAGGATGACCAGCGGGGTGCCGGCGGCCTGGTAGTTCTGCGAGGCGTCGTAGATGAAGGAGACCGGGCCGCCCTCGACGGTGAAGTCGCGGGTGAAGCCGCCTTCGGTGCCCGGCGCGATCTGGTTGCGCAGGCGGATGTTGGCGAAGGTGCCGCGGATCATCACCTCGTGGTTGCCACGGCGGGAGCCGTACGAGTTGAAGTCGCGACGCTCGACGCCGTGCTCCGTGAGGTACTTGCCGGCCGGGGTGTCGGCCTTGATCGCACCGGCCGGGGAGATGTGGTCGGTGGTGACCGAGTCGCCCAGCTTGGCCAGCACGCGCGCGTCCGCGATGTCCGCGACCGGGGTCGTCTCCATCGTCATGCCCTCGAAGTACGGGGGCTTGCGCACGTAGGTGGACTGCGGGTCCCACTCGAAAGTGTTGCCGGTCGGGATCGGCAGCGCCTGCCACTGCGCGTCGCCCGCGAAGACGTCCTGGTAGGACTTGTTGAACATGTCCTCGCCGATCGCGGAGGCGACGACCTCGTTGACCTCGGCCTCGGACGGCCAGATGTCCTGCAGGTATACGGGCTTGCCCTCGGTGTCGGTGCCGAGCGCGTCCTTGGTGATGTCCACCTTCATCGAGCCGGCGATGGCGTACGCGACGACCAGCGGCGGGGAGGCGAGGTAGTTCATCTTGACGTCGGGGTTGATCCGGCCCTCGAAGTTGCGGTTGCCGGAGAGCACCGAGGTGACGGCCAGGTCGTGCTCGTTGACGGCCTTGGAGACCTCTTCGTCCAGCGGACCGGAGTTGCCGATGCAGGTGGTGCAGCCGTAACCGACGAGGTTGAAGCCCAGCTTGTCGAGGTACGGGGTCAGGTTCGCCTTGTCGAAGTAGTCGGTGACGACCTTCGAGCCGGGGGCCAGGGTGGTCTTGACCCACGGCTTGCGGGTGAGGCCCTTCTCGACTGCCTTCTTGGCCACCAGCGCGGCGGCGACCATGACGTACGGGTTCGAGGTGTTGGTGCAGGAGGTGATCGCGGCGACGGTGACGGCGCCGTGGTCGATCTCGTACGTCGAACCGTCGGCGGCCGTCACCAGGGTCGGCCGGGTCGGCACACCGTTGGTGGAGGCCGGGGCGTCGGACGCCGGGAAGGACTCCTTGCCCGCCTCGTCGTCGTCCTCGACGTAGTTGCGCACGTCGCTCTTGAACTGCTCGGCGGCGTTGGCCAGGACGATACGGTCCTGCGGGCGCTTCGGGCCGGCGATGGAGGGGACGACCGTGGAGAGGTCGAGCTCGAGCTTCTCGGAGAAGTCGGGCTCGGCGGCCGGGTCGAGCCAGAGGCCCTGCTCCTTGGCGTACGCCTCGACAAGCGCGACCTGCTGCTCGCTGCGGCCGGTCAGCTTCAGGTAGTTGAGCGTCTCGCCGTCGATCGGGAAGATCGCGGCGGTGGAGCCGAACTCCGGCGACATGTTGCCGATGGTGGCGCGGTTGGCGAGGGAGGTCGCGGCGACGCCCTCACCGTAGAACTCGACGAACTTGCCGACGACGCCGTGCTTGCGCAGCATCTCGGTGATCGTGAGGACCAGGTCGGTGGCGGTGGTGCCGGCCGGCAGCTCGCCGGTCAGTTTGAAGCCGACGACGCGCGGGATGAGCATCGAGACGGGCTGGCCGAGCATCGCGGCCTCGGCCTCGATGCCGCCGACGCCCCAGCCCAGTACACCGAGGCCGTTGACCATGGTGGTGTGGGAGTCGGTGCCGACGAGGGTGTCGGGGTAGGCCTGGCCGCCCCGGACCATGACCGTACGGGCCAGGTGCTCGATGTTGACCTGGTGGACGATGCCGGTGCCGGGCGGGACGACCTTGAACTCGTCGAACGCCGTCTGACCCCAGCGCAGGAACTGGTAGCGCTCCTTGTTACGGCCGTACTCCAGCTCCACGTTCTGCGCGAACGACTCCGGCGTGCCGAACTTGTCGGCGATGACCGAGTGGTCGATGACCAGCTCGGCGGGGGCCAGCGGGTTGATCTTCGCCGGGTCGCCGCCGAGCTCCTTGACGGCCTCGCGCATGGTGGCGAGGTCCACGACACAGGGCACGCCGGTGAAGTCCTGCATGATCACGCGGGCCGGCGTGAACTGGATCTCCTGGCTCGGCTGCGCCTGGGAGTCCCAGCCGACGAGCGCCCGGATGTGGTCGGCGGTGATGTTCGCGCCGTCCTCTGTGCGGAGCAGGTTCTCCAGCAGCACCTTCAGGCTGTAAGGGAGGCGCGCGGAGCCCTCGACCTTGTCCAGCTTGAAGATCTCGTACGACTCGTCGCCCACGCGCAGCGTGCTGCGGGCGTCGAAGCTGTTCGCCGACACGACAGTCTCCTTCATCAATGTGCGCGTACTAACCGTCATCCTGCCGCCACGGCTCCAGCCCGATCCGCTAAGGTAAGGCTCAGTTAGGTAACCCTTACTGGTGGCGGCTGCGGTACGCCTTCGGCAGATATCTCGATGTCGAGATAACTCTAGTACATGACCGCCGGACCGTCATGCCCGCACGCCCCCTGTCCTGTCTCAGTCGATCTGGTCCCCGTCTCAAGTGATCTGGTCCGATTTGCTCGTCGTCTCAGGTGATCTGGTCCGCCAGATGTTGGATGTCCCGTCTCATCAAGGCGGTCATCGCACACGACGCGGATCAGCGCATGACGGAGCGCGCGATGCGGAACCCTACGTCGTCGACCTGGAAGCTCGGGTGGCTGCGGCGCCGCGCGGAGGCCCTGCAGCTCCAGTGCTCGTCGAACCAGCCGCCGCCACGTAGCACCCGGTAGGTGCCGTAGACCTCTGCGTCATAGATGTCCCAGCACCAGTTCCAGACGTTGCCGAGCATGTCGTGAAGGCCCCACGGGTTGGGCCGCTTGCCGCCCACGTCGTGGATGCGCTCGTGTGAGTTGCCCCGGTACCAAGCGATCTCGTCGAGCGGGCCGTAATGCGGTCCGGTCGTACCGGCTCGGCAGGCATGCTCCCACTCGGCTTCGGTCGGCAGCCGGTACCCGTCGGCGGATGCGTCCCACTCGACGCCTTCGCCGTTGGCGTGGAGGTGGTAGACGGGTGCGAACCCATCGCGTTGGGACAGTGCGTTGCAGAACCGGATGGCGTCCCACCAGGAAACGCCCTCGACGGGCAGCTTGTCGCCATCGGCGGCGCTTGGCCGCTGGCCGGTGATCTGTGCGTACAGCGCCTGGGTGGTTGGGAACGTTGCGAGCTGGTAGGGCGCAAGTTCGACCGACCAACTGCGCTGTGTCCGCCGGTCCGACAGCGTTATCTGCCCCGGCGGGATGGCGATCATCTCGCTTCCTGCGCGCGCGTCCATGAGCACGTGATCTTACGGGCACCTGTCCTGGACGCCAGTGGCCAGCCCTCCCCGCCGCGCACAGCGAGGGATCGAGCCCGGCCTGAGGTGATCCCCGTGGTGTGGACACACCGTCGCACTCGGCCGGCCCCTCGCGGACGGCGCACGCCATGCCCAGTTCAAGAAACTGTGCGCCAACTGTCCTCTCAAGGACCGCTGCACCCGCTCCAAGACCGGCCGCGTCCTCAGCGTCCACGCCAAGTACGACCTGCTCAAAGCCGCCCGCGACCAAGACACCAGCGACCCCGGCCGGCAGGCCGAATACCGCCGCTGGCGACCACCGGTCGAACGCGCAATCGCCTGGCTTGTCGCCGCGTGCCCTACGGCGGCGTCATCCTGGCTCCACAACCGCGCCGCGCCCTCAACCTCCGCCGCCTGATCAACCTCGGACTCACCCGCACCAACGACACCTGGACGATCACCCCCGCACGCGCTTAACGCAAGAGGCCACCCGGCCCCCGGCCGGGCGCCCCCCACACAAGATCTTCAGGGGCCTTCTAGACCGGTGTCGATTGTGGGACGCCGTGGACGAGTCGCACGCCGCGTTTGTCACCGCAGCCCGACGCAGTCTCCAGGATGACGGGGTCCGCAGAATCCGTCGGACTCCGCAATCTGAGCACCAGTCCGATCAGGACTGAACGACAGCCCTGGTGTGATCGTTTGCCATCCAACCTGGTCGATGCAGGTCAGTGCGACCGAGTGACTAACTTCGTTGGCAACGGACAACCGGGGGCTGGGACGAGGCGCGCACCCGCAGGCCCGCCGGAACCGTGAGCTGACCGGGCGGTCCCGCCTGCCCCGACTCGACCAGGGCCACCAGGGCGGACACCGCCGACCTGGCTGTCCACTCTGGGTTCAGGGTGACCGTGCTCACTTCGAGTTCACCCTCGGCGTACCCCGGATCCTCACTCGCGCAGACCAGCAGCAGGTCGTCCGGTACGCGCAGCCCGTGGCGCGCGGCGGCGGCGAGGAGCTGGCGGCCACCCGGGTCGTACACGGTGTAAACGGCGTCGGGTCGGCGGGCCGCTGTCGCGAGTGCCGGGTCGAAGGCCCGGCCGACGCGGTCGTCCGGGCCGAAGGGAATCAGAAGCGGAACCTGACCGCGCTCCGTGCACCAGTGCTCGTACGCCTGGGTCACTGCGTGCGTGTAGTACTCGCGGCCGTAACCGGAATGGAGCGCGATGCGCCGGGCGCCCGCTGCCGCGAGATGGTCGAGCACCTCGCGTGTGGTTGCGGCATGGTCGTTGTCGACCCAGATGTCGCCGGGCCGCGGATCGGCGGGCCTGCCGTCGAAAACCACCGGAACCCCTCGGGCACGCAGCGCCCGCAGCACCGGATCGCCCTCGGGGCTGTCGAGCAGCAGCATCCCGTCAACGGCGAGGGTGTGCCACAGGGTCTCGGCGCCGCGCTCCGCGGGGAGGGTGGTCAGGGCGAATCCGTGGACGTGGGCGGCGGCGGTGGCGGCCGTCAGCCACCTGGAGAAATACGCGACTTCAACGAAGTTCCAGGCCAACCCGGCGTATGTGGTGACGGCCAGACCGAGGCTGCGGGTGCGGGTGCGGGGCGTGCGATGTGACCCGTAGCCCAGCCCCGTCGCGACCTCCCGGACCCGGCGGCGGGTGGCCTCGCCGATCCGGCCGGTTCCATTCAGGGCGTGTGAGACCGTCGCGGTGGACACCTCTGCGGCGCGCGCGATGTCGGCGATGGTCGGTCCGGACACGCGCATCATCGTACGGATTCCGCAGCCGGAGGCGGGTTCTGGTTAAGGCGTTAATCAAACAGTGTCCTGGCCACATCCAACGTTTGGAGTGGTCATGACGTCTTCACCCTCCCTGTCCCGGCCTCTGCCCCGGGCCGTGTCCCGCCGTGAGCTCATCGCCGCCGCCGGAGCCGCGGGCGCGGCCGGTCTGCTCGGCACGGCCGCCGGCCCGGCCGCCGCGGCCGGTTCCCGTACGGCGGCCTCCGCGTCGCTGATCATCCACAACGCGCGGGTGTTCACCGGGGTGGCGGGGGCCCGTCCGGCCGAGGCGGTGGCCGTCGGCCGGGACGGGAGAATCCTGGCCACCGGGACCGGCTCGGCGCTACGCCGGCTGATCGGCCGGGACACCGAGGTGGTCAATGCGCGCGGCAACACGGTGATGAGCGGCATCCACGACGGGCATGTGCACCCGCTGGGCGCGGGCGACCGGTCGCTGCGGCCTTCCCTGGAGGGCGCGGAGACCACCGTGGCCGAACTGCAGGAGATCCTGAAGGGGTTCCTGGCCGACACCGGGGGCGCGGCGCAGGAGCCGGACGGCTGGCTGGTGGTGGAGGACTGGAACCCGGTCGGCCTGCTGCCCACCGGCACGAATCCGCACCACTCGATGCTGGACGCCCTGCCGACCCGTCGCCCGGTGGCGCTGGTCGGCGGCGACGGGCACAACCTGTGGGCGAACCGGCGCGCGCTGGAGATCGCGGGTATCACGGCCGCCACCCCCGACCCGGTCGGCGGCAGGATCGTCAAGGGGCCGGACGGGCAGCCGACCGGTCTACTGAAGGACGACGCACAGGAGCTGGTGCAACAGCACATCCCGGAGCCCACGCAGGCCGAGCTGGTCGCGGCGTGCGCGCAGGTGCTGGGCCAGGCCGCCGCCTCCGGTGTCACGACGATGATGGACGCGCTGGCCGGCCGCCATGAACTGCGGCTCTACCAGGCTCTGGCGAAATCGGGGAAGCTGCCGCAGCGGATGCTGCCGGCGATCCGGCTGGATGCGGAGCAGGCACAGGACCCGGGGGCCTCGCTGGCATATGCCCGTGGGCTGCAGCGGGAGTTCCAGGGGGTGCGCGGACTGCGCTTCGGCATGGTCAAGGTGTTCCTGGACGGGGTCATCGAGTACCCGGCGCAGACGGCCGCGCTGTTGAAGCCGTATCTCGACGGCAACGGCAAGCCCACGAACAATCGGGGCGAACTCTATGTTTCCGCACGTGACTACGGGCGGCTGACCGCAGCGTTCAACCGGATCGGCTGGCAGATGCACGCGCACGGGCTGGGCGACCGGGCGGTACGTACGGCGCTCGACGGGTACGCGTACGCACGCCACGCCACCGGGCGGCGTGACGCGCGCAACGCCATCGCCCACCTGCAACTCGTGGACCCGGCGGACCTGCGGCGCTTCGCTCAACTGGGCGTGGCGGCCTGTATGCAGCTGCAGTGGGCGGCCAAGGACACGTGGACGATGGAGGCGCTGCTTCCGTACATCGGTCCGGAGCGGCACCGCTGGATGTACCCGGCCCGCAGCCTGGAGAAGGCCGGGGCGAGGCTGGCGGGCGGCTCCGACTGGCCGGTCGACGCGCTGCAGGTGTGGAACCAGTTGCGGACGGCGATCGACCGCAAGGGCGCGTACGGCGAGGGCGAGCTGTACCGACGGCTGGAGGGGCTCAGCCGTGCGTCCGTCCTGCGGATGCACACCCTCGGCACGGCCTGGCAGTTGCGCCAGGACGGGCTGACCGGAACCGTGGAGAAGGGCAAGGCCGCGGATCTGGTGCTGTTGGACCGGGATGTGACGCGCTGCCCGGTTCCGGACATCAGCGACACGAAGGTGGAGCTCACGCTGGTGGGCGGCCGCACGGTGCACGACGCGCACACGGCGACCGGGCGGGCGGCCGCGGCCCGGCTCACGCGCGCGGCGCAGGGCCCCCGCCCCGCCTCGTACGCCTCGGTGCACGGTGGGCGCCACCGCGCATGCGGGTGCGGGAGCTGACGGGCGGTAACACCCGTATGCCACACCCACGGCGAGCGCCATCTCATATCTGAGATAACGTTCGCCCCATGGCAGACGACTACCTCGTACGCATCGGCAAGCTCATCCGTGACGCCCGTCAGCATCGCGGCTGGACACAGAGTCAGCTTGCCGATGCGCTCGGCACCAGCCAGAGCGCCGTGAACCGCATTGAGCGCGGCAATCAGAACATCAGCCTTGAGATGATCGCTCGAATCGGCGAAGCCCTCGACAGCGAGATCGTCTCCCTCGGCTACGCCGGACCGATGCATCTGCGCGTGGTCGGCAGGCGCCGGCTGTCCGGTGCCATCGACGTCAAGACCAGCAAGAACGCGTGCGTCGCGCTGCTCTGCGGCTCGCTGCTCAACAATGGCCGCACGGTACTGCGGCGGGTCGCCCGGATCGAGGAAGTCTACCGGCTCCTCGAGGTGCTGGGCTCCATCGGCGTACGCACCCGGTGGATCAACGACGGGACCGATCTGGAGATCGTGCCGCCGGCCGAGCTCAACATGGAAGCCATCGACGCGGACGCCGCGCGCCGGACCCGGAGCATCATCATGTTCCTCGGCCCGCTGCTGCACCGGATGGACCACTTCACGCTCCCGTACGCGGGCGGCTGCGACCTCGGCACCCGCACCATCGAGCCGCACATGATCGCGCTGCGCCGCTTCGGCCTGGACATCACCGCGACCGAAGGGCTCTACCACGCCCAGGTGGAACGCGCCGTCGTCCCGGACCGCCCCATCGTGCTGACCGAGCGCGGTGACACGGTGACCGAGAACGCGCTGCTGGCCGCCGCCCGGCACAACGGCGTCACCGTCATCCGCAACGCCTCCTCCAACTACATGGTCCAGGACCTGTGCTTCTTCCTGGAGGCCCTGGGTGTACGGGTAGACGGCGTCGGCACCACCACGCTCACCGTGCACGGCATCCCGAATATCGACGTGGACGTCGACTACTCCCCCTCCGAGGACCCGGTCGAGGCGATGAGCCTGCTGGCGGCCGCTGTTGTCACCGAGTCCGAACTCACCATCCGCCGCGTCCCGATCGAGTTCCTGGAGATCGAGCTCGCGGTCCTGGAGGAGATGGGACTCGACCACGACCGCTCCGCCGAGTACACGGCCGACAACGGCCGCACCCGGCTGGTGGACCTCACGGTCCGGCCCTCCAAGCTGGAGGCGCCGATCGACAAGATCCACCCCATGCCGTTCCCGGGCCTGAACATCGACAACGTGCCCTTCTTCGCGGCCATCGCGGCGGTGGCCCAGGGCAAGACCCTGATCCACGACTGGGTCTACGACAACCGCGCGATCTACCTCACCGACCTCAACCGCCTCGGCGGCCGCCTCCAGCTCCTCGACCCGCACCGGGTCCTGGTGGAGGGCCCCACCCGCTGGCGCGCGGCGGAGATGATGTGCCCGCCGGCCCTGCGGCCGGCGGTGGTCGTCCTGCTGGCGATGATGGCGGCGGAGGGCACCTCCGTACTGCGCAACGTCTATGTCATCAACCGCGGTTACGAGGAACTGGCGGAGCGCCTGAACTCGGTGGGCGCGCAGATCGAGATCTTCCGGGACATCTGATGCGGGTGTGACCCGACGGCCTCTCCGACCAGGCAAAAATAGCCGCTCAGAGAGGCCGCGGTGTGTGAACTTGCGCACGGCGCGCGCCAAAGTCGGCGCGTTGCCGGCCGGGCTGCGTCCACAGCTGCGCCGGCGGGAACCCGTCGCACGCTCACCGTGGCGGCGGCTCCTGCACCGGCGTCTCGAGTGTGCTTCTGGCGGCCTCGCCTTCCGCGAGGAATTCCACCAGCGCCAGAGCGATGAGCAGGACGAGCACGATGCCGACGACGACCCACCCGGTGGGATAGCTCCACAGGATGTACGTCACGACGGCCGCAGCGACCAGAACCCAGGTGATCCAGGTCCGGTGACGCTGGACGAACGGGCCAACCGGGCCTGTGCGCAGGCCCGCGCGGTCGGCGGTGGAGCGGACCGCGCCGATGCCCGAGTTCCACAGCTGTCGTACGAGCCTGGCCCAGCGGCCGGGACCGGTGAGCCAGGCGGCCAGCGCGATCACCACGCCGAGCACCACGGTCATCCGGACCGTGGTGCGCAGATAGCGTGTCAGCGCGTCGTAGACGGACTCGGCGGCGGGCTGCGAGACGCTGTCCGGCAGCGCGTTCAGATACACCACGCGGAAGACGGTCAGGCCGGCGCCGAGCAGCAGCGTGGCGAAGGCGAAGGCGAGTGCGGACGCCACGAGAACGCGCCGGCGGTGGCGCGAGAGCAGCACCCCGGCGGCCACCAGCAGCACCGAGAGCACCGGCAGCCAGAATCCGGCGATCTGAAGGAGCCGGAAGCCCGTCTTGACCTTGCCGATGTTGTCGGCGCGCAGGACGGTGAAGTCGGTGTGCACCTCGGGGATCCTTGCCGCCACCGTCATGCCTTCGTCGACGAGGCGCTGTTTGACCTGGTCGACGACCGGGGCGAGGTCGACGGTCACCGAGTCGTTGTTGATCTTCACGGCGCTGTCGCCACTGCCTGTCAGGGCCTTGTTGACGGCGGCATGAATCCTGCGGTTGGCGCCGGTCCAGATCCGCTCGAAGGTGTCCGAGGCGATGATCTCCTGTGCCTTGTCGTGTACGAAGCTGCGCACGGCGCTCTCCAAGGAGTTGCCGAGCTTGCCGAGCGCCTTCTCCAGCCGGGGCCGGTCCGCCGGGGCCGCCCCTTCCAGCAGGGTCGCCAGGTCGATGTGCTCCATCACCGCGTTGGTGACCCGGTTCGCGGCGGCGGCCTGGACGTCCGGGTCGGAGGCGAGCGGTGCGACCGTGGCGACGTACCGGTCCGTGTCGCCCACCTCGTCCGCCGTCCACGCCGCCACGGCGGCGAGCGGTGCGAGGATGCAGCCGATGACGATGAGCAGCGCCGCGAAGGACGACCTCCACCGGTGCCCGGGAGCCCGGTCCGCCTTGTCGGCCTCCAGCTCGGCGATGCGGGTGCTCAGCTGCTCCAGTTCGGAGCGTCCGTCGCCCGCGCTGCCCGGCGTGCGGGCAGGATCCGCGCCAGGGCCCGCTGCTCCCTCGTCCGCCATGGCGCGCCCTCCCCGTATCTATGGGTTCGACGCCATCAGACCCCGCGGGGCGGACACACGCGAGCGCTCCGCGCCTGTACGGACGAACGACACGCGGCATCGCGCAACGTGCGCCTCGTCAACGCACCGGCGTACGCCCCAGGCTCCGCGGGAGCGCCTGGGAGGCCGGGATCATGCCCGCTGGAGTTCCGCTCATCGGCCCGCCGGCAGGGTCCCTGAGGCCGTTCCCCGCCGGGCGGCCTCAGGGGCCTGGGCCGATCCCGCCCTGGAGGCGTTCCAGGTCCGCCGGGCGGACCTGGATGACCAGGAGTGCGATCACGGCGGCGACCACTGTGAAGGCGGCCGCCACGATGAAGGCCGCGGATACTCCGGATGTGAGGACCTGGTCGCCCCAGGGGGCGGGGAGCTGCCCGGTGCGCTCGAACTGCAGCCGCTCCGCCGGGGTGGCCTGGGCCAGGAAGCGCGGCACCTGGGTCTCGGCCTCGTTGCCGCTGGCTGTGCCGAACACCGTGACCAGGATGGACAGCCCCAGCGCGCCGCCCACCTGCTGGGTGGCGTTGAGCAGTCCCGAGGCGGCGCCCGATTCGTGGGCCGGGACGCCGGAGACGGCCATCAGCGTCAGCGACACGAACTGCATGCCCATGCCCATGCTGAAGACGAGCATCGGCCCGAGGATGCTGCCCAGGTACGTGGAGTGGATGTCGGTCAGGGTCAGCCAGGCCAGACCCACCGCGGCCAGGATCGCCCCGGTCACCATGAACGGCTTCGGACCGTACTTCGGCAGGAGTTGGGACGCCAGCCCCGCGCCGACCGCGATGACCGCGCTGACGGGCAGGAAGGCGAGGCCGGCCTGGAGCGGGCTGAAGTCCAGCACGTTCTGTACGAAGAGCGTCAGGAAGAAGAACATGCCGAAGATCGCGGCGGCGAGGCTCAGCATGATGCCGTATGTGCCCGCGCGGTTGCGGTCGGCGAACATCTTCAGCGGCGTGATCGGCTGCCTCGACCGCCTCTCGACCAGGAGGAAGACCGCGAGCAGTACGACCGCCGCGGCGAACGACGCGAGGGTGAGACGGTCCCGCCAGCCTTCCTGTGCTGCGCGGATGAAGCCGTAGACCAGCAGGACCATACCGAGCGTGGAGGTCAGCGCCCCGGCGAAGTCGAAGCGGCCGGGATGGCGCTCGGACTCCCTGATCCAGCGGGGCGTGGCGAGAACGATGAGCAGCCCGATGGGTACGTTGACGAAGAAGACCCAGCGCCAGTCGAGCCATTCGACGAGCATGCCGCCGGCCAGCAGGCCGATCGCGCCGCCGCCGGCCGAGACCGCGGCGAAAACGCCGAATGCCCGGTTGCGTGCCGGGCCTTCGGTGAACGTCGTGGTGATCAGTGCGAGCGACGTCGGCGAGGCGATGGCGCCACCCACGCCCTGGAGGGCGCGGGCCGCGAGGAGTTGACCGGCGTTCTGGGCCAGGCCGCCCAGCAGCGACGCGACGACGAACAGCACCACACCGGAGATGAAGACCCGGCGGCGGCCGAGGATGTCCCCGGCGCGGCCGCCGAGGAGGAGCAGGCCGCCGAAGGTGAGGGTGTAGGCGTTGACCACCCAGGACAGGCTTGTGGTGGAGAAGTTCAGCGAGTTCTGGATGTGCGGCAGCGCGATGTTCACGATGGTGATGTCGAGGACCACCATCAGCTGGCACGAGGCGATGACGAGAAGGGCGATACCGTTCCCGCCGCCTCTTTGCGGGGCGGCGGTCTGCGGAGGTGGGGTCGGCTGCGAGGTCGGCATGGCGCATCGTGCCCGCACGAGAGTTCACCCGCACGAGGGATCAGTGGGCGGTTTCGTCCACTATTTGACGGTAAGCCCTGGGTCGGCCCACCACTAGTCGATCAAGCGTGCGACCCCCGGGACGTCTCTCCGGCCGTCTCACCGATGAACGAGCGCAATGCGGCGGACAGCCGTTCCGGCTGGTCCTCGGCGATCAGCGTGCAGCTGTCCTCGATCTCCAGCAGCCTTCCCTGCGGCAGGAGTTCGGCCAGGCGCCGGCCGTGGGCGCGGGGCATCATCCGGTCCTCGGTGGCCCAGACGACCAGCGCGGGGCGGTCGAACGTACGCATCCCCTCGGCGGCTTCCAGGAGTTCCGTCCTGCGTACGCCCAGGTTGTAGCGGCGGAAGTCGGCGCGGATCGCGGGGTCGGTGAGCAGCGGGCGCAGCCAGCCGTCGACGATCTCGTCCGGTACGGGGTGCTTGGTGAGCGCACCGATACCTACCGGGAGGCGGCGCAGCGGGCGCAGGGCCAGCGTGCGGGCGAGGAGGATGACACCGCCGGGGATCCGGCAGGCGCGGGAGATCAACTTGCCGGGGACGCCGGGCGGATAGTTGTCGAAGGCCTCGCAGGAGATGAGGACCAGGCGGGCGAGGCGGTCGGGATGGCGCGCGGCGACGGACTGGGCGCGGCCGCAGTCGCTCTCGACGAGGGTGACGTCGGTGAGGCCGAGCCGGTCGAGGAACTCCGCGATGAGTGCGACGACCGCGTCGGGGGTGAGCGGAACGCCGGGCCGCATGGGGGTGCGGTGTGAGCCGTACGGCAGGGTCGGCGCGAGGACGCGGTGGTCGGCGCGCAGGTCGGCGACGACCTTTCGCCACACGGTCGCGTCGTGGACCAGCCCGTGCAGCAGGACGACGACCGGGCCCGGTCCGCCGGTGTCCTGGTAGGTGATGGTGCCTGCGGTGAGCTCGATGTCCCGTGTTTCCGTCATGGCGGCCCCGTCCGGTGCGTGCGACGCGCTCGGTTCTCGGTTCTCGGTCATAGCGATGTTATGTCCAGGCGCCGAGGCAGGGGCAGGGGCCAGGGGCCAGGGGTGCAGGTCAGGGCAGCACCGCGAAGCCGTCCAGCTCGACCATGGCCTGTTCGTCCCAGAGCCGCGTCGCGCCGATCACCGCCATCGCCGGGTAGTCCCGGCCGGCCAACCGGTGCCAGATTCTGCCGAGTTCGGGGGCGTGGGCACGGTACGCGGCCACGTCCGTCGCGTACACCGTGACGCGGGCGAGAGCGGCGGGGGTCCCTCCGGCCGCACGCAGGGCGGTCAGCAGGTTGGTGAGGGCGGTTTCGAACTGGGCGGGCAGCGTCTCGCCCGTCACCTTGCCGGCCGGGTCGAGCGCGGTCTGGCCGGCCAGGAAGACCACGCGGCTGCCGGTCGCGGTGACGGCGTGCGAGAAGCCGGTCGGCGGGGAGAGTTCTGCGGGGTTGATGCGCTGCAGGCTCATGCGTACAACTCCTTGGCGATGATGGTGCGCTGAACCTCGGTGGCGCCTTCGTAGATGCGTGGGGCGCGCACCTCGCGGTAGAGGTGTTCGAGGAGATGGCCGCGCTGGAGGGCGCGCGCGCCGTGCAGTTGGACGGCCGCGTCGACGACGTACTGCGCGGTCTCGGTGGCCAGCAGCTTCGCCATGGCGGAGCGCCGTGCGATGCCTGGCGCCGCGCCGTCGTACGCGGAGGCTGCGGCGTACACGAGGAGCCGGGCGGCCTCGGTGCGGGTGGCCATCTCGGCGACGCGGTGGGCGACGGACTGCAGTTCGTTCAGCGGGCCGCCGAACGCGGTGCGTCCTGCGGTGTGCACGAGTGTGGCGTCCAGCGCGGCCTGGGCCATGCCGACGGCGAACGCGCCGACGCTCGGACGGAACAGGTTCAGGGTGTTCATGGCGACGCGGAAGCCGCGGTCCGGCTCGCCGAGTACGTCGGCCGCGGTGACCGGGACGCCGTCGAAGGTGAGCGCGCCGATGGGGTGCGGGGAGAGCATGTCGAGGCGGGCACCCGTCAGTCCCGGTCGGTCCGCGGGGACGAGGAATGCGGTGACTCCACGGGCACCGGCGCCTTCGGTGGTCCGGGCGAAGACGGTGTAGAAGTCGGCCTCGGGGGCGTTGGAGATCCAGCACTTCTCGCCGGACAGCCGCCATCCGCCGTCGTTCGCGCCCCGGTCGGTGGCCCGGTCCGCCTTGAGGGCCAGCGCGGCGGCGTCCGATCCCGCGCCCGGCTCGCTGAGTGCGAAGGCGGCCACCGCGCGGCCCGCCATCACCTCGGGAAGCCAGCGCTGCCGCTGCGCGGCCGTGCCGGATTGCACGATCGGGTACGTGCCGAGACCCTGGAGGGCGAGGGCGGTCTCGGCCTCGGTGCACGAGTAGGCGAGGGATTCGCGCATGAGACAGAGGTCGAGGGCCCCGGCCGTGAACAGCCGGTCGAGAAGCCCGAGTTCGCCGAGGGCGGCGACGAGCGGGCGGTTGACGCGGCCCGGCTCCCCCTTCTCCGCGAGGGGGCGCAATCGCTCGGCGGCCAGCGCGCGCAGCTCCGCGCACCACTCCTGTTGTTCCGGCTCCAGCGCGAATCCGGGCATCGCACGCCCCTCTCTTATCGCGAACTGTTGACTGTCGTCACCATCACGATACGCTCGTTCCGCGACCGCACGGCCGGCCCAGCCCACGGGTTCTGGGGGTTCTTCCCCCCAGAGAACACAACGGACCGTCGCAAGGGGGCGAACCCGCCTTGAACCTCAAGCCTTCGGCGCACACGGACACTTTTGCGCGCGACCATCTGCCGCCCGCCGACCAGTGGCCGGACCTCGCTTTCGACCTGCCCGGCCTGCGCTACCCCGACCGCCTCAACTGCGGGGCCGAGCTGCTGGACCGTACGGTCGAACGGTTCGGCGCGGAGCGGCCCGTCTTCCGTACCGCCGCGGGCCCGGTCTGGACGTACGGAGAGCTACGGGGGCACGTCGACCGGATCGCGCATGTGCTGACCTCCGATCTGGGTGTGGTGCCGGGGAACCGGGTGCTCCTGCGCGGACCCACCACCCCCTGGCTCGCCGCGTGCTGGCTCGCGGTGATGAAGGCGGGCGGGGTGGCGGTCACCGTGCTGGCGCAGCAGCGCGCCGGCGAACTGGCGACGATGTGCGAGATCGCACGGGTCAGCCACGCGCTGTGTGACATCGGGGCGGTCGACGATCTGGCGAAGGCCGAGGTGCCGGGGCTGCGCATCACCGCCTACGGCGGGGACGCGCCGGACGATCTGCTGCGGCTGGCGGCGGGCAGGCCGCAGCGGTACGCGGCGGTGGAGACCTCGGCCGACGATGTCGCCCTGATCGCCTTCACCTCCGGCACCACCGGGCGCCCCAAGGGCTGTATGCACTTCCACCGCGATGTGCTGGCCGTCGCCGACACGTTCTCCCGGGAGGTGCTGCGTCCGAGTCCGGACGACGTGTTCGCGGGCAGTCCGCCGCTCGGCTTCACCTTCGGGCTCGGCGGCCTGGTGATCTTCCCGATGCGGGCGGGCGCTTCCGCGCTGCTGCTCGAACAGGCCGGGCCCCGGCAGCTGCTGCCGGCGCTGGCCGAGCACCGCGTCTCGGTACTGTTCACCGCGCCGACCGCGTACCGCGCGATGCTGGACGAGCTGGGCCGGACAAACGGCCGGTACGACATCAGCGCGCTGCGGCGCTGCGTGTCGGCGGGAGAGAACCTGCCGGCCGCCACCTGGCAAAGCTGGCACGAGCGCACCGGGCTGGGCATTATCAACGGCATCGGCGCGACCGAGCTGCTGCACATCTTCATCTCCGCGGCGGACGAGGCGATCAGGCCGGGGACGACCGGCCTTCCGGTACCCGGCTGGGACGCGCGCGTGGTGGACGGGGCCGGCCGGCCGGTGCCGGACGGGGAGCCGGGACTGCTCGCGGTGCGCGGGCCGGTCGGCTGCCGCTATCTGGCGGACGCGCGCCAGCGCGAGTACGTACGGGACGGCTGGAATTTCACCGGTGACACCTACGTACGCGAACCGGACGGCTACTTCCGCTATGTGGCCCGCGCCGACGACATGATCATCTCGGCGGGCTACAACATCGCCGGACCCGAGGTCGAGGAGGCACTGCTGCGGCACCCGGACGTGGCGGAGGCCGCGGTGGTCGGGCGGCCCGACGAGCGGCGGGGCCAGATCGTAGTGGCGTACACCGTGCTGCGGGAGGGCGCGGAGCAGTCGGCGGAGGGCATGAGAGAGTTCATGCGCTCGGAACTCGCCCCGCACAAATGCCCGCGCGCGTTCGTCTTCCTGAGCGCCCTGCCGCGCACCGCCACCGGGAAACTGCAGCGCTTCCGGCTGCGCGATCTAGAGTGACCACGTGGCCGAGCAGCACACCCCGCGATCCCTGATCGTCACCTACTACGGCGCCTACGGACGCGAGTCCGCGGGCTCCGTCCCGGTGGCCGCCCTCGTCCGGCTGCTGGGGGCGGTCGGGGTCGACGCGCCGTCCGTACGCTCCTCCGTCTCCCGGCTCAAGCGCCGCGGCTTCCTCGTCCCGGGCCGTACGGAGGAGGGGGCGGCCGGCTACGCCCTGTCCCCGGAGGCCCGCCAGCTCCTGGACGACGGCGACCGGCGCATCTACGAGCCTCCGGCGCCGCGGCTCGACGACGGGTGGGTGCTCGCCGTCTTCTCCGTACCGGAGCCGGAACGGCACAAGCGGCACTTGTTGCGTTCCCGGCTGGCGCGGCTGGGTTTCGGGACGGCGGCACCGGGTGTGTGGATCGCTCCGGCGCGGCTGTACGACGAGACCAGGCACACCCTGGAGCGGATGCATCTCGGCTCGTACGTGGACCTGTTCCGCGGTGATCATCTGGGCTTCACGCCGACGGCCGAGGCGGTGGCGCGCTGGTGGGACCTGGCGGGGATCGCCAAGCAGCACGAGGAGTTCCTGGACCTTCACGAGCCGGTGCTGCGCTCCTGGCAGGCGGGGCGAACGGTCACCCCGCAGGACGCGTACCGGGACTACCTGCTCGCCCTGGACTCCTGGCGGCAGCTGCCGTACGCGGACCCGGGCCTGCCGGCCGAGCTGCTGCCGGAGGGATGGCCGGGCGGCAGGTCGGCGGCCGTCTTCGGTGAGCTGCACGCGCGGCTGCGGGAGGCGGGGGCGGAGTTCGCCCGGTCGTGACGCGCTTGCGGCGGACCTCGTCCGGTGGAGAACAACCTGCTGCTGACCGTGGCCGGCCTTCGGCCGGGACACCGGCCAGTCGTCCGTGACCGCCGAAGCCGCGGTCGAGGACCGCCTCGGCCACGGCGGGCTCACGCTCTGGGAGGCCGACGGCACGCCCGTGCCCCTGGCGGGCGCCACCCGTGCCGCCGGGCGGCTACCGGGCCGTGACCCTCAGCTCAGTGTGAGTCGCGGCTTCGGGCCGTCCGTGCGGCCCGTCGGGGGTTTGCGGCTGCCCGCCCGGTACGGGAGGGGCCAGGGGGCGCCCGGGCCGGTGTAGTTCTGGTCGGCCGCGGCGTGCAGGGTCCAGTGGGGGTCGTACAGGTGCGGGCGGGCCAGGGCGCACAGGTCGGCGCGGCCTGCCAGCAGCAGGGAGTTGACGTCGTCCCAGGAGGAGATGGCGCCGACCGCGATGACGGGCACGCGGAGGGTGTTGCGGATCCGGTCGGCGTACGGCGTCTGGTACGAGCGGCCGTACTCGGGACGCTCGTCGGGCACGACCTGGCCCGTGGAAACGTCGATCGCGTCGGCCCCGTGCGCGGCGAAGGCGCGGGCGATCTCCACGGCGTCCTCGGCGGTGTTTCCGCCGGCCGCCCAGTCGGTGGCGGAGATGCGGACGGTCATCGGCCGGTCGGCCGGCCAGCTGTCGCGTACCGCGTCGAAGACTTCGAGGGGGAAGCGCAGCCGGTTCTCGAGCGGGCCGCCGTATGCGTCGGTGCGGCGGTTGGTGAGCGGGGAGAGGAAGCCGGAGAGCAGGTAGCCGTGGGCGCAGTGGAGTTCGAGGAGGTCGAAACCGCATCCGGCGGCCCTGCGGGCAGCGGCGGCGAACTGTTCGCGGATGTCGGTGAGCCCGGCCCGGTCGAGTGTGCGCGGCGCCTGGCTGACGCCTGGCTGGTACGGGATCGCGGACGCGGCGGACAGGGGCCAGTTGCCGTCGTCCAGGGGCTGGTCGATGCCTTCCCACATCAGCCGCGTCGAACCCTTGCGTCCGGAGTGGCCGAGCTGGAGCCCGATCGCCGTGCCCGGGGACTGCCGGTGGACGAATGCTGTGATCCGTTGCCAGGCGGCGGCCTGTTCCGGGGTGTAGAGGCCGGCGCAGCCGGGGGTGATGCGGCCCTCCGGGCTGACGCACACCATCTCGGTCATCACCAGCCCGGCTCCGCCCAGCGCCCGCGCGCCGAGATGGACGAGGTGGAAGTCGCCGGGGACGCCGTCCTCGGCGGAGTACATGTCCATGGGCGAGACGACGACCCGGTTGCGCAGGGTCAGCCCGCGCAGCCGGAACGGGGTGAACATCGGCGGGGTGCCGGGTGGGCAGCCGAAGTCCCGCTCGACGGCCTCGGTGAAGGCGGGGTCGCGCAGCCGCAGGTTGTCGTGGGTGACGCGGCGGCTGCGGGTGAGGAGGTTGAAGGCGAACTGGTGGGCCGGCTGGCCGAGGTACGTCGGCAGCTCCTCGAACCAGCGGAGGCTGGCGGCGGCGGCCCGCTGTGTCGACTCGACGACCGGCCGGCGCTCGGTCTCGTATGCGGCGAGGGCTTCGGGCAGGCCGGGCTGTTCCTGGATGCAGGCGGCCAGGGCGAGGGCGTCCTCGACCGCGAGTTTGGTGCCGGAGCCGATGGAGAAGTGCGCGGTGTGGGCGGCGTCGCCGAGCAGCACGGTGTTGCCGTGCGACCAGCGCCGGTTGACGACGGTGCGGAACGCGCTCCAGGTGGACTTGTTGCCACGGAGCGGGCGGCCCCCGAGCGCCTCGGCGAAGATCTTGGCGCAGCGCTCGGCGGACTGCTGCTCGTCGCACTCGTCGAGTCCGGCGGCCCGCCAGACCTCCTCCCGCATCTCGACGATGACGGTGGATGCGGCGCAGGCGCCGGTTCCGTAGGGGTAGCCGTGCAGCTGCATCACGCCGTGTTCGGTCTCGGCGATCTCGAAGCGGAACGCGTCGAAGGCGAAGTCGGCGGCGAGCCAGATATAGCGGCAGTCGTGGGTGGCGATGTGGGGCGCGAAGACATCGGCGTGCGCCTCGCGGGTGAGGCTGTGCACGCCGTCGGCCGCGATCACCAGGTCGTACGCCGTGGAGAGTTCGGCGGCGGGTGGCGCCTCCGCGCGGAAGCGGAGGTGTACGCCGAGCGACCGGCAGCGTTCGTGCAGGATCTCCAGCAGCCGACGCCGGCCGAGAGCCGCGAAGCCGTGGCCGCCGGAGGTGAGGGTGCGGCCGCGGTGGACGACGTCGATGTCGTCCCAGCGTACGAACTCGTCCTGCAGGGCACGGTAGACGGCCGGGTCGGCGTGCTGGATACCGCCCAGGGTCTCGTCGGAGAGGACGACGCCGAAGCCGAAGGTGTCGTCGGGGGCGTTGCGTTCCCAGACGGTGATGTCGCGCTCGGGGCCGAGTCGTTTGAGCAGGGCGGCCGCGTACAGGCCGCCAGGCCCGCCGCCAATGACGGCGACCCGCATGGCTGTCGGCTCGGTGCTCGCGGGCGGGCTGCTCGCGGGCATGGTCACCTGCCCTGCCATTTGGGCGGGCGTTTCTCGGTGAAGGCGGCATGGAACTCGGCGTAGTCCTCGCCGTTCATGAGGAGCGCCTGTGTCGCCGCGTCCAGCTCGACTGCGGCGGCGAGGGGCATGTCGAGTTCGGCGGTGAGCAGCGCCTTGGTCTGTGCGTACGCCAGGGCCGGCCCGTCCGCGAGACGGCGGGCCAGGTCGCCGGCCCGGGTGTCGGTGTCTCCCTCGTCCACCAGCTCGCTGATCAGGCCGATCCGCTCGGCCTCGGGGGCGCGTACCGGTTCGCCGAGCATCAGCAGCCGGGTGGCGTGGCCCAGTCCGACGACGCGCGGCAGCAGGTAGGCGGCGCCCATGTCGCCGCCGGAGAGTCCGACCCGGGTGAAGAGGAACGCGAAGCGTGCGGTGGGGTCGGCGATACGGAAGTCCGCGGCCAGGGCGAGGACGGCGCCGGCGCCCGCGGCGACGCCGTGGACCGCCGCGATCACCGGGAAGGGGCATTCGCGCAGCGCCCGTACCACCTGGCCGGTCATCCGGTTGAAGTCGAGGAGCTGCGCGGTGTCCATGGCGAGCGTGGCGCCGATGATCTCGTCGACGTCGCCGCCCGAGCAGAAGCCGCGCCCTTCGCCGCCGAGCACCAGGGCCCGGACGGACCGCTCACGGGACAGTTCGGCCACGAGGTCACGGAGATCCGCGTACGCGCCGAAGGTGAGGGCGTTGAGTTTCTCGGGCCGGGCGAGGGTGACGGTCGCGACGCCGTTGTGCCTGGTGAGCCGCAGGTGACGCCACTCTTCGGTGCGGGGCGCGGAGCCGGTGAAAGGGCTCATGGGGGGGCGGCCTCCTTCGTCGGAAGACTCGGGAAACCGTATCACTGATCTGTGACTGCCGTCACGTGCACGCGATAGAGACCCCGGCTCTCGGGCGGCAAACGGCCTCCGTATGGTTGAGCGCCGCACTTCTTGACCCTCCGAACGGACTCGTCTTGCCCGACCCCGACCCCGCCTCCGACCCCGACCCCGACCCCGCCTCCGGCCCGGCCTCCTGGCGCATCACGCTGCCGCACACCACGGCTGCCGTGCCGCTCGCCCGCGCCCTCGTCCGTACGGTGCTCGCCGACGTCGGGACGCCGACGGACAGCGACACGGCGGAGCTGCTCACGGCGGAGCTGGTCGCCAACGCGGTGGAGCACACCTCGGGCGACTCCCCCATCGGGCTGGTGGTCGAGATGCTGCCGTCGGGCTGCCAGGTCGAGGTGCACGACGACGACCCGGAGCCGCCGGGCGGTCTGACTCCCCCGCGGCCGGACTCGGTGCCCGACCCCTGGCAGGAGCACGGTCGCGGGCTGCTCCTGATCCGCTCGCTCAGCTCGGCCTGCGGCCACCGCCGCACCGCCCGTGGCAAGGCGGTCTGGTTCACGCTTCCGGCGTGGCCGCACCCGGCCTGAACTACGCGCCCGGGCCCGGGTCCAGGCCCGCCATCGTCGCGACCATGACGGCCTTGATGGTGTGCAGCCGGTTCTCGGCCTCGTCGAAGACGACCGAGTGCGCGGACTCGAAGACCTCGTCGGTGACCTCGAGCGAGGTCAGGCCGTGCCGCTCATGGATGTCGCGGCCGACCTGGGTGCTGAGGTCGTGGAAGGCCGGCAGGCAGTGCAGGAACTTCACCGCGTCGTTCCCGGTGGCGCGCAGCACGTCCATGGTGACCGCATACGGCGCGAGCGCTTCGATCCGCTCGTCCCAGACCTGCTTGGGCTCCCCCATCGACACCCACACGTCGGTGGCGACGAAGTCCGCGCCGGCCACTCCTTCGGCCACATCCTCGGTGAGGGTGATCCGGGCGCCGCTCGCCTCCGCGGCCTTGCGGGCCTGGGTGACGATCTCCTCGGCCGGCCAGTAGGACTTGGGCGCCACGATCCGTACGTCCATGCCGAGCAGGGCGCCGGCGACCAGGTAGGAGTTGCCCATGTTGAAGCGCGCGTCACCGAGGTAGGCGAAGGCGATCCGCTCCAGCGGCTTGTCGGCGTGTTCGGTCATGGTGAGCACGTCGGCGAGCATCTGGGTGGGGTGCCAGTCGTCGGTGAGCCCGTTGAAGACGGGGACTCCGGCGTACGCGGCCAGCTCCTCAACGGCGTCCTGGCTGTCTCCGCGGTACTCGATGCCGTCGAACATCCGGCCGAGCACCCGCGCAGTGTCCTTCACCGACTCCTTGTGCCCGATCTGCGAGCCCGAGGGGTCGAGGTACGTGGTCGAGGCTCCCTGGTCGGCGGCGGCGACCTCGAACGCGCAGCGGGTGCGGGTCGAGGTCTTCTCGAAGATCAGCGCGATGTTCCGGCCCCGCAGCCGCTGGACCTCGGCGCCCGCACGCTTGGCCGCCTTGAGTTCGGCAGCCAGTTCGATCAGGCTGCGGAACTCGGCGGCGGTGAAGTCCAGCTCCTTGAGGAAGCTGCGGCCTGCGAGGTCGGTCGCCATGGGGGCGCTCCTAGGTCACGAGTACGAGGACCATGGAAGTCTATACGACACTCTGCATTGCTATACAGACGCCGGTTATCAGACGCAGGGTCGGTTACAGGGGCTGCTAGACGGCGTCACGCTCCACCGGGCAGCTCATGCACCGCGGCCCGCCCCGCCCCCGGCCCAGTTCGCTGCCGCGGATCTCGATGACCTCAATGCCCTCCTTCCGCAGATGGGTGTTGGTGGTGACATTGCGCTCGTACGCCACCACCACCCCCGGCTCGACCGCCAGCACGTTGCAGCCGTCGTCCCACTGCTCGCGCTCCGCCGAGTGCACGTCCTGCGTCGCCGTCAGTACCCGGATCGAGTCCAGGCCCAGAGCGGCCGCTATGGCACGGTGCATGTGCTCGGGCGGATGGTCGGTGACCTTCAGCTCCCGCCCGCCGTCGCCCGGTTCGATCGTGTACGAGCGGAGCATGCCCAGCCCCGCGTACTGGGTGAACGTGTCGCCGTCGACCATCGTCATCACGGTGTCCAGGTGCATGAGCGCCCGCCGCTTCGGCATGTCCAGCGCCACGATCGTCTTCGCGGAGCCGGCCGCGAAGAGGCCGCGCGCCAGCATCTCGACCGCCTGCGGGGTGGTGCGCTCGCTCATCCCGATCAGTACCGCACCCTTGCCGATGACCAGGACGTCGCCGCCCTCGATGGTGGAGGGGTAGTCGGACAGCCCCTCCGACCAGTGGTGGAACGCGCCCGAGCCGGTGAAGAGCGGGTGGTGGCGGTAGATCGCCTCGAAGTGCACGGTCTCCCGCTGCCGGGCCGGCCAGCGCATCGCGTTGATCGACACGCCGTCGTAGATCCAGGCCGAGGTGTCCCGGGTGAAGAGATGGTTCGGCAGCGGGCCGAGCAGGAAGTCGTCCAGATCCATCACGTGGAACCGTACGGACGTCGGCTCGGGGTGGCGCTCCAGGAACTCGCGTTTGGTCATCCCCCCGACCAGGGCCTCGACCAGTTCGGCGGCCGGCAGCGCGTCGAACGCGGCCCGCAGATGGTCGGTGGCCAGCGGCCCGTACTCCTTCTCGTCGAAGACCCGGTCAAGTACGAGCTTGCGGGCCTCGTGGATGTCCAGCGCCTCGCGCAGCAGATCGCCGAAGAGATGGACCTCGACGCCGCGGTCGCGCAGTACATCGGCGAACCCGTCGTGCTCCTGACGCGCCCGGCGCACCCACAGCACGTCGTCGAAGAGCAGCGCGTCCTTGTTGCTGGGCGTGAGCCGCTTCAGCTCCAGATCGGGCCGGTGGAGGATGACGCGGCGCAGCCGCCCGGTCTCGGAGTCGACATGGAATCCCATGAGGAACACGTTCCCAGAGTGCGGACGATCAAGTGGCTCAACGCGGCAAACCTTTCCCGCCCAGCGGCTGTGGGCGGGAAAGGGTGCGGGGACGCGCGCGGGCGCCCGGCCGACGGACCGGCTGACGGACCAGCGCGGCCGACGGACTAGAGGAGGCCCAGGGCGCCGGTGGCCTGGCCCTGCAGCGCCGGGGTGAGCAGGGCCGCCTCGGGTACGGCCAGGTCGGGTAGGCCGAAGTTGTCCGCACGCGGGGCGGACAGCGGCGCCCCCAGGGACGCGCCGGGACCCTCCGCCCGCAGTTGGGACGGCGGCGTCGCGAGCCTGGCCGTGGCCTCCTCGGCCTTGCCGACGAGGTTCGGCACCGGGGCCGCGACCAGGGTCGGGGGCAGCTCGGTGGACACCGGCAGCCGCGGAAGCGCGTCCTCCGGCAGCATCCGGCCATGCTGGTGACGGGGCGCTGCGGGCGCCCCCGGCACCGGTACCGGTACGCCGGTGCTCAGTTCGGGCGCGGCCATGCCGAGCGGCGTCTCGAGCGCCTGGAGCGGCACCGTGATCGGCACGTGCTCCCCGGCGGTGGCGGGCGATGCCGCCACCGCCGCGGCCATGCACGTCATCAGCGCCGTGAGGCTCCCGCGCGCGGTCATCTTCATACTGCACTCCGTCCCTTCCAGGATTGCGGATACTCCGCTGTCCTGGTTGAACGAGCCCGCAGCCCAAACCCCCGCATCTTTCCCCCATCTGGAGCAGCGCCGCCCGCGCGCGGACCGGAATCAGAGCCTCGGGTCCACCGGCTCCGACTCCAGGGCCAGCACGGCGAAGACCGCTTCGTGGACGCGCCACAGCGGCTCGCCGTCGGCCAGCCGGTCCAGGGCCTCCAGGCCGAGCGCGTACTCGCGCAGCGCGAGCGAGCGCTTGTGGCCCAGGAACCGGTTGCGCAGGCGGGTGAGGTTGTCCGGACGCGTGTACTCGGGACCGTAGATGATCCGCAGGTACTCCCGGCCGCGCACCTTGATGCCCGGCTGGACCAGCCGGCCCTGCTCGGTGCGTACGAGCGCCTGGAGCGGCTTGACCACCATGCCCTCGCCGCCGCGGCCGGTCATCTCCAGCCACCAGTCGATGCCGGCCCGGACCGAGTCCTTGTCGCCGGTGTCGACGACAAGGCGCCGGGTGGTCTGCAGCAGCCCGGTGGGGTCGTGCTCCGCCAGCCGGTCCAGCCACGCCAGCTGCTCGTCGTGCGGTACGGCGGCCAGGCTGCGGCCCTGGACGGCGAGGAGCTGGAACGGCGCGAGGCGCACGCCGTCCAGGCCCTCGGTGCTCCAGCAGTAGCGCCGGTACGCCTCGGTGAAGCGGGCCGCGTCCGCGGCGCGTTCGCGCTGCCGGTCGAGCAGCGCGTCGGCCTCGACACCGCGGGCGGCCGCCGCTTCCAGCGCGGCCACCGCGCCGGGGAACACGGCTCCGGAGGCGGCGCCCACCGCCGCGTACTGCTTGCGCAGCAGGCCGGACGCCTTGAGCGACCACGGCATCAGCTCCGCGTCCAGGAGCAGCCAGTCGGTGTCGAGCTCCTCCCAGAGCCCGGCCGCGGTGACGGCCGTGCGCAGCCGGCCGAGGATCTCCTCGGTGACCTGGGGGTCGTCGAAGAACGGGCGCCCGGTGCGGGTGTACAGGGCGCCCGTGGGCCCCTCGGCCCGCCCCTCGACCCCGAACCGCTCGCGCACCACGTCCGCGTCCCGGCAGACCAGCGCGACCGCCCGCGAGCCCATGTGCTTCTCCTCGCACACGACCTTGGCGACGCCGTCGGCCTTGTACGTGGCGAACGCCTCGGCCGGGTGCTCCAAATAGCCTCCATCAGCCTCAATCTCCGACGTACCGGTGGGCGACATGGTCGGCGGCAGGTAGGCGAGCAGACGCGGGTCGACCGCGAACCGGCTCATCACCTCCAGCGCGGCGGCGGCGTTCTCCTCGCGGACGGCGACCCGACCCATCTGGCGGGTCTCCACGACCCGCCGGCCGTGCACATCGGCGAGGTCCAGGGGACGCCCGTCGTGCCCGCCCGGGGCCTCGGTGGCGAGCGGCCGGACCGGCTCGTACCAGACCTTCTCGGCCGGTACGTCGACGAGTTCACGCTCGGGCCAGCGCAGCGCGGTCATCTTCCCGCCGAACACGGCCCCGGTGTCCAGGCAGATGGTGTTGTTGATCCACGAGGTGTTCGGCACGGGGGTGTGCCCGTAGACGACGGCGGCGCGGCCTCGGTAGTCCTCGGCCCACGGGTAGCGCACGGGCAGGCCGAACTCGTCGGTCTCGCCGGTCGTGTCGCCGTACAGCGCGTGCGAGCGGACCCTGCCGGAGGTGCGGCCGTGGTACTTCTCGGGCAGCCCGGCGTGGCAGACGACGAGCTTGCCGCCGTCGAGGACGTAGTGGCTGACCAGTCCGTCGATGAACTCCCGCACCTGCGCGCGGAAGGTGTCGTCCTCCTTCTCCAGCTGCTCGATGGTCTCGGCGAGTCCGTGCGTGTGCTGGACCTTCTTGCCCCCCAGGTAACGGCCGAGCTTGTTCTCGTGGTTCCCCGGCACGCACAGGGCGTTGCCGGAGGCGACCATGGACATGACTCGGCGCAGGACGCCAGGGCTGTCCGGTCCGCGGTCGACGAGGTCGCCGACGAAGACGGCCGTGCGGCCGTCGGGGTGCGCCCCGTCGACGTACCCCAGCTTGACGAGCAGGGTCTCCAGCTCGGAGCGGCAGCCGTGGATGTCACCGATGATGTCGAAGGGGCCGGTGAGGTGGGTCAGGTCGTTGAACCGGCGCTCGATGACGATCTCGGCGTTCTCGACCTCCTCCACGCTGCGCAGGATGTGCACCTTGCGGAAGCCCTCGCGCTCCAGGCCGCGCAGCGAACGACGCAGTTCGCGCCGGTGGCGCTGGATGACGTGACGGGGCATGCCGGCCCGGTCCGGGCGCGCGGCGTTGCGCTCGGCGCACACGTCCTCGGAGATGTCGAGGACGATCGCGATCGGCAGTACGTCGTACTGGCGGGCCAGCTGGACCAGCTGCTTGCGGCTCTCGGACTGCACGCTGGTCGCGTCGACGACGGTCAGGCGGCCGGCGGCCAGGCGCTTGCCGGCGATGTGGTGGAGGACGTCGAACGCGTCACCGCTGGCGCTCTGGTCGTTCTCGTCGTCGGCGACGAGGCCACGGCAGAAGTCCGAGGAGATGATCTCGGTAGGCTTGAAATGGGTCCTGGCGAAGGTGGACTTGCCGGAACCGGTGGCGCCGATCAGGACCACGAGGGACAGGTCGGTCACGGCGAGAGTGCGCTTGCTCGGGCTGGTCATGCCGCCTTCTCCTCCTTCGTGGTCGTTGCGGTCTTCGTGGTGGCCGTGGCCTCTTCACTTCTGAAGACGGCCATCTGGGTCGGTGCCCCGACTTCGGGGTCGTCGGTTCCGACGGGTACGAACTCCACTCCGTACCCGTGCCGCCGGGCGACGGACTCCGCCCACTCCCGGAACTCCGCCCGCGTCCACTCGAAGCGGTGGTCGCTGTGCCGGACGTGCCCGGCGGGCAGGCTCTCCCAGCGGACGTTGTACTCGACGTTCGGCGTCGTCACGAGCACCGTCTGCGGGCGCGCGGAGCCGAACACCGCGTACTCCAGGGCCGGAAGCCGCGGCAGGTCGAGGTGCTCGATCACCTCGCTGAGCACCGCGGCGTCGTACCCCTTCAGCCGCTTGTCGGTGTACGCGAGCGAGCCCTGCAGGAGCGTGACCCGCTCGGCCTGCCGCTCGCCCATCCGGTCCAGCTTCAGCCGCCGGGCCGCGACGGTGAGGGCCCGCATCGACACATCGACGCCGACGATCTCGGTGAACCGGACGTCCTTCAGCAGAGCCTGCACCAACTGGCCCTGTCCGCAGCCGAGGTCGAGGACCCGGCTCGCCCCCGCCGCACGCAGCGCCGCCAGGATGGCGTCGCGTCGCTGCACGGCGAGCGGCACGGGACGCTCCTCCGTGTCGGTCGACTCGTCGACGGCGTTGTCGATGTCCTCGACCTCGGTGTCGTCGGCCTCGGCCAGGCGCACCAGCTCCAGCCGCTCCCTCGCCTGCCGGGTCAGACCCCAGCGGCGGGACAGGAAGCGGCTCGTGATGAGCTGCTGTTCGGGGTGGTTGGCCAGCCAGCCGTCACCGGCGCGCAGCAGCTTGTCGACCTCGTCCGGTGCGACCCAGTAGTGCTTGGCGTCGTCGAGGACCGGCAGCAGGACATAGAGGTGCCGCAGCGCGTCGGCGAGCCGCAGCTCGCCTTCCAGTACGAGCCGTACGTACCGCGAGTCGCCCCACTCCGGGAACTGCTCGTCCAGCGCCACCGCCTCGGCGTCCACGGTCGCCCAGCCGAGCGGGCCGAAGAGCGCCCGCACCAGCTCCGCACCACCGCGGGCAGGCAGCGCGGGCACCTCGATACGCAGCGGCAGCGGCTGCTCCGCCAGCTCCGGACGGGCGTTGCACTGGCCCTTCATCGCGCTGGAGAAGACGCTGCTGAGCGCGACGGCGAGCAGCGAGGACGCAGCGTACGGCCGGTCGTTCACATACTGTGCGAGCGCCGCATCGGGCGCGCCCGAGCGCCCCTTACCCTTGCCGCGCCGGACGAGCGCCACCGGATCCACCTCCAGCAGCAGCGCGGCTGTGCAGCGATCGGCGGACGCCTCGGGGTAGAGGACATGCGCCGTACCGTGCGAGGTGGAGAACGCCTGCGCTTTCTCGGGATGCTTGTGCAGCAGGAAGCCGAGATCGGTCGCGGGTCGCTCTGGGGTACCGGTGGTACTGATCGTCAGGAACACACATCCGAGTATCGTCCGGCCCGCCGTCTCCGACCAGGCATTTTCGTCACAGCCCCATGCCTGTCAGCCCGTACCGGTCAGCCCCCTGCCTGTCAGCCCGTACCTGTCAGCCGCGTCAGCTCGGCGATCTGCCGGGGCCCCACCCGGCAGCAGCCGCCGACCAGCCGCGCGCCGGCCGCCTGCCATTGCCTCACCCGCGCCGGATCGTAGGTGACCGGGCCTCGCCAGGACCTCGCTTGCGCATCCCACTCCTCTCCACTGTTCGGATAGACGACGACCGGCTTTCCGGTCACCTCGGCCGCCACGGCCACGGCCTCGTCCGCATCCGCCGGCTCGCAGCAGTTGATGCCGGCGGCGATGACCTGGTCGACCCCGGCCACCAGCGCGAGCGCCCGGTCCAGGGGCTGCCCGGCCCGTGTCGTACTGCCGGTGATGCTGTACGAGAGCCAGACCGGCACCCCGCACCCCTCCACCGCCCGCAGCAGCGCCTCCGCCTCGTCCGCGTCCGGCACCGTCTCCAGGGCGAGGACATCGGGCCCGGCGGCGACGAGGGCTTCGATCCGCGGCCGGTGAAAGCGCTCCAACGCCCTGACGGACAGCCCGTACCGCCCGAGGTATTCGCTGCCGTCGGCAAGAACCGCGCCGTAGGGCCCCACCGAAGCCGCGACCCAGACCGCCCGGTCGCGCGCGGCGCCGGCGGCTCGCCTCGCCAACGTCACACTGCGCCCCAGCAGCTCCTCCGCCTCCTTCCGCCCGGTGCCTCGTTTCGCGAAGCCCTCGTAACTGGCCTGGTAGCTGGAGGTGATGAGCACCTGCGCGCCCGCCAGGACGTACGCGTGGTGCGCCGCCTCGACCTGTGCGGGGTCGTCCGCGAGCAGCCGGGCGGACCACAGGGCGTCGGAGAGGTCGCAGCCCTGCGCCTCCAGCTGGTTGGAGAGACCGCCGTCGAGGACGACGGTCCCCCCGGCGAGCGCGTCGCGCAGCGGCCGGGCGGGCTTCACCGGAGCCCGGGCCCGGTGAAGATGCCAAGATCCATGCATCCATCATGACGCCCCCGCCGTCGAATCGCGGGCCGCGCCCGGTGTGCTGCCCTGATCCCTCAGCGTGAGTCTGCGGAGCATCGCGCGCACCCGGTCGCTCGACTCGTCCGCGGCGTCGATCGCCTCGATGCACTGCCAGTACAGGCCCTCCTCGTCCGTGGCACACGCGACCCCGACGAGCGCGATGCCGACCTCCCCGAGCAGCCCGCCGAGGCCGAGTAACGCCTCGCGCGCATCAGTCACTTCGGTGAGCTGCGCCGCCCGTATCCCACCCGCCCGCAGCACCAGCTGGTCCAGCACTCCGCAGCCTCGCCCGCCGGACTCGCTGAGGCCGCGGGCCTCGACTCTGAGCTCCGGTGGCCCGACGAGGGCCAGTTGTCCGCCGATGGCCTGCGCCAGAGCCTGCGCCTGCCAGGCCTCGGCCACGATGTCCAGCGCCACCCGGCTCTGCGCCAGAGCGTGCCGGCCGGCCCTGATGAGCCGCACCGCATCCATGCGCGATCCCCCGTCCGTACGACATCCCTCAGTACCGCCTCCACTACCCAGAGTGAAGCCAAGAGGCTCGGAAAGCCAGGGGTATTCGGAAATCTGTGGACACCAGAGCGGTTTCGAACAACTTCGTCACTCCGAAGAGTGACGATCCTTGTCAGCCTTGCTGGGCGAGGACCGCGACGCCGGGAAACGCAGCTCATTCCGGTCGATCTTGGCGGCCAGCGCCGCCAGCACGTCCACGCCCAGTACCTCGCAGAACTGCAGCAGGTACGCCAGCACATCGGCGACCTCGTCGGCCACCCGGTGCGCCGAATCCGGCTCCTCCATGACCCGCGCCGACTCCTCGGGCGTCAGCCACTGGAAGATCTCGACCAGTTCGGACGCCTCCACGCTCAGCGCGACCGCCAGGTTCTTGGGTGTGTGGTAGGGCTGCCAGCCCCGCGCCGCCGCGAATTCGGCCAGCCTGCGCTGCAGCGCGGCCAGATCCTCCGCCTTACCCGATGTTTCAGATGGCTCAGCTGCCTCAGATGGCTCAGATGGCTGGGATAGCTCAGATGGCTCAGTCACGGCACCAGGTCTACCACCGAGACGCCGGCCACCCCCCGGGCGCCGTCCCCGTCGGCGACCGCCCCCACCAACCGGATGTGTCCGCGCCCGCACGACATCACCGCCAGCCGCACCAGCTCCCCTGTCTGCCGGGCGTCCAGACAGCGGTCGAACCCGTCCGCCAGCACCGTGAGCACCTGCTGCGCCGGGAGCAGCTCCGCCGCCGGGTCCACCGCCAGCACATCCGGCCCGGTGAGCAGGACCAGCGCCAGGGCGAGGTAGCGCAACTCGCCCTCGCCCAGCCGCCCCACCGGGGTGGCACCCTGTGCGCCGCGGCCCAGTACGGCCCGTACCCGCCCGTCGGCCAGATCCTCCGCGGTCAGGTCGTCCACCGGCCCGGTGCAGCCCGCCCGGGCCGCCGCGATCAGGGCAGCATGCCGGGTGACGCACTCGGTCCGGGTGCGCCGCAGCACCTCGGCGAGGTTGTCGCAGCCGCCGCGCAGCCGTCCGCCACCGACCGGTACCGGCGCGCGCATCCGCTGCGGCTGGGGGTCGCACGCGAACACCGACCGCAGCGCCACCACCACCTGTTCCGCGGCCGCCAGCACCTGCCGCTGGCCTTCCGTACTGCCCGCGACGCGCAGCGGCAGCAGGGCGGTGCCGAGCCGGTCGTCCGGCAGCGGAGCCCGGGTCACCGCGACCGCGCCGCCGGTGTGCCACGCGGCCTGCACGCTGCTGCGGCCCGGATCGCGCAGGGCAGTGGTCAGCAGCGTCCGCCCGTCGGCGGTCAGCCGTTCGCCGACGATGCGGAGTTCGGGCTCGGCCTGTACGGCGAGATCGAGCCGTACAGGTCCGGCGGGGCCGTCGACCGTGCAGCCGATCCGGAAGCCCCGCCGTCCCTGGGCGTCGGCGCCCGCCCGCTCGGGCACGCATCCCGCCGGGTCCGGGAAGACCTCGCCGAGCGCGGCGCCGGAGCCGAGCCGCGCCAGCGCCTCGTACGCCTGCAGGGCACTCGACTTTCCGCTGCCGCTGGCCCCCGCGAAAAGGGTGACCGGGCCCAGCGGGAAGGAGGCGCCACGGTGTGACTTGAAGGCGGAGAGCCGCAGTTCGGTGACCGTGGGGCGCTTACGGTGTGCGTCCATGGAAGGGACGCTACGCAGCCAGAAAGGTGGCGAACCGTTCCGCCTGGATGACCTTCCTACGAACGAGGGACGGCGGCGGCCGCGATGCCCTCGACCTCGGTACCGACCGGCGCCAGCAGGAAGACGTTCCGGTCGACCCGGTGCATGCCGCTGCCGAGCCCGAAGACGACACCGCTGCTGAAGTCGAGAATGCGCTTGGCGACTTCGGTGTCGGCGCTGGTCAGGTCCAGCAGGACCGGGATCTGGGCGACGAGGTACTCGGCGACCTCGCGCGCGTCCGCGAAGACCTGCACCCGGAGCACGACCATGCGGCGCTGCTCTGCCGCCGGGTACTCGTTGGGCAGGGTGCGGTGGTCGACTCTGGAGGGCCACTCGTTGCGGCTGCGCAGCGGAACGACCTGGGCGAGCCCTTCCCACTGTTCGTCGGTGACGTCGTACCTGCTCACCGGACCACCTCGCCCGCACGCTTCGTCTGCATCCGCCCATCCTCGCGCCCCTCACCCGTTCGGCCCAACAGCGACACGCTCGGTCGTGAATAACTCCAATGGCGGACACCACCGAGCCCCCGGCCCCGTTTCGGCCGAGCCTGTTCGAAGGCTCATCAGCCGACGGCCAGCCCCCCGTCAGCCCACGGAGGAGCTCGAATGGACACCGCTTTCTCGCGTGTTTTCTCGCGTGCTTTCTCGCTCAGCCGACAACACGCCGTCGTCACCGGCGGTGCCGGATTCGTCGGTTCGCATCGGTGCACCGCGCTGCTCGACCGCGACCGGCCGCCCGACCTGGTGCTGCACCTCGCGCCCCCGGCGTCGCCCGCCGTCTGGCTGGGGCTGCCGCTGCACACGATGGAGGCCGGCAGCCTCGGTACGCGGCACGCCCCGGCCCTCGCCCGCAACTCCGGAGCCCGCTTCCTGCTGGGCAATGTGAACCCGGTCGGGGCGCGCAGCGTGTGCGACGAGTCGAAGCGGTCGGCGAGGCGCTCACCACCGCCCAGGCCGACGCCGACGCCACGGACACCGGCATCATGCGGCTGTTCAACACATACGGCCCGCGGATGCGCGGTTACGACGGCCGCGCCGTCCCCACCTTCGTCCGGCAGGCCCTGGCCGGCGAGCCCCTCACCGTCACCGGTGACGGCCGGCAGACCCGGTCGCTGTGCTACGTCGACGACACCGTGCGGGGCATTCTCGCGGCGGCCGCCCACGGGTTGCGCGGCCCGGTCAACATCGGCAATCCGACTGAGAATCACGCCGGCCCGCGACAAGCTCGAACGGGAGCCGCGAGTGACCGCCGAGCACGGCCTGCGGCGCTCCGTCGCCTGGTTCCGCGCGCAGGCGGACACCGGCTCCTGACAAGGCCGTACACCCGTTCCGGCCGACGCCTCCACGCCCGGGCCCGGCCGGACACGATTCGCCGAAAGGCCTGGTACGCCCATGCGCATCCTCGGAATCAACGCACTGTTCCACGACCCCGCCGCCGCCCTCGTCATCGACGGCCGGACCGTCGCCGCCACGGAGGAGGAACGATTCTCCCGGCGCAAGCACGGCAAGCGGCCGGTGCCGTGCTCCGCCTGGGAGCTGCCCGAACAGGCAGCCACCTGGTGCCTGAAGCGGGCGGGCCTGCGCCCACAGGACCTCGATGCCGTCGCGTACTCCTTCGACCCTTCGCTCGCCCGCCCCGCGGAGACGATGGGCCTGGACGACCCCTGGGACCACCTGAGGCTGGCGTACGCCCGGGAGGCCCCCGGCTTCCTCGAGACCGCGCTGCCGGGGCTGGACCCGGACATCGTCCGGTTCGTACCGCATCACATGGCACATGCCGCGTCGAGCGCCTTCGCCGCGCCCGACGCCGCGGCGTCGTCGGTACTCGTCCTCGACGGCCGCGGCGAACGCGCCTCCCACCTCGCGGCCCGCCGGGTCCGGGACCGGCTGGAGCCCCTGTACGCACAGGAGTTGCCGCACTCGCTCGGGCTGGTCTACGAGGAGCTCACCGCCCACCTCGGATTCCTGCGCTCCTGCGACGAGTTCAAGGTGATGGCCCTCGCCTCGCACGGCACGCCGCGGATGCTGCCCGAACTGCGCCGGTACGTACACCCCACCGGCGACGGCGGGTTCCGCGCCACCGGCGTGCCCTGGCACGAGATGTGCGCGCCCCGGCGGCCCGAGGAGGCATGGACGCAGGACCACGCGGACGTGGCCGCGAGCGCTCAGGCCGTGCTGGAGGAGACTCTGCTGGATCTGGCACGCTGGCTGCACGGGAAGACGCACGACAGCGTGCTCGCACTCGCCGGCGGCGTCGCGCTGAACTGCGTCGCCAACTCCCGTATCGCCCGCGAGGGTCCGTTCTCCCGGGTGTGGGTGCAGCCCGCCGCCGGTGACGCGGGCACCGCACTCGGCAGCGCGCTGCTGCTGGCCGTCGGCGCGGGGCACGAGCCGGAGCCCATGACCGGCGCCGACCTGGGCCGGGACTGGTCCGACGCGGAACTCGGAGCGTGGCTGAAGACGGCGGCCGTGCCGTTCGACCGGCCGGAGGACATCGCCACCACCGTGGCCCGGGCACTGGCGGACAACGCGATCGTGGCCTGGTTCCAGGGCCGTTCCGAGTACGGGCCGAGGGCCCTGGGACACCGCTCGCTGCTGGCCCACCCCGGTCACGCGGGCAATCTGGAGCGGCTCAACGACGTCAAGGGCCGGGAACAGTTCCGGCCGGTCGCACCCATGGTGCTCGCCGACCGCGCCCCGGAGATCTTCGACGGCCCGCTGCCGAGCCCGTACATGCTGTTCGTCCACGACGTGGCCGCGGCGTGGCGGGAGCGCATCCCGGCCGTCGTGCACGTCGACGGCACCGCCCGTATCCAGACGGTGGACCCGGCGGGCGAACCACTCGTCGCCCGTATGCTCACCGAGTTCGAGCGGCTCACCGGCCTGCCCGTGGTGGTCAACACCAGCCTGAACACGGCGGGCCGGCCCATGGTGGACGACCCGCGTGACGCCCTGGAGTGCTTCGGTTCCTCCCCCATCGACCTCCTGGCCATCGGCCCGTATGCGATCCGGCGCGGCGACTTCTTCCGCTCGTGCGGCGAAGGGGCCGTCGACGAGGGGGCCGCGCGATGACGGCGTACGGACAGATGCGGCGTACGGACGGGAGCCGGTGTACGGACAGATGCGGGCGTACGGACGGGAGCCGGCCACCGCGTACGCCGTGGTGATCCCGACGCTCGGACGGCCCAGCCTGAGCGCGTGCCTGCGGGCGCCGGCCGATGCCACCGGCACCTGGCCGGTACGGGTGGTCCTCGTCGACGACCGCCCGGACGCCGGCGGCACACCGCTCCCGGTGGAGATCCCGGCGCGGCTGCGGCCGGTCGCACCGTCGTCGTCGGCCGGGCCCGTGGGCCGGCCGCGGCGCGTAACACCGGGTGGCGGGCCGCCGGGCCGGTGCCCTGGATCGTCTTCCTCGACGACGACGTGGTGCCGGGCCCCGCGTGGGGCGACCATCTCGTACGGGACCTCGCCGCGGCGACGTACCGGAACGCCGGGGTCACCGCCCGGATCGCGGTACCGCTGCCGGCGGACCGCCGCCCCACGGTCCGCGGCGTGGCTGGCCGGCACCGCCGAGGTCGCCTGGGCACGGGTCGCGCCCGGTCCGCGGACCCGGGACGAGGTCGTCTCGATGGTGCTGACCAGCGTGCTCATTCCCCCGGCGGCCACGTGGCACTGGCTGCGCGGACACATACGGCACCGGCGGACGCTGCCGTGGGGCCCGCACGAGTCCGGCGCGCCGTCGCGCCCGCCGCGACAGCCGGTCCAGGAGCGGGTGCGGTCATGACCGGTCCTTGGCTGTTCACCGGTGGCACGGCCGCCGCACGCCGGGACGGTGCGTGCTTGGAGGCCGTGCTCTTCGACCGCGACGGCAGGCTGGTCGCCGACGTGCCCTACAACGGTGACCCGGCGCGGGTCACGCTCATGCCGACGGCGCGGGAGAGCCGTCGACGCGGTGCGGTCCCTGGGGATCCCGGCGGGCTCCTGACTCGTCGTCAGGTAGAGGCCCGTACAGCAGCGGGTGGAGGCCCTCCTCGGACAGTTCGAGGTGTGGGCGGTCTGTCCGCACGGGCCGGACGACGGCACCAGCGTGGCAGCGTCGCCCCATACCCGGGGGACCAGCCCCCGCGCAGCGGCCGACCCGCGCCGCAGGTCGCGGGCGCGGGTCGGGGCTCGTTCCTTGCGTGGCGGGACGTCAGTAGCGGATGACCCGCTCGCAGGACACGGGGTCGACAACGTCCCTGCTCACCGGGTCGGCGATAACCGTGTCGAAACCGGAACCGCAAATCACCCGGTCGAAGCCGCCGTTACGGACCATCACGGTGTCGTCTCCGCCCTCGGCGCTGACGTTGGGCGATCCGGGCAGGGCCGGCCAGCCGTCGGAGTCGGTGATCCTGTCGCTTCCGTTCGCGGCGTCGATGTCGTCCGCGCCTGGACCGCCGACGATGTCCGCGGGGATGGTCAGCGAGTCCTGGATGTCGATCGTGTCGTTCAGGTTGCCACCGGTGAGGCTGAGCCTGCTCGTACTGGCGATCGTCCCGCAGGTCACGCTGGCCTGTGGGGCAAGGGTGGTGCAGCCGGGCCCGGCGATGATGCCGGGGTCGCTGACGCGCACCAGACCAAGGAAGTCGTCGACCAAGAGGTTGTTCATCTCGCCGCTGAACGCGGTCCACCGGACCTGGGACCCCTGACGGGTCGCTGTCGACGGATTGGCCGCCGCAGGTCCGACGGCCATCACGGTGAGGGCGACGGCAGCCGCGGTCGTAGCGGTGACGCGGCCGAACGAAAGCAGGGACTTGCGTTTCATCGGATGTCTGTCCTTTGTGTGATCGTCCCCCGAGGGGTGATCCGGGCCGGGACACGGCGGTGCGGCGCGCGGAGCCGGGAGATCTCCACGGCTGTACCCCTGCGCCTCCTCGCCGACGCCACACCCGAGAACAATCCGCCCGAACGGTGCAACTACCAAGATTTGGAACATTTCCACGCGTGGCATATCGCATTAATTGCGACAAGTCACCCGTAACCTACCGGAACGGTCCCGCGTCACCGGCAGCCGGCACGGCCTGGGAGCGGTCGACCGCACACCAGATCCCCGGGGTTCCAGAGGAGTTGCCATGAGCAAGCAGGTGGACGTCGTTGTTGCCGGAGGCGGTGGATTCATCGGTGGTCACCTCGTGGCCGACCTCCTGTCCCAGGGCCTGACCGTCCGTTCCATCGACATCAAGCCTCAGCACGAGTGGTACCAGGTCCACGGCGCCGCCGAGAACGTCGTCGCCGACCTGTCGCTCCTGGAGAACGCCCGCGCGGGCGTCCGCAACGCCGGCCAGGTGTACATGCTGGCCGCCGACATGGGCGGCATGGGCTTCATCGAGAACAACAAGGCCGCCTGCATGATGACGGCGCTGACCAGCACCCACATGCTCAAGGCCGCGCACGAGGCCGGCGTGGACCGCTACTTCTACTCCTCCTCGGCCTGCGTGTACGCCGCCGGCAAGCAGACCGACCCGAACGTCACCGCCCTGAAGGAGGAGGACGCCTACCCAGCCCAGCCCGAGGACGGCTACGGCTGGGAGAAGCTCTTCTCCGAGCGCATGTGCCGCCACTTCGAGGAGGACTTCGGGTTCACCTCCCGCGTCGCCCGCTACCACAACGTGTACGGCCCCGAGGGCACCTGGACCGGTGGCCGCGAGAAGGCCCCGGCCGCGGTGTGCCGCAAGATCGCCGAGGCGGTCGTCTCCGGTGAGCACAAGATCGATATCTGGGGCGACGGCCGGCAGACCCGTTCGTTCATGTACGTCGACGACTGCCTCCATGGCAGCCAGATGATCGCGAAGGGCGACAGCAGCATCCCGGTCAACCTCGGCTCCTCCGAGCTGGTCACCATCAACCAACTGGTCGACATCGTCGAGGAGATCGCCGGCATCCGCTGCGAGCGCACCTACCAGCTCGACGCCCCGCAGGGAGTGCGCGGCCGCAACTCCGACAACACCCTGATCCAGGAGATCTACGGCTGGCAGCCGTCCATCGCACTGGCCGACGGCCTGGAGAAGACCTACCCCTGGGTGTACGACCAGGTGAAGCGCGCCCGCCGCTGATGCCCCCAACCGGCTCTCAAGGACAGTAGAGGCAGCTGATGAGGATCCTCGTCCACGACTACAGCGGCCACCCGTTCCAGGCTCAGCTGAGCCGTGAGCTGGCGCGCCGCGGTCACGTAGTCGTGCACTCCACCTGCGCCGCCTACATCTCCGGCAAGGGAAACCTTGCCGGAGATGTTGCCGCCGGCCTCCGTTTCGTCACCATCGGCGACAGCACCGTGGTGAGGAAGGAGGCCTACTTCTACCGGCTCTTCCAGGAAACCCGGCTGGGTCTGGAACTGGCCCGCCAGGTACGACGCGAGAAGCCCGACGTGGCGATGTTCGCCAACCTGCCGATCCCGATCCTGGTTGTGGTCGCGTTCGTGCTGAAGCTGCTGCGCATCCCGTGGGTACTGTGGCATCAGGACGTGACCGCCGTCGCGCTCCGGAGTTTCGCAGCCGCCGGCATCTCGAAGTCGATGGGCATCGCCGCCAAGGTCTTCGAGCAGGGCGAGAAGTGGTCGGCGCGACGCGCCTCGGCGGTCGTGGTCATCGCCGACTCCTTCGTGCGGGTCCACAAAGAGTGGGGCACCGCCGACAAGGTCACCGTGGTTCCCAACTGGGCGCCGCTGGACGAGATCGTCCCCGTGGCCCGCGCCAACGCGTGGTCGGCCGGGCACGGCCTCACCGGCCTCAAGACCGTGCTGTACTCCGGCACCCTCGGCCTCAAGCACAACCCTGTGCTGTTGGTGCAGCTCGTAGAGCGGCTGCGTGAGCAGGGCGAGCAGGTCCGCCTCGTCGTCGTCAACGACGGCCCGGCCGTACCGGTCCTGAGGATGGCAGCTGCCGCCCGCGGCATCGAGCTGACCCTGCTGCCCTTCCAGCCCTACGAGCGCCTCCCCGAGGTGCTGGGCACGGGCGACGTGCTCGTCGTACTCCTGGAGGCGGATGCCGGGGAGTTCTCGGTCCCGTCCAAGACGCTGTCCTATCTGTGCGCGGGGCGTCCGGTGCTGGGGCTGATGCCGGCGGAGAACCTGGCTTCGAAGCTGCTCCAGCAGGCCGGGTCGGCGGTGTTCCCCCCGGAGGAGTCCTCCCTGACCGGCGCGGCCACCTGGATCCACGAGCTCCTGGCCGACCCGGCCCGTGCCGAGTCGCTGGGCAAGGAAAGCCGGGCCCTGGCCGAACGGGAGTTCGCCCTGGAGCGCTGCGCCTCGCGGTTCGAGGACATCCTGAATGGCGCGAGAAGAGGGATCCGTCGAACCGGAGACTGCCCGGCAGGTGACGCTGATCGCCGTTGAACTCACCGCCGGCGCCGTGCGGCACACCGACCAGCTGGGCGGTCGCGCCGCGGGAGGACGCCCGGTAGGACCGTATGGTCGGCGCTGCGGCAAGACGTGACGGAAACCGCGCCACAGCGCACGTTTCACACCAATGACCAGCGCTTTTCCGGAAGACAAGGCGTCTGATGACGGCCGCGCCCACTGACCTCGTCGCCCCGTGCCTGGGCACGGCCTACCGCACGCTTCGCACCCCGGCGGTGAGCGCGGTGGCGGTGGCCGATCGACCACCGCATCGCTCAGACCAATGGGCAGTCACCTCGGGCGACTGTCCATTGGTCTGCCTCTCTCCCCGTGGTGCGTCACAAGGACAGTTCCAGCCGAAACAGGTGGAAGAAAGCCGGAGATCAGAGCAGTAGACGCCAGAAAGCCAACCTAAAACAGCGGTATTTGGCCTAGGCTGCTATTCATGACTCCGCGTGTTGATAAGAGCCTGTTCTCGGCACTAGGTCGAGTGGTGGTGCTTGTTCACGATCCTGACGCAGCCTTGGCCTTCTATCGCGACATTCTCGGCTTCTCCGTCCTGCACGACCAGACGCCGGACGGGTATCGCTACTTGCATATCGGGGTGTCCGGCCCGGAAGGGGTCGGCCTGTGGCTAATGACCGCCACGACCGATCGGGAGCGTGAGCTGGTGGGGCAGCAGTGCGGTGGCCAACCCCTGCTCGTCCTGTACACCAATGATCTGGAGCCGGTAAGCAAGCACCTTCGTGAACACGGTGTGCGCGTATGGAACGAACGCAAGGATACCGGCAGTTGGTCGCTGCACTTCGCGGACCTGTACGGCAATGTCATCGTTGTGGCACAGCTGCATTGACGGCTTACGACCTCGGGAGGAATAGTCGGGGTCGGAGCGGGCAACACTTCGGCGAGTTGCTGAAGAACTCGCGCCACGCTGGGAGTCGGCCGTGAGTCCGCACGCGCCGAGGAACGCGGCGGTGGCCGTCCGCCAGGTCAGGCCCCTGCTCGCAGCCCGCGGCTTCGCAGCATGCGCCGAGGCGGTCCATGACATCGGCGCAAGGGTCCGCAGACGACGGCGTGGAGCGATGGTGAGCCGCGCGGCCGGCATGGCCGCACCTCAGCGATCGCGCGGGTGACAGAGGAGCGGTCCACGCCGAACCAGCAGGCCGGCTCGTCGGGCGTGACGGTTCAGTCGACGCCGAGCAGCCGGCGCCGGTCATCAGGGCGAGACTGGAATTCCGCGCAGCTTGTCCGGTGGACGATGCGGCCCTTCTGCATGACGGCCACGTCCTGGGCGACGGAGAAGGCCAGCCGCAGGTTCTGCTCGACGAGGACTACCGACATGCCCTCCGCGCACACCTCGCGGACCACCTCACCCACCTGGGCGACGACGGCGGGGGCAAGACCGTCGGACGGCTCGTCGAGGAGCAGGAGGCGCGGATTGCCCAGCAGGGCGCGGGCGATCGCGAGCATCTGCTGCTCCCCGCCGGAGAGCTGGTCGCCGCGGTGCCCGAGCCGCTCTCCCAGCCGCGGCAGCAGTTCGAGGACGCGCGCCCGGGTCCACGGCCCCTGCGCCCGGCGCCCGGCGGCGATCGCCAGATGCTCCGCCACAGTGAGCGGCGCGAACACCCGGCGCCCCTGCGGAACGATGCCCACCCCGGCCCGGGCGATCACATCGACCCGGGCTCCGGCGATCTCCCGGCCGTCGAGCGTGACGCTGCCCTCGTACGGCCGGACGAATCCCATGATGGTCGAGATGAGGGTTGTCTTGCCGACCCCGTTGCGGCCGAGGACGGCGACGACGCCGCCCGCGTCGAGGTCGAGATCGACACCGTTCAGGACGACACCGCCGGCGTAACCGGAGCGCAGCTCGCAGACGCTGAGGAACGGCTTCACGACGAGACCTCCATAGTGCCCAGATAGGCGGACTGAACCTCGGTGGATGCCCGTACCTCATCCGGGGAGCCGGTCATCAGGTGTCTGCCGAGGTGCATGACCGTCACCGTGTCCGCGAGCTCGAAGACCATGTCGAGATCGTGCTCGATGAGCAGAACGGTCACCTCGCCGGGCAACGCGGCGAGGAGTTCGGTGAGTCGCGCCGTCTCGGCCGGAGACATGCCCGCGGCGGGCTCGTCGAGCAACAGCAGCCGCGGTTCGGTGGCCAGCACGACGGCGACCTCGAGCTGCCGCCGCTCGCCGTGCGAGAGCGCTGCCGCCGGCACGTCGTGCCGGGCCGGCAGGCCCACCTGGTCCAGCAACCCGTGCGCCTGGGCTATCGCGGTCCGCCGCGCGCGCACCGGGCGCCAGCCGCCGAGCCCGGACCCGGCCCGCCGCAGCGCGGCGAGCAGGACGTTCTCCAGCGCGGTCTCGCGCATGAAGAGGCTGGAGTGCTGAAATGTTGTGGCGATACCGAGCCCGACCCGGCGGTTCACGGGCAGCCGGGTCACGTCCTTTCCGTCGAGGAGTATGGCTCCGGCGGTCGTCGGCAGGGTTCCGGAGACCAGACCGAACAATGTCGACTTGCCGGCGCCGTTCGGGCCGATGACGGCGTGCCGCGAGCCGGCCTGCACGGCGAGGTTGACGGCCTCCACAGCCTTGAAGGACCCGAAGTCCCGGGACACCTCGCATAGTTTGAGTAGTTCGGGACCTGTCACGCCGTCCTCTTTCGGGTCAGTCTTGGCGGTAGCCGTACGCCGGCGAGTCCGCGGGGCAGCGTGTAGACGGCGATGACGAAGAGCAGTCCGAGCAGCAGCGGTCCGCGGCCGGCGACGGCCTCGAGGTTGCCGAGATAGTCGCGGGTGAGCCAGACGAGCGCGGCGCCGGCACAGGCACCCCACATCGAGCCGGTCCCGCCGATGATGACGGCCAGCAACGCCAGCGCGGCGATCTCGAATCCGGCGTCCCCGGGCGAGACGAACCGCTGCACCGAAACCCACAGTGCCCCGGCGGCACCGGCCAGCGCCCCGGCCCCGCAGTAGACGGTCAGGGCGTACCTCTGGGTCGGGTAGCCGATCGCCTGCATGCGCTTCTCGTTGTCACGGATGCCGCGCAGCGCGAGTGCGAACGGCGTGGCGGTCAGATGGGCGATCACCGCGAAGAGCACCAGGAACACGGCCAGTACATAGAAGTAGACCAGTCCGTCGAGCTCCAGCGCGGGCATCCCGGGCAACGGCACGACGGGCGGGATGCCGGACATTCCGTCGGTGCCGTTGGTCAGCGACTTCCAGTTGACCGCGGCGCTGTATGCGATCTCGCCGATGGCCAGCGTCAGCATCAGGAACACGACGCCACGGGCCCGGACGGCGAGCCACCCGGTGGGCACTGCCACCAGCGCCGAGACGCCCGCGGCAATGACGAGCTGAAGGACCCCGACGTTGGTCACTTTCGTCGCCACGATCGCCGCCGTATAGGCGCCGACGCCGAAATAGGCCGACTGGCCGAGCGTCGGCAGTCCGGTCAGCCCGGTGAGCAGGTTCACGCTCATGGCGAGGAGGGCGAACACCAGGATCCGCGACAGAGTGCCGACGGCGTAGGGGCCGAGGACGAACGGGGCCAGCGTCAGCCCGACGAGAACGGCAGCCACCGACAGCCGCCGCGCGACGGATCCGGCCCATACGTGCGTGCTCATGCGCGCACCGCCGACGTGACCAGGCCGTGCGGCCGTACGACGAGCACGGCCAGCATGGTGCCGAAGAGGAGGAACGGAGCGTACTCCGGGAGCAGCGCCACACCGAGCGTCTGCACCTGGCCGATGAGAAGCGCTCCGACGAGTGCCCCGCGCACCGATCCCAGGCCGCCGACGACGACCACGACGAGCGAGAGCACAAGCACGGTTTCGTCAACACCCGGCCCGGGGCCCAGAATCGGTGCCCCGAGGACGCCGCCGAGGGCCGCCAGGGCGGCGCCGAACGCGAAGACTCCGTAGAGCACCTTGCGGGTGTCGACGCCGAGCGCACGGACCATGTCGCGGTCGGCGACCGTGGCCCGCACCAGCGCTCCGAGCGAGCTGCGTTCGAACACCAGGTACACGACGATCGCGAGCGCGACCGCGATGCCGATGAACACCAGCCGGTAGACCGGATACGTGTGTCCGAGGAGGTCGACCGACCCGCGGAGCGCACTCGGCGGGTCCGTGGGCAGCACGTCGCCGCCGAAGGCCGCAGTGAGCAGATCGGCGACGATGAACGTGATACCGAGCGTCAGCACGGCCTGGTCCAGGTGGCCGCGCCGGGCCAGCGGCTGGGTGAGCAGCGTCAGCAGCGCTCCGCCCAGCGTGCCCATCAGAACACCGGCCACCAGCGCGATGAGCAGGCCCCACAGGCTTCCGTCGGACAGTGCGTAGGCGACGTAGGCCCCGGCCAGGTAGAGCGTGCCGTGGGCCAGGTTGAGCACGTCCATCATGCCGAAGACCAATGACAGGCCGACCGCGAGCGTGAACAGGAGCAGACCGAAGGCGACCCCGTCGACGACGCTGACGAAGTTGCCGTCCAACCATCCGGTCATATTCAGCCGCCCAGCCGGCCGAGTTCCGCGGTGACGGTGTTGGTCCCCTGCTTGACCTCACGCAGATACCAGGGCTGGGCGGGAGTGCCGCCGCTGTTGAACCGCCAGGTTCCCCGCGGGCTGTCGATGTCGCCCACCTTCCCGATGGCGGCGTTGACGGTCTCAGAGGTGACCTTCCCGCCGGCGGCCTTGATTGCCTTGTCGAGCACCTGCGCCGCGTCCCACGACGCCATCGCGTACGTGGTCGGGGCCGACCCGTAGGCCGCCTTGTAGGCCGGCGCGAACGCCTTGTTGGCGGCGTTGTCCAGGTCGGCGCTGTAGTTCATCGAGGTGAGGATGCCGGTGGCCGCGTCCCCCTGCCCCTTGAGCACGCCGCCCTCGGTGAGGAAGCCGGGCGCGTAGAGCGGGATCTTGCCGGCCAGTCCGAAGTCCTTGTACTGCTTGACGAAGTCGACCGCCGCACCGCCCGCGTAGAAGCAGAAGACCGACTTCGCGCCGGACTTCTCGATCTGCGCGAGGTACGGCTGGAAGTTCTTGGTCCCCGGGAACGGCGTGTAGACCTCCGCTCCGGCGATCTTGCCGCCCGCGGGGAGGAACGTGGACTTGAAGCCCTCGATCTCGTCCTTGCCCGCCTGGTAGCCCGCGGCGATCAGGAAGACCGGGCCGTCCGCCTTCGTCGCCACGTGCTTGCCCAGGGCCTCGCCCGGTTCGTCGTTGACGTACGAAGTGCGCCAGATGTACTCGGCCCCGGTCAGCGTCGTCGGCGAGGCGTTCGAGCCGACGAGCGGGATCTTGCTGGTCTCGAACAGGTCCTTGACTCCGTTGATGGTGGCCGAGCTCACGACCCCGCTCACCGCCAGCACCCGGTCCTGCTTGACGAGCTTCTCCGCCGCCGCCTTGCCGGAGTCGGCCGTTTCGCCCTCGTCCGCGACCACGATCTCCACCTTGCGGCCACCGAGTTGGCCGCCCTGCTGCTTCACGTACAGCTCGAAGCCGTTCTTCATGTCGTCACCGAGCGCCTTGAAGACGCCCGACTGCGGGACGAGGAGCCCGATCTTCACGGGCCCGTCGTCTTCGTTGCCGCTGCCGTTCCCGAGGCTGGACCCGCCGCACGCCGTGGCCAGCAAGAGGCCCGCGGTGGCTGTGATCAGACCAACGGGGCGAAACCGACGTGTCATGGGAGCTCCCTGGCTGTTCTGGAGGTTCAAGAGGGGATGGCTGGTTCTATCGCGTATTCATGACGTCCGTCAAGGGATCGCGAGAAAGCTTGTTTACCCGTCAATCATTCCGCCAGGCGGACCGAATGAGGCCGCACGGCCAATCGGCCGGACGGACCGGAAGTGCCGCCCCGACCCTTGACCCGGGACCGGAAGTGTGGCCTATTCATGACAGGTGTGTGGCGCAAAAATGACTGCCGCCAATTTTCCGCAATGTTGGTTCGCCTGGCGAACCGCACGTCATCCCCCACGGAGTGATGCGACATGACCCACGATCCGCTGCGGCGGAACATCCTCAAGACCGGTGGAGTGCTGGCCGGCAGCATGCTCCTCGCCGGCGTGCCGGGTACGGGCCCGGCCCACGCCGGCTCACGAACAGCCCTGTCCTCGCCCACTGTTGACCTGCCGGCGGGCCGGCTGCGCGGCGCCGTGGAGGGAGGTGTCGCCGTGTTCAAGGGCGTGCCCTACGCCGCACCACCGGTCGGTGCCCTTCGGTGGCGGCCGGCCCAGCCGCATCCCGGGTGGGACGGAACGCGGGATGCGACCGCCTTCGGCCCGAGCGCGCCGCAGCTCTACCGGGAGCAGGGCGACCAGGTACTCGGCCACCACGGCTCGCCGCCCTTCGACGAGGACTGCCTGACGCTCAACGTCTGGACTCCGGGCGCCGACGAGGCCAAGCGCCCGGTGATGGTCTGGATTCACGGCGGTGGCTTCATCTCAGGATCCGGCTCAATGCCCAACTACTCCGGCGAGACCTTCGCGCGCAACGGCGACCTCGTGGCAGTGACCATCAACTACCGGCTCGGGCCGCTGGGATACCTCTACTTCGGTGAGGACGGCGCCGGGGGAAACTTCTGGCTCACCGACCAGCGCGCCGCGCTCCAGTGGGTACGAGACAACATCGCCGCATTCGGTGGAGACCCGGACAACATCACCGTCGCCGGTCAGTCCGGCGGTGCGCTGTCGGTGGCGGCACTCGCCGGCCAGTCCAAGGGCCGTCCGCTGTTCCGGCGCGCCATCCTGCAGAGCCCGCCGCTCGGGTTGCAGATCCCCACCCGTGCCGAATCGCTGCAGCGCACGGCCACGTACCTGGAGATCCTGGGTGCCAAGGATGTCGCGGAACTACGGTCCGTGCCGTGGCCCCGGCTGATCGCCGCCACCCTGCAGATGTTCGGGCGCACCACGCGGTGGGGATACTGGTCCACCCCGTTCCTGCCGGTGCTCGACGGGGTGACGCTGGACCGTCACCCCGCAGACCTGCTGCTGCGCGGTTCAGGCGAGGGCGTCGATGTTCTGATCGGCTGGACCAGGGAGGAGGCCAACTTCGCCTTCGGGCTCAGCGAGCCATACGCCGCAGCGACCAAGGACCAGGTGCTCGGCAGGGCACGGGACACGTTCGGGAACCGGGCTGCCGAGGCCTACACCGCCTACGAAGAGGCCCGGCCCGGCGCCCGTCCGGTGGACGTTCTCATGGACCTGATCAGCGACGACCTGTTCCGCATACCCAGCCTGGCCCTCGCCGAGCGGCGAGCGGCCCGCGGGCGCCCGGTCTGGGCGTACCAGTTCGACCTCCCCACGCCTGCGCACAACGGTCAACTCGCCGCCGCACACTGCCTGGAGCTGCCGTTTGTGTTCAACAACTTCGACAAGTGGTCGCACGCGCCCTTCCTGACGGGACTCAACCCAAGAATCCGTGACGGCCTCGCCGCGACCATGCACCAGTCCTGGATCTCCTTCATCCGCACCGGCAACCCCAACCACCACCCGATGCCGAACTGGGCACGTTACGACCGGAACTCCCGCACCACCATGAGCCTGGACGCCGTCACCACCGCCGCCGGCGACCTCGCCGGATACTGGCGGCGACTGCACAATCCGGCCGCCTCATAGCGGTCCTGGCACCCGGGCGAACGACGTTGCCGTCTGGCCCTGCACCGCCCGGCGCCGCATGGCCGGACGGTGCAGGGCCAGACCGATCACTTCGGGCTTCCTCCCGTGCGGCTCCCGGGTTCGACGAGGGTCACTCGTACCAGAAGTTGTGGGTGCTGAGGTCGCAGCTCAACTGTTCGAGTGCGGCGCCGTTGAGGTAGAGATTGTTCCAGTGCACGCGGACGCACTTGTTGCTGTTCAGGTTGCGCAGCACCTTGTTGGAGCTGTTGGCGGTCTCGATCTTCCACATCTGGCCCGGGGTACCGGCGCAGCCCTGCGCGACGATCCCCGCCAGGTCGGCCTTGGAGTCACCGCTCACACCCATGCAGTCTCCGGTGACACGGTTGAAGAACATGCTGTAGCCGTTGGGGGCGGTGGCGATGGCCCAGTCGTCGTCCATGTCCAGGGACTGGTACGACTGCACGATCGCGGGTCCCGCCAGCCCGACCGAATCGGTCAGCGCGTAGTTCAGGCTGCCTGACGAACGGATCTTCCAGGTGCGGTAGACATCCGTCCCGTTGCTCTCGCGGCCCAGATAGGGGTGGGGAAAATCGAACTCGGTGAGGTCGGGCCACCCGAGGGTCACGAGTGGCGGGGCGAACACGCAGCCGACCGGGACCGGGTGCGCCGGGTCCAGGGCGTTGAGGACATGATTGAGCACGTTCTGGCTCGTGTGGATGCTCGCATGGTCGCTGAAGTCCAGCTTGCAGGAATCCTGGATCCGGATGTTGGTGACCGATGCGCCGGTCATGAAAGCGGTATTGGGGTCGGTGCCGCCCCAGGTCGTGCTGCCGCTCGGCGCCATGAACCAGTCGTTGCCGGAGGCGATGTTCGTGTAGGTGACCCCGGGGACGGTTTCGCCACCGGCGTTGAGGTCGGTGAGGAAGGCAGAGCCGGGCGCCTGATCGCTGAGTGCGTCGAAGGGTGTCGGTGCGGGCGACAGGTCAAGAAGCTCACCGACGGCGGACACGAGATCCTCCCCCAGGGACAGGTCGGTGCCGTGGTGCGGTGTGGAGATCGCGACGAGGTTGCCGACTCTGGCTCCGCCGTGCTGCTTGAGGTACGCGCGGGCCAGCAGTCCGCCTTGCGAGTGGGCCACCAGGTCGACCTTGGCCGCGCCGGTGGAGGCGAGCACCTCGTCGATCTTCGCCTTGATGGTCGGGATGCTGTTCGCGATGTGCTGGGTGGCGTGTACCGGGCCCGGGGTCGGGCCGGATCCGTAGTTGAACGTGTAGACGCAGTAGCCGCTGTTGGCCAACAGCGGGGAAGCGGTGACCCAGTTGGTGTTCTGGTTGGCATAGGTGCCGTGCACCAGGATCACCGGACTGGGGTGTGCGGCGCTCGGCTGGCAGGTCGAGATGTTCGCCCCGGCAGGCGCGCTGTCCCACTGACTGGTGGCGCTGATGAGGGCCTCGATGGACGGGTTGTACGGAACCGGATAGGTCGCCGCGGCGGCGGGTGCCGCACTCGCGCCGGCGAGCAGCGCCGCCAGCAGTGCTGTGAGCAGCACGAAGAGGGTGGTGGGCAGGGTCCAGGCCATGCGCAGACGTGCCATGAACGACCTCCAGAGGTCGGTCGGCGGGAAGGGCGACAGGCGTCTACCGGCCGGTAGTTGGCGGGACTGTAACGTCCGGGAAACCTCCGCACAATAGAAATGACCGACCGGTCAGTCATTTGGTGGCGGGTCACTATGCTGTGCGGTGACCACTGATCGGAGCACCGTGACCGAGCCCGCCATACGCCGACGGGGACCAGGCAGCCACGCCGACGAGCGCCACCCCACCCGCCACCAGCTGCTGGACGCCGCCTTCCAGCTTGCCGAGGAGCAGGGACGCGGCCTCAAAGACCTGTCCGTCGCCGCCGTCACCCGCCGCGCCGGGGTGGCCAAGGGCACGTTCTACGTCCACTTCACCGACCGGGCCGCATTTCTGGTCGCCCTGCACCACCGCTTCCACGAAGAACTGCTCGCTCGGGTAGGGGCGGCCGTGGAGGAGATGGAGCCAGGCGCGGAATGGATGCGTACGGCAACCACGGCCTATCTGGACGGTTGCCTGGAAGCCAAGGGCGTCAAGGCCGTGCTGCACGGGGCACGCAGCGAGTCCGCCGTCCTGGAGGCTGTGGCGGAGCGCAATGTCCAGGCGACGGCCCTCGGCGCGGCCTGCTACCGGGCCCTCCGCGTGCCGCACCCCGAAACCAGTGCCCGGCTGCTGACCGCGATGGTCATCGAGTTGGCGATACTGGAACTGGAGCGGGGCGCGGCCGACCCCGCGGCACGCGAGGCGCTGTGGCGTATGGCGGGGCTCGATCCGGCGGCGGGCTGCCGCCCCTATGAGGCGTAGGGCACGAAGACACAGTTCAGCGGCCTGGGGTGTGCGGTGTCCGCAGTTCACCGTGGCCGGGGAGCGGATGAGGGTGTTCTTAAGGCAGTTACCTCGACGGTTCGGCCGTCGGGGTCCGTGAGCACGTGGCGGCCGGGAGCGAGTGCGGGTGTGATGGTGGACTCGTTGACAGCGAGGCCGAGCCGGAGGGCGCCGGTCCGCTGCTCGGGGCCCTGTCCGTGCCGTTCGGCGGTGAAGCTCAGGCCGAGGCCGCGATAGAAGCGCCGACACTCCTCAAGCTGCGGCGAGTACAGCACCAGCAGAGTCACACGGATCACGCTCTGATCGGTCATGAGCTCCTGGCCAGGGGCGGGAACGGGGTTCGGCAGCCGAGCCCGGTGTACCCGTTTCGTGTCACAACAGGCTCCTTGCACTCCACAGTTCGGGAAAGAACCGGTGCTCGCTCGCACGTCGGAGCCAGTCCACCCCGGCCGTTCCCCCGGTGCCGGCCTTGTTGCCGATGATCCGTTCCACGGTGAGCAGATGCAGGGCGCGCCAGCGGCCGAAGCCTTCGGCAACGGAGATCAGAGCCTCGGCGAGTTCGAACATGTCGTCGCCCGGGCCGGCCCGGTAGAGGTCTGCCCAGGCTCGCTCCACCGCGACATGCGGCACATAGGGCTCGGCGAGGTCTCGCGCGAGCACGGCCTCCGGGATGTCCGCCCCGCGCCGGGCCAGCAGGTGCAGGGCGGCGTCGTACACGCTCGGCGCTTGTAGGGCTTCCTGGACCTCCTCGTGCACGTGCGGGACGCGGCGGTGCGGACGGGCCATGGAGGCGTTCTTGTTGCCCAGGACGTACTCGAGCATGCGGTACATGTAGGACTGAAAGCCCGAAGCCTGGCCGAGGTGCTCGCGGAAGGCGTTGAACTCCGTCGGCGCCAGTGTGCCCAGAACATCCCAGGTGCTGGTGAGCAACTCGATCACCCGGCGTGTGCGACGCAGCGTCCATACCGCCTGAGCGACATCGTCACCGTCGAGCAGGCCCCGAACGGCACACAGCTCCCCGTAGAGCAGTTTGAACAGGAGCTCCTTCACCTGGCCGAGGATGTAGAACGTCGGCTCGGCGGGCGCGTCGGAGAGGGGGCGCTGAAGGGAAAACAGGACATCGAGGCACTGGTAGTCGATGTAGGGGGTGCTCGGGCCGGGGAAGTCCAGGTGTGGCTCACCGGTGGCGGGTTCACGTCCGCCGAGTGTGGTCATGTGCAGTCCTCAATTCCGTGTGGCGGGATGGCGCCGAGGAATGATGTGAACGCCTCTACAACCCGCGTATGGCGCCCAGGGGGTCGTCGGCCGTCATGGAAGCGGTGTCGAAGATCATGGTCCGGTGGCTGTCGGTGTCGAAGGGGGCCCAGTCGGCGCCGGGGTCGCCGAATCGGGCGAACGTCGCCCAGGCGGTGCTCATGCTGTGGGCCAGGCTCGTCGGCGGTTCGTCGCCGGTGAACTTCCGGATGCCCGGCTGGTCGAGGTTGTCGAAGACGAAGGGCAGTTCCAGGGAGTGACAGGCGCCCAGCTCCCCGTTGCCTGCCTTGGAGCGCCAGGTGAAGAGATACAGCCATAGGTCGGGGCTGACGAGGGCCTGGGTTTCGGCGAGCCGGGCGGTGGGCGCTCTGAACATCTGCTCGCCTGTCAGGGCGGCCAGGAGTCCCAGTGGGCTGGGGTCGGGTTCGAGGGCCCGGAAAGCGTCCAGCGCCTTGTCCGGCTCGTCGTAGGCGGCGCCGAAGAGAGCGGTCAGTGATGCTTCGTCAATGGCGGGGGCGTCGGGACCGATGAGGAAGAGGCGCCCCTCTTCGAGGTTGGTTCCGAGGATGACCGGGATGCCGGCAGCTGACCCGTTCCTGATCGCGTCGAGCGGTGCCTCGGGCAGGGTGACGCCGTCGATGACGGGGGCGAACGGGAGCCCCAAGCCTTCGCCGCGTGCCCGCATTGCCTCGCCGACGGCCTGCTGAGCCTGGAGGAGGCGTCCGACCGGGACGTCGTGCAGGGTGTGCGCCGCGTCTTCCGCGATATCCAGTGCGGCGAGGAGTTCACGGGTCACGGCGGTGGCGTGGGCGGGCTCGTGTACGTACTCGGCGCTTCCGCTCTGCACGATGGCCTTGTGGAACAGCCCCGCGGCCGCCGGCATCGCCAGCAGCGAGACGACGCTCATCGCCCCGGCGGACTGACCGAACACCGTGACGTTCCCGGGGTCGCCTCCGAAGGCTTCGATGTTGTCGCGTATCCACGCCAGGGCGGCAGCCTGGTCGAGCAGTCCGAGGTTCCCCGACTGCGCGTACCTCTCCCCCAGCAGCTCGCCGAGGTGGAGGAACCCCAGTGCGCCCAGGCGGTAGTTGAGGGTGATGACGATGACGTCGTGCCGGTGGGCGAGGCGGCTGCCGTCGAAGACCGGGTCACGGCCGGAGCCGGTGAGGAATGCGCCGCCGTGCAGCCACACCATGACCGGGCAGGCTGTGCCGCGGGAGTTGGGGCTCGGAGTCCAGATGTTGAGGGTGAGGCAGGATGCTTCGTCGGTGGGAAACGGCGGCTGGCCGAACATCTCCTCAAGGACGAGGTCATGGGGCTGGGGGGCTGCGGGCCCGTACGCCGTCGCCGGGCGGACCTCGGCCCACGGCTGGGGCGGCTGTGGGGGCTGGAAGCGCAGGGATCCGATGGGCGGTGCCGCGAAAGGGATGCCTTTGAAGGCGGTCCCTCTCGTGGTGCTGGTGCCTTCGACCGGACCGTACGCCGTACGAATGATCACTCGGAGCCTTTCGAGTCGTGGCGCGGGGTACGCCGCTTGGAGGGGCAGCGCGAGGCGGCGGGCCGGAGTTGATGCCGGCCCGCCGCCCGGACGGCAGGTTGTGCCGCGCCTCTACTTGGGTTCCACGGCCCAGGCGAGATCGGGAAGGTAGTTGGGAGCCGCGGTGAATCCGGTCAGCTTCTTGTTGTTGAAGGCGTACAGCCCGTCCATCCTCAGCACCGAGACGAACCATGCCTGATCGACGACGTGGCGCATGACGTCCTGGTAGAGCGCGGGCTGACGGCCCGCGTCCGCGGCTGCTGCGGCGGCGAGCATGCGGGTGAGCTTGGGGTCAGAGGTGGCGAAGGGGTTGAAGGCGGTGGCGTGCGGCAGCATCCAGTCGAGCGAAATGGCGTAGCCCGGCGCTCCCCCGTAGCCGAAGCCGAGGGCGGAGTACTTCTTGGAGGTGGCGCTGGCGAGCCATTGGCCGATGCTGGTGTCAGTGGTGACCTTCGCGGTGACGCCGATCTGCTTCCACTGCTGGACCACGGCCTGGGTGACGAGGTCGATGCCGAAGAAGCCCTGGGTCTCCATCTTCAGGGAGAAGCCGTTCGGGTATCCCGCGTCGGCGAGGAGCTTCTTCGCCTTGGCCGGGTCGTAGGGGTAACGGTTGTCGGAGTCGGCGGCGAAGCTGTCCAGGCCCGGAAGGGATATCTGGCTGGTGGAGTGGCCGTACTTCTGGACCACGGCTTTGGTGATGGCGTCGCGGTTCACGGCGTAGTTGAGGGCCTGGCGGACCCGGACGTCCTTGAGGGGCTTGGCCAGCGTGCCCTTGCGGTCGGCGAGGTTGACACCCAGGAACGCGGCGGGTGAGCCGACGACCTCGAGCCCGCCGGACTTGGCGGTGTCGACCTGGTTGGCGGTGATGGCCATGACGTCGGCCTGCCCGGTCTTGACCGCCTGGAGCGCGGAGTTCGGGTTGGCGACGACCTTGATGACCACCTTCTTCCAGTGGATCTTCTTCTTGTCCCAGTAGTGGGGGTTGGGGGTGTACGTGTAGTGGTCGCCCGAGGCGGTGTGTGCGGTGTCGAGTACGTACGGGCCGGCGCCGAAGGACTGGGTACCCATCGTGGCGGGACTGGCCAGGCCCTTGGGGCTGATCACCGATCCGACCATCAGCATCTGGGTCATCAGCATGGGCAGCATGGGATGGGGGCTGGCGCAGTGGATCCGCACAGTGAGGGGACCGGTGGCGGTGACGGAATCGATCGCCGAGGTCCAGGAGACGTTGAGGCCGTTCTTACGGCTGTAGTTCAGCGAAGCCGCGACGGCCTTGGCATCGAGCGGAGTGCCGTCGGCGAACTTCAGCCCACTGCGCAGGGTGAACTCGAACTCCTTGTTGTCGGCGCCGACGTATCCCCACTTCGTGGCCAGCCCGGGGCCGGCCTTCCCGTCCTTGCCCTGTCGCAGGATGGTGTCGTACGTGAGGTTGACGAACCAGTTGTCGGAGCCGACGTTGGCCTTGGCCGGGTCGAGGCTGGCGGGAGCACTGAGGGAGACCGCCGTGATGGTGCCCCCCTGTCCGCCACCTCCGCCGCCTCCACCGCTGCCGCCGGACGACGATCCGGATCCGGATCCGCTGCACGCGGTGGCGGAAACGGCGAGTACTACCAGTGTCGCCAGCCCACTGGTCATGCGCTTTCTGAACATGGTGCTTCCTTACCTGTGGAGCCCACGGCCGTGGACTGGTCCTCTTGCGGCTGGTCTTCTCGTGTGACGCTCAGCGGATGGAGTTCCGCGGAGCGGTGGCAGGCGACGGCGCGGCCGCCCTCGGAGTGGCTCTCACCTCTTCCCGAGATGGACAGCAGTGGAGGCCGCTCGCGATGACACGTGTCGACGGCGTGCGGACAGCGGTGGGCGAAGACGCAGCCGGCGGCAGCGGGCGCCCTCGTGGACTGGACGGCGTCCCGGGTCGCCCTGCGGGCGCGTTGGGCGCGCGGGTCAGGTTCGGGGACGGCCTCGAGCAGTGCCTGGGTGTACGGGTGGACGGGGTCGGAGTACACCGTCTCCGCCGGTCCGGACTCCATGACCTGGCCGCGGTAGAGGACGACGATGCGGTGCGAGAGGTGCCGCACCACGGGGAGGTCGTGGGCGATGAAGAGGTAGCTGAGGGAGAGTTCGCTCTGCAGCTCGGCCAGCAGGTTCATCACCTGGGCCTGGATGGAGAGGTCCAGTGCGCTGACGGGCTCGTCGCATATGACGAGGCTCGGTTCGAGCATGAGGGCGCGGGCGATGGCGATCCGCTGGCGCTGTCCGCCGGAGAACTGGCCGGGGTAGCGGCCGGCGGTGTCGGCGGGCATGCCGACCCGCTCCAGCATCTCGGTGATGCGTGCGCCGGTCTGCCGGTGGTCGGTCTTCTGATGGACCAGCAGCGGTTCGGCCAGGGTCTGTCCGATGGTGCGGGCCGGGTTGAGGGAGGAGTACGGATCCTGGAAGACCACCTGCAGGCGGGCGCTGAGTTCCCGCCGGGTGCGGGGCCGGGCGCGGGTGATGTCGGTGCCCTCGAAGTGGACGTGGCCCGAGTGGACGGGGTTGAGGCCGAGGACGGCACGTCCGATGGTGGACTTGCCCGATCCGGACTCGCCGACGAGTCCGACCGTCTCCCCCGCCGCGATGCTCAGGGACACGCCGTCAACGGCTCGCAGCGGCGGGTTGCGGCGGCCCTGGCGGAACTCGACCGTCAGATCCCGTATGTCGAGGATGAGTGGCTGGGTCATGGGCGGGTGCCTTCCACGAGGAGCTGCTGGGAGTGGATGCACCGGGTGAGCCGGTCCGGTGCCGGCTCGGTGAGGGCAACCGGTTCGTTCGTGCACGCGGCGGTGGCCAGGGCGCAGCGGGCGGCGAACCGGCAGCCCAGCGGCCAGTCCCTGGGGGCCGGTACGGTGCCGGGGATGGTCGGCAGGGGTTCGCCTTCGCCCGCCAGGTGGGGGTTGGCGGCCAGCAGGCCCGCGGTGTAGGGGTGGAAGGGGCGGGTGAACATCTGCTCGACCTCCGCCTGCTCGACGATCTGCCCGGCGTACATCACCACCGACCGGTGGCAGAGGTCGGCGACCACCCCCCAGTCGTGGGTGACGATGAGCACCGCCATCCCGGTCTCTGCCTGGAGCGTGCGGAGCAGGGCGAGGATCTCGGCCTGGACGGTCACGTCCAGCGCGGTCGTCGGTTCGTCGGCGATGAGCAGCTTGGGGTCGCCCGCGAGTGCCAGCGCGATGGCGACCCGTTGGGCCAGACCGCCGGAGAGCTGGTGGGGGTAGCGCCTGGCGACCGCGGCCGGGTCCGGAATGTTCACCATCCTCAGGAGTTCGGTCACCCGCTCCTGTGCGGCGCGGCGGTCGCAGCGCTGGTGCCGTCTGACGGCCTCGGCGAGCTGGCGCCCTACCGCGAACGTGGGATCGAGAGCGACCATGGGCTCCTGGGAGACATAGGCGATGCCGGCCCCGCGCACCCGGGCAAGGGCGGCGGGCGAGCCCGCCAGATCGACGCCGTCGAACAGCACCTGGCCGCCGGTGATCCGGCCGCCGCCGGGTACGAGACCGAGGATGCCGAGCGAGGTCACCGACTTACCGCATCCGGACTCACCGACCACGCCCAGTGTTTCGCCGGCGCTGACGTCGAAACTCACCCCCTGAACGACCGGGATGCCGCCGATCTCGATCGAGAGGTTCCGTACGGAGAGCAGGGCGCCCGGGTCCGGTTCGGCCGTCTCCTTCGTGCTGGAGGGCTCGGTCTCTGCGGGCGCCGGGGGTGCGGCTGCGGGCCCGGCCATCTTCGAGACCGACCAGCGCTCGATGGCCGCGTCGCGGATGGCGTCGCCCATCTGCGCGAGGGCCATCACGGTGAGGACCAGGGGGACACCGGCGGGGACGAGCATCCACGGAGCGCGGTCGATGGCCTGCGAGGCGTCGGCCACGAGTCCGCCCCAGGACGGATGGGGGGGCTGCGCCCCCAGGCCCAGGAACCCCAGCCCCGCCTGGATGATGACGACGATCGCGGCGAACAGTGCCCCCTGGACGATGACCATGCTGGTCATGCGCGGAAGGATGTGGCGGCGCAGGATCTGGGCGCGTGTCAGTCCGGCGACCGTGGCCGCGGCGACGTACAACTCCTCGCGGATGCCGAGAGTTTGCGAGCGCAGAATGCGGATCATGCCTGGGCTGCCGAGCACGCCGAAGGTGACCATCGCTGCGTGCAGGTTGCCGGGGAACACCGACAGCACGACCAGGACGATGATGATGCCGGGGAGGGCGAAGAACAGATCGGCCGTGCGCGTGACCAGCCAGTCCACCCAGCCACCCAGGAATCCTGATGCCAGCCCCAGGGTGACCCCGATGAGCAGGTAGACGGCAAGCGCCTCGCCCACCGCGAGCAGGGTGGAACGGCCGCCGAAGAGCAGTCGGCTCAGCAGGTCACGGCCCAGGTTGTCGGTGCCCAGCAGGTGATCCGCCGAAGGTCCGCCGAGTACATGGCTGAGATCCTGATCCAGCGGCCCGTGGGGGGCGATCAGGGACGCCCCGAGGGTGGCGAGGGTCAGCAGCATCAGCCATCCGACGGAGACCGCCCCGGCCGGGCGCCGCAGCACCCGTCGCGCCAGGCCCGGTCCTGTTACGGCCTTGCCGGCCGCCGCACGTGTCGACCGCCTCATGACGCACGCACCCGGGGGTCGAGTCGGCCGTAGGCGAGGTCCACCAGCAGGTTGACCAGCACCACAAGCACCGTGATGTACAAGACGGCTCCTTGGATGACGGGGATGTCGTGCTGGATGGTGGCCTGCTGGGTCAGGCTGCCGAGCCCGGGCATGGCGAACACCGTCTCCACGAACACGGCGGTGGCCAGCAGGCTGATCAGGACCACGCCCAGCACCGTCACCACGGGCAGAGCGGCATTCCGCAGCACGTGGCGGTAGAGGATCGAGCGCTGCGAGAATCCGTTGGCCTGCATCACCCGGATGAAGTCCCGGCCGGAGGTGTCCAGTACCGAGTCGCGGGTCTGCTTGGCGATCATGGCCACGGCGCCCAGCGACAGGGACAGGACGGGCAGCACCAGTGAACGCCCCCACTGGGCGGGGTCGTCGGCGAACGGCACGTAGCCCGTCACCGGGAACCAGCGCAGACGCACCGATCCGACCGCGATCAGAACGAGTGCGAACCAGAACGCCGGCACCGCCAGGCCAACGAGGGAAAGACCGTCCACGATCTTGACGAGGATGCCGCCGCGCCGAGCGGTGAGCAGCCCCAGCGATACGCCCAGGATCCCGGACACAACGGTGCCCGCGATGATCAGCGACAGTGACACCGGAAGCCGGTTGTTCAGCACCGACGTCACCGGCTCCCCGCTGAAGAGTGAGGATCCGAGGTCGCCTTGGAAGACGCGCACCAGCCAGTCCCAGTACTGGACGGGCAACGGCTCGTCCAGGCCCAACTGGCCGCGCACCGCCTCGTATTGCTCCACCGTGGCGTGCTGGCCGACGATCGTGCGGGCCGGATCCCCGGGGACCAGGGACACCAGAACGAATGTCAGGGCGGAGACCAGGAACAACAGGGGGGCCGACGACAACAGCCGCCTTACCGCTAGTCGGAGAATTGCCATGCTCACCTCATCGGGAGTCGTGCAACTGATCGGTCATTCAGGGGATATCGGGCCTTTAGAGGGTTCCGATGCGAGGTGCGGGACAACGGCGGACGGTTCGGCTCCCCGGCCGAACACAGGGAAAGGCGGTTCGCGGGCCTTCGCCCGCGCTGTGCGGCCCTCGCCGCAGGGAGGGCTTGTCGCCGCCGGATGAGAAGGGACCGCAGCGACGCTGCGGGTCCAACAGGCGATGCTCCGGATCAAGCACGGAAGTGAGCCGACGGGCCCCGGGCGGATTACGCCAAGCCCCTCCGGCCGGCCGCCGCTTCGGGTTCACGCGACGCTCCGGCTCCGGCACCCGCACTCGGCAGTTCGGGAGGACAACCGGTGGCCGACTTCTCCACCTCCGAGGAAGGTATCTCGCAACATTTACCACCGCCAGAAGAAATATATAAACATTGGGTAACCGATGCGACATCCGCGCACCCGTGAAATATCCACCCCTCCCTCTTGCCCGGAGCGCCGTTCGGCTAGAGACTGCTTACACGTGTTAACGCATATCGTCCAGGGGTGGGTATGAAGCTGAACGTTCACGAGCACGGCGAGGGCGACAAGGTGGCCCTGCTGATCCACGGAGGAATGTCGGACCATCGCACCTGGCACGCGGTGGAGGGCCGGCTGGTGGACCAGGGCTACCGTGTGGTGGCCCCCGATCTGCGCGGCCACGGCCGCAGCGACCGCGGGGAGTACCGTCCGGAGCTGCTGGCTGACGACCTGGTCGAGAATCTGCCGGCCGGAGCCGACGTGGCCATCGGGCACTCGCTGGGAGGGGTGTCGCTCTCGCTGGCAGCAGCGCGCCTGAAGCCCAAGCGTGCCGTGTACTGCGATCCTGGTTTCCGCCTGGGCGCCCTCGCCGCCGAGGCTTTCGCCTTCATGCGGGCGATGGTCGATGAGGCAAGTCCGGAGAGCGTGCGGCTCGCGAATCCTCGTTGGTCCGCAGCGGACGTGGAAGCGGAACTGGCCGGGTTCGCACTCTTCGACCGCGCCTTCCTGGGCAGCGTCGCAGGCTTCGACGGGGACTACCTGCCCTTGGCGCCGGCGGTGCCCTCACTCGTCCAGCTGGCCGACCCCAGCTTGACGATCGACGCCTCGGCAGCCGAGCTGCTGCGCGAGCGGGGCTTCGATGTCACCGTCGTCGCGGGAACCGGACACTGCATCCACCGCGACGACCTGGACGCCTTCATGGCCTCTCTGAAGGGCTGGATCTGATGCCACGGACTGCGGCGTTCCCGCCCGGGAACGGTCCGGTCCCGGCGCCCCCCTCGCTGCGCCGGGACCGGGTGACGCCGCGTCACTTCGACTGCGGCGCCGGGCTGGGAATAATAAAGTTACACGTGTTGATCGAAAAACTTTGAATACGTTTTCGCTCGTCCTGTTCCACTGAATGTCCGACTATGCCTGGGGAGACTTGTCCCCGAGGCCGGTGACTTTCCGTACGTGTAGCAAGCTCGGTTCGGCGAGCACTGCGTGCAGCCGCAGAAACACCTTGCGCGCGGCAACGGCGTTCCAGTCCGCGGGGAGCAGTTCGGTGGGCAGGCCGGGGTCGAGGTACGGCAGTCGACGCCACTGCGTGAGCATCGGCACGTAGTGGCGGAATGCCTCCGTCGTGTCGAGGTCGCTCTGCCGCCTCAGCCGTTCGGCGACCGGTGCGTAGGTCTCGGTGAACGCGGCGTACTGCGTCTGGATCGCCGGGAAGTCCCACCAGGTGCTGACGGTGGTGCGCAGGTCGCTGAATGCGGCGTAGTCGGCGGCGAAGAGGTGCACGTAGTCGCTGAGTCCGAGGCGGACGAGCGTGCCGCGGGCGTCGTCGAGGATCCGGCCGGGCGCCAGCCAGACGCCGGGGGCGATGTTCCCGAAGCCCAGCCAGGTCAGCCGGGTGCGCAGCTGGTAGCGGTGGGAGCGCTCGGACTCCGGCACGGAGAAGACGGCCATCGCCCAGCCGTCGCTGAGGTCCGCGGGTTCCAGGCTGCCGAAGATGCGCCGGTCGCCCTCGTCGAAGACGGGCAGGACGGCCGGGCTGAGCCGGTATCCGGTGGCGCCCTGCCGCTCGGGCTCCAGGATGCCCTTCTTCTTCAGCCGGGAGATCGCCGAGCGCACCGCCGGGCTGTCGACGTCCAGTTCGGACATCAGGGTGATCAGGTCGGCGATGGAGATCCATCCGCCGAGGCGGCGCAGGAATGCTCCGTAGACCGTGTTGATCAAAGAGCTGGGCCTGATGGGGCTGTCCGACATGATCGCCTTCCGTCGTGTGCGGTGGCGATCCTACCGACCCCTGCAGCCATGCCACGGCCCCGGGATCCGGGTGGGTGGGTGCTGTGGTGCGATGTCCGCCGTCCTGCGGGGGCCGGCGGACAGGAAGGTCATTCCCCGGCTGTCTACTGCTGCGCGAGCGGTGTCTCCGCGTAGGCGCCGGACAGCAGGTGGCCTGCACCGGGAGCGATCGCGGGGAGGTCGAGGGCGCGCAGCATCTGGTGGGCGGTGCAGACCGCTGCGGACACCACGGGCTTGCCCAGGAGTTGCTCGGCTTCTTCGATGGCTCCCAGGGAGGGCATCTGGACGCAGGCGGAGAGCACGACGGCGTCGGCGTCGGCGTAGTCCAGGGCGCGGGCGAGGCCGGGCAGGTTGCCCGGGTCGTGGGCGGCGACGTCGAGGTTGTTGGGGATCTCCAGGGCCTGGTAGTCGAGGACTTCGATTCCTTCGTGGGTGAGGTAGTCCACGACGGTCTTGGTGAGAGGGCGCATGTAGGGGGCGATCAGGGCGATCTTCTTCGCGCCGAGGGTGTGCAGTCCGTGGACCAGGGCTCCCGCACTGGTGACGACGGGGGCCGGGGCGCCGTTCTCCACCGTCCGGGTGTGCAGGCGCTCCTCGGAAGTGCGGTGGTAGCCCAGGCCCATGCTCATGATGGCCACCAGGCAGGCGTAGCCGAGCACATCGACGTGGGCGTCGGAGAGTTCCACGGCGCACCGGTCGGAGTCGGCGTCCATGGCCTTGAGCTGCTCGGGCGTGACATGGGTCATGCGCATCCGGCTGGAGTGGAAGGTGAAGCGTTCCGGCGCGATGGTGTGCCTGGCGCGCAGGATGGCCGGCACTTCGGTTTCCATGGTGACGTTCGAGCTCGGCACGATCTGGCCGATGCGATAGGTGCGGTGCGACACGTCAGACTCCTGGTTACGGGGGCGGGGCGGTCAGCGGGCGTCGATCACGGGGTTGGTCAGCGTGCCGATGCCTTCGACGGTGGCTTCGACCGTGTCGCCGGGGGTGAGGAACTCCGGCGGGACCATGCCGGCGCCGACGCCCGAGGGAGAGCCGGTGGCGATGACGTCGCCGGGCTCCAGGGTCACGCCCGAGCTGATGTCGGCGATGAGGCGGGCAATGGGGAAGAGCATGTGGCGGGTGTTCGACTTCTGCTTGGTCACGCCGTTGACGCGCAGCGACAGGTCCAGGTCCATGGGGTTCGGCACATCGTCCGCGGTGACCACGGCGGGGCCGAAGGGTGCGTAGGAGTCCTGGCCCTTGGAGAAGAACCACTGGCCGGAGCGGCGCTGGTCGCGGGCGCTGATGTCATTGACGATGCTGTAGCCGAAGACGTGGTCGAACGCGTCCGCCTCGCTCACGCGGTAGGCGGTGCGTCCGATGACGACGGCGAGCTCGCACTCCCAGTCCAGCTGGGTCGTCAAGTCAGCGTTGTGCAGGATCGGCTGCCCGGGTCCCGTGACGGCGGTGGCGGGCTTGCTGAAGAGGACCGGGCGAGGGGGCAGTTCCTTGTCCGTGTCCAGGCTGCGGCTGGACTCCTCGACATGCTCGACGTAGTTCAGCCCGACACCGATGATCTTGCCGGGGCGCAGCGGGGCGCGCAGCGTCACCTCTGCGAGCTGGTGAACGGCCTCGGCCGGCCAGTCGGCGGAGTCGCTGTCCAGCAGGCGCTGCGCGGCCTCGCGGGCGGCGTCACCGGCCTGGATGAAGGACAGCAGGTCGCCGGGCAGTTCAACGCCGGCGTGAGCTGCCAGCGCGGCGAGGTCGACCACGCAGTCGTCGACCTGCGCGCCCAGGCGGTTGGGCGAATCGTTGTGGGTGTACGTGAGCAGACGCATGGCGTTCCTCGCTGAGGGGGACGGCTGAAGGGGCAGCCGTCCGGGATTAAGGGGACCGGTCGGCGGTGGAGTGTCAGGTCACCCCACCGCCGGCCGGGACCGGGGAGCGGTGCAGGGCAGGAAGGCCGCCCCCGGCTTGATGCGCCGCCGTACCGGTACCGGTGTCAGGGCCGGCGGATGCCGTTACGGCGGCGCGGTCTTGGGGGTGTTCTAGGCGGTGGGCTGGTGCCCGCCGTTGTCGGTGTACGCCTCTTCCCGGAAGAAGCCGAGCGAGCGCATCACGGGGAAGTCGTTGAAGGAGAACAGGCAGGCGTCCTCCGACTGGTCGAGGTTGGTGTGTTCGTGCCAGGCCCAGGACGGGACGCAGAAGATGTCGCCCTGCTTCCACTCGAAGCACTGTCCGGCGATCACCGAGACCCCGTGGCCCTTCGCGGCGGTGTAGATGACCGATCCGGTGTGGCGGTGGGCCCGGGTGGCCTGGCCGGGTCGCAGGAGCTGCATGTGGGCGCCCATGGTGGGCATGACCGAGCCTCCGGTGACCGGGTTGGTGTACTCCGCGATCACTCCGTCGTACGGGGATCCCTCGCTGGCCTTCGCCAGGTTGCGCAGGGCCTCGTAGGTCGGCTCCCACGGGTAGGCGAGGAGCGGCGAGTAGGGCCTGGTCCACTTCTCCACGCCGTACGGCAGCAGGTTCGCGCCGTAGGTCAGGACCGAGGAATTGATGACCTTGCCAGGTGTCTGGTAGAGATCGGGGTGGACCTCGTAGAAGCCGGCGTCCAGCGCGTTGACCAGGGGAATGTCGAGGCCGTCCTGCCAGATGACGGGGGCGTCGCCGGACTCGTTGCCGTGCTCGTGCCAGGTGCCGTTCGGGGTGATGGCGAAGTCGCCAGGACCCACCTTGAGCTTCTGTCCGTCCACGACGGTCCAGGCACCGGTGCCCTCGTGGACGAAGCGCAGGGCGGCGGCCTGGTGGCGGTGGGCGGTCATGGCCTCGCCGGGGCCCATGATCTGCAGGCCGGTGTAGAGGAGTCCGACGGCGGCGCTGACGTCCCTGCGGCCGGGGTTGACGAGCATGACGACGCGTCGCCCGGCGTCGTCGGCCTTGACCAGGTCGAGCGCCTTGTGGACCAGGGGCCGCAGTTCGTCGTAACGCCACAGGACGGGGACGGACTTCGGTTGCGGGTACCAGGGCTCGATGTCGTTGGCCACGGTCCACAGAGCGCCGGCCTCAAGTTCGGCCAGTTCGCCGTAGTACGCGGTGAGCTCGGGGGTGTCGGACACGCGCGCCCGGCCCAGCATGCTGTCGTCCTGCTCGGTGGTCATGCTTCCTCCTTCATGATGCCGGTGGTTTCGGTCGAAAGGGGTGCAGTGGTGGGTGCCGCATGCGCTGGATCAGTCGCGAAGGTCACCGGGGTGCGCGGCCGGTTGTCGACGTGGAGCTGGAAGACGTCGAAGCGGTTGTAGTGGCCGACGATGTCGTGCATCTGCTTGGGCTGGATGCACTTGGTCAGGTCGATCTCGGCGTAGACGATGCCCTCGTCGTCGATCAGTGGTTCGGTGACCGGCCGGCCGTCGGGACCGAAGATCCCGGACAGGGCGCTGCGGGGACGGGCGAGCATGCGCCGTACGTCCTCGTCGTCACCGGCGATGGTGTCGACGATCTCCGGGGAGATGGTCGAGCAGGCCACGACGGAGAAGACCTTGCCCTCGAAGCTGTGGGCGGCGGTACGGACCGCGATGGCGTCCGCCATGTCGTAGTCCTCCGGGGCAACCGGCAGGGCGATGTAGCTGGAGGCGTGGACCAGTTCACCCTGGGCGAGGAGGGTGAAGCGCGCCAACGTGTTGGTGTTCTCTCCGCAGGCGAGCACGCCGAGCGGCCCGACGGGCGTGTGGTGGACTCGCAGGGAGCTGCCGTCGCCGCCGGTCCAGGTGAGTTTCTCGGCCCAGGTGGGCACCAGTTTGCGGTGTACGCCGAGGAGTTCTCCGTCCGGGCCGATGGTGAGCAGGGTGTTGTAGAGAACACCGAGGCTGTGCGGGCCTCGCTCGTTGACCCCGATGACGAGAACGACGCCGTGTTGGCGGGCCGCCGCCCGCAGTGCGTCCACGTGCGGGCCGGGGACGTCGATGGATGAGCGGTAGAGGCGTTCGAACCACGGGGAGCCCTGGACCGGGTTCATGGTCCAGTTCCAGTACGGGTAGCCGGGGACGAAGACCTCGGGAAAGACGATCAGCGAGGCGCCGTTGGCCGCGGCCTCGCCGATGAGGGCGATCGCCTTGTCGACGGTCGCCGCGGCGTCCAGGTAGACGGGGGCCGCCTGGACGGCCGCCGCGGTGAAGCGGGGCAGGTTCTCCATCAGTTCCTCCTCGGGCCTGCTGGTGCGGGACGGTTCATGTCAGCGGCCGGCCGCCGCGGGCACGGCGGCGGCCTCTCCGTGCGGAAGCCAGCGCTGGTGCACGGGAGCGGGAGGTTGGCGGAGCAGCTGGAGGCGGGGCGGGATGCGGTCGGATCGGGCGCCAGGAGGTCTACCGCTGCCTGCCTTCCAGGACGGGGGCCAGGGCGCTCCGGGGCCGGTGTAGTTCTGGGCTGCCGCGGCGTGCAGGGTCCACAGCGGGTCATGGAGCTGGGCGCGGCCGACGGCGCACAGGTCGGCCCGGCCGGCCAGGATGATCGAGTTCACGTCGTCGTAGGTGGAGATGGCACCGACCGCGATGGTGGGGACGCGGGTGGCGTTGCGGACCAGGTCGGCGTAGGGCGTCTGGTAACTGCGGCCGTACCGGGGCCGCTGGTGGGCGACGACCTCCCCGGTGGAGACGTCCACCGCGTCCGCGCCGGCGTCGGCGAGGGCGCGGGAGATCTCGACGGCGTCGGCTTCGCTGGTTCCGCCTTCGGCCCAGTCGGCGGCGGAGATACGGACGACGAGCGCCTTGCCGGCGGGCCAGACCGCCCGGACCGCCCCCAGCACTTCCAGCGGGAAGCGCAGCCGGTTGGCCAGGGTGCCGCCGTAGGCGTCGGTGCGCACATTCGTCAGCGGTGAGAGGAACCCGGACATCAAGTGCCCGTGGCCGTACTGGAGTTCAAGGGCGTCGAATCCGGCACGGTGGGCCCGTTGGGTGGCGGTGACGAAGTCGATGGCGATGCGGTTCAGGTCTTCACGGGTGGCTTCGCGCGGCACCGTACTGGCCGGATCCCAGGCGAGGGCGGAGGCCGCGACCAGCGGCCATCCGCCGGTGCCGAGCGGGGCGGAACTTCCGTCCCGGCGGGGCGTGCTGGTCGCCGCGCGGCGGCCGGCGTGGGTGAGCTGGATGCCCAGGCAGGTGTCCGACTGCCGGTGGACGAAGTCGGTGATCCGCCGCCAGGCGGCCTCCTGTTCGTCGGTGTACAGCCCCGGGCATCCGGGGGTGGCCCGCCCGTTGGGGCTGACGGCCGTCATTCCCGCGAAGACCAGGCCGGCTCCACCCAGGGCCTGGGTGCTCAGGTGTACGAGTTCGAAGTCGCCGGGCACCCCGTCGCGTGCCGCGTACAGCGCGGTGGGCGGCACGACGACCCGGTTGCGCAGATGCAGTCCGCCCAGCTGGAACGGGCGGAACATCGGCGGGACGGGGCCGCCGGCGGGCAGGGCGTGCGGTGTGTCTGCCGCGGCGTGCCAGGTGTCGACGTCGGTGGTGAATTCCTCGTCGCGTACGCGCAGGTTGTCGTAGGTGACGCGGCGGCTGCGGGTGAGCAGGTTGAACGCGAACTGGTGCGGATCCTGACCGGTGTAGCGGCCGACGTTCTCGAACCACTCGAGGCTGGCCTGGGCGGCGCGCTGAGTGGATTCGACGACCGGCCTGCGTTCGGCCTCGTGTGCGGCGAGCGCGGCGGGGACGTCGGGGTGTTCGTGGAGGCAGGCGGCCAGGGCGAGCGAGTCCTCCATGGCGAGCTTGGTGCCGGAGCCGATGGAGAAGTGGGCCGTGTGGGCGGCGTCCCCGAGCAGCACGACGTTGTCGTGGCGCCAGGTCCGGTTGCGCACGGTGGTGAAGCGGATCCACTTGGAGTTGTTGGGGATCAGGCGGTGGCCGTCGAGGTGGCCGGCGAGTATCTTCTCGCACAGCCTGATGCTGTCCTCGTCACTGGCACCGGGCGGGAAGTCGCCGGCGGCGAACTTGTCGAAGCCCGCGCGCCGCCACGCGTCCTCGTCGATTTCGACGATGAAGGTACTGCGGGTGTCGTCGAACGGGTAGGCGTGCACCTGCACGGTGCCGAAGTCCTGCTCAGCGACGATGAAGGTGAAGGCTTCGAAGACCTTGTCCGTGCCGAGCCACATGTAGCGGCAGTTCCGCTCGTCGAGGTCCGGTACGAAAGTGTCCGCGTAGGTGTCCCGGGTCGCCGACCGCACCCCGTCGCAGGCCACCACCAGGTCGTATTCGGCGGCGAGTTCCTCGACGGGTGGTGCCTGGGTGCGGTAGCGGACGTCCACGTCAAGGGCAGCGCAGCGCTCCTGCAGGATCTGGAGCAGGCGCTTGCGCCCCAGGGCCGCGAAGCCGTGGCCGCCCGAGGTCAGGACCTGACCCTTGAAGCGAACGTCGATGTCGCTCCAGCGTGCGAAGTCCGCGGACATGGCTTCAAAGACTTCCGGGTCGGCCTGCGCGATGCCGTCGAGCGTCTCGTCAGAGAACACCACCCCGAAACCGAAGGTGTCGTCGGGCGCGTTGCGCTCCCAGACGGTGACCTCCCATTGCGGGGAGAGCTGCTTGGCCAGGGCCGAGAAGTACAGCCCGCCGGGCCCTCCTCCGATGACTGCTACGCGCACGGCGTTCCTCCTAGTGGTTCCTGGGAACAAATATACTGTAATTTCCACGACCGTCAAGAAAGCTATATACGACCTGGAGGCCCCCGCCCTGGTCAGGCGAAGAGCTCGGGGGCCTGCGGTCCGGCCTTGGTGAGGACTTCACGCACGTCATCGGGCCAGGGCGTCGATCCAGTGGCACGGGCAGCGGAGTGAACGATCGACATGCGGCCGGTGGCGGCGGTTCCCTCCCCTTCGCCGCGGACGGAGAAGGCGTAGTGGAGGGAGCTGGTCCCCACCTTGGTGATCCGCAGTTCGGTGCGGACGGTCTCCCCGAACCACAGACGCGCCTGATAGTCGGCCTCGAAGTGGACCCGGGGCGTGCTGCCGAAGAGGTGGGCCAGTCCCAGGCGCCGCAGCAGGACGGCCTCGGCCGCCTCGACCCAGCGCACCACGGTGGAGTGGTGGTAGTGCCCGGCCGCGTCGGTGTCGGGCCACTCGACCCGCCGCTCGATGACGACACTGGGCAAGTTCTGCTCGGGGACGTCCGCGCATCCGGCGGCGCAGCTGCCCGCCGGGGAGGAAGTCTGCTGCGGGCTGTGGCTGTTCATGGTGGTGCCTTTCGCCTGGCCGGACGGTGCCGACTTCGGGATGCACGGCAGGTGGGAGCCGAGGACGGGGGTGCGGCAGCGGGTCTAGTCGGCTGCGGCGTGGGCCTGCTTGCGCAGTTCGCTGCGCTGCAGCTTTCCGTTGCTGGTGCGCGGCAGTTCGGTGACGAACTCGATGGCGCGGGGGTACTTGTAGGGCGCGATGGTCCGCTTGACGAAGTTCTGGAGTTCCTTGACGGTCACCTCGTCGGCCGCGACCTCGGCGCGCAGCACCACGTACGCCTTGACGAGCATGCCTCGCTTGTCGTCCGGTGCGCCGACGACGCCGCATTCCTCGACGTACGGGTGGGCGGCGAGCGCCTTCTCGACATCGGGGCCGGCGATGTTGTACCCGGAGGAAACGATCATGTCGTCACTGCGGGCCACGTACCAGAAGTAGCTGTCCTGGTCGCGTATGTAGGTGTCTCCGGTGATGTTCCAGCCGTCCTTGACGTACGTCGTCTGGCGCGGGTCCGACAGATACCGGCAGCCGGTGGGGCCGGTGACGGCGAGGAGACCGGGCTGCCCGTCAGGCACGGGCTCGCCTTCCTCGTTCACCACCATCGCCCGGTAGCCGGGGACGGGTCTGCCCGTGGCACCGGGGCGTATGTCCTCGTCAGCCGCGGAGATGAACACGTGGAGCATCTCGGTGGCGCCGATGCCGTCGATGATGCGCAGTCCGGTGGCGGCGTGGAACTCCTCCCACACGGCCGCCGGCAGCGCCTCCCCGGCTGACACGCACCGCCGCACGCCGGCCAGGCGGTCCACCGCTCCGGCAGCCATGATCGCCCGGTAGGCGGTGGGGGCGGTGAAGAGCACGGTGACGCCGTGTTCCGCTACGAGGTCGGCCAGCTGTTGAGGAGCAGCCTGCTCGATGAGCAGGGTTGCCGCCCCCACATGCAGGGGAAAGACGACCAGTCCGCCGAGGCCGAAGGTGAATGCCAGCGGCGGCGTGCCGGTGAACACGTCGTCCTGCCGGGGCTTGAGGACATGACGGGAGAAGGTGTCGGCGTTGGCCAGCACGTCCCGGTGGAAGTGCATGGTCGCCTTGGGGCGCCCCGTCGTACCGGAGGTGAAGGCGATCAGGGCCACGTCGTCGGCGGAAGTGCCGACGTTGGCGAACTCACCGTCCTTGGCGGCGCAGCGCATTGCCAGGTCCTGCTCGCCGGGGCCGCCGTACGCGAGCACGGCGAGGCCGGGGGTGTCAGCGGCGGTGAGCTCATCCAGGTAGCGGTGGTCGCACACGGCGACGACCGGCCGGCTGATGTCGTGCAGTTCGGCGAGTTCGGAAGCACGCAGCAGCGGCATGGTGGTGACGGCCACTCCGCCGGCCTTGAGCACTCCGAACCAGGCGGCAACGAGCCAGGGGTTGTTCGGCCCGCGCAGCAGGACGCGGTTTCCGGGTCGGAGGCCGAAGTCCTCGGTGAGCACCTGAGCCACCTGGTTGGCGCGGTGCAGCAGTTCGCCGTACGTCCACCGCTCCGAGGGAGTCAGCAGACAGGGGCGATCCGCTCCCCAGCGCTCGACGGCGTCATCGAGCAGGCGCTGGGCGCAGTTGAGCCGGGCCGGATAGACCAACTCCGGCAGGTCGAAGTGGAGTTCGGGCCAGAGCGGGAAGGGCGGGAGCCGGTCACGGCAGAACGTGTCGACATGCGCAGATGGGGAGAGCTCCATGGGGCGGCACCTCAATCTCGGGGCAGCGGGGAGGGTGAAGCCAGTATCTCGATAATCTGACGTCAGTCAATCTTTCGCGATACACGCTAAGGAATCCGCTGGTCAGAGCGCCGGAAGCCGTACCCGCACAGTCTTTCCGTGGTCATGGGGGAGTACTGCCAACGCACCGCCGGCCTCGATGACCAGGAGATTGACGATCATCAGGCCACGGCCGCTCTCGGCATCCGGGTCGACTTCCGGCGCGGCGCACAACAGGGAAGGGTCCCCGTCATCGACCTCGAGCTGCAGTTGACCGCCATCCAGCGTCACGGCGACGCGCAGCCGCTCGGTCACGTCCCCGGCGTGCTGCACGGCGTTGGAGGCCAGTTCACTGACGGCCAGCAGCAGTACGTCCGCGACGTCGGGGGTAACGCGCCAGCCTTCAAGAACGGCGCGCAGCCGCGCCCGGACCTGGGGGACAGTCGCGACGGTCGGCGACAGCGCCCAGCGGACGAACGAAAGCCGGGGCGCGACGGGTGGACGGAGGGCTGCCCCGGCTGGAGAGGTGGGGGCGGGTTGAGAGCTGGCGGTGAGCATGACGGGCTCCCGGCACGGAAGGGCGACAACGCCGGGATAGCTCGTGTAACCAGCCGACAGACCGGCTGCATGGATTGGCTAATTTGAGCGTTCCTGATGTCGCAAGAGTTAGTGTTACACGTGTAACATGATGCTAAGCGCCTTCCCTCGCCAGCGCAAGGCATTTCGGACAAACGCTGCGAACTTCTCCAGGAACCGCCTGCCCGGGCAGCCGGACGGGCCTCCTGCTGCCTTCGCACGGTCCTTACCGTCGCGCTCGGCGAGGGCATCACTGGATCACACCGATTGAAAAGGGACGGATATGACGCAATCGCTTCCGGCCGAGCTCGACCTGGGATGGCCGCCGCCCCCCTTCCTGGCCCCCGTACCGCCTGTCGTCACGGAAGACGGCGTGCGGCGCTTCGAAGGAGTCACCTACGCGACCACACCCGGGTACCGGCCCCGCCTGCTCGATGTCCACGTCCCCGCGGGCGGCGGGCCGTTCCCCGTCGTCGTCTGGATTCACGGCGGAGGCTGGCTGGAGGGCGACCGGCGCTACCCGCCGCCGACCATTCCCGTCGACCTGCTGCACGGTTCGGTCCTACGGTCCGGGCTCGCCCTCGTCTGCGTCGACTACCGGCACAGCCTCGAGGCGCCGTTCCCGGCGCAGCTCCACGACGTGAAGGCCGCGATCCGCTACCTCCGGCGATACGCCGACACCTTCGGCATCGACACGGACCGGATCGGAGTGTGGGGCGAGTCGGCGGGCGGCCATCTGGCCGCGCTCGCAGGACTGGTCAGACCCGACGGCCCTGACGGCGTCGCGCTGGAGGGCATCGAGGGGGTCGTCGAGGAAGACAGCGCCGTCCAGGCTGTCGTGGACTGGTACGGGGTGTCCGAGGTGGCCTCGCTGCACGCGCAGCCCTTCCCGCCGCCGTCCCCGTCCGGGATGCTGCCGCCGCCCCCGTCCGGGATGGAGTTCCCGAATCCGTACACCGCTCTGCTGGGCGGCACCGCCGAGGAGCACCCGGCACTGGCGGCGGTCGCCAGCCCTGTCACCTACGCGGGCGGGGAAACTCCCCCTCCCTTCCTCCTGGTTCATGGAACGCAGGACGGCCTCGTGCCCTACAGCCAGAGCGAAGTGCTCGCCGAAGCGCTGAAGAGCGCCGGAGGTGACGTCACGCTCCAGCCCGTGGACGGCGCCGACCACATCTTCCTCGGCGTGGCGGACGTCACGCCGATCGTGACCGACAGCGCCGCCTTCCTCGCCCGACAGCTGTCTGTCTGACCGAACGCGGGCACCGGGGAGGTCCGCCACCGGACCCCCCGGTGCACGGGCGCCGCCCAGCGGCGCCCCTGCCCCCTCCCGGACTCGCACAAGTGGGTCCGTCTCCCCCACTCATGTACGGCCCCGGCGACGCACCGCGGCCGCGAGAGGCCCCCATGACCAACTCTTCGGCCACTGCCCCGGTGGCGCCCAGGCACCGTCGCTCCACCCCCGCTCCCCCGCGAGCCGGTGTGCTTCCCCTGGGAATCGTCTTCGTCCTGGCCACCGTGGTGATGGGCGTCATCGTCCGTGCGAATGCCGAGCAGCCGCCCTTCCAGAGCTTGGACGAGCGCTGGCTGACCTGGATGGGAGGCCCGCACGACGGCCTCTACGCGGCCGGCGCCGCCGTCCTCAACTGGTTCGGCGGACCCTTGGGCGTGGTGATCCCCGTCGCCCTGCTCATCTTCCTGATCGCGCGAAAGCGCTGGTGGTCGCTGCTCTACCTGCTCACCACTTACACGGCCAACATCGTCGTCGTACAGACCCTCAAGAACCTGGTGGACCGGCCTCGCCCGGAAAACCCGCTGGTCCGGGTGGACCACGGTTCCTTTCCCTCCGGGCACGTGGCCGGAACGGCGCTCCTTGTGGTGATCGTCGGTGCTCTGCTCATTCCGGCAGCCCGCAGACGTGCGTGGTGGCTGGGCAGTGCGGTCTTCACCGTGGCGATGATGTGGAGCCGCACCTGGCTCCACGCTCACTGGCTCAGCGACACTCTGGCCGGCGCCATGGCCGGCGCCGGCGTGGCCCTGCTGCTGTGGCGGGTCTTCGCAGCCCGGCTGGCCCGGGAAGGCAGCCGGCAAGCAGCAGCGCGGGCGGGAACCTCTCCTACGCTCCCGCTCGAAACTCAGGCACGCGTAGACCGCTGATCCGAGACCGGCTCAAGAGGACTTCCGGTGCACAAGGACGGCTTCCACACCGGGCACCGGGGGCGCCGTACCGTGCTCAATCAGCTCGTGAAGGGTATCGGCGATGCGTGCGGCCCTGGGAAGGTCCAGCCGGATGGTCGTCAGCGGCGGCCGCTGAAGAGCGGACAGCACAAGGTCGTCAGAGCCGACGACGGCCACGTCCTCCGGGATGGCGATGCCCTCGTCCTGGAGCGCGTGCATCAGCAAGGCGGCGTACTCGTCGTTATAGGCGAACACCGCGTCCAGGCCCAGGCCATGCCAGCGCTTGGCCAGCTCGGCGGCGGACTCCAGGCTGTAGGCCATCTCCACCGCGGTGACGGTCGCCATGTGCCGAGCGGCAACACCTTGTGCGCCGGCCAGGCGCGGGCGGGCGAAGGCGTCCAGGCCACGCTCCTGCGGCATGACCACCCCGATTCCGCGCCGCCCACGGGCGATGAGGTGTTCAGCGGCGACAGCGCCGATACGCGTGTCGTCGAACATGACCGTGTGGATGCCTTCCACCGGCTGGGCGGCGAACGCGAGCAGCCCCCGAGCGCCGGCACGGCGCAGGATATCCGCCGCTTGTGCGGTGAAGCGGTTGCCGTCCAGGGCGAGTACCGCTGCGGGCCGCAGTTCGGCCCAGGCCCGGGCAGCGGTAACCGGGTCGGGGAAGCGGCCTGCATGCAGCACAACGGTGTATCCGTGACGGTCGAGTTCACTGTGCAGATCGTCCAGCCATTCGCTGACCAGGCGTCCGATCGCCGAGACCGCGGAGGGCACCAGAACCAGGTTGCTGCGACCGGCGCGAAGGGAACGGGCCGCGGCGTGCGGCACATAGCCCAACTGCTTGGCCGCGTCCAGCACGCGGGCGCGGGTGGTGTCGCTGACCCGGTGCCCCTGGGTGTCATTGAGCACGAAGGACACGGTGGCGCGTGACACCCCTGCCAGGCGGGCCACGTCCGCGCTGGTGACCGGTGCTGGGTTGGTCGTGTCTTTGGGCATGACGTCCTTGATCGATTTCTCGCGGTCAGCAGACCGGCTCCACATCAAGGTTACACGCGTTAGTCACAATCGGGACACCATGCCACCCGCGCACCACCGGCCCCGAATGCATTCATCGCGCAGCGTTGACCGTCGCAACGATTGCTAGATACTTTGGGGCCTTCGCACACGGGTTCACCCCCTCGTTCACTCCACCCGCCCGGGCCGTTATCCCAGCCTCGCCGGATGGCCGCTCGCTCCGTGCAGGCACCCCGCTGCCCGGCCGCCTCGCCGCCCACCTGTACCGCGCTCCCATGCCCTTGCGGCGTGCTCCGGCCTGCTGCCGGCTCGCGGGAAACGCGCGCCTCGCTCCTCGTCGGGGCGGATGCGCCTCAGCGCCACCGAGACCCGTCCCTCCGCGCCGAGGCCGGAGGTGCCAGAGAAGGAGCCCGATGAATCCGAGCAGCCATGGCGAGTACCCGTCCGAGTGGCCCCCGCCCGTCGGCCTGACTCCGCTGTACGGTGCGGTGCTCGCGCAGGACATGCGTCACGTCTACGACCAGTTGCGGCGGTACTGGGGCCCGATCGCTCCGGTCGAACTCACTCCCGGAGTCGGGACCTGGCTGGTGCTGGGGCACCAGGAGGTGCTCGAACTCGTCTGGGACGAGCGGGCTTTCTCCAGCGACTCGCGGCACTGGAACGCGATCAACGAGGGCCTGATTTCCGCGGACTCACCGCTGCTGCCGATACTGGGCTGGCGGCCGGCGCTGTCCCGCACCGATGAGCAGGAGCACCGCCAGCAGCGGCAGGCGGTGACGGAGACGCTGGACCGCATCGATCTGCGGCGCCTGCGCATCGTGGTCAGGCAGCAGGCCGACGCTCTGGTGGACGGCTGGGCGGTGCACGGCACCGCTGATCTGGTGACTCAGTACGGCCACTCTCTGGTGTGGTCCGTCTTCACCCAGCTTCTCGGGCTCTCGGACGACTTCGCTCCCCGGCTGGATTCGTTGATCACGCGCATCGTCGACAGCGCCGAGGAAGCGGCCGACGCCGATGCGGAGTTGATGGAGGTCCTGCACCGCCTGGTTGCCGAGAAGCGCGCTGCTCCCGGCCCGGACCTCCCCTCGTGGCTGTTGGCTCACGCAGCCCAGCTGACTGATGCCGAGGTCGCACACAACCTTGCGGCCCTTCTCCTCGCAGGCACTGAGAGCAGCAGCAGCTGGATCAGCAACACGGTGCGGCTGCTGCTGAGCGATTCCGGGTTGATCTCCGCTCTGGCCAATGGGCGGCTGACCGTCTCCGACGCCGTCGACCGAGCGCTCTGGGCCGGCTCGCCGGTGCCGAACATCACCGGACGCTGGGCGAGGGCCGACGTCACCTTCGCAGGGTGCCGGATTCGCGCCGGGGATCTGCTCATACCGTGCCTGGCCGCCGCCAACACCGACCCCGGCGTCCAGGGTGCGGGGGACTCGGCCTTCGGCAACCGGGCGCACCTGGCATGGGGCACCGGCGCTCACGGGTGCCCTGCCAAGGATCCGGCCCGCCTGATCGTCGAGACGGCAGTGGACGTCCTGCTGCACCGGCTGCCCGAGATCCGCCCCGCCGTTCCCGACGCCGGTTTGCAGTGGCGGCCTTCCCTGTGGCGCGGCGCGCCTGCCGGACTGCCTGTGGCGTTCCCCGCGTTCCGTCCCGACGAGGACGCAGCCGCCCCGCCGGAGGCCCTCACCGTCATGCCGGTGCCGGAGGGGAGGCGGGACGACAGCGCCCCGACGGGCGAACTCGCGCCGCAACGATGGGGCTGGTGGGATTCCATGGGCGGGTGGTAAGGGGCAGAGCAGGAAGATCGGTCCCGAAGGGGTCGTCAGCTGCTTGCCGGGGAGCGTGCACGAGGGCGGTTTAACTCGATCGTGTGATGGTCGGCTTCCGGGCTTGCGGCGTCCTGGGCCGTCCGGGTTAACGTGATCGTGTGATCTGGGACGCCGGGTACGGCGCCGGCGTGCGGGGCCCCCGCTCCACCGGAGTGATGGTTCAGGGCCTCCCCGTCGCATCTGGCCGTACCCATTTGGCCGGATCGCGCAGGGAACCGACCTCCCGGACCCGGACCACGCACAGGATGCGTGTCGCCGCCCCGGGGTTGAGTACGCCAGTGCGCCCAAGACCGTTCGGGGCGTGCGGCTGAGCGGACTCACTCCTGCTCAGTCCGGAGGAACGGTGTGGGCCGTCCCGGGACGGTAACGACCTGGGGGCAATAGCCCGCGGGCTCCCGACGCCTGGCACGCAGGCTCGCCGCGTTTCCGGAGCGTCCCGATAGCTCAGCTATCGGGACGCTCCGGCGCCTTGCGATCGCACGCACCAGACGCCGCTCGCTGATCCGCGCTCTATTACTCCCAGGTCGTAAGGGAAGCAACTGTCGCGGGAACCTGGTTCAGCCCACCCGCAGGCCGTGGCCGTAGGGGAAGACGGGGTCCACGGAGTCGTTGGGCACGTCCTCGTGGCCGGCGGCGAGGCTCTCCATCGAACGCGGCAGTTCGAAGGGCAGCCGGCCTTCTGCCTTCACCCGGCCGAAGAGCACGTTCAGCAACGCGGTGTCCGAGGCACCGAAGTTGGCCACGAGTGCTGCCGCCTGCTCAGCGATCTCCGGTATGACCGCCGCACGGTCCAGGAAGATGTCGACGACGGTGGGGACGGCGGCGGCAACCTCGAGGATCGGACGCAGTTCGTCCTCGGTGAAGTCGAGGCGGCCCGCACGGAAGAAGGGCTCGATGCCCGTGGTCCGCTTGTCGTGGGGGGTGACGATGCGCAGCACCGCCACATCCGCCTCCTCGGGGGTGGCCACCACGGTTGCGTACTGCGCGGCGACGGCGGGGGCGATGCCCTGCGTGTAGAGCCGGAGCCCGGGTGCCAGGGGCAGCACAGGTGCCGTCGCATCGTGCGGACGGTCCGTGAGAACCGTGATCGAGCGGCTCTGTGCGGCGAGTCCGGCCGCGGTGAACTCGCTGCTGCCGCAGACAGCGGCGGCGTTGTCGGGGTCCACGTACGGGTCGTCGAAGAGACCGAGGGTGAACTTCTCCCGCAGCAGACGTGCCACCGACGTGTCGAGTCGCTCCTGAGTCACTCTGCCGGTGCGTACGAGTTCCACGATGAGTTCCGGGGCCGCCTCGCCACCGAGCTGGTCGGCTCCGGCGTCGATGATGCGTTCCACCCGGGTGAGCCGGTCCAGCTGCTCGGCGCCCCACGCGCGGGCGGGGAAGGGCGCTCCGAAGATCTCCGTGTCGGTCACCAGGCCCCAGTCGGTGCAGACGATGCCGTCGAAGCCGTACTTTCCGCGCAGCAGGCCGGTGATGATGCCCTTGTTGAAGCCGAAGCCGATCTCCTCGTGCTGCGTGCCGACCGGCATACCGTAGTACGGCATGATCTGCGAGGTCCCGGCCTCGAAGGCGGCTTCGAAGGGGATCAGGTGGTAGTCGAAGTTGTCGCCGGGGTAGACCTGTTCGCGGCCGTAGGCGAAGTGGGCGTCCTCGCCGCCCAGCTGCGGACCGGCACCGGGGAAGTGCTTGGTCATCGCGGAGACACTGGTGGTGCCGAGGACCTCCCCCTGAAGGCCTCGGATGTAGGCACCGACCATGCGCGCGGCGACCTCGGCATCGGATCCGAAGGTGCCCACGACGCGCGCCCAGCGGAGTTCGGTGGCCAGGTCGGCCGTGGGGTGAAGGGCCAGGCGGATACCGACCGAGAGGTACTCGCGGCGCACGATGTCGGCGTACTCCCGCACAAGTTCCTCGTCGCCGATGGCGGCCAGGCCGGGGGGCTCGGGCCACATCGAGAATCCTTCGGTGCGCAGACTCGCGGCGACGTTGTCCAGGAAGCCGTGGCGGGGGTCGGTGGAGATGGTCACCGGAATGCCCAGGCGGGTCGCGGCGGCCAGGTCCTGGAGGCGGTTGTTCCACTCGGCTATGCGGCGCGGGGCTGCGGTGCCGAACAAGTTGAAGTGGTTCATGAGCTTGCCGGTGACCATGGCAGAGGTGGAGGCACGCATCGGGTCGTCGTCCGAATCCGCGGGATCCGGCTCCGCCAGGGTTCCGTCGGCGTTGATGCCGATCATGGTCTGGAAGAGCAGGCCCGCCTTCTCTTCCGGCGTCATGCGCTGCAGAAGATCGGCGACACGCTCGGCAACCGGCAGGCGGGGGTTCTCGTAGGGCTCCATGACGCCGTTGCCGTTCAGGTCGCGGAACGTCGTGCCGTCCGGGGCGGTGAGTGTGCGCGGCCGGGCCGCCGGGGTCTGTGACATGGGTGTTCGTTCCATTCCGTAGGTCGGGCAACGGCCCCGACAGGGCTCGGGGAATCCATCGGACGGTTGGCCGGTTGGTTGCGCCGTCATTCCGCCCGCGTGCGAGGGCCTCCAACGGCCGGTCCCGGGCGTCGGAGGCCCGGGACCGGCGTGGCCGCTGTCCCCAAGCAACGGCCGCCTCGATTGTTACACGTGTAACGCACGACGGGTAAGCCCCGGACTCTGTGGCGGAATGGCCCTGCGGCCCTACCGGGACGCGCGCAGGTGCAATTCCCGCGAGCCTCCGGCGGGGTCACTGGCGGCAGCCGTGACGGAGTCGAAGACCATCGTGGTGCGGGACTGGACGTCGTACCGGTCCCAGACCGGCAGGTCCGGGTGGTTGGGGTTTCCGGTCCGGATGAACGAGATCCACGCCTGGTGCATGGACTGCGCGAGGCCGTCGCGGGCGGCGGGCTCGATTCCTTCCAGGAAGGGCGCATGCGACCACTTGTCGAAGTTGTGGAAGACAAACGGCAGTTCCAGGCAGTGCGCGGCGGCGAGCCTGCCGTCGTACGCCGGGGTCGGGAAGTCGAACTGGTACACCCACACCGGGCGGCCGAGTTCCGCCCTGGCTTCGGCCAGTTCCACGCTGGGTACACGGAACAGCTCGTCGGAGATCAGGTCCATGAGTACGTCAGCGGGGCGGGCGCCGGGACGGGCCGCCTCGTAGGCGGCATACACCTCGGCCGCATCGTCCTTGAAGGTGTCCGCGATCCTGTTGATCACTTGGTCCTTGGTCGCAGCGGCGTAACCCTCGTCCAGCGCGAAGCCGAAGTTCGCTTCCTCCCGCGTCCAGCCGATCAGCACGTCGATGTCGGTTCCGGCGCCGTGGAGGAGTGTCTCGGCGGGGTGGCGGTGCAGTGTCACTTCGTCGCGTACGGGCAGGAACGGTGTGGGCCAGTAGCCCCATCGCATCGTTTGCCCGAACATGCCTACGGTCGCCTCGATCAGCTTGGGCCAGGGCAGGCGGCGCAGTTCCTCGATGTCCTTGGCGCCGGCCATCTCCAGGAAGGCAGCGGTGCGCTGCAGGCACTCGGCGGGGGCCGGGATGTGCAGGCCGAAGGGCGGGCTCTGCAGGACGGCTCGCTGGAAGAGGCCCTGGGCCTCGGGGTGGCCTGCCAGCGCCGCGGTGGATATCGCGCCGCCGGACTGGCCGGCGACGGTGATGCAGTCCGGGTCCCCACCGAAGCGCGCGATGTTGTCACGGACCCACCGCAGTGCGGCGAGCTGGTCGGTGAGCCAGAAGTTTCCGGCCTGCGCCTCCCCATCGCTCTCGGAGCCGAAGTACAGGTAACCCAGCGGCCCGATGCGGTAGTTGATGCTGACCACCACAAGGTCGCCGTTGCGGGCGAAGGTCTCGCCGGAGTAGTTCGGCAGCGAGCCGGATCCGGAGACGAAGCCTCCGCCGTGGATCCAGACCATCACCGGCCGGCCGGCATCATCGGCGGACGGCGTCCACACGTTGAGCGTCAGGCAGTCGTCGTCGAAGGGCGGAGAGCCATGCCCGCCGAGCACGGGGTCGCCGCCTTCCATGAACATCTGTGGTGCGCTCGGGCCGTCGACGGTGGCGTCTCGCGTCCCGCTCCAGCCCGGATGGGGCTGTGCCGGGCGCCACCTCAGGGCGCCGACGGGCGCCGCGGCGTAGGGCACACCCTTGAATACGGCGACACCGCCCTCGACACAGCCCTGGAGTCGGCCGGAACGCAGGTCCACGACGGGTGGGACCTGGCCGTTGGCAATGCCCATGAGAATTCCTCCCTCGGTCACCGACGATCGGCCGACGGGGGCGTTGCCACACCTCCTGGAGCGCGTGGCCGCGTCCGCCTCATGGCCGTCGCGTGGCAGCTGGCGCCGCCCACAGCGAGATTATGTTGAAATTTCGACGACCGTCAATTGTTCGAGCTATGTCGCACTCGACTGCCGACTTCGCTAGTCCCAGAGTCGGCCCGCCGCGGCCCGCACCGCCTCCCGGTCCAGCAGGGGAGCAAAGGCCCGCCACAGCAGCAGGCCGGTTCCGGCCCCGGCCAGGGCCCCCGCCACCGTGTCGCTGGGCCACTGGGCATGCAGCCATGTGCGGCTCCACATCATCGCGGCGACGAACACGATGCCGAACAGCCACCACCAGAGTCGCGCACGGGGAGGGAACACCACCACCGCGACCACGACTACGAGAGTCGCCGCGCTGGAAACCTGCCCTGACGGGAACGAGCCGTCGTTCACCAGGACCCACGGGTCCGACGGGCGCGGACGGTCGGCCAACGACTTCAAAGGCAGGACCACGAGCATGTTCGTGACGGCAGCAGAGGTGAACACGAAGACCGCGGACCTCCAGCGCCCGTAGACGCACAGGCACCCCGCGAAGGCGAGAGTGATGATCTGCCCCAGAGGCCCTCCCAGCCGGTCGAACACGATGGCCAGGTCCGTCGCCGCGTCCTGGCGCGACCCGTTCATTCCCTCCATCCAGCGGTCGTCGAAGCCCTGGAAGAACGGCGGTCCGTCACCGCGGAGGATCAGGCCCAGCACCACGGCGGTCAGCAGGAGCAGGGCTCCGGCCAGGAGTGCGCCGCGCGGCGGAGCTGCGGGAACGGCGTGTCGAGGCGGCGCCGATGGTGGCGGCGGATGGCGGGGGGAGGTCGCGTTGAGCACAGCCGGCCTTTCACGGTCGGCTCCCCGGCCGGCCCGGCACGGAGAGCGGGTTGAAGGAGTCAGGAATACGGGCCGACGCATCAGCGTTTGCGCGCGGCGGGTCGCGCGCGGGTCCGCTTGCAGCAGCGGCCCTCCTCCGGCGGGGCTCCTCGGGGCAGGCCCCGGTGAGAGGCACCGCGGCCGGGAACGTCCGCGGGTGGGGATCGCAGAGAGAGATCGGCGCCGCCACAGCGCGCCGTGCCGCACCGCCCTTCGTGGGGGCGGCGCGCGCTACTCGGTCGCGATACGAGGGGAGCGCCCTCTGTTGCCGGCCGGCGCTGCGGCGGTACTGATCGAGCGTGTCGCGTTCGGTGCGGCCCCACCGGGCGCAGCTCGACTCACATGAGAATATCGCGCTTGAGTGACGCTCGCCATACTGTCTAGATAGTTTTCCGCCAACTCGGTCCGCCGGGCCGCGCAGTGACCCCTGGAGCGCAGCTCAGGTCGACGAGGACCACGCGAGAACAATCCGAGTTACACGGTTCACAAAGCCCGGCCCACCCTCTCGATCGTCACGATTCCCATACAGGACCTAGCAAGTGGCTCATCCGCGTGCTAAAACAAGGCCCAGCGCCAAGTAACACGTGTAACTACTCCGCTGACGTCGGCAGGGCTGTCGCGCCGTAAGGGCACGATCACGCGGCCGCTTTCCATCCCCCTCCCCCCGCTCCGTCCCCGAGGAGTCGACATGTACCTCGTCATCAACCGTCACGCGGCGCGAGCGCCCCGCAGACTCCGGCGGTCGTCGTGACCACCGATGAACTGATCCAGCCACCCGCACACCCAGCGCCCAGCGCACCTCGGCAGCGCGGACTCATGCTGCTGCTGCTCGTTGCCAACTCCTCAATGCTGGCTGTCTACATGGGCGTCGGCTCGGTCCTGCTACCCACCCAGATCGCGTCGATCGATCCCGCGAACAAGGTCGCCATTCTGGGCGTGGTGGGCGGGGTGAGCGCGGTCTTCGCGACCGCGTTCAACCCGATCGCAGGCGCCCTGTCGGACCGGACCGGCAGACGCAACCCCTGGATCCTGGGCGGCGCCCTGGCCTCGCTGGCCGCACTGGCGTTCCTCGGCAACGTACACACCGCGCTGCTGGTCGGCATCGGCTGGTGCCTGGTGCAGGCGACGATGAACGTCTACCAGGCCGCGGTCACCGCTGTGGTACCCGACCGGATCCCCGCGGCCCGCCGCGGAACCGCGTCCGCGCTGGTCGGGCTGGCGCTGCCGATCGGCGGCACGGCCGGCGTATTGATCGGCTCGCAGACCGCCGACCACCTGCGCACCGGCTACCTCATCCTCGGAGCCATAGTCGCCGGTGCGGCAGTCCTGCTGGCCACCTTCTGCCGGGATCTCCCCAAACGGGCGCCCGCACCGGCCGTGCCCCGGCGCGAGAAGCTCGCCGCGTTCATGTCGGCCCTGGCCCATCATGACTTCCGGTGGGCGTTCATCGGCCGCGCCCTGATGATTCTCGGTTACTTCTCCGTCATCGGTTACCAGCTGTACATCCTGGACGACCACATCGCGCTGCCCGCCGGTCTGGAACCGGCCGCGGCGATGGCGATTCTCACCCCGGTCTCGATGGTCGCCATGGCCGTCTCCACGGTGGCCGGCGGCATGCTGTCCGACCGGTGGAACCGCCGCAAGGTGTTCGTCGGCGTCTCGGCCGCGGTTACCGGGCTGGTCACGGTGATCCCCGTCGTCAGCCCCACCTGGACCGGGATGCTCGTCTTCAGCGCGCTCAACGGGCTGGCGTTCGGCTGTTTCATGGCGGTGGACACCGCGGTGGTCACGCTGGTTCTGCCCAAGGCCGAGGATGCCGCCCGCGACATGGGCGTACTCAACATCGCCAACGCCGGGCCGCAGATCATCGCGCCGTTCGTCGCCTCCGCGATCGTGACCACCCTGGGCGGGTACGCCTCGCTGTTCCTGATCGGCGGCGCCCTGTCCCTGCTGGGTGCGCTGGCGATCGTCCCGATCCGCGGCGTCCGCTGACCCACCCCATGCCTGTCCCGCGCGGACACGGCCTGGCCAGAGCTCCGGCGGGCGTATCGCCGAGGGTCGTACGCCCGCCGGTTCCACTCCTCACCCTCCAAGGAGCTCATAGTGAGACGTAAGCGAGTTCTGCCCCTGGCCGCCCTGCTGCTGTCTGCGCCCGCCCTTGCCGGGACGGTGCCGGCGGCTGCATCTCCGCAGACGACGCCGGCCGGCCCGCTGCGGATTCTCCTCACCAATGACGACGGCTACAACGCCCCTGGCATCCGTAAGGTGTTCGAGCACCTGACCGCCGCCGGACACGACGTCACCATCGTCGCCCCGCTGACCAACCAGAGCGGCACCGGGACGAAGATGCTCAGCGGCACCACCATCGCGGTCAAGCATCCCGAGCCGAAGGTGTGGGCCGTGGACGGCACACCCGGCGACTCGGTGATGTTCGGCCTGTCCGAGGTGTTCGAAGGGCAGGCCCCCGACCTGGTGGTCTCCGGCACCAACTTCGGGCCGAACGTCGCCGGTCTGGCGAACCACTCGGGAACAGTCGGCGGCGCCATCGCCGCCCTCGAGTCCGGTGTCCCCGCCATCGCGGTGAGTACGGGCGGCTTCGCCGCTCCCGATCCGGTGGCCACCGTCAACGCCATGCGCCCCACCGCCGACTTCGTGGTCAAGCTCATCGACCGCCTGCAGGCCCGGTCGAAGTCCGGACAGCTGCTGCCCGAGGGTGTCGGCCTGAACATCAACCACCCGGTCATCGGCGCGGACGGCAAGGGAACCGCCGACGGCACGTCCACCACGTTCCAGGACCCGCAGGCGCCGCTCGTGCCGGACTTCACGGACTCCGGCGACGGCACCTGGAAGGTGGGCGTGAAGTTCGCCCCGCAGCCCGCTGCCAAGGGCGGGGACGTGGAGGCCGTGAGCGCCGACAGGATCGCCATCAGCCCCATGGCGGCCAACTGGAACACGGGACCTGCCGACTTCGCGAAGACCAGGGCCCTCCTCGCCGGACTGCGCCCGTAGTTCGGTCCGTTCACAGGTATCCCGTCCTGGCCGTGACGACGGGACGGCACACACGCCACTTCCGGGCGCACGGCCAGGGCCCGGAGTGACGAGAACCGGATGACCGGGGGCGGGGTGCACGGTGCACTCCGCCCCCGGTCACTTCGGCCTGCGCGTCGCGGCCGCCGAGCGCCACCGAATCGGCCCCCGTCGCCCGCCCCGCGCCCCAGCCCGGACGACGGGCCCGGCATGCCCGCCGGTGACCCGACCGATTCCAGGAGGATCAATGAGAAGGCTTCACCTTGCGAGACCATCCACGGTTCTCGCCTCGGTTCTTGCTCTGGTGGCGCTGCTTGTGCCGGTACTGCCGGCCGCGGCGGCGTCGCCGTCGGACAGATCGTCGGCGAACCCCGAGGTCAGGACCGGCGATGGCAGCCTGCGTGGCCAGACACAGGGCCAGGCAGAGGAGTTCCTGGGCATCCCCTATGCGGCGCCCCCTGTGGCGGGCTTGCGGTTCCGGCCGCCGCAGGAGCCCCGACGATGGAGCGGGGTACGCGACGCGACGCACCAGGCGAAGGCGTGCCTGCAGTTCTTCCCGTTCGGCCTGCGTGATCCGCAGGCAGTCAGCGAGGACTGCCTCTACCTCGACGTATACCGCCCGCGGGGCGCCCGGCCCGGAGCGCGCCTGCCCGTGGTCTTCTGGATGCACGGCGGCGCGTACAACATCGGCACGGGCACCCAGTTCGGCGGCCGGGCCATGGCCGAACTCACCAACACCGTCGTGGTCAGCATCAACTACCGGCTCGGCCAGCTCGGATACCTGGCGCTGCCGGCGCTCACACGCGAGAACACTCTCGGTTCCGGCTCGTGGGGTCTCATGGACCAGATCGCGGCCCTGAAGTGGACCCGGGAGAACATCGCGGCGTTCGGCGGCAACCCGGGCAACATCACGATCTCCGGGCAGTCCGCGGGCAGCGGCTCCGTCTGCGCGATGCTCACCTCGCCGCAGGCCTCCGGGCTGTTCAGCCGTGCCGTCCTGCAGAGCGGAGCGTGCACCCTGATCCGCACTCCCAGCCGTACCCAGGCCGAGACCACAGGTCAGGCCTTCGCCGCCACGGCCGGCTGCCCCGACCCGGCGACCAGCGCCGCCTGTCTGCGAACCGCGTCGGGAGCAGACCTGATCGCCGCCGCCCGCACGCAGCCGGCTTCCGGGCCCGCGTTCGGCGACCGTCTGCTGCCCGTGCAGCCCTCGGAAGCCATCGCCGCCGGCGACTGGAACAAGGTGCCCGTCATGATCGGGAGCACCCGCGCCGAGAGCAGATTCTTCGTCGCACTGAGCCAGCCGTACCTGACCGCGAAGGAGTACACGGAGCAGATCACCGCGAACCACGGACCGGCCGCGTCACAGGTGCTGGCCCGCTACCCGCTCACCGGCTACCCCTCCCCGTACCTCGCGATGTCAGCGGTCCTCACCGACTCCACCTTCGCCTGCCACAACTACTGGACGGCCCAGGCCTTCACCACCCAAGTCCCCACCTATCTCTACGAGTTCGACGATCCCAACTCGCCGACCCTGTACGGAGCGCAGGTCCCAGGAGTGGACATGACCAACGGCCACACCGCCGAACTCGCCTACCTCTTCGACTTCACGATGAGCGACCGGCCCCTGACAGAGGTCCAGGCCCAACTCGGCAACCGTATGAAGCGCTACTGGGCCGCTTTCGCACGGTCCGGCAGCCCCAACGTCGTCGGGCAGACCCGGTGGCCGCTGTTCGGCCCCAGGGGCACGGCCCTCACCCTCAACACCCAAGCCGACAAGAGGTCCACCGCTTTCGCGTCCGACCACCAGTGCGGATTCTGGGCGGCCCTGGCTACCGGTCACCCGGGAACGGCCACGGGGCGGTGGGCACCACTCGGGCACAACGCCCCGTCCTGATGCGAGAGGTCCGGGGTAACGCCCTTCCCCGGACCCCACCGCTCCGAGCGCGCTGAGCGCTTCGCCTCAGCGCGCTGCCCGCTCCCCACCCATCACAGGTATCCATGGAGGCTCCGCGCATGACCGCCCCTTCGCGCCCTCTGGCGACCGAGCCGCGGGTCCGTCCGGCGCCCACCGGGGCGCGCCGCACCGGGGCGCGCCGGACCGGCTTTCTCGTCACGCTGGTCCTCGGCGGGATCACCGCGCTGGCGCCGCTCTCCACGGACATGTACCTGCCGGCGCTGCCGGAGGTCACCAGCTCGCTGAACAGCCCCGCCGCGACCGTCCAGCTCACCCTGACCGCCTGCCTCGCCGGCATGGCGCTCGGCCAGCTCGTCGTCGGACCCATGAGCGACCGGTGGGGCCGCCGCCGCCCGCTGCTCACCGGCATGGTCGTGTACGTCATCGCCACCGCCATCTGCGCGTTCGCACCCACCGCCGAGATGCTGATCGGCTTCCGGCTGCTCCAGGGACTGGCCGGTGCCGCCGGCATCGTGATCGCCCGCGCGGTGGTCCGGGATCTCTACGACGGCGTCGAGATGGCCCGGTTCTTCTCCACCCTGATGCTCATCTCCGGCGCCGCCCCGATCATCGCCCCCCTCGTCGGCGGCCAGGTCCTGCGTATCACCGACTGGCGAGGCGTCTTCTACGTCCTGACCGCCATCGGTGTCGTGCTCACCCTCGTCGTGGCGAAACGGCTGCACGAGACCCTGCCACAGGACAGACGGCACAGCGGCGGCGTCGGCCAGGCCCTGCGCACCATGCGCTCGCTGCTCGCCGACCGTGTCTTCACCGGCTACACGCTGGCCGGCGGCCTCGCCTTCGCCGCGCTCTTCGCCTACATCTCCGCCTCGCCCTTCGTGATGCAGGAGATCTACGGCGCGTCCCCGCAGACCTTCAGCCTGCTCTTCGGGCTCAACTCCATCGGCCTGATCGCCGTCGGCCAGATCAACGGCAAACTGCTGGTCGGCCGGGTCAGCCTCGACAAGGTACTCGGCGCCGGCCTTGCGGTCATCACCCTCGCCTCGGCCGCCCTGCTGCTGATGGCCTCCGGCGTCTTCGGCGAGGTCGGCCTGGTGCCGGTCGCCGCCGGCCTCTTCGTGTTGATGTCCGCGATGGGCCTGGCGCTGCCCAACACCAACACACAGGCCCTGATGCGCACCCCGCACGCGGCCGGCACCGCCTCCGCGCTCATCGGCACCACGGCCTTCCTCATCGGCGCCGTCGCCTCCCCGCTCGTCGGCATCGCCGGCGAGGACACCGCCGTCCCGATGGCCGTCGTACAACTGCTCTGCGCCCTCGGCTCCACCGCCTGCTTCCTGGCCCTGTGCCGACCCTGGCAGTACAGGATTGCGGGCAGCTGACGGGCTGCCCGACCTGATCGATGCGTAGATCTCCATCCCTGGCCACGTATCCACGGAAGCATCCTCATGCCAGCTTCACCCGAGCCGATGCCCCTGCCCTTCAGTTGGGCCGACCAGCAGCAGCACCTGGTCGGTCATCTCTCGGCGCTGGTCCGCCTGGACACCTCGAACCCGCCGGGAAACGAGATCGCCGTCGCGCGCTATCTCTCCCGGGAACTCTCCCGCTCCGGCATCTGGCACACCGTGCTGGAGTCCGAGCCCGGGAGGGCGAATCTGGTCGCCCGGCTGCCCGGGTCGGGACACGAGCCGCCGCTGATGCTGCTGGGCCATGCCGATGTCGTCGGCGCCCAGCCTGAGCAGTGGAGTCGTCCGCCCTTCTCCGGTGAGGTGGCGGACGGCTGTGTGTGGGGCCGGGGGGCGCTCGACATGAAGAGCCAGGTCGCCGCGAGCCTGCTGGTGATGCAGCTCCTGGCCGGGCACCGCATTCCGCTGCGCCGTGATGTGCTGCTGGTGGTCACCGCAGACGAAGAGGCCGGAAGCCGACTGGGGGCGTACTGGCTGTGGGAGAACCATCGCAGCCTCGTCGAGGCCGAGGTGGCGTTCAACGAAGGCGGCGGCCAGCGTTTCGTGACACCTGGCGGCCCCGTCTACACCGTCCAGGTGGCGGAGAAGGGCAGCGCCCGCATGCGGATCACCGCGACCGGCCGGGGCGGTCATGCTACTCCGACTGCGCGCGTTCGCCCCCGAGTCGGTGCTGCAGCCGACCTCGCGCAGAATGCTGACGACCCTGGCGGAGCTGTATTCGGGCGCGACCGCCGAGGCGATCCGCCATCTCCTTCAGGCGCCGACGTGGGAGCGCGCGAACAGCCTGCCCATCGATCCCGTCCTCCGCGATTTCGTCGTCGCCGGACTGCACAACACTGCCACTCCGACACTCCTGTCCGCGGGACGGCGGCTGAACGTGGTGCCGACCGAGGCGACCGTGGTGCTCGACGGACGGCTGCTCCCCGGCGAGCGGCCCGAGCAGTGGAGCCAGCAGATCCAGAAGGCCCTCGGGGAGAGCGTCGAAGTGAGTCTGCTGAGCGGCAGGGTAAGCAGCCTCGTGCACGACGATCCGCGGATCATCGAGGTCCTGGACGAGACCGTCGCGGCCCAGGAACCGGGTGCGCGAGTGCTTCCCTACATCAACTCGGCCTCCACGGACGCACGCGCCTTCCCCGACACCAAAGTGATCGGGTTCTTCCCCTCGTCAAGTGACGAGGACATCATGCGGCTCATCCACGGAGTGGACGAACGCGCCCGCATCAGCGACGTGCTGTTCGGCGGGCAGTGCCTGCTGGACGCCGTCGTCCGCCTCTCCACCTGACCCTCGTCGTGGACGTCGCGACTCCCTCCGGGCACCCGGCTCTCGCGCAGTCGCAGGCCGATCACCGTGGCGCGACAATGGGGTACGACCCGGTCGGGCTAGGACATCGAGGTGACATGCACGCACCTGCCAGTGGCCGTCCCGGGGAGCACCCGCTGCCCACCGACTACAGTGCCGCCCTCGTCGTGGACGGCAGGGGCAGCGTGCTCCAGTACACCCCGGACGCCCTCCAGGCGCTGGGATGCCCGCCGGAGGGGGTCCTGTCACTCTCCATCGGTGGCCTGCTCCCGGCATCGGACGGTCGCACGACTCATGGGCTGTGGACCGACGACGTGTCGGGACGCTGGCAGGAGGTGCCCTACGTCGTTCTGCCGCTCGTAGCGTCGGACCCGTCGCCGCAGGTCGCCCGCTGGCTGGTAGTCCTCGCCTCCGCCGAGCCGGCAGGGGAGCTGGAACGGGCGCGCAGGCAGCTCAGCCTCTCTCGCGGCGCCGCCGTGCGTATCGGTGCCTCACTGGACGTGGTCAGGACGGCCGAGACGCTGGCCGAGGTGCTGGTCCCCGACTTCGCCGACCTGGTCACGGTGGACCTCGTCGAGGAGGTACTCGTCGGGGACGAGCCGCCACAGCTCGCCCATGGAGGCGACATCCGCCTGCGCCGGGTGGCTGCCGCCCCGAACGGCGGGGCAGGGCTCGGCGCCGTGGTGCGGGTGGGCGAGGCGATTCCGCCCATCCCCGACAGCGCCATAACGCGGCGGCTGATGCACGGAGAGCCGGTGACCGTGCCGGACATGGATGCTCTGCGCACCGCGCTCGGTCTGGACGAGGAGCAGGCGCGGGTGCTGATCCCCGAGGGAGCGCGTTCGACCGTAGCCATTAGTCTGTACGCACGCGGCCTGGTGCTCGGCACGGCCACACTGTGGCGGACTCGGCTGACCACCGCCTTCGACGACGATGACGCCGCTCTCCTGACCGAGGTCGTCTCACGCGCGGCGTTGAGCGTGGACAACGCACGCCGGTACACCAGGGAGCACCGATCGGCCGTTGCCCTGCAGCGCAGTCTGCTGCCCGGCTCCGTCTCCCGTACCCCCGGCGCCGAGACGGCCGGAGCCTACCTGCCTGCGGGCGCCGGGATTGGAGTCGGCGGTGACTGGTTCGATGCCATCCCCCTGTCGTCTCTGCGGGTGGCTTTCGTGGTCGGGGATGTTGTCGGGCACGGACTGGGCGCCACGGCCGCGATGGCGCGGCTGCGTACGGCAGTGCAGGCGCTGGCCGACCTCGACCTCGACCCGGAGGAGCTGCTGGCGCACTTGGACGACCTGATGCTCATGTTCTCCACGGAGCACGACCCGCAGGACCCCGCGGCGGAGCTGGCGGTGCTCGGCGCGACGTGCCTGTACGCGGTCTACGACCCCGTGACCCGGCGGTGCACCATCGCGAGTGCCGGCCACCTACCGCCCGCCGTGGTACGGCCGGGCGAGGCACCGCTGTTCGTCGACCTTGCGCCCGGCCCGCCGCTCGGTATCGGCGGGATGCCGTTCGAGCCGGTGGAGATCGAGCTGCCCGAAGGCAGCCTGCTCGCGTTCTACACCGACGGTCTGGTGGGGCGTCGGGACGAGGACATCGAGGAGGGCATGGCCAGGCTGAGAGAGCGGCTCGCCGACTGCGCCACCACGGACCGTCCGTTGGACGAGGTCAACCGTGAGGTTCGTGAGGGGCTCCTCCCCGCCTCACGCGCCGACGACGTCGCCCTGCTGCTGGCCCGTACCAAATGTGTGCCGCCCGAGTCTGTCGCCGAGTGGGAGTTCGCGGCCGACCTGTCGCTCGTGGCGCAGGCACGAAGACTGGCATGCCGCCAGTTGGCCGAGTGGGAACTGGACGAGCTGGCCTTCACGACCGAGCTCGTCGTGAGCGAACTCGTCACCAACGCAATCCGCTACGCGGGCGGACCGGTCAGGCTCCGGCTCATCCGCAGCGAGGTGCTGGTGTGCGAGGTTTCCGACCCCAGTAATACCCAGCCACGGCTGCGCCGGGCCCGTTCGACGGACGAGGGAGGCCGTGGACTCTTCCTCGTCGCCCAGCTGGCGACCCGGTGGGGCAGCCGCTACGCCCGCTCGGGCAAGACCATCTGGACCGAGCAGCCCCTGGGTGCCCCAGGCTGAGATCGCCTCGGCGTCCGCGGCTTCCGGTGAGACGATGCCTTCGAGGTCACCACCCTCGGCGCTACCGGTCGTAGGCCGGATCCTCGCGCAGTGCCGCCTGTGGACTACAGCCCCGAGCGGGATCGCCAGATCCCGCGGGACGCGCCGAGCGGGTCCTCCGCCACGGATGGCTCGGTGTCCCAAATCCGCACCAGTGGCCGCTCGGTGGTGAACTGCGGCCATCCCGGGTCGCCCGTGGTCGCGAAGGATATCCATGAGTCGCGAAGCCGTCGCGACAGGCGGGTGAAGTCGTCAGGCACAGATCTGCCGATCAGGAAGGCCGAGAGGGGGCCGTCCGCGTGCCCGAAGGTCACCGGGATGTCCAGGGTGTGGACGGCCCCCAGGGTGCTTCCCCACACCGGGCTCGTCCAGGCGAACTCGTAGAGGTGGCTACGGCCACCCGCAGCGGCATGGGCTTCGGCCAGCCACGTCGCCGGTATCCGGAACAACGCGTCCGAATACATCACCGTGTACAGCTGCTGGTCGGTCATCCCTGGATGGGCCGCCCGGTAGTCGTCCGCCGCCGAAGCGCCCAGGCGCAGGTGCCCGGCGACAGCATCAAGGCCCAACTCGGCCCGACCGCGGCGGCCGCGTTCCGGTGCGGGGGTGGCGGCGCGTGCCGGCCCTCGGCCCCTGCTGCGGAGGCGGTCGCGGAGCATACCCATGGCCATGGGAAGCATCCTGGCGAGGTCCGACAGCCGCGGCCTGATCATCCCTCGTTGCATCGAGAACATCGTGAACTCGTCCCGGGTGTACCCGCAGATCAACTCGACGTCGCGCGCTGCCCCCGAGCGCACGGCGAGCCATGGGTTGTCCACCACCGTGACGCCGTCGATGACGGGCGAGAATGCGGTGATCGCCTCCGGAGTGGTCCAGGCGGTGGGATCCGCCTCCATGGACGGCAGGGCGACATCCTGCACGGCCAGCAGGGCTTCGGGCGCCACCGTGGTCAACTTCTCCGGTTCCACCCCCACGGCGTCCGAGATCATGCGCGAGATGCGCTTGGCCTCCTCCTCCGGGAGAAAGCGTCCGGCCATGCTCTGCACGATGGCGCGGCGGAACAGCCCCCGCGAGGCCGGTGCCGTCATCAGCGCCGCGACCGATGCTCCACCCCCGGACTCGCCGAAGATCGTCACGTTGTCCGGGTCGCCGCCGAACGCGTCGATGTTCTCCCGCACCCAGCGCAGTGCCGCGGCCTGGTCGAGGAAGCCGCGGTTGGCGGGGGCGCCCGGAACGTACCCGAAGCCCTCGAAACCGACACGGTAGTTGAAGGTCACCATGACGACACCGTCACGGGCCAGCACCGAACCGTCGTACGTGGGGTCACCGGAGTATCCGGACTTCCAGCCTCCGCCATAGATCCACACCATGACGGGCAGCCGCTCACCCTCCGCCCCTGGCGTCCACACGTTCACACTCAGGCAGTCCATCCCGTCCTCCGGCCTCCACAGGGCAGGCATCCCGGGGACCAACGGCAGCTGCGGCGGCGCAGCACTGAACCGGCGGGCGGGGCGGACTCCGTCCCAACTCCTCGGCGGTGCCGGCGCCTCGAAGCGCAGCAGGCCGTCCGGCGGGGCCGCGTACGGAATCCCCTTGAAGACGCGCAGGCCGTCGAGCACGGTCCCTTCGACCGACCCGGCAGTGGTCATGACGACTGGTTTCATGGTTGTGCCTCCATGCATGGCGACTGCGGGCGAGCGCGCCGAGGAGAGAATATATCGAATCTCTTTCGATCGTCACTTAAGTGCTACATGCGATATCCGCCACCGCAGGCTCGACTCGCTAATGCCCGGGGGAAAGGTCGGACAGCAGGACATCGAGGACCGTCTCCTCCTCGACACGGACGCCCAGTTCCGCGAGCGCCTCGGGCAGATCCGGGTCCCAGGGGGCCTCGGCCCGCAGGCCGGTGAGGGGCGGGCCGGCAGGGGGCGTGAGCACCGCTGCGCGGTAGTCGGCGGCCGTGTAGCGCCAGGGCAGCCAGGGGATGCGGCGCAGCAGTGCGGAGGCGATGCGCAGCCCGCCCCAGTCGAAGTCCCCGTGGTAGTGGAGCGTGGTTCCGCCCTCGTGCAGGTGGCGCAGGAGGGTGAGGGCGGCCGCGGACGGCTGGCCCTGGAGGCACACCAACGGCGCGGAGCGCGTGCCGTGCGCATCCGCGGCCGCGGCGAGTACCGCCGGGTTCTCGCAGATCCGGACGGTCGGGGCGGATGGGGCAGGCGGGCGGCGGATGAGCTGCCGCAGGGTCAGAACGGCCGGCTCGCCGGCCTCGGCCATCGAGTCCAGGGCGGGAGTACCTCGCAGGTTCAGGGTGAGGACGGTCGAGGACAGCTCGTCGCGGAGCAGGCCCGCCGAGGCCCACGCCTCCCGGCGCCATTCCGCGCCCGTGCCGTCGGGGAAGCCGGTCAGTGCGCGGATGCCGGACAGAGTGACGGTGGCCGACGGGGTGCCGTCGTCCAGGGCGTGGGCGCTGCCGAGGACGCGGGCCGCGAAGGCGGGAAGCGAAGCGGGCGGGTCTGCGGGGAGGGCGCGGAGGGCGGTGGCGACCTGGCCGAGGAGGGCGTGGGCCGTGGGCGGGGAGCCGGCGAGGCGCCGTATCAGGCCGTCGCCGCGGAGCCGGGCGGCCCAGGCGGCGAGGGCCGGGATCTCGTCCGCGAGGGCGTCGATCGGGGCATGTGCCTCCTGCCAGGCCCGGTCCTCGGCCTGGCGGGCGGGGCCGAGCGGGAGCACCGGCCCGGTGAGCACGGGCACGGCGGCGGCCAGGCCGTCGGGGCTGATCCCGGAGCGGCGCAGGACGGCGTCCACCTCGTCGAGCCGGACGGTCAGGGAGCGCCCGCTGCGGGGAGAGCGGCCCAGCAGCCGCTCGGCGGAAGCCCGCTGGGCCGGCGTGGGTGCGCTGAGGGAGACCGGGCCGGTGAGGGGCTGCTCGCGCTCCAGACGCCGGCGTGCCCGGTCGACGAGCCAGGCGAGGCCGGGATCGCCCAGCAGGCGGCGCAGTCGGCCCTCGTCGACGGTGGCGGTGGCGGTGGCGGATGTCAGGTCCACAGGTGCCCCGGTCCCGTCGCCGCCTCCACAACCACAACCGCAGCCGCAGCCGCAGCGGTATCCGTATCCGTATCCAAGTCTGCTGCCCGCACCGGGTCCTCGCGGCGCAGCCGCCGCGTGCCGTCCCATTCCCAGCGGGTGACGAGTACCGCCGCCACCTCGTCGATCCGGGACAACTGGGCGATGGCGATGCCGGGCACCTGCGGGTAGCAGGCCCACTCGCGTTCGCTGGTCATCACCACGTCGAGGTCGAAGGCGTGCAGCAGGCCCAGGCACTTGGCACGCGAGTCGTCGTCCACGCCCGCGAACGCCTCGTCGAGGGTGATCAGGCGCGGCGCGTACGGGCTGCCCGCGCTCGCGTAGTGCGAGGAAGCCGCGGCGAACAACGGCACGGACACGGCGAGGACCCGTTCGCCGCCCGAGGCCGGGCCGGTGGCCGGGACCCAGCGGCCGTGCTGGTGCCGTTCGACCCCGAATTCGTGCCAGGAGCGGTAGTCGAGCGCGGCCGTGAGGTGTTCGAGCCAGCTGCCGGAGGTGTCGTCGCTCTGCTGCCGGGCGATCTGCGCCTGCAGGAACTCGCCCACCGCCGCCCGGTCCTCCGGGGTCCAGGCGTCGGCGGACTGGCGCAGCCGCTCACGCGCCGGAGCGAGGCCGGAAGGGGCCTTGCGGGAGGCCCGCCAGACCAGCCGCAGTTTCATGCCGGTGGAGGTGGGGCGGTCCTCCAGTTCGGCGTTCATGTCCCGCACCTGCCGTTCGGCGGCCCCGATGAGTTCCTGGAGGGTGCCGGCGACCTCGGTGATCAGGTGGGTTTCCAGGATCTCCCGTTCATGGGCGGACAGGATGCGGGTGAGCTCGCCGACCTCGGCGGTGAGGGCCTCGGCGAGTTCGGGCACGGCGCGTTCGCGGCCCTGGTAGACGATGTCGACGACCATGCCGTCCTCCACCATGCGGGCGGAGGCGGTGTGCCCGTGCCGGGACAGGGTGTCCTGCAGCGTCTTGAGTTCCTCGCTCAGCCGACGCTGTACGCGTTCCCAGGCGCCGTCCGAGTCGTCGGCAGCCGTCAGCCCGGATTCGATGGCGCGGGCCAGCGCGATCGCGGGCGTGGCCGCCCAGGGCCCTTCGTCCGCGGCGGGCACCGCGAGATCGGGCAGGGCGACGGTGATCAGGCCGGTGGCGGTGAACCGCTGGAGCCCCGCGATGGCTTCCGCGCGCGCCTCGGCGGCCTCGTCAAGGCCCTTGTCCAGCTGCTCGATCCGGCCCTCGGCCCGGGCCACTTCCCGGTCGGCCTCGGCATGGCGCTGCCGGGTGAGACGATGCTCGGCCTCGCATGCGCGCAGGGCTTCGGCGGCCTCGGTGAGCCGCCGCTGAAGTTCGGCGACGGCCGCGCCGACGGTGGAGCGCAGCGTCGTGTGCCGCTCGTCCGCGGCCGCCGCCTCGCGACCGGCCTCCTCGGCGCGGAGCGCGAGTTCGGCGGCCCGCTCCCCCGCCTGTGCGGCCTCGGCGCGTTCCTCCTCCGCCTGGCGGGTCGCCTCGCCACGTTCGCGCAGGGCCGGCCAGAGGGCCGCCAGGACCACGGCGAGGGAGCCGTGGGCCCGGCGTACGGCGGCAAGGGCGGCCGGGTCGGCGGGCAGGCCCAGATCGGCGGTGGTCGCGGCGAGTTCGGCGGCCGCCCGCTCGGCGCGCTCGGCCGCTTCGCTGAGGTCCGCGGCCCGCTCCTCGCGCCGCAGGCGGGCCCTGCGTACGGTCTCGGCGGCGGCGGTCACGTGGGCGTGCGCCCGTGTGAGGAGGCTCTCGTCGGGTACCTCGGCCAGTTCGGCGTCGAGGCTGCGGCGGCGCCCTGCCACGGCCTCGGCCTGCGCCGCGACGGCGTCCGATTCCTGTTGGAGCAGGTCGAGTTCGGCCCGCAGGGCGGCGATACCCGCCCGCCGTGCCGCCTCCCGGGCGCCCTCACCGATGTACTCGGCGGCCGGCTTGGCCCAGCGGCCCGTGAGCGTGCCGACCCGGAAGCGTCCGTCGGGTGCCGCCCAGGTGCCGGCTCCGCTTTCCCCTCCGCTGCCGATGGCCGCGAGCAGCCGTACGACCGTTCCCTCGTCCACCGCCGCGGCCTGCGCGTCGCCGTGGTCCACGGCCGGGCGCAGGAGATCGCGCAGCGAGGCCCCGGTGACGGGCCCGGTGGCCGGTGAGAGGAGGACGTCGTGCCCGTTCGCGGCGAGGGCGGAGCCGTCGGGAAGCACCCAGGCGTCCAGCAGCCCGGACGCCTCCAGCGCCGCCTCCAGTCCCGCGCGCTCCTGCTCCGGGAGGTCCTCGCGGAAGTCCACCAGTCGCCACAGCGGTGCGCCGGGAAGCCGCTCACGCAGGCCGGGCGTGCGCGTGGGCGGGGCCTGGGGGCCGCGGCGTCCGCCGGCCTCCAGCGCGGTGAGCTCCTGCCGGATCCGGCCGGTGCGCGCCTCCAGCTCCGCCTGCCGGCGTGCGGCTTCGGCCGCCTGGTCGGCCAGGTGCGCGGAGGCGGCGCTGTGGGCCCGTGCGGCGTGCGCGCGGGCCGGGTAGGGCCCGTCGAGGTGCCGCGTCCACTCCTGGAGTTCGTCGAGCAGGCCGGCCGGGTCGGGATAGGCCAGCTCGATCCAGGCGCGGGCGCGTTCCCGTACGTCGTCCAGCAGGGCCCGGCCGGCGCGGGCCGTGGCTTCCTCCGCCTGACCCTGCGACGCGGTGGCCTGATCGAGGTCGGTGTCAGCCTCGTCGAGGCGGACGGATGCCCGGCGCCGCCCCTCGGCCGCGCGCTCGGCCGAGTCGCAGAGGCCCTCCGCGTGGGCGAGTGCGCGCTGTCCGCGGTCCATGGACTCCTGGGTGGTACGCCGCAGTTCCGGTTCGGGCAGCCGGTCTTCGCCGGGCAGGTCGCCGGGCAGATCGCTGGGCAGATCGCTGGGCAGATCGCTGGGCAGATCGCTGGGCAGGGCGATGCGTGCGGCGGAGGCCGCCTCCCTCGCCCGCCGGAAGGTGTCCTCGGCCAGCTGTCCGGCCGCGCGCAGCCGGTTCTCCGCGGCCCCGAGCCGCCCCAGTGCGCGGGTGTGCAGCCGTGCGGCCTGGTCCCGGTCGTCCCGGGCCCGCTCCAGCACCTGGCCGGTCTGCTCCACCGCCTTCGCCGCCTGCTCCAGTTCGCGGGCACTGCGCATCTCGGGGCCCTCGCGCAGGGCGGCGTCCTGGGCCCGCAGGCGCGCCTGGGTCTCCTCCAGGGCGGCGATCCGCTCCTCGGCCGCCGCCCGCGCTTCCTCCGCGCGGGTCCGCTGCGCCTGGGCCTCGGAGAGGTCGCGCTGAAGGTGCTCGTACCGGGAGTGCTCCCCGCGCGGGAGGCGGGCGCGCCGACGGGTGGCGATACGGGCGTAGCGCCGGTAGTGCTCCAGGAAGGCGGAGGCGGCCCGCTCGGCGGCGGAGGCGGCTGCCAGCTCCTCCTTCTCCTCGTCCAGGGACCGGAAGGCCTCGGCCACATCGGCGACGACGGCCTGGTCCATGGGCGGCAGCGCCTCGGTGAGGGCGCGGGAGAGGGCTGCCTCGTTGGGGCGCTTGGACAGCTGCGGCTGGCGCAGTTGGATGAGGAGGTCGACCAGGGCTCCGTAACGCTGCTCGCCCAGTCCGAAGAGTGCCTCGTCGACGGCCCTGCGGTAGGTCCTGGCCTGGTCGTACACCATGCCGTGCCCGGCGACGGCCTCGGCGAGCCGGTCCCGGGAGAGGGCTGTGCCGGTGGCGTCGAGCAGGCTGAGGGATGCCTCGGTGGCTTCGGCGGGTGCTTGCGGGCCGTGGTCGACGCGCTGGCTGGTGAGCGCGTACCAGTGGCGGGCGATGCCGCGTCCCGCGACGGCCTTGAGTCCGCAGACCAGGGTGCGGAAACGCCGTTCGCCGCTGGTCTCGTCGAGCCTGCCGAACTCGATCCAGGTGTAGCCGAGCCGCTCGGAGTGCGGATGCTCGCCGCCGAGGAGCAGGTTCCACTCCATCCGCTTGCCCGGGTCTCCGTCGGGTTCGACGCGGCGGGAGCTGAGGTCCCCGTCGAGCAGGAAGGGCAGGGTCAGGGCGAGCACCTTGGACTTGCCGGTGCCGTTGTTGCCGCGGAGCAGCAGGCGCCCGTCCCGGAAGTGGAATTCCTCCACGTCGTAGTGGAAGAGGTCGACGAGTCCGATGCGCAGGGGCTGCCAGCGGGATCGCGGCGGGGAGGGGAGGCGGGTCACGGCTGACTGGCCTTTCGCTGCGCGGGCACCGTTGCGGTGCCTGGTTCGAGTACGACGGTCTCGCCGACCGCGTAGCGGGCGAGGGCGGGGCGCGGCGCCACCTCGTCGGCCGTACGGGACACCAGCCCGAGGGCGGCGAGCCGGGCTACGGCCTGTTCGACGAGTTCGGCTTCCATACCCGGCTCCCGGGCGGACTTGGCCCAGAAGCCGCCGTGCTCGGCGGCGAGTTCGCGGACGCGCAGAGCCAGCCGGCCGACGGTGACCGGGCCGCCCGCCGCGGCCAGGTGTTCGGCGAGAAGCAGCGTGATGTGGCCGTGGGTTCCCTGTTCGGGCATTCGGACGTCGGTGAGATCGTCGTCCGGGTCGACCATCGCGATGCCTTCGGCCCGTACTTCGGGGACCAGTCCGGTCAGTTCGGTGATCCGGGCGGTGAGGAAGCCGCGTTGGCGGGTGAGGTAGCCGAGTTCGGCGTCGCTCAGCTCGTCGTAGTAGAGGACGGGGTCGTCCAGGAGCCTGCGGGTCAGTGCCCGCCGCATGGCGCGGAAGCGCAGTTCGTCGCTGTCCAGGGCGGTTTCGGCGACGAGTTCGCTCAGCCGGTCGGCGAAGGCTTCGGCGTGCACGGTGGAGGGGCCGCGGCGCACGGCGAGCAGCCCGGCCAGGACCCGCCGTTCGACGTCGTACAGGACGTCCCCCGCCCCGCTGACGTAGGCCTCCTCGTCGCCGGCGACCCGCCGCAGCACACCGAGGCTCAGCAGGAGCTTGACCACGGCGGCGAGGTCGAGGCGCTCGTCACGGCGGTCCAGGGTGAACTGGATGCCTGCCTGGGCGATCTGGGGGTCGGCGGCGTCGAGGACGACCTGGTCGGCGAGGCGGCCGAGGGCGGTCTGGCCCTCCCCGCGTTCGAGGGCGGCGAGGGCGAGGCACAGCAGGACGTAGCGGCGGCGGGTGAAGGGGGCGGCGGCGCGGGTTGCCTCGCGCGCGGGGTGGGTGGGGTCGGTGAAGACCCCGGGGATCTTGCGCAGGCGGGCGGCCTCGGCGTCCACCTGGAGGGGCCAGCCGGTGTTGCGGTCGAACCATTCACGCAGTTCGGAGGCGTGCCGGCGGACGAGGCGGAACTCGTCGGCGCTCCGGCCGCGCGCGAGCAGGAGGGGCTGCTTCAGCAGGGCGCGGGCGGCCTTGCGGAGCTCGGCGGCGTGCTGCCCCTCAAGCACCTCGGCGAGTGGAGCGCTCACCGGTCGCCGTCTCCGTCCGTCAGGTCGATGATCTCGATGAGATGGTCGGGCCCGCGGAAGGTGCCGGACGGCGTGCGGATCTCCGCCGTGCCGCCGTCGGCGAGTGCGCTGAGCCGGATCTCCATGGATCCGTCGTTGCTGGTGGCCACGGTATGCCGCATGCCGGGCCGCCAGGTGGCGAGGGCGTCGCCGAGCAGCTGGAGGAAGAGCCCGAAGGCCGCCGGGTCGAGCTCACCGAGCCCGGAGAGCCGGGTGATCCCGTCCGTGACGAGCCGGGCGCGGGCCGCCGCGGTCTCGGCGCTCTCCTTGGCGGCCACCTCCGCGAGCCAGGCGCGCCGCTCCTGCCGGTCTTCGACCCTGCGTGGCTTGCCGCGCCGTTCGTAGCTGCCGGTGCGGCGCAGTTGAGGGCTGATCCGCAGCGGCTCGGCCTCGGCCCACGGGGTGCCGGCCGGAACCGGCAGGGCGGCGCGGGTGGCGAGGGCGTCGGCGTCGACGGTGAGGTGCCGTGCGGGATAGAGCCCGAAGGCCGTCCGCCACAGGCGGTGCCGGGCATCGTCGTCAGGGGCCTCGGCGAACCAGCGGGCCAGCGTACGGAAGTCCGCGGACCGGTCGGAGCGTCCGGCCCGGCGCTCGTTCAGCGACCGTACGACGGCCAGGAGCTGGGGGATCGCACCGAGGGCCCGGCCGCGCAGCAGCCGGGCCTGCGACTCGCGCCCGTCCCGGCTGATGAACCACGCGGCCAGCCCGGCCCAGCGACCGGCCCAGCGCTCGTACGCCTCCCGCTCGGCGTGCTCGGCCTCCTCCGGCGAGGCGTCGGCCGCCTCGCGGCCGGCGGCGGCGCGCAGCAGTGGCTCGATACTCCCGCCCTCCTCCAGTTCCAGGATCAGCCGGGCAATGCGTCCGCCGAGCGTGATCAGGTCCTGGATGAACCGCTCCAGGTACTGGATGAGCCGGTCCTTGTAGGCGAGGAAGACCTCTTCCTCGACGTCGTGCAGGTCGATTGTCCGCTGCAGGGACCCCATGAAGGCGCGAGCGTTGTCGGCGAGGGCGGCGAACCTGCTGGCCAGCGCGTCGAGAGCCAGGTGCGTCTTGGCCTGATCCGGCTGTTCCTCGGCTGCCAGGACGAGGAGGGCACGCAGCTGGCTGACGATGTCGTGCAGGGCGACGGCCTGGAGGGCGCCGCGCCGCCCGAGCGCCTCGTCGTAGACGGACAGCGCTTCCTCGGCCGCTTCCCCGGCCCGGGTGAGCTGGTAGATGAACCGCTTGCGGTAGAAGTCCTCGACGGCGGTGACGCGGGCCGTGTCGGGGTCGGCGCGCAGGTTGCCCCAGCCGACGAGGCTGTCCAGCGCCTTGACCAGACCGTCAAGCTCAGCCGGTCCCGCCTCGGCCGGCAGCGCGGCGTACACGTCCTCGGGACGCAGGTGGACGGCGAACCGCTCCTTGGCGATGACGAATACCCGCATCACCTGACGGTAGAGCGCGGTGTTCTGCACGGTGAGGTGGGCAAAGGGGCTGAACCCGTCCAGCTGGGCGTCCGGAGCGGTGGTGGTGGCACTCATCGTCGGCCATTCTCTCGCAGCGGGCCCGCCCCCCGGAGAAGGACGAAAGTATTGGCTGATTCGCACCGGTATGAGTCACCGTAACGCACCTGGCGCGCACGCCGACGGCTGGAATCGAGACCAACCGTCGAGGACGGCCTGGAGTCCATCCGCGAGAAACTCCCGGACTCCGGCCCGTTGCGCGCCTGGCACTGGGCCGCGGCCACCCGGGGACGACGCACCACCAAGAAGTAGGACCGCCGACAACGCCAACGGCCTCCGTGAACCCAGGCATTCACGGAGGCCGTTCGGTCGGCGCCGATGCTCAGACGGGCAGCTGCCCGCCCTTGATGGCGGCAATGAAGGATGACCAGTCCGCCGCCGGGAACACGAGCACCGGACCGTGCGGGTTCTTGCTGTCCCGCACGGGGATGGCAGCGGCGAAGTCGTCCGAGACCTCAACGCACTGGCCACCATCCGAGTTGCTGTAGCTACTCTTGCGCCACGTAGCGGCGCTCAGGTCGACGGATCGCACGGCACTTCCTCCAACACGCGCAGGATGCACTTCCGCGACTCGTCCGGGGACAGGGCCAAGTCGCGCACCGCATCGTACATTTGCTGCAGACACTCAACCTGGCTGGCGGCCTCGATGAGTTCGCCACGGCTGGCGCTCTCCACATAGGCCACGGTACGGCCGTCCGGCACTCGCAGGAACATCACGTCGGTGTGCGACAGACTGTGCGGCCCCGCGCTGTGCGGAAGCACCTGAAGCGCCACGTTCGGACGCTCAGACATCTCGACCAAATGCGCCAACTGCTCACGCCAGGCAGCCGCATCCCTCAGCGGCGTACGCAAAACGGTCTCGGAGAGGATCGAGCGAAAGTGGGGCGCGTCGTCGCCTTCCAGCAGGTCGCGCCGACTCAACCGAGCCTTGACCTGCTTGTCGATCTCCTCCCCCTTCAGCCGCCCGGCCGCCAGGACCTCCCTCGCGTACCCCTGCGTCTGAAGGACCCCGGGTGGCACTCCTACCGCGAAGTGCCACAGGCTCACCGCCTCCGCTTCCAGCGCCATATACCGCCGGTACCGCTCGCGGAACTGCGTGTGGTCCCCCGCCGCCAGCTCCCACAGCGCGAGCAACAGCCCCGGCGTCCCGTAATGCTGGTCCAGTGCCTGGACGACCTCCGGGCCGCCCAGGGTCTCGCCCTTCTCCATCTTCCCGAACAGCGACCAGTCCCAGCCCAGCCGCTCCCCGAGCTGCCGCAGGCTCGACCCGCTCCCCGTCCGCAGTAACCGCAGCTCCTCCGCGAACCTCTGCCGGGGCTCCTGGCTCCGGCCCGTGATCACCCGCCGTGGCGGCATCGCGCGGCTCCCCTCCGTGACGTCCGTGGAAGGTGTGGAACTAACGCCGTGGGGCGGGGAACCACAGCCCACCCACGGTGTCGCCGGCCTCCTGCGGATCCATGCTCGTAGTGCCCGGGCTACGCACAGTAATCCAAGCTGCGTCTGCAGGTCCGGGAAGCCGCAGAACAGCCAGCCGAAGGAGCCCGCGCCATGACCACCCCGCCGCCCGCCACCCCCGACAAGGCCGCCCAGCGCAAGATCAAGGAGGCCATGGACGCCCGCGACGCCCTCGCCGCCGCCCTCACCCGGGCCGGCATCCAGTTGCCCGCCATGGACGTCCGTACCCCCTGGGCCGACGAGGCCCGCTACGCCCTCGTGCACCTCGGGCTGTGCTCCGCGCCCGTAGCACACGAACTGGCGGCCGTGATCGCGAAGGGCGCCTCCCGGTGACAGACGCCCCCGGCCCCGCCCCCGCCCCCGCCCCCGCCATCGGCGAGACCGTCCGGGACACCCACCGCAACCGCCTCGGCATCATCACCGACCACCTCGGCCCGTACATCCAGCTCCGCCCCCTCGTCGGCGGCCGGGAGTGGGACGCGAACCCGGATCACATCGAGCCGGTGAGCCCACCCGAGGTGCTGAGCGCCCGGCTCGCGGAGGTGAACTCCCGCAGCCGGAGGCCCCGTCCGAGCGGCTGAGCCCGCCGCCCACCACCGCGCGCCCCGTCGTTGTCAGTTGCGGCGCGGCAGGCACCCCACAGGCCGACGCACCGTCGGCATCTTCAAGGCGCGTCAAGAGGAGCGTTGTCGGTCTCGGGGTGCGCCTTGCGTGAGGTTCCGGAGCGTCGACGGCGGCCGAGCACCACTCCTGCGATCAGAAGGGCGGCGACCAAGGCGGCGAGGGCTGCGGGACCGATGTTGTCCAGGCCGGTGGCGATGGTCCGCTGGATGGCGCCCGCGGCGTCGATGACCGGGTCCTGGGTTGCGGGGTCGTGCTGGACGCGGATCTCGTACCAGCCGTAGTACGCGACGTACGCGCCGACGAGCAGGAGCAGTCCGCCGCCGAGGCGGGGTGCGATGGCGCCGATGCGGCGCAGCCGGGTGACGGCGGTAGTGCGGGTGACGGCGACGGTCAGCGAGGCGGCGCCGACGATCAGGCCCATCCCGCCCGCGTACGCGGTGAAGAGAATGATGCCTTCGGCGGTGGAGCCGCTACGGAAGGCGGAGACCACGATGGCGAGGAACGGGGCGATGGTGCAGCCGAGTGAGGCGGTGGCGTACGCCATCCCGAACAGCGTCATCGAGGGGATGGAGCGGGTGACGGCGGGCGCCCGCCGGACTTTCGGCGTCAGCGCGGGCAGTTGGCGGCCGGCGAGGAGCCAGGCCCCGGCCACGGCCATGAGGAGTCCGAAGGCGATGGTGAACCAGGGCAGATGTTCCTGGACCTGCCCGGCGACGGGCTGGATCGCGAGGCCGAATATGCCGAAGAGGGCTGCGAAGCCGACGGTCATCGCGGCGGTTGCGGTCAGGGCCCGGCCGACGGCGACGGTCCGGGAGGGAGAGTCGTCGCCGAGGACGAGGAGGGAGAGGTAGGCAGGGAGCAGGGCGAAGCCGCACGGGTTGACGGCGGCGAGCATGCCCGCGGTGAGTGCGAGGGCGAGGGGCAGGTCACTCATGACGGCTCAGCCGGTGATTCCGGCGACCTTCTCGGCGAGTCCCTTGCCCGCGGGCAGCACACCCTCGTACACGGTCTTGCCGTCCTTGTCGAGGATGACGTAGCGGCTCTGCTCGGTGACCTTGAACCGCTTCCAGACCTCGCCCTTCTCATCGGACAGGTGCGGGAAGCCGGAGGCACCCGTGTCGGCAACGAAGTCCTTCATGGCGGAGTTCTTGTCCAGGCCCGCGACGCCGATGACGTTGGCCTTCCCGGCGTAGTCCGCGGCGACCTTGGCGGTCTCGGATGCCTGGGCCTTGCACTTGGGGCACCAGGGCGCCCAGAACCACAGCACGGTCGGCTTGCCGGCCAGAGTCTTGGCGTCGAACGGCTTGCCGTCCACCGTGGTCGCTGTGAACCGCAGCGCCTCCGGCACCTGCGCCCCGGCGGCTCCGCTCTCGCCGCCGTCGGAGGAGGCGGGCGCCGGCGCGGGGGACGACGGGTTCGAGGGGGATGTACCCGCCGCCTCGTCGCTGGAGCCGCTTTCGGATCCGCATCCCGTGAGGGCGAGCAGGGCGGCGGCCAGGACGGCTGGGAGGACGGTGCGGGCGCGCATGGAGGACTCCTGTGTGTTCGGGATGCGTGTGACTGTAGATCCACTGGGTCGGCAAGGTGGGGATGGTGGTCTTACGGTTTGGTGACGTCAGCCGGCGGCGTCCTTGAGGCGGGCTGTGTCGAGGACGGTGATGCGGCCTCGGGCGAGGCGGAGCATTCCCTGGTCGGCGTACTCGCGCAGCACCTTGGTGCAGGTTTCGCGGGAGGTTCCGGCAAGTGCGGCGAGCTGTTCGTGGGTGAGGGCGATCTGCGGGTGCCGGCCGCCGGGACGCAGCGGGCCGGCGGGGGGCTGGGCGGTGGTGAGGGTGGTGAGGGTGGTGGCGATGCGCTGTGCGACGGTTTTGAAGACGCTGTCGGACAGGCGCTGCTCCAGGTCGGAGAGGCGGCGGCCGAGGATCGCGGTGATCCGGGCGGCGATCCGCGGGTCGGTGAGCAGCAGACGGTTCACGTCGGCACGGCTCATCACGCAGACGGTGACATCGTCGAGGGCTTCGGCGTAATTGTCGTACATGTGCTGTCCGAGCAGAACCATCTCGCCGAAGATGGTGCCCGGGGTGATGATCGCCGTGGTGAGCGCGCGGCCGTCGGCGGAGACCCGAAAGACGCGGACCCGGCCGCGCTTGAGGATGAAAGCACCTCGCTGGGCTGAGACGGCGTGTAGAGGATTTCGCCTGCGCCGTATGTCTTCATCGGTGCCGCGGTGGCGATGGCCTCCATCTCCCGCTCGTTCAGGTCGCAGAAGATGTCGACCTCGGCCATGCACCAGGTCTTGTCGGCGTCCCCGGCGGCATCCGTACCGGCGTCGATCATGGCGTGTGTCTCCTCGCGTCGTCCCGGTGCCCAGGGCGGGGGCGCGGCGCCCCACGCCGGGCTGGCCAGCGCATCGGCGCTGTCGGCCAGACAGTAGGACACCGCCATGCCGTCGTCGTGCGTCCGGCGCTTGGCTGCCCCCGGCCTACGCCCCCTGAGGGCCGGGTATTGACGCGGGCGCCGGAGGGCTCATCCCCCGGCCGGGCCCGTGCGCGGCTTGCCCGCAGCCTGGGCGATCGCGGCGAACGTCACTCCGGCGAGCAGCCCGAACACCAGGTGCGCGCCGAGGCTGGAGCGGGTGACGGCGTTCCACTCGAATACCGGCATGCCCATGTTCGCGGGCATGATCCACAGCGCGCCGACGGTCCACCACACCGCGCCATAGACCAGGCCGAGGGCGGCGGCGGGTGCGAGGCGCAGGGCGTACTGCCCGAGCAACGCGCCGAAGGTGATACCGGCGAGGGTGGCGATGGCCAGGTGGATCAGCCAGCCCGCGAAGGTGTTGGTCGAACCGAGGAGCCCGGCGACCATGGTCATCATCGCGGTGTCCGTCATCGGCTTCGACACGGACATCCAGATGCCCATCCCGATCCCGCCGACCAGGCCGGCCGCGGCGCCCCATGCCGCATGGACCGGGATGGCTGCCGTTCTCGGCGAAATCTGCATGGTGGTGGTCATGGTGAGTGCCCCTCACATTCGATGATGACTGCTTTCGGCCTCGACGCTATGGCCGAGGGACGGGGCAGGTATGTGAGGGCGCTTACGTACCCGGCGGTAGATCACTGCGCTGTCAGGGGGATTTCACCGCGGTCAGCAGGGCGTAGCCGAGTGTGCCGTCGGCGACGGCGGTACGTGCCGCGTTCAGCACGACGGGGGCCGCGTCCAGGTCGAGGCCGGCGCCGGCGAGCTTCGCGGGTGCGGTGATGCGCATCAGGTTCAGCCTCGCCTCGATCTGGTCGATCACGCGGAGCATGGCCGCATCGTGGCGCTCGGTGGTGTGGGTGCGCAGTCCGGCACCGGCCAGGATGTCGGCGTGTTGACCTCGATGAGCCCCAGGCAGGCGTGCTGCTTGTGCTCCGGGCACAGCCCGCAGTCGCTCGGGCAGCCGTCGCGCACCTCGGTCTGGAAGGTCAGCGGGATCGTGCCGGGTTGTTGAACCGCGCGGAGGACATGTACTCCTCCGCGTCCCCGTACACCAGTGCCTCGAACTCGCCGTGATCGCGACAGCGCTTGCGCAGGTAGACCTTGCTGTCACGGATGTTGACCTGGGCGTCGACGGGCGTCTTGCACAGTGGGCAGATCGACTTGGTGAACTCTACGAACACTTCGTCGCGGTCCGCCTTGCGCCGTGGCGCAGATGCCCGGGTCATCTCGGTCCTCCATTCGAATGCGACCGTGTTCCGTGAGGTGGCCGACGGATCGCGTGTCCCTGGCGGTGCGTCAGGGAATCGCAGGGTTGCTCATGCGGGTCAGCGGATGTCTCGACGCTTCGGGGCGTCGTCACCGCTCCGTACGTGGCTATCGGGGTGGTGGGCGCCCTGGGGGCGCGGTTCGGGCGGGCAGCAGTCCTCGGGCACGGCGCCACGTCGGCGGCCGGCCCGGCAGCGCAATACGTACCCGACAGCCATGACCGCCACCACCGCGGCGACAGAGATCAGCCACGGGTTACGCAGCGCTCCGCCGACGGCACCGAGCGCCCCGGCCCCCACCAGCAGCGGTCCGGCGCAGCACAGCACCATCAGGAGCCCGGCGGCGACGAGTCCGACCCCACCGGAACGTCCACGCGATCCGGACATCACGTACCACCTCCTCGGACCCGCTCGTGGCCGGCCCCGGCAGGCGCGGGCGAGACCCCGCGGGCCGCGCGGAGCAGGAGCCCCGCGTAGAACAGCAGCAATGCGTCCTGGATGAGGACGAACCAGCTCAGCGGCTGAGGCAGGTAGATCCCGAAGCAGCCGCAGTTGGCCACCGTGAGCCCGCGCGCGTACGCCTGGACGGCCAGAAGCGCCCACACCACCGCGACACCAGTGAACACCCACACCGGGGCCATCGCGCGGGACCGCGGGCGAGCCAGAAACCACACCCCGCACACCAGCTCGCCCACGATCAATGCCACGGCGAGCACGGTCGCAGCCGAACCGGCGACCAGGCCGTACCCAGCCAGAATCCCGGGCATCTGCGAGAAGGACGCCAGCTGCCCGGCCGCCATCGCGACGAACAGCGCGCCCAGCACGATCCGCAGCAGCATGCTCCGCACGCTACGCCCGGAGCCGGGCCGGGAACTGTAAGCGCGCTCACCGAACAACCGCCCTGCGGCGCGGGACGATGGTGGGGACCGTGGGGACCGTGTTCCGAAGCGGGTGATGCACGGTGAACGGTCAGCAGCGTCCCAGGCAGCAACGCCGGCAAGCCGTGAAGGGCGCCGGGGTGATCGGGGGCGTCGTCGTCCTGCTCGTGGGCGGCGGCGTCATCGGCTGGCAGGCCGTCTCGGACCGCCCGTCCGATCCGGTTGCGGTTGTGCAGCCGGGTCAGGATCCGTCGCTGGAACGGCATCCCCCTCGATCGACCGGCCGCGGTTCGTGTCGCAGGGTGACGCCGGATTCCTGGCGGACGACGAGCCGGTGTTCGGGTTGGAGTACCTGCTGCTCGCCGCAGTCGTGGCCGCGCTGGTCGGCTGCAACGTGGCGGTCGCGGGGCCGGCGGCGCGCCAGGCGGCCTCCTGCCGGCGCCCCGGAGGCCGCGCCGGACATACGCGGCTGCTCGGCGTGCTCCCGGCGTTCCTTATCGGCTTCGCCTGCTGCGTGCCCACCGTGCTGCTCGTCTTCGGCACCGGCACCGCCGCCGCACTGCTGCCGGTACTGCTCCCGCTGCGCCCCTTGTTCTATCCGCTCACGCTGGTGACGCTCATCGTCACCTTGGTCTGGGGGACCTCCCGGATCGACGCGCCCGCTCACCGGCCGGGCTGATCGCGCCCGGACGGCGGCGGCAGCCAGCAGAAGACCGCACACCTGAGCGCCCGGACCAGCCAGTCACCCACCCGATCCCGCAGCGAGGGCGAGCCGACGGCAGCGGCGGGCTCGGCTGTGTCCACGGCAGGCACGGTCAGATCAGCCGGCAGCGGGCCCAGCCCTGCCCCCGTGCGACCGTCCACGACCCGGTCCTCGGATGCGCTGTCGCCGAGTCGGCCCCCGCCGGGTGGCGCCGCGAGGCGCTCGACGGCATGCTCCCGTTCGGCGTGACCGATGCGCGGTGAGGACATGACGGACCTCCTCCCTCCACCCTATGCCCGCCGCGCCGGTGCCCCCGCGTGGAGGCGGATACGCGTACGTGCGCGACGAAAGGCTGGCTGACGTGCGTGTATCCGAGCTGACCGACAGCCGCGCGTGTGGCGGTGACGACGAGCTTCGCTCCGGCCTGGCGCCGGGCAGAGCGGCCGGGACATCCGGCGGCTGCCCGACGCGGCCAGTGACGACAGGGGTGGCCGGTGAGGTGGGGGCCACGCCGTGGCGCACGTCGGAGCCCATGCGCTCACCCCCTGAGCGGGCGGCCGGCCCGCCGCTCGGCCTCCTGCTTGACCGTGGCGAGCGATGCCGTGACGGTCGCCTCCCAGCGGGCGGCCACCTTCGCGCCCCACCACGCCCCGGCCCGCCACAAGTCGGTGCCGAGCTCCCCCTCGTACACCAGGCGGGTCCCCGCGGCCTCTTCGGCCAGGGTGAAGGATTCGACGACGTGCGGTACCGGTCCGCGCACCGGGCGGAAGTCGACCCGCTCGGGCCGGGTGAACCGGACCGTCTCCACGGTGACGGCCTTCCACCGGCCTCCCAGGGGTGTGTAGTGGGCTGCGAGCACCATGTCACTGCCGCGCTCCAGCACCCGGACCTTCTCCCGCATCGCCCTCGTCGTCCGGCCCAGGTACGGCAGGGCGATCACGTCGGAGACGACCTCCCGAGGGGCTGCGATGTCCACCGTCAGCGGCCCGAGCCGCCGCATGCGCCTGCCCACCCCCAGGTCAACGGGGAGCGCGCCGGAGACCAGCCCTGCGTAGCCGCCGAGGGCGACGGCCGCGGCGGACGCGGTCCAGGCCGCCGCCCGGGCAGCTCGCCGGCCGGTCACGGTGCGGGCTCCGGCTCGCCCTCGACCCGTACCCCCTGCCAGAACGCGACATGGTTCTTGATCTTGCGCGCGAGGGGGCTGGGGCGCGGGTAGTACCAGGCCGCGTTCGGGTTGACCTGCCCGTCGACAGTGACTGAGTAGTAGCGGGCGAGCCCCTTCCAGAAGCACAGCGACCGAGAGCGGCTCTCGGTGAAGTACTGGCGGTGCAGCGACTCCGGCGGAAAGTAGTGGTTGCCTTCGACGATCACGGTGCGCGGCGCCTCCGCGATCACCGTTCTGTTCCATACAGCGCGAAGCATGGCCCTGCTCCTCACCGTGCCCGTGCCGGGACCTTCCCCGCGCTGCTCACGCTATGCGCGGTCGGCGGGATGGTTCAGTGACGGTGCTCACCGTTCACCGCGTCACGTGCGCGCACGGCGAGCATCGAGCGGATCTCGGCAAGCGTGAGCCGGCAACGACGGCGATGCCGGCCTGGGTGCTGACGGCGACGGCAGGGAGCGGGGTACTGAGTACCCCGCTCCGGCAATCGCGTCGGATCAGGAGGCGTTGGTCCCGAGCTCAGCCCGGACCTCCCGGGCCGCCGCAACGAGGTTCCCCAGGGAGGCCCGGGTTTCCGGCCAGCCGCGGGTCTTCAGGCCGCAGTCCGGGTTGACCCAGAGCCGTTCGGCCGGAATCGCTTCGAGCCCCTTGCGCAATAGGGCTGCTGCTTCCTCGGCACTGGGGACGCGCGGGGAATGGATGTCGTACACGCCGGGGCCGGCCTCGCGGGGGTAACCGTGGGCGGCCAGTTCGCGTGCGACCTGCATGTGGGAGCGGGCTGCCTCCAGGCTGATGACGTCGGCATCGAGGTCGTCGATGGCTTGGACGATGTCGCCGAACTCGGCGTAGCACATGTGCGTGTGGATCTGGGTGTCCGGGCGTACGCCGCTGGTGGTGAGGCGGAAGGCTTCCGTGGCCCAGGCCAGATACGCGGCGTGGTCGGCGGTTCGAAGCGGCAAGGTCTCGCGCAGCGCGGGCTCGTCGACCTGGATGACCGAGCTTCCCGACGCTTCCAGATCGTTGACCTCGTCGCGCAGGGCAAGGGCGACTTGACGGGCTGTCTCACCGAGCGGCTGGTCGTCGCGGACGAAGGACCAGGCGAGCATGGTGACGGGGCCAGTGAGCATGCCCTTGACCGGGCGCTCGGTGAGGGACTGTGCGTAGGAGGTCCAGCGGACCGTCATGGGCTCGGGGCGGGAGATGTCTCCGGCGAGGATCGGCGGGCGGACGTAACGGGTCCCGTACGACTGGACCCAGCCGTGCTGGGTGGCGAGGTAGCCGGTGAGCTGTTCGGCGAAGTACTGCACCATGTCGTTGCGTTCGGGCTCGCCGTGCACAAGGACGTCGAGACCGATCTTCTCCTGAAAGGAGAGGACCTCTCGGATCTCGGCCTCGATGCGCTCCTCGTAGCCCGCCGTGTCGATCCGGCCGGCCCGTAGATCGGCGCGGGCGGTGCGCAGTTCGGTGGTCTGCGGGAACGAGCCGATGGTCGTGGTGGGCAGGAGTGGCAGCCCGAGGTGGGTGCGCTGAGCGATGGCCCGCTCGGGGTACTGCTGGGAGCGGCGGCCGTCCGTATCGGATACTGCGGCTGCCCGGGCGCGCACCGACGGGTCCCGGGTGATCGCCGAGCCCGCCCTGGAGGCCAGATCGGCCCGGTTGGCGGCCAGTTCCGCCGCGATGGTGTCCGTGCCCTGCGCAAGGCCGCGCGCGAGGACCACGATCTCGGTGGTCTTCTGCCGGGCGAAGGCGAGCCAGCGGGCGATCTGCGGATCGATGTCGTGCTCGGCGGTGGCGTCAAGCGGGACGTGCAGCAGCGAGCAGGAAGCGGCGACGTCGACCTGGTCGGCCAGGCCCAGCAGGGTGCCCAGCGTGGAGAGGGACTTCTTGAAGTCGTTGATCCAGACATTACGACCGTTGACCACCCCGGCGACCAGGCGCTTGCCCGGCAACCCGCCGGCCGCGGCCAGGTCGTCGAGGTTCGCGCCCGCCGCCTCGGTGAAGTCCAGTGCGAGGCCGTCCACCGGAGCCTTGGCCAGCACGGGCAGGGCGTCGCCGAGCCGGCCGAAGTAGGAGGCGATCAACAGCTTGGGCCGGTCGGTGAGGGCTCCGAGGTCACGGTAGGCGCGCTCGGCGGCGTTCAGTTCGGCCGGGGTGCGGTCCTGCACGAGCGCGGGTTCGTCGAGCTGCACCCACTCCGCTCCGGCGGCCCTCACCTCGGCCAGCACCTCGGCGTACACCGGCAGCAACCGGTCCAGCAGCGTCAGCGGCTCGAAGTCCGCGGCGACCCCGGGCGCGGGCTTGGCCAGCAGAAGGTAGGTGACCGGACCGACCAGCACCGGCCGGGCGGTGTGGCCGAGCGCGAGCGCTTCCTTCAGCTCTGCCACCTGCTTGGTGGAGTCTGCCGTGAAGACGGTGTCCGGGCCCAGTTCCGGCACAAGGTAGTGGTAGTTGGTGTCGAACCACTTGGTCATCTCCAGCGGCGCCACGTCCTGGGTGCCGCGTGCCATCGCGAAGTAGCCCGCCAGGGAGCCTGCCTCGACAGCGGTACGGTGGCGGGCGGGGATCGCGCCGACCATCACCGTGGTGTCCAGGACGTGGTCGTAGTACGAGAAGTCGCCGGTCGGGACCTCGTGGATGCCTGCTTCGGTGAGCTGCTGCCAGTTGGCACGGCGCAGTCCTGCGGCCGTTTCCCGGAGGGCGTCTGCGGTGACGAGGCCCTTCCAGTAGCCCTCGATTGCCTTCTTCAGTTCCCGGTTCTGGCCGTGGCGGGGGTAGCCGTACACGGTGGCCCGTGCTGCCGCGGATGCGGGCTTGCTGGTCACGGAACTCTCCTTCGCGAGTGTGTCTCCTGTGGAACCCGGCGACGGGCCAAGAACGCGAAGGGGTGACGAACCGGACGGAACGGTCTCGCGCCGTGGGCGCTGCCGTCCGTCTCGTGTGTGTCGCCGACCCGCCCTCGAGGTCACCGGGATCTCCGCACGCGATCGGTCGCGCACGGGCAACGGGCAGGTCTTCGGACTCGCGGGCACGTCTGCCGGTCTCCCGGCGGACTCCTACTGGCCGTCGCTTCCCAGTCCCGGACGGGTCCAGTGCGTATGACGGCGGTCGTTCCCGCTCACCGCTGCGGGGCAGTCCCGGATTTCCACCGGGTTCCCTCTTACGACGCCTCCTGCCTGGCGGACAGGGCGAACCAGCTGCACCTGCCACCCTATGTCCTGTCCGGCCTGCCTGGCTCGCGGGCCCTGGCACGCACGCTCGACCCCGCTCCCTGATCCGGCCTGATCGACCGGACAGGACCTAGACGGAGCAGCTCGAGCGCGGGCGCAGGGTTCACATCCCGGACGGCGAGGTGGGAGGCGCGGCCCGGAGGCGTACACGGCAGGGCGCGCAGCAGCTCACTCCGACTGCTCCGCGCCCTGCTCTCCACAGCAGCCGCATGGGCCCCTCAGCCCCCGGCCGCGGACCGGGGCCCCTCAGCCCTGGTCGTACGTGTGGAATCCCCGGCCGCTCTTGCGGCCCAGCAGTCCCGCCTCCACCATCCGCTGGAGCAGCGGAGGCGGGGCGTAGAGGGGTTCCTTGAACTCGTCGTAGAGGGATTCGGCGATGGAGGCCACCGTGTCGAGGCCGATCAGGTCCGCCAGCTTCAGCGGCCCCATGGGGTGTGCGCAGCCCAGCTCCATGCCCGCGTCCACGTCGGCGGCTGTGGCGAAGCCGGACTCCGCCATCCGGATCGCCGACAGCAGGTAGGGAATCAGCAGGGCGTTGACCACGAAACCGGCCCGGTCCTGGGAGCGCACCACGGTCTTGCCGAGGGTGTCGCGGGCGAAGCCTTCGACAGCGGTCACGGTGTCCGGCGCGGTGTGCAGGGACGCGACGATCTCGACGAGCGGCAGGACGGGTACCGGGTTGAAGAAGTGCAGGCCCACGACGCGGTCGGCACGGTTCGTCGCCATGCCGAGGCGCATGATCGGGATGGATGAGGTGTTGGTGGCCAAAATCGCCTCCGGATCCTCGACGACCTTGTCGAGGGCGGTGAAGATCTCGGTCTTCGCGTCGGCGTTCTCCACCACGGCCTCGACGACGCACTGCCGGTCGGCCAGATCGTCGAGGCTGCTGGTGAAGACCAGTCGCGCCAGGGCGTCCTCGGCGGACAGACAGTCCAGCTTTCCTCGCTGGACAGCGCGTTCAAGGGAGACCGCCACCCGTTCCCGGGCCCCGCGAGCCGCGGTGGCGTCCGCCTCGCAGACCACCGTGTCCAGCCCGGCGCGGGCGCAGACCTCGGCGATACCGGCGCCCATCTGACCGCCGCCGACAACGCCGACCCTGGTGATGGACCGCTTCATGACCGCACCCCCGATCGGCGGACGAGAAAGCGCGCGTACGCGTCTGCGGTGAAGAACGCCGGCAAGTCCTTGGCCATGGCCGTGCGTTCGAAGATGGCACGGGCGTCGTCCACCCGGGCCCAGGGGTACTCCGCGCCCAGGGCGGCGAACTCGTCCTCCAGCAGCTCGGCCACCGTGTCGCGCCCGACAAGACCGTGGCGTATCCACTGCCAGATCTGGCAGCGGGCGATCTCGGCGGTGGCCGCGTCCTCCATCAGCCCGTACAGGGCGACGGCACCGCTGCCGCGCAGCCAGGCATCGAAGTAGCGCAGGGCTACTGCGATGTTGGCGCGGACACCCTCGGGTGTCGGCGGGCCGGCGGTGCGGCGGACGGCAACGAGGTCCGCCGCGCTCACCTCGACGTCGTCGCGGGTGCGCTCGATCTGGTGGGGCCGGTCGGCAAGCACGCTGTCGAAGACGCTCCTGCAAACGGGCACGAGGCCGGGGTGGGCGACCCAGGAGCCGTCGAAGCCGTCCTCGGCCTCGCGTTCCTTGTCCAGCCGCACCATGGCGAGCGCCGCTTCGTTGACCTGCGCGTCTCGGCTGGGGACGTGGGCGGCCATGCCGCCGATGGCGTGGGCGCCCCGCTTGTGGCAGGTGCGCACGAGGAGTTCGGTGTAGGCGCGCATGAACGGCGCGGTCATGGTGACCTTGGCACGGTCGGGGAGGACGAAGTCGGGGCGGTGGCCGAGGTTCTTGATCAGGCTGAAGAGATAGTCCCAGCGCCCGGCGTTGAGTCCCGCGCTGTGCTCCCGCAGCTCGTAGAGGATCTCTTCCATCTCGAACGCGGCGGTGATCGTCTCGATCAGGACGGTGGCCCGAATCGTTCCGCGGGGGATCCCGAGCAGGTCCTGTGCGAGGACGAAGACGTCGTTCCACAGGCGGGCTTCGTAGCGGTTCTCCAGCTTGGGGAGGTAGAAGTACGGGCCGTGTCCGGCGTCGATCTGCCGCCTGGCGCAGTGGAAGAAGTACAGGCCGAAGTCGACGAGCGGGGCGGGAACGGGCCGGTCGTCGATGACGAGGTGCTTCTCCGTGAGATGCCAGCCGCGTGGGCGGACCATGATGGTCGCCAGGTCCTCGCCGAGCCGGTACTGCTTGCCCTCCGGCGTGGTGAAGTCGATGCGGCGCTCAATGGCGTCGAGCAGGTTGAGCTGGCCGCCGATGATGTTGTCCCAGGTGGGCGAGGTGGCGTCCTCGAAGTCCGCCATCCATACCGCCGCACCGGAATTGAGGGCGTTGACGGTCATCCGCCGCTCGGGCGGGCCGGTGATCTCCACACGGCGGTCGGACAGGCCGGGCGCCGGGGGCGCGACCCGCCAGTCAGGGTCGTTGCGGACACCGGCGGTGACGATGGAGAAGTCGAGCGGGGTTCCGGCGGCGATCCTGTCGGCGCAGCGGCGTCGCTCGGCGAGCAGTGCGAAGCGCCGGCCTGCGAAGGCCGCGTCGAGGCGGCCGATGAATTCCAGCGCCGCGGGGGTGAGTATCTCGTCGAAGCGGTCGCCCGGTGCGCCGAGGACCTGGATCGTGCTGGTCAGAGCAGTGGTGGACATGCAGGTCTCCTCAGCGGAGCGGTCAGGACCGGACAGAGACGGTCGTCGGCCCTCAGCTGGACACGGGGTGACTGGGCGGGGAGGGCGAGCCGGGAGCTGAGGCCCCGGCTCACCCCCGGCGCTGCTCAGTGGAACTGCTCTTCCTCGGTGGAGCCGGTCAGCGCCGTGGTCGAGGAGGCGGGGTTGACGGCGGTGGAGACCAGATCGAAGTAGCCGGTGCCGACCTCGCGCTGGTGTCTGACGGCGGTGAAGCCGTACTGCTGGGCGGCGAACTCGCGCTCCTGCAGGTCGACGTAGGCGGTCATGCCGTGCTCGGCGTAGCCGCGGGCGAGGTCGAACATGCCGTGGTTGAGCGAGTGGAATCCGGCCAGGGTGATGAACTGGAACCGGTAGCCCATGGCGCCCAGCTCCCGCTGGAACTTGGCGATCTGGTCGTCGTCCAGGGCCGCCTTCCAGTTGAAGGACGGCGAGCAGTTGTACGCCAGCATCTGGTCGGGGTACTGGGCGTGGATCGCCTCGGCGAACTCCCGGGCCTGGGCCAGGTCCGGGGTGCCGGTCTCGACCCAGATCAGGTCGGCGTACGGCGCGTAGGCGAGGCCGCGGGCGATGACCGGCGCCATGCCGTTCTGCACCCGGTAGAAGCCCTCGGCGGTGCGCTCCCCCGTGACGAACTGGGCGTCGCGCTCGTCGACATCGCTGGTGATCAGGTTCGCGGCGAGGGCGTCCGTACGGGCAACGATGACGGTCGGGACAGCGGCAATGTCGGCGGCGAGACGGGCCGCGTTGAGGGTACGGATGTGCTGCGAGGTCGGGACGAGGACCTTGCCGCCCAGATGCCCGCATTTCTTCTCGGAAGCCAGCTGGTCCTCATAGTGGATGCCCGCGGCGCCTGCGGCGATCATTGCCTTGGTCAGCTCGAAGGCGTTGAGCGGTCCGCCGAACCCCGCCTCCGCATCGGCGACGATCGGCGCCAGCCAGTCCGTCGTGTCCGCGCCGCCTTCGGCCGTGGCGATCTGGTCGGCGCGCAACAGCGCGTTGTTGATGCGGCGCACCACCTGCGGCACCGAGTTGACGGGGTACAGGCTCTGGTCGGGGTAGGTGTGGCCGGCCTGGTTGGCGTCGGCGGCCACCTGCCAGCCGGACAGATAGATGGCCTGCAGGCCCGCCCGAACCTGCTGCACGGCCTGACCGCCGGTCAGGGCGCCGAGCGCGTGGATGTAGTCCTGCTCGTGCAGCTGTCGCCACAGCCGCTCGGCGCCGCGCCGGGCCAGCGTGTGCTCCTCACGGACGCTCCCCGACAGCCGCACGACCTCCTCCGCGCTGTGGGTGCGCTCTATGCCCTTCCACCTAGGGTCTGTCGCCCATTGCTGTGCCAGCTCTTCGGCCGTCACCGTCGTCGTCCCTGCCTGCGCCATGACCGTCTCCCGGAGTCGCGTGAAATCACACGGTTCTTGTGAAGTATGCGTAGGGGTCATTGAGTGACGCCCCCTTGGTGCGGCCCGCCGCCCTCCCGGTGTGTGAAGCGGTGAGCAATGCGCCCGGGACTGCCGGGCCGGATGCCGAACGGACGATGTCAGGGCATGAAATCGTGCTCGGAGTTCCGACTCGTTCGCCAGGTCCGGCGGGCCGCACTCAGACTCTGACAGTGGCACCGAGTGCCATCAAGCGTGGCCTTCTGCTAACTTCTGCGAATCTTCACTCGCCGGTTTGCCAAGGTTGCGAAGATCTACGGGACGCCCCGTGCGACTACGCTGTGGGCGACGGAAGGGGCCCGGATGAGCAAGACATACGCGGGTGCGCGGCTGCGGCGGTTGCGTGAGGAACGGCGCATGAGCCAGGCCGAGCTGGCCCGCGTCCTGGCGATCTCGCCCAGCTACCTCAATCAGATGGAGCATGACTCCCGGCCCCTCACCGTGCCGGTGCTGCTGAGGCTGACCGAGGCGTTCGGTGTGGACCCCGGGTTCTTCTCGGAGCGTGACACCAGCAGACTCGTGGCCGATCTGCGAGAAGTGCTCGCGAACGAGGTCACCGCCGCCCGGGTGTCGCCGTCCGACCTTGCTGAACTGGCGTCCCGTATGCCGGCCGTGGCTGCCGTCCTGCTCGATCTCGGACGGCGTAGCCACGCCCTGGCAGAGCGGCTGGCCGAAGCGGCCGAGAGCCGCGGCAACGAGGACCCCTCCCTGCCGCGCTCCCCTCACGAGGAGATCCGCGAGTTCTTCTACCGGCGGCAGAACTACCTGCATGACACCGACCTCGCCGCGGAGGAACTGGCCCGTGACGTCGGCGTCCGCCCCGGTGAAGTGGTGCGGGCACTCGCCGCGCGCCTGGTCGAGCGGCACCAAGTGCGCCTGGCCACGGGCTCCGGCCGGCTACATCACTTCGACCCCGCCGCCCGGGTCCTGCGTCTGTCCAACCGGCTGCGCCCCGGCCAGCAGGCGTTCCGCATGGCCACCCAGCTCGCCCTGCTCGAGTTCGGCGACCGGCTGTCCTCGCTCGCATCGGAGGACTACGAGGAGGGCTCGGCCACCTGGTCGCTTGCCAGGATCGGTGTGGCGAACTATTTCGCCGCGGCACTGATCCTGCCGTACAGCGCCTTCCACACGGCCGCGGAGGAGGTCCGCTACGACGTCGAGCGGCTCACCGACCGTTTCGGCCTCGGCTACGAGACCGTCTGCCACCGCCTCAGCACCCTCCAGCGGCCCCGGCTGCGCGGGGTGCCGTTCTCCTTCGTACGGGTCGACCGGGCCGGCAACATGTCCAAGCGCCAGTCCGCCACCGGCTTCCACTTCTCCCGCGCCGGCGGCACCTGTCCCCTGTGGAACGTGTACGAGGCGTTCGCCGCCCCCGGCCGCATCCATGTCCAGGTCGCCGCCATGCCCGACGGACAGCGCTACCTGTGGACCGCCCGAGCCGTCACCCGCCACCGCGGAGGCTGGGGCGAGCCGGGCAAGACGTTCGCCATCGGCCTCGGCTGCGAGGTCCGCCACGCCTCCCGGCTCGTCTATTCCGACGGGCTCGACCTCGACAACACCTCGGCCGCCACGCCCATCGGCATGGGCTGCCGTATCTGCGAGCGCCTCGACTGCCCGCAACGCGCCGTGCCGCCCCTCGGCCGCGCACTCACCATCGACGAGAACAGCAGCACCTTCGTGCCCTATCCCGTCGCGGACGCGCCGGACCGAGAACCCTGGCGCTCGAGCACTGCGCGCCCCTCGTCACGCGCGTAGTGCAGCCTCCCCCAGGGCCGTGGCAGTTCGGCAGGGACCTGCCGCAGGCGATTCACATCACGTGCGTCGACTATGCGTCAAGATATCGCGCACATAGCGCACACGGCACGAACCTGCACGTCAGGACCGCTTTTCCGCAGGCTCAAGGATCGCCACGCACTCCACGTGATGCGTCATCGGGAAGAGGTCGAACGCGCGCAGGGTGCGCGGCTTGTAGCCGCCCTCACGAAAGTACGCCAGGTCGCGCGCCAGCGCCGCCGGGTCGCAGGCGACGTACGCGATCCGGCGGGCGCCCAGTCCCGTCAGGTGCCTTACCGTCTGCTTGCCCGCGCCGGCCCTCGGCGGGTCCAGGACGATCAGGTCGGCCTCGGTGATCTTGGTGCGCGGCAGGACCTGCTCGACCTTGCCCTGCTCGATGCGTACACGTTCCAGGTCCTGGAGGTTGTGCCGGGCGTCCTCGACGGCGCGCTTGGTGGACTCGATCCCGAGCACCGCGCCGGTGTCCCCGACGCGCTCCGCGATGGCGCCCGCGAACAGGCCCACACCGCAGTACAGGTCGAGGGCCATCTCGCCCTTGCGCGGCATCAGCCCCTGCATCACGGCCTGCACCAGTACGTCGGCGGCCTGCGGGTGCACCTGCCAGAAGCCGCCCATGCCCACGCGGTACGTACGGCCGTCGGCGCGCTCACGTACGAAGGGGCGCCCGTGCACCCGGTGCACCCCGCCGTCCCGCTCCTCCACCCGCAGCACGGAGACCGGCTTGTCCAGCTCGACGAGGGGCAGCCGGCCGCCCGGCTGCGGGGTGAGGATGACCTGCCGGTCACCCGACCCGCTGGCGGCGATCGCCTCGACCGTCGCCATCTGCGGCCACTCGCGCTTCTCGATGCCGAGCTCCGACACACCTTCGGCGGCGATCATGCAGTGCTCGATCGGCTCGACGTCGTGCGAGCGGTGCTTGCGCAGCCCGGCGCGCCCGTCGGCGTCGATCGCGTACTGCACGCGCGTGCGCCAGGCCGGCACCACACCCGCGGGCACCTTGTCGCCGGGTGCTGGGACGACCGTGCCGTCCCAGCCGGCCTCCTCCGGCGTGAGGCCCGCCAGGCGCTTCAGCTGCTCGGCGATCACCTCGCCCTTGAGCCGGCGCTGGGCGCCGGGCTTGGCATGCTGCCAGTCGCAGCCACCGCACTTGCCCGGTCCGGCGTACGGACAAGGCGCCTCGACCCGGTCCTTGGACGCTTCGAGGACGGTGACGGCGTCGGCGCGCAGGAACCGGGAGTCCTCCTCGCCCTCGGTGACCTTGGCGACGACCCTCTCGCCGGGCAGTGCGTGCCGTACGAACAGCACGCGGCCCTCTTCGGTACGGGCGATGCAGTGGCCGCCGTGCGCGACGGGGCCGACCTCGACCTCGTACTCATCCCCCACCAGTGACGCCTTCGGTTCGCTCTGCATGGTGGGGTGACTCCAGGGTCTGAGGGTGAAAGGTCTGAGGGTGAAAAGGAACGGCCGGACAACAGCCCACCAGTCTACGTGGGCGTGGTCCGGCCGTTCACCACCTGAACGCAGGGCCTCAGCTCTTGGCGCTGGGCTCCTTGGGCCGCTGGTCCACGGGACCGCGGCGCACCGACCCGGGAGCGTTCCACTCCTGGCGCTTCTTGGCCCGCTTCTTCGCCAGCTCGGAGGACTCCAGCTGGTACGGCACCGAGGTCACCATGACGCCCGGAGTGAAGAGCAGCCGGCCCTTGAGCCGCAGCGCGCTCTGGTTGTGCAACAGGTGCTCGTACCAGTGGCCGACCACGTACTCCGGGATGTAGACACTGACCGCGTCGCGCGGGTTGTCGGTGCGCAGCCCCTTCACGTACTCGACGACCGGCCGCGTGATCTCGCGGTACGGCGAGTCGAGGATCTTCAGCGGCACATTGATGCCGCGCCGCTCCCACTCGTCCTTGAGCGCCTTGGTCTCGGCCGGGTCGACGCTGATGCTGAGGGCCTCCAGCGTGTCGGAGCGGGTCAGCTTGGCGAACGCGAGTGCGCGCAGCGTCGGCTTGTGGACCTTGGAGACCAGGACGATGGAGCGGACGCGGGAGGGCCGCACGCTGTCGTCGGACGGGCCTTCGGCGGCGGCGATCTCGTCGGCGACCCGGTCGTAGTGCTTACGGATCGCGCTCATCGTCGCGTAGAAGATCACCATGCCCAGCAGGGCGACCCAGGCGCCGTGGGTGAACTTGGTGGCGAGGACGACCACCAGCACCAGGCCGGTGAAGAAAGCGCCGAAGGTGTTGATCGCGCGGGAGCGGATCATGCGGCGGCGCGCGGCCGGGTCGCGCTCGGTCTTCAGGTGCCGGTTCCAGTGCCGGACCATGCCGGTCTGGCTGAGCGTGAAGGACACGAAGACGCCGACGATGTAGAGCTGGATCAGCTTCGTCGAGTCGGCCCCGTACACCCAGACCAGCAGCATGGCCGCGCCCGCCAGCAGCACAATGCCGTTGGAGAAGGTCAGCCGGTCGCCGCGGGTGTGCAGCTGGCGCGGCAGGTAGCGGTCCTGCGCCAGGATCGAGCCGAGCAGCGGGAAGCCGTTGTACGCGGTGTTGGCGGCCAGGAAGAGGACCAGCGCGGTGGCCGCGGCGAGCAGCACGAAGAAGAAGGTGCCGTCGCCGAAGACGGCGGCCGCGACCTGCGAGATCACCGGGTCCTGGACGTACTCGCTACCGACGGGAGTGCCGTTCTGCAGCAGGTCGTGGGCAGGGTTCTCGGCCATCTTCACATTCGTGGCCATGGCCAGGCCGATGATGCCGCAGAACATGGTGACGGCGAAGGCGCCCATGAGAAGCAGGGTGGTGGCGGCGTTCTTGCTCTTCGGCTTGCGGAAGGCGGGGACGCCGTTGCTGATCGCCTCGACGCCGGTGAGCGCCGCACAGCCGGAGGAGAAGGCCCGCAGGAGCAGGAAGACCAGCGCGATGCCGGCGAGGCCCTGTTCCTCGGCCTTGATGGTGAAGTCGGCGGTCGGGGCCTTCATGGTCTCGTCGAGGACGAGGCCCTGGAAGGCGCCCCAGGCGACCATGATGAAGACGCCCGCGACGAAGACATAAGTCGGGATCGCGAAGAGCTTGCCCGACTCCTTCACGCCGCGCAGGTTCATCAGCGTCAGCAGAACGATGATCCCGATGGCGCAGGCGACCTTGTGCTCCACGACGAAGGGGATGGCGGAGCCGAGGTTCTCGACTCCGGAGGAGATCGACACGGCGACCGTGAGGACGTAGTCGACGAGCAGGGCGCTGGCGACGGTGAGGCCGGCCTTGGGCCCGAGGTTGGTGTTGGCGACCTCGTAGTCGCCGCCACCGCTCGGGTACGCGTGCACGTTCTGCCGGTACGAAGCCACAACGGTGAACATCAGCACGACGACCGCAGCCGCGATCCACGGGCTGAAGTGGTAGGCCGACACACCCGCGATGGAGAGCACGAGGAGGACTTCCCCGGGCGCGTACGCCACAGAGGAGAGCGGGTCGGACGCAAAGACGGGGAGTGCGATGCGCTTGGGCAGGAGGGTTTCTCCCAGGCGGTCGCTGCGCAGGGCCCGGCCGATCAGGATCCGTTTGGGCACGTCGGTCAGTTTGGACACGCAGAGGATCGTATGCGTTCGATATGAACGGCGCCCACCCACCACCCCCCAGGCGCTGCGGAATCTCGCGCTCGTACAGCACTCGCACAATGCTGTACGGCACTCGCACAGCACAAGGGGTCCCGGGTGCGACCGCGCATGTGTAGCTTTGGCGACGGTCTGAGACCCTGTTAAACCTGAGCACGATTTGGGCCAGAACTATTGACAGCCGGAAGGACGGGCGTGCACATCGTCATCATGGGCTGCGGAAGAGTGGGTTCCGCTCTCGCGCAGACCCTGGAGAAGCAGGGCCACACGGTCGCTGTCGTCGACCAGGACCCCACCGCCTTCCGCCGGCTGGGCTCGGGCTTCGGCGGCCGTCGGGTCACCGGAGTCGGCTTCGACCAGGACACGCTGCGGGAGGCCGGCATCGAGGACGCCGGCGCCTTCGCCGCCGTGAGCAGCGGTGACAACTCCAACATCATCGCGGCCCGGGTGGCCCGCGAGATGTTCGGTGTCGAGAACGTCGCGGCCCGGATCTACGACCCCCGCCGCGCCGAGGTCTACCAGCGCCTCGGCATTCCGACGGTCGCCACCGTCCGCTGGACGGCCGACCAGATGCTGCGTCGGCTGCTGCCGTCCGGCTCCGAGCCGCTGTGGCGCGACCCGAGCGGCGGGGTGCAGCTCGCCGAGGTGCACACCTCCTCCGCCTGGGTCGGTCACAAGATCAGCAAGCTCCAGGACGAGACAGGCGTACGCGTCGCCTTCCTCACCCGGCTGGGCGAGGCGATGCTGCCCACGTCCCAGACTGTGCTGCAGGAGGGCGACCTGGTGCACGTGATGATGCGCAGCGACGAGATCGAGAAGGTCGAGGCGGCGTTCGCCGAAGGGCCCGAGGAGGCACACGCATGAGGGTCGCGATCGCCGGGGCCGGTGCGGTGGGCCGTTCCATCGCGGGCGAACTGCTCGAGAACGGGCACGAGGTCCTGCTCATCGACAAGGCGCCGACCGCCATCTCGGTGGAGCGGGTGCCGCAGGCCGAGTGGCTGCTGGCCGACGCCTGTGAGATCACCTCGCTGGACGAGGCCGCGCTGCAGCGCTGCAATGTCGTGATCGCGGCGACCGGCGACGACAAGGTGAACCTGGTCGTGTCGCTGCTCGCCAAGACCGAGTACGGGGTGCCGCGGGTCGTGGCCCGGGTGAACAACCCCAAGAACGAGTGGCTGTTCAACGAGTCCTGGGGCGTCGATGTGGCCGTCTCCACGCCGCGTCTGATGTCCGCCCTGGTCGAGGAGGCGGTGAGCGTCGGCGATCTCGTACGGCTGCTGCGCTTCAGCCATGGCGACGCCAACCTCGTCGAGCTGACCCTGCCGCCCGAGTCGGCCCTGGCAGGCACCCAGATCGGCGATGTTGCCTGGCCCGAGGACACCTCGCTGGTCACCATCATCCGCGGCAGCCGGGTGCTCACGCCGCACGGCGAGGAGACCCTGGAGCCGGGCGACGAGCTGCTGTTCGTGGCCGCCCAGGCACGCGAGGAGCAGCTGGAGGACCTGCTGTCGGTCCGCCGCGTCGACACCTCGGGCTGAGGCCCGTACGCATCTACGCAAGAAGGGCCCGGGAAACCTGACGGTTTCCCGGGCCCTTCGGGCTTGCGAGGTCTCAGACCTCGCCGCGCGAGGCAGCGGCCTTGCGCTCTTTCTCGGCCTTCTCCTGCACCTCCACCTCGGCGAAGACGTCGATGGGCGGCGGTGCCTTGGCCAGGAAGACCCAGGTGAGGTAGACCGCCAGCAGGAACGGCGGGATCTTGAGCGCGACGAGCACCCAGCCGAGGTGTTCGGTGTCGGCCCACCAGTAGAGCGGGAAGAGGATCGCGCACTTGGTGAGCAGGATCAGGCCCCAGGCCCAGCTGGCCTTGGTGTATGCCTTCTTGCGGCCCGGGTTCCGGGTGCGCCAGGAGAGGTTCTCCTTGAAGACCGGGCCCAGGATCAGCCCGATCAGCGGGACGCCCGCGATCGAGGTGATGATGTACGCGAGTGCAAGGCCGAGGGTGTAGAGCATGCCCGGCAGGTAGAAGTCCTTGGCGTTGCCGGTCATCATCGCGAAGACCACACCGAAGGCGACCCCGAAGACGCCGCTGAACGCGTGCTTGACGGTGTCCTTCCTGACCAGCCGGACGGCGACGAGCAGCAGGGAGACCGTCAGGGCCGCGATGGCCGAGACATGCAGGTCCTTGTTGACCGTGAAGATCGTCACGAACAACAGACCGGGGAGGACGGTCTCCACCATGCCCCGGACCCCGCCGAAGGCCTCGAACAGCGCAGCTTCGGTCACGGCCCTCGCCTCGCCCTCGCTCTCACCCTCGCTGTCCTGTCCGGTCGTGGTCGGCTTGTCAAGAGACGTCACCGGCTACTCCTGTCCGAGCGGTCGCAGTTCGTACTTGGGATTGAAGAGCACCCGGCGTCCGTGGTTCATGGAGATCCGGCCGGACGCGATCATTCGGCGGCCCGGCTCTATGCCCACGATGGAGCGGCGGCCGAGCCAGACCACGTCCAGGGCGGCGGAGCCGTCGAACAGCTCCGCCTCCAGGGCCGGCACACCGGCCCGCGGCCGCAGGGTGACCGTGCGCAAGGTACCAGTCACCTTGACTATCTCGCGGTCATGGCAGTCGAAGATCCGCGTACACCCCGCGGCCTCTGCGTCCTCCTGCAACTCCGCGGAGTGCAGATCCTCCTGCGAGGTGGACAGCCGCTCGATCATCCGGCGGAAGCGGCCTGCCGACTTTGCCGGCTTCTCGGAACGAGGTACAGCACTCATACATGAAGCCTACCGGGGCACGGTTCAGGAGCGTTCGAAGCGGTATCCCATTCCTGGCTCGGTGACGAAGTGCCGAGGGTGCGACGGGTCGGCCTCGAGCTTGCGGCGCAGCTGCGCCATGTAGACCCGCAGGTAGTTGGTCTCGGTGCCGTACGAGGGCCCCCAGACCTCCTGGAGCAGCTGCTTCTGGCTGACCAGCCGGCCGGTGTTGCGGACCAGCACCTCCAGCAGGTGCCACTCGGTGGGGGTCAGGCGTACGTCGCGGCCCTCGCGGTTGACCTTCTTGGCGGCCAGATCGACGGTGAAGCCCTCGGTCTCCACGATCACCTCGTCGTCGCCCGCGCCGGTGGGCTCGGCTCGGCGGACGGCGGCGCGCAGCCGGGCCAGCAGCTCGTCCATGCCGAACGGCTTGGTGACGTAGTCGTCGGCGCCCGCGTCCAGCGCCTCGACCTTCTCGTCGGAGGTCTGGCGGGCGGAGAGCACCAGGATCGGGACGCGGGTCCAGCCGCGCAGCCCCTTGATCACCTCGACGCCGTCCATGTCGGGCAGGCCCAGGTCGAGGACGATCACATCGGGATGGCGGGCGGCGGCGAGCTGAAGGGCGGTCGCGCCGTCGGGGGCCGCGTCCACCTCGTACTTGCGCGCCTTGAGGTTGATCACGAGGGCGCGCACGATCTGCGGCTCGTCGTCGACCACGAGCACCCTGGTCATGCGGGGGCCTGCTTTCTGCTGTCCGGTCACGAGGTGACCTGGGCGGGGAGATCGGGGCGGGCCGGGCTGAGCCCCGGCACCGCCTGGAGAGTGAGGACCATCGTCATGCCTCCGCCGGGCGTGTCCTCGGCCGTGAGGATGCCGCCCATGGCTTCGACGAAGCCCCGGGCAACGGCGAGGCCGAGGCCGACTCCGGCACCACGTGGAGCGTCACCGTAGCGCTGGAAGGGCTCGAATATCCGCTCTTTCCCGTCATCGGGGACGCCCGGGCCACGGTCCACGACCCGTAGCTCGACGCGGTCGGCGATCGCGCTCGCGGCCACGGTGACGGCAGTGGCGTCGGGGCTGTACTTGACCGCGTTCTCGACGATGTTGGCGACGGCGCGCTCCAGCAGCCCGCGGTCGACCGCCACCATTGGCAGCGACTCGGGGATGTCCAGTTCGACGCTGTCGTCGGGTACACCGACGAGGGCCATCGGGACGACCTCGTCGAGGTCGGTCTCGCGGATCACCGGGACGACCGTTCCGGTCTGCAGCCGGGACATGTCGAGCAGGTTGCCGACCAGGTGGTCGAGGCGGTCCGCGCCGTCCTCGATGCCTTCGAGCAGCTCGGCCTCGTCCTCCTCGGACCAGGCGACGTCGTCGGAGCGCAGCGAGGAGACGGCGGCCTTGATGGCGGCCAGCGGGGTGCGCAGGTCGTGGCTGACTGCGGCGAGCAGGGCCGTACGGATGCGGTTGCCCTCGGCGAGCCGGCGGGCCTCTTCGGCCTCGCCGACCAGGCGCTGGCGGTCGAGTACGACAGCGGCCTGGGCGGCGAAGGCGCCGAGCACGCGGCGGTCCTCGGCCGGCAGGACGCGGCCGGAGAGGGCCAGTGCCATGTGGTCGCCGATCGGCATGTCGACGTCCGCGTCCTCCGGGCGGCTGAGCGGCTTCGGCCCCACGCTGCCCGCGCAGGTCCACGGATGCAGGTCGCTCGCGCGCTCCAAAAGGGCCACCGACTCCATGGCGAAGGTCTCACGGACCCGCTCCAGCAGGGCGTCGAGGGTGGTCTCACCGCGCAGCACACTGCCGGCGAGGAAGGAGAGGATCTCGGACTCGGCGCGCAGCCGGGCGGCCTGGTGGGTGCGCCGGGCGGCCAGGTCCACCACGGAGGCAACGGCGATGGCGACCGCCACGAAGATCACGATGGCGACGATGTTCCGTGGGTCGGCGACCGTGAGGCGATGCAGCGGCGGGGTGAAGTAGTAGTTCAGCAGCAGCGACCCGAAGGCCGCGGAGGCCAGGGCCGGCATCAGCCCGCCGAGCAGGGCGGAGGAGACCGTCAGCGACAGGAACAGCAGCATGTCGTTGGCGAGGCCGAGGTCCGCGTCGACGTTGGTCAGCAGCAGCGCCAGCAGGGCCGGGCCGGCCACGCCGACCAGCCAGCCCCATATGATCCGGGAGCGGCCGAGGCGGGCTCCGCGCGCCACCGGGAGCCCGCGGCCCTTGGCGACCTCCTCGTGGGTGACGATGTGGACGTCGAGGTCGGGTCCGGAGTCGCGGGCGACGGTCGCGCCGACGCCGGGGCCGAACATGTACTGCCAGGTCCTGCGGCGGCTGGAGCCGAGGACGATCTGGGTCGCGTTGACGCCGCGCGCGAACTCCAGCAGGGCGTTCGGTACGTCGTCGCCGATGACGTGGTGGAACGTGCCGCCGAGGTCCTCGACCAGGGTCCGCTGGACGGCCAGCTCCTTGGGCGAGGCGGAGGTCAGACCGTCGCTGCGGGCGATGTAGACCGCGAGGATCTCGCTGCCGGAGCCCTTGGCCGCCATACGGGCGGCGCGGCGGATGAGCGTACGGCCTTCGGGGCCGCCGGTCAGGCCGACGACGATGCGCTCACGGGCCTGCCAGGTCGAGCGGATGTTGTGCTCGCCGCGGTACTGCTGGAGGTACTCGTCGACGCGGTCGGCGACCCAGAGCAGGCCGAGTTCACGCAGGGCGGTGAGGTTGCCGGGGCGGAAGTAGTTGGAGAGGGCCGCGTCGACCTTGTCCGACTGGTAGATGTTGCCGTGGGCCATCCGTCGGCGCAGGGCCTGGGGCGACATGTCGACCAGTTCGATCTGGTCGGCCCTGCGGACCACCTCGTCGGGTACGGTCTCCCGCTGCCGTACGCCCGTTATCGACTCGACCACATCGCCCAGCGACTCCAGGTGCTGGATGTTGACGGTCGAGATGACGTCGATTCCGGCCTGCAGCAGTTCCTCGACGTCCTGCCAGCGCTTGGCGTTGCGGGAGCCTGGCACATTGGTGTGCGCGAGTTCGTCCACCAGGGCGACGGCGGGCCGGCGCTCCAGGCACGCGTCCACGTCCATCTCGGTGAACGTACTCCCGCGGTACTCGATCTCCCGGCGCTGGATCTGCTCGAGGCCGTGCAGCATGACCTCGGTGCGGGGCCTGCCATGATGCTCTACAAAGGCGACGACACAGTCCGTGCCACGCTCCACCCGGCGGTGCGCCTCGGAGAGCATCGAGTACGTCTTGCCGACGCCCGGTGCCGCACCGAGGTATATCCGGAGTTTGCCGCGTCCCATGGCCTCATTGTCTTCCACCTGCTGCTGCGTACGTTCCACTACGTACTTCCACCGGCCGACGATGTCTCTGACCTCCTGAGGAAACCTCCTCATCGCGCAGATGTGCGTAGCGTTGACGGCTCCCTTACGGCCATGTACGCGCCCTTGACGACATCCATACGCATACGTCTCTGACATGCCCCTGAGATGCGAAAAGGCCGGTGGCAAGCACCCTGGGAAGGGGATACCGGCCACCGGCACCGACGTTTTCCGGTCAGCGCACCTCAGTGATCTCGGGGCCGCGCTGCAGCTGCCCCATGCCACCGGAGAAGCGTGAGCCCTCCTGATCCTCCTGCTGGACGCCCTCGGGCACCATCTGCGCGTCGTTCGGCAGCTTCAGGACGATCGGGTCGCGCGGGGCCATCGGGCCCTCGCCGCGTACGACGACCGTGTCCCGGAAGATCTGCTCCAGCAGACCGGCGGCCTCCGGCTGCACAGCGCCCTGCCCGGAGATCACTCCGCGCAGGAACCAGCGCGGTCCGTCGACACCGACGAAGCGCACCAGCTGTACGCCGTTGGTCCCGTCCGGCAGCTGTACGGGCACCTGGGCACGCAGCTCCCAGCCCAGCGGACCCTCGACCTCGTCGATGATGCCGCCCTGCTGGGTGATGCCGGACGCGATCTCCTCGCGTACCTCGCCCCAGATGCCCTCCTTCTTGGGCGCCGCGAAGGCCTGCAGCTGTACCGCGCTGTCGCGCAGGACGACCGTCGCCGCGACGATCGCGTCGCCCGCGACCTCGACCCGCAGCTCCATGCCCTCGACTCCGGGCACGAAGAGACCGCCGAGGTCCACCCGGCCCTCGCCGGGCTCCGAGACCTCGGAGACATCCCACGGACCGTCCGGCCGGGGGGCGGGGGGCAGGTTCACCCTGCGCTGCCCGCTCGCGGCGAGCTCCTCGTCGTCCAGTTCGTCACCGGAGACGCCGTCGACGACCTGCTCGGCCTCGCCCGCTGCGTCCTCAGCGGAACCGCTCTTCTTGCGACGTCCGAACACGTCACTGTCCTTCCCGGTCGGATACGACCGAAGCGTATCTATTCCCACCCTGTTGCCCACCGCTTGCTCCGCCCACAGCGGCATGACCGCCGGTGGACCCGAAGCCCCCCTCGGCCCGCGCCGATCCGGGAAGCTCCGCGACCTCGTGGAAGCGCACCTTCTCGACCTGCTGGACGACCAATTGGGCAATCCGGTCGAAACGCTCGAACCGCACGGTCTCGCGCGGGTCGAGATTGACCACGATCACCTTGATCTCTCCACGGTACCCGGCATCCACCGTCCCCGGGGCATTCACGAGGGCGACGCCGCAGCGGGCGGCAAGCCCGGACCGGGGGTGCACGAAGGCCGCGTAGCCGTCCGGCAGGGCGATGGAGACGCCGGTGGGCAGTACGGTCCGCTCGCCGGGGGCGAGCTCCGCGGCCTCGGTGGTCACCAGGTCCACCCCCGCGTCGCCGGGATGTCCGTACGAGGGGACTGGAACCTCGGGGTCGATGCGCCGGATCAGCACGTCCACCGGATTGCGCATCAGGGGTTCACCTCGAAAGCACGTACGCGCCTGGCCTGGTCCGGGTCGGCCATGGCCGCCTGGATCTCCTCGGGCCTGCCGTTGTCGATGAAGTGGTCGACCTTGACCTCTATGAACAGGGCCTCGGCGCGCACCGCGACCGGCCCCTGCGGGCCTCCTATCCGGCCGACGGCGGTCGAGTAGATCTTGCGGCCGGCCACTGCTGTGACCTCGGCCTCCAGATGCAGCACGGTGTCCACGGGCACGGGCCGTACGAAGTCGGTCTCCAGCCGGCCGGTCACCGCGATGACCCGCAGCAGCCAGTTCAGCGAGCCGAGCGTCTCGTCGAGCGCCGTCGCCAGGACCCCGCCGTGCGCCAGGCCCGGCGCACCCTGGTGGGCGGGCTTCACGGTGAACTCGGCCGTGACGCTCACACCGTCGCCGGCCCGCGCCGCCAGGTGCAGTCCGTGCGGCTGGCCCTCGCCGCAGCCGAAGCAGTGCGCGTAGTGCGAGCCCAGGAGCTCACCCGGGGCCGGGGCGTCGGGGTGCCGCTCGGGAGCCGTGGCATCGGCCGGGGGCGTCAGGGCTGTAGTTCGTCCACTCACAGGCGCAGACCTTACCCGCGCGGATAGGGGCAGGTCGCGCCGTGCCAAGCTTGGTCCCATGCAGCCTGCCGCCCCGCCCTATGACGAACGTCTGACCGCGCCCCGTTCGTGGTGGCTCATCGCCGCCCTCGTGGGGTGCTCGTGCGCGCTGATGCTGTTGCCGCTCGGGGGGCTGCCGCTGCTCGGCGGGCTGATCGGCGGCACAGCTCTCGCCGCGGTCATGGTGAGCACGTACGGCTCCGCGCGGATCCGGGTGGTGGCCGGCTCGCTCATCGCGGGGGACGCCAGGATCCCGGTCTCGGCGCTCGGGGAACCCGAGGTGCTGGACGCGGAAGAGGCACGCGCCTGGCGCACGTACAAGGCCGATCCGCGTGCGTTCATGCTGCTGCGCAGCTATGTCCCGGCCGCGGTCCGCATCGAGGTGACGGACCCGGCCGACCCGACGCCGTACGTCTATCTGTCGAGCCGCGAGCCGGCGGCACTGGCGGCGGCGCTCACGGCCGTCGGAGCCGGACAGCAGGCGGGCTAGGGGCGGGCTGGAGGCGGGCTAGGGGCTCTTCCGGGTCAGTCCTCGATCACCTTGCGGAGGTGGTCCGGCAGCTCCGCGGGAAGCGTCTCGGGCTGCTCCAGCGGGGGCAGGTCGGGCAGCGCGTCCCAGGGGACCTGTCGGCTGCGCAGGTCCTTGCGGACCTTTTCGGCGAGTTTCTTGGTGTCGCGCCGGTTCATCACGGCGCCCACGGCCGCTCCGATCATGAACGGCATCAGGTTGGGCAGATTGCGCATCGTGCGCTTCATGATCTGCTGGCGCAGCTCGCGTTTCATCCGGCCGCCCAGCGCGGCGTTGAGGGTCGTCGGCTTGGTGACGTCGATGCCCCGCTCCTCCGTCCAGGCGGTCAGGTAGGCGAGGCCGCGCTCCCTGAGCGAGCCGGGCGCCCGCTGTCCGTACACCTCGTGGAGCTCGGCGATGAGCTTCAGCTCGATCATGGCTACCCCGGTGATCTCCGCCGCCAGCTCGGCCGGCATCGCGGGCGGTACGGGCAGCATGGCTGCCGCACCGATACCCGCGCCGATGGTGGAGGTGCCGTTCGCGGCGCCCGCGATGAGCTTGTCCGCGATCTCCTCCGGGCCGAGGCCCGGGAAATGTCTGCGCAGGGTCCGCAGATCCCGGACGGGGACCCGCGGAGCGTTCTCGATGAGCCGGTCGGCGAGGTGGGCGAGACCCGCCCTGGCCTGCTCGACCCGCTTCTGCACGCCGTGCTTCACGGCACTCATCCGGCGAGCCCCGGACTTCCGCCGGGGCTCCTCGTCGTCCCCCGTGACCGACGGCAGCCCGGCGGAGGGCACGGCCGGGGCGCCAAGGCCCTCAGCCGGGCCTGTGCCGCCCTCGGCGGCCCCGGATGCACCCTGCCCCCGGAAGCGACGCTTCCGGGGCAGATTCGCCCCTGCCACGGCCGCCCTGCCTAATCGCAGTCGCGGCAGATCGGCTGACCGTTCTTCTCGCGGGCCAGCTGGCTCCTGTGGTGCACCAGGAAGCAGCTCATGCAGGTGAACTCGTCGGCCTGACGAGGCAGCACCCGTACGGACAGCTCCTCGTTGGACAGGTCCGCTCCGGGCAGCTCCAGGCCCTCGGCCTGCTCGAACTCGTCGACGTCTACAGCTGACGTCGACTTGTCGTTCCGGCGGGCCTTCAGTTCCTCAAGGCTGTCCGAATCGACGTCGTCGTCGGTCTTGCGTGGGGTGTCGTAGTCCGTTGCCATGTCGCGCTCTCCCCCTCTGGGTGTTTGCGGTGTCTCAGCGCACGTAACGCATGAGAGGCCGGACTTGTGCCCGACCCGAGGCGGAGATTTTGCCTCACATCAAGGTCTGTTACTCAATCGACACCCAGCCGCACCCCTGAAGAGGTGATCGGCGTGGATGGCGATCGGGACCGTACACGATCCGAATGGTGCGGTTCACGGGCGTCACCCCGTGTACTTCCCGTGATCAGGTGCCCTGAAAACCCGGACTTTCCCGGCTTTCCAACGGTCCCGTGATCACGGAGAGTAGATGGCCCGAAATGCGCCTCTGTGATCGATCACACAGGGGCTCTCCGGGAACAGGTCCCGAAAATTCCGCGCAAAGCGAACGCAAGCAGCATCTCAGATGGGAAGGGTGACGCGCATGACGAGCCCGCCGCCCTCCCGCGGCTCCGCGATGATACGGCCCCCATGAGCGCGCGCCACCGAGCGCGCGATCGACAGGCCGAGTCCGACCCCCTTGTCGCTGCCCGTCCGCTCGGTACGCAGGCGTCTGAACGGCTCGAAGAGGTTGTCGATCTCGTACGCGGGAACCACTGGTCCGGTGTTCGAGACCACCAGGACCGCCTGGCCGTGCTGGGCCTCGGTGGTGACCTCGACCCAGCCGCCGTCGGGGATGTTGTAGCGGACCGCGTTCTGCACCAGGTTCAGCGCGATCCGCTCCAGCAGGACGCCGTTGCCCTGCACGATGACCGGCGCACGTTCGCCTCGGATCTCCACGCCCTTCGCGTCGGCCTCCGCCCGGGTCTGGTCCAGGGCGTGCGAGGCGACCTCGGCGAGGTCGACCGGTTTGCGCTCGACGATCTGGTTGTCGCTGCGGGCGAGCAGCAGCAGGCCCTCCACCAGCTGCTCGCTGCGCTCGTTGGTGGCCAGCAGCGTCTTGCCGAGCTGGTGGAGCTCGACGGGCGCCCCGGGGTCGGAGAGATGCACCTCCAGCAGCGTGCGGTTGATCGCGAGCGGGGTGCGCAGTTCGTGCGAGGCGTTCCCGACGAAGCGCTGCTGGGCGGTGAAGGCCCGTTCCAGGCGGTCGAGCATCTCGTCGAAGGTGTCCGCGAGCTCCTTGAGCTCGTCGTCCGGCCCGTCCAGCTCGATCCGCCGGGTCAGGTCGGTCCCGGCGACCCGGCGGGCGGTACGGGTGATCTTGCCGAGCGGCGAGAGGACACGGCCGGCCATCGCGTAACCGAACGCGAAGGCGATGACGCTGAGGCCGAGGAGCGCGAGCAGCGAGCGGCTGAGCAGGTCGTCGAGGGCCCGCTGACGCTGGTGGTCGATGCAGGCGCTCATCGCGTTGTTGAACTCCTCGATGCTCTGGTTCCCGCCGATCCCGGAGCACGTCGCGCTCGACACCTGGACGCCCTGCCCGCCGATGATCTTGAACGGAGGCGCACTGCCGACGTGCAGCGCCTGCGCCGCCAGCAGATAGATGATCGACAGCAGCAGGATCCCGGCGATCAGGAACATCCCGCCGTACAGCAGCGTGAGCCGTATCCGGATCGTCGGTCTCAGCCAGGGGAAGGTGCTCTCCGGCTGCCTCGGGTCCCAGGTCGGCTTCGGAGGCGCCATCGGTGGCGCCGGGGTCGTGGCCATGCCGGTCAGATCCGGTATCCGGAGCCGGGCACGGTGACGATGACCGGGGGCTCGCCGAGCTTGCGGCGCAGGGTCATCACGGTCACGCGTACGACGTTGGTGAACGGGTCGGTGTTCTCGTCCCAGGCCTTTTCGAGCAGCTGCTCGGCCGAGACCACTGTTCCCTCGCTGCGCATCAGCACCTCCAGTACCGCGAACTCCTTGGGCGCCAGCTGCACCTCCTTGCCGTCGCGGAACACCTCACGCCGATTGGGGTCCAGCTTGATGCCGGCCCGTTCCAGGACGGGTGGGAGCGCAACGGTGGTACGGCGGCCGAGCGCCCGGACCCGCGCGGTCAGCTCGCTGAACGCGAAGGGCTTGGGAAGGTAGTCGTCCGCGCCGATCTCCAGGCCCTCCACCCGGTCGCTCACATCGCCGGAGGCGGTGAGCATCAGGACGCGGGTGGGCATACCGAGTTCGACGATCCGGCGGCAGACGTCGTCACCGTGGACGAGCGGGAGGTCGCGGTCGAGTACGACGACGTCGTAGTCGTTGACCTCGATCCGCTCCAGGGCCGCGGCGCCGTCGTACACGACGTCGACGGCCATGGCCTCCCGGCGCAGTCCGGTGGCCACCGCATCGGCGAGCAGTTGCTCGTCCTCGACGACGAGTACGCGCACGGCGCTGTCCTTCCTCTGAAGCCCATCAGGGCAGGGGTGGTTGGTTCGCTCACTGAGCGCTTCCATCCTGCCCCTTTCGGCCATAAACCGGCTGTAAGACGATCCTCCGGGGACCGGAAGCGGGGGAATCGAGGATTCCCGGGTCTGGTGAGGTTTCTCCGGCGCGGGTGCAGGGGAGGACGACTGCACACCCGAGATCACCCCCCGTATGTGCCGCGCCACGGCGTGCTCCAGGGGTGATCAAAACCCCGTCGGCACACCCCCGTGCCGCTGACCCACGACGAGGGGGCGCACCCATGGACGCATTCACCGCTGGACTTCTGCAGCGCATAAGGACCACGGAATCGGACCTCACGCGGGCTCGCGAGACGGGCGACGACTTCCTCGCGGAGGTCGAGCAGGCAGAGCTGGACGATCTGCATCGCCTCGCCGCCGAGCACGGAGTGAAGGTCGCCGCCGCGTAGCGCCCGCCGCCCGGTCGCACGTACGTAGGGCCCCGGCACCGCGGGACGGTGCCGGGGCCCTACGTGTCCACTGTCAGTCGTGCCAGGCGCCGAACTCCTCCAGCAGTGCCTGCAGCGGCTCGAAGACGCCCGGTGTCGCGGCCACCGTCAGCTCGCCCGACGGGCGTTCGCCGGGGCGGCCGCCGGTCAGGGCGCCCGCCTCGCGGGCGATCAGCTCGCCCGCCGCGAGGTCCCACGGGTTCAGCCCGCGCTCGTAGTAGCCGTCGAGGCGGCCGGCCGCCACATCGCACAGGTCGACCGCCGCCGAGCCGCTGCGCCGGATGTCGCGCAGCCGGGGAATCAGGCGCTGGGCCACATCCGCCTGGTGGGTACGGACGGTGGTGACGTAGTTGAAACCGGTGGAGACCAGAGCCTGAGCGAGCGGCGGGGCAGGGCGACAGCGCAGCGCCCGCCCGGCTGCGTACGCGCCGCCGCCGCGCACCGAGTGGTACGTCTCGCCGCGCATCGGGGCCGCGACGACGCCCACCACGGTCTCGCCGTCGCGCTCGGCCGCGATCGAGACGGCCCAGGTCGGCAGCCCATACAGGTAGTTGACCGTGCCGTCGAGCGGATCGATGACCCAGCGGATCCCGCTGCTGCCCGCGGTGTTCGCGCCCTCCTCGCCGAGGACGCCGTCGTCGGGGCGGCGCTCTCCGAGGAAGCCGGTGATCAGCTTCTCGGCCGCGATGTCCATCTCGGTGACGACATCGATGGGGCTGGACTTGGTGGCGGCCACGCCCAGGTCGGCGGGGCGGCCGTCGCGCAGCAGATCCCCGGCCCGGCGGGCGGCCTCCAGGGCGAGGTCGAGCAGTTCGGACAGGAGAGGGTCGGTCACGGGTGCTCCTCGGGCGTAGGGGTTACGCGTACGGGCTGTCGGCGCCTGCCGCGGCGGGCCTCGGCGCGCGGGCCGGGCAGCAGCCGACCGGGCAGAGGTCGTGGCTCGGGCCGAGCGCCCCCAGCGCGCAGCGCTCCGGCGTACGCCCCCGCTCACTCGCCGCGCGCTCCAGCAGCAGGTCCCGTACCGCACCGGCGAAGCGCGGGTCGGCGCCGACGGTCGCCGACCGGGCGACGGGCAGGCCGAGTTCGGCGGCCTTCGCGGTGGCTTCGGTGTCCAGGTCGTACAGGACCTCCATGTGGTCCGAGACGAAGCCGATGGGGACCATCACGACAGCGGGTGCCCCGGCGCCGTGCAGCGACTCGAGGTGGTCGCAGATGTCGGGCTCCAGCCAGGGGATGTGCGGGGCGCCGCTGCGCGACTGGTAGACGAGCTGCCAGGGGTGCTCGATGCCGGTCTCGGCGCGGACCTCCTCGGCGATCAACCGGGCGACCTCCAGGTGCTGCGCGACGTACGCGCCGCCCTCCCCGTTCCCGGTGTGCTCCTCCGCCGGGCCGGAGGCGTCGGCCGCTGCCTCCGGAATGGAGTGGGTGGTGAAGACGAGGTGCGCGCCGGCCCGTACGTCCTCCGGCAGCGCCGCCAGCGAGGCGAGCACCCCGTCGATCATGGGGCGTACGAAGCCGGGGTGGTTGAAGTAGTGCCGCAGCTTGTCGACGCGCGGCAGTTCCAGGCCCTCCGCCTCCAGCGTGGCGAGCGCGTCCGCGACGTTCTCCCGGTACTGCCGGCAGCCGGAGTACGAGGCGTACGCGCTGGTGGCCAGCACGGCGATACGCCGGCGGCCGTCCGCGGCCATCTCGCGCAGGGTGTCGGTCAGATGGGGCGCCCAGTTGCGGTTCCCCCAGTAGACCGGCAGGTCCAGACCGTGCTCGGCGAAGTCCTTGCGCAGGGCGTCCAGCAGCCGCCGGTTCTGGTCGTTGATCGGGCTGACCCCGCCGAAGAGGTAGTAGTGCTGACCGACCTCCTTGAGCCGCTCGCGCGGGATGCCTCGGCCGCGGGTGACGTTCTCCAGGAACGGGACCACGTCGTCCGGGCCTTCGGGGCCGCCGAATGACAGCAGCAGGAGGGCGTCGTAAGGAGCTGCAGCGAGCTGATCGGGCATGCCTCCGATCCTGCCACCCGTCTCTGACGGGTGATAACCCGCCACGGCCCCGGCAGATCGCGGTATTACCCGCCGTCCGCCGGACGTAAGCTCTAGTGGTCGCCCACATCCCTTACCGGAGCGCCTCTTGCCCAGTCCCTACCGCGCGATCTTCGCCGCCCCCGGCGCCAAGGCGTTCTCGGCCGCCGGCTTCATCGGCCGGATGCCCCTGTCGATGATGGGCATCGGCATCGTGACGATGATCTCGCAGCTCACCGGGCGGTACGGGCTAGCCGGCGCCCTCTCGGCCACGGTGGCCCTCTCCGCCGCCGCCCTCGGCCCGCAGATATCCCGGCTGGTGGACCGGCACGGCCAGCGCCGGGTACTGCGCCCCGCCACCCTGGCCTCGGTCGCGGCCGTGGCCGGTCTGCTTGTCTGCGCACAGCAGGACCTGCCGGACTGGACCCTCTTCGTCTTCTCGGCCGGCGTCGGCTGTGTGCCGAGCGTCGGATCGATGGTCCGGGCCCGCTGGGCGGAGATCTACCGGGGCTCGCCCCGCGAGCTGCACACGGCGTACGCCTTCGAGTCCGTCATCGATGAGGCGTGCTTCATCTTCGGGCCGATCGCCGCCATCGGCCTGTCCACGATCTGGTTCCCGGAAGCGGGACCGCTGGTCGCCGGCCTCTGCCTGCTGGCGGGTGTGTACCTGCTGACCGCGCAGCGGGCCACCGAACCGGTACCGCAGCCGAAGGAGCACCACACCAAGGGCTCGGCACTGCGCTCTCCGGGCCTGCAGGTACTGGTGGCCACCTTTGTGGCCACGGGCACGATCTTCGGGTCCGTCGACGTGGTGACCGTGGCCTTCGCCGAGGAGCAGGGCCACAAGGCGGCGGCGAGCGTGGTGCTGGCCGTGTACGCGCTCGGCTCCTGCCTCGCGGGAGTGGTCTTCGGTCTGCTGCACTTGAAGGGTTCGACCGAGCGCAGGTGGCTGCTGGGCGTCTGTGCGATGGCCGTGAGTATGATCCCCCTCCAACTGGCCGGGAGCCTGCCGTTCCTGGCCGTGGCGCTCTTTGTCGCGGGCCTTGCCGTCGCACCGACGATGGTGACCACCATGGGTCTGATCGAGCAGTATGTACCACGCGCGAATCTGACCGAGGGCATGACCTGGGTGGGCACCGGGCTCGCGGTCGGGATCGCGCTCGGCTCTTCGGCCGCCGGCTGGGTGATCGACGCCGCCGGGGCGGAGGCCGGGTACCTGGTCTCCGCGGCGGCGGGAGTGCTCGCGGCCGCGGTGGCGTTCCTGGGGTACCACCGGCTCAGCGGGCCGGTGAAACCGGAGGGGATCGATGAGCGTGACGAGCGGGACGAGCGGGACGAAGAGCGCGTGGCGTAACTGGGCGGGCAACGTGACCGCCCGTCCGGTACGGGAAGTCTCCCCGGCCTCGGTCGCGGAGCTGGCCGAAGCCGTCCGCAGGGCGGCCGAGGACGGCCTGCGCGTGAAGGCCGTCGGCAGCGGCCACTCCTTCACCGCGACCGCCGCCACTGACGGTCTTCTCGTACGCCCCGAACTGCTCACCGGTATCCGGGACATCGACCGCGAGGCCGGCACGGTGACGGTCGAGGCGGGCACCCCGCTGAAGCGGCTGAACGTGGCGCTGGCCCGGGAGGGCCTGTCGCTCACGAACATGGGCGACATCATGACGCAGACGGTGGCCGGGGCGACCAGCACCGGCACCCACGGCACCGGCCGCGACTCGGCCTCGATCGCCGCGCAGATCACGGCGCTCGAACTGGTGACGGCCGACGGATCGGTGCTGACCTGTTCGGAGAAGGAGAATCCGGATGTCTTCGCGGCCGCCCGGATCGGGCTCGGCGCGCTGGGCATCGTCACCGCGATCACCTTTGCCGTGGAGCCGGTCTTCCTGCTGACCGCCCGCGAGGAGCCGATGGCCTTCGACCGGGTCACGGACGAATTCGACGGCCACGTCGCGGAGAACGAGCACTTCGAGTTCTACTGGTTCCCGCACACCGGCAACTGCAACACCAAGCGCAACAACCGCAGCGCGGGCCCGTCCGCCCCGACCTCGCCGGTCGCCGGCTGGATCGAGGACGAGTTCCTCTCCAACGGCCTCTTCCAGGTGATCTGTTCGCTGGGCCGGGCGGTGCCCGCGACGATCCCCGCCGTCGCCGAGGTCTCCAGCCGGGCGCTGTCCGCGCGTACCTACACCGACATCCCTTACAAGGTCTTCACCAGCCCGCGCCGGGTGCGCTTCATGGAGATGGAGTACGCCGTTCCGCGCGAGGCCGCGATCGGGGCGCTGCGCGAGGTGAAGGCGATGGTGGAGCGCTCGGATCTGCGGATCAGTTTCCCGGTGGAGGTACGGACCGCCCCGGCGGACGACATCGTGCTGTCGACGGCCGCCGGCCGGGACACCGCCTACATCGCCGTGCACATGTACCGGGGGACCCCGTACCAGGCGTACTTCACCGCGGTCGAGCGGATCATGACCGCGCACGGCGGCCGGCCGCACTGGGGCAAGGTGCACACGCGCGACGCGGAGTACTTCGCCGATGTGTACCCGCGCTTTGGTGAGTTCATCGCACTGCGGGACCGGCTGGACCCCGAGCGGCGGTTCGGCAACGACTATCTGCGGCGGGTGCTTGGCGCCTGAGAGCCCGTCAGAGCCCGCCGGGGAAGGGGCCTCCGGTGAAGTCGGGCGGCGTGCCGGTCCACCCAGGTGGCCCGAATGGAGTACTGTGGCGAGCCCTGGGGCCGGTCTTCTTCACGGATGCCCGACCCGAGGGAGGGGGCCGAACGTGGCACTCGATCCGGCGGCGCCGCGGCACCGCACGGGCGCCTGCTGCACAGAGTGACCGACCGTCACTTTGCGTTGCAAGCAGGTAACCGTGCCATAACGGCGATCCAGGGCCCACGCCCGACACGCCGGGCAACTCGGCAAGGTTGTGGCAGGCTGCACCCGGGCAGGCCACACTCGACTAGCGGAAGCAGCGACGCACGTGACGTCGGCAGGCACCACCCGGGAGGTCCCCATGCCCGAACTGCGTGTCGTGGCCGTCTCCAATGACGGCACACGACTGGTGCTCAAGGCTGCGGACAGCACGGAGTACACCCTTCCGATCGACGAACGGCTGCGCGCGGCCGTGCGCAACGACCGTGCCCGCCTCGGCCAGATCGAGATCGAGGTGGAGAGCCACCTCCGCCCCCGCGACATCCAGGCCCGTATACGCGCAGGCGCCTCGGCGGAGGAGGTCGCCCAGCTCGCCGGCATCCCCGTCGACCGCGTACGCCGCTTCGAAGGACCCGTGCTGGCCGAGCGTGCCTTCATGGCCGAGCGGGCCCGGAAGACGCCCGTGCGCCGCCCCGGCGAGAACACCGGCCCCCAGCTCGGCGAGGCGGTGCAGGAGCGCCTGCTGCTGCGCGGGGCCGACAAGGACACCGTGCAGTGGGACTCCTGGCGCCGCGACGACGGCACCTGGGAAGTCCTGCTGGTGTACCGGGTCGCGGGCGAGCCGCACTCGGCGAGCTGGACGTACGACCCGCCCCGGCGGCTCGTCCAGGCTGTCGACGACGAGGCGCGCTCGCTGATCGGCGAGTCCGACGACATGGCGGCCGCGCCCGAGCCCAGCTTCCCGTTCGTGCCGCGGATCGCCCGGCTGCCCAGGGACCGGCCGCTGGACCGCGCGCTCGACCGGCAGTTGGAGCGGCCCTCGATCCCCTCCCCCGCCGCGCCGCCGGAGCCGGAGGAGGAGCGGGACTCGCTGACCAGCCTGCTGGAGGCGGTACCGAGCTTCCGCGGCGACCTGGTCGTCCCGGAGCGTCCGGCCGCGCCGGAGCCGACCCGGGACGAGCCCGAGCCGGAGGCCGAGGAGCCGCCGGCGCCGGCCGCTTCCGCCGGGGCCGGATCGGCGTACGCGGATGTGCTGATGCCGCGGGCGGTCGCCGGCCACCGTGACCGGCTCACCGGGACGACGGACCGCCAGGCAGAGGCCGACGGGGTCCGGCCGGGGCGGCGCGCTGCCGTGCCGAGCTGGGACGAGATCGTCTTCGGCACGCGGCGCAAGAAGCAGGAGTAGCCGAAGTAGGAGTAGCCGGACCACGGCCTCGAGGGGCCCGTACGCGAGTCGTACGGGCCCCTGAGCGTGCCTGGCCAGGGGTGTTTCTCGGATCTCCGTGGGAGAAGGAGCGGGGTCTGGTGGCACCACCCGTGCCCGAAGGGCTACGGGGGAGTGCGTGCCAGGGCTCGCGACGCCGCGGAGAGCCGAGAAGCATCCCCTAGAGCGGGTCGGGGCCGGTGGCCACCGGGCGGGACTCGTCCGCGGACCACTCGGACCAGGATCCCGCGTACAGCCCGGCGGGAATGCCCGCGATCTCCAGCGCCAGCACCTCGTGCGCTCCGGAGACGCCGGAACCGCAGTAGACACCGACCTCCCCCGCGGTCTCCCCGAGCGCCTTGAAGCGGTCGGCGAGCGCGCCCGCGGGCAGGAACCGGCCGTCCGCGCCCACGTTCTCGGTGGTCGGCGCCGACACCGCGCCCGGGATGTGCCCGCCCACCCGGTCGATCGGCTCCACATCGCCGCGGTAGCGCTCGGCCGCACGCGCGTCCAGCAGCAGGCCGGAGCGGGCCAGCGCCGCCGCTGCGTCCGCGTCGAGGAGCGGCAGCGACCCCGGTACGGGCATGAAGTCGCCCTCGGCCGGAGCGGGGGTCGACTCGGACAGGACGCCCCCGTCGGCCGTCCACGCGGCCAGGCCGCCGTCCAGGACCCGTACCGACGGATGACCGGTCCAGCGCAGCAGCCACCAGGCGCGTGCCGCCGCCCAGCCCTGCCCGCCGTCGTACACCACGACGGGAGAGTCCTCGCAGACCCCGGCCCGGCGCATCACCGCGCCGAAAGCGGGAACCTCGGGAAGGGGATGCCGGCCACCGGATCCGGCCGGCCCCGCCAGTTCCTTGTCGAGATCCACATAGACGGCGCCGGGGATGTGCCCGTCCTCGTACTGGGGCCGGAGGTTCGGCCCGGCCAGCTGCCAGCGGACGTCCAACAGCACCGGCGGCCGCGGGCCGGCCAGCTCACTCGCAAGATCAGGTACGGAGATAATGGCGTTCATACGTGACATCCTCGCGCAGAGACCGCCCCGGGTGACGACTCCGCAGCGGAAAGCCCCCCGCAAATCGGCCAACCTCCCACGGGAACACGCACAATCCGGCGCGGCCGGGGCACAGAGCGCGACAGGTGGTGCAAGCATCTGGGCGGGAGCGCGCGTACGTCCCACCGCGCGCCCCGGATCCTGCGCACGGCCACCCGATGGTCCGAGGAGAGAGTGACGATGACGGAGGCAGTGACTCGGCGCACACCAGGCACGCCCTGCTGGGTCAGCCTGATGGTGCACGACCTTGCCGCGACCCAGGAGTTCTACGGAGCGCTGTTCGGCTGGGAGTTCCGGCCGGGGCCGACGCAGCTGGGCCCGTACGTCCGGGCGCTGCTCGACGGCAAGGAGGTTGCCGGGATCGGTGAGCTGCCGCCCGAGCGTCATCTCCCGATCGCCTGGACGACGTACCTCGCCACCGACGACGCCGACTCGACCGCGGAAACGATCCGGAGCTGCGGCGGAACGGTCGCGGTCGGTCCGCTGCAGGCGGGCGACGCGGGGCGGCTCGCCATCGGATCCGACCCCGGCGGGGCGGTGTTCGGCATCTGGCAGGCCGGCTCGCACGTCGGCACGATGGTGGCGGGGGCGCCCGGCACACCCGTGTGGAACGAGCTGGTGACGCCGGAGACCATGACGGTCGGGAAGTTCTACGAGGCTCTGTTCGGCTATGAGTCCGAGGCGGTCGTCTCGGCCGACTTCGACTATCTGACGCTGCACCTGCAAGGCCGTCCGGTGGCCTCGGTGCACGGCGTCGGGCGGGCGCTGCCGAGGAACCGGGGGGCGCACTGGATGACGTACTTCGAGGTGGCCGACGCCGACGAGGCCGCCCGGCGGGTGACCGAACTCGGCGGTCAGGTGCTCCAGCCGCCGCGGGAAGGGGCGAGCGGGCGGCTGGCGTTGGTGGCCGACCCGGAGGGCGCGGTGTTCACGGTCGTACGGACAGGACCTAGCTGACGCCCGAGCCGAGCTCGACGGGAAGGACATCCGGGGAGAGGGCGGCGGCGCGGGCGGCCGCGGCCGTCATCCGGCGCCGGTGGTGACGGCGGCACAGCACCTCGTAGCCGATCTCGTCCGCCGACTGGTTGACGTCACCGACGACCACCTGGGCGCCCTCGACGACCATCCGGCCGTTTATCGTACGGGCGTTGTGGGTGGCCCGGGCACCGCACCAGCACAGTGCCTCGACCTGGAGGACCTCGACGCGGTCGGCGAGTTCGACCAGGCGCTGCGAGCCGGGGAAGAGCTTGGAGCGGAAGTCGGTGGTGATGCCGAAGGCGAAGACGTCGAGTTCGAGGTCGTCGACGACCCGGGCGAGCTGGCCGATCTGCTCCGGCGCGAGGAACTGCGCCTCGTCCGCGATCACATAGTCGGCCCGGCCGCCCTTGGAGAGATGGCCGACGAGGTAGGCGTAGAAGTCGAAGTCCTCACCCGCCTCGACGGCCTCGGTGACCAGGCCGAGCCGGGAGGACAGCTTGCCCTCGCCCGCGCGGTCGTCGCGGGTGAAGATCATGCCCTGCAGGCCGCGTGCCGAGCGGTTGTGCTCGATCTGCAGCGCGAGAGTCGACTTCCCACAATCCATGGTTCCGGAGAAGAACACCAGCTCGGGCATGGAGAAGTGACAACCTTTCAGGACCGGTACGGCGGAAGGGGTTACGGGTTACGGATTACGAACGTACTTCGAGCAGCGGGACCAGCTGCTCCGCGGCGGTCATCGAGCCGTGCATCCCGACCATCAGGGACTCGTGCGGCTCATTGCGCGAGGCGGTGATGACCACATCGGCGTGGGCGGCGGCAACGACGTCGCCGATCCTGCCGTACACGCGCTCGTCGCATGCGCCGGGCGGGCCGAACCAGCCCGCCGCTATCGCCTCGTCCCGGCTCGCCACCCAGAACTGCTCGCCCAGCACCTCGCGCCAGACCGTGAGGACGTCGCTCTGGGCGCCGGGCACAGCGTACACATGGCGGGCCCGGCCCTCGCCGCCCAGCAGGGCCACGCCGGCCCGCAGCTCCCAGTCCTCGTCGAAGTCGATACGCGACTCCTCGTCGAACGGGATGTCGATCATGCCGTGGTCGGCGGTGACATAGAGGGCGGCGCGGGGCGGGAGCTGTTCGGCGAGGCGCTGGACGAGCCGGTCGACGTACATCACCTGGCCGCGCCACGCGTCGGAGTCGACCCCGAAGCGGTGTCCCTTGCCGTCGACGTCGCTGTAGTACGTGTAGACCAGCGAACGGTCCCCCAGGGCCAGTTGCTCGGCGGCCAGATCCATCCGCTCCTCGCCGGACAGCCGGCCGTGGAACGTGCCGCCGCTGAGCGCGATCGTGGTGAGCGGGGTGTGCTGGAAGGTCGGCGAGGACACCTGTGCGGTGTGCACTCCCGCGGCGTCGGCCAGCTGGAAGACCGTCGGGTACGGCTGCCAGGCGTGCGGGTCGGTCCACGGCTTCCAGCGGAGCTGGTTCATCAGCTCACCGGTGTCCGGGTTGCGCGCGGTGTAGCCGGGCAGCCCGTGCACGGCGGGCGGCCGGCCCGTGCCGACGGAGGCCAGCGAGGTCGCCGTCGTGGCGGGAAAGCCCGCGGTGATCGGGAGCCCGGTGCCGCCGCGGGAGGTGGCGAGCAGCGAGGTGAGGTACGGGGCCTCGTCCGGGTGCGCCTTGATCTGCTCCCAGCCGAGGCCATCGATCAGGAAGACGCAGTTCCGGTCGGCGGGGGCGAGTTCGGTGAGGGTGGCGTCGAGGCCCGGCACGCCCTGGCCGGCGGCGAGGGTGGGCAGCAGATCGGCGAGCGAGCCCGAGCCGTACGCCGGGACGGGGGCGGTGTCGAGGGCGAGCGGGGTGGCGTCCTCGTCGTACTGCCAGGCGGGCTGGACCATCAGCGGCCGGTCGCGGCGGTCGCTTCGGAGAGCGCCTGGGCGAACGCGAGCGTCTGGCGCACGGTGTCCGGGCCGTCACCGGCCTCGCTGACCCGCAGGCTGAGGTCGTCCGCGGTGGAGTTGCCCGTATAGCCGTGGTCGGCCTCGCAGTTGGGGTCGCCGCAGGCGGCGGGCTCAAGGTCGAGCCGGGAGACGGCGCCCCAGCCGATGGTGAGGACGACCTCGCGGGGCAGGGTGCCCGGGGTGTACGACTCCGGGTTGGCGACCACGCGGCTCAGCACGACGGAGGAGATCTTCGCCAGCTTGACCGACTCGGTGGAGGTCGTGGCGTACGGCGTCGGGGAGGTCGTGTCGGCGGCCTGCTCGTCGGTATGGCTGACGATGAAGCGGTTCCCGGTCAGGACCAGGACGGTGACATGGCGGCGCACTTCGTTGGAGTCGAAGGTGGTCTCCTGGTGCACCAGGTACGACGAGATGGGCTCGCTGCCGACAGCGGCCTCCACCGCCTCGGCCACAAGGGCCGGGTAGTAGCCGCTGCGCTCGATCGCCGCGCGCAGCCCCTGGGTCGTCGTACCGGTCTTCGCCATGGGGTCCATCCTACGGGGCCCGGTGACTGCGGAGGCCGCCCTGTGGACAGGGCTCCGTGGACAGGGCTCACTGGGTGGGGCTCACTGGGTGGGGCTCACTGGGTGGGGCTCACTGGGTGGGGCTCACTGGGTGGGGCTCAGTAGCTGGGGAGGGTGCGGGGGCCGAGGTCGGTTCTGGCGGGCGGCCGGGCGATCCGTACGGTCGCGCCGAGCACCGACAGGCCCTGGGTGGCGACCACGACCGGTTCGAGGGCGACGCCGACCACCTCGGGATGGTCGTCCACCAGCCGGGACACCCGGAGCAGGAGTTCCTCCAGGGCCGCGGTGTCGACGGGTGCGGAGCCGCGCCAGCCGAAGAGGAGCGGTGCGGTCCGGATGGACCTGATCAGCTCGGCCGCGTCCCGGTCGGTGGCCGGGACGAGCCGGTGGGCGGTGTCGCCGAGCAGTTCGGAGGGCGCGCCGGCCAGCCCGAAGGACAGCACCGGGCCCGCTGCCGGGTCGATCACCGACCGTACGACCGTGTCCACGCCGCGCGGGACCATGGCCTGCACGACGGGCTGCAGCTCAGCGGGCTTGCCGAGCGCCTCGGTCAACTCGGCGTACGAGCGGCGCAGTTCCGCCTCGGCCGTCAGGTCGAGGCGTACGCCGCCGAGGTCGGGGCGGTGCCGCAGGTGGGGAGCGGTGGTCTTGAGCGCGACGGGGTAGCCGAGGCGCGTGGCGGCTTCGACGGCGGCGTCCGGGCTGGGCGCGGGGAGGGTCGGCAGTACGGAGATCCCGTACCGCGCGAGGAGCTCGTGGGCGTCGGCGGCGGGGAGGGTGATGCCGCGCTCCCCCACGGTGGGGTCGAGCAGCCGCTCGAGCTGTGCGGCGGCGCCGGGCTCGTCGACGGTGTCGTTGACGGCTTCGGGCACGCGCCCGGGCTCGGCGGCCTGCCGCCGCCACTGCGCATACCGCACGGCCTCGGCCAGCGCCCGCACGGCGCGCTCGGCGGCGGGATAAGCGGGAATCCGGGCGCCACGGCCGGCACCCGCGGCCGCGCGCGGGACAGCATCGCCGCGGGCGCCCAGGCCGGCACTGCTGCTCCCACCCGGCGCGATACCCGCACGGGCGGCGGCATCGCCGCGGGCCCCTTGGCCGCCGCCGCGGCTCGCGCCCGGCGCGACGCCCCCGCCATGGGCGACGGCGTCGCCGCCGGCCACGTTGCCCGCACGGACTGCGGCATCGCCGCCGGCGCCTTGGCCGGCGCTGCGACTCGCGCCCGGCGCGATGCCCGCGCCATGGACGGCACCGGTCGGGGCGTCGGCGTCGCCGTCGGCCAGATTGCCCGCACGGACGGCGGCATCGCCGCCTTGGCCGGCGCCGGCGGTCATCCCGGGCGCGGTTCTGCCTGCGCTGTCGCCGCCCGCGCCCGTCGAGCCCGGTGCGGGCGCACCGCTGGCGGCCGCGTCGGAGGTGGGTGTTCCGCTGTCCCGCCCCCTCCCGAAACCGTGGGCAAGCCCCCGGGCCCCCAAGGCGCCGAGGCCTCTGGCCCGCGCCACCAGGCCCTGCGGCGCCGGACCGGCAGGGGCTTCGCCGGGGCCGGGGCCATCCGGAGCGCCGGCTTCGGCGTGGCCCTGACCGCGGTCACCCGGTTCCGCGCCGTCGCTCCCCGAGCTGCCCGGAGCCGCGGCGCTCGCCTCACCCGGGGGGCCCGGTTCCATGTTCGCCGCCATGCTTCCCGCGCCGTCCGGAACGGAGGCCTCCGCGCCATGCCCCGCGCTCGCCTCACCGGGGGCACCGGGTCCCCCGTCCCCGGGACGGGGGCGGGTTGCCGTGCTCGTTGCTGCGGCCAGGGCTTCCGCCAGGCCGCCGATTTCCAGGTGGACCACCGCGACCGGCTTCGCCGGGGCGTCCGCGGCCGCCTCGCGCAGCGCCGCCGCCAGCACCTCGCCGTCGCCGGACTCCGTCGCGCCGTTCTCTCCCACCCAGGGAATCGCCGTCACCACCACCGCGTCACACCCTTCGTCCGCGAGCGCTTCGGCCAGCGCGCCCCGGAAGTCCGCAGGCGTCGCGGCGGTGGTCAGGTCTCGGGGCGGCAGCGGGCGCAGCCCTTCGGTCAGGCAGGCGTCGTACGTGAGCAGGCCGAGCGACTCGGAGTTGCCGAAGATCGCCACCCGCGGCCCTGCGGGCAGCGGCTGGTCCGCCAGCATGAGGCCGACGTCCACGAGCTCCGTGACCGTGTCGACCCGGATCACGCCGGCCTGGCGCAGCAGCGCCGAGACCGTCGCGTCCGGAATGCGCGTGACCGGCACCGCGTGCCCCGGCGGCGCGCTGCCGCTGTGCCGGCCGCCCTTGACGACGACGACCGGCTTGACCTGCGAGGTGCGCCGGGCGAGGCGGGTGAACTTCCGCGGGTTGCCGAGCGTTTCGAGGTACAGAAGGGCCACATCGGTGGCGGGGTCCTCGTACCAGTACTGCAGGAAGTCGTTGCCGGAGACGTCGGCTCGGTTGCCCGCCGAAATGAACGAGGACAGCCCCGCGCCGCGCCTCAGCAGCCCCGACAGCAGGGCGATCCCGATCGCGCCGGACTGGGTGAACAGGCCGATCCGCCCCGGCGTGGGCGGCTCGGGTGCCAGCGAGGCGTTCAGCAGGACGTCGTCCGCGGTGTTGATGATCCCGAAGGCGTTCGGGCCGATGATGCGCATGCCGTACGACCGCGCCTGGCGGACCAGTTCCCGCTGCCGCTCCCGGCCGTCCGCGCCGCTCTCCGCGTAACCGGCCGACAGCACGACGAGGCCCTGCACGCCGTGCTCGCCACAGTCCGCCACCGCTTCGGGCACCCGGTCGGCGGGGACGGCCACGACGGCCAGGTCGACGGGCTCACCGATCTCGCCGACGGACCGGTACGCAGGGACGCCGTCGAGCGTGGTCCCTCCGGCCGGGAGGGCGCGGTTCACGGCGTACGTACGTCCGGTGAACCCGGAGTCGAGGAGGTTGCGCAGCACGGACCGGCCGACACCGCCGGGCGCGCGGCCGGCACCGATGACGGCGACGGCCCCCGGGGCGAGGAGGCGCTGCACGGAGCGCGCCTCGGCGCGCTGTTCGCGGGCGCGCTGCACGGCCACCGACCGGTCGGTGGGTTCGAGGTCGAAGGTGAGATGGACGGAGCCGTCCTCGAAGCTGCGCTTCTGCGTGTACCCGGCGTCCGTGAACACCTTGATCATCTTGGTGTTGGCGGGAAGCACCTCCGCGGCGAACCGCCGGATACCGCGCTCCCGCGCGACCGCGCCGATGTGTTCGAGGAGGGCGGAGGCGACGCCGCGCCCTTGGTGTGCGTCCTGGACGAGGAACGCGACCTCGGCCTCGTCCGCGGGGGCCGAGGCGGGCCGGCCCTCCGCGTTGATCCGGTCGAAGCGGACGGTGGCGATGAACTCGCCGCCGACCGTGGCCGCGAGGCCGACCCGGTCCACGTAGTCGTGATGGGTGAAGCGGTGGACGTCACGGTCGGAGAGGCGGGGGTACGGAGCGAAGAAGCGGTAGTACTTCGACTGGTCCGACACCTGCTCGTAGAAGCTGACCAGGCGTTCGGCGTCCTCGGTGGTGATGGGCCTGATCCGCGCGGTGCCGCCGTCGCGCAGCACCACGTCGGCTTCCCAGTGGGCCGGGTAGGCGTGGTGCAGATTCGGGGCCGGCGAGGGCTGCATGGGGAAAGAGTACGGGTCGCGGCGGCGCGGGGCGCGGGGCAGTCTGAGGAAGGCCGGACGGCCACCGGATTCGGGCCGGAGTCTGGACCCGAGCACTCCGCACCCCATGAGAGACTGGTCTAGACAACCGTAAAAACCTGAAGGGCATCACCATGGTTGAGCGCCGCGTCAACGTCGGCTGGGCCGAAGGCCTGCACGCCCGGCCCGCCTCGATCTTCGTCCGCGCCGCGACGGCCTCCGGCGTCCCCGTGACGATCGCCAAGGCAGACGGCAACCCGGTCAACGCCGCCTCCATGCTCGCGGTGCTCGGCCTCGGCGCTCAGGGCGGCGAGGAGATCGTGCTCGCGTCCGAGGCGGACGGCGCGGACGCGGCCCTCGACCGGCTCGCGAAGCTGGTCGCGGAGGGCCTCGAAGAGCTTCCCGAGACCGTCTGACCCGTAACCGGCTCTTGCCGGACCGTGCAGCGAAAACGGCTTTGCCGTTTTCACTGCCTTTTTTGTTCCCCGCGTTTTCCGCGCCGACCGCGTCACCGAATGCGGGCAGCAAAAAACAGCCCCCGCCAATAGCCCCTCTTTATATACGGCGGATCTGTTAATTGTGGGCGCTCGCGATGTTTACGGCATGTTGCGAAGTCCTCACCCTTTCGGCGCGCCGCAGCCGGTGCGCCGCGGCCACCCGCTCCGAGTGCTGCGCCGTCAGCGCCCGTGCCCGCTCCGCGTCTGCGCGCGCCACCGCGTCCACGATCGCGCCGTGCTCCGCCCACGACTCCAGCGGCCGGGCGGGCGCCTCGACCGCGTACATCCAGGCGATCTTGTGCCGGAGCTGAGTGAGCAGCGCCGTGAGGCCGGGACTGCCCGAGGCCTGGGCGAGCGTCTCGTGGAACCAGCCGCCCAGCGAGCGCAGGTCCTCGCCCTGCCCCCGGCGGACCCGCTCCTGCCCCAGCCTCACCAGGCCGCGCAGCACCTTGAGGTGCGCCTCGGTCCGGCGCTGGGCGGCCCGCGCCGCACCCAGCGGCTCCAGCAGCATCCGGATCTCCAGCAGGTCGGCCGCCTCCTGCTCGGTGGGCTCGGCCACGCACGCGCCCGCGTGCCGGCGGGTGACGACGAAGCCCTCGGACTCCAGGGTGCGCAGGGCCTCGCGGACGGGGACGCGCGAGACGCCGTAACGGCGCGCGAGCAGCTCCTCGGTGAGCCGGCTGCCGCGTTCGAAGACACCGGAGACGATGTCGTCGCGGATTGCCGTGCATACCGAGTGCGCGGGAATGCGCATGACCGGACCTCCGCCTTAATCCCCGCGAAACGCGGTCGAACGACACCTGTTCAGCGACTCTATTGCAGCGCGCGCCAATTTCCGATGGCGCCCGGGAATTCCTGCATATCTTTTGGCCGAAAGTCGTGCCGGAGAACGCGGGCGAACGCTGAAGGCCCCGGCGGGGAGCCGGGGCCTTCAGAAGCGGTGGGTACCTGGCGTCAGAGGTTGACACCGTGCGCGCGCAGGTAGCCGATCGGGTCGATGTCCGATCCGTACTCGGGGCTCGTCCGGGCCTCGAAGTGCAGGTGCGGGCCGGTGGAGTTGCCGGTCGAGCCGGCGAGGCCGATCTGCTGGCCAGGGGTGACGGACTGGCCGACGGCGACCGAGAGGGATGACAGGTGGCCGTACTGGGTGTACGTGCCGTCGTTCATCTTGACCACGACGTTGTTGCCGTACGCGCCGCCCCAGCCGGCCTCGACGACGGTGCCCATGCCCACGGCCCGCACCGAGGTGCCGGAGGCCGCGTGGAAGTCGATGCCAGTGTGGCTGCCGGAGGACCAGGCGGCGCCGCCCGCCTGGTAGGCGGTGGAGACGTAGGAGCCGGCGATCGGGGAGACGAAGGTGTTCAGGCGCTTGCGCTCGGCCTCGCGGGCGGCGCGCTCCTTGGCCTCGCGCTCCGCCTTGGCCTTCGCCTCGGCCTTGCGCTTGGCCTCCTCGGCCCTCTTCTTCGCCTCGGCCTCGGCCTTGGCCTTGGCGGCGGCCGCGTCGGCGGCCTGCTGCTGGGCCTGCGCCTGGGCGTCGATCTGCTCGGCGAGGGTGTCGGCGACGACGATGGCGTTGAGGCCGGTGTCCTCGACCGTCGCGGCCACAGGCTCGGCGGCGGCGAAGGCCGGAGAGCTCAGGGTGCCGACGACGCCTGCGCCGGCGAGGGTGGCGATGCCCGCGATGTTCGCGCTCCTGCGCGTCATACGGCTCGGACGACGGTGCTTCCCGGTGGCACGGGTGAACGCCATGAAGAGGCTGATCCTTTCCTTCCTTCTCGCCTACCGGGTTAGCTGACGGGTTCGGAGCAGGAAGGTCTCCTACGGGCTTCCTCTGGCGAGGAGGCCCGATTCACCCCAGGGACGCAAGTGGGTCCCCGGCTCCCCAGGCTCGCGCCTGACGGGGACTCGGCGATGGCTGTCCGGTGCCGCGGGTGCGGCGCTCACATCTGACGGACAGCCGGACAGACGCTAAGCGGCTCATCTGTCAATCACCAAACAGACACGCTTTTTTGTAGCGCACGCCACAGGCCAGACACCCAACCTCCACACCAAACCGGACATATAGCCGGACATGCACGAGGGACCCGGGTGGCCGGCCGGCCACCGGGGTCCCTCTTGTCCCTCTTGCTGCCGCTTACGCCCTATCAGCCGGTGACAACAGTCACTTCGCCGATCCCGAGCGCCTTCACCGGCTCCTCGATCTGCGACGCGTCGCCCACCAGCACGGTCAGGAGCCGGTCGACCGGGAAGGCGCTGACGACGGCCGTGGTGGCTTCCACGGTGCCGGTCTGGGCCAGCTGTACGTACAACTGCGCCTGGTAGTCGTCCGGGAGGTGCTGTTCGACCTGGTCGGCGAACGTGCCGGCGACGGACCCGGCCGTCTCGAACTTCAGCGGGGCGACGCCCACCAAGTTCTGTACGGCGACGTCCCGTTCGGCGTCGGTGAGCCCCTCGGCCGCGAGCGTGCGCAGCACCTTCAAGAGGTCGTCCAGCGCCGGGCCGGTGTGCGGGGTGTCGACCGAGCCGCTGATGGCGAGCATGGCGGCGCCCGGAGCGGCTCCGGAGGGAGCAGGAGCGGCGGAACGCAGCACCTGGCCGAAGGCGCGAACGCCGTACGTGTAGCCCTTCTCCTCCCGCAGGACGCGGTCCAGCCGGGACGTGAGAGTGCCGCCGAGGCAGTACGTGCCGAGAACCTGGGCCGCCCAGACACGGTCGTGCCGGTCGGGGCCGACGCGGCCGATCAGCAGCTGTGTCTGCACGGCGCCGGGGCGGTCCACGATCACCACGCGGCCCGTGTCGTCGGCGGTGACCGGGGGCACCGGACGTGGCTGCGCGGCGCCGCCGGTCCAGGCGCCCAGGGTCTCGGCGAGCACGGCGTCCAGGTCGGTACCCGTGTAGTCGCCGACGACCACCGCGGTCGTGGTGGCGGGGCGAACGTAGGCCTCGTAGAAGCCCCTTACGGCCGTGGAGTCGATCCGCGCGACGGTCTCCTCGCTGCCCTGCCGGGGGCGCGACATGCGCGCCTCGGCGGGGAACAGCTCCGCGGAGAGCTGCTTGGCCGCGCGGCGGGAGGGGTTGGCCAGCTCGTGCGGGATCTCGTCGAGGCGGTTGCGTACCAGCCGGTCCACTTCGCTGTCGGCGAACGCGGGCGCCCGCAGCGCCTCGGCGAGCAGCCCGAGTGCCTTCTGCAGCCGGGAGGCGGGCACTTCGAGAGAGACCCGCACGCCCGGGTGGTCGGCGTGCGCGTCCAGCGTGGCGCCGCACCGCTCGAGCTCCGCGGCGAACTCCTCGGCGGTGTGCTTGTCGGTGCCCTCGGACAGGGCGCGCGCCATGATCGTGGCCACGCCGTCGAGGCCCTCCGGCTCGGCGTCCAGCGGCGCGTCGAGGATGATCTCGACCGCGACGACCTGCTGGCCCGGGCGGTGGCAGCGCAGCACGGTCAGGCCGTTGTCCAGTGTGGCGCGCTCAGGGGCCGGGAAGGCCCACGGCTTGGCCTCGCCCGCCTGGGGCTGCGGGTGGAACTCCATGGCGGTGATCTGTGCGTCGCTCACTGCTGCGCCCCTTCGGTGTCGCTCTCGTCCGTGTCCTGTGCGCCCTCGGCGGCCTCCGCGTCCTCGGCGGCCATCGGCTCGTACACGAGGACCGCCCGGTTGTCGGGGCGCAGCCGGGCCGCGGCCACGGCCTGCACCTCCTCGGCGGTGATGTCGAGAACGCGCTGTACGGCGGTCAGGGCGAGCTGCGGGTCGCCGAACAGCACGGCGTACCGGCAGAGTTCGTCGGCGCGGCCCGCGACCGTGGAGAGCCGGTCCAGCCACTCGCGCTCCAGCTGTGCCTGGGCGCGCTCCATCTCCTCCTCCGTCGGGCCCTCGGCGGCGAAGCGCGCGAGTTCGTCGTCGACGGCAGCCTCGATCGTCGGCACCTCGACGCCGCCGGACGTCTTCACGTCCAGCCAGCCGAGCGAGGGCGCGCCGGCCAGCCGGAGCAGGCCGAAGCCGGCGGCGACCGCGGTCTGGTCGCGGCGGACCAGCCGGTTGTGCAGCCGCGAGGACTCGCCACCGCCGAGGACGGTGAGCGCCAGGTCCGCGGCGTCGCATGCGCGGGTGCCGTCCTGCGGGAGGCGGTAGGCGGCCATCAGGGCGCGGGCCGGCACCTCCTCGACGATCTCCTCGCGCAGCTGCTTGCCGATGACGTCCGGGAGCGAGCCGTCCCGGGGCGGCTGCTTGCCGTCGTGGGACGGGATCGAGCCGAAGTACCTCTCGATCCAGGCCAGCGTCGTCTCGGGGTCGATGTCGCCGACGACCGACAGCACAGCGTTGTTCGGCGCGTAGTAGGTACGGAAGAAGTTCCGCGCGTCCTCCAGGGAGGCGGCGTCCAGGTCGGCCATCGAGCCGATCGGGGTGTGGTGGTACGGGTGGCCCTCGGGGTACGAGAGGGCGGTCAGCTTCTCGAAAGCCGTGCCGTACGGGACGTTGTCGTACCGCTGGCGGCGCTCGTTCTTGACGACGTCGCGCTGGTTTTCCATCGAGTCGTCGTCGAGCGCGGTGAGGAGCGAGCCCATCCGGTCGGCCTCGAGCCACAGGGCCAGCTCCAGCTGGTGCGCGGGCATGGTCTCGAAGTAGTTCGTCCGCTCGAAGCTGGTGGTGCCGTTGAGCGAGCCGCCCGCGCCCTGGACCAGCTCGAAGTGGCCGTTGCCCGGAACGCTCGCCGAGCCCTGGAACATCAGGTGCTCGAAGAGGTGGGCAAGGCCCGTACGCCCCTTGACCTCGTGCCGTGAGCCGACGTCGTACCAGAGGCAGACCGCGGCGACCGGGGTCAGGTGGTCCTCGGAGAGCACCACGCGCAGCCCGTTGGCCAGGCGGTGCTCGGTCGCTGTCAGGCCGCCGGAACCGGCCTGCGCTGTGGCCGTGTGACCCATGGGCATGTACGTCCCTTCGATCGCGTGATGACTGCGTCACCAAAACAGTCCTGCCACTGTATGCAAGCGTGCCGAGACCTGGCGAAGTTCCCGTTCCGGAGCACCCGTACCGGGGACCACTCCTGTGAGGGAACTCCGAACGAACAGGGAACGAGGAGGGTCGAGGTCGGCGTTGTCAGTGGCGCGGTCCACAATGGTCCGCGACAGATCCAGACCATGTTGGTGAAGGAGCCGCAGCAGCGATGGCCCGCCGCAGCACGAAGACCCCGCCGCCGGAGGATTTCGAGGAGAAGATCCTCGACATCGACGTCGTCGACGAAATGCAGGGCTCCTTCCTCGAGTACGCCTACTCGGTGATTTACTCGCGGGCCCTGCCGGACGCCCGCGACGGCCTGAAGCCCGTACACCGGCGCATCGTGTACCAGATGAACGAGATGGGCCTGCGCCCCGACCGCGGCTATGTGAAGTGCGCCCGCGTCGTCGGCGAGGTGATGGGCAAGCTGCACCCGCACGGTGACGCCTCCATCTACGACGCGCTCGTACGCATGGCGCAGCCCTTCTCCATGCGGCTGCCGCTGGTCGACGGCCACGGGAACTTCGGTTCCCTCGGCAACGACGACCCGCCCGCCGCCATGCGGTACACCGAGTGCCGGATGGCCGACGCCACCTCGCTCATGACCGAGTCGATCGACGAGGACACCGTCGACTTCTCGCCGAACTACGACGGGCAGGAGCGGGAGCCGGTCGCGCTGCCGGCGGCCTATCCGAACCTCCTGGTCAACGGCGCCTCCGGGATCGCGGTCGGCATGGCGACGAATATGCCGCCGCACAACCTGGGCGAGGTGATCGCGGCCGCCAGGCATCTGATCAAGCACCCGGGCGCCGACCTCGAGACCCTGATGCGGTTCGTGCCCGGACCCGACCTGCCGACCGGCGGGCGGATCGTGGGACTCGCCGGGATCAAGGACGCGTACGACAGCGGGCGCGGCACCTTCAAGATCCGTGCCAAGGCGACCGTGGAGGACGTCACCGCGCGCCGCAAGGGCCTCGTCGTCACGGAACTGCCGTTCGCGGTCGGTCCGGAGAAGGTGATCGCCAAGATCAAGGACCTGGTCGGTTCGAAGAAGCTGCAGGGCATCGCTGACGTCAAGGACCTGACCGACCGGGCGCACGGGCTGCGCCTGGTGATCGAGATCAAGAACGGTTTCCACCCGGAGGCCGTCCTGGAGCAGCTCTACAAGCTGACGCCGATGGAGGAGTCCTTCGGCATCAACAATGTGGCGCTGGTCGACGGACAGCCGTTGACACTGGGCCTCAAGGAGCTGCTGGAGGTCTACCTCGACCACCGCTTCGAGGTCGTACGGCGGCGCAGCGAGTTCCGCCGCGGCAAGCGGCAGGACCGGCTGCACCTGGTCGAGGGCCTGCTGGTGGCGCTGCTCGACATCGACGAGGTCATCCGGATCATCCGGTCCAGCGACAACTCCGCGCAGGCGAAGGAGCGGCTCATCGAGCACTTCTCGCTGAGCGAGATCCAGACGCAGTACATCCTGGACACCCCGCTGCGCCGGCTCACCAAGTTCGACAAGATCGAGCTGGAGTCCGAGCGCGACCGGCTCACCGGCGAGATCGACGAGCTGACCGGGATCCTGGACTCGGACGCCGAGCTGCGCAGGCTGGTCTCCTCCGAACTGGCCGCGGTGGCCAAGAAGTTCGGCACCGACCGGCGTACGGTCCTGCTGGAGTCCGCGGGCGCCCCGGTCGCGGCGGTGCCGCTGGAGGTGGCGGACGACCCGTGCCGGGTGCTGCTCTCCTCGACCGGCCTGCTGGCGCGTACGGTCACGGGCGAGCCGGCCGACGACAGCGGCAAGCGGACCAAGCACGATGTGATCGTCTCGGCCGTCCTGGCGACGGCCCGCGCGGATGTCGGTGTGGTCACCTCAGCCGGCCGGCTGCTGCGGCTGCCGGTGATCGACCTGCCGCAGCTGCCGGGCACGGCGTCGGCGCCGAACCTGGCGGGCGGCGCTCCGGCCTCGGAGTTCCTGACCCTGGAGACGGGCGAGCAGGTCATCTGCCTGACCACGCTCGACGAGACCTCGCAGGGGCTGGCGATCGGCACCGAGCAGGGTGTCGTCAAGCGCGTCGTCCCGGACTACCCGGCCAACAAGGACGAGCTGGAGGTCATCGGCCTCAGGGAGGGTGACCGGATCGTCGGTGCGGTGGAGCTGGTCACCGGCGAGGAGGACCTGGTCTTCATCACCGACGACGCCCAGCTGCTGCGGTATCCGGCGGGGCAGGTCAGGCCGCAGGGCCGGGCGGCCGGCGGAATGGCGGGGATCAAGCTGACGGCGGGCGCGAAGGTGATCCACTTCTCGGCGGTCGACCCGGCCGCCGAAGCGGTGGTGTTCACGGTCGCCGGATCGCACGGCACGCTCGACGACTCGGTACGGACCGCGAAGCTCACCCCCTTCGACCAGTACCCGCGCAAGGGGCGGGCGACGGGCGGGGTGCGCTGCCAGCGCTTCCTGAAGGGCGAGGACCTGCTGGTCCTGGCCTGGGCGGGAGCGTCGCCTGCTCGCGCGGCGACGGCGAACGGCACGCCCGCCGAGCTGCCGTTCCCGGACCCGCGCCGCGACGGCTCGGGCACGCCGCTGACGGTGGCGGTGGCGTCGCTGGCGGGACCGGCGTAACCGGAGCCGGTACTGCCGGTTATTGCTGTACGAACCGCAGGACGCCCCACATGTTCCGCTCGTCGGCGGCGTCCTGCGGCGGCCGGGTCTCCCGGCACTCGTCGAGAGCCTTGCGCAGCGCCTCGGCGTCAACGCCTGAGCCGATCAGCACCAGTTGGGTGAGGGGCTGCTGAGCCCGCGGCCACGGCTCCGGTGTGAAGCGGAGGAACCGGCCGACCGCGTGCAGTCCGTACCGGTTGCGCGGGTCGGCCGTCCCGAAGTCGACGAAGCCCTTGATGCGGTAGAGGCCGTCGGGCCGGGTGTCGAGGAAGTCCATCAGCCGGCGCGGGTTCATCGGCTGCGGCGAGACGAAGTCCACGCTTTCGTACGCCGAGTGCAGATGCGCGCAGTCGCCCTCGTGATCGTGGTCGTGTTCCTGCTCATGCAGGTCCTCGAAGGAGAGCTGGCCGAACACCTCGGCCCTGGGCTTGCACTCGAAGAGCAGCTCGGGGTCGATCCGGCCGTACGCCGCCGGGATGACGGGCGTACCGGGGCTGAGCCGTCCGATCACCTCGTGCACGCGGTCGAGGTCCCGCTCGGACGCGCGGTCGGTCTTGTTGAGCACGACGAGGTCGGCGATGCCCAGGTGCCGGTCGATCTCGGGGTGCCGCTCCCGCGTTGCGTCGAACTCGGCGGCGTCGACAACCTCGACCAGGCCGCCGTACATCACGTGCGGGTTCTCACTGCCGAGGATCATGCGCACGAGTTCCTGGGGCTCGGCGAGACCGCTCGCCTCGATGACGATGACGTCGAGCCGGGCGGCGGGGCTGGTCAGCGTCTCCAGATAGACGTCGAGTTCGCTCCCGTCGACGGCGCAGCACATACAGCCGTTGCCGAGCGAAACGGTCGAGCCGGCCTGGCCTGCCAGTGTCATGGCGTCGATCTCGATCGCCCCGAAGTCGTTGACGATCGCGCCGATCCTGTTGCCCCCGCGACGGCTGAGCAGGTGGTTGAGGAGCGTCGTTTTCCCGGACCCCAGGAACCCGGCGAGTACGACGACGGGGATGGGGCTCCTGGTCACTGATCCGGTTCACCTTTCACACGGGTTTCGAGCTGCCCAGGATAGGTGTGCGGCTCGCGCGGCTTTCGGCTCGACGGCCCGGGGATGACTGGCCGACGGGAGGCCCGCATGCGATTTACGTAATTTGCGGATTCCGGAAAGCGGACCCGGGCCTCTAAGTTTCTGGACATGAGCGCTTCATCGACCGAAGCCGGAAGCCCCGGCAGCCCAGGCGACACGGCCGGCCCGGCCGGCACCGGGAGACCGGCACGCCACTGGCGGATCGGCTGGCCGCAGCGCGTCTTCTCCCAGGTGCTGCTGATGCAGCTGGCCATCGCCGGCGGTGTCGCGGTGCTGGCCACCGGCCTCTTCCTCGCCCCGCTCAGCGCGCAGCTCGACGACCAGGCGATGCGCCGCGCCCTCGCCGTCGCGCAGACCACCGCCGAGCAGCCGGGACTCGCCGAGCGGGTGCTCGGCTCGCGGCCGGCGCCGGGGAACCCGGTACAGGGCGAGGCAGAGCGGATCAGGGTCGCCACCGGGGCCGAGTACGTCGTGGTCGTCGACCGGCGGGGTGTGCGCTGGTCGCACCCCAACACCCGCGAGATAGGCCGGCTCGTCTCCACCGACCCCAGCGAGCCGCTGGCCGGCCGCGAGGTCATGGAGATCGACAGCGGTACGCTCGGCCGCTCCGCGCGCGGCAAGGTCCCGCTGCGTGACGCGTCGGACCGGATCGTGGGCGCCGTCTCGGTCGGCATCGAGTACGACAGCGTCCGCAACCGGCTGCTGGCCGCGATCCCGGGCTTGTTCGCCTACGCGGGAGGGGCCCTCGCGGTCGGCGCCATCGCCGCATATCTGATCTCCCGCAGGATCCAGCGGCAGACCCATGACCTGGCCTTTTCCGATATCACCGCCCTGCTGGCCGAGCGCGAGGCGATGCTGCACTCCATCCGGGAGGGCGTCGTCGCGCTGGACGCCGGCGGCCGCGTACGGCTGATGAACGACGAGGCCCAGCGGCTGCTCGGGCTCGGCCCCGAGGCCACTGGACGGCCGCTCGACGAGGTGCTCGGCGCCGGCCGCACGACTGACGTGCTGGCGGGCCGGATCGCGGGCAAGGACCTGCTGACCGTCCGTGGCCGCCGCGTCCTGGTGGCCAACCGGATGCCCACGGACGACGGAGGCGCCGTCGCCACTCTGCGCGACCGCACGGAGCTGGAGCAGCTGGGCCGTGAGCTGGACTCGACCCGGGGCCTGATCGACGCGCTGCGCGCGCAGGATCACGAGCACGCCAACCGGATGCACACCCTCCTCGGTCTGCTCGAGCTGGAGATGCACGAGGAGGCGGTGGAGTTCGTGACGGAGGTCGTGGGCGTCCACCGCGCCACGGCGGAGCAGGTCACCGAGAGGGTGCACGATCCGCTGCTGGCCGCGCTGCTGGTCGGCAAGGCGACGGTCGCCGCGGAGCGAGGTGTCTCCCTGACCGTTTCGGCCGCCACCCGCCTCCCCGACCGGCTGGTGGACCCGGGGGGCCTGGTCACGATCGTCGGCAACCTCGTCGACAACGCGCTGGACGCCTCGGCGGGCTCCGCGGACCCCCGGGTCGAGGTCGAGCTGCGCGCCGAGGGGCGTACGGCCGTCCTCCGGGTCTGCGACAGCGGGCCCGGCGTCCCCGAGGAGCAGCGCGGGTTGATCTTTACCGAGGGCTGGTCCACCAAGGAGGTCCCGGCGCACGGCAAGCGCGGCCTCGGCCTCGCCATGGTGCGCAGGCTGGCGGAGCGGCAGGGCGGCAGCGCGCGGGTCACCACGGGGCCGGACGGAGGCGCGGAGTTCTCCGTCGTACTGCCCGAAGCGCTGACCGACGCCGGGCTGGCAGCGGCGGCCGAGGGGGCACCATGAACGGTGTGAGCCGTGTGATCGAAGTACTGGTCGTGGACGACGACAATCGGGTTGCCCAGATCAACGCCGCATACGTGGAGAAGGTTCCTGGCTTCCGGGTAACCGGCCAGGTGTACTCCGCGGCCGAGGCGCTCGCCGTCATCGAGCGGGTCCCGGTCGATCTCGTCCTGCTCGACCACTACGTCCCGGACGAGAACGGACTCGCGCTCGCACGGAGGCTGCGCCGGCTCGGGCACCACACCGATGTGATCATGGTGACCGCGGCCCGTGATGTCGCCACCGTCCATTCGGCCATGCGCCACGGAGCCCTCCAGTACCTCGTGAAGCCGTTCGCCTTCGCCGGGCTGCGGGCCAGACTCGAGGCGTACGCCGTGCTGCGCCCGCCGCACCCTGGACGAGGGCGGCGAGGCCGAACAGGACCAGGTGGACCGGATCTTCGGGGCCCTCGCGACGGCCCACGCGGGCCCCGCCGAGCTGCCGAAGGGTCACTCCCCCGCCACCGCGGAGGTGGTGCGCCAGGTACTGCTGACGGCCGAAGGCCCGCTCTCCGCCCAGCAGATCGGGAGCGGGCGGAGCTGAGCCGACAAACCGCGCAGCGCTGTCTCAAGCTGCTGGAGCGAACCGGCCGGGTCCGGCTCGGCCTCAAATACGGCGAGACGGGCCGCCCGGAGCACCGCTACACCTGGGCGTCCAGCCCCTCATAGGGACGCTGAGCGCTAGACCGCTCCGGCCCCGGTCAGTGAACGGACTTCTGTCTCCGCGTGCTTGGCCTCGTCCGGGAGCTCGTGCGAGGTGACGGTGCCGATCCAGCCGGCCAGGAAGCCCAGCGGAATCGAGACCAGGCCGGGGTTCTGCAGCGGGAACACATGGAAGTCGACGCCGGGGAACAGGGCGTCCGGGCTGCCCGACACCACGGGCGAGAACAGCACCAGCAGCACCGCCGGCACGAGTCCCCCGTACACCGACCAGACCGCGCCGCCCGTGGTGAAGCCGCGCCAGAACAGCGAGTACAGCAGCACCGGCAGGTTCGCCGAGGCCGCGACGGCGAAGGCGAGACCGACCAGGAACGCCACATTGAGGTCCTGGGCGAGCAGTCCGAGTCCGATGGCGGCCGCTCCGATCCCCACCGCCGCCGCCCTCGCCACGGCGACCTCGCTGTGCTGCTTGGCATGGCGGCGCCTGAGTGAGGCGTAGAGGTCATGCGCGACGGAGGCGGACGAGGCGAGGGTGATGCCGGCGACGACAGCCAGGATCGTGGCGAAGGCGATCGCGGAGACCACCGCGAAGAGAACCGTTCCGCCAGTGGAACCCGGACCTCCGCCCAGATCCAGCGCGAGCAGCGGAACTGCCGTGTTCCCTGCGGCGTTCGAGGCACGTACCTCATCCGGCCCGACCACCGAGGCCGCGCCGAATCCGAGCACGATCGTCATCAGATAGAAGCTGCCGATGAGTCCGATGGCCCAGACGACCGATCGGCGGGCTGCCCGGGCGGTCGGCACGGTGTAGAAGCGCGACAGGATGTGCGGCAGACCGGCCGTACCGAGGACGAGCGCGAGCCCGAGGCTGATGAAGTCGAAGCGCGCGGTCCAGTCCCCGCCGTACTTGAGGCCGGGGGCCAGGAAGTCCTTGCCGTGTCCGCTGCGGTCGGCGGCGGAGACCAGCAACTGGTTGAAGTCGCCGTGGAAGCGGACGAGTACGAGCACGGTGAGCGCGATCGCGCCGCCCATCAGCAGTACGGCTTTGACGATCTGGATCCAGGTGGTCGCCCGCATACCGCCGAAGGACACATAGATCACCATCAGCGCACCCACACCGACAACCGTCCAGGTGCGGGCGGCTTCGCTCGTCCCGCCCAGCAGCAGCGCCACCAGGCTGCCCGCACCGACCATCTGTGCGACCAGATACAGCACGGAGACGGTGACGGCCGACGTGCCCGCGGCGATCCGCACCGGGCGTTCGGTCATCCGGGCGGCGACCACGTCGGCGAGGGTGAACCGGCCGCAGTTGCGGACGAGTTCGGCGACCAGAAGCAGCACCACGAGCCACGCCACGAGGAAGCCGACGGAGTACAGCAGGCCGTCGTAGCCGAAGAGCGCGATCAGGCCGGAGATACCGAGGAACGAAGCCGCGGACATGTAGTCGCCTGCGATGGCGAAACCGTTCTCCATAGGGGAGAACAGCCGCCCTCCCGCGTAGAACTCCTCCGCGGAACCACGCCGGTTGCGGCTCACCCAGGTCGTGATCGCCAGGGTCACGGCGATGAACGCGCTGAACAGCAGGAGCGCGAGGGTCTGGTGGTCGCTGCTCAACGCCCGGTCCCCCGGGTCAGTTCCTGAGCTCGCTGCTCCTCGAAAACCGTCCAGCGGAGGTCGAGTGCGGCCCGGTCCCGGCGCAGCCGCGCGTGCCGTGCGTACGCCCAGGTGAGTAGGAAGGTGGAGAGGAACTGCCCCAGCCCGGCCAGCATGGCGACGTTGACCGCTCCGGCGACGGGACGCGCCATCAGTGCCGGTGCCGTGGTCGCGGCGACGACGTAGGCCACGTACCAGGTGAAGAAGGCGAGGACCGCGGGGACGACGAACCTGCGGTAGCGGCTGCGCACCTCCTGGAAGGCCGCGCTGCGCTGCACCTCCAGATAGATGTCGGCCGCGCTGTGGCCCTGGTCCGGGCCGGCGGGAGCGGGCGACGGTGCGGACGCGGTGGCGCTCGTGGGAGCGCCCGCACCGGCCGGCTCGCCCCAGCCGGAGGCGAGCGCGTCGTACCAGGGGTCGTCCAGCCGGATCGTTCCGGCATCACGCCCTTCGTGCTTCTCCACCGCACTCTCCTTGCCCGCCGCCGCGCTGGCCGCGTGCCCAAGGATGTGCAGAACGGGAAGATCCCGGACTCTCCTCTCCCCGCTCTTCACCCCATTAGGTGATGGATCCGCCGGAACCCCGCCCCGGAACCTGCCCTGCGGTCACGCGTCGATGCGCGAGCGGTCCAAGGTCGCGGCCGAACTGGTGATGAACTCCTTGCGGGGTGCCACCTCGTTGCCCATGAGCAGGTCGAAGACCTGCTCGGCCGAGTCCAGGTCGCCGATGTTGATGCGCCGCAGGGTGCGGTGCCGCGGATCCATCGTGGTCTCCGCCAGCTGGTCGGCGTCCATCTCACCGAGGCCCTTGTAGCGCTGGATGGAGTCCTTGAAGCGCACACCCTTGCGCTGGAACTCCAGCAGTGTGGTGCGCAGCTCGCTGTCCGAGTACGTGTAGACGTACTTGTCCTGGCCCTTCTTGGGCTGGATCAGCTCGATCCGGTGCAGCGGCGGCACGGCGGCGAACACGCGGCCCGCCTCGACCATGGGACGCATGTAGCGCTGGAAGAGTGTGAGCAGCAGGCAGCGGATGTGCGCGCCGTCGACGTCGGCGTCGACCAGCAGCACGATCTTGCCGTAGCGGGCGGCGTCGATGTCGAAGGTCCGGCCCGAGCCCGCCCCTATGACCTGGATGATCGCGCCGCACTCGGTGTTCTTCAGCATGTCCGAGACGGAGGACTTCTGGACGTTGAGGATCTTGCCGCGGATCGGCAGCAGCGCCTGGAACTCGGAGTTCCGGGCGAGCTTGGCCGTACCCAGCGCCGAGTCGCCCTCGACGATGAAGAGCTCGCTGCGGTCCACGTCGTCGCTGCGGCAGTCCGCGAGCTTGGCGGGCAGCGAGGAGGACTCCAGCGCGGTCTTACGGCGCTGCGCCTCCTTGTGCTGGCGGGCGGCGATCCGCGTACGGGCGGCCGCGACGATCTTCTCCATGACCGAGCGGGCCTGCTGCTTGTCGTCCCGCTTGGTGGAGGTCAGGAACGCCTTCAGCTCCTTGGCGACGACGCCCGCGACGATACGTGTGGCCGCCGAGGTGCCCAGGACCTCCTTGGTCTGGCCCTCGAACTGCGGCTCGGCCAGTCGTACGGTCACGACCGCCGTGAGCCCCTCCATGGCGTCGTCCTTGACGACGTCGTCCTCGGCGACGCGCAGCAACTTGGCGGAGCGCAGCACCTCGTTGACGGTCTTGGTGATCGAGCGCTCGAAGCCGGACACGTGCGTGCCGCCCTTGGGGGTGGCGATGATGTTGACGAAGGACTTGACCTGCGCGTCGTACCCGGTGCCCCAGCGCAGGGCGATGTCGACACCGAGCTCGCGGGTGACCTCGGCCGGGGTCATGTGACCGCGGTCGTCGAGGACCGGGACGGTCTCCTTGAAGGTGCCCGATCCGGTCAGCCGGAGCACGTCGCAGACGGCCTTGTCCTGCGCGAGGTACTCGCAGAATTCACTGATGCCGCCGTCGAAGCGGAACGTCTCCTCGGTCTTGCCTGCCCCGTCGATGCCGCGCTCGTCGCGGACCACGATGGTCAGTCCGGGCACCAGGAACGCGGTCTGCCGGGCGCGCTGGTACAGCGTCTCCAGGGAGAGCTTGGCGTCCTTGAGGAAGATCTGCCGGTCGGCCCAGTAGCGCACGCGCGTACCGGTGCGGGTCTTGGGCACGCGCTTGCCCTTGCGCAGCCCGTTCGCCGGGTCGAAGGGCGCGTCGGGGCCCTGCTCGGTGAAGATGCCGGGGACCCCGCGGCGGAAGCTGATCGAGTGCGTGGCGCTGTTGCGGTCGACCTCGACGTCCAGCCGGGCGGAGAGGGCGTTGACCACGGAGGCGCCCACACCGTGCAGGCCGCCGGAGGCCGCGTAGGAGCCGCCGCCGAACTTGCCGCCGGCGTGCAGTTTGGTCATGACGACCTCGATGCCGGACAGCCCGGTCTTCGGCTCGACGTCCACCGGGATGCCCCGGCCGTTGTCCTTGACCTCCACGGAGCCGTCCTCGTGCAGGACGACCTCGATGTGGTCACAATAGCCACCGAGGGCTTCGTCGACGGAGTTGTCGATGATCTCCCAGAGGCAGTGGAGCAGGCCGCGGCTGTCGGTGGACCCGATATACATGCCCGGGCGCTTGCGGACCGCCTCGAGGCCTTCGAGGACGAGAAGGTGCCGCGCGGTGTAGTTGGAGCCGTCACGGTCTGCTCCGGTCAGCAGCGCAGTGGAAGGCACGGACGTGTCGGCGGTCACGCAGTTCGCTCCTCGCTGAATTTCTTTATATGGCCCGGTCGGGCCCAGGGATGGCTGGGTCGCCCGTCAGAGGGTACCGAGGCCTGGTAGAGCCGATGTAACGCCACCCTCGTGAACCCTCAGAGTAGTCCAGAGTCGTATGAATGTTCGATCCCTCGATGGAGTGAAGCAAACATCACGTTCCCTTCCAGGCATGAACCATTTAGGCTCCGGGCACGTCCTCATGAACAACCGGCAAGCCGGCCGGGAGGAAGACCGAGACAAGCAATGCGAAACCGTAGAGCTAAGCGATACGGCCCATTCGCCGCCAACCGGCAGCAGCCAGCCACTTCGGAAGGAAGTTTCGAGGAAAAGCCGTGAGCGGGAACGTTTTCGGCCTGGTTGGATGTTGACCCTGGTACGACAGCTCGTCGAGCTAGAGAAGAGGCGACGTGACTACTGTTCTGACCCCCGCGAGCCCCCTGACGGCCGCTGACCGATGCGACCGTTGCGGAGCCCAGGCATACCTGCGTGTCGTCCTGATGAGCGGCGGTGAACTGCTCTTCTGCGCCCACCACGGACGCAAGTTTGAGCCGGAACTCAAGAAGATCGCCGCTGAAATACAGGATGAGACTGAGCGGCTGACGGCCGCCCCGGCCTCCGCCGACGAAGAGGAACACTGAGACCTCGCACCCACGACGAGCCAGTACCGGTCCCGGACCGGGCTACGGGCGGCACTCCCGGTATGTCAGGGAGGCCGCCCGTTCTGGTACGCCGTGACGGGGCGAGGGGCTGCTGCCCCTGATCAGCCCGCCCCTGATCAGCCCCTGCCGGCCCCTGTCAGCGGCCTGACCGGCCCTGTGCCGCCACCGCGGCCGCCAGCGGTGCGATCCGCGTATAGACGCCCGGGCTGTCCGCACGGCCGCAGCCACGGCCCCAGGAAACCAGGCCGATGAGCCGGCCCCGCGCGACCAGCGGTCCGCCGCTGTCTCCCTGGCAGGCGTCCCGCCCACCCTGCGGATCACCGGCACACAGCATCGACGCCGCGAGATACCTGCCGTAGGCGTTGCCGGGGTACGCCGCCTCACACACCTTGTCCGGCAGCACGCTGACCTCGGCCGAGCGGAGCGAGTAGGCGTAGCTCCCGGCCCCGGTCATGTCCCCCCAGCCGTAGACGACCGCTCCCGCCCGCGGCGCGTACACGGGGTCTCCCGGCCCCGCCATCGGCAGTACGCCGGCGGCGGGTACCGCCTCGGAGAGCGTCAGCACGGCAAGATCACCGGCGTTCGAGGCGGTGTCGTACGCCGGATTGATCCAAGTACCGCTCACCGGGATCTCACGCCCGCCGGCCCCGAGCAGCTCGACCCTGCCCGCGACGACCTTCAGGTCGCGGACCGCCCCGAGGGGCACGCCGAGCGCCTCCTGACTCAGGCAGTGGGCAGCGGTCAGCACTTTCCTGGGGGCCACCACCACGCCCCCGCAGAACTGTCCGGCCCTGATACCTCCGAACCGGTCACGGCTGGAGAGGGCGACGACCCACGGGCTCTCGTTGAGGCTCACTGGACGGCCGCCGATGACGACTCCGTCGGCGACGGCCGGGGCGGTGGAGATCAGCGGGGAGCCGACCGCCCCGGCCAGCATGGCCAGTGCACCCATCATGGCTCGGGCAAGGGGGCGACGCATGACTGCCTCCTGACTCTGTGTGTGCATTGCTCACCCAGAGTCGACCGCCATGGCGTCGGGCGCACCTGCGAACGCCGAGGGCCCGGCGTCTCGTAGGCGAGACTCCGGGCCCTCGGCGGAACTGCCGTGGCGACCTAGTCGAGGTAGTCGCGCAGCACCTGCGAGCGCGACGGGTGGCGCAGCTTCGACATGGTCTTGGACTCGATCTGGCGGATGCGCTCGCGCGTCACGCCGTAGACTTTGCCGATCTCGTCCAGCGTTTTCGGCTGGCCGTCGGTGAGGCCGAAGCGCATCGACACGACGCCCGCCTCACGCTCGGAGAGGGTGTCCAGCACCGAGTGCAGCTGCTCCTGGAGGAGCGTGAAGCTCACCGCGTCGGCCGGAACGACCGCCTCGGAGTCCTCGATGAGGTCGCCGAACTCGCTGTCGCCGTCCTCGCCGAGCGGGGTGTGCAGCGAGATCGGCTCGCGGCCGTACTTCTGGACCTCGATGACCTTCTCCGGGGTCATGTCGAGTTCCTTGGCCAGCTCCTCCGGGGTGGGCTCGCGGCCCAGGTCCTGGAGCATCTGGCGCTGGACACGGGCGAGCTTGTTGATGACCTCGACCATGTGCACCGGGATACGGATGGTGCGGGCCTGGTCGGCCATGGCGCGGGTGATCGCCTGCCGGATCCACCAGGTGGCGTACGTGGAGAACTTGTAGCCCTTGGTGTAGTCGAATTTCTCCACCGCGCGGATCAGACCCAGGTTGCCCTCCTGGATCAGGTCCAGGAAGAGCATGCCGCGGCCGGTGTAGCGCTTGGCCAGCGAGACGACCAGGCGGAGGTTGGCCTCCAGGAGGTGGTTCTTGGCTCGGCGGCCGTCCTCGGCGATGATCTCCAGCTCGCGCTTGAGCTTCGGTGCGAGCTTGTCGGAGTTCGCCAGCTTGTCCTCGGCGAAGAGACCGGCCTCGATGCGCTTGGCGAGCTCGACCTCCTGCTCCGCGTTGAGGAGGGGGACCTTGCCGATCTGCTTGAGGTAGTCCTTGACCGGGTCGGCGGTGGCACCTGCGACAGCGACCTGCTGGGCCGGAGCGTCGTCCTCGTCGTCGTCGGAGAGGACGAAGCCCTTGCTCTCGCCGCCCTCTTCCTCCTCCTCGGCCCCGGCCTTGCCGCCGGTGCCGGGGGTCTCCTCGACGGGCTCCTCGTCGAGGACCTCGTCGGACTTCTTGGCGGCGGTCTTCTTCGCCGCCGTCTTCTTGGCCGCTGTCTTCTTCGCGGGCGCGGCCTTCTTCGCCGCCGTCTTCTTGGCGGCAGCCTTCTTCGCGGGCACGGCAGCGGCCTCGTCCGCCGGGGCGTCCACCGTCTCGTCCAGCTCCGGGGCCGCGGTGGCGGCCACGGTCTTGGCCGCGGCCGTCTTCGCCGGGACGGTCTTCGTGGCGGTGCGCTTGGCGGGGCTCTTCGCTGCGACGCTCTTACGGGTGCGCTTGGGCGACTCCGCGGCACTGACCATCAGCGTCACACCCTCTTCCTCGAGGATCTGGTTGAGGCTGCGCAGAACATTCTTCCACTGGGTTGGCGGAATCTGGTCAGCCTCGAAGGCCCGACGCACGTCATCGCCGGCGATCTGCCCCTCAGCCTTTCCCCGCTCGATGAGCGCCATGACAGACTCGGACTCGGCGATCTCCGGCGGGAGCGTACGGGATGTGCTGGCCGACACGAACAACCTCTCGGAACGATGGAAACGGCTTCCGGCCCCGTCCTCTGCTGGACCGGAGCCGACGACCGCCGACTGGGAATGGGCCGACGGCGCGGGCTGGGGCCGCGGAGCTGCACAGCGCCCTGAGCGGCTGCTGTATTCCCTCCTCGGCCATCACCTCTTAGGTCATCGCGCTGCTACGCAGAGCGTTACGCCCAATCTGCGTGGCCCGAGTCACACCCCGTAAGCAATCAAAGCGGCAAATACGAGGATAGACCCCACACAATGGTGTCGCCGGGCCCCCACGGGGCCCGGCGACACACGGTTCGTCTACGCGGTACTGCCGCCAGGCACGCGACCTGGCCGGGCTTGCCCGTCAGTGCTCGCGCGGTGCGGGCACCACGCGCTCCACCTCCGGGTGGACGGTGAGCAGCTGGCGCATCGCGGACTCGGCTCCCTGGGCGTCTCCGGACGCGAGGGCGTCGGCGATCCGGGCGTGGTGGGCGACCGAGGTCTCACTGGGGCGGTCGCAGGCCGTGACGGGGCTGCCGGAGACCTGGAGGGCGGCGGAGACGATCCCGGACAGATGCTCGAGCATGCGGTTTCCCGCGACCTGGATCAGCAGCGAGTGGAATTCGGCGTCGGCCCGGGCGAAGGTGACCGAGTCGGCCTGCGCGAGAGCGTGGCCCATGATCTCGACCATGTCGGTGAGACGCTGCTGGATGTCCTGGCGGCCGTGTCCCGCGGCGAGGCGGGCGGCGAGCGGCTCGATGGTCCAGCGCAGCTCGTTCAGCTCACGGCGCTGATCGTCGCGCTGCGGCCCGAACGCCCGCCACTCGATGATGTCCGGGTCCAGCAGGTTCCAGTCGCTGACCGGACGCACGCGGGTGCCGACGTTGGGGCGGGCGCTGACGAGGCCCTTGGCCTCGAGGACGCGAAGCGATTCGCGTACGACTGTGCGGGAGACCTCGAAGCGCTGGCCGATCTCTTCAGGGACGAGCGGACGGTCCGCGCCGAGGTCGCCCGAGACGATCATCTGGCCCAGTTGCTGGACGAGTTGGCCGTGCAGTCCGCGGCCGCGGCTGCCCGCCGCGCGTCGGCCCACCCGGCCCAACTCCACGTCCGCGCCGTCCCAGTGGGGGGCACCGACGCGGTCGGGGCCGGGCGCCTCCGCGTAGGGGTAGCGGTCGAGATCGCCCGGGCCTACGAGGCCTGCGTCTGCGTGGCGGGCGGCGGTCATCATGGTGTGCGCAAGGGTACTCACGCATCCTTTGTCGGCGTGGCTCCGGCGCCCCTTGAGGTCTTTGGTGAAAAGCACACGAAAGGGTGATCGCAGCCACCCCCACAATTGACGCCTTATCGGAAAGAACCGGGCGTTCTCCGGGAAGCTGTGGCCAGTTCGGCAGGGTGTGACCGCTAGACGGTCACCAACGGGCCCTACTGCGAAGGCCTGTGAACAGATACGCGCAAAGCAGAGCTACAAGTGACAAAGTGAGTGCCGCGCCGACCGGTTGTGACATGACGCGCATCGCGGCCACCAGCCAACGGTCCGCTGCGTGCGGCCACTCCACCCACGCCAGTTCCCGCAGCCGGGCCGGAAATCCGACCGCCGAACGGGCGGACGGATGGGCGATCGCCTTGTGTACGAGTGGGACGACCAGCACCGGCACCGCGAGTACCGCGGCCAGTCCGGCCGCCGTCGCGCGGAAGACGCCGGCAGCCAGCAGGCCGGCCCAGGCGCAGCCGATGGTGAGGCCCGCCCAACTCGAGGCGAGCGGGACCCAGTCGGCGGGGAGCTGTGTCACATCTCCCCCGTACACGAGGCGCACCGCCGTCATGGCAGCGGCGGCGGAGAGGCCGGCGAGCAGCAGCGCGACTCCGGCGGAGACAGTGAGCTTGGCCAAGAGCAGGCCGAGGCGGCGGGGGACGGTGCCGCGGTCGGCGGCGAGGGCGGGATAGCGGAATTCCTCACCGAAGGCCAGTGCGCCCAGGAGACCCGCGCCGAGGGCGGCGGGCGGCAGCGGGAAGAACTCCGGCCAGGCCGCGAACACCTGCGGCAACGGGGTGTGGCCGGTGCGGGCGAGGAGGACGGCGATGACGACGGAGCTGGCGAGGACGACCGCCGCCACCAGGGGTGCCGTCCTGACCCCGGCGACGCGGCGCAGCTCGTAACGGAAGGGGCGCAGCGGGTTGCGGACCGGATGCGGCAGCGCCGGGGGAGCGAGTGACTCCTCGGCGCCGGACCGGCCGGACGGGCCGGACGGGCCTGGGACGGCGGAGGCTGCGGTCGGGCCGGAATCACCTACCTCGTCGGCGAGTTGGTGGACGAGGATGCCGTGCCGGAAGGCGGTTTCGCCGATGATGGCGCAACTGCTGCCGTACACCGAGAGACGGTTGCCGTCCTCGGCGACCACCTCGACGGAGCGCTGGGCCGCCCGCGCCTCCCGTGCGACGAGGTCCGCGAGTCTGGCGGCGTGCGGCGTCCGCACGGCGACGCGGGGACGGAGCCGGGTGCGGGCGAAGTCGACGGCCTCCTGATCGGCGACCAGCCGCCCTTCGTCGATGGTGACGACACGGTCGGCCGTCCGCGCCGCCTCCTTGGGGTCGGCGGTGGTGAACAGGACCGTGCCGCCGTGTGCGGCGTGGCCGCGCAGCAAACCGTGCAGCCAGCTCTGCTCGCGCAGCGAGAGACCGTCGGCGGGCTCGTCGAGGACGAGAGTGCACGGGTCGCCCAACAGCGCGGCGGCCAGCCCCAGCCGGCGGTCCATGCCGAGCGAGAGGGTGCCCAGCCTCTGGTCGCGGAGCCCTGAGATACCGACGACTTCGAGCATGTCGTCGGCCCGGGACGCCGGGACGCCGGAGGCCGCGCAGAGCATGCGGAGCTGGCTGCGGACGGTACGCGCGGGGTGCCCAGGTACGTCTCCGAGCAGCACGCCGACCTCCCGGGCCGGGTGGGCGATGCGGTGCAGGGGGCGTCCACGGAAGTACGTGACACCGCGGCCGGGTTCGAGTTCGAGCATCAGCCGCAGCACGGTGGTCTTGCCCGAATCCGGGGCACCCAGGAGGGCCGTGACCCGGCCGGGCCGTGCCTCGAAGGTGAGGTCGTCCACGGCTGGCGGGAGATCTCGGCGGGGGGCGCTGGTCAGTCCGATGGCCTGGAGCATCGCTTCTCTCGCGGGAGGTGAGACCGCTCGGCGGCAGAGTGGTTACCGCAGCAAGATAACGCGACATTTCCGACTTTTAGTGCAGCGAGCGGGCCGCGGGTGTCAGACCTCTGGGCGGAGCATCGGCGGATTGAGCACAGTCGCTCCCCCGGCCCTGAACAACTGTGCGGGCCGGCCGCCCTGACGGGTCGTGGTGCCGCCCGCCGGCACCAGGAAGCCGGGAGTCCCGGTCACCTTGCGGTGGAAGTTCCGGGGATCGAGCACGACACCCCAGACCGCTTCGTACACCCGGCGCAGCTCTCCCACGGTGAACTCCGGGGGGCAGAAGGCGGTGGCGAGCGAGGAGTACTCGATCTTGGACCGGGCGCGCTCCACCCCGTCCGCGAGGATCTGCGCGTGATCGAAGGCGAGCGGGGCAGGCTGCTCTCCCTCCCGGCCGAAGCCACCTTCCTGGTTGAGCAGCGCTTCGACAGGAGCCCAGCGCACGCTGTCGGCGTCCCCGCCGGCCCGGGGTGCGGGGAGGTCGGGTGCGAGCGCCAGATGCGCGACGCTGACCACGCGCATCCGCGGGTCGCGCTCGGGGTCGCCGTACGTGGCGAGCTGCTCGAGGTGGGCGCCGTTGCCGGACACCGGGGTGGCGGGGTCGTGGGCGCACAGCCCGGTCTCCTCGGCGAGCTCCCGCGCGGCCGCCGCCGCCAGATCCTCGTCGCCCCGGACAAAGCCGCCAGGCAGCGCCCACCGGCCCTGGAACGGCGGCTCACCTCGGCGGACCACGAGCGCGCAGAGCGCGTGCCGCCGCACCGTGAGCACGACCAGGTCGACAGTGACGGCGAAGGGCGGAAAGGCCGACGGGTCGTAGGGGGACATGCCGCGATCATAGTCGTCTGCCTGACGATAAACAGTCGTTTGGCGATCCGCTTCACTCCCCGTCGCACCGCTTCACACCCCGAGCTGAAGCCCATCGGCTGCCTCCTCGACCATCACGAGCCCGAGCCTGCTGACGCGTACGGCGAAGGGCTCTCCCGCGACCCTCAGTTCGGACAGCTGCAGAGCCCCGAGCGGGGCACTGCGCACCGGAGTGAACGCGACCGTCCCCGCCGGTGCGTCGGGGCGGATGCCGGCCAGCGTGGCGAGCAGATGGATCCCGGCGGCTGCGGAGACCGCAGCCGGGCGGCAGGCCGCCGGGTGCGGCAGTGGGGCGCCGCCGGCCGTGCGCTGCTCTCCCGCGTACATCTCAGGGAGCCGATGGCCGAAGGTCTCGGCGGCGTCCAGCACGCCCCTCAGCAGGGCGCACGCCTCCTTCTCGTAGCCGGCGGCCGCGAGTCCTGCGACGGCAACAGCCGTCTCGTGCACACGCACCGCGCCGCCGCGGTGACCGAAGGGGTTGTAGCCGGGCTCCCTGCTGCCCAGGCTGCGCAGCCCCCACCCGGAATCCATCGCAGGACTGCCGAGCAGCCTGGCCAGCTGCTCGGTCTGCGCCCCGTCCAGCAGGCCGGCGGCGAGCCGTCCTGATCCGAGCAGGCCGGTGTCCAGCAGGTGTACCGCTCCGCTGCCGAGGCAGGGCATCGGCCGGCCGTCTGGGCTGAGCGCGGCGGCCGGTCGTCCGCCCGCCCGGTCCTCGAACCAGAACGCCTCCCGGAACCGCCGGCGCAGCGCTCCCGCCCATTCGCGCAGACCGTCGGCACCCACCCGGCCGCACTCCGCGAGAAGCTCGGCGCCGAGCAGTGCGGCCCGGTGGGCATGGGCCTGGGTCTCGCACCGCCGCGGGCCGGCCGGGAGCGGTTCCGGGAGGAGTGCACCGTCCCCGGCCGCGGAGCGCAGCCAGCCAAGGCAGCGCTCGGCGGCCGGGAGCAGTTCCTCAACGTCCCGCTCCGGCAACCCCCAGCGCCTGGCCTCGGCGAGCACAACGGGGAACGCGAGGGTCGCCTCCATGCCCGTACAGCTCGGCGGGAGATGCGGTCCCGCTGCTCTCAGCGGGCCGGGGATGCGCCCGGAATCCCGTCCGGATCCGGTCAGTTGGGTGCGGGCGAGCGTACGCAGGGTGTCCGCGGCCAGCCGGGTGCCGAGCGGCAGTGCCATCCGCGCCGCCCACAGCGCTTCGGCGGGCGCGAGGCCACACCGCCACGGCGCTCCGGCCGCCAGATACGCGTCGCAGGGATGGGCGGGGGCCCGGAGCAGTAGCGCGCGCAGGTCGTCGAGGCTGGTGCCGAAGAGTGCCTCTGCGCGGGGGTCGTCCGCCTCTGCCCGGGCGGGTGCCAGGACGGTCGCGGGGCCGCCCGAAGTCCTGGCCGACCGGTCCCGGCCGGTCCGCAGCTCGATGGTCCGGCTCGCTCCGGGAGCAAGCTCCAGCTCCCAGCGCAGCAGCCCGGCAGAGGCCAGGGCGTCGTCGGGAGGCGGGTCCGCGGTGATTACGGCCTGCGCCCCCGCGGACGTCCAGCGCAGGCCGGCGGCATGGACGGATGCGGGCAGTTCAGGGCCGGACCGGCCTGCGGCGATCGCGCTCAGCTCCGCGAGATCGGTGCCCAGTGAGATCTCCACCGGCAGGCGCAGATGGCGGCCCGCGGCGCTGCGCAGGGTGATCCGCTCCGTGCCGTCCGCGTACCGAAGCCGTTCCACGCTGATGTCGGGGTCGGGTCCGCCGTCGGACGCCGTGCGCACGATGGAGACGAATCGGGCACGGTCGGCGGAGACTTGTCTGCCCTGCACGGCTACCGGTTCGCGGCCCGCCACCAGCAGACGGCAGCGGGAGAGCAGCCGACGGCCGGACCGGTAGACGCCCTCCAGGCCCTCTCCCGTCAGCTGGCCGTGTTCCGCGGAGATCGCGAGGAACGGCACAGCGACACAGATGAGGGAGGCGTGCACCGGCGGCAGCTCCCCGGGACGGCGCCGCCCGGGTGCCGGCGGCTTCCCGGCCGGTACGGGAGTGTGTCCTGCGGCTGAACGGCGGGCGGAGGGAACGAGGTGGGCCATGGGTCGCCTTGTCTGCACTGCGGACGGTTTCACCGGTCGGCGGCGCGGGTCGCCCCCTTCCACCACACAGCTGAACGGCGAGGCCGGTGAGCTGGTCACGGCCGCAGTGTGGCGGGCCCGCCGGCCCGGCGTACGCGACCTCACTGCTCGCTCCTGACCCCGCGCTGCCCCGTCCGGCGGCGCGCACGGGCCTGCGGCGCCACACCTCCGGGACGGGTCCTGAGCCTGGCCGGGCTCTTGGGGACCGGTGGGCGCCTCCTCGCCGACTTGGCGTGAGCCGGGGTCTCCCGCTGGTCCCGCTCGCTCCGCAGGCAGCGGCGCAGGGCCTCCGGGTCCAGGCCTTCGTTGCAGGCATGGTGCAGTAGCTGGGCAAAGTGGTACTCGGAGTCGACGCGCAGTGCCACGCCGAGGGTGACCCGCGCGCCCGGTTCGTCGCCGGTCGACCAGGCGACCCAACCGGCCAGGGTGAGCGGCGGCGCGCCATGTTCCGCGTACGGACCGACACAGCGGCGCGCCAGTGCCCGCCAGAGCCGCAGCGCCGGCTGCGCCTCGGGGCCCTCCATCCATTCCGCGGCGATGTCGCGGGTCACCCGGTCCTGAAGGCCGAGGATGACCGTCGCGGCCTCGTCATGGGTGAGCAACCCGTCGTCCCACCGATCCGCTTCCGGTCCGGACACCGGTGCCGGCGCCCCTTCGAACCTCGTCATCAGCGCCCGCGCCAGCCCGAGGGTTTCGGAGCCGACCTGCTCGCGGTCCGCCCCGCCCAGGATCCTGGGCACCAGCGCGGCCCCTGCGGCGTCCAGGGCGAGCTCCTGTTCCACCGCAGCAGGGCCGCCCCACGGCGCCAGGCGCGCCTCCATCTCCTTCAGCGAACCCCGCACCTGCACTCCCGCGTAAGTGGCCGCCGCCGCCATGACGGACGTCCCGGGGAGGGCCAGCGCGCTTCCCTCGGGCGGACAGCACCGCGTATCGGGACAGCAGAAGGACCAGTAGCGTCCGTCGGAGATGCACAGCGCCTCGAGCACCGGCACCTCCAGCGCGCCGCATGCGGTGCGCAGCCGCTGAGCGAGGGGCCGCAGCCGCTCCATCACCTGCTGCCCGGTTTCGCCCTCCGCCGGGTCCAGGCAGAGGAAGACGATGATGCCTTCGGGGCGCGCACCACGGCGTTCGCTGCCGGTCACCAGGCAGTCGGCGAGCTGTTCCGCGGTCTGCGCCCACTCCCCCGGCGCGCGGGGGATGCCGAGCCGCAGCCGTCCGCCGAAGCGGCCACGACTCCCGTGCAGCGCGACCATGACGATTGATTCGGTCGGGTGGAAGCCCATCAAGTACGGCAGGGCATCGGCGAGTTCGGCCGGGCTGCGCAGGGTGATCTGCTGCTCGGAGGACGGCCCGGTGGATTCTTGGTGCTTGGTCATGGCACGACGGTCCCGCGGCAGCCCTCACCGCGCGACCCCTGTGGATAAAGTTATCCACAGGCCGGCGCCCGCATTGGGCAATGTCAGAGCCATCAGGTTGCATGGGGGCATGAGCAACGCAGACCTCAGGTCCTCGGCCGATTCGGTTCTCGCCCGCCTCGTCGGTGACGCCACCGGCGGCGCCCGGCTGCGCGAGGACCAGTGGCGGGCGATTGAGGCGCTCGTCGCGGACAAGCGCCGGGCCCTCGTCGTCCAGCGCACCGGCTGGGGCAAATCTGCGGTGTACTTCGTCGCCACCTCGCTGCTGCGCAAGCGCGGCAGCGGCCCGACGGTGATCGTCTCGCCTCTGCTTGCGCTCATGCGCAACCAGGTCGAGGCCGCCGCACGAGCCGGCATCCGGGCCCGGACCATCAACTCCTCCAATCCGGAGGATTGGGAGACTATCCAGGCCGAGGTCGCCGCGGGCGACGTGGATGTCCTGCTGGTCAGCCCCGAGCGGCTGAACAATCCCGAGTTCCGTGATCAGGTGCTGCCGAAACTGGCTGCGGCCACCGGCCTGCTGGTGGTCGACGAGGCGCACTGCATCTCCGACTGGGGCCACGACTTCCGACCCGACTACCGGCGGCTGCGCACGATGCTGGCCGATCTCCCGCCCGGCGTCCCCGTGCTCGCCACCACCGCGACCGCGAACGCCCGCGTGACCGCCGATGTCGCGGAGCAGCTCGGTACGGGGGCGGGCACAGACGCCCTGGTGCTGCGCGGCCCGCTGGACCGGGAGAGCCTGAGTCTGGCTGTCCTGCGCCTCCCGGACGCCGCCCACCGGCTGGCCTGGCTCGCCGACCATCTCACCGAGCTGCCGGGGTCCGGGATCATCTACACCCTCACGGTGGCCGCGGCCGAGGAGGTCACCGCGTATTTGCGCCAGTGTGGGCACACCGTCGCCTCGTACACGGGCCGGACGGAGAACGCGGAGAGACAGCAGGCAGAGGAAGATCTGCTGGCGAACCGGGTCAAGGCGCTGGTCGCCACATCCGCCCTGGGCATGGGTTTCGACAAGCCCGATCTCGGATTCGTGGTGCATCTCGGATCTCCCTCCTCTCCGATCGCCTACTACCAGCAGGTCGGCCGTGCCGGACGCGGCGTGGAGCACGCGGAAGTGCTGCTGCTGCCGGGGCAGGAGGACGAGGCGATCTGGAAGTACTTCGCCTCGGTCGCCTTTCCGCCGGAGCAGCTGGTGCGGCGCACCCTCGATGTGCTCGCGCAGGCCGGAAAGCCGCTCTCGCTGCCTGCCCTCGAACCACTGGTGGAACTGCGGCGCACGAGGCTGGAGACGATGCTCAAGGTCCTGGACGTGGACGGCGCGGTACATCGGGTGAAAGGCGGCTGGACGTCCACGGGAGAGCCCTGGGCGTACGACGCCGAGCGCTATGCGTGGGTCGCGCGACAACGGTCGGCCGAGCAGCAGGCGATGCGTGACTACGCGTCGGAGACGGGTTGCCGGATGGAGTTCCTGCGCCGTCAGCTCGACGACGAGGAGGCAGCGCCCTGCGGACGCTGTGACAACTGCGCGGGGGCCCGGTTCACCGACGCGGTGTCCACGGCGGCCCTGGACACCGCGCGCGGGGAGCTCGGCAGGCCGGGTGTGGAGCTGGAGCCCCGGCGGATGTGGCCGACCGGTCTCGCTTCGGTCGGGGTGGATCTCAAGGGCCGGATTTCCGTAAGCGAGTTGGCCTCTCCCGGGCGGGCTCTGGGACGGCTCTCCGACATCGGGTGGGGGAACCGGCTGCGCCCGCTGCTCGCTCCGCAGTCCCCGGACAGGCCGGTTCCGGACGATGTCGCGCAGGCCGTCGTGAGCGTGCTCGCCGACTGGGCGAAGGGACCGGGAGGCTGGGCGTCCGGAGCGGAGGGCGCACCCGCACGGCCGGTGGGGGTCGTCACCGTTGCATCGCGCAGCAGGCCCGAGTTGATCGGCTCCCTGGGCGAGCGGATCGCCGCCATCGGCCGGATGCCGCTGCTCGGTTCCGTGGAGTACGCCCCTGGGGCACCGGAGGGCCGTATCCCGGCGTCCAACAGCGCCCAGCGGGTGCGGGCGCTGCACCAGGCACTCACGGTGCCTCCCGCACTGTCCGATGCGGTCGCCGCCGCCGGCGGTCCGGTTCTGCTGGTCGACGACCTCTCGGAGAGCGGCTGGACGCTCGCCGTGGCGGCGCGGTTGCTGCGCAAAGCCGGTGCGCAGGAGGTGTTTCCGCTGGTCCTCGCCGTTCAGGGATAGCGGGATGAGTCGTCAGTGGCGCAGCGGGGCAAGGATATGAACGGCATACCGACTGAATCCGGTCGGTCGTCCCAATTGCTCGTTGCCGCAGACTGACCGGCCCGCAAGAATTGGAAGCGCTCCCGGCACGGCCCGCTCCCGGTCCGCCAGGGCTGTGCCGCGGTGCGCCCTCACCCAACCCTGCCCGCATTGTGGGCGTGTAGCCGAAGGGAGGACCGTGACCTTCGGATTCGCTCCGTCCGCAGCAGCGTCGATGCCCGCGTCCGCCGATGCCGCCAACCGCCTCGGCCGGATGCTCGAGCCCGCCGAATGGGCCGCCGCGGGGATTCCGTTGCTGCGCAATCCTCGGGAGGTCGTCAGCGGCCTCCACGCCCGGCACCGTCCGATGCCCTCGACCGCTGTGATCGCCGTCCTCGGACCGGAGGAACGGCTCGCGGCAAGCGCCTCGTTCACCCGGCGCTCGGCCGCGGCCGACGGCTGGGAGTTCCGCAACTCGCTGCTCGCCCAGCTCCGCCGGGTCATTCCACACGATCTGCGCCGCCGCACGCCCGTGCGGACAGCCGTTCTGCTCTACTGCCGCGACGGGGACGAGCGCTGGACCGAGGAGGACGGCGCATGGATGTGGGGGCTGCGCGACGCCTGCACCCTGCATGGGCTGCGCTGCGGCGCGTACATCACACTCACGCGCGGCGGCTGGCAGGTACTCGGCGAGGGCCGCGGTGGCCGGCACCCGAGCTCCGAGTCACGGCCCGGCCGGCTCGCGGATACGGGAGGGAAGGCAGACCCCGCCCCGGTGCGTACCGGCGGCGGTTCGGCCGAGGCGCTGCGGCGTACGGCAGCCCGCTGACCCGCGGCGAATCACCGCCCGGCCGCCCTCGCAGCAGTGAAGGGCCACCGGGCGGCGCAGGCTCCGCCAGGACGGGCAGGCGTCAGACGCCCGCGCCGAGCACCGCGTTGATCTGCTTCGGGTCGCCGCAGACGATCAGCAGTGCCCCGGCGCGTCCCAGGGCGACGGGCAGCGCGCGAGCGGCCTCCTCGTCGAGGCCGCCGTTGGCGGCGAAGACCACCACGGGGCGGGAGGCGGCGCGGCCGGCGACGGCTGCATCGGCGTAGAAGACATCGTCACGGGCGTCGTGCTGGGCCCAGTAGGCGCCCTCGCCGAAGGTCAGCTCGTGCGCTGCCCACGGGTGCGGCTCGCCGGTGGTCAGCACCAGGATGTCGCTCGGCGCGCGACCGGAGTCGAGCAGCAGGTCGACGGCTTCCTCGGCAGCGTCGAGCGCGCCGTCCGCAGGGGCCGAGATCAGCTGGATCTGCGGCACGGCGGGCGCGGCCGGGGCGGCCGACGCGGTCGGCACAGCGGCGGGGCCGGGCCTCACCGGCTCGCGCGGCGTGCGCTGCGCGGGCGGTGCAGGCCTGGCGGGACCGGGGCGTCCGGGGCGCGGTACGGCGACCGGACGCGGACCAGGTACGGGGCGAGGGGTCGGCGCGGTACGGCTTGCGGCCGGCGTGACGCGGGGACCCTGGGCACTCTCGTGAATCTGAGGCTCCTCGGGGATGGGAGGCATGGGTGGATGTCTATCAAACGCCGGTACGAGGCGTATCGGCGGGTGGGTACACAAGTGCGATCAGAAGTCGAAGCCGAGTTGGCCCCCGATTTCCAGTTCGCATGCTTCCGCACCCAAGCGGACCTTCTTGAGGTGCCGCCACTGGGGCAGTGCGTCGAGATAGGCCCACGAGAGCCGGTGGTACGGGGTGGGCCCCCACTCCTCCAGCGCGGCCCGGTGCACCGGCGAGGGATAGCCTGCGTTGGCCGCGAAGGCGAAGTCTGCATGGTCGGTACCCAGTTCGGCCATCATTTTGTCGCGGCGGACCTTCGCTATCACGGAGGCGGCGGCGACGGCCACGCAGGACTGGTCGCCCTTGATGACCGTACGGACCCGCCAGGGCCCGCCCAGGTAGTCGTGCTTGCCGTCGAGGATCACCGCGTCCGGCCGCACCGGCAGTGCGTCCAGCGCCCGTACCGCGGCCAGCCGCAGGGCTGCGGTCATCCCGAGTTCGTCGATCTCCTCCGGGGAGGCGTGGCCCAGCGCATGTGCGGTGACCCACTGCTCCAGAAGCACGGCCATCTCGTCGCGCCGCTTCGGACTGATGAGTTTGGAATCGGTGAGCCCCTCGGGCGGCCGACGCAGGCCAGTGATCGCGGCGCAGACGGTGACCGGACCGGCCCAGGCCCCTCGCCCGACCTCGTCGACCCCGGCAATGATCTTGGCTCCGGTGGTGGCGCGGAGGGAGCGCTCGACGGTGTGGGTGGGTGCTTCGTAGGGCATGGCGCCAGCAAGGTTACGCCGCCCTGGGCCGGCCGCGACACCCCGGGCGTCAGTCGGCTCGTGAGCGGAGCAGCGGCACCATCACGTGATCGATCATCTCGGCAATGTCGGTGTCGCCCCATTCGCTGCCGCACACCTTGGAGCGGTACATCATCATCGCGGGGATGACGTCGAAGATCAGGTCACCGGTGGCGTCGGGACGGACGTCACCCCGCTCCATGCCGCGCCGCACCACCTCCCGGAAGAGACCGCTGGACGGTTCGATCACGCCCCTGACGATCAGCCCGTGGAACCGCTCGGCGCTCCCGCTGTCGCATTCGTGAAGCACCGCGCGGAGCGCGAAACCGGATCGCGAGTACATCGCGTCACGCACCGCCCGGCACAACTGATAGAGGTCCTCGCGGAGCGACCCGCAGTCGGGCGCCTCGTCGAGTTGCGGCAGGCCGGCCTCCAGCGCGTCGGCGACGAGGTCCTCCTTCGAGGGCCAGCGGCGGTAGACGGCGGCCTTGCCGGTCTGCGCGCCGGCGGCGACCCCCTCCATCGTCAGACCGTTCCAGCCGACCGTGCTCAGCTGCTCGAGCGCGGCGTCGAGGATGGCGCACTCCAGTACGGGACCACGGCGGCGCAGGGAGACCGGCTGGGCATGAGCAGTTGACCAGCGCGAAGCAGCCATCTGTATCTCCATCGGGGGGGAACTTTAGTGAACGCTTGCGTTCACTAACGGGGACTCACTACCGTAGTCGACAGTGAACGTCATCGTTCACTAACTCACTTGTGGGGGAACCATAGTGACAACCTCTCAACTAGCGACACCAAGCAAGCCGGGCGCGGCCCGCCGGGAGGGGCGTCCCGGAGTCGCGCTTACCGTCATCGCCGCCTGCCAACTCATGGTGGTCCTCGACGCGACGATTGTGAACATCGCACTCCCGCACATCCAGGACGCGCTCAGCTTCTCCACCACCGATCTGTCCTGGGTCCTGAGCGCCTACACCCTCACGTTCGGCGGGCTGTTGCTCCTCGGCGGCCGGGCCGGCGACATTCTGGGGCGCCGCCGGGTCTTCCTGACCGGCATCCTTCTCTTCACACTGGCTTCGCTGCTCGGTGGATTCGCGCAGGAGCCCTGGCAATTGCTCGCGGCCCGGGCTCTGCAGGGCGTCGGCGGCGCCATCGCCTCCCCGACCTCGCTGGCACTGATCACGACCACGTTCCCCGAAGGCCCCGAACGGAACCGCGCGTTCGGCGTGTTCGCCGCAGTCTCGGCGGGCGGAGGCGCGATCGGACTGCTCGCGGGCGGGATGCTCACCGAGTGGCTCGACTGGCGCTGGGTGCTCTTCGTGAACGTACCGATAGGCATTCTGATAGCGGTGCTCACGCCGCTCTACATCAGCGAGTCCGAGCGTCATCCCGGTCGGTTCGACATCGCCGGCGCGTTGACCTCCACGGGGGGCATGGCCTCGCTGGTGTACGGATTCATCCGTGCGTCGGAGGAGGGCTGGCGGGACACGCTCACCCTGGTCTCGTTCGGTGCGGCAGTCGTGCTGTTGGTGGCCTTCGCGCTCATCGAGTCGCGGGCGCGGGAGCCGATCACCCCGCTGAGGATGTTCGCCGACCGCAATCGCTCGGGGACGTACGTGATCATGCTGAGCCTCGCGGCCGCGATGTTCGGCATGTTCTTCTTCATCGTGCTGTTCGTGCAGAACGTGCTGGGCTACACACCCATCCAGGCGGGTCTCGCCTTCCTGCCGGTGACGGTCGCGATCGTGACCGGCGCCGGGCTGTCGCAGCGCTTCCTGCCGGTGCTCGGGCCGAAGCCGTTCATGGTGACCGGTTCGGCGCTGACGGGCCTGGGGCTGGCGTGGCTGACGCTCATCGACGACGGCAGTTCGTACGTGGGCGGGGTGCTGGGGCCGATGGTGCTGTTCGGCTTCGGCATGGGCCTGAACTTCGTCACGCTCACGCTGACCGCCGTATCGGGAGTGGCGCAGCACGAGGCGGGCGCCGCTTCCGGGCTGCTCAACGCGACCCAGCAGGTCGGCGGCTCGCTCGGTCTCTCGATCCTGGTCACCGTCTTCGGGACGGCCGGCAGGAACGAAGCCGAGCGACAAGTTCCGGCTTTCATGGCGCAGGCCACTCCGGAGCAGCAGGTGGAGTTCGCCAAGACCAAGGAGCTTCCGGCGCCTTGGGGGCACGAAGTGCTGACGGAAGGCATATCGACGGCGTTCATTGCGGGCGTGGGCATGGTGGCACTCGCCCTGCTGACCGCACTGCTGGTGATACGGGTGCGCAAGAGCGACCTGGCGGCGCTGAACGGCGCGGCGGCCGACGCGGGGCCCATGGCGTAACGCTGCGGCGGCCGGGGTCCGTCGGGACGGCCCCGGCCGCGAACGCAGTGGCTACGGGTGGCGTCAGTACGCATCGCTCGAATCGCGGAACGTGCCCAGCTGGCGGCAGGTTTCCCAGTCTGTTTCAGGGGCCGCTCGTTGAGGATGACCCGGGCTCGGTACTCGCCCAGGCTGGTGGCGTACCAAGCCTCGTCCCCGTCATCGGCCAGCGCGTCGTTGATCCCGCGCAGGGCACAGGAGCGCAGCGGCTCTGGCAGCTTGTCGAGGGCGGGCGCGGCATCCGCGGAGAGGTCCTGGAGATACGCCAGATCGATGCCCTCGTGGTCCTGGGGCCGGTCCTGGCCGTCCTGCGTGTGCTCGTTGGCGGCCACGTAGCGCTCGTAGCGTGCGACGTTCTGCTCGGCGACCAGGGCGTCCGGGGAGAGCAGGCCGAAGGCGAGCACGGCGGCGGCGCCGCTCGCCGCGACGGCGCGGGGCGGTCGGCCAACGCCACGCGGTCGGTCAGCGGCTCCGCCACCGACACCGGCCGCCATGATCAGGACGACGACCAGCCCCAGCCACATCTCCATCGCGGCGACCGATACCCGAAGCCGGGTCAGCCCGTACTCATCGACGTACAGGTCCATGCGGCGCAGTGCGGAGGCGACGACCACGAGAGTGAGCAGACCGAGCACGCCCAGCACCGACCGCACCAGCGTGCGGTCGCGCGGTCGCGCGGTCCGCCGCGCGGCGCCCAGCGCAGGGCACCCGCGATGACGGCCAGGGTGAGCAGTGTCGCAGGAGCTGCCAGAAGCCCTGGCGCGCGTATTCGGCGTAAGTCAGACCCGTCTGGCTGAGCACGTTGTCGTATCCGCCGAAGAGGGCGGTCAGCTGGACGGCGATGAAGGCCGCGAACAGCACATTGAGCGTGATCAGCGGAAGTGCCCACTCCACCCGCCCGCGGGCCCGTCCCGGCTTGACCCGGATCCGGTCCCAGCGCAGCGGCGCGGCGGCGGTGTGCGCTGCGGCGAGGGCGCCGAGCAGGCCGAGAAGAAACAGGAGGAACCGCCAGGGACCGTCCTGGACCGAGACTTCGGGAGCCAGTCCGCCGAGCAGGTCGGCGAAGGCGGCATCGGCGCCCGCGAACAGCGCGCCGAAGACGATCAGCAGAACGGCGGCCACCGCGGTCGTACGGACGATCGGCCCCCAGCGGTCCTTCGAGCCGTCCGCGCGGTCACGCAGCCCCTGCCAGGCCCAGGCCATACCGGAACCCAGAGATCCGAGGACGCCGAACGGGAAGATCAGGACACCCAGCCAGGTGCGGCTGCCGGTCAGGGCCAGGGAACCGCACGCCAGCGCCGCGACGACGGCGAGGAATACCGGCCAGCCGGCGTCGCGCAGAGCGGGCACAGAGAGCAGGGCGAGCCCGCCGAGTGCCCAGACGGCGGTCCACGGACGCAGCCTGCGGCCGGCGGCCTGCGCCGCGAAGAAGGCGGCCAGCGCGGCCGGCAGAGCCGCGAGCAGGAGACTGATCCCCATGCCGTCGCCCAGCAGCAACGCAGGGCGGTGGCGAGGACCGACCACAAAGTGGCCGGCCGGATCGCGACCGGATCGGCGGCACTCACGGCGGCGAGCCACTCGGGCGGCTCGGTCCGCGGAGGCTGCCAGGCCACCTGCTGACGCGGCGGAGAGTACGGCACCACCCGCACCGCGGCCTCGGCCGGCCCCGGCCCAGCAGATCCGGACGTGGGCCCGTGCGCAACCCCCGGCGCCGGCTCCGGGCCGGTCGCTTGTGGCGGCGCTGCGTCTGGCGGTGCTGGCCTCTGCGTTGGTACCGCGTCCTGCGGTTCATCGCCAGGGGCAGATGTTGCGGGTGGTGTGGACGGTGGTTCGGACACGGGACCCCCTCCCGACCGGGTCCCGCTCATCAGCGAGGCAGGCGTACGACCCGGTGTCGCGTCGGCAACCGCCGTCAAGATCAACGAGGCGGCGTGGCCGACAGGCTAAACCGGCCGACGCGGAGCCTCCCGTTCCGGGCCGGGGGGGTGGCAGGACCGTGACAGTCGCGCCGACGCCGGAGGTTTCAGCCGGTCACGACGGGTGTCCAGTCGGGCAGCGCCTCGGTCTGCTCCAGCCACTTCGCCGGCGGTAGCGCGGTCCGCCCCGCCGCGACCACTCCGCCGACGATGGCACAGGTGGTGTCCACATCCCCGCCCACCTGCGCCGTGGTCCAGAATGCCTGCTCGAAGTCGTCGAGACTCCTGGCCGCCGACCACAGGGCGAACGGCACGGTGTCGTGCGCGCTGGTACGCCGTCCGCAGCCGAGGACCGCGGCGACCGTACCGGCGTCGCCGTAGTCGAGCATGTCCCGGGCCCGGCGCAGCCCCGCTCCGACGGCGCTGCGCGGTACGAGCGCGATCACGCCGTCGAGGAGGGCCGCCGCGGTGGGCGGTCCGGCCGGGGCCGCGGCGAGCGCGGCAGCGGCGGCCACGGCCATCGATCCGACCACCGCCTCGCGGTGCTGATGTGTGGTGTAGGCCGAGATCTCCGCCTGGTGCGTGGCCTGCTCGGGGTCGTCCGCGTACCAGGCGCCGAGCGGAGCGACGCGCATCGCGGCGCCGTTGCCCCACGAGCCCTGGCCCTTGAAGAGCGCGGAGGCGAGCTCACGCCAGTCGCCGCCCTCCCTGATCAGGCGCAGCATCCGGTTGACCGCCGGGCCGTAGCCGCGGTCGAAGTCGTGATGCTCGGCGAAGGAGCGCGCAAGCGCGTCCTGGTCGATACGGCCGTGCGAGACGAGCACCGCCAGCACGGAGCAGGCCATCTCGGTGTCGTCGGTCCACTGCCAGGGCGCGGGCGGCAGTTCCCGGCACTTGAGCAGCGGATAGTTCGCGGGGACGAAGAACTGGGAACCCAGTGCGTCACCCACGGCCAGTCCACGCAGGCTGGCCAGAGCGCGTTCGAAGCGCCGGTCGGGAGAGGAGTCAGCGGTCATCGCACAGCCACTCTAACCGGTGATGTCGTATGGCTCGGGGGTGCACCAGCGTTCGAAAGGACGGTCGAGGTAGTAGCGCCCTCGCTCGTCCAGCACCAGCATGCGCGACTCCCCGTTGCCGGGGTTGGACAGCGACTCGAACTCGGCGACCGACCAGTGGAACCAGCGCATGCAGAACAGCCTCATGGTCAGCCCATGGGTGACCAGCAGCACGTTCGGCGGATGATCGGGCGCCTCGAAGCTGCGGAAGAGGCTCTCGAGGAAGGCTCCCACCCTGTCGTACACGTCGGCCCCGGACTCGCCCTGCGCAAACCGGTAGAAGAAGTGCCCGTACGCGTCCCGGTATGCCTTCTGCAGCCGTACGTCCTCCCGGTCCTGCCAGTTCCCCCAGTCCTGCTCACGCAGCCTCGGCTCCTCCCGGACCCGGACCAGGGACGGGTTGAGGCCGAAGGCGCGGAAGGTCTCCAGCGTGCGCCGGTACGGAGAGACGTAGGCACTGATCCGCTCCTCCCCGAACAGCTCCCGCAGCCGTGTCCCCGTCTCCTGTGCCTGCCGCCGCCCGGTCGCGGTCAGCCGCAGCGCGTGGTCCGGCTCCCGCTCGTACACCGTGTCGTCGGCATTGCCCTCCGATTCTCCGTGTCTGACAAGGACGATGCGCCGCGGTCGTGCCATGCCACGACCCTAGAACGGACGCGGCCCGGCCGAGCAGCCGTCCGGCGTCCATCCGGCGTATACGGCGCCGAACCGGCGGTGAACCGGCGACGCAGCTGCTTACACCGTCCAGGACGGTTCGAGCTCCACCACGTCACCGGCCAGCGCCGCGACGTCGGCCTCCGTCTGCGCGCGCAGCGAGAGCCGCTCCACCCGCTCCGCACGGTATTTGCCGTGCTCGGCCGCGGACTTCCACATCGACAGCACCAGGAACTCATGGCCGGGTGCCTCACCGAACACCCCGCGCAGCATCCCCGGAGATCCGGCCATCGCCGGATTCCAGACCTTCTCCTGCATCAGGGCGAAGTGCTCTACGCGATGCTCATGGACTCGGCAGTGCGCGATCCGCACCACGTCGGCGTCCGTGAACCGCGGCTCGAAGCCGGTCTTCACATCGAACCGGTAGTCGAACAGCTTGACTTGTATGTCCTTGTACGTTCCGTTCTGTGCGGCGGCGAGCCGGTCGTGCGAGCGCGCCATGAAGGAGTCGTAGAACGCCCGGCTCTCCCAGAAGGCGAACACATGGGCCACTCCCCGCCGCCCCCTGCTCCAACCCCCGCCCTGTCCCCGGAATCCCGGTTCACCCAGCAGCCCCGCCCATTTTCGCTGCCCCCGCTCAAAACCTCGACGGTCCACCACCGTGCAGCGAATCCACTTGACCAGCACCGCGCCATCGTACGGCGCACGGCATGACGCCGGTCACACTCCGACGGACTATCACGGCGTCAGCCACGGCCTGGTACTGGAGAACATTGCCCGATCAGCTCGCGACCGCCACGTCGTATCCAGCACTGACGAGAGCAAGCGGCGGCAGCGGGTCCCAGCGCACCGGTACGTTGCGCATCAGCAGGGCGGAGTCGAGGAGTGCGCTGCCGGGCGGGAAACGGTCCGGGTCCTCGAAGAACGACGAGCGCACCGAGCGGATTTCGGTGGCCTCGACCCGCCAGGCGTCCGCGTGAAGTTCCATGCCGTCCAGATGAAGCCCCGTGCGGGTGGCGGAGAATCCTTTCGGCCCGCGCCGGAAGAACTCGGACGCCTCATCGAGGCCGCGGAAGAGCACACTGCCGCGCAGTTCGTCCACCACCCGCGCCTCGGCCGACACCCGCGTCGCGCCGTCCCGGGTCTCGTACTCGATCCGGACCTCGTCCGGCGTCTCCTGTACGTCGAACACCGCCGCACCGTGCTCCCCCGGGAAGACCCGGCCGCCCGCGAGGACGTTGATCCGTGATCCGCTGTCCCGCCTCGGGATGTAGACCCCGGTCTCGACGCCCGCCGGCCCGTCCCACTCCACGGCGATGCGGTGCGCAGCGTTCTCGCTGCGCAGGCCGGTACCGCCGGGGGCCCAGCGTGGCCGGGTGTCTCCCAGCCGCAGCAGACAGATACCGCCGACCGCCCAGCCGCGCACCAGCTGCGGCCGCAGCGGCGCGGGCAGCAGGGCCGCGGCCATGCCGGGCTCGACGCGGTAGTTCACCAGCAGGCGTCTCTCGATGACGCCCGAAAGCCGTGGAGCGATCACGCTTTGTCCTCCCCCTCGGTTCCTCTGCGCCGGCTGTGGCGGAGCACGATCTGCTCGGGGCAGACCGCGCGCAGGAACCTGCCGACCGACGCCGCCAGCCGTTCCTCGACGAGCGAGTACAGAATCCGGTTCCCGTCGCGCCGCTCCCGCACCAGGCCGGCGGACCTGAGCACGCCGAGGTGCCGCGACACGGATGGCGCGCTGATCGGAAACCGGCCGGCGATGTCCCCGGCGGCCAGCTCTCCGGCGCGCAGATCCTCCAGGATCTGCCGCCTCGTGGGGTCGGCCAGCGCCCTGAAGACACCGACCTCGTCGTCCCTGCCCTGCGTCATGTTTACTTTTTAGCACAGTAGCTAAGTAGCTAAGTAGCTAACAACTGTGAGAGCACTCGGAGCTAGCCTGACCCCAAGACATCGGCCAGGAAGGGAAGTTCGTGAGCAGCGTCAGCAAGGGGATCCGCAAAGTCCAGGTGATGCTCAGGTGGGACCCGAGCCTGATCGGCGCACCGGCCCATGACCTCGACATCATCGCCGCGACGTACCTCGCGGACGCCCCACAGGGCCCTGCGGCCTACCTCGTGCACTTCGACAGCCGGTCGCCGGACGGCACGATCCTCCTGAACCGGGACAGCCGCACCGGTCAGGGCTTCGGGTTCGACGAAGTCATGACCCTGGAGCTCGACCGGTTGTCCTCGGCCTACTCGCGCGTGGTGGTCGGCGTGGCCATCCAGCAGAAGGGCGAGCCGAAGGCCTTCGGCGACATAGCGAACACCGGGGTCCGGCTCGCGGAAGGACACACCACGCTGTTCGAGGACGACTTCGCCGACGTCCAGGGCTCCACGGCGGCAACCGTCGCCGAGTTCACGCGCGACAGCACGGGCACCTGGGGTCTCGTCGCCGACGTACGAGGCTTTGACGGCGATCCCGATTCCTTCGCCGCGACGATGGGCGGCAGCGACTCCTGACAAGCCACGCCCGGCAACGGCAGAGGGGTGGTGAGCCGACCGGCTCACCACCCCTCAGGACCTCTGTCCACTCAGGCGACGCTCAGCTGCATCTCAGCTTTCAGCTCTCAGCTGCAGCCGCTCGTCGAGCCGCAGCCCTCGCAGATGTAGCAGCTGCCCGCGCGCTGCATCTTCGTACCGCAGGAGAAGCACAGCGGCGCGTCGGCGCTGATGCCGAGCTGCATCTCGACAAGCTCCGCCGAGGTGTGCGCCTCCTTCGGGGCCTCGTCGACCACGACGGCCTCGGTCTTCGGCGCGGCGACCGCCTTCAGGGGCTCGACCTGCCGCGGGGCGGACTGGGCCAGGCCCTCGACGTCGACCTCGTCGTCCGACGGCTCGTACGAACCGGTCTCCAGGTGACGCTGACGCTCATCGGCCGAGTGGATGCCGAGTGCCGAGCGGGTCTCGAAGGGCAGGAAGTCCAGCGCGAGGCGGCGGAAGATGTAGTCGACGATCGACTGCGCCATCCGCACGTCCGGGTCGTCCGTCATGCCGGCCGGCTCGAAGCGCATGTTGGTGAACTTCGAGACGTACGTCTCCAGTGGAACGCCGTACTGCAGACCGACCGAGACGGCGATCGAGAAGGCGTCCATCATGCCCGCAAGGGTGGAACCCTGCTTGGACATCTTCAGGAAGACCTCACCGAGACCGTCGTCCGGGTAGGAGTTGGCGGTCATGTACCCCTCGGCGCCGCCCACCGTGAAGGAGGTGGTGATGCCGGGGCGGCCCTTCGGGAGGCGCTTGCGCACCGGGCGGTACTCGACGACCTTCTCGACTGCGGCCCGGATCGTCTCCTCGGCCTTCTCGGTGACCTCGGCCTTCTGCTGGACCTTCTTCTTGGCGGAGAGGGGCTGGCCGACCTTGCAGTTGTCGCGGTAGATGGCGAGCGCCTTGACGCCCATCTTCCACGCCTCGAAGTAGACCTCTTCGACGTCCTCGACGGTGGCGGTCTCCGGGAGGTTGACCGTCTTGGAGAGCGCGCCCGAGATCCACGGCTGGATGGCCGCCATCATGCGGACGTGGCCCATCGCGGAGATGGAACGCTCGCCCATGGCGCAGTCGAAGACCTCGTAGTGCTCGGGCTTCAGGCCGGGGGCGTCGACCACATTGCCGTGCTCGGCGATGTGGGCGACGATCGCCTCGATCTGCTCCTCCTGGTAGCCCAGCCGGCGCAGAGCCTGCGGGACGGTGCCGTTGACGATCTGCATCGAGCCGCCGCCGACCAGCTTCTTGAACTTGACCAGGGCGAGGTCGGGCTCGAGGCCGGTGGTGTCGCAGGACATCGCGAGGCCGATGGTGCCGGTGGGCGCGATGACCGAGGCCTGGGCGTTGCGGAAGCCGTTCTTCGCACCGAGCCGGATGACGTCCTGCCAGGCCTCCGTGGCGGCGGCCCAGACCGGGCTGTCCAGGTCGTCCATGTGGACGGCCCTGGCGTTGGCGTCGGCGTGCTGCTTCATGACGCGCTGGTGCGGCTCGGCGTTGCGGGCGTAGCCGTCGTACGGGCCGACGACCGCGGCGAGCTCGGCGGAGCGGCGGTACGACGTGCCGGTCATCAGCGAGGTGATGGCGCCGGCGAGCGCCCGGCCGCCGGCGCTGTCGTACGCGTGGCCGGTCGCCATCAGCAGGGCGCCGAGGTTCGCGTAACCGATGCCCAGCTGACGGAAGGCGCGGGTGTTCTCGCCGATCTTCTGGGTCGGGAAGTCCGCGAAGCAGATGGAGATGTCCATCGCGGTGATGACCAGCTCGACGACCTTGGCGAAGCGCTCGGACTCGAAGGACTGCTTGCCCTTGCTGTCGTCCTTGAGGAACTTCATCAGGTTCAGCGAGGCCAGGTTGCACGAGGTGTTGTCCAGGTGCATGTACTCGCTGCACGGGTTCGACGCGGTGATCCGGCCGGACTCGGGGCAGGTGTGCCAGTTGTTGATCGTGTCGTCGTACTGGATGCCGGGGTCGGCACAGGCCCAGGCGGCCTCGGCCATCTTGCGGAAGAGCGACTTGGCGTCGACCTCCTCGATGACCTCGCCGGTCATGCGGGCGCGCAGACCGAACTTTCCGCCGGTCTCCACGGCCTTCATGAACTCGTCGTTCACCCGGACGGAGTTGTTGGCGTTCTGGTACTGGACGGACGTGATGTCGTCGCCGCCCAGGTCCATGTCGAAGCCCGCGTCACGCAGGGCGCGGATCTTCTCCTCTTCCTTCACCTTGGTCTGGATGAAGTCTTCGATGTCGGGGTGGTCGACGTCGAGGACGACCATCTTGGCCGCGCGGCGGGTGGCGCCGCCCGACTTGATCGTTCCGGCGGAGGCGTCGGCACCGCGCATGAAGGAGACCGGGCCGGAGGCGTTGCCGCCGGAGGACAGCAGCTCCTTGGAGGAGCGGATACGGGAGAGGTTCAGGCCGGCGCCGGAGCCGCCCTTGAAGATCATGCCCTCTTCCTTGTACCAGTCGAGGATCGACTCCATGGAGTCGTCGACGGCCAGGATGAAGCAGGCCGAGACCTGCTGCGGCTGGGGCGTGCCGACGTTGAACCACACGGGCGAGTTGAAGCTGAAGATCTGGTGCAGAAGGGCGTACGCCAGCTCGTGCTCGAAGATCTCGGCGTCCGCAGGCGAGGCGAAGTACTGGTGCTCCTCACCGGCCTTGCGGTACGTCTTCACGATCCGGTCGATCAGCTGCTTGAGACCGGTCTCGCGCTGCGGGGTGCCCACGGCGCCCCGGAAGTACTTGCTGGTGACGATGTTGACCGCGTTCACCGACCAGAAGTCGGGGAACTCGACGCCACGCTGCTCGAAGTTGACCGAGCCGTCGCGCCAGTTGGTCATGACGACGTCGCGCCGCTCCCAGACCACCTCGTCGTACGGATGCACGCCGGGGGTGGTGTGGATGCGCTCGATGCGCAGCCCCTGTCGGGCCGCGGCAGCCTTGGATCCCTTGGCGCGGGATCCTCGTGCCGGACCGCTCGTCGTCTCTGTCATGCCGCCTCCCATATACGGACGAAAACGCCCTGAAGTGCCCACATCTTCCCGTGGCACGGTGTCTGTCTCTGGCGCCCGAGGCGCGTGGAGCGCCGCGGGCAGGTCTGGTGTGCCGTCGCCCGGCCGAGCAGTCGGTCTGTCGGTCAGTCGGCGGCGGTGGCGGGCACGGGGACCTCGCGGGTCACGCCGGGCTCGCAGTCGTCGAGCGGAGGCCGCTGCTCACGCAGCTCCGTGATGGCGGCCTCGAAGTCTTCGAGCGAGTCGAACGCTCGGTACACGGACGCGAAGCGCAGGTACGCGACGAGGTCGAGTTCCTGCAACGGGCCGAGTATGGCCAGCCCCACGTCGTGGGTGGTCAGTTCGGCACTCCCGGTGGCGCGCACCGCCTCCTCGACCCGCTGGCCGAGCTTGGCGAGGGCGTCCTCGGTCACCGGCCGCCCCTGGCACGCCTTGCGCACGCCGGAGATGACCTTGGTACGGCTGAAGGGTTCCGTCACGCCGCTGCGCTTGATCACCATGAGTGACGCGGTCTCGACCGTGGTGAAACGGCGGGAGCAGTCTGGGCACTGGCGGCGGCGACGGATCGACGTGCCGTCGTCGGTGGTGCGGCTGTCGACGACGCGGCTGTCCGGGTGCCTGCAGAAGGGGCAGTGCATGGATCCCCACCCCTTCCTTCTCGGCACGACTGAATAGCCTCAACAGGCCGGTCAGGGCCCCTCGAAGCAGCCACCAGCATAGGCGATATCCAGGGCCTCGGCGGACCGTAGACACAACTTCTGGGTGGCTGAAATCATCCAACCACTACATGTGGTGTCCGGCCGCAATCTCGCCCCCGAGCGTGTCGCGCGGATCCGGCCAGGCACGAGGGTACGGGAAGGGGTCCGGTCCCCAGGTTGGGGGTCCTCGGATGCCACACTGGACACACCCCCGCGGCGGGACCGCCGACGGCGGGCGGTACCGTAATGGACCGAATTGGCGTTCGGTTTCCCGCTCGGCTATACACCCGGACTTGTGATCACGTCCGGTGATCTGCAATTTTTCACTCGAACGTGTGTTTGGCGCAACCTTTCGAAAGCAACTACCGTTGTCCGACTAGGGAGAACATCTCGAGAGGGGCCTACGACGTGACCACGACCGCAGACAGTGCCACCATCACTGCCCAGGACCGCTCCCAGAGCCGACTCGAGCCGGTGCATGCAATGAATGACGCAGCCATGAACCCGGAGGGGCCCAAGCCGGCGCGCTCGCTGCCCGGGCGGCCCCCAGGAATTCGGGCGGACAGCTCCGGCCTCACCGACCGGCAGCGGCGGGTGATCGAGGTCATCCGGGACTCGGTGCAGCGGCGCGGATACCCGCCGTCCATGCGTGAGATCGGCCAGGCGGTGGGGCTGTCCAGCACGTCTTCCGTCGCCCATCAGCTGATGGCGCTGGAGCGCAAGGGATTCCTGCGCCGCGACCCGCACCGGCCCCGTGCCTACGAGGTGCGCGGCTCCGACCAGGCGAGCCCTCAGCCGACGGACACGGCGGGCAAGCCGGCCGCCTCCTATGTCCCGCTCGTCGGCCGGATCGCGGCCGGTGGCCCGATCCTCGCCGAGGAGTCGGTCGAGGACGTCTTCCCCCTCCCCCGCCAGCTGGTCGGTGACGGCGAGCTCTTCGTCCTCAAGGTCGTCGGTGACTCGATGATCGAGGCAGCCATCTGCGACGGGGACTGGGTGACGGTGCGGCGCCAGCCCGTCGCGGAGAACGGCGACATCGTGGCCGCGATGCTGGACGGCGAGGCCACGGTCAAGCGGTTCAAGCGCGAGGACGGCCATGTGTGGCTGCTCCCTCACAACGCCGCCTACCAGCCGATCCCCGGTGACGAGGCCACCATCCTCGGCAAGGTCGTGGCGGTGCTGCGGCGGGTGTGACCACCCCGCCGGCAAGGACCGGGCCCCGGGACCCACTGCGCCGGTCCCGGGGCCCTGCTCTTACGCCCAAACCTCTTGCGGCTGAACCGGCTCCGCTCTCGCGGAGGTGGTTGCTCGCCGGGGGGTGTCTCAATTGTTTGGTGCGGTCACTGCGCCCTCGGTCGCCTTGGCGGCAGTATTGATGGCGGCCAGCGAGCGGCGCGCCTGATTACGGTCCGTCGTGAACCAGAAGTCGGGCAGTGAAGCCCGCAGGTAGCTGCCGTAGCGGGCCGTGGCCAGCCGCGGATCGAGCACGGCGACAACGCCCCGGTCGCCCGACGCCCGTACGAGACGGCCAGCGCCCTGAGCCATCAGCAGGGCGGCATGCGTGGCCGCGACGGCCATGAATCCGTTGCCCCCGCCCTCCTCGACCGCCTTCTGGCGGGCGCTCATCAGCGGGTCGTCGGGCCGGGGGAAGGGGATCCGGTCCATGATCACCAGCTGGCAGCTGGGTCCCGGCACGTCCACGCCCTGCCAAAGGGAGAGCGTGCCGAACAGGCACGTCTTCGGTTCGGCGGCGAATGTCTTGATCAATTCGCCCAGCGTCTCCTCGCCCTGCAACAGGATCGGCATGTCGATCCGTCCGCGCAGCTCCTCCGCGGCGGCCTGGGCCGCCCGCATGGAGGAGAAGAGTCCAAGGGTGCGGCCACCGGCGGCTTCGACCAGTTCGGTGAGCTCGTCGAGCATGTCGCCGCGCGAGCCCTCGCGGCCCGGCGCGGCCAGGTGCTTGGCGACGTACAGGATGCCCTGCTTCGGGTAGTCGAACGGCGAGCCGACGTCGAGTCCCTTCCAGACCGGGGTGTCCTCTCCCGCCATGCCCTCGGGCGCGAGCCCGAGCGAGGCGCCGACTCCGTTGAAGTCGCCGCCGAGTTTGAGGGTGGCCGAGGTGAGGACGACGGACCGCTCAGCGAAGAGCTTCTCCCTGAGCAGGCCGGACACGGAGAGCGGGGCGACTCGCATGCACGCGCCGAACCGGTCGTGGCGCTCGTACCAGACGACGTCGTACTCCGAGCCGTTGGTGATCCGCTCGGCAACGTCGTGGATGCTCTCGACGGAGGCGAGGGCCTGCTTACGGACCGCGTCCTCGTCCTGGACCGACTTGTCGCGCGTAGTGCCCAGGGCAGAGATGACCGTACGCGAGGCGTCGCGCAGCGACATCAGCGCGTACCCGAGATCCTCGGGGACCTCTTCGAGGCGGCCGGGCAGCGCGAGCTCCATGAGGCGCTCGAACGTCTCGGCGGCCGTCTGGAGCGCGTCGGCCGCCTTCTCGTTGACGAGCTTGGCAGCCCGACGCACGGCCCGGTTGACCTGCCCGGGGGTGAGTTCGCCGGTGGCGACGCCGGTGACCCGGGAGACCAGTTCATGGGCCTCGTCAACGATCAGCACCTCATGCTGCGGGAGCACCGGGGCGCCCTCGATCGCGTCGATGGCCAGCAAGGCGTGATTGGTGACTACGACGTCGGCGAGCTTGGCACGCTCGCGGGCCGCCTCGGCAAAGCACTCCGCTCCGTACGCGCACTTGGTCGCACCCAGGCACTCGCGCGAGGAGACGGAGACCTGGGCCCAGGCGCGGTCCGAGACGCCGGGCGTCAGGTCGTCGCGGTCGCCCGTCTCGGTCTCGTCCGCCCAGTCGCGCATCCGCAGCAGGTCCTGGCCCAGCCTGCTGGTGGGCGCGGCGGCCTCGAACTGGTCGAAGAGTCCGTCCTCCTCTTCCTGCGGCACGCCCTCGCGGAGGCGGTGCAGGCACAGGTAGTTGGAACGGCCCTTGAGCATGGCGAATTCGGGACGGCGGCGCAGCTGCGGGTGCAGCGCCTCCACCGTCCGTGGAAGATCGCGCTCGACCAGCTGCCGCTGGAGCGCGAGCGTGGCCGTCGCGACGACGACCCTCTCTCCGTGGGCGAGGGCAGGCACCAGATAGCCCAGGGACTTTCCGGTGCCGGTGCCGGCCTGGACGAGCAGATGAGAGTTGTCGTCGATGGCTTCGGCGACGGCTTGGGCCATGGAGACCTGGCCGGGGCGCTCCGTACCGCCGACGGCGGTGACGGCGGCGTGCAGCAGGTCGGGGAGGGAGGGCTTCGTCATAGCGAGTCCACCCTACGGGGCGGCACTGACAACAGAGCCATCACGCCTGATGGAGGGGGTTGGGGACGGTTCCGTGGACGGCCGCGTGCGGCCTGGTCGGACGGTCGCGGTAGCCGTCAAGGTGGAGGCGGTTTCGGTTCAGGCAGAGCCGGTCGATGCGGGGGGTGAGCAGATCGAAGATCTCGAACCGTTCCTTGAGCTCCGGGAAACGTGCCTGGTAGCGGAGGATCTCTGCCCGGACGAGCGACCAGAAAGCGGATTCCGGGACACCCAGTTGTTCCTCGCAGAGGGGCGCCAGGTAGCGGAAGACGCCGACGAAGAGCCCCGAGTGGATGAACTGGGGGAGGAAGGACGGCGGCTCGGTGAGCAGGATCTCCCGTACGTCGTCCGGCATGGACTCGTGTTCGGGCAGCGGCTCCGCGCTGACGTTCACGTCGTCCACGAAGTCCTTGACTGCGAGACGCACCGGCACATCCCGCTCGTCGAAGACGACGATCGCGTTCTCACCGTGCGGGGAGAAGACCGTGCCGTAGCGGTACAGGAAGTGGAGCAGCGGGGGGAGCAGCGCGGCGAAGAGGTGGCGCAGCCACACGTCGGGGGCGAGTCCCGAGCGGGCCACGAGCTCCGCGGTGAAGGCCCGGCCGTGGGGGTCGGTGTGGAGGAGGGAGGCCAGGGTGCGAGCCCGTTCGCCGGCCGCCAGCCGTGACGGCAGGGGTTCGCGCCAGATGGCACCGAGGAGCTCCCTGTACTGGTACGGGACCTCGGGGAGCGCGTCATAGACGGGGTGGGTGACGGTGACGGAGGCGATCTCGCCGAGCAGGATCACTCCGCACCCGTCGCTGAGGTACGGATCGGCGTCTCGCAGCGCGTGTACCCAAGCGGTGACCGCGGGTGCGGCGAGGGTGCGCTCGGTGGGCAGCCCACGCCATACGAGGGTGTTGAGTACCGAAAGCGGCAGCTTGACGGTGTGCCGGTCGGGCCGACTGGTGTTGAGGAAGGTCCGGATCGACTGCTGGGGCAGCCGCAGATCGTCGTCGGCCGGCAGCGGGACGATGGTGCCGCGGGCAAGGGCTTCGGCGAACAGCGGATGGACGATCTCGTCCCACTGCCAGGGGTGTACGGGCAGGTAGAGGTATCCGCGGGGGTCCAGTCCGCGCGCCCGGAGGACCTGGTCGAAGGCGGCTCGGGTGGGCGGATCGAGCTCGCGGGAGTAGAGCAGTTCGGCTTTGGTGAGGGCTCCGGTGCCGCGGTAGGCGGCGATCGAGGTGTGGGCCGCGATCCAGGGCAGGCGCTGGGGAGTGCGGGCTTCGGGCGCCCAGCGGGCGGTGTCGGTGCCGGAGAAGCCGAGGCGGCCCTTGTTGAGGACGAGCCAGGGGTGGCCGGTCTGGTGGCCTTCGAGTTCCGCGTAGTCGAGGTCGGCCAGTCGCTCGGCGGTCACGGCGGTGTGGTCGAGCCGGGCGTCGGCGCTGAGGGTGACGGTCAGTTCGCGGATCAGGTGGCCGAGGGTCGCTCCGTCCAGGCGGAGGAGGCGCCGGGCGAGGACCAGGAATCGGAGTGGGTCGCCGAAGGCGTCGGCTTCGCCGTCGGCCCGCTCCCGAAGGGTGATGCTCTGCGGATCGGCGAACCAGCTGCCGTAGGCGCCTCGGCGGGCCCGGAAGCTCAGCGTCCCGCCGTCGTCGAGCGCAAGGGTCCACCGGTCGCCGTCGGGTGTCTGTACGGGCTCGACGATCTCCTCGTATGCGAACTCGCCCAGCATCTTGGCGAGCAAGCGGCGTGCGGCTCGGTCCCAGGCGCCGCGGTTGAGCTCGGGCGGGGTCCGGGGCGGGAAGTGAGGCGGGGAGTGGGGCGCGGCGGGATGTTCGGAGTCGGGGGTGGCAAGTGGATTCGGCACGGGGACTCCTTGGGTGGAACCGATCGGGCGCGAGCGGTGTATCTAAGTCAGCGGTCCAAAAAAGGTCAGGTCATAGCAGGTTGCGCAGGGCCCGGTCGCGGACCATGAGCGCGGCCCGCTTGTCGGGGAGGTCCACTTCGGCGGAGAAGCGGAAGCCGGAGCTCAGGAAGGCTGAGATCGAGGGGGTGTTACGCAGGTCCGGTTCGGCTACGACGCGCGCGCAGCGGGGCCGGTTGTCCAGGACGAGGTCGGCGACAGTTCGCAGAAGGGTGGTGCCGAGGCCGCGGCCGCGGTCGGCGACACCGCCGATGAGGAGGTGGAGTCCGGTGTCGTGGGGACGGGCGGGGTAGTAGCGGGCAAGGGGGTCGAGATCAGCGCGGTAGATCTCCCAGTAGCTCATGGGGGTGCCGCCGAGCACGCCGAGGCAGGGGATGCTGCGGCCGTCCCCGTCGAGTTGGGTGCGCAGGTGGGCGGCGGTGACGGAATCCGGACCCGAGAGGTCCCAGAACGCGGCGACCGCGGGGTCGTTCATCCAGCGGCAGATGATCGGCAGATCACGGTCGATCCGCACCGGGACGAGCTGGAAGACACCGGCCGGGGTGGCGGCGGGTCCCCAGTCAGCCGGGGAGTCGAGAAGGTCGGCCTCGGCGAGGTGGGGCAGGCCGGCTGCCGTACCGAGGGGGCCGGCGCCGGGGGCGGACCGCTTCGGAACCGTCAGGGCCTCTTCGTCGAAGAGGGTCAGGCCCGGGAGGAGTTCGTCGGTGAGTACGTCGCCGTCGGGCAGCCGGAAGTCCAGGGTGTCCTCGGCGCCTGAGTCCGTATCGGGTCCGGGGCCGGCGCCGGCGTCTGTGCTCGCATCGGTGGGAGGCACGGAGAGGCTCTCCTCTCTGCAGATCGGACGGGTCGTGAGCCGTCAGTCGTGAAGGGGGTTGGTGATGGTGACGTAGACGGACTGGGTGTCGACCGGGCCGACGAGTTCGTCGAGGCCGTGCAGCCGGGTCATCAGGTTGGCCTTGCAGCGCAGCTGTGGACTCTCCAGGAGTTGTGCCGGCAGCGGGGAGCCCAGCGCGGCCGCCTTTCCGAGGAACCTGCGGAAGGCCGCGATCAGGACGCGTTCGTCGGCGAGACGCTGGGCGCCGAACGCTCCGATCAGCCCGAGCACGTTGTTGATGCCGAGGTAGTAGGCGAAGCGTTCGTCGGTGACGGCGTCGGAGACGAAGGTGTCGCTGGCTGCGCCGATGCCGGGCAGCCGGCGGTCGAGGTCGGCCCGGTGGGACTCGCGGAAGTAGTAGCCCTGGTTGTCCCGGTAGCGGCCGCCGACGGGCCAGCCGTGGGGGTCGAGGAGTACCAGGGTGTTCTGCTGGTGCGCTTCGAGGGCGACGCCAGCGGTGCCGTCCAGCCAGAGCACCGGCTGTACGACGTGATCGAGGTAGCGCATGAACCACTCGGCGGCGACGGCAGCGGTCGGCCGACCGGTGCTCGCGGCGAGCCGGCCCACGATGTCGGCGAGCCGGGAGTACATGCCGGGGCGGCCGGGCCAGGGACGCGGGGCACCGAGCCCGGCGATGCAGACCGCGTCGTCCTCCGGGCGGAAGGGGTTGTGGCGCAGCAGCGCGTCGAGCCCCGGGACCGGTTCACCGTCCGGGGTGTCAACGGCGAGCCAGGCGGGATCGCGGACGATGTCGAAGCCGGGGTGTGCGGCCTGCCACTCCTCGGCGAGGCCGCCGCGGAGAAGTCGGTGGACCTCGACGCCTCGGTGCAGTTCCTTACGGAGGTTCTCCCTGCGGGAGTTGGTGATGCGTACGCCGAGGGAGAGCTTGAGCATCGCGGCGGCACCCGGCCGGTGCACGGTGCGGACGGAGGAGGTGGGATGCCAGGCGTCGCCGTGCGGGCCGAGATCGTGGAGGAGGCCGGCGTCGAGCAACGCGGCGACGGCGGGACGGTGCTTCAGCTCGCGGGCCTGCCACGGGTGCAGCGGCAAGGGTGCGGTGCCGTCGGGGAGGGCGAGGTCCGAGGCCAGCCTCGCGAGGAGTTGCTCGGCGGGGACGGTGCGGCCGCGCTCGGTCCAGGCCGAGTCAGTGGCGAGTACGGACCGTTCGACAGCCATCCAGTGCAGCGGAAAGGAGCCGTACAACTCGGGTGAGTAGAGGCGCGTTTCGGTCTCGGAGAGGCCTTCACGGCTCTTGGGTGTCGGATGCAGGGGGTGGCCGAGCAGGAGGGACTGTTCCGCGGTGAGGAAGAGGTCCGAGGTGGCGGGAGCTTGGGGACGGGTGCGCCGGTCGGCGATGAACTCGGCGGTGCGGCGCACTGAGTCGGACACCCGGCCGACGAGGTCGGCGCCGCCATGCCCGCCGGCTTCGCGCACGAGCAGCGCGGCGACGGTGACGGCGTCCACAACCGGAGCGTCCCGGGGGCCGCCCTCCAGAGCGGGGGTGCCGAACCGGTGCCAGCCGGTGTCCGACCAATGCCGGACGGGCACGAGGAGCGCGGTTCCGCTGGCGGCGAGTTGGATTCGCAGGGTGGGCCCGTCCGGCCGCAGGAGGTCGTTCTCCCGGGTCCAGCAGCGCAGCAGGTTCTCCACCGCGGCGGCCTCGGCGGCGGAGGACGGCTCGGGGTTGTCGAGGGGGTCCGGCCCGAGGGGCAGGTCAGTGAGGCGGGTTGCGCCGGAGCCTGGCGTGCTCGGCTCGCCGCCGCGGCCCGACTTCTGCCGGGGCACCGTCGCCGGCCCGGCCGTCTCGGGGCTCTGGGCGCCACTCGGACCGTGGTGGGGGGCGGTGGGGTGGCCGTCGGCCGGAGTCTGCTCGGGGGCGGGGATGGAGTTCACGGAGGTCTTCCTTGTGAGGGTGTCCGGGTTCAGTGCGACAGCCCGGGTTGTTCGAGGCGGTACGGAGTGCGTTCGGCGGCGGCGAGGGCGTCGGCGAGCCGGTCGAGGACCGCCGTGGCCTGTTCGTCGGTGAGGGTGAGGGGAGGCAGCAGACGTACGACGCTGGAGTGACGGCCGCCGAGTTCGACGATGAGGCCGCGCCGCAGGCACTCCTGCTGGACCGCGGCGGCGAGGGCCGGCGAGGCCGGGGCGGGCGCGCGGCCGGTGGGGTCCTGTGCCTCGGGGTCGACGAGTTCGACACCGATCATGAGGCCGCGACCGCGGACGTCCCCGATGCACGGATGCTGTGCGGCCAGCCCCTGGAGCTGGCCGAGCATCCGCGCCCCGAGGGTGGCCGCGCGGTCGGCGAGACGGTTCTCCCGTACGTATGCGAGGGTCGCCGCTCCCGCCGCCATGGCGAGCTGGTTGCCGCGGAAGGTGCCGGCGTGGGCTCCGGGCCCCCAGGCGTCCAGATCGGAGCGGTAGACCACGACGGCCAGCGGGAGGCTGCCGCCGATGGCCTTGGACAGGACCATCACATCGGGAACGATGCCGCTGTGCTCGACCGCCCAGAAGGCGCCGGTCCTGCCGACGCCGGTCTGTACCTCGTCGGCAATGAGCGGAACGGAGCGGTCCGCGGTGATCTCGCGCATCCGGCGCAGCCAGTTGTCGGGCGCCGGGATCACGCCGCCCTCGCCCTGCACGGGTTCGAGGATCATCCCGGCCGGGGCGGGTACGCCGCCCTTGGGGTCGTCGAGCAGGCTCTCGGTCCAGCGGGCGGAGAGTTCGGCACCGCGTTCGCCGCCCACTCCGTACGGGCAGCGGTAGTTCTGCGGGTAGGGCAGGCGGGTCACCCGCACGTCCTCGGCGCCGCCGGAGGCGGCGAGGGCTCCTGCCGTCATCCCGTGGTACGCACCGGTGAAGGCGAGGATGCCGCTGCGCCCGGTTGCGGTGCGGACCAGCTTGAGGGCCGCCTCGACGGCATCCGTACCGGCCGGTCCGCAGAACTGCACCCGTGCGTTGTCGGCGAGTTGGCGGGGAAGTGTCGAGAACAGCTCGGTGGTGAAGGCGTCCTTGACCGGCGTGGCGAGATCCAGGACGTGCAGCGGAGCCCCGGAGTCGATGACCTTCCTGATCGCCTCCAGGACCACGGGGTGGTTGTGGCCGAGCGCCAGCGTCCCCGCGCCGGAGAGGCAGTCCAGATAGCGCCGCCCGTCCGCCCCCTCGATCGTCAGGCCCCGCGCGCGCACCGGCACGATGGGCAGTGACCGCGCGTAGGTCCGGGCTGCCGATTCGCGCAGGGACTGCCGCCGCAGGATGCCCTCGTGCACGGCGGTCGGCGCCGCCTGAGCGGCAGTCTCGGTCACGGCCACGGCTGTTGGTCCTCCCGCGGTGGTTGCTGTTCGAACATGAACGCTGTCCTGGTGTCCCCCGTACGTACCAACGACGCCGACGGCGGCGGATCACGGGTCAGCCGGAAGATCTTGCGGGAACGGAACCGCGGCCCTGCCCGTCGCCGTCCCCATCGGCACCGGCATAGTGGGGGGCTGCACTCCGGGGCCCACCGCTCGGACGCCGGCGTGAGCAACGAGTTCGCTTCAGCTTTCGAAGTCCCAGGGGGATCAAGACATGCGACCCATACGCCCGGCTTTCGCTGCCCGACGCGGGAGGAGCGCGCGTCGCAGAAGCCCCGTGCGTGCGGCCGTCGGCCTTTCCGCCGTGCTCGCCCTGACCGTCACCGCCTGCGGTCCGGGGGAGGACAACGCCGGCGGCCCGCCGTCCGCCTCCGCGAGCCAGTCGGCCGACGGCAAGATCACCATCCCGGACGACCTGAAGGACCGGCTCAAGGAGCACGGTGTCGACCTGGACAAGTGGAAGAACGGCGCCTGGAAGAACTGGGACAAGGACGACTGGCTGCGCGAGGCCGGCGACTACATCAACCCGATCATCGAGGACCTCTGGGACCCGGACCGGATGCGTGACGCCGAGCAGCCCGACAAGCCGGTCGAGGAGGAGGACCTGTCCGGCGACCAGGGCAAGACCGACCCGACGCCGGCGCCGGTGAAGGCGAAGGCCGTCAATCCGCCGTACCACGGCAGTGTTCCCGAGGCCGGGAAGGTCTTCTTCGACGGTCCCGAGGGCTCCATGGTCTGCTCCGCGACCGTCGTCAAGGACCCGGCGCACCCGGGCAAGTCCAACATGGTGTGGACGGCCGGCCACTGCGTGCACGCCGGCAGGAACGGCGGCTGGTACCGCAACATCGCGTTCGTCCCCTCATACAACGATGCAGGCAAGTCCGCGGCGGAACTGCCGGGTGCCAAGCGCGAGCAGGTCGCCCCTTACGGCGTGTGGTGGGGTGACTGGGCGCAGACCTCGGAGCAGTGGATCTCGCAGGGCGGCCCGACCGGTGGCCAGGGCGCGCCGTACGACTTCGCGGTGCTGCACGTCACCCCGGAGAAGGGCAGCGGCGGCAAGTCGCTGGAGGAGACGGTCGGTTCGGCGGTGCCGGTGGAGTTCAACGCTCCGGCCGTGCAGCAGGTCAGCCGCATCACCGCCACCGGCTACCCGGCCGCGCCGCCCTTCGACGGGCAGCAGCAGTTCCAGTGCGCCGACCGGCCGGGTCGTCTGTCGCTGAACGCCACCGATCCGACGATGTACCGCATCGGCTGCACCATGACCGGCGGTTCGTCGGGCGGAGGCTGGTTGGCGACCGGCCGGGACGGCAAGCCGGCCCTGGTGTCCAACACCTCCATCGGCCCGGTGACGGCCGGTTGGCTGGCGGGCCCGCGGCTGGGCCAGGAGGCCAGGGGCATCTACGACGCGGTCAGCGAGAAGTTCGCCGGTCAGTAGCCGGTGACGGACCGGGGTCCCGCACGCCGACGGCGGGTGGGACCCCGTGTCTCTGCCTCACAACTTCACAGGCGTAGTGGGGTGTTGCGTTTCCGGTCGGCCCACGGGTTCGCCCGAAAACGTGACACGTTCATGACGCAAGAGAAGAACCTATCGGGGGCCATACGTCCGCTGCTGGCCGGCACCGGCCTCGCCGCGGCACTGGCGCTCACCGCCACCGCCTGTGGTCCCACCGAGGACAAGGCGAGCGACAGGACAGGCGACTCGGCTTCCACACCGGCCGGCAAGGAAGGCGGCGCCGATGTCGCCGACCTGGCCGACCAGCTGAAGCAGCACGGCATCGACCCGGACAAGTGGAAGAACGGCGCCTGGAAGAACTGGGACAAGGACGACTGGCTGCGCGAGGCCAAGGACTTCGTCAACCCGGTCATCGAGAACCTGTGGAAGCCCGAGCGGATGACGACGGCGAAGTCGCCGGCGAAGACGCTCGCCGCCGGTGACATCTCCGGCGACCAGGGCGTCACGGACCCGGAGCCGGCCCCGGTGACGGCCGAGGCCGAGGAGAAGCCGTACCACAAGAACGCGGCTCCGGTCGGGAAGGTCTTCTTCGACGCCCCCGAGGGCTCGATGGTCTGCTCCGCCACCGTCATCAAGGACCCGAAGAACCCGGGCAAGTCCAACCTGGTGTGGACCGCGGGGCACTGCGTGCACGCCGGGCAGTCGGGCGGCTGGTACCGCAACATCGCCTTCGCCCCCGCCTACAACGATCTGGGCAAGTCCCCGGCCGAGCTGGAGAACGCCCAGCCGCAGGAAGTCGCGCCGTACGGCGTCCACTGGGCCGACTGGGTCTCGACCTCCGGTGAGTGGATCTCCCAGGGCGGCCCGACCGGCGGCGAGGGTGCTCCGTACGACTACGCGGTGATGCACGTGAAGCCCGAGAAGGGCACCAAGTCGCTGGAGGAGACCGTCGGCGTGGCGCTGGAAGTCAACTTCGACGCCCCCGAGGCGCAGAGCATCTCCGCGATGGGCGCCTGGGGCTACCCGGCCGCCCCCGAACCTCGGGCTGACTCGCCGGTCCGCGGCAGGGGGAGGGTGCCCAGGAGATCTACTTCTGATCTTGCGCAGCGCTCCCCCGTTCACGGGGGGTGAAGCGCATCCTTCGCCCCTGCGGCGCGGAGCGTCGCAACTCCCTGCTAGTGTGCGAACTCCCAGCAGCGATAACCAAGTTGCCGGAACACGGCAGATCACTGACCTGCCCGGCGGTCGGGAGGATCGTCGCCGGACGGACGCAAGCGCCGTCAAACCCGCCGGAGCAATCCAGGGGGGAATCTCCCGCCTTGCAGGCGGGAGAGAGCTTCAAACCACGATGAGCGACAAGTCTCGCCGACCGGTAAGGCCGGAGCCTGCCCGCAGCAAGACCGAAGGCCCGCCCCCTCGGGTGAGAGGGGGCGGGCCTTCGGTCTTGCTGTTCAGTTGTCCCGCGAGCCCGCGAGCGGTCAGTGCGCCGCCGGCACATACGGTGCCAGGTCCGCGGCCAGCTCCTCGTGCACCCGCGCCTTGAGCAGCGTGCCCTCCGGGGTGTGCTCCTCGGAGATCACTTCGCCGTCGGCGTGGGCCCGCGCGATCAGTCCGCCCGCCGTGTACGGCACGAGGGCCTCGATCTGGACCTGCGGGCGCGGCAGCTCGGAGTCGATCAGCGCGAGCAGCTCATCGATGCCCTGGCCGGTCCTGGCCGATACCGCGATCGCGTGCCGCTCGGTGCGCAGCAGCCGCTGCAGTACGAGCGGATCGGCGGCGTCCGCCTTGTTGATCACCACGACCTCGGGCACATCGGTCGCGCCCACGTCACGGATCACCTCGCGCACGGCGGCCAGCTGCTCCTCCGGAACCGGATGAGAGCCGTCCACCACGTGCAGGATCAGGTCGGACTCGCCGACCTCCTCCATCGTGGAGCGGAACGCCTCGACCAGGTGGTGCGGCAGATGCCGGACGAACCCGACCGTGTCGGCCAGGGTGTAGCCCCGGCCGCTTGGCGTCTCGGCCCGGCGCACGGTCGGGTCGAGGGTGGCGAACAGGACGTTGTCCACCAGCACGCCCGCGCCCGTGAGCCGGTTGAGCAGGGAGGACTTGCCGGCGTTGGTGTAACCGGCGATCGCGACCGAAGGCACCTTGTTGCGCTTGCGCTCCTGCCGCTTGACCTCGCGGCCGGTCTTCATCTCCGCGATCTCCCGGCGCATCTTCGCCATCTTCTCGCGGATCCGGCGCCGGTCCGTCTCGATCTTGGTCTCACCGGGACCACGGGTGGCCATACCGCCGCCCGAGGAACCGGAGCCACCGCCACCCATCTGACGGGAGAGCGACTGACCCCAGCCACGGAGCCTCGGCAGCATGTACTGCATCTGCGCGAGAGCGACCTGCGCCTTGCCCTCTCGGGACTTGGCGTGCTGGGCGAAGATGTCGAGGATCAGTGCGGTCCGGTCGACCACCTTGACCTTGACGACGTCTTCGAGATGAATCAGCTGGCCGGGGCTCAGCTCACCGTCACACACGACGGTGTCCGCCCCGGATTCGAGGACGATGTCACGCAGTTCCTGCGCCTTGCCGGATCCGATGTAGGTGGCCGGGTCGGGCTTGTCACGCCGCTGGATGACGCCGTCGAGCACCAGCGCGCCCGCCGTCTCCGCCAGCGCCGCCAGCTCCGCGAGGGAGTTCTCCGCGTCCTGCATGGTCCCCGAGGTCCAGACACCCACCAGCACGACGCGCTCGAGGCGCAGCTGCCGGTACTCGACTTCGGTGACGTCCTCGAGTTCGGTGGAGAGGCCGGCCACACGGCGCAGCGCCGCCCGCTCGGAGCGGTCGAACTGGTCGCCGTCCCGGTCTCCGTCGATCTCTTGGCTCCAGGCGACGTCCTCTTCCATCAGGGCATCGGCCCGAAGGCTCTCGGTGAAGCTCTGCGCATCCTGCGCGTCCTGGGAAGGGGAAGAAGAGGAGGTCATTGGTTCCTAACGTCGATGGAAATCTCGGTCGTCATCACAACGCGTGACGGATCCGGAAGATTCCCGCAGGTCCCCGCAGGTTCCCGCAGGTCCCCCGGGAATCATTCGCCTCGGCAGCGTCGCCGACCGCTTGATAGTGACACGGTGCAGCGAGGGGCGTCATACGGTTATTCCCGCCGTGGCTCCGCCGAACCCGCCGCCGAGCGCTGGGGCGGGGCCATCGGGCCGGGCGGGGTGCTCTTCCAGCCGGGGTGCCCGGGCATGGCCGGGGTCTTCTGCCCGTACAGCCAGCCCTGGAAGAACCCGGTCAGGTCCCGCCGCGCGACCTGGGACGCCAGCGTCACGAAGTCGGCGGTGCCGGCTGTCCTGTACCGGTGCTCACGCACCCAGCGCCGCTCCAGTGCCTCGAAGGCGGCCTTCCCGATCTCCTGGCGCAGCGCGTACAGGACCAGCGCGCTGCCGTCGTAGACGATCGGCCTGAAGAGGCTGATCTTCTGTCCCGGGGCGGGTGCCTTGGGGGCGGCGGGCGGGCCACCTCTCGCGCGCCACGCGTCCGAATGCTCGTAGGCCTTGCGCATCCGCGCCTGAAGCGTCCGGTCCGCGGCTCGCTCCTGCGTGAAGAGGGCCTCGTACCAGGTGGCGTGCCCCTCGCTCAGCCACAGGTCCGACCAGACGCGCGGGGTGACGCTGTTGCCGAACCAGTGGTGGGCCAGCTCATGGACCATGATCGACTCGACGTACCACTCCGGGTACTCGGGCCGGGTGAACAGCTGCCGCTCGAAGAGGGACAGCGTCTGGGTCTCCAGCGCGAAGCCGGTGTCCGCCTTGGCGATGAGCAGTCCGTACGTCTCGAAGGGGTAGCGGCCGACCCGCGCCTCCATCCACTTCAGATGGCCCGGTGTCTTCTTCAGCCAACGCTCCAGCACGTCCTTGTCCCCGGCCGGCACCACATCGCGGATCCGGAGACCGCCCGGTCCGGTCCGTCGCACGACGGCCGAGCGGCCGATGGACACCTGGGCCAGCTCGGTGGCCATGGGGAAGACGGTCCGGTACGTCCAGGTGGTGGTCGTATCGCGGCGGACCCGCGCCACCCGCAGACCGTTGGCCACGGCCGTCAGCCCCTCGGGCACGGTGATCCGGAAGGTGAAATACGCCTTGTCGGACGGGTGGTCGTTGGCCGGGAAGACCCGGTGCCCGGCGTCGGCCTGGTTCGCCATCGCCAGTCCGTCCCCGGTCCGCACCCAGCCGCCGTCCGCCGCCCCGGCCGGGTCGCTGGTGTGCCGGACGGTGATCGAGAACGGCACGCCGTCGGCCAGGGTGTGGGCGGGGGTGACGACCACGTCCTCGCCCGCGCCGGCGAACGTGGCGGCGAATCCGTTCACCGTGACGGCGCGGACGGTGCCGTGCGCGAAGTCGAGATTGATCCGCTCGAGCCGGTCGGTGGCCACGGCGTCGATCTTCGTGACGGCATCCAGCGGCTTGGTGTTGCTGCCGTGGTACGTGAAGGCGATGTCGTACGAGCGGACGTCGTAGCCGGGGTTGCCCAGGTGCGGGAAGAGCGGATCGCCGATACCGAGCGGCGCGGGTGGGGGAAGGGCCGCGCCGAGAAGAAGGGCGGCCGAGGCGGCGGCCAGCAGGGCGGCACGCACGCGGCGGGAGCGGGAGGTCAGCTGCATGCACCACCGCTACCAGCGCCCGCCCCGGACTCGGCGACGGCGCGCGTTCCGCACACCCGAACGAGGTGAGACACCCCCTCCGGACACCCCTCCCGATACCCCTAAGCGGTGGCCGGATGCTGGGCGCGGCTCACGTCGTACACGCCCGGCACGTCGCGCATCGCGCGCATCAGCGCGGGCAGCCCTGCGGCGTCCGGGAGTTGCAGGGTGTAGGTGTGCCGGACGCGCTGTTCGGTGGGCGGTTCGACGGTGGCGGAGACGATCGCCGCGCCCTCCCTGGCGATGGCCTCGGTCAGGTCGGCGAGCAGGTGCGCGCGGCCGAACGATTCGGCGACCAGGCTGACCCGGCAGTCCGCGGTCGCCCGCCAGCGGACCCCGACCGGGGCCCGTCCGGCGGCCTCCATCCGGGCCACGGCGGCGCATTCGGCGCGGTGCACGGTGACCACCCCGCCGCGTACCGCGAAGCCGGTGACCGCGTCGGGCGGCACCGGCGTACAGCAGCCGGCGAGCCGTACGGTCGCGTCCGGCAGGTCGGCGACGGCGTTGGCCTCGGTCCGCCGGACGGCACTCAGCGTGGCGGCGGCCGGGCGGGGCGCGGCGGTCGGGACTTTCACGGCCTCGGGATGGGCCGCGAGCCAGCCGGTGATGGCGATCCGGGCGGCGGGCGTACGGGCGTGATCGAGCCACTCCGGTGAGGGGCCGGAGGTCGCGTCCTGCGCGAGCAGCAGTTGTACGGTGTCGCCGTCGCTCAGGCCGGTGCCCAGGGTCGCCAGACGTCCGTTGACGCGCGCCCCGATGCATGCGTGGGCCGCCTCGCCGTGCTGGGCGTACGCCGCGTCCACGCAGCTCGCGCCGGCGGGAAGGCCGAGCCTGCCGCCGTCGGAGTGGAAGACGGTGATCTCCCGGTCCTCGGACAGGTCTTGGCGCAGCGAGCTCCAGAACGTGTCCGGGTCGGGGGCTGACTGCTGCCAGGCGAGGAGCCGGGAGAGCCAGCCGGGCCGGGTGGGGTCGGCGCGCTCTCCGTCGGCACGCTCCCCATCGGCACGCTCGCCGTCGGCGCGCTCCTCGTGCGCTTCGGGGCCGCCCCCGTCGGCCGGGTCGCCGCCGCCCTCGGCGGGTGCGTACGGATTGCCGAGCGCGATGACGCCCGCCTCGGCGACCTTGTGCATCTGGTGGGTGCGGATGAGGACTTCGGCCACAGCGCCGTCGGGGCCGGCGACCGCCGTGTGAAGCGACTGGTACAGGTTGAACTTGGGGACGGCGATGAAGTCCTTGAACTCCGAGATCACCGGGGTGAAGCAGGTGTGCAGTTCGCCGAGGACCCCGTAGCAGTCTGCGTCCTCACCGACCAGGACGAGCAGCCGCCCGAAATCGGAACCGCGCAGCTCGCCCCGCCGTAGCCGGATCCGGTGGAGGGAGACGAAGTGCCGGGGACGGATGAGCACTTCGGCCGGGAGACCGGCCTCTTTGAGCACCGACGTCACCTCCTCCGCGATGGCGGGGAGGGGGTCCTCGTGCCCGGCGTGGGCGGCGATGAGGGCGCGGGTGTGCTCGTACTCCTCGGGGTGCAGGATCGCGAAGACGAGATCCTCGAGCTCGGTCTTCAGGGCCTGTACGCCGAGCCGTTCGGCCAGCGGGATCAGGACGTCCCGGGTGACCTTGGCGATCCTCGCCTGTTTCTCGGGCCGCATCACCCCGAGCGTGCGCATGTTGTGCAGCCGGTCCGCGAGCTTGATCGACATGACCCGGACGTCGTTGCCGGTGGCGACGAGCATCTTGCGGAAGGTCTCCGGCTCGGCGGCGGCCCCGTAGTCGACCTTTTCCAGCTTCGTGACCCCGTCGACGAGGTAGCAGACCTCTTCACCGAACTCCGCCCGTACCTGATCGAGCGTCACCTCGGTGTCCTCGACCGTGTCGTGGAGGAGGGACGCGGTCAAGGTCGTGGTCTCCGCGCCGAGTTCGGCGAGGATCAGCGTGACGGCGAGCGGATGGGTGATGTACGGCTCGCCGCTCTTGCGCATCTGGCCGCGGTGCGACGACTCGGCCAGCACATAGGCCCGGTGCAGTACGGCGAGATCCGCGTCGGGGTGGTGGGCGCGGTGGGCGTCGGCGACATGGCCGATCGCGTCCGGAAGCCGGTCGCGGCCCGCCGGCCCGAGCAGAGCGGCGCGGCCCAGCCTGCGGAGGTCGATCCGGGGACGGGCGCGTCTGCGACTGTGCGCGTCGGGGTTCGTGGCCTCTGCACTCATGGGCACCTCCGGCAGCATCGACCGGCGGTGGGCGGGCGGCGATGTGCCCTCCGGACCGGTGCTTGATGCTACCGACCCCACCACGTGGCGCAGTCCGGCTCTCGCTCAGCGTGAACCGGATCACCCATTCGAGCGAAGCCCTAGCGGACAGCCGTTTCGGTTGACGCGAACCAGGCCGCGTCGATCGAGCCCTCGGCGACGATCACGGCGGGACCGGTCATCTCGACCGTGCCGTCCGGCAGCTCAGTGATCACCAGGGTGCCTCCGGGCACGTCCACCGTGTACGTGACGGGGGCGCCGGTCACCGCGGGGTCGGCGCCGTCCCGGCGGGCCGCGGCGACGGCGACGGCGCAGGCGCCCGTGCCGCAGGAGCGGGTTTCGCCGGATCCTCGCTCGTGGACACGCATGGCGACATGGTTCGGTCCCCGGTCGGCGACGAACTCGATGTTCACGCCGTCCGGGTAGACGGCGGCGGGGCTGAAGGGCGGCACGGAGAGCAGGTCGCCGGCGTGCTCCAGGTCGTCGACGAAGGCGACGGCGTGCGGGTTGCCCAGGTTGACGTTGAGGGCGGGCCAGCTGCGGCCGCCGACGGTCACGGTGACGCCGTCGCCGGGGAGCACGGCCTTGCCCATCGCGACGGTGACGTCACCTTCCTCGGCGATGTGCACCCGCTTGACCCCGGACCGGGTCGCGATGGGAACGTCTCCCGCGCTCACCAGGCCGGCGTGCTGGAGGTAGCGGGCGAATACCCGGGTTCCGTTGCCGCACATCTCGGCGATGGAGCCGTCGCCGTTGCGGTAGTCCATGAACCACTCGGCCTCGCCGGCCATCGCCCTCGCCTCCGGGTGCGCGGCGGATCGTACGACGTGCAGCACCCCGTCGCCGCCGATGCCGGCCCGGCGGTCACAGACCCGGGCGACGAGCGACTCGGGCAGGTCGACGGTGTTGTGCGGGTCGGGGACGATCACGAAGTCGTTCTCGGTGCCGTGGCCCTTGAGGAAGGCGATCTGCGAGGTGGTCACGCGCCCATCGTACAAAGCAGCGCCGACCGAAACGGCAGCGGCGGGGGGAGCGGCGGCGGTCAGCGGAGCCGGGCCACGCGCCAGACGGAGAGCACGGCCACGGCGAGGACGACGGTGGCGTACAGCGCGATCACCCGCCAGTCGCGGCGCTCGCCGGAACCTCTGGCGGGCAGTCCGGGCCAGGTGTGGCCGACCTTCCGGGCGGCCATCATGCCCCAGCCGGCCGCGCAGCAGCTGATCAGCAGTCCCAGCATGGCCACGACGGCTCCGCCGTCGCCGAACTCGAAGGCGAGGGGGAACGCGAACATCAGCGACCCCACCGCGGCGAGCATCACGATCGGGGCGAGTTGCCAGATCCGCAGGCGCCGCTGCGGGCGCAGCTCGACCTCGAACTCGGGCGCCGGCTCGTCGTGCTCCGGCCCGTCCGGGCTCAGTCGAGCCGCCTCTTCAGGCGGTCCCTGATCTGTGTCGCGAGGGCCGGCCTCCATCGCCACGCGCCCTCCCAACTCGGACTTCACTGGTCGATCGAAGCTCGATGATGGCACGCTCGCGGGCGCCTGATTGACGACCGGAGCGTCCCGATGCCATCACGTGATCAGGCTGTAACCGCTCGTTCGACCAACGTCTGCGCGAGCCCGGGGAGTTCCCTGCGGTCCGCGGCCGCTCCGCTGAGCCAGTGCACCCGCGGGTCGCGCCGGAACCAGGAGTCCTGGCGGCGCGCGAAGCGTTTGGTGGCGCGTACGGTCTCTGCGCGCGCCTCCTCCTGCGTGCACTCCCCCGCGAGCGCCGCGAGAACCTGCTGGTAGCCGAGCGCGCGCGCGGCCGTACGCCCCTCCCGGAGTCCGTGCGCCTCCAGCGTGCGCACCTCGTCCACCAGGCCCGCCTCCCACATGCGGTCGACCCGGAGGGTGATCCGCTCGTCGAGTTCGGGCCGGGCGACGTCGACGCCGATCTGGACGGTGTCGTACACGGAGTCGTGGCCCGGCAGGTTGGCGGTGAAAGGACGGCCGGTGATCTCGATCACCTCCAGGGCGCGGACAATGCGGCGGCCGTTGCTGGGCAGGATGACCTGCCCGGCCGCCGGGTCCGCGGCGGCCAGCCGGGCGTGCAGCGCACCGGGCCCGCGCAGCGTCAGCTCCTCCTCCAGCCGGGCGCGTACGGCCGGGTCGGTGCCGGGGAACTCGAGGGCGTCGATGGCCCCGCGTACGTACAGTCCGGAGCCGCCGACCAGGACGGGCGTACGGCCCGCCGCCAGCAGCCGGTCGATCTCGGCCCTGGCGAGCCGCTGGTACTCGGCGACGCTCGCCGCCTCGGTGACGTCCCAGATGTCCAGGAGGTGGTGCGGGATGCCGCCGCGTTCCTCGGGCGTCAGCTTGGCGGTGCCGATGTCCATCCCCCGGTAGAGCTGCATGGAGTCGGCATTGACGACCTCACCGCCGAAGTGCTGGGCCAGGGCGACACCCAGATCGGACTTTCCGGCCGCCGTCGGACCGACGACGGCGATGACCCGCGGTGCGGGAGCTGCGCTTTTCACCGACCCAGTCTCGCAAACCCCGTCGGCCGTCCCCGAACGAGTTACGTGACGGCACACGGCCGGGGTCGTTGCCTGTTGCGAGGTTCCGGCCGCCGGTTTACGGACCGGCTGCCTCCGGGCGACGCAATGAGGCGCTCCGGGCGGCGCGGGATTTCGCCCACACGAGTAAGGTATGGAGTAGATATGGGCGTTTTTGCACGGTTTCGTCGGAAATCTGAGGCGTCAACCGAGGAGGCAGTGACGGCCACTCCGACGGCGGACGGGGCTGAGGCCACGGGGGCCGGGACGGAGGCCGAGGACTCGGGGAAGGCCGAAGCCGCCGCTGAGGGAGTCGAGATCCCCAAGCAGCAGTCGGCAGACGAAGCGGCGGACAGCGAGACCGGCGAAGGCGCCCGCAAGTAGAAACGAAGAACCGTGTCAGGAGAAGGTGACCCATGGGCCTGCTGGACACACTGAAGGCCAAACTCGCCCCGGCGAAGGACAAGGTCGGTGACCTCGCGCAGCAGCACGGGGGAAAGATCGAGCACGGGCTGGACAAGGCCGCGAGGACGGTCGACTCCAAGACCAAGGGCAAGTACAGCAGCCAGATCGCGACCGGTACGGGCAAGGCGAAGCACGCGCTGGACCGGCTCGCGCACAAGGAGGGCGACGAGGGCGGCGGAACCACCCCTCCCGCCACGTTCTGAGTCCATTGGGTGGCCGACCGGGGACGGCCGTGGGGCATCGCGCCCGACGGCCGCCCCCGCCGTCGTTACGACCAGGCAGCCACAATGTACGCGACCCCGTAGGGCGCGTCCTCGTACAGCAGCTGTCCGGCCAGGGCGGCCCCCTCGGCGGCGCCCGCCAGGACCTGCCACGGGGCCCGCCCGGCCGCCTTCAGCTCGTACGCGAGATGCGCGTCGATCGCCGTCAGCGCGGCCACATCCGCCTCGCCCAGGGCCCGGGCCGCCTCCGCGTCGAAGCCTGCGGCCCGCTCGTCGAGATAGCCGGGCGCCTTCACGCTCCGGCAGGCGCTGCCGTCGCCCATGACGAGCAGGGCGACCCGTTCGGCCTGGGCGGCCAGGTCCCGCCCTACCTGCAGACAGCGCTCGGTGGTCAGCGGCTCGCCCACACCCAGGCCCTCGACGGGGGCAGCCGACCAGTGGGCGTGCTCCAGCAGCCAGGCAGCCACCGCGAGGGACTGCGGAAGCTGCCGCTCCGGCGTACCCGCCGCGGTACCGAGCCGTACCCGCACATCCACCCCGAAGCCCTGGAACGAACCGGTCGCCCCCTGCGGATGCGGGCCCCGGCCCTCCTGCTCGGCAGGTCCGACGACGATCAGCCGGTCGGGCCGCGAGGCGGCCAGCACCCCCAGGGCGTCCGAGCAGGCGGCCCGGGCGGCATCGAGTTCGGAAACGGCCCCGGCGGCGACCTCGGGAACGAGAAGCGGCGGGCAGGGACAGACAGCTGCGGCTACGAGCATGATCCGCAGCCTAGTGCCGACCTGCGGCGGACGGAGGAGCACCGCCAGGCGGGTGCGGGGCCGTCGCTGAGCCGGCCGGGACCGCGACAGGCGCGTGGTCCGGCTGCCGCCGGGCAGGGCGCTCGACCGGCGTCGACCAGGTGGACGGGCGCCCGAGGCCGACCCCGCCGTCAGGCAGGGGCGCTGCAGCCGCCGGTCGGGGCCGGCAGGGGCGCAGGGGCGCCGATGGTGGGCAGGCCCAGCATGACGCCCGCCGGCTGCGGCGGGGCCGCCGTCCGCTTCTCCCACGCGTCCCCGGCCCGGGTGCGCCGCACGGCCTTGGCGAGGCCTTCGGCGAGCAGGTGGTGCGGGGCCGCGTAGGTGACGTCCACCGTCACCACGTCGCCCGGGCGCACCGGCTCCTCGGGCTTGGCGAAGTGGACGAGGCGGTTGTCGGGAGAGCGGCCGGACAGGCGGTGCGTGGCACCGTCCTTGCGGCCCTCGCCCTCGGCGACCATGACGTCGAGGGTGCGGCCGACCTGCAGCTTGTTCTCCTCCCAGGAGATCTCCTCCTGGAGGGCGACCAGCCGCTCGTAGCGCGCCTGCACCACGGCCTTCGGAATCTGTCCGTCCATGTCCGCCGCCGGGGTGCCGGGGCGCTTGGAGTACTGGAAGGTGAAGGCCTGCGCGAAGCGCGCCTCGCGCACCACGTGCAGGGTCTCCTCGAAGTCCTCCTCGGTCTCGCCGGGGAAGCCCACGATGATGTCGGTGGAGATGGCGGCGTCCGGCATCGCGGCGCGCACCTTCTCGATGATCCCGAGGTAACGGTCCTGCCGGTACGAGCGGCGCATCGCCTTCAGGACCGTGTCCGAGCCCGACTGCAGCGGCATGTGCAGCTGCGGCATGACGTTCGGCGTCTCGGCCATCGCCGCGATCACGTCGTCCGTGAAGTCGCGCGGGTGCGGCGAGGTGAAGCGGACCCGCTCCAGGCCGTCGATCTTCCCGCAGGCCCGCAGCAGCTTCGAGAACGCCTCGCGGTCGCCGATGTCGGAGCCGTAGGCGTTGACGTTCTGACCGAGCAGGGTGATCTCGCTGACGCCCTCGCCGACCAGCGCCTCGATCTCGGCGAGGATGTCGCCGGTGCGGCGGTCCTTCTCCTTGCCGCGCAGCGCCGGGACGATGCAGAAGGTGCAGGTGTTGTTGCACCCGACGGAGATGGAGACCCAGGCGGCGTACGCGGACTCGCGGCGCGTGGGCAGCGTCGAGGGGAACGCCTCCAGCGACTCGGCGATCTCGACCTGCGCCTCCTCCTGGATGCGGGCGCGCTCCAGGAGCACCGGCAGCTTGCCGATGTTGTGCGTACCGAAGACGACGTCGACCCAGGGGGCCCGCCGCACGATCGTGTCGCGGTCCTTCTGCGCGAGGCAGCCGCCGACGGCGATCTGCATCCCGGGCCGCTTCGTCTTCATGGGGGCGAGCCGGCCTAGATTTCCGTACAGCTTGTTGTCGGCGTTCTCCCGCACCGCGCAGGTGTTGAAGACGACGACATCGGCGTCCCCATCGGCGCCTTCGGGCGCACGCACGTAGCCGGCGTCCTCCAGCAGGCCCGACAGCCGCTCGGAATCGTGGACGTTCATCTGGCACCCGTAGGTGCGCACCTCGTATGTCTTCGCGCTCATCTCGCCCCCCAGGGTACGGGGTCGAACCGCGCGCCCGCCCGGGGCTCGGGTCGGCCCTGCCCTGGCCATCACGGTGAGTGAATGGCAGGATCGCGCGCATGCCCCCCGCACACCTCCGGCTCCCCCGGCTCCACAAGCGACGCGCCCTCCAGGGCTCCGCCGCCGGGCTCGTCGTGCTCGGGCTGCTGCTGTGGTGGCTGCTGCCGCTGGGCACGCCCGCGCCGAGCGGGACGCTCACGTTCAGTACGGGCGTACGGACCGGGGTGTACCAGCGGTACGGCGAACTGCTGCAGCAGGCCCTGCGCCGGGACCTGCCCGACGTGACGGTGCGGCTGAGGACGAGTGAGGGCTCCCAGCAGAACCTTCAGCGGGTGGCCACCGGGGAGGCCGACTTCACCATCGCCACGGCGGACGCGGTAGCGAAGTACCAGCGGGACAGCAAGCCGGGCTCCGCACGGCTGCGCGGCTGCGCCCGGCTGTACGACGACTACGTGCAGCTGGTCGTGCCCAAGGCGTCGGACGTCCGGACAGCCGGCGATCTGCGGGGCAAGCGGGTCGCGGTGGGCCAGGAGGGGTCGGGTGTGCGGCTCGTCGCGGACCGGCTGCTGACGGCCGCGAAGCTCGATCCGGACAACGACATCACGCCGGTCTCGATCGGCATCGACTCGATGCCGGGCCAGCTCGAACGGGGCCAGATCGACGCGTTCTTCTGGTCCGGCGGGCTGCCGACGAACGCGGTGAGGGAGCTGTCCGAGCGGGCCGAGATCCGGTTGGTCCCGCTCGGCGACCTGCTGGAGGAGCTGCACCGGGGCGGCAGTCCCGCGCGCTACTACCGGGCCGCCGTGATGCCCGCCGACGCCTACGCCCGCGCGCAGGACGGGGCCACCGTGGCGACCGTGGCGGTGCCGAACCTGCTGGTCACCACCGACCGGATGGACCCGGCGCTGACCGAGGGCTTCACCCGCACGGTGATAGACCGGCGGGACCGCATCGGCCTCGAGGTACACGCCGCCCAGCTCGTCGATCTCCGTACAGCCATCTACACGGACCCGCTCCCGCTGCACGAGGGAGCGGCGCGCTACTACAGCTCGGTCAAGCCGTGAGCAGCTCGGCGGCCGCCGCGCCGAACAGGCCGGCGTCGGTGCCCAGTCGCCCCGGGACGACGTCGAGGTTCCGTACGAAGTTCAGCGCGGCGTAGCCGCCCAGGTGGCGGCGCAGCGGCGTGAAGAGTACGTCGCCGGCCGCCGCGACGCCGCCGCCGATCACCGCGATGTCGGTCTCCACGAGGGTCGCCGTGGCGGCGACGGCTGCGGCGAGGGCCTGGCCCGCGCGGTCGTACGCGGCCAGCGCGACCGGGTCGCCGGCGCGGGCCGACGCCGCGACGGCGGCGGCGCCGTGGTCGCGGCCCGTGGGGACCCAGCCCCCGGCCTCGGCTCGGCGGGCGATCGCGGGGCCGGAGGCGAGGGCCTCGACACAGCCGCGCCTGCCGCAGGCGCACCGGGGCCCGTCGAGGACGACGCTGATGTGGCCGATATGGCCGGCATTGCCCGTGGGGCCGGGGTGGAGCCTGCCGCCGAGCACGAGCCCGCCGCCGACGCCGGTGGAGACGACCATGCAGAGGGCGTTCGCCCGGCCGCGGGCGGCACCGAGCCAGTGTTCGGCCGCGGCCATCGCCACGCCGTCGCCGACGAGGACGGTGGGGACGGCGGCGCCGTGGCGGGCCAGCGCGTCTTCGGTCCGGGCGTGGACGGCCACGGCGCACAGCCGGACCAACAGCTTCCGCCTGCGGGGGTGGGGAGCGCGCCGGCCTTCCGGCGCGCTGTCGAACGGTCACCGCGCCCGGCGGGTTGAGGTCACGGTCACCGCGCGGGACGGTGGGAGGGTCCTCGTACACCTGGTCACGTCGCCGGTCACCGGCAGTTGCGGAGCACCGCCCATGCATGACGACCGCGCACTGGTGGAGGCCCGCCTCGGGCGCGTACTCGACGAGCGGATCCGGCCGGCCGTGTATCCCGAGTCGGTCCTGCTGGAGATCGCGGCCTGGGTCGCCCCCGGCGAGCCGGTGCCCGTAGCCGAAGGGCTGACCGCCGAGCATGTGCCCGTACGGGTCGGCGACGCCTGGGGCGCGCCCTGGGCGACCACCTGGTTCCGGGTGCGCGGCACCGTGCCGCCGGAGTGGGCGGGCAAGACCGTCGAAGCCGTACTGGACCTCGGCTTCGACAAGCGGATGCCCGGCTTCCAGTGCGAGGCGCTGGTCTACACGCCGGACGGCAGCCCGGTGAAGGCAGTCAACCCGCGCAACCAGTGGGTACGGGTCGGGGCGCCGGTGACCGGGGGCGAGCGGGTGGAGTGGCATCTGGAGGCCGCGTCCAATCCGGTGGTCATGGGGGTGCGGCCGTTCCGGCCGACCGCCCTCGGCGACCGGGAGACGGCGGGGACCGAGCCGCAGTACCGGCTGGCCCGGATCGAACTGGCCGTCTTCGACTCCACCGTGTGGGAGCTGGTCCAGGACCTGGAGGTGGTCGGCGAGCTGATGCACGAGCTGCCGGCCGACGGGCCGCGCCGCTGGGAGCTGCTGCGCGCGGTGAACCGGGCGCTGGACGCGATCGACCTCCAGGACGTGACCGGCACCGCGGCCGCCGCCCGGTCGCAGCTCGCGGACGTACTGGCGGCGCCCGCCGACGCGTCCGCGCACCGCATCAGCGCGGTCGGCCACGCGCACATCGACTCGGCGTGGCTGTGGCCGCTGCGCGAGACCGTGCGCAAGGTGGCCCGTACGGCGGCCAACATGACGGCACTCCTCGCCGATGAGCCGGAGTTCGTCTTCGCGATGTCGCAGGCGCAGCAGTACGCCTGGCTCAAGGACCACCGCCCGGAGGTGTACGCCAGGGTGAAGCGGGCGGTGGCGGACGGGCGGTTCGTACCGGCGGGCGGCATGTGGGTGGAGTCGGACACGAACATGCCGGGGTCGGAGTCCATGGCCCGCCAGTTCGTGCACGGCAAGCGCTTCTTCCTGGACGAGTTCGGCATCGAGAACGAGGAGGCGTGGCTGCCGGACACCTTCGGCTTCGCCGCCGGACTTCCGCAGATCATCAAGGCGGCGGGCTCGAAGTGGCTGCTGACCCAGAAGATCTCCTGGAGCCGGACCAACGCGTTTCCGCACCACACGTTCCTGTGGGAGGGCATCGACGGGACGCGCATCTTTACGCACTTCCCGCCCGTCGACACCTACAACTGCTCGATGACGGGCCGCGAAATCGCCCATGCGGCACGGAACTTCAGGGACAAGGGCGCCGCCACGCGTTCGCTCGCGCCGACCGGCTGGGGCGACGGCGGCGGGGGCACGACGCGCGAAATGGTCGCGAAGGCGCGCCGGATGAGGAACCTGGAGGGCTCGGCGACGGTCGTGTGGGAAAGCCCGGCGGCGTTCTTCGCGAAAGCGGAGGCCGAGTACCCGGATCCGCCGGTGTGGGTGGGCGAGCTGTATCTCGAACTGCACCGCGCGACCCTCACCAGCCAGGCCAGGACCAAGCAGGGCAACCGGCGCAGCGAGCATCTGCTGCGCGAGGCCGAACTGTGGGCGGCGACGGCGGCCGTCCGCGCCGGATTCTCCTATCCGTACGCGCAGTTGGACCGGATCTGGAAGACGGTGCTGCTGCACCAGTTCCACGACATCCTGCCGGGCTCGTCGATCGCCTGGGTGCACCGCGAGGCCGAGAGGACGTACGCGGCGGTCGCCGAGGAGCTGACCGGCGTCGTCAACGCCGCCCAGCGGGCGCTGGCCGGTGATCCGGCCGCCGGGTCCGATGTCGTCTTCAACGCGGCCCCGCACGCGCGGGACGGGGTTCCCGCGGGCGGCGCGGTCCCCATGAGGAGCGCGGGGCAGCCCTCGCCCCGCACCGGGGGGCCGGTCGGCGTCACCCCGCGCGCCGACGGCGGGCACGTCCTCGACAACGGACTGCTGCGGATCGCGGTCGACGCGCGGGGCCTGGTCGTCTCGGCGTACGACATCGGGGCCGGCCGGGAGACGGTCGCCCCTGGCCAGGCCGCGAATCTGCTGCAGATCCACCCGGACTTCCCGAACATGTGGGACGCGTGGGACGTTGACGCGTTCTACCGCAATGTGGTCACCGACCTGACGGATGCCGACGAGATCACGCTCGCCGCGGTCCCGGAGGCCGCCTCCGTCCGCGTGGTCCGCTCCTTCGGGGACTCGCGGGCTGTCCAGGTGCTCACTCTCGCCGCCGGTCAGCGGCGCCTGGACATCGCCACCGAGGTCGACTGGCACGAGACGGAGAAGTTCCTCAAGGCCGCCTTCCCGCTCGACATCCACGCCGACCGGTACGCCGCCGAGACCCAGTTCGGCCACCTCTACCGGCCCACCCACACCAACACCAGTTGGGACGCGGCCAGGTTCGAGGCCTGCAACCACCGGTTCCTGCACGTCGCCGAGCCCGGCTGGGGTGTGGCGCTGGTCAACGACTCGACGTACGGCCATGACGTCACCCGTACCGTACGCAGGGAGGACTCCGGCACCACCTCCGGCACGACCACCACGGTCCGGCTCTCCCTGCTGCGCGCTCCGCGCTTCCCGGACCCGGAGACCGACCAGGGCGCCCACCGCTTCCGGTACGCGCTCGTCCCGGGCGCCTCGGTCCTCGACGCGGTTCGCGAGGGGTATTGGATCAATCTGCCGGAGCGGCGGGTGCCGGGTGAGACCGGGGCCGAGCCGCTGTTCACCGTCGACCACGACGCCGTGGTGGTCTCGGCGGTGAAGCTCGCCGACGACGGGTCCGGCGATGTGGTGGTACGGCTCTACGAGGCGGCGGGCGGCCGGGCCGCCGCCGCTCTCACCACCGGCTTCCCCGCCCGCTCGGCGGTCGCGACCGATCTGCTGGAGCGCCCGCTCGCCGACGCCCCGGCGTACCGGGTCGCGGACGGGCGGATCGAGATGTCCCTGCGCCCGTTCCAGCTGCTGACGCTGCGCGTGACCAGAAACGGCCGACGGGCGGGCCGACGGGCGGGCTGACGGGCGGCTGAGGGTCAGGCTGACGGTCCGCCGTGCGGGGCGGTGCGCGGGACCGACACCGTCACCCGCAGACCGTGCGGCGGGTTCGTCTCGTACGAGAGGGATCCGCCGCTCGCCAGGAGCAGGGCCCGCGAGATCGACAGGCCCAGTCCCGAGCCCTTGACGTTCTGGTGACGGTTGCTGCGCCAGAAGCGGTCGCCGATGCGAGCGAGCTCGTCCTCGGTGAGGCCGGGCCCCCGGTCGGCGACGGTGACCGTGGCGGAGCTGCCGCTCGACGCGGACGACACCTGGACCTCCTCCCCCTGCGGGGTGAACTTCACGGCGTTGTCGATGACGGCGTCGAGGGCACTGGAGAGCGCGATCGGGTCCGCCCAGCCGGTGACGGCCACGATGCCGTCCCCCGTCAGACGTACCCCCTTCTCCTCGGCGAGCGGGCGCCAGGCCGCGACACGCTCGGCCGCCAGCGCGCCGATGTCGATGAGCTGCACCTCCGCCGCGGTGTGTTCGGCCAGGGCCAGGTCGAGGAGGTCGTCGAGCACCTGGGCCAGCCGCTTGCCCTCGGTCCTGACCGAGGCGATCTCCTCGTTGCCCTCGGGCAGTTCGAAGGCGAGCAGCTCGATGCGCAGCAGGAGGGCGGCGAGCGGATTGCGCAGTTGGTGGGAGGCGTCGGCGACGAAGGCCCGCTGCTGCTCCAGCACGTCTTCGACGTTGTCGGCCATCTCGTTGAACGACCGGGCCAGCCGCCTGAGTTCCGGCGGGCCGCCGGAGGCCACCACGCGCGACTTCATCCGCCCGGTCGCGATGTCGTGCGTGGCCGCGTCCAGGATGCGTACGGGCCGCAGCACCCAGCCGGTGAGCCGGATGGCCGCGCCGACAGCGAGCAGCATGGCCGCCGCCTCGCCGGCCCCGATGACGAGCCAGCCCATCAGGATCCGCGACCGCACCTGGCCGGTGGGCGAGTCGGTGACCACGACGGCCACCACATCGCCGTCGAGGACGACCGGCGAGGCGACGACGATCCGGCCGTCGTCCTGCCACGGCCACACCTGGGGCGGGTCGTGGCTGCCGCGGCTCGCGAGCGCTTCCTGGAACGCCTCCCGTTCCACACCGGACGCGGCCACGGTCCAGTCCTCGGGAGCCTTGGCCATCGCGCTGTCGTCGCGGTAGAAGACCCCGGCCCTGATCCCGTACAGCTGGTGGTACCGGGTGAGGTCCTTCTGCAGGGTGTCCTGGCGCTGTCCGACGCCCGGCCCGCCGGAGTTCGCGGTGTCGCTGACGAACTGGGCCAGCGCCGCGAAGCGGGCGGTGTCGTCGATCCGGTCGATCACGACCCGCTGCTGCTGGGCCGCGGCCACGGACACGGCGAGTGGGAAGCCGAGCGCGAGCAGCACGCCCGCCATGAGGACGATGAGGAGCGGGAGGAGACGGGTGCGCACGAGGAGTTGACCCTACGGTGCGGGTACGACGAGCCGGTAGCCGACGCCGCGCACCGTTTCGATGAGGGCGGGCATCCGCAGCTTGGAGCGCAGCGAGGCGACATGCACCTCCAGGGTGCGGCCGGTGCCTTCCCAGCTGGTGCGCCACACCTCACTGATGATCTGCTCCCGGCGGAAGACCACGCCGGGCCGCTGGGCGAGCAGCGCGAGCAGGTCGAACTCCTTGCGGGTGAGCTGGACGGGCGTCCCTGCCACGCTCACGCGCCGGGTGGGCAGTTCGATGCTGACCTCGCCGAGCCGGACCGTACTGTCGCCCGCGCCGGCGGCTTCCTCGCCGGGGGCCGTGCGCCGGCTGACGGCGTGGATACGGGCGAGCAGCTCCCCCGTGTCGTACGGCTTGACCACGTAGTCGTCGGCGCCGAGGTTGAGCCCGTGGATACGGGAGCGGACGTCGGCCCGCGCCGTCACCATGATGACCGGGGTCGAGGTGCGCTTGCGGATCTTGCCGCACACCTCGTAGCCGTCCTGGTCGGGCAGGCCGAGGTCGAGGAGCACCACCCCGAACGGGGGCGCCCCGGCGGGCAGCAGGGCCTGCAGGGCTTCCTCGCCGTTGCGGGCGTGCACGACCGTGAAGCCGTGCCGGGCCAGGACGGCGGAGAGGGCCGCGGCGACATGGTCGTCGTCCTCGACAAGCAGCAGTCTCATCCGGGCCCCCTTCCGTTGGCTCCGTGTTTCCTCTTTCATGGTCCCCTGGCATCCACGCGGATCACGCGGCCTCCGTCAAGAGACTTCCTGGCGCCGGAACGTACCGTTACCCAGCCGGTACGGGGCACACCCGCCCCGTACACGCAGCGTGGCCGGGTGCGACCGGATCGTTATGCTCAATTTCCCCTCAGATGTAATGACGCAGGTCCGGGCAGCTCACTAGTGTCCTCCCAACCGAGGAGGACGGAGCAAAAGGCCGATGAGCGGAGTATCAGTGACCAAGGATGCCGTGCCCGCCACTGGTGACCTGGTTGTGCTGAGCAACGTCAACAAGCACTTCGGCGCGCTGCATGTGCTCCAGGACATCGATCTGACCATCGCCCGGGGCGAGGTCGTGGTCGTGATCGGGCCGTCCGGGTCCGGTAAGTCCACACTGTGCCGCACCATCAACCGCCTGGAGACGATCGACTCGGGCGAGATCACCATCGACGGCAATTCACTGCCCCAGGAGGGGCGGGAGCTGGCCCGGCTGCGTGCCGACGTCGGGATGGTCTTCCAGTCCTTCAACCTCTTCGCGCACAAGACCGTGCTCGAGAACGTGATGCTGGGCCAGATCAAGGTCCGCAGGACGGACAAGAAGGCTGCCCAGGAGTCGGCGCGGAACCTGCTCGACCGGGTGGGTGTCGGCTCTCAGGCGGACAAGTACCCGGCGCAGCTCTCCGGTGGCCAGCAGCAGCGCGTGGCGATCGCGCGGGCGCTGGCGATGAACCCGAAGGTGATGCTCTTCGACGAGCCGACCTCGGCGCTCGACCCGGAGATGATCAACGAGGTGCTGGAGGTCATGCAGCAGCTCGCCAGGGACGGCATGACAATGGTCGTGGTCACCCACGAAATGGGCTTCGCGCGCTCCGCCGCCAACCGGGTTGTCTTCATGGCCGACGGAAAGATCGTCGAAGAGGCCACGCCCGACCAGTTCTTCAGCAACCCGCGCAGCGATCGTGCTAAGGACTTCCTGTCGAAGATCCTTCACCACTGAACCGCACTGAACCCGCCTCATTCGGGGGCGTTTTCAGCCGATCACTCACATCCCGCCTAACTCAGGGAAGTTCATCATGAAGCTCCGCAAGGCCTCCGCTGCCGCCGCAGCCGCAGTCGTACTCGCCCTGACCGCCACCGCGTGTGGTGGCGACAGCGACAAGGGCACGGACGGCGGGGACGGTGGTGACAACAAGATCACCATCGGCATCAAGTACGACCAGCCCGGTCTGGGCCTGAAGACGCCGGACGGCAAGTTCACCGGCTTCGACGTCGATGTCGCCACGTACGTGGCCAAGGAGCTCGGCTACGACGCCAAGGACATCACGTTCAAGCAGGCGCCCAGCGCCGAGCGCGAGAACCTGATCGCCAACGGTGACGTGAAGTTCGTCGTCGGCACCTACACGATCAACGACAAGCGCAAGGAGCGGGTCGACTTCGCCGGCCCGTACTTCCTGGCCCACCAGGACCTGCTGGTCCGCGCCGACGACAACTCCATCACCAAGCCCGAGGACCTCAACAGCAAGAAGCTGTGCTCGGTCACCGGCTCCACCTCGGCGCAGAACGTCAAGGACAAGCTCGCCCCCAAGGCGGACCTGCAGGAGTTTGGCGGCTACTCGGAGTGCATCACCGGTCTGGAGAACAAGGCCGTCGACGCGCTGACGACCGACAACTCCATCCTGGCCGGCTTCGCCGCGCAGAAGGAGCACCAGGGCAAGTTCAAGCTGGTGGGTCTCAACCTGAGCGACGAGCCCTACGGCATCGGTCTGAAGAAGGGCGACAAGGACCTCCAGACCAAGATCAACGCCGCCCTGGAGAAGATGCAGACAGACGGCTCCTGGGACAAGTTCGTGAAGGCGAACTTCGGCCCGGCCAACTACAAGAACGAGCCTGCCCCGAAGATCACTGAAGGCAGCTGAGTCCGCGGTGGCGCGCCGCCGGCCGACGCCGGCGGCGCGCCCCACCAGCCAACCTGGGGAGAGCGCGGGGCAACGTGTTCGACTTTCTTGATTCCGGGCAGTACGACCTGCTCGGCGCCTTCTGGGTGACGGTTCAGCTCACCCTCTACTCGGCCGTCGGGTCCCTGATCTGGGGCACGATCCTGGTCGGTATGCGAGTCAGTCCGGTTCCGCTGATGCGGGTCTTCGGCACCGCGTACGTCAATCTCGTCCGCAACACCCCGCTGACGGTGATCATCATCTCCTGCTCGCTGGTCCTGAACCAGACGCTGGGGTTCGCGCTCGGGGGCGACAACTTCAAGGACATCGGCTTCCGGCTGGCCGTCCTCGGTTTCATCGCCTACACCGGCACCTTCGTCTGTGAGGCGCTGCGGTCCGGCATCAACACCGTGCCCGTCGGGCAGGCGGAGGCGGCCCGCGCGCTGGGGCTGAGCTTCACCCAGGTGCTGACGCGGATCGTGCTCCCGCAGGCGTTCCGCTCGGTGGTCGCGCCGCTGGCGAACGTACTGATCGCGCTGACGAAGAACACCACGGTGGCGGCTGCGATCGGTGTGGCCGAGGCCGCACTGCTGATGAAGGAAATGATCGAGAACGAGGCCGACGCGCTCTTCGCCGTCTTCGCGGTCTTCGCTTTCGGATTCATGGTTCTCACCCTCCCGACCGGCCTGATCCTCGGCTGGGTGGCCAAGCGTGTGGCGGTGAAGCGATGACCTCCGTTCTCTACGACGCCCCCGGCCCCCGCGCCAAGCGGCGGAACATCCTCTACACGATCGTGTTCCTGGTCCTGCTCGGGCTCGTCACGTGGTGGGGACTGTCCGTCATGGCCGACAAGGGCCAGCTGGCGGCGGAAAAGTGGAGTCCGTTCGTCACGGACTCGGAGGTGTGGACGACCTTTCTGCTGCCCGGCCTCTGGCTGACCGTGAAAGCGGCGGCGTTCGCCATCGTGATCGCGCTGCCGCTCGGTGCGCTGCTCGGCATCGGCCGGCTCTCCGACCACCGGTGGATCCGCGTTCCGGCGGGCGCTGTGGTCGAGTTCTTCCGCGCCATCCCGGTGCTGATCCTGATGTTCTTCGCCCAGGCGCTGTTCGTGCAGTTCACGGACATCGAGTCGGAGATCCGGCCGATGTACTCGGTGGTCACCGGCCTGGTGCTCTACAACGCCTCGGTCATCGCCGAGATCGTGCGGGCCGGCATCCTCTCGCTGCCGTCCGGGCAGACCGACGCCGCGAAGGCGATCGGTATGCGCAAGGGCCAGACGATGTCGTACGTGCTGCTGCCGCAGGCGGTCACGGCGATGCTGCCGGCGCTGGTCAGCCAGGTCGTCGTCATCGTCAAGGACACCGCCCTGGGTGGCGCCCTGCTCGGCCTGCCCGAACTGATGTCGCAGTACCGCACGATCCCGGCGAACTACGGCGCGAACACCATTGCCGCGCTCACCGTGATCGCGCTGATCTTCATCGCGCTCAACTTCCTGCTCACAAGCTTTGCGAGCTGGCTGGAAGGCAGGGTCCGCCGGTCCAAGAAGGGCACCGGCGCGGTGCTGGCGGCCGACGACGTGCAGGAGCTCAACGCCCCGGGGCACGCGACGGACCACATCGGCGGTCCCGGCACCGGCACCTGACGACCGGGACATCGTTCTGCAAGCAGAGCACGAGGGGGCAGCGGCCACGGCCGCTGCCCCCTCGCCGCATACCTCTGTCGCTTGACGCAAGCACCCGCAATCTGTTGCATACGTTGTGTGATCGTGCGCCGGGCTCCACTCGCCATCTTTCGTTCCGTCAGCAGCTCTGAGGGAGCTGTGCCGTGGATCCGGTGATCGTCGTCGGCGCCGGGCCGGTCGGGCTCGCGCTGGCTCTGGCGCTCGCCCAGCAGGGCGTCCCCTGCGTGGTGCTCGACGAGACTCCGGGCGACGACGTACGGCGTCCGGCGCGTACGGTCGTACTGCACCCCGACACGGGCGCGATGGTCGAGCGGCTCGGCTGCGCAACCACCCGCGACGAAGGCGCGCGCTGGACCGGATGGCGGACGCTGCGTCGCAAGCAGGAGCTGCTCCGGCTCTCCTTCGGTGACGGTCCGGAGGACGACGGCCGGGCGCCGCTGCATCTGCCGCAGCACTCACTCACCCGCGGACTGCGCCAGGCCGCCGCCGCAGAGGATCTCGTGCAGATCGTCACCGGCACCAAGCTCGACTCCATCGAACAGGATGCGAGCGGCATCACCGCGCACACCCGTGGCTCCGAGTCCACCTGGTGGCGCGGGAGTTATCTGGTCGGCTGCGACGGCGCGCGGTCCACCGTGCGCAAGCTGCTCGACATCCGCTTCCCCGGCCGTACGGCGGTGGAGCGGCACGCGGTCGCCGCGCTGCGCACCGAACTGCCCTGGCCGGACGAGGCGTTGCTGCACCGGATGCCGCCGGGGCGCGGCTCCGGCGAGGAGGTGACCGCCCGCCCGCTGCCGGACGGGGCGTGGCGGATCGACTGGCTGCTGCCGCCGCGCGGCGACCTGGTGACACCGGACGTACTGGTGGCGAGGGTCCGGGACACGCTGGCCGGGTGGTGCGGTGAGACCCCTCCGTACGAGCTGATCGACACCGGGGTGTACACCCTCCACCACCGCCTCGCCCGCCGCTGGCGCACCGGCAGGGCCTTCCTCGCCGGGGACGCCGCGCACCTGCTCGGCGCGATCGGCACGCAGGGACTGCAGGAGGGGCTGCGGGACGCCGAGAATCTGGCCTGGAAGCTGGCCCTGGCGTGGCACCACGGGGCCTCCAGGACGCTGCTGGACAGCTACCAGGCCGAGCGCCGCACCGCCGTCGCGGCGCGGCTGCGGGCCGCCGACCAGTCGTTGCCGATACTGCGGGGCGGCCGCGGGCTGCGTACCCGTCTGCCGGGCACCACGCGCGGGCACGACACACTGCTGGCCGACGGGCATCTGGGGCGCGGCCCGCTGGGCGCGCCGCCCGGTTACGCGCGCTCCCCGCTCGCGCCTCCGCGCACGGCTTCCGGGACCCCGACCGGCACCGAAGCGGGCACACCCGTCGCCGATGTCCGGGTGACGGCTCCCGACGGGATGACCGTACGGCTGCGCGACCGGCTGGGGCGGGGGCAGTTGCTCGTGGTGCTGGTCGCGCCGGGGACCGGTGTGTGGGACCGGCAGCACTGGCTGAAGGCCGGGGTCATGCCGCGGCTGGCGGCGGCGGTGACCGCGCTGCCGGTGCGGGCCGAGCTGCTGGTCACCGAGGGGTATCCGGGTGCGTCCGCGCACACGGTGCTGCTGGTGCGGCCCGACGGGCATCTGGTCGCCGCGTTCACCGGGGTGCGGCCCGCGGAGCTGTACGCCTGCGCCGACGCAGCGCGCGGTGGTGCGCCGGCCCCCGCGGAGGCGCCGGCTCCGCAGGAGCGAACACAGGACCGCGCCCAAGACCGCACTCAGGGCCGTACTGCGGACATCAATTGACCGTCGCGGGCGCGCATGGTGTACTCCGGAGCGTGACCGACACCGATGTGCGCCTGTGGCGGAGGGTCCATATGGACCTCGTCCGCTATGCGGGCTGCGTGTGTCGCCCGTCCTGCTGATTCGCCCTCTCCCTCGCGCGCCCCGTGATTCCGGGCTGCCGCGCCCGCACCCACGCGAACTTCAGGACGGCTCTCCATGTCACTCTCCGTATCCTCACCCGGCCGCGTCCGGCCATCCTCCGGCCCCACCGCCTTCGAGCTGCTCGACTTCGTCCGGCGTACCGCCGCGGACGCGGAACTCGTTGCCTCACTCCCCCTTGACCCCGAGGGCCGTACCTGGGTACGCCTCGAAGGCCCCGGCGGCAGTGAGGCATGGCTGATCGGCTGGCCACCCGGCACGGGCACCGGCTGGCACGACCACGCCGAATCCCGCGGCGCGTTCGCCACCGCGCGGGGCGAGCTGAAGGAGCACTCGCTCGCGGTGCGGCTGCCCAGCGCGGGATGGAGGACCCTGGAACTGGCCGAAGACGTGGACCGCGAGCGGAGGTTGGCGGCCGGCACGGGCAAGGCGTTCGGAACGCACCATGTGCACGAAGTGCTGAACGAGTCCGCCACCGAGCACGCGGTCTCCGTTCACGCCTACTACCCGCCGCTGCCGCTGCTCCGGCGGTTCAGCCGCAGTGGCGCGGTACTTCGGCTCGAGCACGTCGAGCGTCCGGAGGACTGGAGTTGAGCGGGAACGGCGTACCGGTGGGCATCGACGAGCTGCTGGAGCGGGTCCGGGAGGACCTCGACCGGATCGGCCCCCACGAGGCTTTCGACGCGGCGGCCTCGGGGGCGCTGCTGGTGGACATCCGGTATCAGGCGCTGCGCGAGCGCGACGGGCTGATCCCCGGCGCACTCGTCGTTGAGCGCAACGAGCTGGAGTGGCGGCTCGATCCGCGGGGCAGCCACCGCGCGGCGGAGGCGACGAGCCATGATGTGCGGGTCGTGGTGATCTGCAACGAGGGGTACGCCTCCAGCCTCGCCGCGGCCTCGCTCAGACGGCTCGGCCTGCACCGGGCGACCGACCTCGACGGCGGCTTTCAGGCATGGCGATCGGCGGGCCTGCCGGTCGAGCACTGAGGTGTACGGATGCGGTCTCCGCGCGGCTCTCCCGGCGCGCGGACCGCGCGCCGCCGCCTCGCACCACGGCGCCCGCCCGGTGCCGCGCCATCTGCGGGCGCACCCTGCCAACCCCGTCTCGGTCCTCACCCGCGGCGCCCCCCCGCCCGCAATCTGGGGCCCCCCGCGTACCCCGCTCCGTACGTCACTGCGGCGCCCCGCCCAGCACGCCGGCCGGAGGGTCAGAACGGCTCGCACTCCAGGCCCTCCGTGTCCTCGCCCTCCTCCTCCAGCGCGCGGCGGACCACGCGCAGGGCCATGCCCTCCGGGTATCCCTTGCGTGCCAGCATTCCGGCGAGCCGGCGCAGCCGCTTGTCGCGGTCCATGCCCCGGGTGGTGCGCAGTTTGCGGGCGACGAGGTCGCGGGCCGTTGTCTCCTCCTGCTCGGAGTCGAGTTGGCCGACGGCCTCCTCGATGAGGGTGGAGTCCACCCCTTTGGTCCGCAGCTCGCGTGCGAGCGCCCGGCGGGCCAGGCCCCGGCCGTGGTGCCGGGACTCCACCCAGGCGCCCGCGAAGGCCGCGTCGTCGATCAGGCCGACGTCCTCGAAGCGGGCCAGGACCTCGTCGGCCACCTCCTCGGAGATGCCCCGCTTGTGCAGGGCGTCCCCGAGCTGCTTACGGGTGCGAGGGCTCCCGGTGAGCAGACAGAGGCAGATCGCCCGCGCCTGCTCCTCCGGGCTCTTGGGCGGCTGGGGCGGCAGCCCCTTCCCGGCCCTCGACGTGTCGGGACTGCCACCGTCCTCGGAGCTCGCGCGATCCGCGCGATCCGCCCACTCGGTACGCCGCGCCACGGTCAGCTCTTGGCTGCGGCGGCCTTGGTGGCCTTGGCCTTCGTCGCCGGGGCAGGCACGGACGCAGCGGCGGCGTCGGCGGGGGCCGAACCGGCACCGGCGGCGTCCGCGCCCGGCTCGGCGGCCGGGGCCTCCGGCCGGACACCGACGCCCAGCTTCTCCTTGATCTTCTTCTCGATCTCGTTGGCGAGATCGGGGTTGTCCTTCAGGAAGTTGCGGGCGTTCTCCTTGCCCTGGCCGAGCTGGTCGCCCTCGTACGTGTACCAGGCGCCGGCCTTGCGTACGAAGCCGTGCTCGACGCCCATGTCGATCAGGCCGCCCTCGCGGCTGATGCCCTGGCCGTAGAGGATGTCGAACTCCGCCTGCTTGAAGGGCGGCGCGACCTTGTTCTTGACGACCTTGACGCGGGTGCGGTTGCCGACCGCGTCCGTGCCGTCCTTGAGGGTCTCGATACGGCGGATGTCGAGCCGCACCGAGGCGTAGAACTTCAGCGCCCGGCCACCGGTCGTGGTCTCCGGCGAGCCGAACATCACACCGATCTTCTCGCGGAGCTGGTTGATGAAGATCGCGGTGGTCTGGGACTGGCTCAGCGCTCCGGTGATCTTGCGCAGCGCCTGGCTCATCAGTCGCGCCTGCAGGCCGACGTGCGAGTCGCCCATCTCGCCCTCGATCTCCGCGCGCGGGACCAGCGCCGCGACGGAGTCGATGACGATGAGGTCGAGGGCACCGGAGCGGACCAGCATGTCCACGATCTCGAGCGCCTGCTCGCCGGTGTCCGGCTGGGAGAGGATCAGGTTGTCCGTGTCGACACCGAGCGCCTTGGCGTACTCCGGGTCGAGGGCATGCTCGGCGTCCACGAAGGCGACAGTGCCGCCCGCCTTCTGCGCGTTGGCCACGGCGTGCAGCGTCAGCGTCGTCTTACCGGAGGACTCCGGTCCGTACACCTCCACCACTCGCCCGCGCGGCAGTCCGCCGACGCCGAGGGCAACGTCCAGAGCGGTCGACCCGGTGGGAATGACTTCGATGGGTTCGTTCGGCCGGTCGCCGAGGCGCATCACCGCGCCCTTGCCGAATTGCCGTTCAATCTGTGCGAGCGCGGCGTCGAGCGCCTTCTCGCGGTCGGTGCCTGCTGCCATGGGTTCCACCCGATTTGCTTGTGTCGATCGCTTCACGTCAAAGACGCTAACGCCTGCCACTGACAATGCGCCCCCACGCCCTCCCAGCCTGTGGACAACTCCACCGAATCCCGTGGACCCACCCGGCCGGAATCCCATAAGAATGGATGTTCGATTTTGGTGTCAAGCGCACCACCACCGACGATGCCTCCGTGGCGTGATCAGCATCGGGGCGGCGCTCGGCGTGATCACGCTGGTCTTCCAGCATGGCTGGTTCGGGATCGAGCCCGGTCCGGTCAAGGCGTTCATCCCGGTCATGATCTTCGCGATCGTCCTCGGGCTCTCGATGGACTACGAGGTGTTCCTCCTCTCCCGTATCCATGAGGAGTGGGAGCGGGCCAAGGACCCGCAGGGCGCGGTCCGCGAGGGCCTGGCGGCGACCGGCAAGGTCATCACGGCAGCCGCCGCGATCATGATCGTCGTGTTCGCCGCGTTCATCCTCAGCCCGGACCGGATGCTGCAGCAGTTCGGCCTCGGACTCGCGGTGGCGATCCTGCTGGACGCGGTCGTCATCCGCTGCCTGATCGTCCCGGCGGTCAGGCAGCTGCTCGGCCGCAGCGCGTGGTGGCTGCCGGCCGGGCTGGGCAGGGTGCTGCCGAAGGTGGCGCTGGAGAGCCACTGACCGCGCGGAGGGCATAACCGTACGGCAGTACGGAAGGTCAGACGTCGTCCTCCCCGGGGGGCGGCGCCTGTTCCGTCCGCCGTCTCAGCGCCCACCGGACGCGTGCGAGCACCTGTCCGCCGTGGCCCCGCCGGTGGCCGTGCACGCGCGGGTCGTCCGTCACCGCGTACCGCTTCACATACGCGCCGAGGAAGGCCTGCAGCGTGGCGACCGCCGGGATCGCGATCAGCGCGCCGACCGCGCCGAGCAGAGCGGTGCCCGCGACGACCGAGCCGAAGGCGACCGCGGGGTGGATGTCGACGGTCTTCGAGGTGAGCTTGGGCTGCAGTACATAGTTCTCGAACTGCTGGTAGATCACCACGAACGCGAGGACGTACAGCGCGTACAACGGGTTGACCGTGAACGCGATCAGCATCGGCAGCGCACCCGCCAGATAGGTGCCGATGGTCGGGATGAACTGGGAGACGACACCCACCCACACGGCGAGCGCAGGCGCGTACGGCACACCCAGGATCACCAGCAGGACGTAGTGCGCGACGCCGGAGACGAGCGCCATCAGTCCCCGTGAGTAGAGGTAACCGCCGGTCTTGTTGACCGCGATCTCCCAGGCCCGAAGGACCTCCGTCTGCTTCGCGGGCGGGAGTACGGAGCACACGGCGCGGCGCAGCCTGGGGCCGTCGGCCGCGAAGTAGAAGGAGAACAGCCCGATCGTCAGCAGCTTGAACAGTCCGCCGAGCACGGTGGCGGAGACGTCGAGCACCCCGCCGGCGCTGCTCTCCACGTACTTCCGCAGCCAGTCGGATCGCAGAACGCTTTCCTGGATCTCCACGCGCGAGAGGTCCGTGTGGAAGGTCAGGTTGATCCACTTGATCACCGAGTCGATGTACCGCGGGAACTCCTCGATCATCTCGATGATCTGGCCGGCCAGCATCGAGCCGAGCAGGACGACGAACCCCGCGCCCGTGATGAACACCCCGAGGAAGACCAGGAAGGTCGCCAGGCCCCGGCGCATGCCGCGGGCCGCCATCCGGCTCACGACGGGCTCCACCGCGAGCGCCAGGAAGAAGGCGATCAGGATGTTGACCAGCAGGCCGATGAGCTGGTGGAAGGCCCAGCTGCCGAGCTGGAAGCAGGCGTAGAGGGCGAGCGCCAGCACCAGGGCGCGCGGAAGCCAACGCGGCATACGGCCCAGCTGGCTCTGCGGAGTGTGCGCGCTCGGCGCGCTCGGCGGGGATGCCGTCTGGGCGGTCTCGTCTGTCGGTGCCACGCGGCCAGTCTCGCCTACCCGCGTCAGCGCCTTTCTACGGGCACGTCCATCGCCGAGCAGACGACCCGCCACACGTCCTTGGCGTTCCAGCCGGCGTCGAGCGCCTCGTGGACCGTACGGCCGCCCAGTTCGGACAGCACATGGTCGCGTGCGAAGGAGTCGGCGTACCCCGCCCCGAAGTGGTCGGACATCCGCTGCCAGAAAATCGTCAACCGCATGACACCAGTATCACGCCCCTCGGAGTGCACAGATGCGTGAGCGGCTTGCCGCGAGCGCTTTCCGCCTTACCTTCGAACCATGGCTGGATCCGATGCACCACCCCCTTCCCCGCTGGCCCGCGCCGAGCACTTCATCTGGCTGACGGCCCGGGTGCTCGAGCAGCGGCGGTTCGCGTACCACTTCCTCGGCGGCGGCGCGGACGCGGTCGAGAGGGCCCTCAGCGCGTATCTGGTCGAGGACGGCGGCTACGGCCACGCGCTGGAGCCCGACCTGCGCGGCCCGGTGAGCCAGCCGCTGCACACCGCGCACGCCCTGCGCGTCCTCGACTCCATCGGCCGCTGCGGCGGGCAGCGCGTCGAGAAGGTGTGCCGCTATCTGACGGCCGTCTCGACTCCGGACGGTGCGCTGCCCGCGCTCCACCCGGTGCGCGGCTACCCCTCGGCGCCGTTCATCCCGGTCGTCGACAATCCGCCGGGCGAACTGCTGACCACCGGCCCGGTGGTGGGGCTGCTGCACCGCAACCAGGTCTGGCACGCCTGGCTGTTCCGGGCCACCGACTTCTGCTGGGCGGCCGTCGAATCGCTGGAGAAGTCGCATCCGTACGAGATCCAGGCGGCCGTCGCGTTCCTGGACGGCGTCCCCGACCGGTCGCGGGCCCGGGCCGCGGCGGACCGGCTGGGCCGGCTGGTACGGGAGCAGGGGCTCGCGGTGCTGGACCCCGCGCGGCGGGCGGAGTACCCGGTGTCGCCCGGTTACGCGCCGGGCGAGCACCACTTCGCGTACGACTTCGTCCGGCGGCCCGAGTCGCTGGCGCGCGGCTGGTTCACGGACGAGGAGATGGCCCGTTCGCTGGACTTCCTGGCGAGCCGACAGCGGGAGGACGGCGGCTGGCCGATCTTGTGGCGCGAGTGGGCTCCGGGCAGCGCGCTCGAATCGCGGCCGGTCGTGACGATCGAGGCGCTGCTGACGCTGCGCGCCCACGGCCGCACCCTCGACTGACCCGGAACGCGCTGGTCAGCCGCCCATGGCACGTACGCCCGCGGTGACGACCACGGCGGCCGCGACGACCAGCAGGAAGGGGGCGCGCAGCAGCAGCGCGAGCGCCGCCGCCGCGACTCCGGCGGCGCGGGCGTCGAGGACCAGCTCACTGCCGGTGCTGAAGGTCTGCTGGGCGGTGAGCGCGGCGAGCAGTGCGACGGGCAGCAGGGCGGCCAGCCGCCGCACGAGCGGACGCTCCAGCGCTCCCGCGGGGACGAGCAGGCCGATCAGCTTCACGAGGTAGCAGCCGACGACGGTGGCTCCGATGGCGATCCAGATACTCACCGGTCGTCCTCCTGTTCCTGTTCGGTGTGCTCGGTGTGCTCGGTCTGCGCGGTGTCGCGGGCCTTGCGCCCCTGGAAGAAGAGCACCGCGGGCGCGGCCAGCGCGGCGACGAGCACCGGCACCCCGGCCGGCAGGACGGGCAGGAAGCTGAGCCCCAGCACGAGCGCGAGTCCGGCGACCGCGCGTTCCGTGGCCGTCTGCAGCATGGGCGCCAGCAGCGCGAGGAAGACGGCGGGCCCGGCGGCGTCCAGGCCCCAGGCGTTGGTGTCGCCGATGGCCTCGGCTCCCAGGGCGCCGAGAAGGGTGGTGAGGTTCCACAACACGTACAGGGTCAGGCCCGTGACGGTGAACCCGATACGGACGCTGCGCCGGGTCGGCTGCGCGAGCGCGACGGCTGTCGTCTCGTCGATGACCCAGTGGGCGGCGAACGGACGTACCCAGCGCGGCAGCGCGAGGAGCTGCGAGAGGCGCAGGCCGTAGAAGGCGTTGCGTACACCGAGGAAGAAGGCGCCCGCGGCGGCCGTGAGCGGGTTGCCGCCGGCCGCGAGGGCTCCGACGAGCGCGAACTGCGAGGCGCCGGTGAAGACCAGCAGGCTCAGCGCGCAGGTCTGCAGGAGGGTGAGGCCCGAGCCGGCCGAGGTGACGCCGAAGGCGAACCCGGAGAGGCCGACGGCGATGCCGACGCCGAGGGCGTCCCGGACGACGGCCGAGTCGGGCTTGGCGGCCGCCGCCTTCGGTGCGTCGCGTATCTCTGGTGATGCTGTCTGTTCTGGCACGTCAGCGACGTTACGTGGGCCGGCCGGGCTCGGTCTTGTACGTTTTTGCACGCTCCCGCCGGTACGCGCCGGGCGGCACCCCGACGATCCGGGTGAAGTGCCGGTTCAGATGCGGCTGGTCGGTGAAGCCGACGGCGACGGCCGCCTCGGCCGGCGTGGTCCCGTCGTCCAGGAGGTGGCGGGCGGTCCGTACCCGGGCGTCGGTGAGCCAGGTGTGCGGCGGCATGCCGTACGTGTCGCGGAACGCCCGCAGCAGGATGAACGGGCTGGTCCCGAGGTCGGCCGCGAGCTTCGCCAGCGAAGGCGGATCGGCCATCCGCTCCTGGAGTACGGCGCGGGCGCGCGCGGCCACCCTGGCGCCCCCGCCGGGTATCTCGCGCTCCGGGAGCACGCCGCCATTGCGCCGGAGCAGCCGCGTGACTGCCACCCGCAGGAGCGTGTCGGCGGCGAGCGCGTTGCCCTCGTCCGCGGCCCGCAGCACCTGGTGGACCAGCTGGGACGCGTACGGGTCGTCGAGGACCGGGTCGGCGAAGCCGGGGGTGCCGCGGATCGCCGTGGTCTCGGCGGCGATCTCGGCGACCAGGTCCGCCGCCGGGTAGAGCGCGCTGTACTGCCAGCCCTCGGGGCCGCCGGCGCGTCCGGTGTGCGGGATGTCGGGGTTGATCAGCGCGAGCGCGCCTGGCCCGGCGTGCTCGTCGGCGCCCCGGTGGTGGAAGACCTCGACCCCTTCGGTGATCGCGGCGATCACGAAGGTCTCGTGGGTGTGCTGGGCGAAGTTCTTCCGTACGTACCGGGCCCGCAGCAGGTCGACGCCGGGCAACTCCGGGTACTGCCAGTGCCGTGCCCGCTCCGCGCTCGCCATGGGATCCATTCTGCGCCACCTCGTTCCGGCCGCTGTTTCCCCAGGTCCGGGCGGCTCCGCTCCGCTCCGCCTCCGCGACTTCACAGCCCTTGGAGGCGGAGCTGTCAGTGGTGGGGTGCACGATGGGGGGCATGGCCGGCTCCGCGCTCGACTCGTTCTCTCCCGCGACCCGCTCCTGGTTCACGGGGGCCTTCAGCGCGCCCACCGCCGCGCAGGACGGCGCGTGGCGGGCGATCCGCGAGGGCTCGGACGTGCTGGTGGTGGCCCCGACCGGGTCCGGCAAGACGCTGGCCGCGTTCCTCGCCGCGCTGGACCAGCTGGCGAGCACCCCGCCGCCCGCGGACGCCCGGAAGCGCTGCCGGGTGTTGTACGTGTCTCCGCTCAAGGCCCTCGCGGTCGACGTGGAGCGCAACCTGCGGAGCCCGCTGACCGGCATCCGCCAGGAGTCCGTACGGCTCGGACTGGCCGAGCCGGAAGTGCGGGTCGGTATCCGCTCCGGGGACACGCCGCCCGCCGAGCGGCGCGCCCTGGCGACCCGGCCACCGGACATCCTGATCACCACGCCCGAGTCGCTGTTCCTGATGCTCACCTCCGCGACGCGCGACGCGCTGTCCGGCATCGAGACGGTGATCCTGGACGAGGTGCACGCCGTCGCGGGTACGAAGCGGGGCGCGCATCTCGCCGTATCGCTGGAGCGGCTCGACGAGCTGCTGCCGCGGCCGGCCCGCCGGATCGGGCTGTCCGCGACGGTCCGGCCGGTGGACGAGGTCGCCCGCTATCTGTCGCCGCAGCGCAAGGTGGAGGTCGTCCAGCCGCGCTCCGGCAAGGAGTTCGACCTCTCGGTGGTCGTGCCGGTGGAGGACATGGGCGAGCTGGGCGGCTCCCCGGCGTCCGAGTCGGACACCGGGGACAAGCCGTCGATCTGGCCGCAGGTCGAGGAGCGGATCGCCGACCTCGTCCAGGCCCACCGCTCGACCATCGTCTTCGCCAACTCACGGCGGCTGGCGGAGCGGCTGTGCAACCGGCTCAACGAGATCGCGTACGAGCGCGCCACCGGTGCGGCCCTGCCCGACGGGGCGCCACCGGCCGAGATCATGGCGCAGTCCGGCGCGGCGCAGGGCGCCCCGCCGCTGCTCGCCCGCGCGCACCACGGCTCGGTCTCCAAGGAGCAGCGGGCGCTGGTCGAGGAGGACCTCAAGGCGGGCAGGCTGCCGGCCGTGGTCGCCACGTCCAGTCTTGAGCTGGGCATCGACATGGGCGCGGTGGACCTGGTCGTCCAGGTCGAGTCGCCGCCGTCGGTCGCCTCCGGCCTCCAGCGCGTCGGCCGGGCCGGCCACCAGGTCGGGGCCGTGTCCACGGGTGTGGTCTTCCCGAAGTACCGGGGTGATCTGGTGCAGGCCGCGGTGGTGACCGAACGGATGCGCACCGGCTCGATCGAGTCCCTCCGGATCCCGTCCAACCCGTTGGACGTCCTGGCCCAGCAGCTGGTCGCGATGGTCGCCCTGGACGTCTGGCAGGTCGACGACCTGCTGACCGTCGTCCGCCGCGCCGCGCCCTTCGCCTCGCTGCCCGAGTCGGCGTTCACGGCCGTCCTCGACATGCTCGCCGGGCGCTATCCGTCCGACGCCTTCGCGGAGCTGCGCCCGCGCGTGGTGTGGGACCGCGTCGTGGGTACGGTCACGGGCCGGCCGGGCGCGCAGCGCCTCGCGGTCACCTCGGGCGGCACGATCCCGGACCGCGGGCTGTTCGGCGTGTTCCTCGCCGGGGCGGACCCGAAGAAGGGCGGCGGCCGGGTCGGTGAGCTGGACGAGGAGATGGTGTACGAGTCGCGGGTGGGCGATGTCTTCACCCTCGGCACGACCTCGTGGCGGATCGAGGACATCACCCGCGACCGGGTGCTGGTCTCGCCGGCCCCCGGAGTCCCGGGCAGGTTGCCGTTCTGGAAGGGCGACCAGCTGGGCCGTCCGCTGGAACTGGGCCGTGCGGTGGGCGCGTTCCTGCGCGAGGTCGGCGGCCTGGCGGAGGAGGACGCCCGTCTGCGGCTGCTCGCCGCGGGCCTCGACGCCTGGGCCGCGGACAACGTCCTGTCGTACCTGGACGAGCAGCGCCGCGCCTGCGGACACGTCCCGGACGACCGCACGATCGTCGTCGAGCGGTTCCGTGACGAGCTCGGTGACTGGCGGGTCGTGGTCCACTCCCCCTTCGGCGCCCAGGTGCACGCGCCGTGGGCGCTGGCGCTCGGCGCGCGGCTCTCCGAGCGGTACGGGATGGACGCCCAGGTTATGCACGCCGACGACGGCATCGTCCTGCGGCTGCCCGACGCCGACCTGCTGGGTCTCGACCTGCTCGACCGCGACCCCGTACAGCAGGGCACGGAGTACGACACGGAACAGGCCCCCCTCGGGGCCGCCGACGTCGCCTTCGACAAGGGCGAGGTCAATCAGATCGTCACCGACCAGGTCGGCGGCTCGGCGCTGTTCGCCGCCCGGTTCCGCGAGTGCGCCGCCCGCGCGCTGCTGCTGCCCCGCCGCAACCCGGGCAAGCGCACGCCGCTCTGGCAGCAGCGCCGGCGCGCCGCCCAGCTGCTCCAGGTCGCCTCCGAGTTCGGCTCGTTCCCGATCGTCCTCGAGGCGGTCCGCGAATGCCTCCAGGACGTGTTCGACGTGCCGGGCCTCACCGAGCTGATGGGCGACATCGAGTCCCGCCGGGTCCGGCTCGTCGAGGTGACCACCCCCGAGCCGTCCCCCTTCGCCCGCTCCCTGCTCTTCGGCTATGTGGCGCAGTTCCTGTACGAGGGGGACTCGCCGCTGGCCGAGCGGCGCGCCGCGGCCCTCTCGCTGGACTCCCGGCTGCTCGCGGAGCTGCTGGGCCAGGCCGAGCTGCGCGAGCTGCTCGACGCGGATGTCCTCACCGAGCTGGAGCAGGAGCTCCAGTGGCTGAGCCAGGACCGCCGGATCAAGGGCGTCGAGGGGGTCGCGGACCTTCTCCGCGTCCTCGGGCCGCTCACCGACGCCGAACTGTCCGCGCGCGGCGGGGAACCCGCCTGGCCGCAGGAGCTGTTCACCTCCCGCCGCGCGATCCGGGTCCGTATCGCGGGAGAGGACCACTGGGCGGCTGTCGAGGACGCCGGGCGGCTGCGTGACGCCCTGGGCACCGCACTTCCGGTAGGCGTGCCGGAGGCCTTCACCGAACCGGTCAAGGACCCGCTCGGCGATCTGCTCGCGCGCTATGCCCGCACGCACGGCCCGTTCACGTCGGCTGCGGCGGCGGCCAGGTTCGGCCTGGGCGGGGCGGTCACGGACGGCGCGTTGCAGCGCCTCGCCGCGAGCGGGCGAGTCGTACAGGGCGAGTTCCATCCCGCCGGCATCGGCCAGGAGTGGTGCGACGCGACGGTGCTGCGGCGGCTGCGCCGCCGGTCGCTCGCGGCGCTCCGCCAGGAGCTGGAGCCGGTACCGCCCGCTGCGCTCGCCGGCTTCCTCCCCCAGTGGCAGCACCTCGGCAGCAACAGCCTCCGGGGCATCGACGGCCTGGCCCGGGCCGTCGAACAACTGCAGGGGGCACCTGTTCCCGCCTCCGCGCTGGAGAAGCTCGTCCTCCCCTCCCGCGTCACCGGCTACACCCCCACCCTGCTCGACGAACTCACCACCACGGGCGAGGTCCTGTGGGCCGGCGCGGGCGCCCTCCCGGGCAAGGACGGCTGGATCTCCCTCTACCTCGCCGACGCCGCCCCGCTCCTCCTCCCCCAGCCGCACCCGCTGGAACTGACCGCGCTCCACGAGTCCGTCCTGACCACCCTGTCCGGGGGGTACGGGCTGTTCTTCCGGCAGATAGCGGACCAGGTCCGGGCCACCACCCACCCGGAGGCGACCGACCCCCAACTCGCCGACGCGCTCTGGGAGCTGGCCTGGTCCGGCCGGCTCACGAACGACACGCTGGCCCCGCTCCGCTCCCTGCTGGGCTCGGGCCGCACCGCGGGATCCACCGCCCACCGGGCCAAGCGGCCGGTCCCCCGCGGCCGGTACGGAACGCTCACCGCGGCCGCCCGCACCGCGTCCCGTACGGGCCCGCCCACCGTGGCGGGGCGCTGGTCGCTGCTCCCCGCCGCCGAGCCGGACCCGACGCACCGCGCCCACGCGCTGGCGCGCACGCTGTTGGACCGGCACGGCGTGGTCACGCGGGGGGCGGTCGCTGCGGAGGGCGTCGAGGGCGGGTTCTCCGCGACGTACCGCATCCTCTCCGCCTTCGAGGACAGCGGGCAGGCCCGGCGTGGATACGTGGTCGAGGGCCTGGGCGCCGCGCAGTTCGCGATGGACGGCGCGGTCGACCGCCTGCGGGCGGCGGCGACGGCCCGCGACCGCGCGGAGCACGACACTCCTCAGCGCGCGCTCGTCCTGGCGGCGGCCGACCCGGCCAACGCGTACGGCGCCGCGCTGCCCTGGCCGGAACCGCCCACCGGCGCGGGCCACAAGCCCGGCCGCAAGGCGGGCTCGCTGGTGGTCCTGGTCGACGGCGAGCTGACGCTCTACATGGAGCGCGGCGGCAAGACCCTCCTCGCCTGGCCCACGACCCCGGACGACCCGGCAGCCCCGGACCCCCGCCTGCACTCGGCTACGGAGGCCCTGGCGGCGGCAGCCCGCGCGGGCACGCTGGGCACGATCACGGTGGAACGCACGAACGGCACCCCGGCCCTCACCTCCCCCCTGGGCCGAACCCTGGAAGCCGCAGGCTTCCACCCCACCCCCAGGGGCCTCCGCCTGCGGGCGTAATCCGGCCGGTCCGGGGGGGACTCCGGCCCCGGCGACCAACGTCCGTCACGGGCGGGACACGCAGCCCCCATCGGTCGGCAGCCGCCCCCACCCGCACGGGCGGAGGCACGGGGCGGCATACGCGCCACAGACGCGCGCACTCATCGGCCCACAGCCGCCAACGGCGGCCACACCCCACCCGAGGACCCGCACCTTCCCGCCCACCCGCACGGGCTGGCAAGCGCAGCGGAGCCTCATCGGCCTGCGGCCGCCAGCGGCCGCCAGGCCCCACAGGAAGACCCACACCTTCCCCACTCACCCGCAGGGGTGGGCGGGTGGGAGACACAGCCCGCCGCAGGCGGGCGCACCCACCACCGGCCCGCAGCCGAACCCGCCCGGGCAAGGCGTGGGCGCACCCGGCACCGGCCACCACGTGCCACCCGCCGGGCCAACGCGGGCGCACCCGGCACCGGCGCGGAGCCGAACCGCGCCCGGCCGACGCACGGCCGCCCCCCCCACCCGGCACAATTGACCGCATGCCCGAAGGAGACACCGCCCGGCGTCTGGACGCCGCGCTGGCCGGGCACGTGCTCATCCGCTCCGACCTGCGCGTCCCCCGCTTCGCCACCGCGGATCTCACCGGCCGGACGGTCCTGGACGTCACCCCGCGCGGCAAGCACCTCCTCACCCGTATCGAGGGCGGCCTTACCCTCCACAGCCACCTCCGCATGGACGGCACCTGGAAGATCTACGCCCCCGGCGAGCGCTGGCGCGGCGGACCGGCGCACCAGATCCGGGCCATTCTCGGTACCGAGCACCACACGGCCGTCGGCTACCGCCTGCCCGTACTCGAACTGCTCCGCACCGCCGACGAGCAGCAGGCCGTCGGCCACCTCGGCCCCGACCTCCTCGGCCCGGACTGGGATCCGGGGCTCGCCCTGCGCAACCTCCTCTCCGACCCTGCCCGCCCGCTCGGCGAGGCTCTGCTCGATCAGCGCAACCTCGCCGGAATCGGCAATGTCTACAAGTCCGAGCTGTGCTTCCTGGCGCGCGTCACGCCCTGGCTCCCCGTAAGTGAACTCCCCTCCCCCGAGCGGCTGGTCACCGCGGCCAAGACGCTCATGGAGGCCAATCGCGACCGCGTCGGCCGTCGGACCACACCCGGCAGGACCCCGGGCCAGAGCCTGTACGTCTACGGTCGCGCCCACCGCCCCTGCCTGCGCTGCGCCACACCCGTCCGCGGCGCCGAACAGGACGGGCGCCCCACCTACTGGTGTCCCCGCTGCCAATCAGGCCCCGCAAGCTAGTTGACGGTCCGTCAAATAGGGTCGTACGGTCCGGCCATGCCCCTCAAGGCGTACGACCTCACCGGCCGCACCGCGCTGATCACCGGCGCCGCCGGCGGCATCGGACGGGCCTGCGCGGTGCTGCTCGCCGAGGCCGGCGCGGCCGTCCACTGCGCGGACCTCGACGAAGCGGGCCTACGGGAGACCGCCGCCCTGATCGCGAAAGCGGGCGGCACAGCCCACGCCCACCCCCTGGACGTCAGCGACCGTGCGCAGCTGAAAGCCGGGGTCGCGCACGCCGTCCGCACCACCGGCCGGCTCGACATCACGGCCGCCGTCGCCGGCATCATGCACAGCAGCGCCGTGCTGGAGACCAGGGACGAGGACCTCGACCGCGTCCTGACGGTCAATTTCAAGGGCGTCCTGTACACCTGCCAGGAGTCGGCGCGCGCCATGATCGCCACCCGGACACCGGGCAGCATCATCACCATGGCCTCCGGCGCGGTGGACGCGGCAAGCCCGGGTCTGCTCTGCTACAGCGCCGCCAAGGCCGCGGTGGTGCAGCTGACCAAGACCCTCGCCACCGAGAGCGGCCCGTACGGAATCCGCGTCAACGCGGTCGCTCCCGGCTGGATCCGCACCCCGATGACCGACCGGCACGACCCCGGCGCCCAGCAGCATGCCGAAGCGGCGATGGTCCGTATGTCACCGCTGCGCCGGGTGGGCGAGCCCGAGGACATCGCCCAGGCCGTGCTCTACCTCGCCTCGGACGCGTCGTCCTTCATGACGGGCCAGATCCTGCGCCCGAACGGCGGAGTCGCGATGCCCTGGTAGTTCGCCCCCGCCCCGGCATGCCCCGCCCCCGTACGACTGCCCGCCCAGCCCGCCCACGCGGCACACAGTGCACCGGCAGCAGGCTCAGCCCCCACCCGCCCGCCGCCACCGCACCCTCGACGGCTCCGGTCCGGCCGGGCACGAACGCCAGCCGCAGCGCGGCCCACCACCACATTCCGCCCAAGAGCAGCGCCAACGGCCACTTCACCGCTGGGCGTCCCCACACGTCACGCCAAGCCATGGCTGCCTCCTCCGGCCGGATCGACCGGACAGAACCTAGACGGGGGAAACCGCCCACGGGAAGGCGCACCGGGTGCATACCCGGCGCGCCTTCGTCCCACGTGAGCTACCCATTCTCGGCCTGGAACATCCAGTGATGCTTCTCCAGGTCGGCGGTCAGGCCGATGAGAATGTCCTGGCTGACCGGGTCCGGCTCATCCGTCGCGGCGATCCGTTCCCGCATCCGGGTGATCACCGCGCCGAGCGCCGCGACCAGGGTGCCGACCGCGTCCGTGTCCTTGATCCAGCCTTCGGGCGCCTTCCTGATGCCGCTCGTCGCGGAGACCGTCCCGGCCCGCCCGTCCGGCGACACCCCGAGGGCGGAGGCGCGCTCGGCCACCGTGTCGGTGTGCTGGCGCGCCACGGCGACGACCTCGTCGAGCTGGAGATGGACCGAGCGGAAGCGCGGTCCGACCACGTTCCAGTGGACCTGCTTGGCCACCAGAGAAAGATCCACCAGATCCACGAGCGCGCCCTGCAGCGCCTCGGCGACCACCTTGAGGTCGGCATCCGACAACGGGCTCTTCACCACAGACATCCGTGTCCTCCGATTCATGTGCGATCCCCTCAACCATGGCACAAACGCCCTAATTCGGTCAGTTGAAGGGCTCTGGAGCCGGGGACGACAAGAGCCCCGGCCGGCACACGAGTACCGACCGGGGCTCCGGCGCAAACGTCTTCGTACGGATTCGTACGAACCGAATCAGGCAGCGACGACGTCCACCGCTTCCGCGGGGGCCTTGATCGTCACTCGCTCCGGCGGGCCACCTGTAACGGACGTCACAGAGACCGAATTGAGCATCGGGCGTACTGGCGCAGGCACCGTGTCACTCGCCGCTGCCGACTGGGCCAGCTCGGCGAGGGACAGCTCGTCACTCACTTCGCGCATCAGCTCGGACATCCGTACGTCAAGCGCGTCGCAGATCGCGGAGAGCAGCTCGGAGGACGCCTCCTTCTGCCCCCGCTCCACCTCGGAGAGATAGCCGAGCGATACCCGGGCGGACGAGGAGACTTCGCGCAGAGTACGGCCCTGGCGCTGGCGCTGCCGACGCAGCACGTCACCCAGCAGGCGACGGAGCAGAATCATCGGTGGCTCCCTCCTCGGACCGCGTAGCCGCATCCTTCACGCCCCACCGTACCGCCTCGCGCTGCGGCCGTGCGGGGAGCGATGTCGTGTTCACTCAGGGCTGCAAACATCAAATCCCCCCGTTCCGTTCCGTATCCTGTGCCCGCGCATTCTCGTCGAGTTCGCCGGAGAGCAGCTCGAGCACCCTCCGTACACTCTCCATACGGATGTCCGCCCGCTCGCCGTTCAACCGCAGCGAGGCGACTTTCCCGCCTGCCGGGCCCTCCACCGCGACGTGGACGGTCCCCACAGGCTGCCCGTCCTGCGGCTCAGGACCGGCCACCCCCGTGGTCGCGATCCCCCAGCTCGCGCCCAGCGCCCGGCGCACTCCCGCAGCCATCTGCCGCGCGACCTCGGCATCCACCGCGCCGCGCACCGACAGCAGCTCCCCGTCGACGCCGAGCACATCGCGCTTGATCTCGGTCGCGTACGCGGTGACGGACCCCCGGAACGACCGGGACGCACCGGGTACGGACGTCAGCTCGGCGGCCACCAGGCCGCCGGTCAGGGACTCGGCGACGGCCAGCGTCTCGCCACGCTCAGCAAGCAGCCGCAGCACCCCGGCCGCGTCCGCGACGCGCTCCGTCACTGCCCGGACTCCCGCGTGGAGTCCCGTGCCGACTCCTGCGCGGACTGCTGGGCGGCCCGTGCGGCGGCCAGCCCCTGGCGCCTGAGCACCACGGCCTGGCGCACATAGTCGAGACCGGTCACGACCGTCAGCACGACGGCCAGTGCCATCACCCAGAAGCGCAGGGTGGCCAGCGGCCCGGTGAGCGCCAGGACGTACATCCCGACGGCCGCCCCCTGCACCAGGGTCTTCATCTTGCCGCCACGGCTGGCCGGAATCACCCCGTGCTTGATCACCCAGAAGCGCATCAGGGTGATGCCGAGCTCACGGAAGAGGATCACACCCGTCACCCACCAGGGCAGGTCTCCGAGAGCAGACAGGCACAGCAGCGCGGCTCCCATGATCGCCTTGTCGGCGATCGGGTCGGCGATCTTCCCGAAGTCCGTGACCAGGTTGTACGTACGCGCGAGATGGCCGTCGAAGATGTCGGTGATCATGGCGACGGCGAACGCGGCCCAGGCCCAGGCCCGCCAGGCCGGGTCGTAACCGCCGTCCTGCAGCATCAGCAGGACGAAGCCGGGCACCAGCACCAAGCGGATCATGGTGAGGATGTTGGCGATGTTCCACAGGCTGGCCTGATTGACCGCCGCAGCCCCCAGCTTGCCGCCGGGCGCCGGCTTCGTGCCGGATCCGCCCGCCGCGGATGCCGGGACTCCGGTCATCTGCCCGCCTCCTCACAGGGGGTCCGGGGGCCGTCCCCCAGAACGTCGCAGAACTCGGCCACCAGGTCGACGCCCTCGGTGTCGACCACCTTCGCCACGACCATACGACCGGGGACCAGCCCCTGGCTTGTCGTGAACACCACCTGTCCGTCGGTCTCGGGCGCCTGGTGCGCCGCCCGGCCCACCGCGCCGTCCTCGCCGTCCACGGACTCCACGAGCACCTCGACCGTCTCACCGAGCCGCTCCTCGGCGCGCTGCGAGGTCAGCTCCTCCGCGAGCCGCGAGATGTGCGCCAGCCGCTCTGCGATGACGTCAGCGTCCAGCTTGTGGTCGTACGAGACCGCCTCGGTGCCCTCCTCGTCGGAGTAGCCGAAGACCCCGATGGCGTCCAGGCGCGCACCGGTGAGGAAGCGCTCCAGCTCAGCCAGGTCGCCCTCGGTCTCGCCGGGGAAGCCCACGATGAAGTTCGACCGGACACCGGCCTGAGGCGCCTTCGTCCGGATGGTGTCGAGCAGCTCCAGGAAGCGGTCGGTGTCCCCGAAGCGCCGCATCGCACGCAGCACACCGGGCGCCGAGTGCTGGAAGGACAGATCGAAGTACGGCGCGATCTTCGGGGTCGAGGTGAGTACGTCGATCAGGCCGGGACGCATCTCCGCGGGCTGCAGATAGCTGACCCGTACCCGCTCGATGCCGTCGACCTCCGCCAGCTCGGGCAGCAGCGTCTCCAGCAGCCGGATGTCGCCGAAGTCCTTGCCGTACGAGGTGTTGTTCTCGGAGACCAGCATGACCTCCTTGACGCCCTGCTCGGCCAGCCAGCGGGTCTCGCCCAGCACGTCCGAGGGACGCCGCGAGATGAAGGAGCCGCGGAAGGACGGGATGGCGCAGAAGGTGCAGCGGCGGTCGCAGCCCGAGGCGAGCTTCACCGACGCGACGGGGCTGCTGCCGAGGCGGCGGCGCAGCGGCGCACGGGGGCCGGACACGGGCGCGACGCCCTCCGGCAGATCCTCCGGAGCGGGGGCCACGTCCTGAACCTGCACCTGAGCGTGGCCGGGCAGCGCCACGGCGTCGGCTTCCTGCCGCTCGGCAGGGCTGATCGGCAGCAGTTTGCGCCGGTCGCGAGGGGTGTGGGAGGCGTGGATGCCGCCGTTGAGGATGGTCTGCAGCCGGTCGGAGATGTCGGCGTAGTCGTCGAAACCGAGCACACCGTCCGCTTCGGGCAGGGCTTCGGCGAGCTCCTTGCCGTACCGCTCGGCCATACAGCCGACGGCCACGACGGCCTGGGTCTTGCCGTGATCCTTGAGATCGTTGGCTTCCAGCAGGGCGTCTACGGAGTCCTTCTTGGCGGCTTCGACGAAGCCGCAGGTGTTGACGACGGCGACATCCGCGTCGGAGGCGTCCTCGACGAGCTCCCAGCCGTCCGCTGCCAAGCGGCCTGCCAGCTCCTCCGAGTCCACCTCGTTACGGGCGCAGCCAAGAGTGACAAGGGCGACGGTACGGCGTTCGGGCATGGACTCAAGACTACTTTGTCCCAGCCGGAGCCCCTGCCGGGAGGCCCGGGCCGTGGATCACGGCCCGGGAGATCACGCTGCCGCTAGCCGGCCTGCGGGTCGTCCTCGTCCTGCTGCGGGTCGTCCTTCGTGTACGTGAGCCGCTCGACCTGGCCGGGCTGGAACTCGTCCTTGATCTCCTGGCCGTTCACGAACAGCTGGATCGCCCCGGCGTCGCCGAGCACCAGCTCGACCTCCTCCTTGTCGGTGAAGGTCTTGGAGTCGCCGGCCTCCAGCATGCCGTCGAACAACAGCCGGCCGTTGTGGTCCTTCGCGGAGATCCAGCTCTTGCGGTCCACGGCCGTCATCTTGACGGTCACCATGTCCTTCGGGGCCGCCGCGATGGCGCTGTCCGAAGGATCGGGCGTCGGGTCGGGGGCCGGCTTGCTGGCCGGGGGCTTGGGCGCGGGTTGCGGCGGCGCGGAACCTTCCGCCACCGCGTTGCCCTTGTCGCCCTCGTCCCCGCCATTGAACATGGTGAAGCCGACGAACCCGATGATGGCGACGATTGCCGCCACCATGGCCGCGGTCCAGTTGGGCCGCTGGCGCTCGGGCCGGATCCGCTCCGCCTCGAACATCGGAGCGGCGGGCGTCGGCGCGGGCCGGCCGCCGTGCTCGGCGTCGAACTGCTCGATCAGACCGGCCGGGTCCATGCCCACGGCGCGGGCGAGCGTACGGATGTGACCGCGCGCGTAGACGTCGCCGCCGCAGCGCGTGAAATCGTCCTGTTCGATCGCGTGCACGATAGGGATGCGCACCCGGGTGATGGTACTGACCTCGTCGACCGTGAGTCCGGCGTCGACACGGGCCTGCTGGAGGGCACGACCGATCGAGGGCCTGTCGTCGTCGCCGAGCGAAGGCCGGTCGTCTTCGGGGGAGTTGCCGATGGACACGGGGGTGCCTTTCGAGCGTGTAACCACCTGCTGGACGTTCAGTCTAGGGGTGGTACGAAAGGAGGGAGCAACCGGGAGGGTGGACTTTGTACGCCATCAGAATGGCTTTGTGACCTGATGACGGGACATCACCGTCCCTCCCCTCAACTTGACGTACGCCCAAGGGAAACGGTTGCCTGCCGATCCGATCCCCTTACGGGTGAGCCTCCCCGCGGATCACGGCGAGCACTCCATCCAGTTCGTCCGGTTTCACCAGGACATCACGCGCCTTCGAACCCTCGCTCGGCCCGACGACACCTCGCGACTCCATCAGATCCATCAGACGTCCCGCTTTCGCGAAGCCGACCCGCAGTTTGCGCTGAAGCATCGAGGTGGAGCCGAACTGCGTGGAAACCACCAGCTCCGCCGCCTGGCAGAGCAGGTCGAGATCGTCGCCGATCTCCTCGTCGATCTCCCTCTTCTTCGCCTGGCCGACCACGACGTCCTCGCGGAAGACCGGCGCCATCTGATCCTTGCAGTGCTGGACGACTGCCGCGACTTCAGCCTCGGTGACGAACGCGCCCTGCATACGAGTCGGCTTGTTGGCGCCCATCGGCAGGAACAGTCCGTCGCCCTTGCCGATCAGTTTCTCGGCGCCCGGCTGGTCGAGAATGACCCGGCTGTCGGCGAGCGAGGAGGTGGCGAAGGCGAGCCGCGAGGGCACGTTCGCCTTGATCAGGCCGGTGACGACGTCGACCGAGGGCCGCTGGGTGGCGAGCACCAGATGGATGCCGGCGGCGCGGGCGAGCTGGGTGATGCGGACGATGGCGTCCTCGACGTCGCGCGGCGCGACCATCATCAGGTCGGCCAGCTCGTCGACGATCACCAGCAGATACGGATACGGCGACAGCTCCCGTTCGCTGCCGTCGGGCGGCTTGACCTTGCCGTTGCGTACCGCCCGGTTGAAGTCGTCGATGTGCCGGAAGCCGAACGCCGCGAGGTCGTCGTAGCGCAGGTCCATCTCGCGTACGACCCACTGGAGTGCCTCGGCGGCCCGCTTCGGGTTGGTGATGATCGGCGTGATCAGGTGCGGAATGCCTTCGTACGCGGTCAGCTCGACCCGCTTGGGGTCCACCAGGACCATCCGGACGTCCTCGGGGGTCGCCCGCACCATCACCGAGGTGATCAGGCAGTTGATACAGGAGGACTTTCCCGATCCGGTCGCACCGGCGACCAGGACGTGCGGCATCTTGGCGAGGTTGGCCATCACATAGCCGCCCTCGACGTCCTTGCCGAGCGCCACCAGCATCGGGTGGTCGTCCTCGGCGGCGTCCGCGAGACGCAGCACATCTCCGAGGTTGACCATCTCGCGGTCGGTGTTGGGGATCTCGATGCCGACGGCGGACTTGCCGGGGATCGGGCTGATGATCCGTACGTCGGGGCTCGCCACGGCGTAGGCGATGTTCTTGGTCAGCGCGGTGATCCGCTCGACCTTCACCGCGGGGCCGAGTTCGACCTCGTACCGGGTGACCGTCGGGCCGCGGGTGAAGCCGGTGACGGCCGCGTCGACCTTGAACTCCGTGAAGACGTTCGTCAGCGAGGCCACCACGGCGTCGTTGGCGGCGCTGCGGGTCTTGCCGGGGCCACCGCGCTCCAGCAGGTCCAGCGAGGGCAGCGCGTAGGTGATGTCGCCGGAGAGCTGGAGCTGCTCCGCCCGCTGGGGCATGGGCTGCGACTCCCGGGGCGAGGACTTCGTCAGATCGGGCACGGCGGCCACGGGCCGGCCGGCCTCGGGCCTGCGGCTGTCGGGCTCCGCGGCCTCGCGGGCGCCCGGTACCGGCGCCGCGGCCGCGGACCGGTCGCCGGAGACGCCCTGGGTGAGATCCGCGACCAGCGCAGAGGGCGGCATCCCGTTCAGTACGGCCCCGTCGAGCGCGGCGGCCGCGGCGGCGGCCACGTCCACGGCGTCCATGGGACGGTCGAGCGCGGGCCCTACGGACGGGCGGCGCGGCCGGCGGCGCGTGGACAGCGACTCTTCCCCGACCTGCTCGGAGTCGTGGCCGGCGAAAGCCTCGGCGCCCCTGCGTACCGACGAGCGCCGGGAGCGGGCGGGCAGCGACTCCCGCCACTGCTCGTCGTACCGCTCGTCGTCCATTGCCTCCTCGCCCGCGTCGGACGCGCGCTCGGGATCTACCAGTCCGAGCTTCGAGCCCAGCAGCCGCAGCCGCTGCGGGATGGCGTTGACCGGGGTCGCGGTGACGACGAGCAGGCCGAACACGGTGAGCAGCACGAGCAGCGGGACGGCGAGTACCGAGCCCATGGTGAAGATCAGCGGCTTGGAGGCGGCCCAGCCGATGAGCCCGCCCGCGTCCTGCATCGCCTCGGTGCCCTCACCACGGCCCGGCGAGCCACAGGCGATGTGCACCTGTCCCAGGACGCCGATGACCAGGGCGGACAGTCCGACGACGATCCGGCCGTTGGCCTCCGGTTTCTCCGGGTGCCGGATCAGGCGTACCGCGACGGTGCCCAGCAGTATCGGCACCAGCAGGTCGAGCCGGCCGAACGCGCCGGTCACCAGCATCTCGACGAGGTCGCCGACCGGGCCGCGCAGATTCGACCAGGTGCCGGCCGCGACGACCAGAGCCAGGCCGAGCAGCAGCAGCGCGAGGCCGTCCTTGCGGTGGGCCGGGTCGAGGCCTTTGGCGCCGCGCCCTATGCCGCGGAACATCGCACCCACCGCGTGCGCGATCCCGAGCCAGAGGGCGCGCGCGAGCCGGTATACGCCTCCCGTGGGAGACGGTGCCGGTTTTGGAGCGGGCCTCGCCGCCGCCTTCTTGGCGGGCGCGCGCTTCGCGGGCACGGCCTTCTTCGCAGCGGCTCTCTTCGCGGGCGCCGCCTTCTTCGCCGCTCCCGTCGTACGGCCGGCGCGCGGCCTTGCGGGACCCGCCGTGCCCTGGGAACCCTTGCCGGACGTACGTGAGGCCATGAGGGGGAGGTTACCGGTGTCGACGGCAGTGGACACGTGCGCACACTGCTTCACCCGTTCGTGTCGCCGCGACGGCGCCGCGGAGCTGACGCGACATCAAGGGCCTGCGGGGCCTTGCGAGGCGGTCAGTTCTGTGCGGTCGGTTCTGTGCGCTCAGTTCTGGGCGGGCAGCGACGGTGGTCCGCCGTTGGCGCCGCCGGTACCCGGTTCCAGGGCGTCCAGGGCCCGCCGCAGCCCGGTGAGTTTGCGCTCGAGGTGCGCGGCGGTGGCGACGGCCGCCGCGTCCGCCGAGTCGTCGTCGAGCTGCTTCGACAGCGCCTCCGCCTGCTCCTCAACGGCCGCGAGGCGCGCGGAGAGTTCGGCCAGCAGGCCGGCGGGCTCCTTGGCGTGCCCCACGCCGGACCGGCCGCCGCCCTCCAGTTGCAGCCGCAGCAGCGCCGCCTGCTCCCGCAGTTGGCAGTTCTTCATGTAGAGCTCGACGAAGACCGAGACCTTGGCGCGCAGCACCCACGGGTCGAACGGCTTCGAGATGTAGTCCACGGCCCCCGCCGCGTAGCCCCGGAAGGTGTGATGGGGTCCGTGGTTGATCGCGGTGAGGAAGATGATCGGGATGTCCCGGGTCCGCTCCCGCCGTTTGATGTGGGCGGCGGTTTCGAAACCGTCCATTCCCGGCATCTGGACATCCAGCAGAATCACTGCGAAATCGTCCGTGAGCAGTGCTTTGAGCGCTTCCTCCCCTGACGATGCCCGCACCAGTGTCTGATCGAGCGCAGAGAGGATGGCCTCCAGCGCCAGCAGATTCTCCGGCCGGTCATCGACCAGGAGGATCTTGGCCTTCTGCACCATGGCCCGTCCTCCTCGCCCCGGCAGTGAACCGGGCGCCGCCCCAGGGGACGACGACTCCCTTGCGCCGCCCGTCCTTGTGCCGGTCATGGTAGCCGCACCCCACCTGTCGCCACACCCTGTCACCGCGATGTCACTGTGCACGTAGCAGAAACGCAGTGGGAGACCAGAAGGTTCCCCGATTACCGCCCTCCCACACGTCATCGGCCACAGTGAGTCAGCAACCGACCATTATTCGCCCAGCAGTCGATCACTTACCGCGCATCCACTGCTCCATCACCGACAGCAGATGGTCAGGATCAACCGGCTTGGTGACGTAGTCCGAAGCACCGGACTCGATCGCCTTCTCCCGGTCGCCCTTCATGGCCTTCGCGGTCAGCGCGATGATGGGCAGCCCGGCGAACTGCGGCATCCTGCGGATCGCCGTGGTCGTCGCATAGCCGTCCATCTCCGGCATCATGATGTCCATCAGTACGACCGTCACATCGTCGTGCTGTTCCAGGACTTCGATGCCCTCCCGGCCGTTCTCCGCGTACAGCACCGAGAGACCGTGCTGCTCCAGCACGCTGGTGAGCGCGAAGACGTTGCGGATGTCGTCGTCGACGATCAGCACCTTCTCACCGTGGAAGTCGAAGGTGCGCGGCGCCGCCGCCTCCTCCTGCTCGGCCGCCCACGCCTCCTGCGCGGTGGCCTGGCCGCCGTTGGGCTGCCCGGGCAGCACAGGCCGCTGCCGCGTCGGGCTCACGGCCTTACGGCGCCTGCGGAACAGCGCCGCGGGGCCGTGGTGGGGCTCGGCGTACGCGGGCGCCCCCGCCTGGCCGGCCGCTTCCCCGGCCGTGTCACCGGCAACCCCGCCTCCGGCCGCGCCCCGGCCCAGGTCGATACCGCCCGGGGCGAGCTGCGGGTAGCCCTGCGGCGGCAGTTCACTCGGGTGCAGGGGCAGGTACAGCGTGAAGGTGGAGCCGCGGCCGGGCTCACTGGCCGCGTGGATCTCGCCGCCCAGCAGCCGGGCGATCTCCCGGCTGATGGACAGGCCCAGCCCCGTACCGCCGTACTTCCTGCTCGTCGTCCCGTCCGCCTGCTTGAACGCCTCGAAGATGACCCGCATCTTGCTCGCCGCGATCCCGATGCCGGTGTCAGTGACCGAGAAGGCGATCAGGTCGGCGTCCGCGTCCTGCAGCGAACCGGCTTCGAGCAGCTGCTCGCGGATCGCATGCGGCACATCGGCACTGGCCGGCCGGATGACCAGCTCCACAGCCCCGGTGTCGGTGAACTTCACCGCGTTGGACAGGAGGTTGCGCAGCACCTGCAGCAGCCGCTGCTCGTCGGTGTGCAGCGTCGCGGGCAGCTCCGGCGACACCCGTACGGAGAAGTCCAGCCCCTTCTCCGCGGTGAGCGGCCGGAAGGTGGCCTCCACATAGTCGACGAGCTGGACCAGCGCGATCCGGGTCGGGCTGACGTCCATCTTGCCCGCCTCGACCTTCGACAGGTCGAGGATGTCGTTGATCAGCTGGAGCAGGTCGGAGCCGGCACCGTGGATCGTCTCGGCGAACTCCACCTGCTTCGGCGACAGGTTGCCCTCGGCGTTGTCGGCGAGCAGCTTGGCGAGGATCAGCAGCGAGTTGAGCGGCGTGCGCAGCTCGTGCGACATGTTCGCCAGGAACTCACTCTTGTACCGCATGGAGACCGCCAGCTGCTCGGCACGCTCCTCGAGCACCTGCCGGGCCTCTTCGATCTCGGTGTTCTTCACCTCGATGTCGCGGTTCTGCTGGGCCAGCAGCTCGGCCTTCTCCTCCAGTTCGGCATTGGACTCCTGAAGGGCCTTCTGCCGGTTCTCCAGCTCCGCCGAGCGCTCGCGCAACTGCTCGGTCAGCTCCTGCGACTGCTTCAGCAGCACCTCGGTCTTGGTGTTGACGCTGATCGTGTTGACGCTCGTCGCGATCATCTCGGCGATCTGGCTGAGGAAGTCCTTCTGGATCTGTGTGAAGGGCTGGAAGGAGGCCAGCTCGATCACGCCGAGGATCTTCCCCTCGAACAGCACGGGCAGCACGATCACATGGGCCGGCGGCGCCTCGCCCAGACCCGAGGAGATCTTCAGATAGCCCGGCGGTGTGTTCTCCACCAGGATCGTCCGCTTCTCCTCGGCGACCATGCCGATGAGGCCCTCGCCGGGCCGGAAGGACGTCGGCATCGCACCGCCCGCGTACGCGTAACTGCCGCGCATCCGCAGTTCGTACGAGACCTCCTTCGCGCCCTCGGCACCGATCTCCTGGCCGGTGCCGGTCGGCATCGCGAGGAAGAACGCGCCGTGCTGCGCCGAGACGACCGGGGTCAGCTCGCTCATGATCAGCGAGGCCACGTCGTCCAGGTCTCGACGGCCCTGCATCAGGCCCGAGATACGGGCCAGGTTGCCCTTGAGCCAGTCCTGTTCCTTGTTCGCGAGGGTGGTGTCACGCAGGTTGGCGATCATCGTGTTGATGTTGTCCTGCAGCACCTGGATCTCGCCGGCCGCATCCACGTCGATCTTGAGGTTGAGATCGCCGCGGGTCACCGCGGTGGCGACCGCCGCGATCGCGCGCACCTGACGGGTCAGGTTCCCGGCCATCTCGTTCACGGACTCGGTCAGATCGCGCCAGGTGCCGTCCACGTCCCGCACCCGGGCCTGTCCGCCGAGGATGCCCTCGGTACCCACCTCGCGGGCCACCCGAGTCACCTGGTCGGCGAACGACGACAGCTGGTCGACCATCGTGTTGATGGTCGTCTTCAGCTCCAGGATCTCGCCCCGCGCGTCGATGTCGATCTTCTTGGTGAGATCGCCCTTGGCGATGGCGGTGGTGACCATGGCGATCTGGCGCACCTGGCCGGTCAGGTTGGACGCCATCGAGTTCACCGACTCGGTGAGGTCCTTCCACGTACCGGAGACGCCGGGAACGTGTGCCTGGCCGCCGAGTTCGCCCTCCGTGCCCACCTCGCGGGCGACGCGGGTCACCTCGTCCGCGAACGACGACAGGGTCGTCACCATGGTGTTGACGGTGTCGGCGAGCTGCGCGACCTCGCCGCGCGCCTCGACCGTCACCTTCTTGGTCAGATCGCCGTTGGCGACCGCGGCCGAGACCTGCGAGATGTTCCGCACCTGGGACGTCAGGTTGTTGGCCATCAGGTTGACGTTGTCGCTCAGGTCCTTCCAGATACCGGTGACACCGCGCACCCGGGCCTGGCCGCCGAGAATGCCTTCCGTTCCCACCTCGCGCGCGACCCGCGTGACCTGCTCGGCGAACGACGACAGCTGGTCGACCATCGTGTTGACGGTCGTCACCAGTTCCAGGATCTCGCCCTTGGCGTCAACGGTGATCTTCTTCGACAGATCGCCCTTGGCGACCGCGGTCGTCACCTCGGCGATGTTGCGCACCTGCGAAGTCAGGTTGTTCGCCATGAAGTTGACGGACTGGGTGAGGTCCTTCCAGGTGCCGGAGACACCCTGCACCTCGGCCTGGCCGCCGAGGATGCCCTCGGTGCCCACCTCGCGGGCGACCCTCGTCACCTGCTCCGCGAAGTTCGACAGCTGGTCGACCATCGTGTTGAGGGTGTTCTTCAGCTCGAGGATCTCGCCGCGCGCGTCCACGTCGATCTTCTGCGACAGGTCACCGCGGGCCACCGCGGTGGCGACCTGGGCGATGTTGCGTACCTGTGCGGTGAGGTTGCCGGCCATGCCGTTCACCGAGTCGGTCAGATCGCGCCACACTCCGGCCACGCCGGGCACCTGCGCCTGGCCGCCGAGCCGCCCGTCCGTACCCACCTCGCGGGCCACCCTGGTGACCTGCTCCGCGAAGGCGGAGAGCTGGTCGACCATGGTGTTGATGGTGTTCTTCAGCTCGAGGATCTCGCCGCGCGCGTCCACGTCGATCTTCTGCGACAGGTCGCCGCGGGCCACCGCGGTGGTCACCTGCGCGATCTGGCGTACCTGCGAAGTCAGGTTCCCCGCCATGAAGTTGACGGAGTCGGTGAGTTCCTTCCAGGTGCCGGACACGCCGTCGACGCGGGCCTGGCCGCCCAGTCGGCCCTCCGTACCCACGTCCCGTGCCATCCGCGTGACCTGGTCGGCGAACGACGACAGCTGGTCCACCATCGTGTTCACGGTGTTCTTCAGCTGGAGCATCTCGCCGGACACGTCGACGGTGACCTTCTGCGACAGGTCGCCGTTCGCGACCGCCGTCGTCACCTGCGCGATGTTCCGTACCTGCCCGGTGAGGTTACGGAAGGCGGTGTTCACCGAATCGGTGAGGTCCTTCCACGTCCCGGCCGCACCGGGCACCTGCGCCTGGCCACCGAGTTCGCCCTCGACGCCGACCTCGCGCGCCACGCGGGTGACCTCGGAGCCGAAGGACTGCAGCTGGTCGACCATCGTGTTGACGGTGTTCTTCAGCTCCAGCATCTCGCCCGCAACGTCGACGGTGACCTTCTGCGACAGGTCGCCGTTCGCGACCGCCGTCGTCACCTGCGCGATGTCCCGCACCTGGGTGGTGAGGTTGCGGAAAACGGTGTTCACCGAATCGGTGAGGTCCTTCCACGTTCCCGCCGCACCCGGTACCTGCGCCTGCCCCCCCAGCAGCCCCTCGGCGCCGACCTCGCTCGCGACCCGGGTCACCTCGTCCGCGAAGGTGCGCAGCGTCTCCGTCATCTGGTTGATCGTTTCGGCGAGTTGGGCGACCTCGCCGCGTGCGCTCACCGTGACCTTCTGTGACAGGTCGCCGTTCGCCACGGCGGTGGTGACCTGCGCGATCCCCCGTACCTGTGCGGTCAGGTTGCCCGCCATCAGGTTGACGGAGTCCGTGAGGTCCTTCCATACGCCGGCGACCTCGGGCACCTGCGCCTGGCCGCCGAGTTCGCCCTCCGTACCCACCTCGCGCGCGACGCGGGTCACCTCGGAGGAGAACGAGGAGAGCTGGTCCACCATCGTGTTGACGGTGTTCTTCAGCTGCAACATCTCGCCGGCCACGTGAACCGTGACTTTCCGGGACAGATCGCCCTTGGCGACCGCCGTCGTCACGAGAGCAATATCACGCACCTGAGCCGTGAGCCGGTACGCCATGGTGTTGACGGAATCTGTCAGATCCTTCCAGGAACCGGACATTCCGCGCACCTGCGCCTGGCCGCCGAGCTTGCCCTCGGTGCCCACCTCGAGTGCGACCCGCGTCACCTCGTCGGTGAACGCCGACAACTGGTCCACCAGGTTGTTGACCGTACGCCCGACCTTGAGGAACTCCCCGCGCAGCGGATGCCCCACGCCGTCCGTCCCCTGCGTCTGCGTCCGCAGGTCCATCCGCTGGTCGAGATCGCCCTCCGCGACCGCGGACAGCACCCTGCCGACCTCGGACACCGGCCTGGCCAGATCGTCCACCAGGGCATTCGAAGCGTCGATGGCGGCCGCCCAGGAGCCCTCACAGGCGCCCGTCTCCAGCCGCTCGCTGAGCTTGCCCTCCCGCCCGACCATCCGCCGGACCCGGGCCATCTCACCGGTCAGGTGCAGATTGCGGTCGGCGACCTCGTTGAAGACGGCGGCGACCTCCGACATCACGCCGTCGCCCGAGACCGTGAGCCGCTTCCTGAAGTTCCCGTCCCGCATGGACACCAGGGCGGCCAGCAGCCGGTTCAGGGCCGCCGTATCCACTTCCGTCGTCCCATTGCTCCGGGACCGTCCGCCTTTCGCGCGCGTGTTCGTCCCTCGCGCCGTCACGCCAGACTCCACCGTGTCCCTCCCGCAGGGGTCGACCTCTACCCGGGCTGTCTCCGCAAGCCTGCCCAGTCTTGCGGGCTCAGTCTTCCACTTTGGCTCACGGTCCCGGCCAACAGTTGGCACGTGACCACGCGAGCGTCAAATCGTTGGAACCTACAAGAGCGTCGGCCCTGTCCTTCTCACCGGGCACAGGACCCACCAGGAATCCCCGGCGGCTCCCCTTCACCGGACGGCCTCAGCGGACGCCCCTCATAGACCGCCGGACCGTATCAGCTCCAGCGAGTCAGGACTCCGTGCCACGGGGCCGGGGCCGACCGTCTAGCCTGGCAAGCGAATCGAAGCCGCAAGAAACGGGCACAGAACTCGGGGGAGCGACGAGACACCAATGGGGAGTGCTGTGATCACCGCACGGGCGGCCGCCAACTTTGAACCCGTAGGCCGTTCCGTCGCGACCGCCCGCGCCTTCGTCCGGGACACCCTCCAGGGCTGGGGCTTCGCCGACGTCGTCGACGACGCCGTCGTCCTCACCAGCGAGCTCGTCACCAACGCCGTAGTGCACGCGGGCACCAACGCCGACGTTCTCTGCCTGCGTACGGAGGACGGGGTACGCGTCGAAGTCGCCGACCGGTACCCGGAACGCGAGATCCCGCTCCACAACCCGGCCCACCCGTTCGGCAGCCCCGACCAGGAGGGCGGCCGCGGACTGCTCCTCTGCGCCGCCATGGCCACCCGCTGGGGCGTGGAATACGCCCCGACACACAAGCAGGTCTGGTTCCAACTCGACCTCCCCGACCGCCCGGTGGGCGCCCGCTCCGCCGGCCCCGCGCTTCCCGTCGGCATGCTGCCCGTCGCCGACTCGCGCGTGCGCGTCGCCGTCGTCCAGATCGACCGCGGCGGTGCGATCGCCGTATGGAACGAGGACGCGCAGCACCTCTTCGGCTACCCCGGCGAGCAGGTCACCGGCAAGCCGCTCACCGACTTCGCGGCGTGGCCGCACACCCCCGGCACCGGCACCGGCATCGTCGAGGCCCTCCAACTCTCCCGCTGGGAAGGCAGTTACGGAATCCGCGGCGCCGACGGCCGCGTCATCCCCGTGTACGCCTCCCACCTCCGCGTCCGCGACACCGACGGTGAACCGTCCACCGTCTGCCTTCTCGTACGCGACGACGAGCGCGCCGTCCTCCAGACACCGACCCGCGCCCCGTCCACCGACTCCGGCCACGACGGCCGCGCCGCCGACCCGTTCGAGGTCTTCATCGGCTCCCCCGCACCCGACGACCTCGACGGCCTGCTCCAGCGCACCGTCGAGCGGGCCCGCGACATGCTCGACGCGGACTCCGCCTTCCTCCTGCTGGCAACTGACGACGAGACAGAACTCGAAGTACGGGCCACGACCGGACTCCCGTCCGCCCGGCAGCGTTTCGCCCGCGTGCCCGTCGAAGCGGGCTCGGGACGCTACGGCTCGGCCCGCATGCCCGCGGTCCACGAGGACCTGGCGGCCGTCCCGGGCGCCGTCCCGCTGCTGAACGGCACCGGAATGCGCTCGGTCGTCACCGTTCCGCTCAAGGTCGAGGGCCGACTCACCGGATCGCTCGGCGTCGCCGCCGAAGGCGCCGGCCGGTACTCCAACGAAGAGGCCCTGCGCCTGCAGTTCGCCGCCGACCGCATCGCGCTGGCCGTCGAGTCCGCGCGCCTCGGCGAGCTCGAACGCCTCCGCAGAGGCTCCCTCTCGTTCCTCGTCGAGGCCTCCGACCTGCTGGCCGGCACCCTGGACCGGGACCAGACGCTCGCGCTCATGGCCCAGATGACAGTGCCGACGCTCGCCACCTGGTGCGCCGTCTATACCATCGCCGACCAGTCCTCCGATCCGTACCTCTCCTACGTCCTGCACGAGGACGAGGAGCGCATCGACGGCCTGAAGGCCCTGCTGGCCAAAATCAGCCCGCCCGATCCGGTACCCGCCCCTGGCGCCGTGCTCTGGACCGCTCCGGCCGAGGCCGCCCATCAGGCGGCCCTTCGTACGTCCATGCGGAGCCTGGGCCTCGGCAACGCGCCGCACCTCAGCTCCGGCATCGGCACCACACTCGCCACGGCCGCCGCGGTGGGCGGCGAGACCGTGGTACTTCCGCTGGTCGCCCGCAACCGCGTCATCGGCATGCTGACCCTCGGCAAACCGTCGGACGAGCACTTCCGCCAGGAGATCCTGGAACTCGCAGAGGACTTGTCCCGCCGGGCGGCCCTCGCCCTCGACAACGCCCGCCTGTACTCCGAGCGCACGGCCATCAGCCAGTCCCTGCAGCGCAGTCTGCTGCCGCCGGGCCTGCCAGATGTCCCCGGCGTCGAGGTCGAAGTCATCTACCGCGCGGCCGGCGAGGGCAACGAGGTCGGCGGCGACTTCTACGACCTCTTCCCGATCCGCGACGGCGCGTACGGCTTCGCCATCGGCGACGTCTGCGGCACGGGCCCCGAGGCCGCCGCCGTCACAGGCCTCGCCCGGCACGCGCTCCGCCTCCTCGCCCGCGAGGGCTTCGGCGGCCCAGCGGTCCTGGAGCGGCTGAACGCGGCCATCCTCGACGAGGGCGCCCGCAGCCGCTTCCTGACCCTTCTGTACGGCGAGTTGTGGCCGCAGGAGGACGGCAGCGCCGTCCTGAAGGTGGTCTGCGCGGGGCATCCGCTCCCGCTCCGCCTGCGCCAGGACGGCTCGGTGGAGGCGGCCGCGGAGCCACAGCCGCTGCTCGGGGTGATGGAGGACCTCGAACTGTACGAACAGACGGTCACCCTCGATCCGGGCGACGTCCTCCTGTGCGTGACCGACGGCGTCACGGAACGCCGCGAGGGCACGCGCATGTTGGGCGACGACGGCCTGGCCGATGTGCTGACCTCCTGCACCGGGCTCACGGCAGGAGCGGTCGCCTCGCGCGTCCTGCGAGCCGTGGAGCGCTTCGCCGCCGAGCCGGCCTCGGACGACATGGCGATCCTCGCGATGCGTGTCCCGGAGCCACACAAGGACTGAACATGAAGAAGGCCCCCGCCTCAAGGCGGGGGCCTTCTTCATGTGTGGAGCCCCAATACGGAATCGAACCGTAGACCTTCTCCTTACCATGGAGACGCTCTACCGACTGAGCTATTGGGGCGCAGCAACGAGATAGAGCATACCCCAAGTTGAGGGCACTCTGTCACCCTCCTTGGCCCCTCCTCGACAGCCGGCCCAGGAATCCGGAACGCAGAAATGCCTCAACCCCCGAGCAGATGGTCGGGGGTTGAGGCCAATGATTGTTCGGCGGCGTCCTACTCTCCCACAGGGTCCCCCCTGCAGTACCATCGGCGCTGAAAGGCTTAGCTTCCGGGTTCGGAATGTAACCGGGCGTTTCCCTAACGCAATGACCACCGAAACACTATGAAGTTGACCAACCCGGCGAGGACACAGGTCGTTACTTCAGAACTACACAGTGGACGCGAGCAACTGAGGACAAGCCCTCGGCCTATTAGTACCAGTCAGCTCCACCCGTTACCGGGCTTCC
>NZ_JANAVP010000080.1 GCF_024213665.1 Streptomyces sp. A3M-1-3
GGCGTCGGCGAAGCGGACGGTGCCGCGGACCTGGGCCACCCAGTAGTCGGCGGTGCGCAGTTCCTCACCTTCGGCCACCTTGCCGGTGAGTGTGGAGATGACGGGGATCTGCGGGGTGTTGAACGTCAGTGCGGCGGCGACGGTACGGAACTCCTCGAGCATTGCGTCCATGTGGGGGGAGTGGAATGCGTGGGAGACGGTGAGCTGCTTGGTTCTGTGGCCCAGTGCCGTCAGTTGCTCCGCAACCTCGGCGATGGCCGTTTCGTCACCCGAAATCACCACCGAGTGCGGAGCGTTGACTGCGGCGATGGCGATTTCGGTCTCCCGGCCGGTGAGCAGGGGGAGTACTTCGTCTTCGGTGGTCTGGACGGCCAGCATGGTTCCGTTGCCGGGTAGTGCCTGCATGAGTCGTGCGCGGGCGGTGACGAGGGTGGCTGCGTCGGGGAGGGTGAGGATTCCGGCGACGTGTGCTGCGGTGAGTTCGCCGATGGAGTGGCCTGCGATGTAGTCGGGCCTGATTCCCCATGATTCGGCGAGGCGGAAGAGTGCGACTTCGACGGCGAAGAGGGCGGGCTGGGTGAAGCCGGTCTCGTCGAGGCCTTCGCCGGTGGCGATGACGTCGCGTAGGGGGCGTTCGAGCAGGGGGTCGAGCGCGTTGAGGACTTCGTCGAGTGCTGTGGCGAAGGCGGGGAAGGCGTTGTACAGCTCCAGGCCCATTCCTGCTCGCTGTGCGCCCTGGCCGGTGAAGAGGAAGGCGGTTGATCCGGCGGTGCGTGTGCCCTGGAGGACGGCTGGGTGTGTTTCGCCGGCGGCCAGTGACCGCAGGCCGCTGATCAGGTCGGTGCGGCCGGAGCCGGTGACCACCGCGCGTTGTTCGAGTGCTGAGCGGCCGGTGGCGAGCGAGAAGGCGACATCGAGGGGGGAGAGGCCGGGGTTCTCCTCCACCCGGTCGAGCAGGCGGCGGGCCTGCTCACGCAGCGCGCCGGCAGTCCTCGCCGACACCACCCACGGCA
>NZ_JANAVP010000081.1 GCF_024213665.1 Streptomyces sp. A3M-1-3
CTAGATGAATGAGTCCAAGGGATGGCCTGCGGACATAGGACGAGGGCGTCCAATGTCAGTGTGTGAAGACAGACCTGGACACCCTCGCGACAGCACTCTATGCCCGGATCGACGACGAGTTGAAGGCTTCGCCGTGGTTGGCCCCGCGGCGCCCGACCGTCGGTATCGCGCCCACGCTCAGTGACGCCGAACTGGTCACCCTCGCGGTGATGTCGGCGCTGCTCGGCTACACCTCCGAGCGGCGCTGGCTTCGCCGCGTCGCGCGGGACTTCGGCCGCTTGTTCCCCTACGTACCCCAGCAGTCCGGCTACAACAAGCGACTACGCAACGCGTCCTCGCTGGTCACCAGCATGATCCGGACCCTCGCGCGAGACACCACACTGTGGAGCGACGACGTGTGGCTGGTCGACTCCACGCCGGTCGGGTGCGGCTGCTCCCGTGAGACGGCCAAGAGATCGGACCTGGCGGGCTGGGCCCAGTACGGCTACTGCGCGTCGCACTCCCGGTACTTCTGGGGGCTGCGGCTGCACCTGGTGTGCACGCTCGGCGGCCTGCCCGTTCTCTTCGCCCTCACCGGCGCGAAGGCCGACGAGCGCGAGACGCTGCGCGACATGCTCGACACCGCACCAGACGTCGCCGCCTCCCACCCCGGCCAGACGATCATCGGCGACAAGAACTACTACGGCCGCGAGTTCGAGCACGACCTCACCGAGCGTCACCTGGAATTGCTGCGACCTGCCCGCAAGGGGGAGACCGAGCGGGCCGGCGCACACCTGTTCAAGCCGCTGCGGCAGGTCATCGAGTCGATCAACCAGACGTTCAAGGGGCAACTCGACCTGGAACGACACGGCGGCAAGAGCCCGGCAGGAGTCGCGGCCCGCATCCTGTGCCGGATCCTCGCGCTCACAGCGGCGATCTGGCACAACGACAAGACCAATCAGCCGGTCAAGCGATCACTCACCGCCTACGATCACTGACCGCAACGACACCCCTTGGACTCATTCATCTAG
>NZ_JANAVP010000082.1 GCF_024213665.1 Streptomyces sp. A3M-1-3
ACTAGATGATCGATTCCAAGGGATGGGTTGCGCGCATGAGACGAGGGCGTCCAACGTCAGTGTGTGAAGACAGAGTTGGACACCCTCGCGACCGCACTCTATGTGAAGACCGACGACCTGCTGAAGGCGTCTCCGAATCTCGCGCCATGGCGGCCGGCCGTGGGGATCGCCCCGCAGCTCACCGACGCCGAGCTGGTCACACTGGCGATGATGCAGGCCATGCTCGGCTTCACCTCCGAGGCCAGGTGGCTTCGCCACGCCCGTTCCCACCTGCGGCATCTCTTCCCGTACCTGCCCAAGCAGCCCGGCTACAACAAGCGGCTGCGCAAGAGCGCCGGACTGCTTCGGCGTGTCACCCGGCTGCTGGCCACCGACACCTCCGTGTGGAGCGACGACGTGTGGATCGTGGACTCCACGCCGGTGGAATGCGGCCGTTCGCGCGAGACCGTCAAACGTTCCGACCTGGCCGGATGGGCCGAGTACGGGTACTGCGCCAGTCACAGCCGCTTCTTCTGGGGCCTGCGGCTGCACCTGGTGTGCACCCTCCAGGGCCTGCCTGTCGCCTTCGCCCTGACCGGCGCCAAGGCCGACGAGCGCGAGACCCTGCTGGACATCCTCGCTGCCGAACCCGGCCTGGTCGCCGACCGGCCCGCCCAGACGCTGATCGGCGACAGGAACTACTTCGGACGGGGCTTCGAGCACGAGCTGGCCGAGCAGCACATCCGGCTGCTGCGGCCAGCCCGCAAGGGCGAGCCGGAGCGGCCCGGAGCGCCCCTGTTCAAGCCGTTGCGGCAGGTCATCGAGTCGGTCAACGAGACCTTCAAGGGTCAACTTGATCTCGAACAGCACCGAGGACGCACACCTGGCGGTGTCGTCGCCCGTGTCATGCAGCGAATCCTCGCGATGACTGCCGCGATCTGGCACAACGACCACACAGGACAGCCCGTCCTGCGCTCACTGACCGCTTATGACCACTGATCCCTTGGAATCGATCATCTAG
>NZ_JANAVP010000083.1 GCF_024213665.1 Streptomyces sp. A3M-1-3
GCAGGTCAGCGATCCAGCGCACCTTCGGTGCGCGCCGGGGGCGTGGTAAATGCCGTGGCGTGCGCCGGGGGTGCTTCTGTCTGCCCTGCCGAGGGTTGGGGCCGGTTCGGGATCGTGGTGGGGTTCGTTCCGGCCGAAACCGAGGTGTCTGTGATGCCGGTGAGCTCGCAGGTCAGCGTGGTGCTGGGGGCCGTCCACGGGAACCGTGGAGTGTTGCTGTGAAGCACGTGCGTCAGAATTCCTGATTCACCCTGGCCCTCCCGGAACGGCATACGACGGGTCCGTCCGCCAGGGAGGGAGCAAGACCGTGGACGTGCTGCACGAACGCTGCGCCGGCCTCGATATCAGCAAGAAGGACGCCAAGGCGTGCGTCCGTATTCCGAGTACGAAGCGGCGGGGGTCCTTCACGGCCGATACCACGACGTGGGGATCGACCACGAACGCGGTCCTGGATCTGCGGGACCACCTGCTCGCCGCACGGGTGACGCTGGTGGTGATCGAGGCGACCTCGGACTACTGGAAGCCCTTCTACTACGTGCTGGCCGAGGGCCTGAACGTGATCCTCGTCAACGCCCGGCAGGTCAAGAACCTGCCCGGCCGCAAGACGGACGTCTCGGACGCGGCCTGGCTGGCCCAGCTCGGCGCCCACGGCCTGGTGAGGCCCTCCTTCGTGCCGCCCGAACCGGTCCGTGAACTACGGGACCTCACCCGGGCCCGGACCACCGCCACCCGTGAACGCTCCCGTGTGGTCCAACGGCTGGAGAAGCTGCTGGAGGACACCGGCATCAAACTCTCCGCGGTCGCCTCCGACATCATGGGCGTCTCCGGACGGGCCATGCTCGAAGCCCTCATCCGCGGCGAAGCCGACCCGCAGGTCCTCGCGGACCTGGCCAAACGCAAGCTCCGCAACAAGATCCCCGAACTCACCGAGGCCCTGACCGGACGCTTCCGCGAGCACCACGC
>NZ_JANAVP010000084.1 GCF_024213665.1 Streptomyces sp. A3M-1-3
CACGCTGGGCCGTGAGCCAGCGGAAGCCGTACCCCAGCGACCTGTCCGACGCCCGGTGGGCCTTGATCGAGCCGACGTTGACGGCCTGGAGGAAAGCCCGGCTCGACCGCCGCCCCACCGGCCAGCCGGCCTCGGTCGAACTCCGCGACGTATTCAACGCGATTCTGTACGTCAACCGCACCGGAATCCCCTGGAAATACCTTCCGCACGACTTCCCGAACCACGGCACCGTCTACTCCTACTACGCGGCCTGGCGCGACGAGGGAATCTTCGTTCAGCTCAACTACGACCTCACCGGCCTGGCCCGCGTAAAAGAGGGGCGCAAGCCCGATCCGACTGCCTCCGTGATCGACACCCAGAGCGTGAAGACCTCCACCAACGTACCCCTGACCAGCCAGGGAACAGACGCTGGCAAGAAGATCGTCGGCCGGAAGCGGGGCATCCTCACCGACACGATCGGACTGATCCTCGCCGTGACCGTCACCGCCGCGAGCCTCTCGGAAAACGCCGTCGGAATACAGCTGCTCGACCAGGCCAAGAAGACCTATCCGACCATCTCCAAGAGCTGGGTCGACACCGGGTTCAAGAACGCCGTCGTCGAGCACGGAGCCAACCTCGGAATCGACGTCGAAGTCGTCAACAGAAAGCCCGGAGTTCGCGGCTTCCATGTCGTCAAAAGGCGCTGGGTCGTTGAACGAAGTCTGGGTTGGATCATGATGCACCGCCGCCTCGCCCGCGACTATGAGACCCTGCCCGCCAGCTCCGAAGCCATGATCCACATCGCGTCGATCGACAACCTCGCCAGGCGCATAACGGACGAAACCACACCAACCTGGCGAGGAACCTACTAGGAGATATGGGGCAATACGTCTACGCCAAACGCCCTCT
>NZ_JANAVP010000085.1 GCF_024213665.1 Streptomyces sp. A3M-1-3
CTTCGCCGACGAGTTTGTCCGACCAGGATGGCAGGCCGAGTGGGCGCGTCTTTCCGTTGGATTTTGGAATGTAGACGCGTCGTACCGGGCGGAAGCGGTATCGCTCGTGACACATGGCTTCGATGATGCGCCCGATCTTGGCTTCGGACATGCCGTCGGCGGTCTCCCCGCAGGCTCCGGGTGTCATCGCGCCGTGGTTGGCGTAGATGCGCCCGTAGGCCAGTAGATACAGGTTCGGGTTGAACAGTTGTCGATACAGCTCATCGCACGGCAGGCTCCGCCTGCCGCGTTCACGCAGGACATCAAGTACCGATTCGGCGTTCTGCATTACGCATACCTCCCAGTATCGTGATATCCGATCACCTGGCCCCCTTCGCCCTGTGGACGGTTTTCCCGTCACCCTTGGCAGGTCGTTACTCCTGCGACTACTACGGGGCCTCCGTCACCTTGGGGCTCGCGCCCTTTAGGTGATCCCATGTTCGTCTCTGTTGTACGTATCTAGCGCGACTTAGGCGCCCCACTCATCTCCTTGAATTCCCTCACTGGGAATCAGTCCACGACCCGAAGGGTGCGGCGGATACGCAATCACTCCGTCGCAGGGCGCGGCATCGGTGCCAGGCACATTTCCGATGGATGCCGACGTTTTCATCCCTTGGAGATTGGGGTTCAGGCAGTACAGCTTTCGCCATATCGCACGGGTCCCTCAGCGCATCGCTTCCATGCCTGAACGCAATCGTTGATTTCCTGGCATGCTATTGTCCCCTTCGCCTTTCGGACCCAGGTAAGCCATCGGACCCAGAAACCTCCCTTTCAGTTCCTCCCGGTTGAACCGGGGATACAACAGAGCGCCTCATGGCGCACCGGC
>NZ_JANAVP010000086.1 GCF_024213665.1 Streptomyces sp. A3M-1-3
GGGGTTGGGACCTGTTGTCTCGTAAGACCACTCTTGTGAGTGATAGTGCATTTTGGTGAGTGTCATTACGGTCGCGGGTATGAACCTCAAGGAGTGGGCGAGAGCGCAGGGTGTGCATCCGCAGACCGCGTATCGCTGGTTTCGTGAGGGAACTTTGCCTGTACCGGCGCAGCGAGTCGGGCCGCGCACGATCCTGGTGAACGTGGAAGCGAACGCATCGCCGGAGGGTCTGGGCGGCGTTGGCCTGTATGCCCGTGTCTCCTCGCACGATCAGAGATCGGACCTGGAATGCCAGGTCGCACGGCTGTCGGCGTGGGCTGCGAAGTCAGGTCACCGCGTGGTGCGGGTAGAGGCCGAGATGGCATCCGGCATGAACGGCTCCCGGTCCAAGGCCCGCCGTCTGCTCGCAGACCCAAAGGTGACCACCGTGGTGGTGGAGCACCGTGACCGGCTCGGGCGGATGGACACGGACCTTATCGAGGCCGCTTTGGAGGCCTCCGGGCGTCGTCTGGTGGTGCTGGATGACGGCGAGGTCGAAGACGACCTGGTGCGGGACATGGTGGAGGTGCTGACCTCGTTCTGCGCCCGCCGGTACGGGCGCGGCTCGGCGAAGAGTCGGGCCCGGAAGGCGTTGGAGGCTGCCGAGCGTGGCTGACTCCGAACTCCGTCCGATCGCCGCGTCGT
>NZ_JANAVP010000087.1 GCF_024213665.1 Streptomyces sp. A3M-1-3
GCCTGCTCGGTCTTGGTGGGCAGGCCGGTGGAGGGCCCGCCGCGCTGGATGTCGACGATCAGCAGCGGCAGCTCCAGCGAGACGGCCAGGCCGATGGTCTCGGACTTCAGTGCCACACCGGGGCCGGAGGTGGTGGTCACGCCGAGCGCCCCGCCGAACGCGGCGCCCAGTGCGGCGCCGATGCCGGCGATCTCGTCCTCGGCCTGGAAGGTACGCACGCCGAAGTTCTTGTGCCTGGACAGCTCGTGCAGGATGTCCGAGGCCGGCGTGATCGGGTAGGAGCCGAGATACAGCGGCAGGTCGGCCTGCTCGGAGGCGGCGATCAGCCCGTAGGACAGGGCCAGGTTGCCGGAGATGCTGCGGTAGGTGCCGGCCGGGAACGCCTGGGTGGCGGGGGCGACCTCGTAGGAGACGGCGAAGTCCTCGGTGGTCTCGCCGAAGTTCCAGCCGGCCCGGAAGGCGGCCACGTTCGCCTCGGCGATCTGCGGCCTCTTGGCGAACTTGGCCCGCAGGAACCTCTCGGTGCCCTCGGTCGGCCGGTGGTACATCCAGCTGAGCAGCCCGAGCGCGAACATGTTCTTGGACCGCTCGGCCTCCTTGCGGGAGAGCCCGAAGTCCTTCAGCGCCTCGACCGTCAGGGTCGTCAGCGGCACCGG
>NZ_JANAVP010000008.1 GCF_024213665.1 Streptomyces sp. A3M-1-3
GCGACCGACGACAACGCGGCGAGGCGCGGCCCGCCGCGGAGCGGCTGATGTCACTGCGGGCACGCGAGCCCGGCATGCGGCCGGACAGGGCCTAGCAGCCGCAGTCGTACGTGTTCCCGGGCCGCCACGCATCCGACGGCACCTCCGCCACCCCAGTCCGTCAGCCGCCAGTCCGTCAGCCGCCAGTCCCGCCAGCGGGGCGCCTCGTCCCCGTACACCGGAACGTCGAGGCAGCCCAGCTCGTCGAGCGAGGCCACCCCGACCTTGACCAGGGACTCCTTGCGCACCCACTGGCGCAGGAACGCCCGCCGGGGGTCCGGGTGCGCTCGCAGTGCCGCCAACTCCCTTTCGTTGCAGGCCAGTTGGGCGAGCCGCCAGTCCAGTGGCCCGCCGCCGTCGGCCTCCACATCGATGCCCACCGGGCCGTGGGCCGCGACGGCCGCGACCCAGCCCCTGGTGTGCGCGAAGCTGACTCCGAGTCCGGGCGACTCCACGAGCCGCGGCCGGCCGTGCGGCCGGTCGCACTGCCCGCAGCTCTGCACGACGGTGAGGCTCTGCGCCGGGCAGCCGAGGAGCCGCCCGGCGCAGAGCCTGACCAGGGCGTGGGCGGCCAGGAAGTCGTCCCGGTCGCCCGCCGACCGGAGGGCGTCGGCCCGGGCCAGTTCGGTACGGGTCAGCAGCGCCCGTACGTCACCGGCCGCGGCCAGCGCCTCTCCGGTCCGCGCGGCCAGCGCGATCCCGCCCCTCTCACCCAGCTTGCCCATCACTGCTTGCGGCGCAGCACCGCGTAGTAGCCCGGCAGCCGCAGGGCGTCGGAGTCCGACTGCGGGTCGATGGCGTGCAGTTCGATCGCCTCGTCGTCGACGACCTCCCAGTCCGTCTCGGGGAAGGCCTCGGTCAGCTCGGGCCGCGTGAAGCGGTGCGAGTGCCGGACACCGGCCGCCTCCAGCGGGCCGACCAGGTCCTCGGCCCGGCCGCGCTTGCCGCCGACGAAGCCGAGGTAGCCGAAGGAGTTGCTGGAGTAGTCGGGCTCGTGCACGATCAGCACCCCGTCGGGGCCGAGCAGCCGGCCGGCGACGGTGGCGAGCCGGGCCCGGGCGGCGCTGTCCAGCACATGGAAGACACCGCGGACGAAGATGTTGTACGGCCCGTCGGCCAGCGCCACGGCCTGCTCGGCATCGGTCATGTCGATCGCCAGGTACGCGACGTTCGGCAGCCCTGCCGCCTCGCGCCTGGCGTGCTCGATGGCGCTGGCCGAGACGTCGACGCCGACGACACGAGGGTAGTGCGGGGCGAGTTCCCGGCTGTAGCGGCCGTTGCCGCAACCCAGGTCGATGACCGGCAGCCCGGCCTTGAAGTGCCGCTCGGCCTGGCCGAGCAGCCAGTGGAACTCCTCGCCGCTGTCGGCGTCCCAGATGACGTCGCCGCCGCGGCCGGTCCGCTCGATGCCGGCCCAGTAGCGCTCCCAGGCGTCGCCCGTGTCACGCTCCTCAGTCTGCCCGGGGACTGAGGTCTCGTCGCCGGGCGGCGGCGAGAAGCGCTCCCAGATCTCCTCCTCGCCGAGCGCGTCGAGCAGCGCGAGGAACTCCTCGAACATCGCCTCGATGACGCCGTCCGGGTAGACGGCGGGCAGGAAGTCCCAGTTGAAGGTGAGGCCGCCGGCCTTCTCGAAGACCTGGAAGTCCAGGGAGACCTGGGGCGTCTGGGAGATGCCGTAGACCGGTACGCCCAGCTCGGTCTCCTCGTACTGCGGCGGGTGTCCGGCGAGGCTCGTCATCACGATGGGCATGGCGGGCGCAAGGGAGCCGCGCAACTTGGTCAGTTCGCGCAGCACCTGCACTCCGCTGAAGTAGCGGTGCTCGAGGTCGGCCCACAGCCGGCGCTGGATCGCCTGGGCGCGCCTGGCGAAGGTGGTGTCCTGCTGTTCGACGGCGAGCAGCAGGGTGGTCGTGGTGTCCGCGAGCAGCGCGTTGACCTGGGGGTGCAGCGGCAGCCGGTTGAAGAGGGGGAAGTTGATGGTGAAGCGAGCCTGCCCGGCGGCCCGGCCGAGGATCTCGGCGTAGGCGGCGGCCAGCACACCGGAGGGAGTCACCTCGCGGGCGTGCGCCCGCTCCTGGATCCGGGTCCACAGGTCCGGGTCCACGACGTGGCTGCGCCGCTCGAACCGTACGGGCAGTGCGGGTGCGTCGGCCGGGCGCTCCGGCAGCTCGGGGGCGGGCGGCAGGGTGGCGAGCCGGTCGCGCCAGTACCACTCGGAGCGGCGGTACAGCTCGCTGTCACGCAGCGAGTTCCCGACTGCGAGCACATAGTCGCGGAAGGTCAGCTCCAGCGGCGCCGGGTCGGCGTCCGGCTCGGTGTAGAAGGTGACCAGGTCGGGGATGAGGACCTGGAAGTAGCTCCAGGCGTCGGCGACCAGGAAGTCCAGCGACAGATGGATCCGGGCGCGGCCGCCGCCGAGCAGGCTGATCCGTACGTCGAACAGCGGCCAGCTGTCGGCGTCCAGCACCTGGTGGGACAACTGCTCGCGCAGGGCGGTCAGTTCGGCTTCCCGCGTCGCGTTTTCGAGACCGCCGAAGTCGGTGACCGGGATCTCGTACGCCGGGATCTGCGCGTACACCTGCTGCGTGCCGTCGGGGAGGATCCGCGTGCGCAGCGCGTCGTGCCGCTCGACGAGCCGTCGCCAGGCGCCCTCGAACCGGGGGACGTCGAGCCGCTCGCTCTCCCACTCGAAGTACCCGTGGCAGCCGACGTTGCCCAGCTCGACCAGTCCGCCGCGGCCGATCCACAGCGCCTGCTGGCTCTCCGTGAGGGGGAACGGCTCGAAGCGCCGCTCCGGGTCCGGGACGATGGCTGGGAGTCCGCCGAACTCACCGCGTCCGGTGGCACGTTCGCTGGTGATGAGGGTGGCGAGTTCGGCGACGGTCGGACAGGTGGACAGATCGGAGAGGCTGAGCTCGACGCTGTAGCGCCGGCGGATCTCGTCGATCAGCTGGAACGCCAGCAGCGAATGCCCGCCCAGTTCGAAGAAGTTGTCGTGGATACCGACGCCGCTGCTGCGGAACGCCTCCTCCCACAGCCGGACGATTCCGTCCTCGACCTCGTTGCGCGGCGCCTCGTAGCCCGCGCTGACGCCCTCGCGGATCTCCGGGGGCTCGGGCAGCCGGCGACGGTCCACCTTGCCGTTGGCCAGCCGCGGCAGTTCGGGCAGCACGACGACCGTGCCGGGCACCATGTAGTACGGCAGTGTGCGGGCCACCTCGGCGCGCACCGCACCGGAGTCCGGCTCCGCGCCGGCCTCGGGCGACACATAGGCGATGAGCCGCTTGTCGCCCGGACCGCGCTCCTGGGTGACGACGACGGCCTCGGCGACGCCGTCCAGCCGAGCGACATGGGTCTCGACCTCGCCCAGCTCGACCCGGAAGCCCCGGATCTTCACCTGCGAGTCCGATCGGCCCAGCAGTTCCACCGCGCCGTCCTCGCGGCGGCGGGCCAGGTCCCCGGTGTCGTACAGCACCGGGTGCGGGTCCCCGTCGACCACGTTGGGACGGAACTTCGTCGCGGTCAGCTCGGGCCGGCCGTGGTAACCGGCGGCGACACCGGCGCCGGACACATGCAGGCGGCCGACCTGCCCCGTCGCCACCTCACGGTCGTCCTCGTCCAGCAGATGGACCCGGAGGTTGGCGATGGGCACACCGACCGGCACCTGCCGGGTCGTGCGGATCTCCTCGGGTGTGGCCTGGCTGGTGAAGTCGATGCCGGCGCCGAGGTCGAGGCAGGACAGCACGTTCGTGGTCTCGGTGGTGCCGTACGTCATCACCACGCGGAACGGCGTGTCGGTGAGCGGCCAGCTGTGCACCCGCTCGGCCGTGGTCACCAGGATCCGCAGCGCGCTGTCGGCCGGCCAGTCGAGGCCCCAGACGGGCTCGGCGAGCGCGGCGACCAGCATGGTGTGCGTGATGCGCTCCCGCACCAGCCAGTCGCGGATCTGCTCGGGGGTCTGCGCCTGTCCGGCTTCGGGGATGTGGATCGCGGCGCCCGTCGGCAGATAGGGCAGCCACTCCATGATCTGTACGGCGAAGCCCGGCGTGGACATCCACGAGGCGCGGTCGCCGGGGCGGACCCCGTACGCGCGCTCGGTCCAGTGCACCAGATTGGTGAGCGCCCCATGCTGCTCCAGGACGGCCTTGGGGGTGCCGGTGGAGCCGGAGGTGTAGATGAGGTGGCTGACGGTGTCCGGGCCGGTGGGGACGCCGGTCGGCGCCTCGGACTGGCCACGGCCGGCCGTGGCCACCTCGGCCCGCACCACGCCCTCGGGTATCCGCGGGCCGAGTTCGGCGGAGGTGAGGACCAGCAGCGGCCCGGCGTCGCCGATCATCGCGGCGAGCCGGTCGTCGGGGTTGACCGGGTCGAGGGCGACGATCGCGGCGCCCGTCTTGAGGATCGCGAGCGAGCCGATGACATAGTCCGCGCTGCGCGGGTAGCACAGTCCGATCCGCTCGCCGGGGCCGGCGCCGTGGGCGATCAGCGCGTGGGCCAGCCGGTTGGTGGCGGCCTCGAGTTCCGTGTACGTCCAGGACCGGTCGCCCTGCACCAGGGCGGGGGCCGCGGGGGTGCGGGCGGCCTGCTGGGCGAGCAGCTCGGGGTATCCGGTGGCGGGGAAGTCGGTGTCGGTGCGGTTGAAGTCGACGAGTGCGGTGGTCACAGCGCGGCCCTTTCTGCTTCTGCGAAGGCTCGGCTGCGCAGCAGCCGCACCGGGAGACTCTTGATCCCCCAGGTGAAGTTGGATGAGTTGAAGACGGCGGGACCGGTGAGTTCGAAACCGTCCAGCACGGCGAGCATCTCGGTCAGCAGGGCGCCGAGTTCGAAACGGGCCAGCCGGGCGCCGAGGCAGAGATGGCGTCCGTGGCCGAAGGCGACATGCCGGTTGGGGCGGCGGTCGACCCGGAAGGTGTGCGGGTCGGTGAAGACGTCCTCGTCCCGGTTGGCCGAGACGTTCCACAGCGTCACCCGGTCGCCCGCGGCGATCGAGACCCCGTTGATCTCGGTGTCGCGCCCGGCGGTGCGCAGCGCGTGCACACCGGGGGTGGTCCAGCGAAGGATCTCCTCGACCGCCGGGGCGATGCCGTCGGGGCCGAGGCGGCGCAGCAGCTCCCACTGCTCCGGCTGCTCGGCGAACATGTGCACCGCGCCGGCGGCGGAGTAGCGGGTGGTCTCATTGGCGCCGGAGAGCACGCCATTGCAGTTGAAGACGATCTCCTCGTCGCTGAGCGGGCGCGCGGTGCCGTCGCCCTCGTCGACGAGGGTGTCGTGGGCGATCTGGCTGACCAGGTCGTCGCCGGGGCGGGCCCGGCGCTCGCCGAGCAGCTCGATGAAGTAGAGGAAGATCTCCGAGTGCGCGTTGCTGCGCACCGTCTCGTCCGGCGAGTCGAAGGCGTCGGTGGTCAGGGCCCCGATCCAGGCCCAGTCGGCGCGCGGAATGCCCATCATCGCGCAGACGACCCGGTTGGGGAGCTGCTTGGCGAGGTCGATGAAGTCCAGCTCGTCGCGCTCGGCGGCCTCGGCCACCAGCTCGCCGACGACCATCTCGACCAGGGCCTCGAGCCGGGGCATCTGCTGCGGTCCGAACGCCTGGTACAGCGCCCGCTTGAGACGGGTGTGCTGGGGCGCGTCGGAGACGATCAGCATCCGCTGGGTGACGGCGGCGACGGCGGCCGGATCGCTGCCCAGCCGCATGCCCTGCCCGGAACTGAAGGTGTCGCTGTCCGCGTAGACCCGCACGATGTCGCGGTGCTTGCTGAGCACCCAGAAGCCGTCGTCGCCGTCACCGCCGCCGGGTTCGGGGTGCCAGTGGACCGGCGAGTTGGCGCGCAGCCAGGTGAACGCGGGCCAGAAGTCGTTGCGGCCGTACGGGGCCGGGTCGAGCAGATCGATCCGCATCTCAGACTCCTCCGCGGGTTGACGCGCGCAGGCTCAGCGGCCGGGTGTCGGTCCAGTGCGCGTCCACATGGGCGGCGCACTCGTCCTCGGTGCCGGTGAACCCGGCCGGCGTCCAGCCGTCGGGCAGAGCGCGCACGGCGGGGTACAGCGCGTACTGCTCCTCGTGGTTGACCAGGACCTGGTAGGTGGTGGGCACGGTGTCCTCCGGGCTCGGGCGGGGTGTTCGGGCCGAGGCACTAGGGGCTGTCCGGCCGATCAGGGCCGGGTAGGAAAGATCCGCCGGACAGCCCCTAGCTGTCAGGCGGGACGGGAGAGCAGGGCGTCGTCGCCGCGCAGCAGCCCGGCCAGGTGCTTCAGTACGGGCTCGGGGCGGCGCAGTACGGCGTGGTGGCCACCGGTTGTGCGGTGCCGGTGGAAGCCGGCCGTGGTGACCGCGGCCCAGCCGTCCAGCTCCGCGGAGGTGACGGTCTCGTCGCCGTCGGCGCCCCAGGCGTGTACGGGGAGGTTGAGGCGGGCGCCGGGCGTATGCGCGTAACTCAGCGACAGCCGCGCGTCCTTGCGGAGCATCTCGACCATCAGGGCGCGGGTGTCGTCGTCCAGGAAGGCGGGGTCGAGCCCGGCCGTGTCGAAGAGCTTGTCCAGCTCCTCGTCGTCGTCGACGATGCCCCGGCCGGCGCCGTCCCAGTGGCCGGGCGCCCGGCAGGCGCTGACGACCAGGGCCCGCGGCGGGACCAGGCGGGCGAGTTCGTAGCCGAGCAGTCCGCCGAAGCTGTGGCCGAAGACGACCAGCGGCCGGTCGGCGGCGACGGTGCGGACCAGTTCACCGGCGATGGCCTCGACTGCCTCGCCGAAGGTGTCCGGCATGGCCTCACGCCAGCGGTTCTCCCGCCCCGGCAGCTGGACGCCGTACACCTGGGCGGTACCGGCCAGCACCGGCTGCCAGGCGCGGAACTGCTGGCACCCGGCGCCCGCCGGGGGCAGACAGAGCAGTGCGGGCAGGGCGCTGTCCTCGGGCCCGCCGGGCCAGGTGGAAATCCAGGTACCCATGACTCAGCCTCCCCCGCCGACGAACTCGCCCGGACGCGCGGCGGCGACGCCGTCGGCGACGGGCCCGTCCGTGCTCGCGGCGGTGGAGCCTGCGTGGGGAGGCTCGCCCGAAGGCGCAGCGGCGGGCGCGGCCGGGTTACCGGCGGCGGGCGCGGCTGCGGTTGCCGGTTCGGCCGGTGGACCGGTCACCGCCGGCCCCGCCGGCCCCGCCGCGAGCCGGTCGAGTGCGGCGGCGAGGGCCGCCGCCGTCGGGTGGGCCAGCAGTGTGCCGAGGGTCGGCCGGAGTCCGGTGCGGCGGCGCAGCTCCGCCACCGCGCGGGCGGCGGCCAGGGAGTGGCCGCCCAGGTCGAAGAAGTCGGCCTCGGGGCCGGGCACTTCGCACTCCAGCACCTCGGCCCACACGGCCATCACCTCGCGCTCGCGCGCGCTCGCGTCGACCACCGGCGCCGACTGCCCGTCGGGGGCGGTCAGTTCGCGCGCCAGCGCCTCCCGGTCGGCCTTGCCGGTGCTGAGGGTGGGCACCCGGTCGAGCACCCGTACGGTGGCGGGCACCGCCGCCTCCGGCAGCAGCTTGCGGCAGCGGTCGGCGACCCGGCCGGCCAGTGTCACCGGGTCGGTACCCGGTGCGGCCACCACGGCGAGGCCCAGCGTCTGCCCGGAGGAGAGCGGGCAGCAGGCCGCGGCGACCACCTCGGGCAGTTCGGCGGCGATCCGTTCCACCTCCCCGAGTTCGATGCGGTGGCCGCGGATCTTCACCTGGTCGTCGCGGCGCCCCCGGTACTCCAGTTCGCCGCTCGGGCGGCGCACCACCAGGTCGCCGGTGCGGTACATCCGGGAGCCGCCGCCCTGGAACGGGTCGGGCACGAAGCGCGAGGCGGTCATTCCGGGCCGTCCGCGGTAGCCCCGGGCGACGGCGGGGCCGCCGAGGTACAGCTCCCCCTCCGACCCGCCCGGCACCGGCCGCAGCTCGTCGTCCAGTACGTACGCCCGGTAGCCGGGCAGCGGTCGTCCGATGGCGCTCACATCGTCACCCCGCTCACTGTCGGCCCAGGTCGCCGCGATGGTCACCTCAGTCGGTCCGTACACATTGAGCAGCCGGCGATCCCGTGCGAAACGCTCGGCGAGCGCGGCCGGGCAGGCCTCCCCGGCCACCACGACCACCTCGGCGGAATCGAGCCCTCCGCCGTGCGCGGCCAGCAGCGAGGGAGTGAGGGATGCGGTGCGCAGCCCGGCGGGCAGCGCCTCGCGCCCCTCGGCGGCGGCCTCACGCAGCCCGTCGAGGGAGAGATCGACCAGGGCCACGCCCTGGCCGTGCACGAGATAGAGCAGCGTGCACCACAGCCAGCCGTCGAACGCGGGCGAGACGGCGTTGAGTCCGAGCCCGCCGGGGGTCAGACCGAGTCCGGCGAGCGCGTCGATGAACGTGTCGAGGCCGCGGTAGGTGACCTCAACTCCCTTGGGGCGGCCGGTTGTTCCGGAGGTGTAGATCAGATACGCGCAGGTGTCGGGGACGGGGACGGTCACCGCGAGCGACCCGGCGGCGGCACGCCGGCACTCAGCCGGGCTCAGGGTGCGGACTCCGGTGAGGTCGAGCCCGGCCGGTACGTCGGCGGCGGCGACCAGTACGGCGGCCTCGGCGTCCCGCAGTACGTGCCCGAGCCGCTCAACCGGATGCCCGGCATCCAGGGGTACGGCGGTGGCACCCAGGCTCCAGACGGCGAGGAGGGCGGGCACGCTCTCCCGGGACCGGCCCAGCAGCAGCCCGACGGCGGTCTCGGGTCCGGCGCCGGCGGCAGCGAGCGCCGCGGCGATCTTTGCCGTACGGGCAGTGAGTGCCGCATACGTCAGGGTCCCGTCGGCGGCGCTGACGGCGGTCTCGTCCGGCCGCTCGCGAGTCCACCGCTCCAGAACCGCGAACAGCGGCGGCAGTGCGCCCCGTTCGTGTCCCGCGTCGCTGTCGTCGGGCGCGGCGTACCGGGGCGGCACACCGCGACGTCCGGGTCCGCCGACCCCGGCGCGCGGTGACCCGCCGTCCTGGGCCTGTGGCGTGCCGCCGGCCGGAATGCCAGGGGTGGCGGTCGCCTGCGCGGGCACGGCGTGCTGGGCGGTCATCCCTCGTTCCTCTCCGTGTCCGAGGGGCGGGCGGGCGCGGTCGCCCGCAGCCGGGGGCCGACCACCTGGCCGCCCGGACCCTGCGGCAGCTGCATCGACTTGGTCTCCAGGAACGCCTCCAGTCCGGCGGTTCCGCACTCGCGGCCGATCCCGGACTGCTTGAACCCGCCGAACGGCGCGGCGGGGTTGAACTGTCCGCCGTTCACGTCGACCAGTCCGGTGCGGAACCGTCGCGCGATCCGCTCGGCACGGTCGTCGGCGCCCGACCAGACCGCGCCGTGCAGCCCGTAGCGGGTGCCGTTGACGATCCGCACCGCCTCGTCCTCGTCGTCGTACGGCATGACGCACAGCACCGGCCCGAAGATCTCCTCCTGCCCGATCGTGGTCAGCGGGTCCACATCGGCGAAGATCGTCGGCCGGACGTAGTACCCGGTCTCCAGTCCGGCCGGGCGCTCCGGACCGCCGCGTACCAGGCGGGCCCCGCCCTCGGCGGCGCCGCGCCGTATGTAGCCGGTCACCCGCTCGTGCGCGGCCGCGGACACCAACGGGCCGAGGTCGGTCGCCGGGTCGCGCGGGTCGCCGGTCACGTATCCGTCCATCGCGTCGCCGGCGATACGTATCGCCTCGTCCTGGCGGTCCCTGGGCACCAGCAGGCGGCTCCACTGCAGGCAGGTCTGGCCGGAGTTGAACAGCATCTGGTCGACGGTGGCGCGCACCGCCGCGTCCAGGTCCGCGTCGTCCAGGACCAGGCTGGCGTTCTTGCCGCCCAGCTCCAGATGGACCCGCTTGACGCCGTCGGCCCCCAGCGCGGACACCTCGCGGCCGGCGCGGGTGGAACCGGTCAGCGACACCACATCGACCAGCGGATGGGTGACGAGGGCCGCGCCGACCGTGCCGCCGGCGCCGACGACCATGTTGAAGACGCCCGGCGGCAGATCGGCCTCGGCGAACACCTCGGCGAGCAGCCGGGCGTGCAGCGGGGTGATCTCGCTCGGCTTGTGCACCACGGTGCAGCCGGCCGCCAGCGCGGGGAGGAGCTTCTGCACGGTAAGGAGCAGCGGGGTGTTCCACGGGGTGATACAGGCGGCGACCCCGGCGGGTTCGCGCACCACGAGCGAGTGTCCGACCCGCTCCTCGAAGGCGTAGGAGGCGGCGGTCTCGACGCAGTGGGCCGCCATGCCGATGGAGAGGCCGACATGGGTCTGACGGGCCATCCGGGCGGGCGCTCCCACCTCGGCGGTGATCACTTCGGCGAACCGGCCGGCCCGCTGTTCCAGGCCCTCGACCACCCGGCGGAGCAGGGCGGCCCGTTCGCGTACGGGCGTGCCGGCCCAGCCGGCGAACGCCGCGGCGGCGGCGCGCGCGGCCAGGTCGCCATCGCGGGCCGTGCCCGCGGGCACGGTGGCCAGGGGCTGTTCGGTACTCGGGTCGGTCACCACGAGGCGGCCGTCGGCGTCGGAGGTGGTCCAGCGGCCGCCGATCCACTGGTCGTCGTAACGGGGCGGCAAGGGGGGCGCGTACGGCTCGGCCTGTGGTGCGCCGGAGTCCTGCGGCACGGTCAGCACGGTCACGGTGGGGTCCTCACTGAGTCGCTTGATCGCTGGATCGCTGAATCACTAAGTCGCTGAAACGCTGAATCGCTGAATCGCAGATCGACGTGCGGGCGGGGCGAGGGCGGCCGGCGGGGCGGCCGGACAGCCCCAGGGGTGTCTTGACGATCAGGCCGCTCAGCCTGCGCCCGCCGGGGAGCGGCTGGTGGACGCGGCGGGGCGCGGTGCGCCGGGCGGCCGCGGGCCGGCGTGATCCGCGTGATCCGCGTGATCCGTCGGACACCCCCTCAACCGGCCAGCCGGGCGAGGCCGGCGGCACGGGCGTCCGGCCTGGTGCGCCGTACCGGCCGGAGCCGGCCGGTCGCGAGGGTGGCGGCCTCCGCCGGGACGGGTGCGGTCGTCCGCATGGCCGCGGTCCTGGCAGTACGGGCCGTACGAACGGCGGCGGGCGCGGCGGGCCCGGCAACAGTCCCGGCACCGGACCGGGCGGCCGGAATCATCGCGCGCAGCAGCAGCTCGGTCTCCCGGGCGGGTGCCACGGCCAGCTCGTCGCGCAGACGCCGCGCGCACAGCTCGTACCAGCTCCGTACGGCCGCGAGTTCGCCCCGCCTGCCGTGCGCCGTCATCAGCGCACGGTAGGTCTCCTCGTGGTGGCGGTCGATCTCCAGCGTGCGCCGGCAGCTCTCGATCAGCTCCGCGAAGTCCTCGCGACCCTCGGCATCGGTGCGCAGGACGACCAGCGCGCGCAGTGCCAGGGACCTGAGGTACTCGCGCTGCTCGGCGACCCAGTCGGCGCTCTCGCCCCGGAGGAACTCGCCGCCGTACAGCGCGATGGCGGCCCGTAAGCGGGTGCGGGCGAGCACGGTGTCGCGCTTGGCCGAGGCCCGCAGTCCCGCGTGCACCAGTTCCTGGAAACGGTCCACGTCGGACCACAGGTCGGCCACGTCCAGGACATAGCCGAAGTCGCGGTAGAGCAGCCGGATCCCGGAGTCCGAGGGCCGTTCCGGGTGCGCGTCGAGCACCCTGCGCAACGCGTGCGCCGCGACCTTCAGGGAGCTGCCTCCGGAGGATCCGTCCGAGCCGGGCCACAGGGCCTCGTACAGCCGGTCACGGGTGAGCGTCTGGCCCCGGTGGATCACCAGGTACTGGAAGAGTCCGCGCGCTTTGCCGGCCCGCCACCGCTCGACGGGGCTGCCGTTCACGGTCAGCTCGAAGTCTCCCAGGAAACGGATCCGAACCTTCCCCAAGCTCTCGGCTCCTCCCCCGAGCTCTCGGCTTCGCTCGAGCAGGGGGGACCCCCATGAGCAGGGGATGCCCCTGTGCCGCGCTTCCTCGGTCACCGCGGTGGTCATCGCTTCCTCCCGGAGGTCCGTCCGTCACATACCGATCTGCGTGCCGATCTGCGTGCGGCGAGTGTGTTCCGGGCCCCTACAACCGCCCTATACCGGCCAGGACTTACGCGTGTAGCTCCGTAATAGGGCGGCTGCCCACACTGATGCCTCGACCACCCCGACCGGCGCCGTTCTCCGAAATGAGGGCTGATACATGACCAGCACCGACACCCGGCTCCAGAAGGTCGTCATCCTGGGCGGCGGCACGGCCGGCTGGATGACCGCCGCGTATCTCGGCAAGGCACTCCAGGGCACCGTCGACATCACCGTGCTCGAGGCGCCGACGATTCCGCGCATCGGCGTCGGCGAGGCCACGGTGCCGAACCTGCAGCGCTCCTTCTTCGACTACCTCGGTATCGCCGAGGACGAGTGGATGCGGGAGTGCAACGCCAGCTTCAAGATGGCCGTACGGTTCGTGAACTGGCGCACCGAGGGGCAGGGTGAGGCCGCGGCGCGTGAGCTTCCCGACGGCCGGCCGGACCACTTCTACCACCCGTTCGGCCTGCTTCCGGACTACGACCAGACTCCGCTGTCGCACTACTGGTTCAAGCGCAAGTACGAGGGCCGCACCACCGAGCCGTTCGACTACGCCTGCTTCCGTGAGCCCCCGGTGATGGACGCGATGAAGGCGCCGCGCTGGCTCGACGGCCGGTCGGCCACCCGCTACGCCTGGCACTTCGACGCCCAGCTCGTCGCCGACTACCTGCGCCGCTTCGCCACCGAGAAGCAGGACGTGAACCATGTCCAGGACGAGATGACGCGCGTCCAGCAGGACGAGCGCGGCTATGTCACGGCGCTGCACACCAAGAGCGGTCAGGTCCTGGAGGCCGACTTCTTCGTGGACTGCTCGGGCTTCCGCGGTCTGCTGATCAACCAGGCGATGGCGGAGCCGTTCATCGACATGAGCGATCACCTGCTGTGTGACAGCGCGGTCGCCACCGCCGTCCCGCACGACGACGAGGCGAATGGCGTGGAGCCGTACACCTCGGCGATCGCGATGTCGTCCGGCTGGGCCTGGAAGATCCCGATGCTGGGCCGCTTCGGCACCGGCTATGTGTACTCGAGCAAGTTCACCGACCAGGACGCGGCCACAGCCGAGTTCTCCGAGATGTGGGGTCTGGACCCCGAGGAGACCAAGTTCAACCACATCCGCTTCCGGGTCGGGCGCAACCGCCGCGCGTGGGTGAAGAACGTCGTGAGCATCGGTCTGTCGTCCTGCTTCCTTGAGCCGCTGGAGTCGACCGGCATCTACTTCATCACCGCGGCGATCTACCAGCTGGCCAAGCACTTCCCGGACAAGACGTTCAACGACGGGCTGGTCAACAGCTTCAACCACGAGATCGAGGTGATGTTCGACGACACCCGAGACTTCATCCAGGCGCACTTCTTCTACGCGCCGCGCAACGACACGCCGTTCTGGCAGGCCAACAAGAAACTGACCCTCCCCGACAACATCCAGCAGAAGATCTCCGCGTACAAGGCCGGTCTGCCCATCAACTCGCCGATCACCGACGAGTCGACGTACTACGGGAACTTCGAGGCCGAGTTCCGCAACTTCTGGACGAACGGCAGCTATTACTGCATCTTCTCCGGCCTGGGCCTGGTCCCGGACGCGCCACTCCCCGCGCTCGCGCACAAGCCCGAGTCGGTGGCCGGCGCCGAGCCGCTGTTCGAGGCGGTCAAGCGCCAGCAGCAGAACCTGCTGGAGACGCTGCCCAGCGCTTACGACTATCTGCGGCGGCTGCACGGCGGCGTGTAGGGCGAACGACCTTCGCCGTCCCCTCGGCGCGGCGGCCCACCGCCGCTTCCACGGCCCGGCAGCACGGCTCTCCCGCCGGCTGCCGGGCCGCACTGCTCCAGCGACCCTTCAGGAGTCAGACATGCCCAACTCCGCGCCCCAACCGGCCGATCTGCGCCCCTTCATGGCCGGGTTCCCGTCCGGGGTCTCGGTCGTCACGACCCTCGACGCCGATGCCTCCCCGCGTGGCATGACCTGCAGTTCCCTGGCGAGCGTCGCGCTCGGCCCACCCACCCTGGTGGTGTGCATACGCACGGCGAGCCCGACTCTCGACGTCCTGCTCGCGCAGGGCCAGTTCGCTCTCAACCTGCTGCACGAGCGGGCGCGGGCCACCTCGGATCTGTTCGCCTCGGGGGCGCCCGACCGGTTCGAACGCACCGAGTGGCGGCTGCCGCTGGGCGCGGGCGGCCCGCATCTGACTGCCGACGCGCACGCCATCGCGGACTGCGCGGTCGTCAAGACCGTCGGCTTCGGGGACCACACGGCGGTCTTCGCCGAGGTGAGCCGGGTGACAGTACGGGAGACGGCGCAGCCGCTGCTCTACGGCCGCCGCCGCTACGCCCGCTGGTCCGACGCCGCGGCGGTACCGCAGCCGGCCGCGGCGCCGTCCGAAGGAGCCGCCCGTGTCCGCCGCTGATCCGCTGCCCGCGCTGCTGGTCGCCGTACCGGTGGTGATCCTCGTCTGCCAGGCGGGCGCGGCGCTCTTCCGCCGGTTCGGGCAGCCGCCTGTGGTCGGCGAGATCGCGACCGGCATTCTGCTCGGGCCGTCACTGCTGGGATGGGTGTGGCCGGGGGCGCAAGCCTGGCTCTTCCCGGACGCCGTGCTCCCGTTCACCTCGATGCTCGGCCAGCTGGGCCTGCTCTCGTTCATGTTCCTGGTCGGTCTGGAACTGGACCTGGGCGCGCTGCGCGGTCACAGCCGGATCGCGGTCGCCGTCAGCCAGGCGGGCATGCTGCTGCCGATGGCGCTCGGCGCCGTGCTGGCGCTCGGGATGTACGGGCAGCTCGCCCCGGACGGGGTCGGCCGGCTGCCGTTCGTCCTGTTCGTCGCGGTGGCGATGAGCATCACGGCGTTCCCGGTGCTGGCCAGGATCCTCATCGACCGGGGCCTGTACGGCACTCCGCTGGGCGCGCTCGCGATGGCCTGCGCCGCCGTGGACGATGTCACCGCGTGGTGCCTGCTGGCCGTGGTGGTCGCGCTCGCGTCGGCCGGCTCCCCGATGGATGCGGTAACCACGGCCGCGCTCGCCGTGGCCTTCGCGGCGTTCATGCTCTACGCGGTGCGGCCGCTGCTCGCCCGGTGGGCGGCACGGGCCGACCGGGCGAACGACGCGATGGTGCTGGTGGCGCTGTGCAGCGGACTGAGCCTGTCCGCCCTGGCCACCGACGCGATCGGGGTGCACGCCCTCTTCGGGGCCTTCCTGTTCGGTGTGGTCACCCCGCGAGGAGCCCAGCGCGTCGAGGTCTCGGCCGCCCGGCTGCGCGCCGTCGCCGTGCCCGTACTGCTGCCCCTGTTCTTCGTCCACACGGGCCTGCGCACGGACATCGAGGTCCTGGCGGCGGACCCGGTGCAGTGGCTCTGGGCGGGTGCGGTCCTCGCCGTCGCGGTGCTCGGCAAATGGGGCGGTGCGGCGGGAGCGGCCCGCGCCTGCGGCCGGTCCTGGCGGGAGGCCCTGTCGATCGGCGCGCTGATGAACTGCCGCGGTCTGACGGAACTGGTGGTTCTCAACATCGGTCTGGAACTCGGCGTCATCGGGCCGCAGTTGTTCACCATGCTGGTCCTGATGGCCCTGATCACGACGGCCATCACCTCCCCGGCGGTCAGCCGGCTGCACCCCGCCCCGACCCCGCTTCCGGCACCACCTCTGGACGTCGCCCCGGATATTTCACCCGCCGTCACGCCGTCCCGGGGCTGACCGACGGCGCGGTGCGACGAGCCGGCCCACGGCAGACCATGCCGTGGGCCGGCTCGACCATCGCCGCCCTAGGTCGCCGTGACCGTCCAGCCGTACGGCGGCGGCTCCTCCCGCCCTTCCACGGTTCCGGCGCCGACGGCCTCCAGGTCGTGGTCGGCGGCCCTCATCAGCTGTACGGCGACATCTCGCATGGCACGGCTCGCCGCCAGCTCGTCACCGATCGCGGGCACGTCCACGTCCTGGGGGTTGCATCGGGCCACTCCATGACCGGTGAGCGTCATGGCCCCGGTATCCAGCACCGCCCGGGCCCGCGTCGTGCCGTCCTCCTCGGCCAGATAGAGGCGAACCTGCCACTCCAGCGTCCGAGTCATCGCGTACCTCCTCGCCCGCGTTCGGCCACTGCGCGCCGCCGCGACGCAGTCCTTCCTGCCTCCAGGATCCACCTCGGGCGGTCAGGCCGCTGGCTGGAGCTCCTGCCGCACCGCGACCGCGTTGAGGCGAATCGTGTACGGCGCGATGTCCTCGATGGTCAGGGAGCCGAGCTTCGCCGCCGGTTTCCTCGTCCTGGAGCGCGAACAGCAGGTCGCGGTAGTAGCTCGTGCTGTCCGCGGCCTCCCGGTAGAAGGAGAGGCCGCACTCGCGCCCGGGATCAGTATGCCGTCCGGGCCGCCGCCGTCCGGCCGGTGCTGCCGGTCACGCGCAGGGGAACGTGCGGGCGGTGGAATCCGCGGCGTTCCGGTAGGCGCGGAACTGCTCCCGTACGAGATCGATGGCGGCATCGAGAGGGAAGATGTCGCGGGTGACGAGCTGTTCGTCGTTGTCGGCTCCGACGGGGTGCCAGTAGACGCCGTCGGCGGTGATGGTGACCTCGGGGATCAGGGTCTGCACGGTGAGTTCCAGGCCGTCGTCGGCGGCCCCCTCATGAGCGAGGGGGCGCACCACCTGGTGCTCGCGGGCGATACCGAGCGAATCGAGGAAGGTCCGCAGGTCCCTCTCCTCGTGCCGGTCGTCGGTGGTGAGCGTGGCGGCCACCCGTACGGTGAAGCCCTCGCCGAGGGCGGTGCGGATGCCGGCGACGGCTTTGGCCCAGGTTCCCTTGCCGCGATGGGAGTCGTGCAGGTCGGGGGTGGCCGAGTCGAGGCTGATCTGCAGAGCGAGGCTGTCGCGGGGCATCGCCCGGAGCATCTCGAGCCGGTGTCCGCGGAAGAGCATGCCGTTGGTGAGGAGAGTGGTGGGCAGCGCGGAGGTGCAGTGGGCGACGATGTCGCCGAGGTCCGGCAGGAGGAACGGTTCACCGCCGGTGAGCAAGATCTCAAGGACTCCGGCGGCCGGGGCTGCGTCCGCGATCTGCTGGACCCGGTCCACGCCCAGAGCGCGCCGGGCTGTCTGCGGTGACGACCGGGCGCAGCAGTAGTCGCAGGCGAGGTTGCAGTCGAAGTTGGTGTAGAGCCACAGGCGTGCCCCGGGACGGCGGTCCGCACGCAGTACGGCGATGGGATCCGGGGGGCGCCCGCGCCGTACCGTAATGCTGGTGCCGTCGCCGGCCACGAACGTGTTGCCGGTACGGACGCACCACGCGGCGGCCAGTTCCGCTTCGTCCGATGACGCGACAGGCAGCGTGACGGCGTCTCCGTCCGCTGTGGCGGAGAGTTTCTCGATCAGCTCAAGGATATCCATCGGGATCACCATCGGGGCGCGATCTGCTGTTCCTCGACCGCTTCGAACAGGTCGGCGTACCCATCGAGTTCAGGGCGCACCCAGCGCTTGAGGCCTTCCAGTTCCAGGATCCTGCGGTGCTCGGGATCATCCCAGTCCATGGCCAGCAGATGTGCTGTCCAGGCGCTGGCGCGGTCGGGGTCGAGGGTGTCGAGCGTGCTGAAGTTGCAGTGGCAGTAGGTGGGACTGGTCCAGAAGGACTCCAGCGTGCCGGGCATCAGCTCGTCCCGTCCGATGGACTCCCAGGTGGTGATGCCGATCGCGGCGGCGTCGGCGTCGCCGTCGAGTACGGCCCGGATGGAGTCGAGTTCGCTGCGGCCGGTGTCGCCGTGCTTGCCGATGTCGCTGTCCGTACGCAGGAGTTCCACGTCCGCGAGAGCGAGGCCCTGGCGGCTCAGATAGTGCAGCGGCAGGATCGCCGCCTGCGCCGAGTCGCGGCTGCCCAGCGCCAGGCGTCGCCCGGTGAGGTCGCCGGGGCCGCGCAGTCCGGCTCCCGCGCGGCATACGAGGTGGCTGCGGAACGCCAGGTCGGTGTCGCGCATGGCCAGCGCCCGGGCGCGGCCATCGGTCTGGAGCACGGTGCGGACCCAGGCCAGGTTGGTGTTCCAGGCGATGTCGACCGTACCGGCAAGCAGTGCGTCGACCTGCCGGCCGTAGTTGGAGAACAGGACGAAGTCCATCTCGACCGGGGCAGTGCGGAAGTAGTCGCGGATGCCTTCCCAGATGGGCACCACGTTGGGGGTGTAGGCCACTGCTCCGACGACCAGCGGTTCCATGCGACTCTTCCTTTCCTGGTTGGCCTTTCCTGGTTGGCCTTTCCTGGTTGGCCTTTCCTGGTCAGCCGAAGACCGGCTGGCCGGTGATGGCCTTGCCGTAGAAGTCGTAGAGGGCGTCGGCGGTGGGGGCCATGACATGTCCGGCGCGTGCGTCCCGGAAGAACCGTTCGATGGCGAGGTGGTTGGAGAAAGCGGCGCCGCCGCATACGCGCATGGCGTCGTCGGTGACAGCGAGAGCGGTGTCGTTGGCCAGCGCCTTGACCCCGAGGACATGGAGGGGCGTCTGCTCGTCGGGGGCGGCGATGGACTCCGCCGCCCTCCGCATGTAGGCGCTCGCCGCTTCGAGCTGCAGCGACATCCGGGCCAGCCGGGCACGGATGGTGGGCAACTCGGCGAGTGTCTGGCCGGTGTGCTCCAGTCTGGCGCTGCTGGTGTGCCGGACTGCCGCCTCGAGGGCCGCTCGGGCAAGGCCGAGCGAGACGGCGGCGTTTCCGAGGTTGAACCAGGGCATGACCGTGTCGGTCATCAGGGCAAGCCCCGTACCGGCAGGGCCCAGACGCGTCGGGTCGGGTGCGGTCACCTCGAACCGCATCGGTGCGGATGCGTTGCCGCGCAGTCCGAGTCCTCGGAACGAACCCGTGACGCTCACGCCTGGCCGGTCCGCTTCGATGGCGTAGAGGTCGACCGTGCCGGGTTCGTCGGCCGACAGTACGGAGGTGACGTAGAGCCCGGCGTGTCCGGCGGAGGTCACCCAGCTCTTGTCCGCGGTGAACCGCACGTCCTCGCCGCCGTTGCGCTTGGCCTGCGAGACCGGCGCCCAGAAGTGCGAGCGGGAGCCGGGCTCGCTGAACGCCAGGGTGGCCAGGGTCCTGCCGGTGGCCAGGCCGGCCGCCAACGCGGGCAGTGCCGGGGGTGGTGCGGCCAGTACGGTCATGGCGCCGCAGACGTGCATCAGGTAGACCATGGCGGTCGAACCGCAGACGGCCGCGAGCTCCGCCGCCACATGGGCGAACTCCCGCGGACCGGCTCCCGGTCCGCCCTCCCGTGCGGGAATGGTCAGGCCGAGCAGGCCGGACTCACCCAGAGCCGAGACCGCCTCCTCGGGGAACCGGCCGTCCGCGTCGACCGCGGGGGCGTGCTCCGCGGCCACGGCCAGAACCGGCTTGAGTGCGCTGTCCAGGTTCATATGGGGTCATGCCTTCCCTGGGAGGGAGCGGAGGACGGAGTCTGGGTGGCGGCAGGGGTGACAGCAGGGGCGAGGCCGAGAGCGAGCAGTCCCACGGCGAAGCCGAGCAGCAGGGCCACGGTGGAGCCGTCGCCGCCGAGCAGGTTCGCCCCGGTCCAGCCGATCTGAACCAGTTGCAGGACGGCGGCCGCCAGGAATCCGGTACCGGCCAGTACGATCAGCGCCCGCACCCCGGAGAGCCCCGCGGCAATCGCCACGGCGGCCAGGATCAGCAGGACCAGCGTTCCCGTCCCGCCGAGCGTGACCAGCCGCCACGGCGTCCCGTCCGCGATCCCCAGTACGGTGCTCGCCGCCGCCCCCAGGCCCAGGCCGACGGCGGTCCGGGCGGTCGCCGTACGTGGTGCGCGGGATGCGTTCACCGGATGCCTCCTTGGGACTTCGGGGCCGTTACGACGTGCGCAGCAGCAGGCGTGAGAACCGGCCACCCTGCTGCCGCCAGACGGGGCGCAGGGCGCCGTCCACGCCGTACGCGCGTCCCGCCGCGGTGGCCAGGAGCGCCAGGTGCGCGACGTACATGAGGATGTACGACCAGAACCACTCGTGCGGGGTGTTCAGCACGGAGAACGTGATGGCTGTCGTCTGTGCCAGGCCGACCAGCGCCCAGAACCGGGTGGCCAGGCCGACCAGCAGGAACGCGCCGAGGCACGCCTCGACTGCGAACGCGGCCCACGCGAATACCGCGAAGTGCGGAAGGATCACGTGCTCGACGAGCCAGGCCCATGGGGCGAAGACCTCGTTTTCGACCCCTTTGAGCGTCCAGTCGTACAGGTCGCGCGGCGGGTCGGACTTGTTGCCGAAGCGGGGTGGGTGCTTCCAGGAGACGTTCTGGATCCACAGCAGGCCGACCGCGACACGGCATACGGCCAGCACCACACGGGAGGGCCGTGAAGCCGCCAACGGCTCCGGTCCGGGAGTCGTTCCGCTTCCCACAGCCATGGTGAGCGACCCCTCTCGTCACTCCATCCGGACTCGTTGCACCCAGGTGGTCTCCTTCGATCCACTCACACTCTCGAACGGGCGGCAACCCGTGTCGTCCTTACGGAATACGGACGTCCCGCCCGGGCACAGTGGTCGCGAGGCGGAGCTGTCCGGGAGTGGGTCTTCCCCAGCGGGGGCGCTTCGGTCACCATGAGGGTATGGCGTATACGGCGGGAACCATCGAGAGCCTGCGCTCGGACCTCATCGATCTGTCAGCTGTGCCCTTGGGCGAGCTGAGAGAGGTGAATGGCCTGCCGGAGGCACTCACCTTGCTGCACGAGCAGCTGGCGCATGCCGCGGCTCCGTTGTGCGAGAGCGGCATGGCCCCCACGTGCGGAGGTGCGCCCGGCGGTGCACCGAGTGCGCACCCGTGACATTTGATCACGCCTGAGCCCTATCGGATCCCGTTACGGACCCTCGTCGGCGTTGCTGTCGGCGATGTGGAACAGCGGGATCTCGTACTGCTCGGGTCGGCGCAGCGCAGCCGCCTGCTCCTGGCGCTCACCGCCATCCTTGAGCTGGCCAAGCACCCGGACGACGGGCGGTCGCGGCATGGCGTGCCACCGACGCGTCCCGCTGCCGCGTGGGCTCTGCTGGGCGCCGTACAGCACGCCGAGCCCGAAGCTGTGGAGGCCGTGCTGCGCGATCCCGCCGTCGGTGCCTGGGCGTTCCAACTGCTGCGGCAGCTCGCGCACGCATCGGTGGCCGCCTCGTCGGATGCCCCGCCGTGGGCAGGGACGGCTGTGCTGGGATCGCTGGCCGCCGCCGCCGCGATACGTGCCGGCACCCGGTGCTCGCTTCGGGTGCCGGCACGCAGAGGGCGGCTCTGGCTGCCCTCATTGGGGCTGACCGGTGCTGTGAGCCGCGGCGAGTGGCCGGTGGTGGGGGTCGAACGCGGCCCGAGCGGTACGGTGATCTTCGGTGACAGCGGGTCGGTGCGCCTACCGAAGGATCTGTCGTCCCCCGCTGAGGGCTGGTCTCCCCTGCCGCGCGTCGGCGCCGCCCAGCAGGGCCGCGAACCGGCCGCCGGACTGGACCACCTGTCGCCGTACCGCGACTTCCGCTCCCTGCGCGATCCTGTTGACCTGGCGCCGGAAGACGTGGAGCTATGGCGTGCCCGGACGGCTGACGCCTACGAGTTGCTGCGTGCGTGGGATCCCGCCGCGTACCGTGTGGTGACCGGGACGGTCCGGTCGCTGGTCCCCATCGAAGGAGCGGGGGCGTCACGGATCACCAGTGCGTCGGTTCCTGACGCCTACGGTGCGGTGTCGATGTCGCTGCCCGCCGACCCGCTGTCCTTCGCGGCAACCCTCATTCACGAGGCACGGCATCAGCTGCTGTTGGCCGTGGGCGACCTGACTCCCCTGTTCACGCCGGTGAAGGAGGGGCCGGAACCTGCGTACTTCGCCCCTTGGCGCGACGATCCGCGACCGCTGCGCGGACTGCTGTACGGAGCTCACGCGTTCGCGGGAGTGACATCCTTCTGGCGTCGGCGCCGACCGGTGGACGGCGAGCGAGCCGACTTCGAGTACGCCCTGCACCGCTGGGAGTTACGTACGGCGCTCGCTGCCCTGCGCAACGCCACCGGCCTGACGGAGGCCGGAGGACTGATCGTCGCCGCGCTGGCCGAATCGGCCGGCGAGTGGTGGGCGGACCCGGTGCACGGGTTGCCCGGGCAGCTCGCGGATCTGTGCTGCCGTGACACCCAGGCCACCTGGCGGGCAGCGCACCTGGTGGTGGACGAACGCAGCGCCGGCCGGCTCGCACAGCACTGGCTGGACGGTCACCCGCCGCCGGTCCTGCTGCCCGCAGCCCGTCTGACCACACGACCGGCAGCACCCGGGCGGGCCAGAACCAGGCTGGCCCGGCTGCGCTTTGCCGACCCCAAAGCCTTTGACCGCGTGCGGGCCGACCTGGGCGCCGGAGCCGTCAACCCGCTGGGCATCACGGGGGCCACGCCGGCGGACGCGGCCCTGATCGCCGGGGACATCGAAGAGGCCGTCGGCCGCTATCGCGCGGCAGCCGGCAGTACCGCCGCCTGGATCGGTATCGGCTTGGCCGGAGAAGCGCGGGCCGCGCTGCTCGTGGAGCGCCCGGAACTCGTCCTGGCGCTCCACGCCGCCTTGCTGCGCCGAGGTGTCGAAGCCGGGCCGGAGGAACTGGCCGAGTGGCTGGGGTCGCACCCTCGGTCCCCGGAAACCCCCGTCAGATGCTCAGCAGGTCGATGTCGCAGTCGGCCCGCTTGAAGATCTCCGCGTCCTGGGTGGCCGGATGGTCGGGCCCGTGCACCGCACGGGCCGCGGCCAGCGCCTTGCCGTGCAAGTCCCTGAACTGTGCCGTCTCGCCCAGGCTCTTCAGGTCGTACGAGAGGTTGAGCATGATCGCGATGGTCGCCGGATGCCTCTCCCCTCGCGCCTCAATGCTCCGGTGCAGCAGTTCGGTGTCCATGTCGTGGGCCTGCCGGTGCTCGCCGACCGCGAAGAGGTCACTGGCGAGGTTCGTCCGCGCGAGCAGTGAGCGCGGGTGGTTCGGGCTGAGAACCCTGCTGAGGCCGTTGACGGCCGCCTGGTCCAGCGACTGGGCTTCGGTGACGCGGCCGAGCAGACGCAGGGTCACCGCGAGGTTGGTGGCGGTCGCGTAGGCGTGCGGGTGATCCTCGCCCAGCAGGGCCCGGCATTGCTCCATGGTCCGTTGCCCCAGCTCCGCGGCTGCGGCAAGGTCGCCGGTCTGGCGGAGATCGGTGGCGTGGTTGAGCGCGGCTCGCACGGTCTCGAGCGACTCGGCTCCCGAAGTCCTGCGGAGCATCTCCAGCACCTTCGAGGACACTTCCAGCGCTGCCCTGTGGTCGCCAAGTTTGCGGTGGGTGACCGACAGTTCCCGGGCCACCCGCAGGGTCATGGAGTGTTCCTCGCCCAGCATCCGCGGCATGAGGTCCCTGAGCTTCGCCTGGCTCTCCCCCGCGGCCTGGTACCGGCCGAGTTCCTGGAGGTCGATGGACATCTGGTACAGGCTGCTGAGGGTGTTGAGGTGATCGTCGCCGAGTACCTCGATGCGGCGCTGGTAGGTGTCCTCGTCGAGCCGGTACGCCTCCTCGAAGTCTCCCGCGAGCCGCAGGCTCACCGCGTAGTTGTGAGCGGCCTGCAGTGTGCCGGGATCGTCGGGCCCGAACTCCCGAAGCGTTGTCTCGTAGGCTCGCTGATCCAGCTCGCGCGCCTGGTAGAAGTCACCCCGCAGACGGAGCAGGATCGCCATCACGCTCAGGGCTCGCTGGGTGGCCTCGTTGCGTTCGCCGAGCACCCGGCGGCAGCGCTCGACCAGCTCCGACTGGAGTTCGTACGCTTCGTCGTACTGGTTCTGCCAGCGCAGGGCCAGGGCGCGGACCTGGTCGATCGCGATGACGTGCTCGTGGTCGTCGCCGAGTGCGCGCCGCCAGATGCCGGCTGCCTCTTCCGCGACTTCCAGCGCCTCCACGTAGTCGCTACGAGCCTGAAGAAATACGGCCTCGTTCAGCACCAGTTGGCGGGCCCAGGGGTCCTCGCAGTCCACCATCCGGGTGGCCCGGACGTGGGGCAGCAGAGCCGAGTAGCGGGGCCAGTCCTCGGGGCGCTGGGGGTTCCTGGGATCGGCATTGGCCAGGATCTCGTGAGCGTAGTGGCGCATTTCGGCACGCTCTTGGCTGTTCATCTGTTCGATGAGGACGCGCTGCACCAAACGGTGGACCTGAATGGTCGAATGCCGGTGGTCGATCCGGGCCAGGGCGTAGCGCCCGATTTCGCGGACTGCCTGGGAGAGTTTGATCGGGTCGTCCAGGGCAGCGCGCAGGGCGACCGGAGCGGTGACACCGCGTACCGCCTCGAAGAAGTTCCGGGAGATCGGCTCGGGTGCGAAAAAGGCGCAGATCTGCAGGAGCTGAAGGGCTGCGGGATGGTCCTCGCGAAGACGGTCGAGGGATACGTTCCACGCCGCCGCGACCGGAAGGTCGTAATCGGCGGGGGGTGCGACCTCGAGCAACTCCGAGCACTTGGTTTCGAAGAGATCCAGGTACTGACGGGCAGGCATACCCGTCTCGGCGAGCCACACAGCGGCCTGCTCCACAGCCAGTGGCAGGTCGCCGAGTGATTCGGCCAGCTGGTCGGCTGCCTCGTCGGGAATCTGCGGACTGCGTCGCTTGATGAGAGCGACGCTTTCCGTACGTGTGAACACATCAACCTCGAGTGAACTGGCCAGAGTCGACCACTGGGAATTGCGGGAGGTTACCATCACGCGTCCTGGACCGTTATGGGGAAAGAACTTCCGGACCTCGTGCGGGTTTTCCGCATTGTCAAAGACCAGGAGCCAGTTCGAGTAGGGGTTGCCCACTCGCAGCGCCTCCAGGACGGCGGGCACGGCGCTTCGGTCGGCGCCTGCCCGCAAACCCATCTGTTCCCCGAGTTCGATAAGGGATTGCACGATCAGGTTGGTCTGTTCGGACGGAATCCACCAGATCAGCTCGTAATCCTTGCCGTGCCGGTACACGTATTCGATTGCGATCTGCGATTTACCGACACCACCCATGCCGTGCAGGGCCTCGGGGAGGACGGCTGTGGTCACACCACTGGCCAGGCGCTGGCGCAACTGGGTGAGAAGATCCTCGCGACCCGTGAAGTTCCTGTTCCTGAGCGGCAGATTCGCACCGATTCGCCGAGGCGCCGATGTGGCTTCTGTCAGCCCAGTCGAGGGAATGGACTGCGACACGGTGGACACGGAACCTCCTGGGACTGCTGAAGCTGACGACTCCTGCTGGGCGGGCACAGGAAGAGGTGGAAGGCGCGACGGGCCCACCGTAGTCGATCTGTGACCCTGTGTCATACGGGCTGGTAGATCCGGTGCGGCTGCATGCTGACGCTCCTCGTTCAGCAACTGCTGCAGCCGGTTCGCCCGGGCCGCGTACGGCCCGGAAAGAGCGCAGAGGGCGGTGCGCAGGGGCCGCACGAAGGGCCGGGTGCGGTCGTCCAGCGGGGGGTCGGCGGCGTCGGCCCGCCAGGCGACCAGGGCGTCCCCACCTGGCACCACGGATGCCAGTCGTGGGCCCAGGTGGGTGGAGACCTGTCTCAGGACGCTCATCGTCTCGGCGCGCGTGCCGAGTCCGAGCAGTTCCTCCCGGACGCCTTCGGTGAAGTCGAACGACACCTGCTGCGCGTCCTCCACGTCGTCTCCCTCGCGGGTGCGCCGCAGCAGACCGAACAGCATGATCTCGGCCAGGTTCCAGGCCTCCGCGCCTGGGAGCATCCGCTGGATCAGGCGCATCACAGGCAGATTGAGCGGAGCCGCCGCGAGCCGGCGGGCCAGGTCGAAAGCCATGGGCGAAGCCTTCGCCATAAAGCGGCCCACCGTCTCACGGGCCCGTCCGGGCAGCGGTTCCGCCAGGGTGACCCGGTGATGGGGCCGGGCCCCCAGATCGCCGTGAATGCTCGTGAGCAGCGCCGCCACGACATGGCGCCCGCCGGCCGAGGCGACCAGCCGCGCCCAGCGGCCGAGTGAACCCGCGGTCAGTTCCAGCAGCGGTACGGGTACCGGCACGGCGGAACTCGCCCGAGACGGCTCACCGAGCAGGGGCGAGGCCGCACCGGAGTGGGTGACGCCGATGCGCCGGTTCGGTGCGGCGGCACTCGGTACGGTCAACTGGGCCCTGACAGCGGTGGGGAGCGTGAACTCCCACAACTCCTGGGGCAGCACGCTCAGGACGGCTGTGGGCGATGCCTGTGCCACTGCGTACAGGTAGGCGGCGGCATCGCCGTTGCGCCATGCCTCGGCGACCCCGTCGGTCACCACGAGCACGAGCGTGTCCGGGCCGGGTGTCCGGATGCCTGATGTGGTTCCCAGAGCGCGGATCCGCCCGCCCTCCGCCGCGATGTCGAGTCGGGTCGTGTGAATGGCGCGGAAGGCCGCTGTCTGCTCCATCAGCTCCAGTAGCCGGCGCACCGTGTCCGGCCAGAGGGCCAGGGACGGATGCTCGTCCACCAGCAGGGACAGATCCAGGCGGCGGTCCTCCGTCGGACTGCAGACCGGCAGCCACAGCCCGTCCGCCGCGGCGCGCTCCGCCGTGGCCTCCTCGTCGAGCTGCCAGGCGCCGGGGAATGGGCGGCGTAACCGCAGCGGCCGCAGGGCCCTGCTCAGGGCGAGGCCGCCCGACAGCGGCAGAGCCGCCGGCCAGAGGTCCTCCGGCTGCTGCCGGGAGACGGTCCACGGTTCGCCGGCCGGCACAGCGAACCCTTGGGCGTCGGCCGGCGGGTCCCCCGCGGTGCCCTGGTGCGTGGCCGGGGCGGTCACCCGTTCCTCACGCGTGCGGTCCGAGCCGCCGTGCTCCTGCGCCGTTCCCATGCCCGTGCCCGTGCCCGTGTCCGCATCCACATCCGTATCGGCATCCGTATCGGCATCCGTATCGACATCCGTGTCGACCGGCCTGTCTTCGCTCGGGACGTTACGCCCGTTGCCGTCGCCGGACCGTGTGCTTGCCGGCGTCTCCCGGCCGGGGGGCTGCGGAGGGCGGGACGCCGTACGTCCGGGTCGCCAGTCCCGGTACGGATACGGAACAGCCGCGTCCTGGCACGCTGCCAGATACAGCGCGTCCATCAAGTCCTGCCTGGACGGCCGTGGCGGCGGGCCCTCTGCCCGCCCGGTCATCCGGTCCTCGTTCCCGGCCCTGTCCCGTCCAGCCGGTGCCACAGCGCTTCGGCCAGCTCCAGCAGATCACCGTCCTGCCCCTTCGAGCGGTGCGAGGTCGCCAAATAGAGAGAGTTGAGCAGCTGGTCGATGGAGAGTCCGCCCCGTTGCCTGCTGCGTTCCAGGAACCGCGCGATCAGAGTGCCGCCCCATTCGTCGACCGTCTCCGAGCCGAAGTGGGCGGTCAGCATGTCGGCGAGATCGGTCTCGTCGGGCTCCGGCATATGGAGCAGCAGGCATCGCCGCAGGAAGGCCGGCGGGAACTCGCGTTCGCTGTTCGACGTCATCACGACGATGGGGAAGGCGTTGCAGGTGACCAACCCGTCGCTGATCTCCACCTCACGGCCCGGATCATCCGTCAGGACCGTGACGGTCGGATGCCTGCGCCGGGCACGAAGCAGTTCCGGAATGGAGAACGAGCCCTCTTCGAAGACGCTGAGCAAGTCGTTCGCGAGATCGAGGTCACTCTTGTCCAGCTCGTCGATGAGCAGCACACGTGGCTCCGCATGGGGCAGCAGGGCGGTGCCCAGCGGCCCGAGCTGTACGTAGTCGCCGACGGCGGGCGGCGGCGTGGCCTCCTCGTGCTCTGCGTCGGGGCCACCGGCAGCGGCCCGCAGCGCCGCGGTGTCCTGGACCCGGCCGATCGCGTCGTACTCGTAGAGCCCTCGCTGAAGCGTGGAGCGGCTGGTGATGTGCCACCGCAGCACACGTCCCAGCCGTAATTCGCGGCTGATCCGGTAGGCGAGGCTGGACTTTCCTGTGCCCGGCCGCCCGCTCACCAGCAGCGGACGGCGCAGCAGAATGGCCGAGTTCACCATGTCCGCTTCCAGGGGCGCCGCCTCGGAGGAGGCGCGTACCGGGGGATGCGCTCCCAGCCGGCGTACGGTCTCCGCACTGTCGAGAGGCGGTGGCGGAAGGACCGGTCCGCCGTTGAACCGACGCCAGGGCGGGGGCGGGGGCAACAGATCGCCCAGACTGGTGTCTTGCAGGCGCTCGCCGGTGCCCCGGTAGATCCACCATCGGGGTCGGGCATCGTGCGGCTCGGTGCCTGTTGCGGGGGTGTCATCGGGAAGCGTCAAGGACTCTCCTCCCCAGTTGTGGCAGGAACCGCGGAGGTACCCGCAGTCGCTACAGGCATCCGGCTCGGGTCGTCCCACAGCAGAGCGATGTGACGGCCGACAACCAGATCCTCTTCAGGATCGCGGTCGCTGGATGCTATGCGCAACGCCTTGACCACGCCTGGTAATTCGCGCGGATCGTGCAGGCCGAGCAGGGAGCGGAGCGCCGTCCGGAAGGCCGGGTCATTGCCTGCTCTGCGGTCCCACAACACCACAGGCACCCCAGCTCTCAGCGCCTCTCCGAGTTCGTCCAGATATCCGTGCGCCCTCTGTTCACCTCGCGCGCCTCCGGGAGGCTCGCTGAGCACGACGACCGCGGGTGGCGGGTCGGACAGCAGATGCCGTCTGCCGTCTTCGGGGAACCAGTGGACCCGACCCGCGTTTCCCTCGGTGAAGGCGTCCCATCTTCTCCCCCAACGACCGTGCAGATCACGGTGGTTCAGCCGGTCGAGACTACGCACGACGACCTGATGATCTTCCCCCAGCACTGCGCCCACCCCTTGGAACGAAGCCTTGCGCCATCGTTCCACACGGAGGTCCAGAAGGTCCCGCGGAAGCATGAACTCCAGGGCGAGGTCGGATTTCAGGAAGTACGCCCACTCACTCTCGGCCTCCCGGATCAGGGCCTGCACCTCGCGCTCGGCGTTCCTCAGGTCGATTCTTCGGTCGGTGCCCCGCAGTTGCTCACCCGGGTGCGCTCGCCGCCAGTGGGACAGGAGAGTGTCGCTCCCCGGCCCGGAGTCCAGCAGCGGGCAGAGCCGGATGATGAGGTAGTCCGACGGGCTCCAGACATCAGTACGTTCGGCGCCGGGGTCCTTCTCGACGGGAGGGGCCGGCGGTTGCTCGGCCGGCCGGAACGGGTCGTGGTCCTGAGCCCACTCGATGATCTCCAGCTGGAGTACCCCCTCGGCGCCGAGAGCCAGCAGCTGTTGCAGCACCTGGAAGCAAGGCAGCGGCTCGCCGGGGCGGGCGCTGAGCGTGGCTGCGTGCAGAAAGACCGCCCACGGCTCCACGCAGTGGACCGGGGCCACCAGGCGCCCCCCAGCGTGCAGGAACTCCGAGTAGCGGCGGTACAGGTCGGGTATCCGCACCCCCTCCAGAAGGCCGAACAGCTCGTCCCACTCCTCGTTGTCCAACAGCTCCACCTCCCATGCCGCGGTGGCCACCTTGAGCTTGCGGATCGCGACCGAATTGCCCGCGCGCATCTCCAGGTTCTCCACCAGGGAGGCAAGCCCGGCCGGCCGTTCGCACAGCTCCTCCATCAACTGGACGACGAGGCCCCGCTGAGAGGTACCGGTTGTGCTGTCCAGGGCGGACCGGGACTCACGGCCCAGTCTGTGCACGAGCTGGCGCAAGGTGTCGAGATCCTGCAGACAGCCGACTTCCGTGACCGCGTCGACCAGATACCTCGGCAGCCCCCGGCGGGCAGCAGTCATGCACCGCCCTCCGATCCGGACTCCGCGGCGCAGCAGATGCGATCGAGGGTGCCCGCCGCCGCCAGCGCCGACACCGACCCGCCACCCAGATTCAGTACCGCGGCGCGCAGCGCCGGGCAGCCGTCCCGGTGGTCCATGCATGCCTGGACCACGGCCTGGAGTTGCTGACGAGGCCAGGCGTGGTCACGGATATTGCGGCGGACGGCTGCGGGAAGCGCCTCGCGAAGAGCGCGGCCCGAGTCGTAACCAATCTGCGGGACGTCCAGTAGCTCATCGGCCAGTTGGTACTGCTGTTCCACGGCCGGGGGCCTGCAGGGCCGTGGACCTGCCGGACGAACAGCACCCGCGAGGGGCGGCCAGAGTCCGAGGGCGGTCTCGACCGGAAGCATCCAGGCGATCTTCGCGGTCCGGTCGGAGTGCGCGGCCGTAATGAGGCCGATGACCCGCTGCCGTACGGGATCCCACACCGCCGCGCCGCTGAAGCCACGCTCCACCGCGGCGCCGGTGGTGCGTAAACCGTCCAGTTGCACCCATTCCGGGCAGGGGCCACCTACCCCTGTCACCCGTGCGGTGGCGATGAGGCCGGCGGGCGCACCGCGCGGGTAGCCGATGACCGCGACTCGCTGCCCCTGCGGCACACCGCATGGCGCCAGGGGCAACGGCCCGCAGCCGCCCGGGAGAGGAGGTTGTCCGGATTCCAGAGCCAGAACTGCGAAATCACAGCTGTCAGCGGTAGCACCACCGGGCTCGGGAGTGTCGAACGAGGGCGACGGGGACCAGCCCTCGGCCAACGGCCGGGCCGTGGCAGCCCAGTCCCGCCCCGGCAATTCGACCAACAGCTCACCGGACGACCCACCCAGGGCCGTTGTGACCACATGAGCACAGGTCAGTACATGCGCCGCGGCCCCCTTCGGAGCCACCAGAACGCCGGCTCCCCATAACGTGCCGTCCAGGGACAGCACCCGCACCTGACCTCGTTCCGGACCCACGCAGATCGTCTCCCCCGAGCGTCACACATGTCCCCGCACCCGTAGATCCCAGTGTAAGAGCGGAGTTGAGAGTCAGGGGCTCGCCGGACCGGCGGAGTCCGCATCCGCGGCGGCCCGGCGCCACACCATGGAGACCTTGAGGTGCCCTTCACCCTCCCCATGAGCGATGACGACCCCCGCCTTGGCGTTGAACCGCACGCCGAATTCGACGGTGACCTCCTCCGGCGGCCGGGGCAGCGAGACGAGCCGATCCAGCGTGGCCTGGGCAACCCCCCGGATACGGTCCAGCCCGGCATCCAGCGAGCCAGTCGCTTCGGCGATCGCGTCGCCGATCCGGGAGACGGCGACGACCCCGGGCTCGTCGTCACCGATCTCGACGATGACCTCTCCGCCGTCTTCCGTACGAAAGCTGACCAGTTGAACCACCAGGCTCCCCCTCCGCCGCAGCTCCCACGTCCATGGGAAACTTCGAAGGTACCTCTCCGATGTGGCCGGGACCCGTACTTCAGTACATGACCGTGGGTCAGTCCATGACCGTGGGTTCGAACCAGGTGGGTTCGTCGGTGAGGGACTGCTTGATCCGCTGGAGCGAGAAGTCGTTCAGCTCGGGCAGTGCGTCCACGGAGAACCACGCGACGTCCAGCGACTCGTCGTCGTTGACCCGCGCCTGTCCGCCGGCCGACCGGCAGCGGAACGTGATGTCCATGTACTGGCACACGTCGCCGTTGGCGTAGGTGACCGGCGGCAGCCCCTGCACGAGGACGACCCGTTCCGGCACGCACCGCACGCCCGTCTCCTCGTACACCTCGCGGACCGCGGTCTGCGCGGGCTGCTCGCCGGGGTCCGGGATCCCGCCGATGACCGACCACTTGCCGGTGTCGGCGCGGCGGCCCAGGAGCACCTGCCCCTCGTCGTCGAACACGATGGCGGTCACGCCGGGCAGCAGGAGCAGCTGGTGGCCTGCCGTGGCCCGGATCTCACGGATGAACTCGGGGGTTGCCATGCTGTGACCCTAGGTTCTGTGCGGCGGACGTTTCAGTTCTGCGTACGGCGACGCGCGCGTACGACCAGGCCCAGGGCCCATCCGGCGCCGCCCGCGGCGAGCGCGACGATCACGGCCTCGGGGATGGTTCCGAGCCGGGTCGCGGGGGTCAGCGAGGAGCGCAGCGGCACCTCGGCCACGAGCGCGGCGGGGGTGAACATCCGCGTCTTCTGCACCACTTCGCCGTCAGGGCTGATGACCGCGCTGACACCGCTCGTGACGGGCACCAGGACGGCCCGCCCGTGCTCGACCGCCCGCACGCGTGACATGGCGAGCTGCTGGTAGGTCATCTCGCTGCGCCCGAAGGTCGCGTTGTTGCTGGGCACCGAGATGATCTGGGCGCCCTCGCTGACCGTGTCGCGCACGGCCCAGTCGAAGGCCGCCTCGTAGCAGGTCACGAGGCCGACCCGGGTGCCCGCCATGCTGAAGACGCCGGGCTCGCTGCCGGGCCCGAAGTCGCGCCGGACCCGGTCGACGTCGGAGCTGAAGACGCGGGCGACGGCGCGCATCGGGATGTACTCGCCGAAGGGCTGGATCTGCCGCTTGTCGTAGGTGCCGGTCGGCCCCTTCTCCGGGTCCCAGAGGATCTGGGTGTTGCGCAGCGGTCCGGTCGCCGGAGCGATCACGGCGCCGACCGAGACGGGTGCGTCGATCGCCTTCACGGCCTTGTCGATGACGTCGTAGGCGTCGGGGTTCGCGTACGGATCGAGATCGGAGGAGTTCTCCGGCCAGACGACGAAGTCCGGTTGCGCCACCTCGCCGGCCTTGACGTCCTCGGCGAGTTCGACCGTGCGGTGGGCGTGGTTGTCGAGCACCGCGCGCCGCTGTGCGTTGAAGTCGAATCCCAGCCGGGGCACGTTGCCCTGGATGACCGCGGCGGTCGCGGTTCCGTCCTCCGCGCCGGCGTCGACGAGGGGGCGGGCCGCGAGCGCCGCCGTGACCGGGACCAGGATGGTCAGAGCCGCGGCGGCCGCGGCCCTGCGCGGCAGTTCGCCGGTGCTCCGGTACGTACGGGCCTGGCGTACGGCCTCGAAGAGACCGAACCCGCACAGGGCCACCGCGAAACCGAGCACCGGGGTGCCGCCCACCGCCGCGAGCGGCAGGAAGAAGCCGTCCGCCTGACCGAACGCGATCTTGCCCCAGGGGAAGCCGCCGAACGGGCCGCGGGCGCGGGCGGCCTCGGCCGCGACCCACACCGCCGCTCCCCACAGCGGCCAGAGCGGCACCCGGGAGACGAGCGCGACGCCCAGGCCCGCCCCGGCGACGAACAGCGCCTCCAGCGCGGCGAGTGCCAGCCACGGCACCGGCCCCACCTCCTCGCCGGTCCACACCAGCAGGGGGAGCAGGAAGCCCAGCCCGGCGAGATAGCCCAGCCCGAACGCGGCTCTGAGCCGTCGGCCGTACACACACCATCCGAGCAGCGCGAAGGCGGGCAGGGCCAGCCACCACAGCGGGCGGGGCGGGAAGCTCAGGAAGAGCAGGATGCCGGAGAGCGCTGCCGCGCCGGCCGGTACGAGCCGCCTCAGCAGCCTGGTGCCGCGCGCGGCGGGGGACGCGTGCGGGGCCAGCTGGTCCGGCTCGTCTACGGGGGTGGTGGTGGCGCTCACGTGGCGGAGTCTACGGCGGGGCGGCGAGTCCCCTCCATCCCGGCCGCGCCGGGATGGCTGCGCCGGGATGGTCCGGCCAGGATGACTGCGCCCGTGCAGCAACGTTCCTGCGCAACCGTCCACAAACCCGGGTCACTGTCGTTACCGTGTGCCCAGTCCTATTGCGGGGGGGTCGACAGGATGACGGCACCGGCAGGCCGGTCTGCCGTGCGGGAGCGCGGCGGCGTGCCCGATGCGGCGGGTGTCATGGTGCTCGGCGCCTGCGCCGTGTGGTCGCTGCTGAGTGCGTACGGCCGGGAGGCGCGGCCCGAGGGCGTGCTGCTCGCCGTCCTCGCCGTCGCCGCGGGGTACGCGTGCGGGCGGATCTGCGGTTCCCTGCTGCCGGTCGCCGCCGCGGCCACCGTCGCGCTTGCCGCGCTCGGCCTGGCCCTCGCCTCCCCCGACGGCATCCACGGCATCCCCGCTACGACCGCCGCCCCGGCCCCCGGTCACACGGGCGCGGACGCCGCCCTGTCGGCACTGGCGGCGGGCGCCGCGTGCTGCGCCGCCTCGGCGGCCGGGCCGCCGGTGCTGCGGTTCGCGCTCCGGCTGCTCGCCCTGGGTATCGCCGGCGCGGCGGCCGCCCTCGGCTCGGCCGCCGGGTGCTTGGCGGCGCTGGGGGTGCTGCTCTGCTCGCTGGCGGCGTCCCGGATGCGGCGCCGGCTGGTGGGCCTGGCGGGGCTGGCGCTCGCCGCCGGGCTGATGGCCGGCCTGTCCTGGGCCGTCGCGGAGGACGCCCTGCCGGACGGCCTGTCCGTGTCCCTCGAAGGCCATCTGACCCGGAACCGGGTGCTGCTCTGGGAGGACGCGGTCGAACTGGCCAAGGAGTATCCCGTGCTGGGGGCTGGGCCGGACCGGTTCGGGGGGCTCAGCCCCACCGCCCAGCAGTCACCGGAGTCGGACGGCAAGCCGCACTCGGCCGCGCTGCAACAGGCGGCGGAACAGGGAGTCGTGGGGGTGGCCCTGCTGGGCGCCGCGTTCGGCTGGGTGCTGTACGGGCTGTGGCGGTCGCCGCGTCCGACACCGGTGGTACTCACCGCGGGGGCGGCGCTGACCGCGCTGGCGGCGTTCGCGAGCGTGGGAAACGCGCTGAGCTTCACCCCGGTAACGGCGGGCGCGGGCCTGCTGGCGGGCCTGGCAACAGCCCGTCCGCTACGCGAGGACGCCCCGGAACCCCGCCTGGAACCAACACGCCGTTCCTCTTGACTGAGCAGGAGTGAGCCCGCTCAGCCGCACGCCCCGAACGGTCTTGGGCGCACTGGTCCCCGGCGTACTCAACCCCCGGGGCGGCGACACGATCCTGTGCGTGGTCCGGGCCCGGGAGGTCGGTTCCCTGCGCGATCCGGCCCAATGGGTACGGCCAGAGGCGACGGGGAGGCCCTGAACCATCACTCCGGTGGAGCGGGGGCCCCGCACGCCGACGCCGTACCCGGCGTCCCAGATCACACGATCACGTTAACCCGGACGGCCCAGGACGCCGCAAGCCCGGAAGCCGACCATCACACGATCGAGTTAGACCGCCCTCGTGCACGCTCCCCGGCAAGCAGCTGACGACCCCCACGCCTGACGCCGCACGGCCTGCCATCCCCACGGGCCGCCCCGCCCGCCCCGCGGAGCGCGGCACCGGCGTGAGCGCCGCTGTCGCGTCACCCTCCGCCGGTTCGTGGCCGCCGCCGGGGCACCCCAGCCGCAGGCCACAGATCCCGCCTCACAGGGCTGGCCGCTCTCCCCGCCGGACCGGCCGCGCGCGGGGCAACAACGGGCGGCCTGAGCGCCGCTGTCGCGTCAGTCTCCGCCGACGTCCTGGCCGGCGTCGGGGGAACGATCGCCGGCCGCAGATTCCGCCGGTCGCCGGCCCCCGCCGGACCGTCCGTCACCGCTCCCGCGCGGAGCGCCTACGCCTCGGCGGTTGTGCCGCCCGGTGGCATGCGGAGGAGGGTGCGGATGATGCGTACCGCCGCCTCCGCGTCGTCGACCGTCACCGTGAAGTCCCGGCCGTCGCCCAGGCTGAGCACGAGGCCCTCGCCTCGGCGTACGACCACGGCGGTGCCCATGCCGGGCCGCCAGCGGTAGCCCCAGCCGCCCCACTGGCGGGGCGTGACCTTCGGGGCGAACTCGGCGCGCACCACGTGCGCGAGCAGGATGCGTCTGCGGGGCACGCCCATGTGACCGCACCGGACCTCAAACGCGTCCCGGTCCACCGTTACCGCCACATGGACGAACGCCAGGGTGCCGTAGAGCATGATCAGCCCGGCTGCGACACAGCCGACCACCGACATCAGCAGGGGTGCCAGTCCGGAGGTCCAGCTGGAGGCGACTGCCAGTGCGATGCCGAGCGCCACGCATGCGGCACCGGCGGCGGCGAACAGCCACTGCACACGGTTGGTGGCGCGGCCGCTCCAGAGCTCGGGCGGGGGCTCGATGATGCCCCCCTCGACGCGGAGGTGGTGCTTCATGGCAAGCAGCGTACCTACGATCCGGTCCCGTAGCAGCTCGTCACTCAGAGTGAACGGACAGTGCGTCCGTCAGCGCACCGGGGCCGCCGTTCCGACGAGCAGGCGGCCTTCCGCGTACGTCAGAGCCTGGCCCGGAAGCTCCGCGTCGCGGCCGCTGAGCAGGACCGTCAGCCGACGGCTCGGGTCCGCGTCCGGGGCGGGCAGTGCGCCGATGCGGCGCAGCGCCTGGGCGGCGACGGCATCCGCGGAGCCGTGCAGCACGACCGGCGGCAGGTCCGGCGGCTGGACGGCCGCCCGGATGCGCTCGGCGACCAGCTCGTAGTGCGTGCAGCCGAGGACGACGGCTCGTACATCACCCGGAGTGAGCGCGGCGGCGGCCGCCACGGTCCGGTCGATGGCGGCTTCGTCGGCCTCTTGTACGGCGTCCGCGAGCCCGGGGCACGGCACCTCGGCGACCGCGACACCGTCCGCGAACGCGCTGATCAGCCCGCGCTGGTAGGGACTGCCGGTGGTGGCCGGGGTCGCCCAGATCGCGACCGGGCCGCCGCCGGCTGCGGCCGGCTTGATGGCCGGTACGGTCCCGATGACCGGGATGTGCGGTTCCAGCTCGTCGCGGAGCGCGGGCAGCGCGTGCACCGAGGCGGTGTTGCACGCGACGATCAGTGCGTCGGGGCCGTGCGCCGCCGCGGCCCGGGCCACGGCCACCGCGCGCTCGGTGACATCGGCGGGCGTGCGCGGGCCCCAGGGCAAGCCGTCGGGGTCGCAGGAGAGGACGAGATCGGCGTCCGGCCGCAGCCGGCGTACGGCTGCGGCGGCCGCGAGCAGGCCGATTCCGGAGTCCATGAGCGCGATCTTCATCCGGTCACCATAGTCGACAGCCCTTGCGTTCCCTGGCGGGTGGGGCAGACTGCGGCGGGTGAGCGCCGTTACCTGGACCGCACTGGGATCGCTGGCCGCGTGGCTGTGGTTGCTACTGGGGCACGGGTTCTTCTGGCGTACGGACGTACGCCTGCCGCCCCGCACGGACCCGCCCCGGTGGCCCTCGGTCGCCGTCGTGGTGCCGGCCAGGGACGAGGCGGAGATGCTGCCGGCGAGCCTGCCTTCGCTGCTCGCCCAGGAATACCCCGGGGACGCGGAGATCTTCCTCATCGACGACGGGAGTTCCGACGGCACGGGCAAACTGGCCCGGGACCTGTCCGTTCGGTTCGGAGGGCTGCCGCTGACCGTCGCCTCTCCCGGCGAGCCGGAGCCCGGCTGGACGGGGAAGCTGTGGGCGCTGCGGCACGGCATCGCTCTGGCCCGCGCGGCCGGGGAGCCGCACTATCTGCTGCTGACGGACGCGGACATCGCTCATGAGCCGGACAGTCTGCGGGAGTTGGTGGCCGCGGCCCGGTCGGCGGATCTCGACCTGGTCTCCCAGATGGCCCGGCTGCGCATCGCGAGCGGCTGGGAGCGGCTTGTCGTTCCGGCGTTCGTCTACTTCTTCGCCCAGCTCTATCCCTTCCGGTGGGTCAACCGGCAGCGCGGGCGGACGGCCGCGGCGGCGGGCGGCTGTGTGCTGCTGCGCACCGAGGCCGCCGTACGGGCCGGGATCCCGGCGAGCATCCGGCAGGCGGTGATCGACGACGTCTCGCTCGCCCGGGCCGTGCGGCGCAGCGGCGGCACGATCTGGCTCGGGCTCGCCGAACGCGTGGACAGCGTGCGTCCGTATCCCCGGCTGAGCGATCTGTGGCGGATGGTGTCGCGGAGCGCGTACGCACAACTGCGGCACAACCCCCTCCTACTGCTGGGGACCGTCGTGGGCCTCGCGGTGGTGTACCTCGCGCCCCCGGTCGCTCTGTGCGCCGGGGTGCTGTCCGGTCACGCCCCCGCCGCCTGGGCGGGGGGCCTGGCGTGGCTGCTGATGACGGGGTCGTACGTCCCGATGCTCCACTACTACCGGCAGTCGCTGTGGCTCGCGCCACTGCTGCCGTTCACGGCGGCGCTGTATGTGCTGATGACCGTCGACTCGGCTGTGCAGCACTACCGCGGCCGCGGCGCGGCCTGGAAGGGGCGGACCTACTCCAGGCCGCAGGCCGCCCCGGACCGATGAGCGCTCGGCACCGTCACTTCCTGCCCGGCGTCCAGTTCATGCCCCAGCCGTAGGTGTAGTCCATGGTGCGCTGCGGGCTCACTCCGCGCTCCGGTACGAGGAAGCGGGCCTCCCGCTGGACGACCAGGTCCGAGCCGGTGTTCGTGATGAGGGCGAGCGAGCAGACCGTCGAGGGGACGGTGCACTCGCCGAGCGAGAAGTCGATCGGTGCGCCGTTCAGCGGCTGGAGGGTGACCGTCGCGTCCAGATCAGCGAAGCTGCGCGCGCCCTCGTAGATCGTCACGAAGATGACAACGCGTCGGAGCTTGTCCTTGTGGTCCAGGTTGATGGTGAGGTTCTCGCCGCTGGCCGACCCGCCGGTGCGGTCGTCGCCGTCGAGGTGGATGAAGGGCGGCTGGTGCAGCGAGCCGAAGGCGTTGCCGAGCGCCTGGACGACTCCCTTGCGGCCGTCGGTCAGTTCGTACAGCGCGCACAGGTCGAGGTCGAGGTCCGCGTGCATGGCGACGGCCCGGCCGAGCTTGGCGCCCCAGCCCTTGAACTGCTTGCGTACCTGCCAGCTGAGGTTGACCCGCATGGCGCCCGAGGTGCCGCCCTGCTTGGTGAGGGAGACGGAGGGGGCCTCCTTGGTCAGCGTCACCTTGGTCAGCCGTACGGGGCCGGCCGGCGCCGCGGCGGCCTGCGCGGGAGCCGCGACGGGAGCCGGGGGAGCCGACTGCACCGGCGGCGCGACGGGGGCGGGAGCCGGGGCCGGGGCGGCGACGGGTGCGGCGGCCGGTGCGGCGGCCTGCTGCGGTTCGTCCACACTGATCCCGAAGTCCCTTGCCAGGCCCTCGAGTCCACTGCTGTAGCCCTGCCCCACCGCCCGGAACTTCCAGGCGCCCTGGCGGCGGTAGAGCTCGCCGAGGACGAATGCCGTCTCGACGGTGGCGTCCTCGCTGTCGAAGCGCGCGACCTCCGAGCCGTTCGCCGCGTCGACGACCCTGACGTAGAGGCCGGGCACCTGCCCGAAGCTGCCGCCGTCCGAGGAGGCCGCGAGCACCACCGTCTCGATGGCGGGCTCCACACGCGCGAGATCGACGGAGAGCGTGTCAGTCACGCCGTCGCCGGCCGTCGCCTTCCCTTCGTGGCGCACCGCGCCCGAGGAGTGGACCGCCTGGTTGTAGAAGACGAAGTCCGCGTCGGAGCGGACCTTTCCCGAAACGAGCAGCAGAGCCGAGGCGTCCACGTCCGGCACACCCCCCGCCCCTGAACGCCAGCCCAATTCCACGCGCACGGCCTGTGCCGGCACGGAAACGTTCGTTCCCTTACGCATTGACATGCTCGCCCCCATCGCGAGTCCGGGTGCCCGGAGATTTCGTACGGCCAACCTAATCCCTGACGCCCGCCGGATCCCCGAAGGTCTCGGAAGATCGCCGGCCGACCCGCCGGTAACCCCCCACAACCTCGTCCTTTACACGATCCGAACCCCTGCGGACGACCGATTTTCCCAAGTTCGCTCGCATTGGGGATCCCCGGTCACTCACCGCACAAGAAACAACCCTCTTATCGGGCTCCCCAACCAGCACATCGTGGGCTTAACTTATGTGCCATGACCTCCCCCCGCGCCACCTATGGCGGCGGTTACTACTCCGCGCCGTCTTTCCCGGACACCCCGATCTACGACTCGCTGGTCGCAGAGCGGGGCACCCCGCAGATCGCCCCGATCCGGGTCCCCTCCGCGTACGACACCGGCAACAGCTACCTGCCGGCGCTCCCCTCGGCGCTGCCCGCCCTCCCGGCCGCGCCGTCCCAGTACCAGACGCCCCCGCACGCCTACCAGTACCAGCAGGCCATGCCGCAGCCCGTTCCGCTGCAGTACGCGCCCGCGCCGTACATCCCGCAGCAGCCCGCCGGGCCGCGCGGGTACCCGGGGGCCCAGCCGCAGCAGCAGCGTCCGGTCGCCACCGGGTACGAGGCCATGCGCCCTGCGGCCCCGCGCCCCGCGCCCGCGCCCTACGAGGACCCGTACGGCCGCCAGTACCAGAGCCGCGGATACTGACCTGAGGTCCGTCCTGCCGTCCCCGCGGCTGGCAGGATGGCCTCATGTCGAACTCCTCTCTCCAATCGCTTCATGTCCACCCCGTCAAGTCGGTAGCGGGGTGTGCTCCCGGCGAGGTGGTCGTGGAGCCTTGGGGGCCGGCCGGGGACCGCAGGTGGGCGCTGATCGACGGTGACAGCAAGGTGGTCACCCAACGCCAGCAGCCACGCCTGGCGTTGGCGGCCGCCGAGCCGCTGCCCGGCGGCGGAATCCGGCTGACCGGGCCCGGTCTGGAGCCGTTGACCGTCGAGGTACCCGAGCCGTCCGGCACCACCGTGATGGAGATCTTCGGGCGGAAGGTCGAGGCCGTACTCGCGCACGAGGTCGCGCACGCGTGGTTCAGCGACCATCTGGGCGCCTCGGTCCGGCTGATGCATCTCGACGACCCGGCGCACCGCAGGCCGGTCGACCCGGACTTCGCGCTGCCGGGCGAGACGGTGAGCTTCGCCGACGGCTATCCGCTGCTCGTCACCACCGTCGCCTCGCTGGATGCCCTCAACTCGCTCATCGCACAGGGCGATCATCCCGACGACGGCCCGCTGCCCATGAACCGCTTCCGGCCGAACGCCGTCGTGGACGGCACGGCGCCCTGGGCCGAGGACGACTGGAAGCGCATCGCGATCGGCGAGGTCACCTTCCGGGTGGCAAAGCCCTGTGGCCGCTGTGTCATCACCACCACCGACCAGCTCACCGCCGAGCGCGGCAAGGAGCCGTTGCGCACGCTCGCCCGTCACCGACGCTTCGGCGACCAGCTGGTCTTCGGCCAGAACCTCGTCCCCGAGACCACTGGGACGCTCCGGGTCGGCGACCCGGTGCGCGTACTCGCGTAGGGCCCGCCCCTGCGGCGGCTGATGCATCGGCAGTACGTCCGGCTGGACCGGGCCTGGGCCGCGGCCGGTCCGGAATGGGGCCGTACCGGCGCGGGCAGCTGACCTGTCAACTCGCGCGCCCCGCGCGCGCTACGGTGGACCGGACAAGGGCCTAGATCAGTCGCGTCCGTTCGAGGTGGGGGCACAGCAGCGCCATGGCACAGGGCACGGTCCAGGTGACGCACACCGGCTCGTCGAGGTGGCGCCGCCGCACGGGCGAGTACGCCTCCCTCGCCGCGGCCCTGGAGGCCGCCGGAGACGGCGACGTCCTGTCCATCGCCCCCGGCACCTACCGCGAGAACCTCGTCGTGCGCCGCGCGGTCACGCTGCGCGGCCCCGACGGGACGGCCGGCTCGGTACGGATCGCCCCGGTGGACGGTGTCGCTCTCACCGTGCACGCCTCCGCGACCGTGCAGGACCTGTATCTGGAAGGCCAGGACTCGGCCGCCCCCGCGCTGCTCATCGAGGACGGCGCCCCCGAACTGTCCGGTCTGCGGGTGGTCACGCGTTCCGCCGCCGGCATCGAGGTACGGGGCGGCGCCAGGCCGACCGTCCGCCGCTGCACGGTCGACAACCCGGGCGGGGTCGGAATCGCCGTGCTCGACGGCGGGGGCGGGGTGTTCGAGGAGTGCGAGGTCGTCTCCGCGGGCCAGTCCGGCGTCTCGGTACGCGGCGGCGGGCACCCGCGCCTGGAGCGCTGCCGGGTGCACCACTCCTCCGGCGCCGGGCTGGCCGTCAACGGCGAGGGCAGCGGCCTGGACGCGATCGGCTGCGAGGTGTACGAGATCAAGGGCACCGGAGTGCAGATCGCGTCGCGGGCCGGCGCGCATCTCACCGACTGCAGCGTGCACCGGACTTCGGCCGACGGCATCACCCTGGACACCGACGCCGTCCTCACCCTCTCCGACTGCGACATCCACGACATCCCCGAGAACGCGGTCGACCTGCGCTCCCGCTCGGTCCTGACGCTGACCCGCTCGACCGTGCGCCGGTTCGGCCGCAACGGGCTGTCGGTGTGGGACCCGGGCACCCGGGTGGATGCCAACCAGTGCGAGATCCACGACAGTACGGGCGACTATCCGGCGGTCTGGATCAGCGACGGGGCTACCGCCGTGCTCGACTCATGCCGGGTGCACGACGTGCCGGACGCCCTCTTCGTCCTGGACCGCGGCTCGCGCGCCGAAGTCGTCGACAGCGATCTGTCCCAGGTCCGCAACACGGCCGTCTCGGTGAGCGACGGGGCGACCGCGCAGCTCGACGACTGCCGGATCCGGGAGGCTTCGACCGGCGCCTGGTTCCGTGACCACGGCAGCGGCGGCACCCTCGCCAACTGCACCATCGACGGCGCCCAGACCGGTGTCATCGTCACCAAGGGCGCGGACCCCACCCTGGAACGCTGCACGGTCACCTCGCCCGCCGAGGCCGGGTTCTACGTCTCCGCCGCAGGACGCGGCACGTTCCGCGGCTGCCGGGTGACGGACAGCGGGGGCTTCGGCTTCCACGTCATCGACGGCTGCCGTACGACGCTGACCCGCTGCCACACCGAGCGGTGCACGCGCGGGGGGTACGAGTTCTCGGAGGACAGCCCGTTCGTCGAGGACTGCACGAGCGACGAGAGCGGCGTACGGTCCTCCGGGTACGAGCCGCCGGCGCCCGCGGTGCAGACCGCTGCCGCGGCCCAGACGCCCGGACTGCTCTCCGCGGTGCCCGGCCCGCGCGCCGTGCAGACCGCGCCGGGACCGGCGGCGCCTGCCGTACGCGGCTCGAAGGCCGTCCTCGGTGAACTCGACACCCTGGTGGGCCTGGAGAGCGTCAAGCGCGAGGTGCGCGCCCTCACCGACATGATCGAGGTCGGCCGGCGCAGGCAGCAGGCCGGCCTGAAGGCCGCGTCGGCGCGCCGGCACCTGGTCTTCACCGGCTCCCCCGGCACCGGCAAGACCACGGTGGCCCGGCTGTACGGCGAGATCCTCGCCTCCCTCGGGGTACTGGAGCGGGGGCACCTGGTGGAGGTCTCGCGCGTCGACCTGGTCGGCGAGCACATCGGCTCGACGGCGATCCGTACCCAGGAGGCGTTCGACCGGGCGCGCGGCGGTGTGCTGTTCATCGACGAGGCGTACGCCCTCTCGCCCGAGGACTCCGGGCGTGACTTCGGCCGGGAGGCCATCGACACGCTGGTGAAGCTGATGGAGGACCACCGGGAGGCGGTGGTGGTCATCGTCGCCGGGTACACCGCCGAGATGGAGCGCTTCCTGTCGGTCAACCCTGGTGTCGCGTCCCGTTTCTCACGGACCATCAGGTTCAGCGACTACGCCCCCGAGGAGTTGCTGCGGATCGTTGAGCAGCAGGCCGAGGAGCACGAGTACCGGCTCGGCAGCGGCGCCGCCGAGGCGCTGCTGAAATACTTCACCGTCCTGCCCAAGGGGCCCGCGTTCGGCAACGGCCGGACCGCGCGCCAGACCTTCGAGTCGATGGTCGAGCGGCACGCGGGCCGGGTCGCACAGCTCACCGAGCCCAGCACGGACGAACTCACCCTGCTGTACCCGGAGGATCTGCCGGAGCCTGTGTGAGGCGCTGCCCCGGAACGCCAGGCGCGTCCGGTGCGTCAAGTGCGTCAGGTGCGCACGGCTCCAGCCGGTCGAGCAGGGCGTCGCGTTCGACCGCGAAGGCCGGGTCGGCCTGGTAGTCGGAGTGGCCCAGGATCGGTTCCGGCAGCGGGCGTTCGGTGGTGCGTCCGTACACCAGGGGGTCCTTGAGCGGGCCGCAGTCCACCTCCCGTTCCCCCTCGGAGGTCCGGTCGCCGGGCAGGACCGGGCCGCCGATCGGGTCGGTGGCGCGCCAGAGGTTGCGCCAGCAGTCCACCTCCCGGTGCAGGGCGGCGAGCGGGCCGGGCCCGAAGTACGCGGGGAACCAGCGCCCGTACAGCCGCTGGAGGGGCGAGCCGTACGTGAGCAGGGCGACCCGGCGGCGGGCCCGCGGCGGCAACTGCCAGACCGCGGCGGCCGCGAGGACGCTACCCTGCGAGTGCCCGGAGATGACCAGCCGGCCGCCGGTGCGGTCGGTCCAGCCGGCCATCCGCCAGGTGAGGTCGGGGACGGCGCGCTCGGCGTAGCAGGGGGGCGCGAAGGGGTGGGCCGCGCGCGGCCAGAACGTACCCACGTCCCAGAGGATCCCGATGGTCCGGCGGGCCGAGGCGTCCTTGTAGGCGCGGCGGCCCCAGGTGACGAAGAGTATGAAGCCGAGGCCGATCAGCCAGGAGCCGAGCGCCTGCGCGGTCTGCACACCTGACGCGACGAACGGGTGCGTCCCGTCGGCGGCTTCCCCCGGCACCTCGTGGCTTGCCCAGGCGCCCGCGAGGGCCCCGGCGCCGAGGAGCAGGGTCACGGCCGAGGTGATGCCCACGAGCCGGGGCGCGGCCTCGGTGAGTGCGGCGGTGGCCCGCGCGCCGGCGATGCCGCGGGTCCGTGCCGCGTCGGGCCGTTCACCCGGATAGTCCGCCTCCACCTCGGCGAGCAGCCGGTGCCTGAACCGCAGGGTGCGCCCGGCGAACCAGCCGGCCAGCGCCAGCACGACGACCAGCAGCGGCGGAATGACCGCGGCCTGCCAGGAGAGAAGCACCGGAGGGCCCGCGATGGTGCCGCGGCCCATCCCCGGGGTGCCGCCGTCGTCGAGCCAGTCGGCGACCCGCTGGGCCACGCCACCGGACATCACGCCGCCGAGCGCGCAGGCGAGCATGGCGATGGCCGGCCCGCCGAGTCCCCGCAGGGCGGTGGTCCCCTCGGGGTGGCGCCGGTGGAGCCGCCAGGCGGTGACGGCGAGGGCGACCACCAGCAGCCCTTGGGCGAGGGTGATCACGCCGAAAGCCCGGTCCCCCGGCAGCATGCCGCGCGACGACCAGCCGGGGCGGGACCATCCGGCGTACAGCAGGGCCAGGACAAGCAGGCCGAGGGCGCCCAGCGGCAGCAGCCCGACCACGGCCCGGTCGAGCCGGGCGTCGGGGCGCGACTCCTTTCGGCCCCTGCGGCACACCACCCACAGGACGGCGAACGCGCCCACGGCCAGCAGGGCTTCGGTCAGCCACCCGCAGATCTCCAGCAGGGCGCTGCCGCCGTCCCGCCGGTCGAAGCGGGCCGCCGCGCCGGCTACCGCGGCCGCCACGGTCAGCAGGCCGGCCGCGGTGTGGGCGGCACGCAGCCGGGCCACCAGCCTGCGGCCGTACCAGAATCCGGGCCGGCCGAGGGCGGGGCCGGGGCCGGGCGCGTCGTCGCGCGGATCATGGGAGGTGGGCAGCGGCTGCTGCGATTCGTAGGCGCTCCAGGTGCGGTTGGAGAGGTACCACAGCAGCCCGGTCAGCGCGGCGGGCACCAGGGCGGCCAGGGCGAGCCGCCGGCCGGGCTGCGACCACCAGCCGCCTCCCGCGGGCGACAGGAAGCCGAGCCAGGAGCGGGGCGCGGCGCAGTCGGCCGAGCCCGCGCACTGCCAGGCCACCAGGTCGAGTGCGACCTCGCAGGCCGCGGCGGTGAGCAGCACGGTGAGGCTGAGGGCCACCAGGCGGACGAGGACTCCGTATGTACGGACGGTCCTGGCCATCCCCCGGCCGGAGGGCCGCATCCAGTGGGCGAGGTTGGCGACCATGAAGGGCAGCAGGATCAGCCAGAGGGCGCGGGCGCCGTTGCCGGAGGTCAGCCGGGACCAGCAGTACGCCTCGGGGACCGGCCGGTCGCGATACCGCTCGGGGTGGAGTTCCGCGTCGGCGTCGTCGGTGCGCCGGAAGACGGCCGCGGTCTCGTCGCCGGTGATGCGTACGGTGCGCGGGTCGCCGAGCATGCCGGCGGGGGTGGCTCCGCCGACGCCGTGCACCAGCAGTTCGAGCGCGAGTTCCCCGTTCTCCGGGGCGGGGGTGGCACGGGGCACGGCGGGGGCTCGCTCTCGGGTGGGGGCGGGGTGCGGGGCGTGGCGGGGCAGGGCAGGGCGGGCGTGGGCAGCCACCAGGATCCCGGTACGGCGGCCTGCGCTGCACCCGTTCTCACGGAATCTCCCCAGCTCCCGGCCCGTTCAGCAGGTGGAGCAGGGGCCGGTGGCGCATGGCAGGATGTGGAAACCTCAGCACTCCCGTGCTTCACGACCCGGAAGGACAGGCCTGGCGGTGAGCGAGAATCAGAACCTCCTCGCGGAACAGCGCCGCGCGATGATCCTGGACGAGGTCATGCGGCGCGGCGGAGTGCGCGTCAACGAGCTCACCCGGAAGCTCAACGTGTCGGACATGACGGTCCGTCGCGATCTGGACGCGATGGCCAGGCAGGGCGTGATCGAGAAGGTGCACGGCGGCGCCGTGCCGGTGGTCGAGGCGAGCACGCACGAGCCGGGGTTCGAGGCGAAGTCGAGCCTGGAACTGAGCGCCAAGGACGACATCGCGCGGGCCGCGGCGGCGATGGCCGTACCGGGCAGCGCGATCGCCCTGTCGGGCGGGACCACGACGTATGCGCTGGCGCACCATCTGCTGGATGTGCCGGATCTGACGGTGGTGACCAATTCGGTGCGGGTCGCCGATGTGTTCCACTCCGCGCAGCGGACGTCATCGGGCGGCGCGGACCGGGGTGGGGCGGACCGGGGAGGGGCGGCCACGGTCGTGCTCACCGGCGGGGTGCGTACTCCGTCCGACTCGCTGGTGGGGCCGGTGGCCGACCAGGCGATCCGCTCGCTGCACTTCGACGTGTTGTTCCTGGGCGTGCACGGGATATCGGTGGAGGCGGGGCTCTCCACGCCGAATCTGGCCGAGGCGGAGACGAACCGCAGGTTCGTGCAGGCCGCGCGGCGGGTGGTGGTCGTCGCCGACCACACGAAGTGGGGGACGGTGGGCCTGAGTTCCTTCGCCTCGCTGGAGGACGTCGACACCTTCGTGACGGACACCGGCCTGTCGGACGAGATGCGGGCGGAGATCGCCGAGCATGTGCCGGGGCTGGTGGTCGCGGGCGGACCGGAGCAGCCGGGCGAGGCCGCGGAGGAGCCGGCAGGCGAACCGGCAGATGGGCGCGCTGACATCTGACGGAGCGTCAGCTATGGTGTCGGGGCCGTCAATCACCCGATTCCGCTGGGGGTGCACATCCCATGACACGCCGACTCCGCCCCGTCGGGCTCGACTTCGTCGAGACCGCTCCACTTCGCCTGGTCTTCGCGGCCGAGGTGTCCGCACCTCCCGAGGCCGTGTACCGGGCGCTCGCCGAGGAGGTCGATGCCTGGCCCCGCTGGTTCACCTCGGTGACCCTGGCCCGGCCCGTCGCCGGAGGGGCGGGCCGCGAGGTCCGGCTCAAGGGCGGTACCCGGTTCCTCGAGACGATCATGGCGACGGACCGCGCGGAGCGGTACGCGTACCGGGTGGACGAGACCAACGCCCCCGGCCTGCACGCGCTCCTGGAGGAATGGCGGCTGACACCCGCGGGGTCCGGCACCCGGGTGCAGTGGACGTTCGCCGCGGCCGGCGCCGCGCCGCTGCGTATCTCCCTCAGGCTGGGGCGTGCGGCGCTGGGCCGGGCCTTCCGCGACGCGGTGCGCAATCTGGACCGGCGGCTCGCCTCCACCACCGGGTAACCGGGGTCAGGAGGGCCAGACACCCGTCGCGAGGAGAGAGGTGATCGCGGCGGAGTACGGCGCGATGTCCAGGCCCTGCTCCGCCAGCCAGTCGTCCGAGTAGTACTTGTCGAGATAGCGGTCGCCCGGGTCGCAGATCAGCGTGACCACGCTGCCCTTGCGGCCTTCGGCCACCATCTCCGCGACGATCTTCAGCGCGCTCCACAGCCCGGTGCCGGTGGAGCCGCCCGCCTTGCGGCCGATGGCCTGTTCCAGCGCGCGTACGGCCGCCACGCTCGCCGCGTCCGGCACCTTCATCATCCGGTCGATGGCACCGGGCACGAAGCTCGGTTCCATGCGCGGCCGGCCGATGCCCTCGATGCGGGAGCCGCAGTCGCTGCTCGCCAGCGGGTTGTTGTGGGTCCAGCCGTCGAAGAAACAGGAGTTCTCCGGGTCGGGTACGCAGATGCGGGTGTCGTGCTGCATGTAGTGGACGTAGCGCGCGATGGTCGCCGACGTGCCGCCGGTTCCCGCGGTGGCGACGATCCAGGTTGGCTCCGGGTATCGCTCCAGCCTCAGCTGCTGGTAGATGGATTCGGCGATGTTGTTGTTGCCGCGCCAGTCGGTGGCCCGTTCTGCGTAGGTGAACTGGTCCATGTAGTGGCCGCCGGTCTCCGCCGCGAGTGCGGCCGACTCCTCGTACATCTTGCGCGAGTCGTCCACGAAGTGGCACTGGCCGCCGTGGAATTCGATGAGGCGGCACTTCTCCGCGCTCGTCGTACGTGGCATCACCGCGATGAATGGGACGCCGACCAGCTTGGCGAAGTAGGCCTCGGAGACGGCGGTCGAGCCGCTGGACGCCTCGATCACCGGGCGGCCGGGCCGGATCCAGCCGTTGCACAGCCCGTAGAGGAACAGCGAGCGGGCGAGCCGGTGCTTGAGACTGCCGGTGGGGTGGGTCGATTCGTCCTTGAGGTAGAGATCGATCCCCCACTGTTCGGGCAGCGGAAAGAGAAGCAGATGCGTGTCGGCGGAGCGGTTGGCGTCGGCCTGGACCTTGCGTACCGCTTCCTTCAGCCATGCCCGGTAATCCGGATCACTGCGGTCCACATCGATGGTGGTCAGGGCTCTGCCGGTCCGCGCCTGCTCGGTAGTGCTCATCCGCGCCGCTCCTCGTCGTTTCTCCGGTCCGCACAGTGCCATCCGGAAATCTCGGCCCCCACCAGCAATTTACCCCCCTCACCTGCACAAATGATGACTTTGGGTTTCCATCGGGATCGCTTCTGGAAGGCACACTGGTGCGGGAGGCCGGGCCCATGCAGACTGCCCAGCAGGACATACGTACCTGTCCACGAGGGCGGCATCCGGCGAGAAGGGGGCGAAGTGGCATGGCTGAACCTGAGTTCAGTGCGACGGGCGTACGGATCGAACGATGGCCCCGCGCACTCACGAGGGCCGGGAAGGTCCTGATCAGGGACGGCAGGCTGGAGTTGCTCACCAGCAACGGCAAGGAGATCGACAGCGCGCCGCTCGGCTCGGTGAGCGCGGGCAGGCCGTGGTTCACCGGCGGTGAGAGCACGGTGGCCCATGTCAACGGCACGCGTTACCGGCTGCGGATGGGGCAGCGCGACCACACGCCGGAGGCCGCCGACGAGACGGCCGGCCGCTTCCTGGACGCCGTGCGCCGGGGACGTGACCCCCGGGACTGAAGGGGCGCGAGTTGCAGAGCGGCAACGCCTGGTTCACGCTGGTGTGACATCACTCAGGGTTTACCGGCGGTGACGCTGCGAACCAGCCCGCCGGACCACACAGCAGGCAGCCTCTGCTGGATCCGATCTTCGTCTTCTTCCGGACCTCATTCGGGGAGTCGCAGCCGTGATCAGCCATCCAAGCAGGCACTGCACGGTGGAGCTCCAGGCTCTGCCGTCGCGGATCGGCCAGGTCCGCAGGATCGTATGCGCGCATTTGCGCTACTGGCATCTGGACGCGTTGATCGACCGGGCGGCGCTCGGCGTCACCGAGCTGCTGACCAACGTCCACCGGCACGCACAGCCTGACAAGACGTGCACCGTGGAGATCGAGCTGCTCCTCGACCGGCTCACCGTGTCGGTCCGTGACCACGACCCGCGACTGCCCACGGTCGGGCAGGCCGATGCCCTCTCCACCGGCGGGCGCGGCCTCGCGCTGATAGCGGCGGTGAGCGAGAGCTGGGGCGTACGCCCGGAGAGCAGCGGCGGCAAGGTCGTCTGGTTCACCCTGCCGGCGCCCTCGCCCGCCGAGTCGTTCCCGCCCCGGCCGGTGTACGGCGCGACGACCACCGGCCCGTTCCCAGGCCGGGAGCTCGAACCGCAGGGTGCGGCGCCGGTGCGGGAGCACGCGCCCGTCAGATCGGCCCTCGCGGGCTGACCCGACGGACCGACCTGGCCGGAGCCGGGCTCAGCCTCACTCGGAGCCGGACTTCGCCCGAGCCGCAGCCCTCCGCTCTCGGCCGCGCCTCGGTTGACGACGACCTCGCCGGTGGCGGCGGGCGCCCGCCCCTCGGCGAGCCGGTACTGGTTGAGCTGCGGGTCGTCGATCCAGTTGCCCGCGAGAGTGGGCGGGCCCTGGCCGCCGATGGGCTTGCCGCTGCCGCCGACGAGCTGGCCGGCGCCCTGGATGCTCGGCGCGGCGGCGGCCACGCCCGGCGTCCGCTCGATCTTCTCGACGAGGGAGGTAGGGAGGTGGCGACGGGCCGGCGGGTGCCCTGGCTCTCGCCGGGGACGGTGACGACGTCGGCGCTGCGGACGACGGCGTCCGTGCCGCTGCTGGCGTTGCCGAACATCGTGGCGAATCCGGCGCGCAGGGTGTCGCCCATGATGAGCGTGCCGGCGAGGAAGGCGACGCCGAGCGATACGGCGATGAAGGTCCCGGCGAAGCGCCGCTTGTGTGTACGCAGGGAGGCGCGGCTGATCCGCAGCGACGCGGGGGGGGGCTCATGAGGGCACCCCCTGGGCGTCGAACGCCTTCAGCCGATCCCGTACCCGCTCGGCGGTGGGCGCCGCCATCCGGTCGACAAGCCGGCCGTCCGCGAGGAAGACCACCTCGTCGGCGTGCGCCGCGGCCACCGGGTCGTGGGTGACCATCACGACCGTACGCTCCATCTGCCGTACCGCGCGGCCGAGCAGCCGCAGCGCCTCCTCGCCCGAGCGCGAATCGAGGTTGCCGGTCGGCTCGTCGGCGAACACGACGTCGGGGCTGCCCGCGAAGGCGCGGGCCACGGCGACGCGCTGCTGCTGGCCGCCGGAGAGTTCGCTCGGGCGGTGGTGCAGCCGGTCGCGCAGGCCCACGACGTCGATGAGCGCGTCCACCCACGCGGGGCCCCCATGATCGCGGTGAAGCGGCCGGCCGGAAGCCGACGCTCACCCCGTCCAGGGCCGTACTTCGGTGTCGCCCGAGCCGTAGACCTTCACGGCGTCGACGACCCGGGCTGCCGCCGCCGTACCGGTGGCCGTGGTGGTCGCGGTCATGCCGCACCGTCCGCGGGAAGAAGAGGACCCACGGGCCGGGTCCGTCGTGCGCCAGCGTGTTCATCTCGGTCAGCTCCTCGGGAGGTTGTTCGTTGTCGCTTCCGAGGTTCGCGCCGGGAGGGGGTCCGGGGCGTCGTACAGCCGGCGGCAGTACACGTACGACGACGGGAGTACCGCGGGGACCGGCCCCTGCTCCGCATGTTCCATTGGAAAATGCCAGAACTCCCTCCCCCGCTCGCAACGTTGCGTAGCCTCGTCCTCACTGCCGCACCCGCAGTGACGGAACGATCACCCAGGGGAGGGGGCCGACGCGTGCCCGGAATCGACGAGTGCCTGCTCGAAGCCATGACGCTGCCGGGCGCGCGCGGTGCCGCCGTGGTCGAGTGGATCAGTGGGCTCGCGCTCGGCACCATCGGCGATTCACCGAACGGCAGTCATGAGACAACCGCCGCCGAGACGGCGGAACTTGCCCGGATGGCCGCCGAACAGACCGCGTTCGCCGCCCCGGTGGCGGACGGCGGTCCCGGCGACGCCGCCAAGGCGGTGCCCGTGGAGGACGTCGTCATCACCACCCCCACGGCGTACCACCTGATGCGTTTCGTCGAAACGGCCTTCGACAACGGCGTGTTCATCCATCTGTGGCTCGGCCGTGACGAGGGCAACCTGGCACTCGCGCGGATCCGCCTGCGGGACCTGGCGGATCGGCTCGCTCTGATATGAGCGCCGCGATCTCCCCCATGCTCGTCCGGCTCGCGTCCGAGCGCGCCACCGGAGCGCTCCTGCGGGACGCCGGCACGCTCTACCTCGTCGACGGCCGCGTCGTACACGCGGAGAGCCCGGCCTCGCCCGGCGTCGATGTACTGCTGACGGCGACCGGGCGGCTGGCCGCCGAGGGCTGGCAGGAGGCGCTCGACCGGGCCGGCGCCCGCCGTCAGGTCGGCCGGTTCCTGGTGGACAGCGGCCGGCTCACCGACGGTGAGCTGGAGATATGCCATCTGGGCGCCCTGTTCGACGCGGCCTTCTTCGTACTGGCCCCCGCCAGCGGCCCGACCCGCTTCCGCTACGGCGCCGTCCACTGGCTCGGTCCGGTACGGCCGGTGACCGCCGAGGCGGTCGAGCGCGAGACCCGGCGCCGCAGAAAGCTGCTGGAAGACCTGTGGCCGAGCCCGGAGGTGGACAGCGCGCCCGTCGTGCGCAGGCAGGCCGTCCGCAGTCCGCCGGTCACTCCCCGGCAGCGGGCCGTGCTCGATCTCGCGGACGGAGTACGCACCCCGGCTGCCATCTCCCGACTGCTGGGCCGCCCCGCCTTCCACACCCTCATCGACGTACGGCGGCTGGCGGCCGCCGGGCATATCGCGACACCCCGCGACCCGGCCCCGCCCGGCCCGTCCCCCGCTCCCGCCCGGGTCCCGGAGGTCTCCACCGACCCGGACATCGCCCTGCTGCGCCGGCTCCGTGACGCCCTGGAGGCACACCTGTGATGGTCCTACCCGCCCCTGAGGCCCCCTGCCCGCCGTCATGAAACGCGTCCTGCGACAGCGCGCCGAAAGGAGGCAGTTGATGGCGGCCGAGCCCGAAGTGCTGGACGAGCTGCGGAGGTTGCGCGCCCGTGTGCCCCATGTGACGGGCGCGGTGGCGGCGAGCATCGACGGCCTCGTGCTCGCCCAGGAGGTGGTGGCCGTGGAGCCCGAGGGGATCGCCGCCCTGACGGCGGCCGCCCTCGGGGTCGCGCTGCGGCTGGCGGACACCACAGGCCAGGGGGAGTTCCGCGAACTGCTGGTGCGGGCCGAGCGCGGCTATGTCGCGACGTACGCGGCGGGTTCGGCGGCCGTCCTGACCGTACTGGCCGGGCCGCACACCAATGTCGGCCGGCTGCACCTCGAAGGCCGCCGGGCCGGGGCGCGCATCGCGGAGCTCGTCGACGCCGCACTCGACCGGGCGGAGAGCACCACCCCGTAGAGCACGTCACCCGTCAAGCAGGTAACAGGAAGGAAGCACAACGATCATGGCCAACACCGAAACCTCCCTCAAGGAAGCGATGACCTCCATCGAGGGGGCCCTCGGCGTCGCCCTCGTGGACTACTCCAGCGGTATGGCGCTGGGCACTCTGGGTGGTGGCAAGGACCTCGATCTGACGGTGGCCGCCGCGGGCAACACCGATGTGGTCCGCGCCAAGGCGCGCACGATGGAGCACCTCGGCCTGAAGGACGGCATCGAGGACATCCTGATCACCCTCGGCAGCCAGTACCACCTGATCCGGCTGCTGTCGGGGCGTGGCAAGGACAGCCTGTTCCTCTACCTGGCGCTGGACAAGGGCCGGGCGAATCTCGCGATGGCCCGGCACCAGCTCAAGAGGATCGAAGCCGACCTGGAGGTCTGACACCGGTGCCGGTACGGGGAGCCGCCCAGACATGACCGGCTCCCCGTACGGCGCTCAGGCCAGCGCGGCCAGCGGGTCGTCCAGTACCGGCTGCCAGGCCAACTCGGCCGCCCCGACCAGGCTGTTGTGGTCCAGCGTGCAGGGCAGAATCGGTACGCCTCCGCTGCGGCCCCACAGGCTGCGGTCGGCGACGACCGCGCGCAGCCGCTCCGGGCCGGCGTCCAGCAGCTCGCGGTGCAGCCCGCCGAGGATGATCCGGTCAGGATTGAGGATGTTGACCAGCCCGGCCAGACCCAGGCCGAGCCGGTCGATGAGCTCCTCGGCCGCGTGTCGCACGTCCGGGTCGTCGTACTCCCCCCGCAGCAGGTCGCGGGACTGCTGCAACAGCGAGACCTCGGGGCCCGGTTCGCGCCGCGCGGCGGTGAGGAAGGCGAGCGGATCGGCCTCGACGTCGAGGCAGCCGCGGCTGCCGCAGTGGCAGGGGCGGCCCTCCGGGTTGACGGTCAGGTGGCCGACCTCGAGGGCGAGGCCGGCGCTGCCGGAGTGCAGCCGGCCGTCGAGGACCAGCGCGCCGCCGACGCCGCGGTGGCCGGTGGCCACGCAGAGCAGGTGCTGCGCGCTGCGGCCCGCCCCGTGCCGGTGCTCGGCCAGGGCCGCGAGGTTGACGTCGTTGCCGGTCAGGGCAGGGCCCGCGAGGCCGGCGGCGCGTACCCGCTCGGCGAAGATGGCGCGGACGGGAGCACCGGCGGGCCAGGCGAGGTGCAGGGGGTTCAGAGCCGTACCCTCCGGTTCCGCGACGGCGGACGGTACGGCGAGACCCGCGCCGATGCACCGGCGCCCGGTGTCACGCAGCAGGCCCGCGCCCGCGTCCACCACGGCGCCGAGCACCTGCGCCGGGTCGGCGGAGACGGTCACGCAGCCGGGGGCGGTGGCGACGATCCGGCCGCCGAGCCCGACCAGCGCGGCGCGGAACCCGTCGGCGTGCACCTGGGCGGCCAGCGCGACCGGGCCCGTCTCATCGACGGCGAGCCGGTGCGAGGGCCGGCCCTGCGAACCGCCCGCGACGCCGGGCCGGGAGTCGACGCGGATCAGCCCGAGCGCTTCCAGCTCCGCCGCGACCGCGCCTGCGGTGGCCCGGGTGACGCCGAGTTCGGCCGTGAGGACGGCGCGGGTGGGCGCCCGGCCTGTGTGGACGAGCTCCAGGGCGGGTCCCAGTGCGCCACGGCCCCTCTCGATCTTGGTCCGCGGGGACACATCCCCCACCCTGCGCGTGGCCGCGTTGCCGTTCATGAAGGCGAGTTTCGCATGATCCCCGGGCCCGGCGTCAGCCGCTCCCGCCGTCGGTGGCGGGGAGCGGGTTCGTAGCGCTGCCGGTGAAACCGCTGACCCGGAGTGTGATGTTCAGGCGTCCGCTCAGGCCGAGCGCGGGCGGCGCGGTGCCGGGACGGACGCGTGGCACCCCGTGGTAGGCGAGGCGGGAGGCACCGCCGAACACGAACAGATCTCCGCTGCGTAGATCCACATCGTGGTACGGGCGCCCACGTGACTCCGTGTTGCCGAAGCGGAAGACGCAGGAGTCGCCGAGGCTGATCGACACCACCGGGTCGTCGGACCTCTCGTCGCTGTCGCGGTGCATCCCCATCCGGGCCTCCGCACCATAGAAGTTGATCAAGGCGATGTCGTACCGGGCCGGGCAGGGGTCCCCGCCGTACGCTTCCTCGACGGCCTTGCGCGCCAGGTCGCCCAGCCACCGCGGCAGCCGTTTCACCGGGGCGTTGTCGCCGTCGACGACGGTGCGCGCATAGCCGTGCGGGTACCAGTGCCACCCGAGGCAGACCTGCTGGGCGGTCATCGTCCCGCCGCCCGGCGTACGGACCGTCCGCATCCCCGCCGGCGGGGATGCCCACTCACGGCAGGCCGCCACCAGCTCCCGCTGCTGTTCGGGCCCCAGCCAGTCCGGCACGTGCACCGCGCCGTCCGCCGGCACGGTCCGGTTACGGGGGAACAGTTCGACGTTCATACGTCTTCATTGTCGCTCTGGGCGCTGACCAGCACCTGGCCCGCGTGCGTCCGGTAATAGAGCACCGACCGCCCGGCGCGCCGGCGCTCGACCAGGCGGGCGTCGAGCAGGACCTTGAGGTGGCGGCCCACCGATCCCAGCCCCTGCCCGGTCAGCGCCACCAGCTGCGTCGTGCTCTTCGGGGTGTCGAGGAGGACGAGGACGCTCGCCCGCGCGGGCCCGAGCAACGCGTCCAGGGCCTCCGGCACGGGCGCCCGGTCCGCCCCGGCCAGCGGGCCCGAGCACGGGTAGACGACGGCGTAGCGCTGGGTGGATTCCCAGGAGACCCAGCCCTGGCGTGGCGTGATCGGCACGAACAGCAGCTGCGCCCCGGAGATCTCGCGCGGCGGGTAGTCGTACGTGTTGATCTGCAGCCGGCTCTCGCCCAGCCAGAGCATTCCGGGGCGCATGGCGTCCAGTGCCGCTGCCCAGCCGCCCTGGCTCAACTGCGCCGTACGCGCGACGACATCGGCCTCGATGATCCGTCGTCGCCGCGGCCAGGTGGGAAGCACCGATTCCGTCCAGACCCACTCCAGGAGTCCGGCGGCGCGTTCCGGCAGATCGGAGCGGCGCAGCGCGGCGGGGAGCGGGCCGCCGCCCAGCGACACGGCCAGGTCGGCGCGCGCGGCCTCGGCCGGCGTCTCGCGTATGCGCGCCAGCTCCTGCCCGAAAGAGGACTCGCCTTCCTCGGTGGGGGTGGGGGTGAGGAAGTCCGCATTCCAGCGGCGCCCGAGCCCGGTCCGTACGAGCAGTGCGGTGACCGGGTCGGCAGCCAGCCGCTCCCGGTAGGCGGGCAGGTGTGCGTCGAGCCACGCGCGCTCGCCCGGGTGCGCTGCCGTTCCCCGCTCCAGGGTCTTCAGGCTCGCGATGACCTCGGCCAGCGGGGAGGTGACGAACCGGCTTCTCGCGAGCGTGTCGGCGTTGACCTGCCACCAGCCCATTTGTTTCGCCTCCCAGCGAAACAATAACGCCCGCGGGGCGGGGCCATTGAGCCTTGGGGCCATGCGCACGTACCAAGAACTCTTCCGGACACCGGAGTTCACGCCGTTCTTTCTGACCGCCTCGCTGCAGGTGGCCGCCCAGACGGTGGGCGGCCTGGCCCTCGGCACACTGATCTACGCGGCGACCGGCTCACCCCTGCTCTCCGCCCTCGCCATGTTCGGCCCCTCCCTCGCCCAGGTGATCGGCGCGACGACGCTGCTGTCGGCGGCCGACCGGCTGCCGCCGCGCGCCGCCATGACGGGCTTGGCGCTGCTCTTCGGCCTCGGCGCCGCCGCCCAGGCCGTTCCCGGGCTGCCTGTGTGGGCCGCCTTCGCCGTCCTCCTGGGCCTCGGGATGATCGCCTCGCTGGGCGGCGGCGTGCGCTACGGACTGCTGGGCGAGATTCTCCCGAGGGAGGGGTACCTGCTCGGCCGGTCCGTGCTGAACATGTCCGCCGGCACCATGCAGATCTGCGGGTTCGCGGTCGGCGGCGTGCTGGTGACCACCCTGTCACCTCGCGGCACGCTGCTCACCGCCGCCGTCCTGTACGTCGCCGCCGCGGCGGTCGCGCGGTTCGGCCTCAGCAGCCGGCCGCCGCGTGCCGCCGGGCGGCCGTCGGTCACCCAGACCTGGCGGAACAACGCGCGGCTGTGGTCCTCCAAACCCCGCCGCTACGTCTACCTCGCCCTGTGGGTGCCCAACGGGCTGATCGTCGGCTGCGAGTCCCTGTTCATCCCCTACGCGCCTGCGCACTCGGGGCTCCTGTTCGCCTTCGCCGCACTCGGCATGCTGGCCGGGGACACGCTGACCGGCCGGTTCGTCCCTCAGCGGTGGCGGGCACGCCTGGGCGCCGCGCTGCGCCTGCTGCTCGCCGCTCCGTACCTGGTCTTCGCCCTGCACCCGGCGCTGCCCGTCGCGGTGGCGGTCGTCGTGCTCGCCTCGATCGGATACTCGGCGAGCCTGCTGCTCCAGGAGCGGCTGATGTCGCTGACGCCGGATGAACTGAGCGGCCACGCGCTCGGACTGCACTCCTCCGGAATGCTCACCATGCAGGGCGTGGGCGCCGCCCTCGCGGGCGCCGTCGCCCAGTTCACCTCGCCGGCGACGGCGATGGCCGTGATCGCGGCGGCCTCAGTCGCGGTCACGCTGGCCCTGGCGCCCGGTCTGCGCCCGGACCGCAGACCGCCCGGCCCCGATGGGGTGCGCGACCTCCGCGATGTCCGCGACCTCCCGACTGCGAAGTAGCCGTCCTCGTGGTTGCGGCTTGTACGAACCGGGGGCCGACCCGGGGGCTGAGGAACATCCGTGTCAGATCGTGTGCCGGCGCCGCGGCCACAGCATCTTGGGTACGGACGGCAAGACCCGGTCGTCGTGGCTACTGGGCCGGCTTGATGTTCTGGTTGGCGTGGAAGAGGTTGTCCGGGTCGTAGGTTCGCTTGACCTGTGCGAGCCGGTCGTAGTGGTCGCGGTACGTGGCCCGGACCCGCTCCTGGCCCTCGCCCGCACCCATGAAGTTCACGTACGAGCCGCCCATGGAGTGCGGGTGCAGCTCCTCCCAGTAGTTGACGCACCATTGCCTGATGGCCTCGCGGCCGGCTGGGATCGCGCGACATCGAAGAACTGGAGTCGACCGCCCACGCGTTCCGCGCCTGGGACCACAAGTACGGTGGCGGCCTGCGGCGCAAGGCCGTCGTGGGACAGCTCAACGAGGTGGCAGCGCATCTGGAAGAGCACCAGGCGCCGGAAGTGGAGCAGCGGCTCTACCGAGTCATGGCACAACTCGGGGGCACGGCGGCCACCATGGCCTGGGATTCCGGGCTTCAGAAGCGCGCCCAGGACTACTACCAGCTGGCTTTGCGTGCTGCTCACGCCGGGGCGGATAGGGCCTTCGGTGCCAACGTCCTGGCGGGCATGGCCCGCCAGATGCTCTACCGCGACAGACCTCAGGACGCCCTTGAGCTGGTACACCTCGCTCAGAAGGGGGCGCTCGACAGCGCGGGCCCCCGCGTACGGGCCATGCTCCACACACGCGAGGCATGGGCATACGCCGCACTGGGGCGCACTTCAGCTTTCCAGCGAGCAACGGCCGAGGCTGCTGAGGCCCTCGCCGACGCTGAGCCCGGTCGGGAGCCCTACTGGATCGCTTACTTCGACAGCGCCGAACTCGCCGGCGTCAGCGGCGGCCGTCTGCTCACTCTGGCCCGGCAGGAGCCTCAGCGCCATGCAGAGGCCGCAGCGGACTCTATCCGGAAGGCACTTGCGACGCGCGGCCCTGAAGCGGGGCGCAGCCACGCCTTGGACGTGATCGGCCTGGCCGAGTGCTACTTCCTGACCGGCGACGTGACGGGCGCCGTGGAGCACACACACCGCGCGGTGGATGCCGCGGCCCGAACCCAGTCCAGCCGCGTACGTGCGCAGCTGGGGCAGCTCTACCCGTACACAGTCGGGCGGGGGGCGTCGCGGCCGGTGAGCGAGGCGCGGGCTAGGCTCCGCGACGCGTTGTCGACCTGAGGAGAATTGTGACCATCTTCGCCGTAACCGGGCACATGGACCTGACCGAGGACAGCGTCCCCCTTGTTCGTGACGCGCTGCGACGGCTGCTCGAGAGCCACGCCGCCGCGGACCTGACCGGCATCTCGTGCATCGCCAAGGGCAGCGACTCACTGTTCGCTGAGGCGGTGCTCGAGGCCGGCGGGCGCCTGGTCGTCGTGATGCCGTCGAAGGACTACCGGCAGAAGAAGGTGAAGACGGACCACGAAGCAACCTTCGATCGGCTCATTGAGGCTGCTGCGGAGGTCGTTGTCCTGCCGCACGAGGCTGCGAACCGTCAGGCGTACGAGGATGCGAACCATACGCTGCTCGAGCGCGCGGACCGCCTGATCGCTGTGTGGAATGGTGAGCCTCCATCGGGGAAGGGAGGCGGCACTGCGGACACCGTCATCGAGGCGCGCGACGCGGGTCTGCCAGTGGACATCGTGTGGCCTCACGGGGCCGCGAGGTGCTGACGGACCGAGGCGCAGCCGCTGTGTAACCCCTGGTTCACGGCGCGCGACGGACGGTGCGTCCCGGGCATGACGACTTCCCCTCCCGCCCGTAGGCGAGAGGGGAAGTCGTTACGTGCCGGGCGCCGGTTCCTCAGCTGGAGTTTCCGCATCGGGCGGGGACTCGATCAAGCCTATGTTCACGAGCGTGACCGTGTCCGCCGCAGTGACGTCAATCCGCCGTACCGCCGGGCGCTCCCCCGGCTTATCCTGCTCGGGCATATTGGCCTCCTTCAGCACAGCATGGCGATCAGTCCAGTCGCGGCGCCGACAGCCCCGGTAAGTACGCCGACCGTGGGAAGCGGCAAGCGACGGCCCTTCAGCTGCTCGACCTCCGCACGAATCTCGCCGAGGGCCTTGTCGGTGTCCTCCTTGAGCTGCTTCACGTCCGCCTCGGTACGGTCCGAACGCTGCACCAGCAGCGCGCATGCTGCTCGGTTCGCTCGCGCCCACGGTCTGGCTCGCGCTCCTCGGCTTCGCCGTCACCGGGCTCGGCCTCGCGAACCTCTTCCCCGTGGCCATCGACCGCGCGGGCGCGCTCGCGGGCCCGACCGGGGTGGCGGCCGCGTCGACGCTCGGCTACGGCGGGATGCTGCTCGGCCCGCCCGCGATCGGGTTCCTGGCCGAGTGGTTCTCGCTGCCCGCCGCGCTGACGACGGTGGCTCTGCTCGCGGCCGTCGCCGCGCTCATCGGGTACTCGGTACGCCACGTATCCGTACGGGCGCGGGCTGAGTAGCCGTACTCAGGCGTGCCGCAGTCCCAGGCGCCAGGATGAGGCCACATCGCACGGACCGACGAGGAGAACACCATGGTCAAGGCACGGCTGCGCGGACTGGCACGACTCACGTTCGGCAACCCTCTCTCGCTCGCCTACCTCGGCCTCGTCGCGGCGGCGGCGCTCGTCCTGGCCTACGACCAGCTGTTCGTCACGCACGAGGACGCGTCCTTCGCCGGGGTGGGACTGATCTTCACCGCCGCCCCGACGGTCTTCGGGTTCATCGCCGCGGAAGAAGCGATCTGGGGGCTGGAGGGGTCCGGCTGGTACTTCTCGCTCGGAATCGCGGCTTCCGTGCTCTTCCAGTCGTTCGTCCTCGGACTGCTGCTGCGCCTGCTGAACGGCCGAGCGCGCCCGGCGCACCCCCAGGGCGCCTGACCTGCTGGCACAATCGCCCGCATGGACGTCGCCGAACACATCAAGGCCCTTGACACGGAAGGCCGGTTGCTGGCCTCCGCCGCCGAAGCGGCCGGGCCGGACGCGCCCGTTCCCACCTGCCCCGGCTGGACGGTGCGGGACCTGCTCCGGCACACCGGCGTGGTCCACCGGTGGGCGACGCGTTTCGTCGCCGAGGGAGCCACCGGGTTCCTGCCGGACGCCGGCCAGCCGGAGCTGGACGGGGCGGAGCTGCTGGAGTGGTTCCGGGAGGGCCACGAGCTGCTGGTCGCCGCGCTCCGTGCCGCGCCCCCGGACCTGGAGTGCTGGAGCTTTATGCCCGCGCCGTCACCGTTGGCGTTCTGGGCGCGGCGGCAGGCACACGAGACGGCGGTGCACCGACTGGACGCGGAGTCCGCGCGGGCCACGCACGCGGGCGGTGTGGAAGCGGCGTTCGCCGACGACGGCGTCGACGAGCTGCTGCGCGCCTTCCACGCCCGCCCGAAGAGCCGGGTGCGGACGGCGGAACCGCGCATCCTGCGCGTACGGGCCACGGACACCGCCGCCGTCTGGACGGTGCACCTGTCGGCCGCACCGCCGCGTGCGGAGCGTACGGACGAGGGGCCCGCGGACTGCGAGGTGAGCGGACCGGCGGAGGTGCTCTACGCGACCCTGTGGAACCGGCTGCCGCTTTCCGCGCTGACCGTCACGGGGGACGAATCGCTCGCCCGGCTGTGGCGGGAGACCTCCGCGATCACCTGGGCCTAAGCGCGCCCGAGCGGGGGCTAGGGGCAATGCCGTGACTCTGTTGGTGATGTTGACGGGGTCACACGGCGGCTGAGCACAGGGTGCGGAAGCGGGTGGCCCGGCGTCGCGTTCTGGGTTCGGCATCGAGCCAGTCCGCGACACGGGCGATGTTGCAGGCCAGTGCGGTGAGCACGTGCTGGACGTGGGTTTTCGCCAGGCCGCGGTAGCGGGAGCGGCGCAGGCCGTGGACGCGGACGTTCTGCGAGAGGGTGGCTTCGATGCCGGCACGGATTGCGTAGCGGTGCTGCCATTGTTCAGTGGCCTGGTCGAGCCGGTTGCGCATCTGGATCTCGTGGAGTTCGCGGGTGGGCAGCAGGGCGAGGGCCCGGGGCCGGGTGGCGGAGGTGGTGCACTGCGAGCGGACCGGGCAGGCCAGGCAGTCGGCCTTGGCGAACTTGACCTGGATGTAGTCGTGTCCGCTGATCCGCAGTGGTCTCCACTCGCGGCTGACCGCGCCCTGGGGGCAGGTGGCCTGCTGGTGGTCCCAGTTGATGCGGAAGGCGGACTTGGCGAAGCCCGAGCCGGCCTTGGCCTGGTGGCTGTGGTCGGGGACCACCGGGCCGAGCAGGGTGATGCTGTGCACCCGAGCGGCCCGTTCGATGTGCGCCGGGGTGATGTAGCCGGCGTCGACGATGTGCTCGCAGGGCAGTAATTCCCGCTTGGCGAGGTCGTCGTGGATGGTCTGGGTCATCTCGACGTCCTGCACGGTGGAGTGCGTCGTGGCCACGTGGACCACCAGCTCGGGGCGCTGTTCGTCGCAGGACTCGGTCAGATGGACGCGGTAGCCGCTCCAGGCGGTGTCCCGTTTGACGCAGTAGTGCGCATCGGTGTCGTAGGGGGAGTCGAAGCGCAGGTGAGCTGGGGGCAGGGCGTGGCCGTCCCGCCAGCGCAGGCGTCCGTGCGCGTCCCAGTAGTAGTGGTGGACCCACACTTGGCGGAGGATCTCCACCTGCGGCAACAGCCGCAGGTGAGGCGGGGCGGACGTGGCCCAGGCAGCGGCGAGGATCGTCTGTCCGTCCCGGCCCGTCTGCTCGGCCCGCTCGGTCACCGCTGCCTTCCCGCCCGGCAGCCTGCCGATCTCCACCCGGCGTCCGTACCGCTTTCCCCACTCCGGCTCGATCAGCGGTCGCAGCCAGTCCGGGGCGGCCTCGGCCAGCTCCTCCAAAGCGGCCCGCAGCGTTTCCCGACCAGCTCCAAACGGCTCAGGAAGCGCACTGCGGCCAGCACATGGGTGGCGTCGGTGCGCTGCCGTCCCCGGCTCTTGAGCAGCCCGGCCTCCCCCAGGCGCTGCAGCATCGCCTCCAGCAGCCGGTCGGCAGCGCCGTCCTCGGCCAGCCGGGCCCGGAACTCGCACAGCACCGAGTAGTCGAACCCGGGATCGTCCAGCTCCAGGCCCAGCGCGTACTTCCAGTCGATCCTGGTCCGCACCGCGTCCGCCGCCGCCCGGTCGGAGAGGTTCTCCGCGAACTGCAGCACCGACACCAGCGCCAACTGCCCCGGCGACAGGCCCGGCCTGCCGTCCGTGGGATACAGCCCGGCGAACTCCTCATCCTCGAACAGCACGTCCAACCGGTCCCTGATCAGCATCGCCGGCGTGGCCTTCGGACACGCCGCACGCGCCGTCCGCACCGTCCTGACCGGGATCCACTGATGACTCTCCGACCGCAGCGACACCGCGACCACCCCCACCGACGACACCACCCCGCCCTCATCCAGCCAAGCACCCACCGCGCCAGCTGTCAGCACCCCACCAACATCGCCAACAGAGTCATGCTGGTGACTTAGATGTCTCGGGCTCGTTGGTTGGGTTATGGCGAGGGTGGGGCGGGCGGAGTCGCCGGCGGGCGAGCGGTTGTCGGATCGGATCGCGATCGGGGTGTTGACGCGGGCGTTTCCGCCGGAGCTGGTCGATGAGGTGATCGCGGAGTGTGGGCGGGCCGAGCAGCGCAGTCGGCTGCTGCCGGCTCGGGTGGTGGTCTACTTCGTGCTCGCGATGTGCCTGTTCTTCGGCCAGCCGTATGAGGAGGTCGCCCGCCTGCTCGGCGAGGGGCTTCAGGGTGGACGTCGCTGGCGACAGGGGTGGCGGGTACCGACGACCGCCGCGATCGGCCGGGCGCGGGAGCGGTTGGGCGCCGAGCCGTTGAAGGTGCTGTTCGCGCGGGTGTGCCGGCCGGTGGCGGTGCCCGGCACTTCGGGTGCCTGGTATCGGCGGTGGCGGCTGGTCGCGGTGGACGGCACGACATTCGATGTCGCGGACACGCCGGCGAACAACGTGTTCTTCGGCCGTCCGGGCTCCGGCCGTGGGCCGGGCGCGTTCCCCCAGGCAAGGGTGGCCGCTCTGGCCGAGTGCGGCACCCACGCGGTCTTCGCGACGGCGCTCGGGCCGCTGTCATCCAGCGAGCAAGCCCTGTCGCGGCAGCTGCTGTCCCGGCTGACGGCTGGCATGCTGCTGCTGGCCGACCGCGGATTCTATGGATTCGAGCTGTGGCAGGCCGCCCGGGCCACGGGTGCGGACCTGTTGTGGCGGGTGCGCAAGAGCGCGGCCCTACCGGTGCTGGAGCGTCTGGCGGACGGCTCCTACCTCAGCGCGGTCCATGCTGAACCGGACAGGAAGCAGCGCCGCAACCCGGTGCCCGTGCGCGTGATCGAGTACACGCTGGGCCCGGGCGGCGGCGGGGACGTCTACCGGCTGATCACCACGGTGCTCGACCCAGAGGTGGCACCGGCCGCCGACCTGGCCGCGCTCTACACCCAGCGGTGGGAGATCGAGACCACCTTCGACGAGATCAAGACCCATCAACGCGGACCGAAGCTCGTCCTGCGCTCGAAGTATCCGTGGGGCGTGGAGCAGGAGATCTACGGTTTCCTGCTCGTGCACCACGCCATCCGGCAACTGATGCACCAGGCCGCCCTGGACCACGAAGTCGATCCCGACCGGATCTCCTTCACCCGGTCCTTGCGGATCGTGCGCCGCCAGGTCCCCGCCCAGGCGGCGTTTTCCCCCCGGCCGGCTCGCCGGGGCACTGACCCGCACCCTGGCTGAGATCAGCCAGCGCCTGCTGCCCCGACGACGCCACCGGACCTGCCCCCGCGTGATCAAACGCAAGATGTCCAACTGGCCCCTCAAACGAGCCGAACACCACAACTGGCCACCACCGGCAGCCGCCACCATCAACATCTCCCAGCAGCGAACGACCTAAATCACCAGCATTGCCCCTAGGGCCGGTCGGCGAGCATGCGGGAGAGCACCTCGCGCTGGAGCGGTTTGACCTCGGCATGGCGTGCCCGGCCCCCGTCGGTGAGTACGACCCGTACTCCCCTGCGGTCCTCGCTGCACATCACCCGCGTGACCAGGCCGTCCTTCTCCAGCCGCGCGACCAGCCGGGACAGCGCGCTCTGGCTCAAGTGGACGCGGGCCGCGAGCTCCTGCACCCGGTACGAACAACTGCCGTCCTCCGCCGTGCCCTCGGCGAGCACGTCGAGCACCTCGAAGTCGCTGGCGCCGAGCCCGTGCTGATGGAGCTCGCGATCGAGCTCGCAGGTCGTACGGGCATGGAGGGCGAGGATGTCCCGCCACTCCTCCACCAGCCGGTGATCGGCGTTCTTCGGTGCCATGACCGCACGGTAGCAGAAATCGGCACCTTTGTTGCATCGGAATTAAATGCACTTGCATTCAATGCATGCGCATGTACTGTGCTGCTCATGACCTCTCCGCTCAACGCCCCCTCCTCCACACAGGAGCGCTGGAGCCCCCGTCTGTGGGGCACCCTGCTGGTGCTCTGCGCCGCGATGTTCCTCGACGCCCTCGACGTCTCGATGGTCGGCGTCGCGCTGCCGTCCATCGCCACCGACCTCGGCCTGTCCACCTCGACCCTGCAGTGGATCGTCAGCGGCTACATCCTGGGCTACGGCGGGCTGCTGCTGCTCGGCGGCCGCGCGGCCGACCTCCTCGGCCGGCGGAACGTCTTCCTGATCGCCCTCGCCGTCTTCGCGGTCGCCTCGCTGCTGGGCGGCCTCGTCGACTCCGGACCGCTGCTCATCGCCAGCCGCTTCATCAAGGGGCTGAGCGCCGCGTTCACCGCGCCCGCCGGCCTCTCGATCATCACCACGACGTTCCCCGAAGGCCCGCTGCGCAACCGGGCCCTCAGCATCTACACCACCTGCGCGGCCACCGGCTTCTCCATGGGCCTGGTGCTCTCCGGGCTGCTCACCGAGGTGAGCTGGCGGCTCACCATGCTGCTGCCCGCGCCCATCGCGCTGATCGCGCTGATCGCCGGACTCCGGCTGATCCCGCGCAGCAAGCGCGAGGCCACGCACCGCGGTTACGACCTGCCGGGAGCAGTCACCGGCACCGCCGCGATGCTGCTGCTCGTCTTCACGGTCGTGCAGGCGCCGGAAGCGGGCTGGGCCTCCGCCCGCACGCTGCTGTCGTTCGGCGCTGTCGCCGCGCTGCTCGCCGCCTTCGTGGCGATCGAGCGGCGTACCGCGAGCCCGCTGATCCGGCTCGGCGTGCTGCGCTCCGGCAGCCAGATCCGGGCGAACCTCGGCGCTGCCACGTTCTTCGGCTCCTACGTCGGCTTCCAGTTCGTCGTCACGCAGTACATGCAGTCGCTCCTCGGCTGGTCTGCCCTGCAGACCGCGCTCGCCTTCCTGCCCGCCGGGGCGCTGGTCGCCCTCTCGTCCACGAAGATCGGATCGGTGGTCGACCGCTTCGGCACCCCGCGGGTGATCGTGACGGGCTTCGCCCTGCTGGTCGTCGCCTACGCGCTCTTCCTGCGCATCAGCCTCACCCCCGCGTACGCGGCGGTCATCCTGCCCTCGATGCTGCTGCTCGGCGCGGCCTGCGCACTCGTCTTCCCCTCGCTCAACATCCAGGCCACCAACGGCGTGGACGACCACGAGCAGGGCATGGTCTCGGGTCTGCTCAACACCTCGATCCAGGTGGGCGGCGCCATCTTCCTTGCCGTCGTCACGGCGGTCATCACGGCGGGCGGCGAGGCGAACGGATCGCCCCAGGAGGTGCTGGACAGCTTCCGGCCCGGCCTGGTGGTGGTCACCGCCGTCGCGCTGGCCGGCCTGCTCATCACCCTGACCGGGCTGCGCAGGAACCGCGTGCCGCAGCAGACGATCATCGTCGTCAAGTCTCTTCAGGAGGAGGCCGACGCCGAGCGCGTAGCCGCCGCCGTCCGCGACTGACACCGCAGGGGGAGGCGGGGGCCGGCGGGTGCGTGTTGCCCGTCGGCCCCCGCCCTGTGACACTGCGGGGCATGGGCAGACGTACGCAGGCGGAGCGGGACGCGATCACGGTGGAGATCGGATACGCGGTGTTCGCGGCCGCGTTGGTGTGCGGCGCGGTCGCCGGGCCGGCGCTCCTGTTCGATCTGGCGCGGCCCTTGGAGCGGGGTCTTGGCCCGGTTCTCGTATAGCTACGGCCACCCGACAAGTAACGGAAGGTAGCGATCCAGGCGTGTTTGGTCGGCTCGGTGGTGCTCAAGGTCGCCAAGGAGATGCGCCTACGGTGTGGTCGGTGCCAGGTTCTTGCCCAGGTGGCGGTAGATGGTGGGGCGGGTAACGCCGAACTCGTCGGCGATCTGCTGGACGGTGTAGTCGCCGGAGTCGTACATCTGCCGCGCGAGCCGCACCTGGCGGGGCCCGAGTTTGGGCTTCTGGCCGCCGGTTCGCCCCCGGGCGCGTGCGGCCTCCAGGCCGTCCACGGTGCGTTCCGACATCAGGGCGTGCTCGAACTCGGCGACCGCGCCCAGGATCTGGAAGAACATTCTGCCGACGGCGGTGGAGGTGTCGATGCCCTGGTCGAGCACGACCAGGTCGACGCCGCGGGTCTGGAGGTCCTTGGCCAGCTCGATGAGGTTCTCCAGGGAGCGGCCGAGGCGGTCGAGTTTCGTGACCACGAGCTGGTCGCCTTCGCGGGCGACGAGGAGCGCCTTGTCGAGCTCGGGTCGGCGGGCGAGCTTGCCGCTCGCCTTGTCAGTGAAGATCCGTTCGCACCTTGCGGCTTTGAGGGCGTCATGCTGGGATTCGGGGTGTTGATCCCGTTTCGATACGCGGGCGACGCCGATTCTCATGGCCCCGGAGTGTATCGGATTCGGGGCTGCGCGTGACATAGGCGCGTACACGGCATGCGTTACGGTCGCGGCCTGCGGGAACGGCATGTTGATCTTTGTGTACGCGAACGATCGTTTTCATTCACGCTCTCCGTTAAAGATTTCGACCGCTGTCATCTGTACACATTTCAGCGTCAAGATCAATTTCGGCGCGGCTCTGCTACTGCCGCTCAAACCTGAGTTCTGACGATGGGCGTCCGGTGGCTCGTCGCTCGGTACACAGTCCATCTCGGTCCCCTGCCGGGCGAAGGTGAGAGACTGCCTGCATGTCGAAGAAGCGTCCCCGGACCGTGAGCTTCGCCGCGGTGCTGGAGTCTCTGGGGTCGGCGGACCCTGATGATGGTCCTGATGTCCTGTCTCCCGCGGGTTCGGGGGAGATCGTCGATGCGGACGGTTGTCGATGGGCCGTCAGCCGGGGCCCCTTGGATGTGCGGTTGGCCAAGCGGCTTGTTCGCTCAGCCGATGTGATGATCGTCGGCGAGAGCGCCGGTGATCGCCAGCGCCCTGTACCTGCGAGGGAAAGGGATGCGGCGTGGGCCAGGATTAAGGACCGTATCGATAGCGATGGCCTGCCGAGTTACCAGCCGTACGAGTTCGCTTCCGCGGACGGCCGCAAGCTGCTCTACATCGAGCAAACGTGCTGATCCCGACGGGCCGTCCAGGGCTCGGGGGTCAGTCTTCCGGGTCGTCAGGTAGCTCATGCTGCGTGTCGCGGACGGTCCAGTCGTCGGTCATCAACGTGATGCCATGAGGGACGAGCAGAGCCAAGAGGCCGTCGCGGGACAGCAGTGCGGCGGCGGCCTCGGCAGGGTCGCCGCTCAAGTGCTGGAGTGTTGGAGTGGCTGCCGCCGAATGTGCAGCTGCGAAGCTGGTCCAGGCGTCCCGGTCCGTCACCTCGAACGTCCAGGTGCCTGACACCACGAGAAGCTCACTGCCGTGCTCCGCATCGGATACGACCGCGTGGTCCTCGGAAGGCTCTTCCCAGACCTCTTCCTCCAGCTCGGCGAACGGGCTGTCCCAGTCTGTCTCTTGGCGCACACACTCGCCGTAAGACGCTGCGGCTCTTCTGAGTGCTTCGAATGCTTCAATGCCCGCTTCGCCGGCCCGATCCGGTGCGGACATGACGAGGGCGTGATGCCGAAGAGCCGCGATGAAGTCGTCGAGACGATGTTGCATGCTCACGAATCTCAGCTCCAGTCACGGTATCGGTGAGTAATCGGCTTTTCGCGCTTCGGTGGGTTGCTGCTTGCGTCAGGGCTGCTTCCAATGGCAGAAGCGGGCGTCCAGGGGGAATCCGCCATGAATCGCTTGCGGAACACCGTGCCGGGCGTCGCGAAGGCGACATCAAGCGCCTCTCGGGGAACCTTGCTGCTGTCGGTACGTCGAGGAACTTTGCGGTAGCCGCACGCCTGCATGAGCCCTGTTGCCGAGGCCCAGCTGTCAGACGCCACCACTACTTCGTCGAGAGCATCGCAGGCGTTGCTCTCGTCGGCCAGGACCGCGTATGCGATCACACGGTCCGCGACTCGGGTTCTGGCACTCATGCCACCCATGTTCACTCCATCAGTTGCGGATGGCGAGGCCGCCATGAGGTGGCCTCGCCATCCAGTCCCTGTGACGGGATTGACTGTACTGGTCAGCTTAGAGCTGTCCTCTGGTTAGCCCCGGCGTCCGAGACCACGCCCGTGCCAGCGGTAGTGGATGGTCCCGTACCGGCCGTTCTTACGCCACGTCAGGTGGGCGTGGCCACCATTGCTGCACGGACCGCGAAGCTCGCAGCTGTAGCCCCTCCGCCTCAGCCGCTCGTGATCCTTTCTGCGCTGCTGATATGCCTTCCGCTTGCTGCTGAACCACTTGCTGCTGTTTCTCGGACCACAGTTGTGGACGAGGGCTGGCTGCCCGTCGGCGATCACGAGGAATGTGTGGCTGCCGGCGACAGTCAGGTTGAATACGGTGCGGACCGCCTGAGTGTGACGTGTCGCGGTGACGATAGGTGTCGTACCGCTCGTATTGATGAGACGCGTTCCGGCGTTCAGCTCGGACGCGTTGACCCAGCCCCGGCCTTGTGCGTAAAAGGGGTGGCCAGCTGTGGCGGTGATCTCCTTGGGCTTTCCGTCGCCGTCCGCGTCGACGGAAAGGGTGACCAGGTCCTTGACTCCTGTGCCGATGATGACGTCACTGACCACGGAGATCGTGATCTCGCCGGTCAGCTCGTCAGCAGCGAGGACTGAGTCCCCTGTCCTGACCTCGCTGATGGGCTTGGTGCTGCCGTCAGCCATGACGACTGGCGTGTCGGGGAGGAAGGAGTTGCTGCGGCAGCTGCGGCCGATGGTTCGTGCGGCGCGGATGGCGCGGTAGCCGCGGTAGGCGCGGTAACCCCAGGCGGCTGCGCCGAGGCCGGGGATGAAGCCGGCCGCCGTGAGGGCGATGTCCCATTTATTGCGCCAGGCCCAGCGTTTGGCCCTCTTGAAGACCTTCTTCCAGCTCCACTTGCCGTCGAGGTCGAAGCAGTTGACGGGGTCGGCCGAGCAGTATTCGTAGGCGTTGGCGTTGCCGCCCTTGACTGGGTCCATGGACAGGAAGCGGCCGGTGGCCGGGTTGTACTGGCGTACACCCATGAGGGTGTAGCCGGCGACCGTCTCGCTGGAACGCTGTTTGCCTCCGAGCCAGCCGTATCGGACGGCCTTCTGGTCGCTGCGCGCGTTGCCGTACTCATCGGTGTCCAGGGCGATCGGCGCCTCGCCCGCGTTGAGCGGGAGTTGCAGGGCTACGTCACCATGGATGTCGGTGAACTGGAGCACGGCGTCACCGGTGGCGCTGGTGACCGCGCCGAGGTTCCCGGAGAGGGAGTCCACATTTCGGGTGAGCGCGCCGGTGGCGGTGTTCTCGATGATCCAGCGGGGGTTGTCACCGTCGCTGTCGTAGTGGTTGAGCTTGTTCTCCGTCGGCGACCAGGTGCCCGCGCTGTTGGTCTCCACCGTCCAGGACCGGAAGCGGTGGTTGGCGTCGAGCTGCCAGGTCTGGCGCTTGCTGTTCGCGGTCTGCTGGTAGGCGAGGTCGTTGGCGTAGTAGCCCACGCTCACGCCGCCGGGCAGGGCAGTGGTACGGCCGAAGGCGTCGTAGGCGTATCCGGAGTCAGTGATGCGGTCGGCGCTGTCGAAGGTGGAGGTCTTGCTGGTGCCTCCGGTGGTCGGGCAGTCCAGACCGGGGGCTGCGGCTGCCGTGGTCAGGGACGTGCGGTTGGCGTGCTTGTCGAAGCCGTAGGTCCGGCGGGTGCAGACCGTCTCCACGGTGTCGTCGACCGTGATCAGACGGCCGACGGCGTCGTAGCGGTAGGTCTGGTCGGACCATCCGGAGTGGATGGTGGTCTGGCCCTGGATGGATTCGGTGACCGCGTCGGACATGACGACGGTGCCGTCGCTGTCCCGGGTGTAAATACGGTCGGCCGGGGCGCCGGTGGTGTCCTCGGTCTGGGTGACGGTGTAGCCGCCGGGGAGATTCTCAGTGGCGACCGAGCCGTCGGCGTCATAGGTGGCCTGGAAGACGCCGGCGATGGAGTCGGTGGTCTTCGTGGCCAGGCCACGCGGCTCGGTGGTGTGGTCGTAGGTGTAGGTGACGGTGGACGGGACGGTGTCGCTGATCTTGACCGGACGGTCGAGCAGGTCGTACTCGGTGGTGGTCTTTCCGCCGTCGGCGTCGGTGTAAGAGATCTGCCGACCGAGCTTGTCGTACGCCGTGGTGATGGTGCCGCCGGTGGGGGAAGTTGTCTTGATCTCCTGGCCGGTGGCCGGGTCGTACTCGGTGGTGGCGTCGGGGACTGCCTGGCCTGTGCCGCCGGTCATCTTGACCGTGACCGGGCGGCCCGCCGAGTCGTAGGTCGTGGTCGTGGTGCGGGTGACGCCGTTGGCGGTCTCGACTCCCTTGGTCGCATTGCCCCACCAGTCGTACTCGGTGGTGGTGGTCGGCAAGGCGGAGGGGTTACTGCCGCCGCCGGTGATTGCTCCGCCGGGCCCGACGGAGCAGACCAAGTCAGCCCACTCGGGGCGTCCGGCGCATGTGCCTGTTCCGGTGGCCGACCAGTACGTGGTCACCGTGGTGCCTGCATCCGTGCCGGTGCTGCCAGTGTTGAGCGTCTTGACTGCCCGGCCCTGGTCGTCGTACTCGGTCGTGGTGGTGATGGCCAATCCGGCCGGGTCCCGGATGGACTTGGTCGGCAGGCCCTTGGCCCAGTCGAAGACCGTCTGGGCTACCCGGGTCTCGCCCTGGACGCTCGGGTGTTCACGGACCTGGGCGCCGGTGGTGCTCTTGGTGACCTGGTCCTTGACCTTGGCGGTGCCGTCGGTGGGCCGGCCGGTGTCGTACTCGTTGACTGTCCAGCTACGGACGAACACCGGGGTGCCCGCCGCCACCAGCGTGGTGGTTCCGGACTTGAGATCGGAGGTCAGGTCGACACGCCGCAGCGGGCCCAACTCCTCCAGCTCCCGGGTGCCGTTGTCGTTGTAGACCGAGCGGGTCGACAGCAGTTCCGCGCGCTCGGCGGAGACCAGGCTCGCGATACCGAGTTCGGCTTGGGCTGTCTTGTCTGCGGCGGTCACCCCGAGGGCGAGGCCACGGTTGGCTGCCGTGAGGTCACGAACGGTGTTGCCGAACCGGTCGTACTCGGTGGTGGTGATGTATCCGCCGGGCGTGGCATCGTTCACTGAGCGTCCGGAGACGCCGAGGTAGGTGATGTCCGCACGCGCGTAGGACGCTGCGGTCAGGGTGTCGCCGGAGCTCGCGGCGGGGACGGCGTCCGCGGGGAAAACGGCCGTGGCGTCGGTGGGTGCGTCCGTCTGCCCCCATGTCTTCACGTCGGCGGCGCCCAGCTTGTAGGGGGCATTAGCACCGGTGAGCGGAACGTCGTAGACGATGCTGGTCGCGGCTTCACCTTCGATGACATCGGCCGTGCCCTGCTTAAGGCCCGGCCTGGATGCCTTGAGTAGCATGCCGTCACCGGCGGCGCTGCTGGAGCCGGCCTTGCCATAGGTGAACGTCCACGGCAGTTCGCCGGGCGGGGTGAGCTTGGTGATCCGGCCCGCGCTGTCGTAGGCGTACTCCGTCTTCAGCGACGGTGTGATCTGCGGGTTCCATGTCTGGATCAGTCGACCTGAGTCGTCGTACAGATACATCTGCACGGATTTGGATGTCGCCGCTGCGGCACCGGGCACAGTGGACCACAGGCGGATCTCCTTCACCTGACCGCTGACGTCACCGAGAGCGGTGGCGGTGGCGGTGGTGGAGGTCGCGTACACCAGTTCCATGACGCGGCAGCCCTTGGTGGCCGAATCCGCGGTGCATGCCGCGGTCGTGGCCGCCGACGTCGGGGCGATGATCCGCTTCGGGCGGGCCAGCTGCTTGCCCTCGACGGTGACGGACTCCGACACCACAGTGGTTGTGGAGCTGGCCAGACCGTCCAGCAGCGTGCTGGAGACTTGCCAGGTCTCGGCCGCCGCATCGGGCTTGGTGAACTCCGTCACGGTCCCTTCGGTGTCCGAGAGGGTGAAAGTGCCGGTGACGCTGCCCTTGAGGGTGAGGTCTTCCGCGCCGGGTTCGGGGATCCAGCCGTTCTTCGCTGCGTTGGCGGAGAAGTGGGTCTCCTCGCCGCCGGAGTCGACCACCGCGACGGCGGTGTCGGATGTCTTGCGCAGGTGGGAATACTCCGAATCCGTGGCCTCCGCCACGGTGCCGCTGACCCACTCCTTGCCGAAGATCGGGGCCTGGCCCACCTGCTTCGTTCCGGCGTCCGGGGTCCGGGAGGAAGCCGAGCGGCTGATCGACAGGTCGAAGGAGGACGCGTCCGTCGCGGAGAGCGTGTAGTTGCCGGTCAGCAGGTTCACTCAGCCTGGGCCGACCTCGTCAACTGCAGCACCAGCGGCGTTTCGGTCGACGACGAGAGTCAGCGGTTCGGTGCTGCCCGCAGCGGAGTTGGGGCCGGCGAAATCGGCCTTGATCTCGACGCTACCGTCGGGGTCGACGGTGCTCGTGGCGTTCCAGACCAGCGGGGTGTTCTGGCCGCCGACCATGGCGACTGGCCAGGCGGTCAGGGGCATGCCGCCGGAGGTGACGTGACTGGCCGGGATCTGCACCCAGGGGTCGGCCTCGGAGCGGCGCCAGGAGAAGGACACTGAGTCGTACTTGGCGCCGTCGGCCTCGGCGATCAGCGGCAGGCGGCGCGCGGTGCGCTCCCCGTCTGACGGCTGGAGGAATCCGCCGGGGCCGGCGTGGAAGGTGTAGTCGATGGCCTCCGATTTGTTGTCCGCCTTGTCCACGGCCCTGACCTGGAGGGTGTGGGTGCCGTCGCGGGCTGGCGCGATGGAGATCGGCTTGTCCGCGGTGGAGCCGCTGGTGGAGACCTTGGTCCAAGTGACGCCGTCGAGTGACCACTCGAGCCAGTTGTGGTCGGCGGCGGGTGGGGTGACGGTGAAGGTTCCGGCTTGGCCTGCGCCCTTGACCCACGCCGTGGACGGGTAGTCCGTCGACACGATCTTGGTGGGGGCGGAGGGGGCGGTGGCGTCGACGGTGAAGGTCTTCCACGCCGACCAGCCGGTGTTGTAGTGCGTGCCGTCGTACGGCGAGGTACGGAACTTGTACGTCTTGCCGTTGGCCAGCACACCGGCCGGTACGGTCACCGAGGCGACCTGCCCGGAGGGCACGAACGGGGAGACGATGACATCGCCGACCTGGGTGTCGGTGACGGAGTCGAAGATCTGGAAGGTGCCGTTGACCTCGTCACCGTTGGCGTCGACGAAGGTGTCCCGCAGGGTCGGCGTCACCGTGTTGACGGTGTAGGCGCCGGAGTAGGAGAAGTAGGGCGGGCCGGCCTCCTGCTTGGTGCCGGTGCGCGGCCGGTAGTTGTAGGTGACTACCAGCTTGGGCGGGTTCGATGCGGCGTTGGCGGAGTTGACTCGCTTCCACTGCGCGGTCACCGTCTCACTGGTGGCGCGCAGGCCCATGCCGGAGGTGGAGTTCTTGGCCGAGGCCCACTCCTGCACGAGGGTGGTGACGTCGGCGTTGATCCAGCCGTCCGGGGCCGATGTGCACGCGCTGTTGCCGCGGGTCTCGGTGGAGGTGGCCTTCTTCGCCGTCCAGGCCGGCTGCGCGGTCCAGCGCGAGGCGGTGGACGCCTGGCCGGCCGACCACACCTCCCACGACTGGGCGGTGCACGCGGTGTTGCCGGAGTGGAAGTTCCACAGGCTCAGCTTCGCGTCGGTCACCAGCGCATCGGAGATCGGCGCGGTGTTCCAGGTGATGAACGACCTGGCAGTGCGCGGGGTGCCGTCGCCGTTGACGGTGCCGGGGTTGCCGAGGTCGAGCTCGGTGTCGGCCGACCAGTCGACGGTCTCGCCCTGCTGGACGTAGGTGTCGAAGACGTTGGACAGCGACGAGGTGGACGGGTCCACCGTGACCGGGTACTTCGTCTCCGGGTCGGCGAGGAACTTGGGATCAGGGGTGATGACGAGGTCGACCGCACCCTTGCGCTGGACCACCTTCATGTCGACCTTGGCCCGGTTGGTGTGCTCGCCGGAGACTTTGTCGACCTTGGCGTCCCACATCACCGGGGCGGGCATGACGGCCCGCTTCTTGTTCTTCTTGTCGGTGAACAGCAGGCTGCCGTCGGCCTGCTGCTTGACCTTCAGGCCCTTGGCCTTCAAAGGCAGCGTGTACGTGTAGCCGTCCGTCTCCGGGCGCTGCTGGATGTCGACGTACTGCTCGTAGCCGGTACGGGTGGCCTCGACCACCACGTTGGCACCGGGCACGGCGTTGACGTATGTCGCGCGGGTGCCGTCCAGCTTCGGGGCGGGCAGACCGCCCTTCCACTGCAGGGTGATCTGCTCATCACCCTCACCCAGGGTCACCAGATCACGTGGTGCGGCACTGCCGGTGTCCTTCAGCGAACGGGCCTTGACGCCGCCACCGGCGTTCAGCCGCAGCCCGTTGGGGTGCGCCTTCGGCTCCACGGTTCCGTCGCTCTGCTCGACCAGGGTCAGGTCGACCGGGCGCCACTGGCCGTCCTCTTCGAAGCGGATGGGGCCGGCGCTGAGCTCCGTGGTGAGCGAGCCGTCCTTGTTCACCCACGTCGTCGATGTCTCGGTGCGCTCGGACAGCGCCTCGACACGCTTGCCGGACAGCCTCGCGGCCACCCGTGCCGACGGCAGATCGGCCGCCTGCGTGACTGCGGGCTTCGCCTTCTTGTCGGACCCGCTGCTCTCCGCGGCGAGTGCCGTACTCGCGCTGTCGAGAAGCGAGAAGGACAAGGCCAGGGCGAGACTCCCCGCTATGTAGCGGAGACTCCCCCCGGACCAAGGCCGTCCGCGCTCCTCTGGCGCGGGCAGATGAACCGTCATGAATCCTCGATCTCGTAAGATTTGCTGTGCATCACATGTGTGATGCCGATGTGACCGTATCGAGAAGGAAAAGGCCCACAACTGTGGCAAGGCGGCGGAAGAGTGGCGCAGCGGGTTCCTGAAATGAGGAGTGATATGCGCCACTTGTGGAGCGCCTGGAAGTGCCCGAAGCACGCTGCTTCCACATGGACGAAGACCGGGAACTCTCAGCGGTCAGCCGCCCTCGGTACCGTGATGCCGCACTGGAGGAGCTGTTGTTCCCGCGCCGGCCTTCAGGCCTTCTTCGCCGCGGCCTCCTGCTGCTGGACACGGACCTGCTGGACATCACCGGGTGTGGGCGTCACCGTCACCATCCGCTTCTACAGGCCGACCGACTTGAGCATATTCAGCAGCATGTCGGTGTTGCCGACTGCGCTTCGGCCTGCGCGGCCAGTCTCTCCACGTCGGTGGTGGCGACCCCATCCTGGCTCGCGGCGATCACACCGAGCAGGGTATGCAGCCCGGTCGCGGCGTGCGCGGCCGCGAGCGGGATCGGCCCGGTCTCCTGGTGCTGGGCCATCAGTCTGAGCGGGGTGCCGGCCCGCAGCACCTGCCAGCGAATGAACTCCACCCGCCGGGCCGGCTCATCGAGAGAGGCCCCGGACGCGTTCAACTGCTCTTCCCACGCCGCGTGATGGGCTTCGTCGTCCAGCGGGATCGAGTCCGCTACGACCGCCTCGGCCTGCACTCCGCCCAGCAGCGCGTTGACCAGCCGCACCCGGTACGCCTGCGGGCCGCCGAGCCGGGCCGCCTCCGCAGCGTGCTCCTCAGATGTGTTGGCGCCGTGGTAGCACCCCAGGGCGGCCATCGCCGCGGCGATCTGCTCTACCGTGGCCACAGTCTCGTCCCGGACCTTCTCATGCTAGCTCACCAGGGAAGGCTGTCGACGCCGCTCATCCCGCGTCCGGGGAAGCGGCAACAGCCCAGCCGTTTGAGAGGGCCCTCAGACCTTCAAGATCATCCCATGGCCCGTTTCTCCGGGGATGAGGAAGGGCCGGGGCAGCCTTCGTCAGCTTTGGGTCGTGGCTGCCTCGCCCTGCGGACTGCGCGGTCCGGGCACCGTGGGCGGTGTCGCGGCGAGGTCCAGGTCGAGGCGGCTGTTCATATCCAGTTCGAATCTTCCATACGGATTCACATGGGTCCAGAACAGCGGGGACAGGCCCCGCCGGTCCGCCTCGGTGAGCTTGTCCGCCCACTTCGGGTCGGCCAAAACCTGCTGTACAAACAATGTATTCACATGCACGAGACTCGACTGCAAAAGGTGCAGGGCGAGCATCGAGACCTCCTGGCTCTCCTTGTCCGCCCCCGTCAGGTCGCCGTCCTTGCCGTAGAACAGGTCCTGGTTCGCCGAGTTCCAGTTCTCCACCACCTGCAAGCCCTCACCGATCTCCCTCCGCATCTCCGCATCGGAGAGGTAGTCGCAGATGAACGCCGTGCGCACCGCGCGCCCCAGCTCCTCGATCGCCTGGTAGGTCGGGTGCTTGGGGCCGCCCTTGGTGAACCGGCGCAACACCTGCTCGGCCTCCGCGGTGCCCAGCCTGAGCGCGGTCGTGTACTTCACGATCTGGTCGTACTGCTGGGCGATCAGGTCCCAGTCGATCGTCCTGGCCGAGAGCACCGGGGCCAGGCGGGGCCAGTTCTTGTCCTCGCCCGCGGCCGGCCGGTACAACCGGGCCCGCCCGATGTTCTTGAGCCTGGGCATCAGCTTGAAGTCCAGCATGTGCGCGAAGGCGAACCCGACGATGGACGCGCCGTGGGTGTCGGTGTACTGGCGGTCGACCTCCATGTCGGTGCAGTGCCGCAGCACGCCCTCGATCATCGCAGCGACCTCGGAGGCCGAACAGGACTTCAGCTGGCTGTAAACGCACACCGATTTTCGTTCCACATGCCAATAAACCACGACCCCGGCGCCCCGGTAGCGCTGGTGCCACTCCGTCATGAAGTTCGACGACCACGCACCGAACTTGCGGCTGTCAGAGGCGCACGCGGTCCCGGTGCCCCACCACATCTCGTCCCGCGCGGCGAAGGTGGCGTTGACCAGCTTCACCAGCGCGGCGCGCATGTTGGCCCGGTTCACGAACAGGTGCCGCACCCGGCGAAGCGTCGCCTCCGACTCGCCGTGCTTGCCGGTCACCGCGACCCGCTTGATGCCCATGTTCGTGCCCAGTCCGAAGAGAACCAGAAGGAGCCTTCTGCAAAGGACGTCCCTGGACAGGTTCTCCCGCGTTGCCACCGAGGTGAACTCGGCGATGAAATCGGTGTCGAACTCCGCGTACTTCAAGATGTCCAGGAGGTCGATGGTTCCCCAGCGCCGTTCAATCTCCATCTTGACGGCGACGAGGTTTTCCGGCTCGTCCTGCTTGGGGCGCGGTGAGACCTTGATCCACCCTTCGCCGCCTCTCTTCACGATGGCCACCCCGTCGGTGGTGTCCTGCGCCAGCGCGGCCTCGAACCGGTCCAGGGCTTCGCGGTGCTTCTTCTGCAGCTCGGCGATGAACCTCGCCGGGTCCTGGGGCTTTTGGATCGCGTCGTAGTGCACGTCCCGGTTGTCCTCGAAGTCCTGTGGCAGGTCGTCCTCCGGGTTGCGCCACCGGTTCGCCCCCACCACCCATATCTCCCGGCGCCGCAATGCTTCACGCAGGCTCACCAGCACGCACAGCTCGTACGGGATGCGCTCCACACGGCCCTTGTCATCCACCACCGCCGCCCGCCACTGATCAGGCACCACACCCTCCAGCGGCACCGACTCCGCTGCGTCGAAGAACGCGCCCTCCTAGGCGATGGGCGGGTCCAGATACCGCTGGAGCAAGTCGATCGCGTCCATCACCGGCCGGTAGGCGGTGTTGTTGCACTTCAACGTCAGAGCCTTCAGCAACGGCGCCAGCATCCGCCGCCAGTGCGCCGAATACGCCGAGCGCAACACCGTACGGATACGCGCCTTGTACTTGGCCTCGTTCGCCGCGGCCTCCGCCGCCAGCACCTTCAGCGTCTTCTCCCCGCCGACCACCGGGTAGATCACCCTGCGGACCGTGCCCGACGGCTCGGACAAAGCGGCCTCGGCGACCCGCAGCATCATCGCCTCCTTGCCCCGCACCTTCTTCAGCTCGCCCGTCAGCTCCTTGTCGACCTTCTTCTCCGCCCTGGTATTGATCTTCAGCACCAGTTGGATGAACAGCTCCACCAGCGAGTCGGTGATCTCCGTGTGCCGCACGTGGCACAGCGCGGCCAGCAGCGTCAGACGCATCGGCGGCTTCATCCGCTCCAGATTCGCCGGGTATTCCTTCGCTGCGCGCGCCCGCCAGGCGTCCACCTGCTTCTCCGACACGTCCGCGAACAGGTCCGCGGGCAACTCCAGCCTCCGCACCCGCTGGAGCTTGTCCACCTCCGCGAACAAGCTCTCCAGCCCCGGCGCCCCCGGGGTCCGCCTTGAGTTCGGCGAAGAATGACCGCCCGCCACCTGTTGTCGCCTGGTCGCCGGACGGTTCCGCGCCCACCTCGCCGCCCGCGATCAGGTCCTCCAGCCGCGAACGCGTCGCGTGGGGCAGCCGGTCCACGGTGTTGCGGCAGAACTGCGCGTCGAAATTTTTGACGGCCTTGCCCACCAGCCGGCCGACCTGACCGGGCGTCGGCGGCTCGATGTGGTCATTGCGGCAGCGGGCTACTACCGCCTCCGCCAGCCGCTCGCGGGACATCTCCACCCCGCACAGCTCCGCCGTCAGCCACTCGGCCAGCTTCTCCTGGTCCTCCTCGGTGTTCGCCCGGAAGCCGAAGGCGTCACGGATCTCCGTCCTGTGGCGGGTGGCCGCCCGGCCCTGCCAGTCGTACCCCGCCCACTCCTGCGCCGGCACCTTCACCTGCTGGGCCACATACGCCACCGCAGCGGCCGGGACTTCCCCGTCAGTCTCCGGGAAGCGGGCCTCCACCTCGAAGAACTTCAGCAGCATCGCAAAGCCCAGCCGGTTCGCCCTGGACTTGTTCCGCAGTCGCTTCATATCGTCTTCGAGCAGTGTCCAGACCTCGATGAGCTCTTCCGGTTCCCAGTCCTGACGCACCCGTTGCTCCTTCGCCCAGCCAGTTGGATCACCACATCGTGGCGACCCCTCAGCAGAAGCGGAACGAAGGAATCCAAACCGAGGCCAGATGGTTACTCAGCGTTACTTATCGGGTGGCCGTAGCTATACGAGAGCTGGGCCGTCTTGGCCTGGCGGGCGTTGCCGCCGCCGCGCTCGTGTTCGTCCTGCGACTCGTGCATGTGCTGTGGCGCTACGCGAGCAGGCCGAGCGCGAGCCCGCCCGCCGCGGGTCAGCCGAGCCAGCCCGGCCGTACCAGCCCCGACTCGTAGGCCAGTACCACCAGTTGGGCCCGGTCCCGGGCGCCGAGCTTGACCATGGTCCGGCTGACATGGGTCTTGGCGGTGAGCGGGCTGACGACCAGTCGGCGCGCGATCTCCTCGTTGGACAGACCGATTCCCACCAGGGCCATCACCTCCCGCTCCCGCTCGGTGAGTTGACTCAGTCCCTCGGCCGCCGCGGGCTCCTTCGACCGGGCCGCGAACTCGGCGATCAGCCGGCGCGTCACGGGCGAGAGCAGCGCGTCGCCGTCCACGACGGCCCGTACCGCCCGGAGCAGTTCCTCCGGCTCGGTGTCCTTGACCAGAAAGCCCGAGGCGCCGGACCGGATCGCCTCGAAGACGTACTCGTCGAGCTCGAACGTGGTGAGCATGACCACCTTCACCGCGGCGAGCGACGCATCGCCGGTGATACGCCGGGTGGTCGCGAGTCCGTCGAGCCGGGGCATCCTGATGTCCATCAGGACGATGTCGGGGCGCAGTTCGCGTACCAGGCGTACGGCCTCCTCGCCGTCGGCCGCCTCTCCCGCCACCTCGATGTCCGGCTGGGCGTCGAGCAGCGCCCGGAAGCCTGCCCGTACCAGCAGCTGGTCGTCGGCGAGCAGAACGCGGATCGAGGGTGCTCCTTCGGTGCCAGGGGAAGACGGGCCAGCACCCGGAAACCGCCGTCGCGGCGCGGGCCGGCTTCGATCGTGCCACCCGGCGCGGCGGCGCGCTCGCGCATCCCCACCAAGCCGTTGCCGCTGCCGCCCGCGTCGCCGCCGGTGGCGGGTCCCTCGTCGTCGACGCGCAGTTCGAGCCCGTCCGGCGCCCAGCCGATCCGGACCTTGGCGGTCCGGGAGCCCGAGTGCCGGACGACGTTGGTCAGCGCCTCCTGGACGATCCGGAAGGCGGCGAGGTCCGCGCCCGGCGGCACCGCGGTCGGCTCGCCGTACGTCTCGACGTCCACGGTGAGCCCCGCGCCCGCTGCCTGTTCGACGAGTTCCGGCAGCCGGTCGAGGCCCGGGGCGGGTGCGCGCGGCGCGTCGCCCGGCGTGCGCAGGGTGTCCAGGACCTGCCGGACCTCCCCCAGCGCCTCCTTGCTCGCCGACTTGATGGTGGTGAGCGCGGTACGGGCCTGCTCCGGGTCGGTGTCCAGCAGCGCCAGCCCGACCCCCGCCTGGACGTTGATCACCGAGATGCTGTGCGCCAGTACGTCGTGCAGCTCCCGGGCGATGCGCAGCCGCTCCTCGCCGACGCGGCGCTTCTCGGCCGCCTCGCGCTCGGCCCGGTCCCGGGCCCACTGCTCCCTGCGTACGCGGACGACCTCGGACGCGGCGAGAATCGCCGCCACCCAGGCGCCGACAGCCAGCTCCGGACCCCAGGGCGACGGCCCGTCCCCGGCCGGCGGCAGCACCTTGTAGAGCCGGTGGCCGATCAGCAGATGGCCCGCCCACAGGGCGCCGACCGCGCCCCAGGCCGCTCTGCGGTGTCCGCTGACGACGGCGGAGAGGGCGCCCAGCGCGACGCTGATGAACACCGGGCCGTACGGGTAGCCGCCGGCCAGGTACACCAGCGCCGCGGCCGACGTGCCGAACGCCACCGGCACCGGGTACCGGTGCCTCAGCACGAGCATCGCCGGGCCGATGAGCAGCAGGATTCTGGCGAACGCGTCGACCGGCGTGCGGTCGAGCTGACCGTGCTCCGCAAAACCCGTCCCCACCTGCGCGAACACCGCGACCGCGAGGGAGGAGGCCCAGGGCGGGCGGCCGGGCGCCCGCCCGGCCGTCCACTGCCGCCACCTGGGCGGTCCGCCCCGGTGCCAGGGCGGACCGCCGCAGGAGCGCGCACGCTGCTCTTCCATACCGGCCACGCTAGACCGGGCCCGGCGGGCGGGGCGTCAGCCGGGCGGGGTGATCAGGCGTACTCCTCGCGTAGTAGCTCGTCGGAGGCAGTGGCCGGGGCCGGCGCTGCGGACACTGCACCAGCGGGTGCTGCGTCAGGACCCGGCGCTGCTGCCGGAACCGGTCCCGGCGGCCTGGCCGTTCAGCAGGCCCACGCCGTGGGCCAGTTGGGCCGTGAGTGAAGAACGCCTCACGCTCCTCGACGACGCGGTTGAACTGCCCGAAGAGCTCGAAGGCAACCTCGCCGGCACGAACGAACTGTCCGTGCTCGGCCGCAAGAGCGGCGAGTGGCGCCGCGTCCCGGTGAACCCGCTGCCGTACGAGGGCGGCCCGTATCTGGTCTCCGCCCGCGGCCACTCCGAATGGGTGCGCAACATGCGTGCCGCGGGCGGCGGGAAGCTCCAGGTCGGCCGGAAGACGCGGACCTTCACCGCCGTCGAACTCTCCGACGACGAGAGCCCGAGATCCTCCGCACCTACCTCGAGCGCTGGGGCTGGGAGGTCGGCCGCTTCTTCGGCGACGTCAACGCCAAGTCCTCCGACGAGGAGCTGCGTGCCGCGGCACCCAAGCACCCCGTCTTCCGGCTCACCGTGACGCGCTGACCTGCTCCTGGCCCCGTTCCTCCTGCCTGCGGCCCTGCTGCCTCCGGTCGAACGCGGTCAGCGCGCGCCGGGCCGCCGGGTGGGTCCGTACCAGCTCGGCCAGCGACGTCGACCCTCGGGTGATCCGGGCGAACGCCCGCCAGGCCGGCCGGAAACCGGTGATCGCCGCGTGCAACAGCCCCGGGCGGCGCTCGAAGACCGTGAGCATCCGCCGCCCGACTCCCATCTCCACCCCCAGCCCGGCCTTGATGGCGAAGGCGTAGTTGAGGGCCTGCCTGCGCGCGTCCACCGCATCCTGGGCCTCGGCGATCCGCACCGCCCACTCCCCCGCGAGGCGCCCCGAGCGCAGCGCGAACGAGATCCCCTCCCGGGTCCACGGCTCCAGCAGCCCCGCCGCGTCGCCGCACACCAGCACCCGGCCGCGGGACAGCGGCGAGTCGTCACTGCGGCACCGCGTGAGATGGCCGGACGACAGCGACGGTTCAAAACCGGCCAGCCCCAGCCGGGCGATGAAGTCCTCCAGATAGCGCTTGGTGCCGGCACCCTCGCCGCGCGCCGAGATCACCCCGACGGTCAGGGTGTCGCCCTTGGGGAACACCCAGCCGTAACTCCCCGGCATCGGGCCCCAGTCGATGAGCACCCGCCCCGCCCAGTCCTCGGCGACCGTGGCGGGAACGGGGATCTCCGCCTCGAGACCGAGGTCCACCTGGTCGAGTTTCACGCCGACATGGGCTCCGATCCGGCCGGCACTGCCGTCCGCGCCGACGACGGCCCGCGCCAGAATCGTCTCCCCGCCGGACAGTACGACGGCGACGGTCCGGCGGTCGGGTACGGCGGGCCCGTGCTGCTCGACCCGGCTCACCGTCACGCCCGTACGCAAGGTCGCGCCCGCCTTCCGCGCCTCCTCGACCAGCCCCGCGTCGAACTCGGAACGGTTGATGAGGCCGAAGAGCATGTGCCGGGAACGGCGGGTGCGGGTCAGCTTCCCGTTCAGCGAGAAGGTGACGGCGTGCACCCGGTCTCTGAGAGGGAGTTGGAAGCCGGGTGGCAACGCGTCCCGCGACGGGCCGATGATGCCGCCGCCGCACGTCTTGTACCGGGGCAGTTCGGCCTTCTCCAGCAGCAGCACCCGCCGCCCGGCGACCGCCGCCGCATACGCCGCGGAAGCCCCCGCGGGGCCCGCCCCCACCACGACGACATCCCAGACCGACTCGCCGGCCGCCCCGCCCGTCCCGCCCGTCCCGCCGACCTCGCCGGCCGGCTCGTCGCGCTCGCTGCCGGTGTCTGCGTTCTCGCTGCTCACGATGTGCTTCTGCTCCTGATCCGACCAGTTGCTCCGGCTACCGACCGCATCCTACGGCGCGGGCCTGCCCGGCCCCGCTGTGGGAGGATCGGCTCCATCCAGCCGTACACGCGTACGTACACCTACACGTACACAACGTCGCACCCACGAGGAGCGTGCCCATGTCGCCGAACCCGGTCGCCGAGACCATCGCCTCGCTGATGCCCCGCGCCAAGACGGAGCTGGCCGAGCTGGTGGCCTTCCAGTCGGTGGCGGATCCGGCCCAGTTCCCCAAGAGCGAGTGCGAGGCGGCTGCCCGCTGGATCACCGACGCGCTGCACGCCGAGGGCTTCCAGGACGTCGCACTGCTCGACACGCCGGACGGAACGCAGTCGGTCTACGGCTTCCTGCCCGGCCCCGAGGGCGCGCCCACCGTTCTCCTCTACGCCCACTACGACGTGCAGCCGCCGCTCGACCTGGCCTCCTGGGACTCCCCGCCGTTCGAGCTGACCGAGCGCGACGGCCGCTGGTTCGGGCGCGGCGCCGCCGACTGCAAGGGCGGCTTCATCATGCACCTGCTCGCGCTGCGCGCCCTCAAGGCCAACGGCGGCATCCCGGTCTCCGTCAAGGTCATCGTGGAGGGCTCCGAGGAGCAGGGCACGGGCGGCCTGGAGCAGTACGCCGAGGCGCACCCCGAGCTGCTCACCGCCGACACGATCGTCATCGGGGACACCGGCAACTTCCGGGTGGGCCTGCCGACGGTCACGGCGACCCTGCGCGGCATGACCATGCTGCGCGTCCGTATCGACACCCTCCAAGGCAACCTGCACTCCGGCCAGTTCGGCGGCGCCGCTCCGGACGCGCTCGCCGCGATGATCCACGTACTGGCTTCGCTGCGCGCCGAGGACGGCTCGACGACCGTCGACGGGCTCGGCACGGACGCGACGTGGGACGGCCTGGACTACCCGGAGGAAGACTTCCGCAAGGACGCCAAGGTGCTCGACGGCGTCGGGCTGATCAGCCACGGCACCGTCGCCGACCGGATCTGGGCCCGGCCCGCCGTCACCGTGATCGGCATCGACTGCCCGCCGGTCGTGGGCGCCACGCCGTCCCTCCAGGCGAGCGCCCGCGCCCAGATCAGCCTGCGGGTGCCGCCCGGCCAGGACGCCGCCGAGGCCACCAATCTGCTGACCGCGCACCTGGAGTCGCACACGCCGTGGGGCGCGCGGGTGTCCGTGGAGCAGGTGGGCCAGGGGCAGCCGTTCCAGGCGGACACCAGCAGCCCGGCGTACACCTCGATGGCCGAGGCGATGCGCGTCGCGTACCCGGGTGAGGAGATGCAGTCCTCCGGTATGGGCGGCTCGATCCCGCTGTGCAACACCCTCGCGGCGCTCTACCCCGAGGCGGAGATCCTGCTCATCGGCCTGAGCGAGCCGGAGGCGCAGATCCACGCGGTCAACGAAAGCGTCTCGCCGCAGGAGCTGGAGCGGCTCTCGGTCGCCGAGGCGCTGTTCCTGGTCAACTACGCCGAGTCCAAGAAGCGTTGAGCGTTGAGTGTTAAGCGCTCGGCGTAGATCGCCGGCAGCGAATATCCATGCGTCGAGCGGCGCCCGGTAACTACGTTCGCCACATGGATCTCGTAGAGGTAATCCCCGAGCAGCTCCACATGTTCCGCTTCCCGATCGGCCAGGCGTACCTCTGGCGCGACGGCACGGAACTGACCCTGATCGACGCCGGAAACGCCACGTCGGCCCACGAGATCGAGGCGGCGGTACGGAGTCTGGGCCTACGCCCGGAGAACATCCGCCGGATCGTCCTCACCCACTGCCACCGCGACCACATCGGCGCGGCCGAGGAACTCGCGGGCCGCTACGGGGCGTCGGTCCTGGCGCACCGGCTCGACGCCCCGGTGATCCGCGGCGAGCGGCCTGTGCCCGAGCCCGTACTGCTGGACTGGGAGCGGCCGTTGTACGCGCACGGGCTCACCGTGCCGCCCGCTCCGGCCACCCGCGTGGACCGGGAGCTGGCGGACGGCGACGAGCTCGGCTTCGGCGACGGGGCGCGGGTCCTGCACTCCCCCGGCCACACGGACGGCAGCATCGGCGTCCATCTTCCGCGGCACGGCGTGCTGTTCACGGGTGACTGCGTGGCCGGCGTCGGCCAGGTGATGGTGGGGGTGTTCAACGTCGACCGGGCCCGGGCCGTCGCCTCCTTCCGGCGGCTGGCGGCGCTCGCCCCGTCCACCGTCTGCTTCGGCCACGGCGACCCGCTGACCCAGGACGCGGCGGCCGTACTGAAGGCGTCGGCCGACGCCTCGGCCGACGACTCAACCGACGACTCAACCGACGGGGACTCCGGCTTCGAGGTTGAGCACGGTTGACCGCTCGCGGGCCCGCAGCGCCCAGCGCAGCCGGTCGAAGCGGACCGGCGGCAGCAGCCCGGACGCTTCCTCCTCGGTGACGAAGCGCCAGCCGCGCAGTTCGGCGCACGGCAGCAGCAGGCTCCCGGCCTGCTCGCTGTCGAGCCGGCCGCCGTCGAACAGCAGCCGCAGTCCGCCGTACCCCGGCGGCCTGGGCGGCTCCCAGTCGACCACCAACAGCCTGGGTACCTGGTCCAGCTGGAAGCCGACCTCCTCGGCGACCTCACGCATCCCGGCCCGGGCCGGCGCCTCGCCCCGCTCGACGACGCCGCCGGGAAACTCCCAGCCGGGCTTGTACGTCGGATCGACGAGCAGCACCCGGTCGTGCTCGTCGAAGAGCAGCACCCCGGCTGCGAGCGTCTCCGCGGTGGGCTCGGGTGTCTGCACGATGTCGCAGGCCCCGGCAGCCCCGGTCCGTACCGCCTCGGCGATGCACGCGGCCGTCGCGTACGGCGTGAGGGCGCTGTTGTCGATCACATGGGCGTCGGCGGTGAGCCAGGTCAGCGCGGTGCGGTACGGCTCGATGTGGTCGTACGCCCACTGCCTGACGCGCTCACTGCCCTCGGGGTCGCCGTCGAACTCCTCGCGGTCGGCTATGCGTTCGCGCAGGATCGTTTCCTCGGGGGCGAGCAGCACATGCCGTACCGGAATGCGCCGGGCGGCGAGCCCCCCGAAGATCTCGTCGCGGTACTCCTGCCGCAGCACGGTCATGGGCACCACCAGCACTCCGCCCAGCTCGGCCAGCAGCGAGGCCGCGGTGTCGACGACCATGCGGCGCCAGATGGACAGGTCCTGATAGTCGCTCACGTCGGTGAGCCGCTTCTGCGGCAGCAGGCTTCGCAGTCCGGCGCCGATGAGTTCCGGGTCGTAGAACGTGCTGTTCGGGATCAGGTCGATCAGTTCGCGTGCCGCGCTCGTCTTGCCCGCACTGAACGCACCGTTGATCCAGACAATCACGATTCCCCCTCTTCCGTAGCCCTCAGTGGCTTGCCCGCAACACCCTGCCACGGAAACCCGGAACCGGGGACGGTGCGTCGTCCCGTACCGGAGCCGAGCGGGCCGCCCGACGCGGCGCGCGCGTCGCGTGGGCGCCGGGCGGAGCCGACGGCGGCGGCGGTCAGGCTCCGGACGCGACCATTCCGGCGCAGACCGACGACGACACCGTCACGCGAGGCGCGCGGGACTACAGCGCGCCCGCCATGGCTGGTGCGAACCTGCGAGCCTGCGAGCCGGGCCATCAGGCGACGCGTGCGGGTCGGCGGGGCGAGGCCGGCCGCCACTGCCGGCCCCGCTCCGCGGCGCGGCGTTCAGCCGGTGACCGCCGCCGGTGCCTCGTTCGCTCCCGCGAGCGAGGCGGCCGCCGCCGCGCCCACCAGGCCCGCGTCCGTGCCCGTCAGCGCGGGCACGACGCGCAGGCCGCGCACGAACGACAGCGTCGCGTAGTTCTGCAGCGCGCGGCGCAGCGGTGCGAAGAGCACCTCGCCCGAGCCGGCGACTCCCCCGCCGATCACCGCGATGTCGATCTCGACGAGCGTCGCGGTGGCGGCGATCCCGGCGGCCAGCGCCTGAGCCGCCCGGTCGAACGAGGCGCCGGCGACCGGGTCCCCGGCCCGCGCGGCGGCAGCGACCGCGGCGGCCGTGAGATCGCCGTCCGGCCCCGGACGCCAGCCGTTCTCGACCGCGCGCCGCGCGATGTTGGGGCCACTGGCGATCCGCTCGACGCAGCCTCTGGACCCGCACGGGCACAGATCGCCGTCCAGGTCGACGCTGATGTGGCCGATGTGCCCGGCGTTGCCGGTCGGGCCCGGGTGAAGCCGACCGCCCAGCACGAGGCCGCCGCCGACACCGGTCGAGACGACCAGGCACAGCGCGTTGTCGAAGCCGCGGGCCGCGCCCTGCCAGTGCTCCGCGGCCGTCATCGCGACCCCGTCGCCGACCAGCGTGACGGGCATGCCGCCGACGGTCCGGCGCACCCGCTCGACGAGCGGAAACCCGCGCCAGCCGGGGACGTTGACCGGGCTGACCGTACCCGCGACGGCGTCCACCGGGCCCGCGCTGCCGATGCCGAGGGCCTGCGTGCGCGCCCACAGCGGCGATTCGGCCAGCTCGGCGAGCACCGCGTCCACGGCGCGCATCACCGTCGCGCCGTCCTCCTGGGCGGGCGTCGGGCACTGCGCACGGACCAGAATCCGCCCGCCGCCGTCCACCAGCGCGCCGGCGATCTTGGTGCCGCCGATGTCGAGGGCGGCGACGAGGTCGGTGTGCATCAGGGTCGGATCTCCAGGTGGGAGGGGGCGAGAGACGGATTCGGTGACCAGTCTCCCTTCCTCTGACAACGTTGTCCAGGCTCTATGCTCGACACCACACTTATAGGATCCTCCGACGACGCCAATGCCGACAACGACAGGACAGCGCACCGTGGCCGAGACCGCCCGCCAGCCCGAGCCCCGTTACGGCAACCGGCCGACCATGAAGGACGTCGCCGCCCGCGCCGGAGTCGGCCTCAAGACGGTCTCCCGAGTGGTCAACGGAGAGCCGGGTGTCACCCCGGACACCGAGCGCCGCGTCCAGGAGGCCATCGACGCCCTGGGCTTCCGTCGCAACGACAGCGCCCGGGTGCTGCGCAAGGGCCGTACGGCCAGCATCGGCCTGGTCCTGGAGGATCTCGCCGACCCCTTCTACGGCCCGCTGAGCCGCGCCGTGGAAGAGGTGGCCCGCGCCCACGGCGCGCTGCTCATCAACGGCTCCAGCGCCGAGGACCCCGAGCGCGAGCAGGAACTCGTGCTCGCGCTGTGCGCCCGCCGCGTGGACGGGCTGATCGTCATCCCGGCCGGTGACGACCACCGCTACCTGGAGCCCGAGATCAAGGCGGGCATCGCCACCGTCTTCGTGGACCGCCCGGCCGGCCGGATCGACGCCGACGTGGTGCTCTCCGACAGCTTCGGCGGTGCCTGCGAGGGCGTCGCCCACCTGATCGCCCAGGGCCACCGCCGGATCGGCTTCATCGGAGACCAGCCGCGGATCCACACGGCGAGCGAGCGGCTGCGCGGCTACCGCGCGGCAATGGACGAGGCCGGGCTCCCGGTGGACGGGTCCTGGGTATCGCTCGGCTCCACCGAACCCTCCCGGGTCCGGTCCGCCGCCGCCGCGATGCTCAGCGGGCCGCAACCTGTCACCGCTCTGTTCGCGGGCAACAACCGGGTGACCGTGACAGCGGTACGCGTCCTGGCCGGCTGGGACCGCCCCGTCGCCCTGGTCGGCTTCGACGACATCGAGCTCGCCGAGCTGCTCCAGCCCGGCCTGACCGTCGTCGCTCAGGACGCCGCGCGGCTGGGCCGGACGGCCGCCGAGCGACTGTTCCGCCGGCTGGAGGGCGCGGGCGGCGCGCCCGAGCGGATCGAGTTGCCGACCCGGCTGATCGTGCGCGGCTCGGGCGAGATCCCGCCCTCGGCCTGACGGGCGGTTCACCCGGTCACCCGGTGCACCGGGTTCAGCAGACCGGTGCGGGGGCGGGCTCGCCGCCACCGTGCGAGCCTGTGGTCCCTCCGCCGCCGGCCCTCGAAGCTCCGGCGAACCGGAACCGGTCGAACCGCCCGACGAGCCGGCCCCCGCCGACTCCGCCGAACCACCCTCCGTACCGCCGAATCCCTTGCCGCCGTCCCCGCCCCGGGCGGTTTCGCGGTGCCGGACGGGGACGCCTCGCCGCTTGCGGCGCCCTCGGACGCAGCGGGGAGGGCGAGCCGCTCCGGCTACGGCCCTCGCGCTGACGCCTTGTGACGAAGCGTCAGGGTCAGTGCGAAGCGCGTAACGACGGGAACGCTGGGAAGACGCACGATCAACGAAAGGAGCACGACGTGCCCGTCACCTTCCGCAAGAGCTTCCGAATATTCCCGGGCGTCCGCCTCAACATCAACCGGAAGTCCGTGTCCATCACGGTCAGCAAGGGCGATGGTGCCAGGCGCACTTACTCCTCGACAGGTCGGCGCACGACCTCAGTGGACCTTCCCGGCCCCTTCGGCTACCGCAAGACCACCACACGCCGCAGCCGCCGCTGACCGTAGGCGCCCAACGTTCAGCCTCTCGGCCGTACGCCTTCTCCCCCGAAGACACCGCTGCCCCGCTCCCTGTGTGGCGGCTGTGGTCGCGTACGGAGTACGGGGCAGAAGCGGCGGGCTTTGGGGCCCCTGTTGGCGCTACGGAGTGGTGACCGTCAGGGCTGCCCGGCGCGGGATCGCGAACGCCTCCAGATCGGCGCGGGTCAGGCCGGTGAGCCGGGCGACCTCTTCGGTGTCGAGGGCGCCGCAGTCCAGTCCGCGCAGCAGATAGCCGCTGAGGGCCTTGGCGGTGGCGGGCTCGTCCATGATGTCGCCCTCCGTCTTGGCCACATAGGCGGCGAGCCGGGCGGCGGCGGGCTCAAGTCCCTCGCGGTAGAAGGCGAAGACGGCGGCGTAACGGGTGGGCAGGTGGCCGGGGTGCATGTCCCAGCCCTGGTAGTACGCACGGGCCAGCGCGCGGCGGGTGAGGCCGTAGTGCAGCTTCCACGCTTCGTGCACGTGCGCCGTCGGGCCGACCGGCAGGACATTGGTGGAGCCGTCCGAGACGCGTACGCCGGTGCCGGCGGCGGCGACCTGCATGACGGCCTTGGCGTGGTCGGCGGCCGGGTGGTCGCTGGACTGGTAGGCGGCGCTGACGCCGACGCAGGCGCTGTAGTCGAAGGTGCCGTAGTGCAGTCCGGTGGCCCGGCCCTCGGCGGCGTCGATCATACGGGCGACGGCGGCGGTGCCGTCGGCGGCCAGGATCGACTGGCTGGTCTCGATCTGGATCTCGAAGCCGATCCGGCCCTGCTCCAGTCCGCGTGCCTTCTCGAACTCCTCGGCCAGCCGCACCATCGCGGTGACCTGCTCGGGGTACGTCACCTTGGGCAGCGTCAGGACCAGGCCCTCGGGGAGCCCGCCCGCCTCCATCAGGCCGGTGAGGAAGATGTCCAGCGTGCGGATGCCGCGGTCGCGGACGGCCGCCTCCATGCACTTCATCCGGATGCCCATGTAGGGGGCGGTGTTCTCGGGGGTGCCGTGCGCGAACGCGTCGGCGACCAGGCGCGCGGCGCGGGCGGCGGCGGAGTCCTCCTCGTCGTCCGGGCGCGGCCCGTAGCCGTCCTCGAAGTCGATACGCAGGTCCTCGATGGGCTCCCGCTGGAGCTTGGCCCGTACGCGCTCGTAGACCGGGCCGGCGAGTTCGTCGGAGATGCCGAGGACACCGGCGAGGGTGGCGGCGTCGGGGGCGTGCTCGTCGAGGGCGGCGAGGGCCTGGTCGCCCCAGGAGCGGACGGTGCCGGGCTCGAAGACGTCGCCGGGAACGTAGACGGTGTGGACGGGCTGGCGGGTGCCGGGGTCTCCCGGGTAGCGGCGGGCGAGCTCCGCGTCCACCGGGGCGAGGGAGGCGCTGATGCCCTCGCTGACCGCGCCTGCGAGGCTCGTTGCCACCTTCTCGTGCTGACCCATCCCGCACCCTCCTATTTTCCGCTTCACGGAATCAACAATCCGTATAGCAAAATTAGTCTCCGTGCCGACCTGCGTCAATGTTTGCCCGGAACAGCCCGGGGCCGCGCGGTGAAGATCACCACGCGGCCCCGGGTTTGCCGAGATCCTGCAGGTCAGCCCTTGCGGGTCTTGACCTCGTCGGTCAGCTGCGGGACGACCTCGAACAGGTCGCCGACGACGCCATAGTCGACCAGGTCGAAGATCGGGGCTTCGGCGTCCTTGTTGATGGCGACGATGGTCTTGGAGGTCTGCATGCCGGCGCGGTGCTGGATGGCGCCGGAGATCCCGGAGGCGATGTAGAGCTGCGGGGAGACGGACTTGCCGGTCTGGCCGACCTGGTTGGAGTGCGGGTACCAGCCGGCGTCGACGGCGGCGCGGGAGGCGCCGACGGCGGCACCGAGGGAGTCGGCCAGGGCTTCGATGATGTGGAAGTTCTCGGCGCCGTTGACGCCGCGGCCGCCGGAGACGACGATCGCGGCCTCGGTCAGCTCGGGGCGGCCGGTGGACTCGCGCGGCGTGCGGGAGACAACCTTGGTGCCGGTGGCCTGCGCGCCGAAGGTCACGGCGAGCTGCTCGACCGTGCCGGCGGCCGGAGCGGCCTCGACGGGGGCCGAGTTGGGCTTGACGGTGATGACCGGGGTGCCCTTGGAGATGCGGGACTTGGTGGTGAAGGCGGCGGCGAACGCCGACTGGGTGGCCACCGGGCCCTCGTCGCCGGCCTCGATGTCGACGGCGTCGGTGATGAGGCCGGAGCCGATACGGACCGCGAGGCGGGCCGCGATCTCCTTGCCCTCGGCGGAGGAGGGGACGAGGACGGCGGCCGGGGAGACGGCCTCGTAGGCGGCCTGCAGCGCGTCGACCTTGGGGACGACGAGGTAGTCGGCGAACTCGGCGGCGTCGGCGGCCAGCACCTTGACCGCGCCGTGCTCGGCGAGCACGGAGGCGGCGGCGTCGGCACCGGCGCCGAGGAAGACCGCGACGGGCTCGCCGATACGGCGGGCCAGCGTCAGCAGTTCGAGGGTGGGCTTGCGGACGGCGCCGTCCACGTGGTCGACGTAGACGAGAACTTCAGCCATGGGACTTCTTCTCTCCTGCAAGTACGAAGAACTGGGGGCAGTTGGGGGCAGAGAGCCTTAGATGAACTTCTGGCTCGCAAGGAACTCGGCCAGCTGCTTGCCGCCCTCGCCCTCGTCCTTGACGATCGTGCCGGCGGTGCGGGCCGGACGCTGCGCGGCGGAGTCGACCTTGGTCCAGGCGCCCTCGAGGCCGACCTCGTCGGCGTCGATCTCCAGGTCCTCCAGGTCCAGGGACTCAACCGGCTTCTTCTTGGCGGCCATGATGCCCTTGAAGGACGGGTAACGCGCCTCGCCCGACTGGTCGGTCACCGACACCACGGCAGGCAGGGACGCCTGAAGCTGCTCGGCCGCGGCGTCGCCGTCCCGGCGGCCCGTCACGGTGCCGTCCTCGACCGAGACCTCGGACAGCAGCGTGACCTGCGGAACGCCCAGGCGCTCGGCGAGGATCGCCGGCAGCACGCCCATGGTGCCGTCGGTGGAGGCCATACCGCAGATGACCAGGTCGTAGCCGGTCTTCTCGATCGCCTTCGCGAGCACCAGCGAGGTGCCCATCACATCCGAGCCGTGCAGATCGTCGTCCTCGACGTGAACGGCCTTGTCCGCACCCATCGACAGCGCCTTGCGCAGCGCGTCCTTGGCATCCTCCGGACCCACGGTCAGCACGGTGATCTCCGCGTCGTCCGCCTCGTCGGCGATCTGCAGCGCCTGCTCGACCGCGTACTCGTCCAGCTCCGACAGCAGGCCGTCCACGTCATCGCGGTCGACGGTCAGGTCATCGGCGAAGTGCCGGTCGCCGGTGGCGTCGGGCACGTACTTCACACAGACAACGATCCTCAAGCTCACGCCGGCTCTCCTACTGCATCGTCTCTATTGAGCTGCCTTGTGCTTGGCAGCATAGGCGCCTTACTGGGCGGATCCCGGTCGGGGCGGGCCGCGCTCCGAACGAAATATTACTCGTCAGTACACCCAGCTACTTCCCGGTAAGCAAGCGCTTTGAACTGTGACCTTGGCAACGCTGCGTAACCGGCGGGCGTCAGTCCCTCAGCGCGTTGAAGCGCCCCTGGTGGTAGATCAGCGGCCGCCCCGCTCCCGCGGGGTCGCCGACGACGGCCTGCGCGACCACGATGCGGTGGTCCCCGGCCGGCACCCGCGCCACCACCCGGCACACCAGCCACGCCAGCACGCCGTCGAGCACCGGAACACCCTCCGGCCCGGTACGCCATTCGGTGGGCGGTGCGAAGCGGTCGGCACCGCTGCGGGCGAAAGTGGCGGCCAGCTCCTGCTGGTGCTCGCCGAGTATGTGTACGCCGATGTGCTCGGCCTCGGCGATGACGGGCCAGCTGGAGGAGCCGCTGCCCACCCCGAACGAGATCAGCGGCGGCTCGGCGGCGACCGAGTTGAGCGAGGTGGCGGTGAATCCGACGGGGCGCTCCCCCGCCGCGGTGATCACCGCGACACCGGCGGCGTGCTGCCGGAAGACGGAGCGCAGGAGGTCGGGCGAGGCCGGCCGGAGAGTGCCGATACCGGGCGAAGCCGTCATGGACTTGTCCTTCTGCCAGCCGTCTGGACCCGGCCGTGGAGAAGGAGTTGTGGCCGCATGGCGTCAGACTGACGATTCGTGGTGGGTGCAGTCAAGTGCTCACCGGGAGATGCGAGCCGCGTCAAGGCCCCCGCTCACACCGCTTCGCCGAGTGCGGCGATGACGTCGGCCTTCCGGGGCTGCCCGGCGGCCCTGCGGACGATGCGCCCCCGGCCGTCCAGCACCAGCACGGTCGGCGTCTTCATGATGCCCAGCTCACGCACCAGGGCGAGGTGCTCCTCGGCGTCGAGTTCGACATGGGCGACACCCGCCACCATGGCCGTCACATCGGCGAGTGTCCGCCGGGTCGCCCGGCAGGGCTGGCAGAAGGCGCTGGAGAACTGGACCAGCGTCGCCCGTGTCCCCAGTTCCGCGCCCAGCTCGGTCGCGCCGAGCCGCCTCTCGTTGTCCCGCGCGCGCACCTTCAGCCTCCCGCCGCGCCGCTTGTGCAGCAGCCCGAAGGCGCTCGCGGCCGCGAGCACCACCACACACACCATCAGTCCGGTCATCCCCCGTTCCAGCATTCACGGGACCGCAAGAATTCCCGGTCCTCGGCGCGGTACCGGCTGCGCCATGCTGGTGCCCATGGACATCGACATCAGGGGCCCCCGGTTCGGCGCGGCCGTCACCACCGTCGTGCTGGCTGGCGTACTGATCACCGGGAGCGTCTGGCTGCTGGCGTGGCAGACGCTGTGCTTCGCGCTGGGCGCGTTCGCCGGCGTACAGCGTTCGCCGTACGGACTGCTGTTCCGCACCGCGGTCCGGCCGCGCATCGGCCCGCCGACGGAGTTCGAGGACGCGGCGCCGCCCCGCTTCGCGCAGGCCGTGGGCCTCGCCTTCGCCGCGGTCGCTCTGGCCGGCTACGCAGCGGGCGCGCTGTGGCTCGGGATGACGGCGACTGCGGCCGCTCTGGCCGCCGCCTTCCTGAACTCCGCGTTCGGCTACTGCCTGGGCTGCGAGATGTACTTGCTGCTGCGCAGGGTGACGGCGCGCTCCGGCTGACGTGACGAGAATCTCGCCGCCCGCGGGCGGCAGGACTGGCCACTCGCGCGCGCATGGGGCACGATCTGCACCATTGCCGCAACCTACGGCAGCGTAACTTCCGCCGGGAGAACCCCCCAGGCATGAGAGAAGGGTCCCCCTCGAGATGGCAGAACTGGTATATCGCCCCGTGATCGGTGCGGCGCACACCCTCTTCAAGGCGCTCGATCTGCGGATCGACATGAAGGGGACAGAGAACATCCCGCGCACGGGCGGTGCCGTCCTGGTCTCGAACCACATCGGCTATCTGGACTTCATCTTCACGGGACTGACCGCCCGGTCCTCCAACCGGATGGTCCGCTTCATGGCCAAGGAGTCGGTGTTCCGGCACACGGTGTCCGGGCCGCTGATGCGCGCGATGAAGCACATCCCGGTGGACCGGGCGAAGGGTGAGGCGTCCTACGCGCACGCGCTCGACGCCTTGCGGTCCGGTGAGATCATCGGCGTGTTCCCGGAGGCGACGATCTCCCAGTCCTTCACGCTGAAGAGCTTCAAGTCGGGTGCCGCGCGCCTTGCCCAGGAGGCCGGCGTGCCCCTGATCCCGATGGCACTGTGGGGTACCCAGCGGATCTGGACCAAGGGCCGCCCGCGCAACTTCGGCCGCAGCCACATCCCCATCACGATGCGCGTCGGTGAGCCGATGCCGGCACCCACCGACGAGTACGCCGGTGCGATCACCCGGCGGCTGCGCGAGCGCGTACAGGAGCTGCTGGAGGCCGCGCAGCGCTCCTATCCCGTACGCCCCAAGGACGCGCAGGACACCTGGTGGATCCCCGCTCACCTCGGCGGGACGGCGCCGACCCCCGATCAGGTGCGCGAGGCAGGCTGAGCGGGCGGGCCCCGGCCGAAGCGTCACCCCGGGGTACGGACCGAAATGTCCGCCCCGGGGCTGTACTTCTCCAGCGTCTCGGCGAGTTCGTTGCCCGCGGCCATGAGTTCGACACGGGGCATGGGGGCCAGGCTCTCCAGCAGGAAGACGGCGTTCACCGACTCCTCGGTGAGCCGCCGGGTCGCGGCGTCCAGGAGGGCGGAACTCGCCTCGTCGCTGGGCCCGTTGACGAGACCGCGGGCCTCGACGGCGAGAGGGGTGAATCCCGGTACGAGCGCGCGTACCTCGTCCGAGACAGCAGTGCGAGAGTCATGTCCTGCCTTGCGTCGAAGTGGCGGGGCGTCAGAGTGCGGTGGGCAGCAGCTGCCACAACTGGCCCCGGCCGGAAGCCTCCTGGAGCGATTTCAGCACGGGCTGCGGGGGCGACGCGTACACGGTGGGGTAGTCGGTCTCGCCCTCCTCGGTGCGGGCCGTGAAGGCCAGTTGTTCCCGGTCCGGCGAGAACTGCGCGTCGATTCCTGGTTTGTTGCCGCGCGGGTCCTGCCGCGCCCATGTCTCGTGGCCCGGGAGCTTGACGGCGACCAGGCCGTGGATGACCCCCAGCCCCTGGTAGCACATACCGGTGGGGATGCCTTCCGCGAGCCCGCGCAGCAGGGCGGCCAGGGCGTGCGCCTTGGCGTAACAGATGCCGGTGCGCTGCCCGAGTACGTCGGAGGCGCGCCAGGTGACGCGCATGTCTCCCGAGTCGTACGAGTGCGGGATGGTGTCGCGTACGAATTCGAAGGCGGCTTTGGCGTATGCGTATGCGTCGGACGCTTCCGCGCGCAGGCGCGCCGCCGTCTCCCGTACCAGTGGGTGCTCGTGGTCGATGACCTCATCCGCCGCCAGATACGCAGCTGTTTCGGGTACTTCCTGGATCAGCTCCATACCCGCCGAGGCCACGCAAACGGCCGACCGGACGTCAATCGAAATCCGGTCGGCCGCATAGCTATGCAATTCCTGCTACTTGCTCATCTCTTCCTTGAGCGCCACAAGGAAGCCGTCCACGTCGTCCTCCGTGGTGTCGAAGGCGCACATCCACCGGACGTCGCCGGCCGCCTCGTCCCAGAAGTAGAAGCGGTAACGCTTCTGCAGGCGCACGCTCACCTCGTGCGGCAGCCGCGCGAAGACCGCGTTGGCCTGCACCGGATACAGGATCTCCACGCCGTCGACGGTACGGACCCCGTCGGCGAGCCGCTGCGCCATGGCGTTGGCGTGCCGGGCGTTGCGCAGCCACAGGTCCTTGGCGAGCAGCGCCTCCAACTGCACCGAGACGAAACGCATCTTGGAGGCGAGCTGCATCGACAGCTTGCGCAGATGCTTCATCGCCCGCACGGCGTCCGGGTTGAGGACGACCACGGACTCGCCGAAGAGCATGCCGTTCTTGGTGCCGCCGTACGACAGCACGTCCACACCCACGGTGTTGGTGAACGTGCGCATCGGTACGTCCAGGGACGCCGCGGCGTTGGCTATCCGCGCGCCGTCCAGGTGGACCTTCATGCCGCGCTCGTGGGCGTGCTCGCAGATGGCCCGGATCTCGTCCGGCGTGTAGACCGTGCCGAGTTCGGTGTTCTGGGTGATCGAGACGACCTGCGGCATCGCCCGGTGCTCGTCCTCCCAGCCCCAGGCCTGCCGGTCGATGAGCTCAGGGGTGAGCTTGCCGTCCGGTGTGGGTACGGTGAGCAGCTTCAGCCCGCCCATGCGCTCGGGCGCGCCGCCCTCGTCCACGTTGATGTGCGCGGACTCGGCGGCGATGACGGCGCCCCAGCGGTCGGTCAGCGCCTGGAGCGCGACGACATTGGCTCCGGTGCCGTTGAAGACGGGGAAGGCTTCGGCGTACGGGCCGAAGTGGCTTCGGATGATCTTCTGCAGGTGCTCGGTGTAGTCGTCCTCGCCATAGGCGACCTGGTGGCCGCCGTTGGCGAGGGCGATCGCCGCCAGAACCTCCGGATGCGCTCCCGCGTAATTGTCGCTGGCGAATCCGCGCACCGCCGGGTCGTGATGCCGGCGGGCGTCGGTCCTCAGGTTTGCGGGGTCAGCCACAGACGGGATCCGTTCACTTCCTGGGCGGGTCGGTCCCAGACGCCGGCGATGGCCTCGGCCAGCTCCCTGACGTCCGTGAAGCCCGCGAACTTCGCGTTCGGGCGCTCGGCGCGCATGGCGTCGTGCACCAGTGCCTTGACCACCAGGATGGCAGCCGCCGTACGGGGCCCCTCCGCGCCCCCCGCCTTGCGGAAGGAGTCGGCCAGTGCCAGCGTCCACGCCTCGGCCGCCGCCTTGGACGCGGCGTAGGCGGCGTTGCCCGCGGTGGGCTTGGACGCGCCGGCCGCGCTGATCAGCAGATAGCGGCCGCGGTCGCTGCGCAGCAGCCCGTCGTGGAACGCCAGCGAGGTGTGCTGGACGGTCTTGATGAGCAGCTTCTCCAGCAGCTCCCAGTCGGCGAGGTCGGTCTCCGGGAAGGTGGCACTGCCGCGCCAGCCGCCGACGAGGTGGACCAGACCGTCGATCCGGCCGAACTCCTTCTCGGTACGGGTCGCCCACTCCCGGGCCGCGCCGAGATCGAGCAGGTCGACGGTGTCACCGACGACCGTGGCCCCGCCGTGCGCGTACCGCGCCGCGTCGACCGCCTCCGCCAGGCGCGCCGCGTCGGCGTCGGAGGCGACCACGGTCGCGCCCGCCTCCGCGAGTGTCAGCAGGGTGGCGCGGCCCGCCGGACCGGCTGCGCCGGCCACCGCGATCACCGCTCCGCTGAGCTTCCCGTTTCCGTTTCCGTACATGGACGTCGCCTCCTGCGCACGAGTGCTCACGCGGCGCCCGCCGCGGTGATCCCCTTGGTGGAGGCAATCACGTCCTTGAGCTTCTTGGCGAGCGCCTCAAAGAACATGCTGAGCGGAAACTCGTCCGGAAGCACGTCGTCGACGAGTTTGCGCGGCGGCAGCGTCAGGTCGAGGGCGTCCGGGCCCTTGGCCCAGCGCGATCCCGGGTGCGGAGCGAGGTAGGTGGAGACCAGCTCGTACGCGGCGAACCAGTGGACCAGCTTCGGGCGGTCGATGCCGGCCCGGTACAGCTCCTCGATCTCCGCGCAGAGCTGGTTGGTGACCTGCGGGGCCCGGTCCCAGTCGATCTTCAGGGTGTTGTCCGTCCAGCGGACCACGTCGTGCTTGTGGAGGTACGCGAAGAGCAGCTGGCCGCCCAGTCCGTCGTAGTTGCGGACGCGGTCACCGCTGAGCGGGAAGCGGAACATCCGGTCGAAGAGCACGGCGTACTGCACATCGCGGCCATGGGCGTTGCCCTCGGCCTCCAGCTTCACGGCCTCCTTGAAGGCGGTGAGGTCGCAGCGCAGCTCCTCCAGCCCGTACATCCAGAACGGCTGGCGCTGCTTGATCATGAACGGGTCGAACGGCAGGTCGCCATGGCTGTGCGTGCGGTCGTGGACCATGTCCCACAGGACGAAGGCCTTCTCGCAGCGCTCCTGGTCGGACACCATCGCGCGGATGTCGTCGGGCAGCTCGAGACCGAGGGTGTCGACGGCCGCCTCGGTGACCTTGCGGAAGCGGGCCGCCTCGCGGTCGCAGAAGATGCCGCCCCAGGTGAAGCGCTCCGGGGCCTCGCGCACGGCGATGGTCTCGGGGAAGAGCACCGCGGAGTTGGTGTCGTAACCGGCGGTGAAGTCCTCGAACGTGATGCCGAGGAACAGCGGGTTGTCGTAACGCGTGCGCTCGAGCTCGGCGAGCCAGTCGGGCCACACCATGCGCAGGACGACGGCCTCGAGGTTGCGGTCGGGGTTGCCGTTCTGCGTGTACATCGGGAAGACGACAAGGTGCTGCAGGCCGTCGGCGCGCTGCCCGGCGGGCTGGAAGGCGAGCAGCGAGTCCAGGAAGTCCGGGACCACGAACCCGCCGTCGGCCCACTTGCGCAGGTCCGCGACGAGGGCGCGGTGGTACGCGGCGTTGTTCGGCAGCAGCGGAGCGAGCTCCTGGACCGCGTCGACAACACGCTCCAGCGTGGCCTTGGCGGCGGCGCGGGAGGGAGCGCCCTCGGCGCCGAAGTCGATGGACCCGTCCTTGGACTGCCAGGGACGGATCTCTTCCACGGCGGTCTTGAGCACGGGCCATGCCGGGTGGTCGATCACCCGCTCGTCGGTGGCTATGCCCCCACCGGGCAGGTCCTGCACAAGAATTTCCGTCATGACACTTCCTTCACAGGAGAACCTCGCGTTAAGACACCGTATACGCGCGAGGCTCTCCCGTTCAAGTGGGATCTCGGGAAATTATCCCGCCCCGACCCCACCTCCACCGCAATTTTTGCCGTCAGAGGCCGTCGAGGCAATCGCTTCATCGGCGAGAGCGTCGCGCGCGTCGTCCAGGTAGGCCGGCAACGAGAAGAACCCGTGGAACATGCCGGGGTGGTGCCTCTCGGTGACCTCCACTCCGGATGCCCGCAACCTCTCCACGTACGCGCGACCCTCGTCACACAGCGGACCGCATCCGGCGGTTTCCGCGGCGTGCCCGGCCGCCCGGCGCAGCCCACGGTGGCGCCCGACTCGCGGCACAGGGCTTCGGCGCAGGGCCGCGGCGGGGGCCGGCCGGTCGGTCGGCCTCCAGGGTCATGCGCAGTTCTCCTCGCGTGTGCTCCGGAAGTGCGGGATGACCTTCTCGCCCCACTGCCGGAGGGTCTCCAGGCATGCCTCCTGCGGCACGGTGCCCATCTGGATCAGGCACATGATCTCGTCGGCGCCCGCGTCGCGGAGCCGTTCCACGTACGCGATCGCGTCGTCCGCCGTGCCGTAGGCGTGGTCGGCGTTGAAGGTCGCGGTGGCGGTGGGGCGGACCGGGATGCGGTCGGTGCCCCGATGCCCAGCTCCGCGGCCTGGGTGAGGGTCTCCGTACGACTGCAGGCGAGGAAGAGCGGCGGATGCGGGGCCTGCCGGGGGCGCGGCAGGATCGGATGCGGACCGATGTCGATCAGTTCCCCGTGGTACTCGAGTTCATCCTGCTGCCACGCCTTGCCGACGATCCGCAGGGCTTCCTCCACCTCCTGGGCCGTACGGTCCCTTTCCACCCCGCACAGGGACGTCTCCTGTACGGTGCCGCCGCGCCCCGCGCCGAGGTCGAGGCGGCCGCCGGAGAGCAGGTCGAGCATCGCCGCGCGCTCGGCGACCCGGACGGGGTGGTTGAAGTTGAACGGCATGCACACCACCCCGTGGCCGATCCGGGTGGTGCTGGTCTTCGCGGCCACCCAGGTCAGGAAGATCTCGGGGGCGCTCATGTGCGCGTACCACTTGAGCGAGTGGTGCTCGACGGCCCAGACGCGGTCGAAGCCCATACGCTCGGCGAGCACCGCCTGTTCGACGCTGTCCCGGATGACCTGGTGCTCCCGCTCGACGGTCGGGTCGGCCAGCTGGGCTTCGAAGATCACGGAGAATTTCACGCTGCCTCCAGGGGGTTGCGTCCCGCGCCCTGCGTCATTTCAATTCGCTATGTCAGATCTCGAGGAGGCAAGAGCCGGGACCGGGGGCATCGGGATCGGGTGAACTCCCGCCGACCGCCTGGGCGGTGCTGGGTCTGCTGTCCTTCCCGGGCGCGCGGACCGGCTACGAGCTGAAGAAGTGGGCGGACGCCTCGCTGCGCTTCTTCTACTGGTCGCCCGCCATCAGCCAGATCTACGCGGAGCTGCGCCGCCTTGAAACGCTCGGGTACGCGACCTCGCGGCGCTCCGGACCCTAGGCGTCCCGCACCACACGCCAGTACACGATCACCGGGACCGGCCGCGAGGCGCTCGCCCGGTGGGCAAGGGACACCGAGGAGGCCGGGCCCCCCGTGCTCAAGCACCCGCTGCTGCTGCGCGTCCGGCTCGGCCATCTCGCCGACCCCGCCCGGCTGCGCGCGCTCGTGGCGGAGCACATCGAGCGCACCCGGGGCGAGCTGCGGCAGGTGCGGGACGCGCCGGCCCGCGCCCGGGGAGTCGAGGAGTGGGCGGATCCGCAGGTCGCGCTCCGCTGGAGCGAGCGGCAGCAGCTCGCCGAACTGGAACTGGCGCAGGCGCTGGCGGAGGATCTGGCCCGGATGGCGCGGGCGCCGCGTCAAGATGCGCAGGACGCGCCCACGCACGGGTGACGGGATGCACGGCCGGGCGACGCCGGAGGCGGGGCGGGCGGGAGCCGCCCGGTTCCGGCCGGGGGAAAAGCGCCGTGTGAGGCCGGTCCCATTGTCGGGGCAGGCCGTTAGGCTGCCTGCTTGCCGCGTGGTCGGTGTCAGGTCGCCGCGCGGGATTGCCGCCGTCGACGGAAGCGAGAGAGACCTTGACTTTCCTCACCATCGGTCATCGCGGGGTCATGGGTGTGGAGCCGGAGAACACCCTGCGGTCCTTCGTCCGCGCGGAACGCGCGGGCATGGACGTCATCGAACTGGACCTGCACCTGAGCAAGGACGGCGCACTCGTGGTGATGCACGACGCCGAGGTCGACCGCACCACGGACGGCAAGGGCGCCATCGCCGACATGACCCTCGCCGAGCTGCGGGAGCTCGACGCCGGCCAGGGCGAGCGCGTCCCGGTCTTCGAGGAGGTCCTCGATGCCGTGCGGTCGCCCCTGCAGGCGGAGATCAAGGACGTGGCGGCGGCGCGGGCCCTCGCCGACGTCATGCACCGGCGCGACCTCACCGGCCGGGTCGACGTGTCGTCCTTCCACGACGAGGCGGTCGCCGAGATCGCGCGGCTCGTACCGGGCGTACGCACCACGCTGATCGGGAGCCACTACGGCGCCGACGTGGTGGACCGGGCCCGCGCGGCAGGAGCGGAAACGATCGCTCTCAACATCCGCAGGCTCACGCTGGAGACGGTCGAGAGCGCGCACGCCGCCGGGCTGAAGGTCATCGGCTGGGTGGTCAACACCCAGGATCATCTGCGCCTGGTCCGGGCGCTGGAAGTGGACGGCGCGACGACCGACTACCCGGAGATCCGGCGCACCGGCCGCTTCACGGCCTAGAGGCGAGCGCCTTGACCAGCAGCTCGAACTCCAGGTCGTCGCGCTGCGGGATGCCGAAGCGTTCGTCGCCGTACGGGAACGGGGTCGTCTTCCCGGTGCGCCGGTAGCCGCGGCGCTCGTACCAGGCGATCAGGTCGTCCCGCGCCGAGATGACCGTCATGTGCATCTCGCGGGCGCCCCAGGTCTCGCGTACGGAGCGCTCGGCCTCGGCGATGATCACCTTGCCGAGGCCCGCGCCCTGGAGTTCCGGGCGAACCGCGAACATGCCGAAGTACGCGCTGTCGCCGCGGTGTTCGAGCTGGCAGCAGGCGACGAGCCCGCCGTCGCGATGCACCACGAGCAGGCGGCTGAGGGGGGACCTGACCACGTCCAGGACACCCTCGGGGTCGGTGCGCTGCCCCTGGAGGATGTCCGCCTCCGTGGTCCAGCCCACCCGGCTGGCGTCGCCCCGGTAGGCCGACTCGATCAGCTCGACGAGGGCCGGCACATCGGCCTCGGTGGCGTCCCTGAAGGTGAGTTCTGCTGCGGCCTGGTGCGGGGCGGTGTCCATCGGGTGCGGTCTCCGTTTCACGTGCTGGTGTCCCGGCGCCCGGTCCTGCAGCAGGCGCCGGTCCCGGGCACTGCAGAGCGTAACCCGGCCCTGTCCGGCGGTCCGTGCGCTCCCCCACTACCCCGCTGCGCTCGCGTGCGCGCCGGGGGCCGTGGGCATCACCACCCCTGAGGGACACCGTCGAACGGGGAGGTGCGCCTTGCACGGTCCGGTGACGTCCGCATGGCTGCTCGTCGCGCTTTGCGCAGCGACCGGCGCCTACTGCCTGCTGCGGCTGCGCAGTCCGTCCGAGGAGCAGCGCAGCGCGGCCGGCAGCGAGGCGGTGATGGGCTTCGGCATGGCCGCCATGGCGGTGCCCACGGCGGTGGCCGGCCCGCCGGAGTGGGCAGGGGCGGTGCTGTGCGGGGTGTTCGGTGTCGCCGCGCTGCGGGCGCTGTGGCTGTCCCGGCTGGGCGCTCACCATCTGCACCACCTCGTCGGATCGCTGGTGATGGTCTACATGGCGGTGGCGATGCTGCCCGGCGGCGCCCCCGCGGGGCACGGCGCGGCCACCGCGGCGGGTGGCGTTCCGCTGCTCACCGGGGTGCTGCTGGCGTACTACGGGGTGTACGTGCTGCGCACCGGGGCCGGGCTGTTGTCCGTCACGGCTGCCGCCGCGGCCGGGGGGCCGGGAGGCGCCGGGTTCGCGTGGGGGGTGCGGCCCGAGGTGACGACGGCCTGCCGGCTGGCCATGGGAATCGGGATGTTCGCCATGCTGCTCGCCCTGTGACCGCCGCGCGGCTCCGGGCGCCAGGTCCCCCGCGAAAGGTGTCGTCCGTCACTTGACGGTCAAGGTCATACCCGTGAGTAGCAGTCGCTCATACGCTGGAGCCATGATGGTCCCCTGCGTGCTGCTGCTGCTCGGCGCACTGGCCGCTGTCGTGGCCCCGAGGCTGCTGGCCCGGGCCGACTGGCCGGAGCGCGAGCCGGTGGTGGCGCTGTGGGTGTGGCAGTGCGTGGTGGCCGGGGTGCTGCTGTCCTTCGCGCTCTCGATGACCCTCAGTGCGTCCGCCGCCTGGCAGGCCGTGCGGGGCCGCGTGTTCGCCCCCGCGCCGAACGGGGTGGTCGAGGCGTACGCCCTGGGGGTGGGCGGCCCGTGGGCGGCCGGCACCGCGCTCCTGCTGGCCTGCGGCGCCGTCTGGACCGCCGCGATGCTCACCCAGGAGATCCGCCGCACGCGCGCCCGGCGCAAGCGGCGGCGCACGGAACTCCTCGTGCGCTCCCCGCTGCTGCCGGGCGAGCAGCCCGGCCCCGAACGCCTGGTCGTCCTGGAAGGCACGCGTCCCGATGCCTGGTGGCTGCCGGGCGCCGCGCCCCGACTGGTCATCACCACGGGCGCACTTCAGCGCCTGAAGGGGCGTCAGCTGGACGCCGTGCTCGCCCATGAGCAGGGTCATGCCGCGGCCCGGCACGACTGGCTGCTGCACTGTTCCGCCGCCCTGGCCACCGGCTTCCCGCAGGTGCCGGTGTTCGCCGCGTTCCGCGACGAGATGCACCGGCTGGTGGAACTGGCCGCCGACGATGTCGCCTCGCGCCGCTTCGGCCGGCTGACCATCGCCCTCGCGCTGGTCGAACTCAACGAAGACCGGGGGGTGTTCGGCCCATGCCCCACCCCGCAGGCGCAGGTGCCGCAGCGGGTGCACCGGTTGCTCACCGCGACACCCCGGCTGACCGCGGGCCGTCGCCTGCGGCTGACGGCGGCCGCCGCGCTGGTGCCGGTCGTCCCGCTGCTCGTCGCGTTCATCCCCGGACTCAGCGCTCTCGGATAGCCCGGCGGACCCGCGATCGGCGATGATCGCGCCATGCGCTTCACGGCTCCGCCCCCCAAGTCCGGTACGCCGTCCGCTCGTCCGCCGCGAGCGGGGGCGGTGATCGCGGCGCTCTCGGTCCTCGCGGTGCTGTCGGCGGTTCTGCTGGCGCTGGTCGCTGCCGAGTGGGCGCCGCTTCTCGCGTACGACCGCGAGGTCGCCGACGTGCTGCACCGCAAGGCGGTGAAAGATCCCGGGTTCGCCCGCCTGAACCGGGTGCTGAGCGACTGGGTCTGGGACCCGTGGACGATGCGGATCATGCTCGCGCTCGCCACGGGGTGGCTGTGGTGGCGGGGTGAGCGGGTGCTCGCCGGGTGGGTCGTGGTCACCGGCGTCGTGGGCACGGTCGTACAGCAGGGCCTCAAGGCGGCCGTCGGGCGGGACCGGCCGCGCTGGCCGGATCCGGTGGACTCGGCGCACTACGCGGCCTTCCCGTCCGGGCACGCGATGACGGCCGTGGTCGCGTTCGGGCTGCTGCTCTGGCTGCTGCGCAGGTTCGGGGCGCGCGCCCCGGTGTGGCGGGCAGCCCTCGCCGTGGCGGCCGTCTCGGTGGTCGGCGTCGGCGTCACCCGGCTGTATCTGGGGGTGCACTGGTTCTCCGACGTCGTCGGCGGCTGGCTGCTCGGGGCCCTGGTCGTGGCGCTCTCGGTCACCCTGTACGAGCGGTGTGGTTCCGGCGGGGTCCGGGGAGGATCGCGCATATGACGATCAAGGCTGTGCTGTTCGACTTCTCCGGCACCCTCTTCCGTATCGAATCCACCCCGTCCTGGCTCGGCGCCGTCCTCGACGACTTCGGGATCACGCTGCCCCGGGCGAGTTTCTGGCGTACGCGCGGCAGCTGGAGACGGCGGGGGCGCTGCCCGGTGGCGCCGACCCGGTCGTGGTGCCGCCGGAGCCGGCCGAGTTGTGGGCGACCCGCGACGAGAGCACCGAGCGCCACCGCGCGGCGTACACCGGTCTGAGCCGGCAGGTCGCCCTGCCCGATCCTCGGCTGCACGACGCGCTGTACGAACGCCATAGGACTCCCGCCGCGTGGACTCCCTACCCCGACGCGGCCGACGTGCTCGGCGCTCTGCGGGGGCGGGGAATCGGCGTGGGTGTGGTCAGCAACATCGGCTGGGACCTTCGGCATGTGTTCCGGGCCCATGGCCTCGACACCCATGTGGGCACGTACGTCCTGTCGTACGAACACGGTGTCCAGAAACCGGACGCGCTGCTCTTCCGGACGGCCTGCGAGGCGCTCGGCCGGCATCCGGGGGACGTGCTGATGGTCGGCGACGACCGTCGTACGGACGGCGGAACGGCGGCGCTCGGCTGTGCGGTGCACTTCGTGGACCATCTGCCGGCGGCGGAGCGGCCCGACGGGCTGCGGCCGGTGCTGGACCGGGTGGGGAAAGGGCGCTGATCGTGTCCCGGGCCGGTACAGCAGACTGCCGCCGGCACTGGACGATCCCCCGCGTCGCCCAGTACCGACGGCACAACCGCACCACGAGCACCCCGGAAGGGCCCGGTGCGGCATGCGCTGAGTATATTGGCTGGGAGCCAGTCAACGCAGGAGTCAAGCATGTCCCCGCGCAGCGCCTCGGTCAATGAAGAATTGCGCAGGCGTTCCCGGGAACGCCTGCTGCAGGCGACGCTGGACCTCGTCGGGGAGCGCGGTTACGAGGCCACGACCTTGGCCGACATCGCCGACCGGGCGGGTGCGGCCCGCGGACTGGTGTCGTACTACTTTCCCGGAAAGCGCCAGCTCCTGCAGTCCGCGGTGCACCGGCTGATGCACCGCACGCTGGAGGCCGCCCTGGAGCGGGAGCCGCGCACCGACGACGGTCGCGAGCGGCTGGCCCGGGCCATCGACGCGATTCTCGGCCTGGCGCGGGACCATCCGGTGCTGATGCGGACGCACATGGCCGGCATTCTGCAGGCAGAGGGCTTTGTGCAGTGCCCCGAGCAGCAGCGCCTCGCGGAGCTGCTGCGCGACACCGTCGCCCGGGCCGGATCGACGGATGTGGACACCGACTATCCGCTGCTGCGGGCCCTGCTCATGGGCGCGGTGGTGGCGGTGCTGCTGCCGGGGGCGCCGATGCCGCCGGCCCGGCTGCGGGCGGAGCTGTTCCAGCGGTACGGGCTGGACTGGGAGCTGGGTGTTCCGCCGGGCGGCAAACCGCCCGGCGGAACTCCTGATCAGCGGTAGTCGGGCTGGGTCTGCACGTTGAGCTCGCGCAGCCGCACCCACTTGGCGCCGTCAGTGCGCCGGTCGTCGAGCTTCAGTACGTCGAAGCCCTTGGCGATGTCGTTCGAGTAGATGTGGCCGTTGTAGTAGTACGCGGACCACGGACCCGCGGTGGTGACGCGGTCCAGAGTGACCGGCCCGCGCTCGAAGTACGCGATCTCCTTCGGCTCGGCCGAGTTGGTGAAGTCCCATACGGAGACGCCACCCTGGTACCAGGCCTGGACCATGATGTCGCGGCCCTTGACCGGGATCAGCGAGCCGTTGTGCGCCACGCACACCTCGGTGTCCGCCTGGTGACGGTCGATCTTGTAGTAGCTCCGGAAGACCAGCTTGCGCTTGTCGCCCTTGCCGGTGATGTCGTAGATGCCGTTGGCACCCCGGTTCGGGCCGACCTCCGCGTTGCAGGTCGCGGCGCCGCCGCCGCCCAGCTCGTCGGTGAAGACGATCTTGTTGGCCCGCTGGTTGAAGGTCGCCGAGTGCCAGAACGCGAAGTTCACGTTGTCCTGGACCCTGTCGATGACCTTCGGGTTCTCCGGGTCCTCGATGTCGAAGAGGATCCCGTCACCCATGCAGGCTCCGGCAGCCAGGTCCTTCGACGGCAGCACCGTGATGTCGTGGCAGCCGGTGGTCTTGGAGACGCCCGGGTTGGTGGGCCCGCCCGGGTTGCCGCCGCCGTCGGGCCCCTCACCCGGGAAGAGCACCGGGAAGTTCACGACCGCCGCCTTCTCGGGGGCCTTGCGCGGCACCTTGATGACGGAGATCCCGTCGTGCGGCGGCTGGCAGTCCGGGAAGGCCGCGTTGGGCGAGTACGACGAGACGTACACGTAGATGTTGCGGCGCTCGGGCACCAGGGTGTGTGTGTGCGAGCCGCATGCGGTCTCGACAGCGGCGACGTACTTCGGGTTCTCCTTGTCGCTGATGTCGAAGACCTTCATGCCCTCCCACGACGACTTCTCGGTCGCGGGCTGCGAGGTGCTGCTGCAGGAGTTGTCGCTGCGCGAGGAGTCGGTGGAGAGGAAGAGCAGGTCACCGGAGACGGAGATGTCGTTCTGGGCCCCGGGACACAGCACCTGGGTGACGGTCTTCGGGGCCTTCGGGTTGCTGATGTCGAAGATCACGAAGCCGTCGTAGTTGCCCGCGAAGGCGTACTCGCCCTGGAAGGCCAGGTCGGTGTTGAGGCCCTTGAGGGCGTCCTTCGGGATGTTGGTGAGATGTTCGATGTTGTCGCTGTGGACGATCTCGTCCACACCGGGTATCTCGCCGCTCGCGACGGCGGACCGGGTGTCGGCCGCCAGTTCCTTGGAGACCTGCCCCTGGGTCGGGGCGTCTCCGGGATCGGGTGTGGCAGCCGCGGGACCGGCCGCCAGAAGTGTGGCGAAGAGCCCAGCCGCGGCTGCGGCCACACCCAGGTATCTGCGCCGCACGCGGGTGTTGTGCAACGAGGTCACGTCGTCCTCCCTTGTATCCGTTCGGAGTTGAACGGGTCACGGACCACGGCAGTATCTTCCTTTGCATGCACATTCCAACAGATGGCAACGAAGATGTAATCGAAGTCCTTGATCACCGCTGTCACAGGAGGCCGTTGTGTTGATCAGTCGTCAGAAGCGTGCGGGTGCCCGCCTGTTCACCGTCTCGGTGACGGTCGTGGCCGCGGTACTCGCTCTCGGCGCCTGCGAGTCGGGCGGCGACGCCGAGTCGCCGAAGCGCGGCGCCGCGCCGGGGCCCTCGGTGGTCGCGCCGGGCAGACCCGGCGAGCCGGCCAGGACCCTGTCGGCCGAGGACGCCGCGGCGGAGCGCGCGGACGACAGCCCCAACGCGGCCGATTTCACGTACGCCCAGATGATGATCGAGCACCACACCCAGGCTCTGACCATGACGGAACTGGCCCGGAAGCAGGCCGGATCCGAGAAGGTGAAGCGGCTCGCCGACCGCATCGCGGCCGCCCAGAAGCCGGAGATCGGAGCCATGCGGGGGTGGCTGGACAGCCACGGCGGGGCGAAGAAGCAGGACGGGCATCAGCACGGCGCGATGCCGGGAATGGCCACCGAGAAGCAGCTCGGGGACCTGCGCGGCGCCAGGGGCAAGGCGTTCGACGCTCTCTTCCTGAAGCTGATGATCACTCACCACGACGGCGCGGTCACGATGGCCACCGAGGCGCTCACCGACGGGAACAACATCGCCGTCGAGGAGATGGCGACCGACGTCATCGCCCAGCAGACCGCCGAGATCGGCCGCATGCGGTCCATGACCCCGTGACGCATCCGAGTGCCGTGACACACCGGTCCCGTCGGGCCGTGGCCCGGCGGTGGGTCCCGGTGTCATCCTGGTAGCACCCAGCGGGAAGGGAGCCCCGCCGTGCTTCGTGTCGCCGTTGTCGGTTCAGGCCCGAGTGGGGTCTACACCGCGCAGTCGCTCGTCCAGCAGAACGAGGTGCCGGGCGTACGGGTCGATGTGCTGGACCGCCTCCCGTGCCCGTACGGGCTGGTCCGCTACGGCGTCGCGCCCGACCACGAGAAGATCAAATCGCTGCAGGGCGCGCTGCGGACCGTTCTGGAGCACGACCGGATCGGCTTCGTCGGCAATGTCGAGGTCGGCGGCCCGGAGCTGCCGCCCAGCCGCCTGCTGGAGCTCTACCACGCGGTGGTGTACTGCGTCGGCGCCGCGAAGGACCGCCGGCTCGGGGTACCGGGCGAGGACCTGGCCGGCAGCCATTCGGCCACCGAGTTCGTCTCCTGGTACAGCGCGCATCCGGACGCGGCCCCGGACAGCTTCGCCCTGGGGGCGCGCTCCGCGGTGGTCATCGGCGCGGGCAATGTGGCGGTGGACGTGACCCGCATCCTGGCCCGTGGCGCGGACGAGCTGGTCCCGACCGACATGCCGCAGTCGGCGCTCGGCGCGCTGGCGCTGAGCCAGGTGCGCGACGTGTACATGGTGGCCAGACGGGGCCCTTCGCAGGGCAAGTTCACCACCAAGGAGCTGCGGGAACTGGGCTCGCTGCCGGACGCGGACGTCGTCGTCGACGCGGCGGAACTGGCTCTCGACCCGGCCTTCGGGGACCCGTCCGGGCTGCCCGCCGTGAACCGGCGCAATGTCGAGGCGCTGCGGAACTGGGCCGTTCAGCCGCCGCGCGGCGGCGCGCGCCGGATCCACCTGCGGTTCTTCCTGCGTCCCGTGGAACTGCTCGGCGCGGCGGGCCGGGTCACCGGGGTGCGGTTCGAGCACACGCTGCCCGACGGACTGGGCGGGGTGACCGGCACCGGTACGTACGAGGAGATCGAGGCGCAGCTGGTGCTGCGCTCTGTCGGATACCGCGGGGTGCCGATGCCGGGGCTGCCGTTCGACCCGGCGCACGGCACGGTGCCGAATGCGGCGGGCCGCGTGCTGCGCGACGGTGCGCCCTCCCCCGGCGAGTATGTCGCCGGCTGGATCAAACGCGGGCCGACCGGGGTCATCGGCACCAACCGGCCGTGCGCGAAGGAGACGGTGACGTCGCTGCTGGCGGACGCCGCGCTGCTCGGGCAGCGCCAGGTCGCCGGCGAACCGCTCGACGTACTGCGGCAGTCGGGGCTGCGTCCGGTCGAGTGGCCGGGCTGGCTGGCGATCGAGGACGCGGAAGTGGCCCTGGGGCGCTCGCTGGGCCGGCGGTCGGTGAAGATCGCGGACTGGCCGGGGCTGCTCACCGCTGCCGGGATCCCTGAGGAGCGACCGAGCGCGGCGACACACCCGTAGCCTGGGGCCCGTAGCCGGCGGGCCGGAACCGGCTGTCAGACGCGGGCGGCCGCGTGCGCGAGCCGGTCCTCCTGGCGGGCGGCCGCGGCCAGAACCCGGTCGAGCAGGCCGGGGAAGAGCGCTTCGAGGTCGGCCCGGCGCAGCCCGTTCATCTTGGCGGTTCCCCGGTAGGTCTGCTGGATCACGCCGCTCTCCCGCAGCACCCGGAAGTGGTGGGTGGTCGTCGACTTGGTGACGGGCAGGTCGAAGTACGAACAGGAGAGTTCGTCCTCGGCCGCGGCGAGATCACGGACCACGATCAGCCGGATGGGGTCGGAGAGCGCGTGGAGCACGCCTTCGAGGCGAATGGCGTCGCGCTCGGGGTGAGCGAGCTCGCGGCTGCTCGATGCGGTGGTCACGGTGACTCCATCTCCGTCGTCGTCGGTCGTCGTCCGTCGTAGTCGGGTCGTCGTTCCAGCCGTTTCATTGTACGAGAACCCTCGTAGTTTGACACTCGCCGTACTACGATGGGTATCGTACGAGCCCTACCCGACGCCGTCGTGAATCGTCGTGAAATGGAGTCTGCCGTGAGCGCGCTGTTCGAGCCCTACACCCTGCGGTCGCTGACCTTTCCCAACCGCGTATGGATGGCCCCGATGTGCCAGTACTCGGCTGAGGTCTTCGGCCCGAACTCGGGCGTCGCGAACGACTGGCACTTCGCGCATTACGCGGCACGCGCCACCGGCGGCACCGGGCTCGTCCTCATCGAGGCGACCGCGGTCAGCCCCGAGGGCAGGATCAGCCCGGCCGACCTCGGCATCTGGAACGACACCCAGGTCGAGGCTCTCCGGCGGATCACCGGTTTCCTCAAGGGCCAGGGCACCGTACCCGGCATCCAGCTCGCGCACGCCGGGCGCAAGGCGTCGACCGACCGCCCCTGGAACGGCGGCGCGCCGGTCGGCCCCGAGGCGCACGGCTGGCAGCCGCTCGGCCCCAGCCCGGTCGCGTTCGACGACGGGCACCCGGTCCCCGACGCGCTGACGGCAGAGCAGATCCGAGCGGTCGTCGGACAGTTCGCGGACGCAGCGCGACGCGCCCTGGCGGCCGGCTTCGAGGTGGCCGAGGTACACGGCGCGCACGGCTACCTGATCGGTGAGTTCCTCTCCCCGCACAGCAACCACCGGACCGACGAGTACGGCGGCTCGTTCGAGAACCGGACCCGGTTCGCGCTCGAAGTCGTCGATGCCGTACGGGCGGTGTGGCCCGATGAGCTGCCGCTCTTCTTCCGTATCTCCGCCACCGACTGGCTTCAGGAGGCGGGCTGGACCGCGGACGACACCGTACGGTTCGCCAACGACCTGCACGCCCACGGCGTCGACCTGCTCGACGTCTCCAGCGGTGGGAACGCCGCCCGGGTGCGTATCCCGGCCGGCCCCGGCTACCAGGTGCCGTTCGCGGCCCGGGTGCGGGCGGAGACGGCGCTGCCGGTTGCGGCGGTGGGGATGATCACCGAGCCCCGGCAGGCCGAGAAGATCGTCGGCAACGGCGAGGCGGACGCCGTGCTGCTCGGCCGCGAGCTGCTGCGCAACCCGTCCTGGGCCCGGCACGCGGCCCGCGAGCTCGGCGCCGAGGCGCACATCCCGCAGCAGTACCACCGCTCCGTCTGACCAGTGGCGGACACCAGCGGAGCGCACACCAGCGGAGCGCGGGCCTTGGGGGCCCGCGCCCCTGTGGTGTCCGACGCGGCTTCCGCGTGACGCGGCGCGTTACGGGACGGCTTCCGCCGCCTCGCGCAGGGCGGCGAGTTCCGCGGTGATGGCGGCCGCGAGGTCGTCCAGGTCCGGCACGGCCTCGCCGTCGGCGATCAGCCCGTAGTGGACCGTGCCGCGGTACGTCGAGACGGCCACCGCCAGGGACTGCCCGCGGGCCAGCGGCGCCAGCGGGTAGACCTCGCGCAGCGTGCTGCCTCCCAGCGACAGGTTGACGCCGGGCAGCGGCACGCTGGTGACCAGGATGTCGAAGAGCAGCCGGGCCGCCTGGGCGACGACCGGGCCGCCCAGCCGGTGGCCGAGCGGCGGGACATGGTCGGCGAGCAGTGCCACCGCCCCGGCGCCCCGGGACGGGCCGGCGTCTTTGTTGCGGTCCATGGCCGCGCGCACGGTGGCCAGCCGGCTCAGCGGCTCGGGGTCTGACACCGGGAGCCGGACGAGGTAGCCGGACAGCCGGTTGCCCGCCCCCGGAGCGCTTCCGGGCCTGCGGCGGGAGACCGGGATCAGGGCGCGCGGGGCCAGTTCGCTGCTGCTCTCGCCGCGCCCCTCCAGCCAGCGGCGGAGCCCGCCTGCCACGACGGCGATCAGGACGTCGTTGACGGTGCCGCCGCTGACCTTCCGGACCCGGTGCACGTCGTCGAGGTCGAAGGCGACGGCGGCCATCCGGCGGGTGCCGCCGGCCGGGGCCGTCAGCGCGCCGGTGCCGCGTACGGGCCAGTTCGCGCGGGCGACGGCCGCGCCGATGTCCAGCGCCTGGCCGATGTCGCCCATGGCGTCACCCATACGGCCGCGGATCGCGCCCGGCAGCCGTCGCGGATCGAGCAGCGGGATCGGGAACCCGGTGGTGGCGGCTTCTTGCGGCTGGGGCGCTCGCGGTGGCCGTGGGCGTTCGGCCGGTGGCGCCCCGTCGAACAGCGCCGCCGCGAGCGCGAGCGCCCGCAGCCCGTCCGCGAGCGCGTGGTGGAACTTGAAGAGCACGGCGAACGAGGTGTCGTCCGGCCCGGCGATGACATGGGCCTCCCACGGCGGCCGCGCCCGGTCCAGCGGGCGTTGCATGAGCATGCCCGCCACGGTGTGCGGGTCGGCGCCGGCCGGCCGTACGAGATGCACATGGTGCTGCGGGGAGAAGCCCGGGTCGGGCTTCCACGCCGCGCCGCCCACGGGCAGCCAGACGTCCCGGATGCGCCTGCGCAGCTGGGGAACCCCGGCCGACCGTGCTGCCAGCAGGTCCGCGGCCTGGTCGGCGGCGGCCGCCGAGTGCGCGGTGAAGACTCCCAGGGCACCGAGGTGCATGGGGTGTCCGTCGGACTCGATGTGCCAGAAGGCCAGGTCGAGCGGGGAGAGGAGATCGGTCGTCAAGGTGTGCCTCTCGGGTCGAGGGCAAGAAACTGCAGTCAAGCGCCCTTGGTCGATTACGGTCAAGTAAGTTCCGTATACGCACGGTTAACTATCGGTATCGATCACGCGGTTCGGCGACCCGGCGCGCTCCGGAAGACGTTGTCAGTGGGTGGGTGCAGACTGGCCCGTATCTCAGACAACGGCGTCCTGGAGGTGTCGGCCATGACCGACGTTCTGCTCACCGTAGGCACCCGTAAGGGCCTCTTCACCGGCCGCAGGCGCGGCGGACGGTGGGAATTCGACGGACCCCACTTCAACGCCCAGGCCGTGTACTCGATCGCCATCGACAAGCGCCGGTCCGTACCCCGGCTGCTGGTCGGAGGGGACAGCGCGCACTGGGGCCCGTCCGTGTTCCACTCGGACGACCTCGGGGCGAACTGGACCGAGCCGCAGAAGGCGGCGGTGAAGTTCCCCAAGGACACGGGAGCCTCTCTGGAGCGGGTCTGGCAGCTCCATCCGGCGGGCCCCGCCGCCCCGGACGTGGTCTACGCGGGCACCGAACCGGCGGCCCTGTTCCGTTCCGAGGACGGCGGCGTCACCTTCGAGCTGGTCCGGCCGCTGTGGGAGCACCCGACCCGGTCGCAGTGGATGCCGGGCGGCGGCGGGGAGGCCGTGCACACCGTGGTCACGAACCCGCGCGACGCGGACGCGGTGACGGTGGCGGTGTCCACGGCGGGCGTGTTCCGCTCCCTGGACGGCGGGGCGAGCTGGGCACCGTCCAACAGCGGAGTCTCCGCGGTCTTCCTGCCGGACCCCAACCCGGAGTTCGGCCAGTGCGTGCACAAGATCGCGCAGGACGCGGGTGACATGGATCGGCTGTATCTGCAGAACCACTGGGGCGTCTACCGCAGCGACGACGCGGGCGCGAAGTGGACCGACATCGGGGCCGGCCTGCCGTCCGACTTCGGCTTCGCCGTGGCCGCCCATCCCCACCGGGCCGATGTGGCCTATGTGTTCCCGATCAACGCCGATGCCGACCGGGTGCCCGCCGGACGCAGGTGCCGTGTCTACCGGACGAGCGACGCGGGAGGCAGCTGGGAGGCGCTGTCCGCCGGGCTGCCGGACGGGGACCACTACGGCACGGTGCTGCGGGACGCCATGTGCACCGACGACTCCGATCCGGCGGGCGTGTACTTCGGCAATCGCAACGGCGAGGTGTACGCGAGCGCGGACGACGGGGACAGCTGGCAGCTCCTCGCCTCCCATCTGCCGGATGTGCTCTGCGTGAGGGCGGCGGCCATCGGTTGATACGGGGGCTGACCGCACCAGTAGACTGACCGCCCGTGACAGCACGACCGTTGAACGAAATTGTCGAGCCGGGCTGGGCGCGTGCGCTCGCGCCGGTGGCGCAGCAGATCGCCGCGATGGGCGACTTCCTGCGCGCCGAGATCGCCGCGGGGCGTACGTACCTGCCGGCCGGAGCAGATGTGCTGCGTGCCTTCCAGCAGCCGTTCGACGAGGTGAAGGTCCTGATCGTGGGTCAGGACCCGTATCCCACGCCCGGGCACGCCGTCGGGCTTTCGTTCTCCGTCGCGCCCGAGGTGCGGCCGGTGCCGGGCAGCCTGGACAACATCTTCCGGGAGCTGCACACCGACCTCGGCCTGCCCCGGCCGTCCAACGGTGATCTGACGCCATGGACCCGGCAGGGTGTGCTGCTGCTCAACCGGGCCCTCACCACGGCCCCGCGCAAGCCCGCGGCACACCGCGGCAAGGGCTGGGAGGAGGTCACCGAGCAGGCCATCCGGGCGCTCGCCGCGCGCGGCAAACCCCTGGTGTCCGTGCTGTGGGGGCGTGACGCGCGCAATCTGCGCCCGCTGCTCGGCCCGCTGCCGGCCGTGGAGTCCTCCCACCCCTCCCCCATGTCGGCGGACCGCGGTTTCTTCGGCTCCCGTCCGTTCAGCCGGGCCAACGAGCTGCTGACCCGGCAGGGCGGGCAGCCGGTGGACTGGCGGCTGCCGTGAGCTGGGTCCTCGGGGTCGACTCCGGCGGTTCCGGACTGCGGATCGCGCTGGGCCGTGCGGCCGAGGACGGACCGCCCGCGGTACCGGCCGAACTGGTGAGCGCGGGCGGCCCGGTGCGCACCGGGCCGATGGGGATCGACGCCGGACATCTGCTGGACATGCTGCTGCCGGCCGTGGCCGGGCTGCTGGAGCGGGCCGGCGCGGACGGGATCGACGCCGTCGCCGTGGGCGCCGCCGGTCTGGCGACGCTCGGCGACGACCTGCGCGCCCAACTGCCCACGGCGCTGGAGCGTTCGCTCGGTGTACGGCGCCTGGCGCTGGCCGCCGACGCCGTGACGGCGTACGCGGGCGCCCTCGGCCAGCGACCCGGCGTGGTGGTCGCCGCCGGTACCGGAATGATCGCACTCGGCACGGACCTGGCCGGATGGCGCCGGGCGGACGGCTGGGGACACCTGCTCGGCGACTGCGGGGGCGGCGCGTGGATCGGCCGGGCCGGCCTCGAAGCCGCGATGCGCGCGCACGATGGCCGGCGGGGTGGTTCCGCCGCACTACTGGCCCGTACGGAAGCGGTGTTCGGGCCCGCGCCGGGGCTGCCGGGGCTGCTCTATCCGCGTACCGACCGGCCCGCTGTGCTCGCCTCGTTCGCGCCCGAGGTGGCGCGGTGCGCGCAGACCGATCCCGTCGCGTCCGCCATCCTGCGTGCGGCCGCCCGTCAGATCGCCGAGACCGCCGCAGCGGCCTGCCCGCCCTCCGGGGAGTGCGAAGTCGCCCTCACCGGCGGTCTGTTCAGGATGGGCGACCCACTCCTCGTACCGCTGCGGGCGGAGTTGACCGAACTGGTGCCGCACACCCGGCAGGTGCCGGCCGCGGGCGATCCGCTGCACGGAGCGGTGCGTATCGCGTCGGCGCTCGCGACCGGGACCCTGCGGTTGCCGCACGACGCGCGGCTGCTCTCCGTGGTGGCAGACCCGGGCAGTTGACCGCGTTTGTCATTCATTGGATAAACACGGACAGATGCCGCCCGACCGCCCCCTCACCGAACAGCCGAGCACACAAAACCAGTAGCATGCGACGCCATGAGCTCCCCCACTGGGCCCGCATCCGGCCTGCCTGTACGAATGCCGCGACCTCGCCAGCCCGGACGGCACCGCCGTCCGGAACCCGTGGTGGCTCCCGAGGGCGCGCCCGCTCTGGTTCTCGCCGTCCCCGGCACGCCCGGGACCGCCACCCGCAGCCTGGCGGAGGAAGCCATCAGTATCGCGCGCTCCGAGCTGCCCGGCCTTGACGCCCGCATCGGCTACCTGGACGGCGACGACACCGAGTACCCCACCCTGCAGACCGTCCTGGCGCACACCGCCGCCGAACGCGCCGCGCGCGTCGGGCAGGCCCGCGCCGCCGGCCGGGAGGTGGCCGACCCCGACGGTTCCGTGGGCGTCGTGGTGCCGCTGCTCGCCGGCCCGGACAACGCGCTGATGCGCCGTATACGCCAGGCCGTCATGGACAGCCAGGCGCCGGTCGAGCTGTCCGACGTGCTCGGCCCGCACCCGCTGCTCGCCGAGGCGCTGCACGTCCGCCTCTCCGAGGCCGGTCTGGCCCGCGCCGACCGTGCACGCCTGTTCACGGTCGCGACCGCGGCCGACGGCATCATCCTGGCCACCGTGGGCGGCGAGGAGGCCGTGCAGGCGGCCGGCATCACCGGAATGCTGCTGGCCGCGCGCCTCGCGGTGCCGGTCATGGCCGCGGCGCTCGACCAGGAGGGCTCGGTGGCGGCGATCGCCGAGCAGCTGCGTGGCTCCGGTTCGGTGCAGCTCGCGCTCGCGCCGTACGTGATCGGTCCCGAGGTGGCGGAGGGGCTGCTCGACAGCGCCGTCAAGGAGGCGGACTGCGCCTCGGCGGAGGCGCTCGGCGCCTACCCGGCGATCGGCAAGCTCGCGCTCGCGCAGTACACGGCGGCGCTGGGCATCCCCCAGCCGTCGGACGGCGCCCCGGTCCGCTGACGCGTCCGTACAGCTGTGCTGCGGGCCCGCTCCGGATGCTGGAGCGGGCCCGCTGCGTACATACGTGCGTAAGGCGTCAGGCGAAGATCACGCAGGAGGCCGCGGGGGCCCCGATCGAACCTGCGTGCCGTGGGATGCCCGACCGCTCGTCGATGTCGAACCAGGTGACGTCACCGGAGCGCTCGTTCGCCGCGTACAGCCGGCGCCCGGTCGGGTCCAGGGTGAGATCGCGCGGCCAGTGGCCGCCGCAGTCCACCGTGGTGACCAGGACCGGCTTGTCGACGCTCCCGCTACCGTCGAGTGCGAGGACGGCGAGGGAGTCGTGCCCCCGGATGGCGGCCCAGACAAACCGGCCGTCGTGCGAGACGACCACCGCCGAGGGGTAGGCGGTCACCTCGACGCCCTCGGGCAGCACCGGCGTTTCGCCGAGCGGTTCGAGCCGGCCCGCCTCCGCGTCCCAGCGGCAGACCGTGAGCGTCGGCTCCAGCTCGCCGAGGACGTACGCATGACGCCCGTCCGGGTGGAAGGCCAGATGGCGCGGCCCGGTGCCCGGCCGCAGCGCAGTCTCGCCGTGCGGTCGCAGCACGCCGCTGTCCGGGTCGAGTACGCAGATCCGTACCGAGTCGGTGCCGAGGTCCACGCTGATCACCCACCGCCCCGAGGGGTCGGCCAGCACCTGATGCGCGTGCGGTCCCCGCCGGCGCTCCGGGTCGGGCCCGGCGCCGTCGTGCGGCAGGACCGAGGTGACGTCTCCCAGGCCGCCGTCCGGACGGACCCGCAGCGCGGTGACGCTGCCCGAGCCGTAGTTGGCGGTCAGCAGATGACGTCCGGCCGGCGCGAGGTGGGTGGGGCCCGCGCCCTGTACGGGTACGGGCGGGCCGAGCGGCACGGCCCGGCCGGCGACCACGCTGAACGCGGCGGCCGCGCCTTCGGCGCTCTCACTGACCGAGTAGAGCACCGCTCCGCCGGGCGCGAGCGCCAGGAAGGACGGGTCCGCGACGGCGTCGGTCGCCGCCAGGGCGGTCAGCGCGCCCGTCTCCCGGTCGACGGCTGCGGTGACGATGCCCTGCCCGCCCGCCGATGTGAACGACCCGATGTATGCCCGCCCGGCGTTCTCGCTGCCCACCGCACTGCCCTTCTCCGTGATCGCGTCCGTCCGGCCGACGGTAGCAGGCGGTCTAGACCAAGTCCCCGCCGTGGGCGCGGAACTGCGCCTCGGGATGGTGGACGAACGCCGGGTGCCGCTCGACCATGTCGTACGTCCGGTGGAACACCGGCGTCGCGGACCCCGAGATCGGCGGCACGATCCACGACCAGTCGGCGCTCACCTCCCGGCCGGCCCGCTGCTCCCGGTCGAGATGGGCGAGGAAGCGCTGCGACTCGGTGTGGTGGTCGGTGACGGTGACTCCGGCCCGGTCGAAGGAGTGCAGCACGGCCCGGTTCAGTTCGACCAGTGCCCGGTCCTTCCACAGCGAGCGGTCACTGGAGGTGTCGAGGCCGAGATGTGCGGCGATCCGGGGCAGCAGGTCGTACCGGTCGGTGTCAGCCAGGTTGCGGGCGCCTATCTCGGTGCCCATGTACCAGCCGTTGAAGGGCGCGGCCGGGTAGCAGATGCCGCCGATCTCCAGGCACATGTTCGCGATCGCCGGGACGGCGTGCCAGCGCAGGCCCCAGTCCGCGCACCAGCGGTCCTCCGGGTGGTCGAGGTCCACTTCCAGGACGGCATCGGCCGGCAGCTCGAACCAGCGGGGCTTGTCGTTGCTCCCCTGGACGATGAGCGGCAGGACGTCGAAGGGGGTGCCGGGGCCGCCCGGCCAGCCGAGCCGCTGCGCGGCCGCCGTGATCCCGACGTTGCGCGGATCCCCGACGACGCCGCCTGTTCCTGTGCCTGCGCCTGTCTCGTAGCCGGCGTAGCGGACCAGCTGCTCGTTCCAGATGTGCGGAGCCGGACGCTCGGGGGTCTCCGGAGCGAACACCGTGATCAGGGGTCTTATCCGGCCGCCGTTGGCGGCCTCGCGCAGATGGGTCGCGCACTGGCGGGCGATGTCCTCCGCGTCGGTGAGGTCCCGGCAGTCGCGTACCCGCAGGGAGTGCCAGTACAGCCGGCCTATGCAGCGGCTGCTGTTGCGCCAGGCCACGCGCGCCCCGTGCGCCAGCTCTGCGGGTGTGTGCCGGTACGTGCCGGTGGCCGCGATGTCGGAGCGGACCTCGGCGAGCCGCCGGGCCGGGTCGCCCGCCTCGGGCACCTCCCGGTGGTACAGCGCGAGGAACTCCTCGGCCGCCCTGATGATGTCCTGCGGCCGGCTGCCGGGCCGCTGGGCGGACTGGGCGGACTGGGGCGGAGCGGGCGGCTGGGAATGACCTGCGGGGCAATGCGCCGGTGCGGGTTCCCCGGCGGCCCCCTCGTGCCGGTCGGCCGGTGCCGGGACCTCCGTGAGCCGGGCCCGCCGGTCACCGGCTCGGCGCAGGAACTTCCGCATCGCACACCCCCAAGCTGAGTGGTACGCGGACCGCTCCCGCACGGCCCGCGGGAATCACCCCTGTGTTTCCGCCGGGTTACCCAGTGTGTGCGCTTGCCGAACCTGTAGATGCCGGGTGAAAGTGCCTCATTCAAGCTCCTGGTGTCTATGCCGCAGGTCAGGCGGCCACAAGCGGGGCACGCGGAGAAGTGTGCAGAGGGACCGCGAGATCCGCGAGTGCCTTTTCGAGGTCCGTGAGGTGGCTGAGGGCCGCCTCGGCGCCCGGGTGGTGCCGGTCGGCCGGCTCGGGGGCCGACGGCGGGTCCGCCGGCCGGGCTCCGGGAGACACCAGCACCTGCACCGCGGCCTCGACCCGCCGGCAGGCGGCCGTCAGCCGGGCGTCGTGCGAGGCAGCCGGGTCGGCCGCCACTGCGGCCAGCCCGCGCACCTGCCCCGCGCAGTCGTCGAGCAGGACGATCACCTGGCGGGCCCGGGCCTTGCGGGCGCGCAGCGGGCTGAGCGGGTGCACGAGCGGGGCGAGAGACAGCCGCACCCGGCCGAGCAGCAACTCCAGCTCGGCGGCGTGGGGCGCCGGGTCCGCGCCCTCGTCGCCGGCGAGGCGCCGGGCGGTCTCGGCGGTGCAGTTCCGTACGCAGAGCAGCGCGCGCTGGATCCACGCGTCCGTCGCCGCGTGCGTAGTGACCGGCAGGACCAGGGCGACGGCGAGGGCCGCGCCGAGCGCGCCGAGGGCGGTCTCCTCGAAGCGGAGCAGCAGCAGCCCCGGGTGCAGGACGCCCAGCAGTCCGTACAGCAGACCGGCCATGACCGTCACGAAGAACATCATCCAGCTGTACGAGGGCACCGCCGTGTAGAAGATGCCGAAGACGCACACCGCGACCAGCGCGGCCGTGGGGGCGGGCGCGCCATGCAGCGGAATCGCGACGAGCAGCCCTCCGGCGATGCCGGCGACCGTGCCCACGACACGACGGAAGCCGCGGACCAGCGTCTCCCCGCGCGAGGCGGTGTTGACGAAGATCCACCAGGCGGTGCCGACGGCCCAGTACCAGCGGTCCTCGGAGAGCAGCCGGCCGACGGTGAGCGCGAAGGCGCACGCCGCGGTGGCCTGGAATGCCTGCCGGGTGGTGGGGCGCGCGAGGCCGCTGCCGGGGAGGAGGGCGGGTACGGCGGGCGGCGGGTTGCGTCGCTCGATCGGCCAGAGGACGAACCGGACCGCGGCGGACGAGGCGACGGCCAGGGCCACCGCCGCGTACAGCTCGGGCAGCTGACCGGGGACGGCATGCAGGAACTGCGTGACGAAGAACATCATGAACGCGAAGATCCCGAGCGCGTGGCCGCGCGGTCCCCAGCGGCGTGCGTAGACCCCGCAGAAGACCACGAGGACGAAGGCCGCGTCGCGGGCGGGGGCCACCCCGTGGAGGGCGGTGGCGAGGGCCAGTACCGGGAATCCGACCGCCGGCAGCAAAGCGGTAGTGACGCCTTGGCGGCGCACGGTCGCATCCGTGACGGTGAAGAGGGCGAGCAGGGCCGCCAGTCCCCCGGTGATCGAAGCAGTCAGAGAGAGACCGCACAGCTCGGCGAGGGTTACAGCGGCGCCGACGCCGATCACCGCGCGCAGCGAGTTCCTGAGTCTCACACGCCCCAAATCCGGAGCCACGAACATCTTCTTCACGGCGGTGTGCCGCCCCCCTTGCAGTGGTGCCCGCCGGCCCGCCGGCTGCCCGGGGATGGTGGGCGGCGCAGGCACGGCGAAGGCGCCGCGCTCCGGGCCGGCCTCGTTGCCGACCGGCGCTGCGCGGCGCCGTAAGTACATGGATACGCCACAGATAAGCATCTGTAGGGACAATAGCTCAAGTGGACTCTGGAACACTGGGCCATTGGCTCAGTCAAGTGCCGTGATCCTCGGCCAGGAGGATGCCAACGGACCGGTAGCCGACACACCCGCGTCCGCGTCGATACACCGCGGCCGGACCCTCAAGGGGCACAGTGGCGCCATGCGACCAGAGGATCCGTAGCTCGACGCCCTCCTCGCTCCACCGCAGCGCCGACACCCAGCGGAACGGCTCCGACCGTAACCGCTGTCTTGAAGTGCATTCGTGATCAGTCAAACCAGCATCCTGCAACGACGCCTGCCGAATGTCAGAGCTGCGGCAGCCAAGGGTCACAAACTCGCCACCAAGGCGCCGGTGCCTCCTGCGCCGACCGTAAGACAACAGGTAGTCAGTCGGCGGTGAGTTCCGACCAACCTGAACTGAGCCATTGGTACACTCAACGCCACCCTTCCTCAGCCAGAAGGAGGCCAACGGACCATGGCGGTCGATGAGCTCGACACCCGGATCCTGCGCCTGCTCATCGAGCAGCCGCGCACCAGCGTGCGCGAGTACGCACGGCTGCTCGGCATCGCCCGCGGCACCCTGCAGGCCCGCCTCGACCGGCTGGAGCGCGACGGTGTGATCACCGGCACCGGCCCGGCCCTCTCCCCGGCCGCGCTCGGTCATCCGGTGCTGGCGTTCGTCCACATCGAGGTCACCCAGGGTGATCTGGACGAGGTGGGCGATGCATTGGCCGCGGTACCGGAGATCATCGAGGCGTTCTCGATCACCGGGGGCGGGGACCTGCTGACGCGGGTGGCGGCGCGCGACAACGGCCACCTCGAAGACGTCATCCAGCGGCTGATCCAGCTGCCGGGAGTAGTCCGTACCCGCACCGAGGTGGCCCTGCGCGAACGGGTCCCGCACCGGCTGCTGCCGCTGGTGGAAGCGGTCGGACGGGCCGCCCGCAAGCCGTGACGGGCGGGAGTCCCGCACATGCGGAGGCCCTGGCGGCGGTACGGCAGGGCTGAGGGCGCGCGATCCGCGCTGCCGCGTCCTCAGCTGCCGGGAGTCGCCGGTGCAGTCCCCGGAGTGAGCGCGGAAGCAGGGCGGCAGGTGAAGCCCAGGCGCGTCAGCGCCCTGGTCACTTCACCGGACGTGAAGTCGCGGCGGTCCTGCCTGGTGATCACTTCACCCACCTGCTTTACGGGGTAGGTGCGGCGGCCGATGATCACGCACTCACCTGTGACCGACTCGGGCTTCTTGCCCTTCATCGCGTCCTGCACCTCGCTCTTGGTCAGATCGAAGGGGTAGCGGGCGATGACGAAACGCATGGTGCCTCAATCGGGTGGGGGAACAAGCCGGACAACGCGCTCGGACTAGGCGGCTCGGCGGACCCGCGCGGCCTTGCGGGCCTCGGCAGTCTGGCGGGCCTCGGCGGACCGGCGGGACTCACCACGGGAGCGGCCGGGCTGACCCGGAACGGTGCCCCGGCCGCGGAACGGGGCGCCGCCGCGCTTGGGGCGCTCCGTGACCGGCGCGCTGACGCTGAGGGGGATGCCGGAGGGGGCCTGGGCGCCGGTGATGCGGCTCAGTTCGGCCTCGCCGGAGCGGACCTGGGTGATCTGCGGGGTGATGCGGGCGTCTGCCATGAGGCGCGCCATGTCGCGGCGCTGGTTGGGCAGCACCAGCGTGACGACGCGGCCGGACTCGCCTGCGCGGGCGGTGCGGCCGCCGCGGTGCAGGTAGTCCTTGTGGTCGCTGGGCGGGTCGACGTTGACCACCAGGTCGAGGTTGTCGACGTGAATGCCGCGCGCCGCGACGTTGGTGGCCACCAGCGCCGTGACCTGGCCGGTCTTGAACTGGGCCAGGGTGCGGGTGCGCTGGGGCTGGGACTTGCCGCCGTGCAGCGCGGCGGCGCGTACGCCGCTGTTCAGCAGGTGCTTGGTGAGCTGGTCGACGGCGTGCTTGGTGTCCAGGAACATGATCACCCGGCCGTCGCGCGCTGCGATCTCCGTGGTGGCGGCGTACTTGTCGGCGCCTTGTACGTGCAGTACGTGGTGCTCCATCGTGGTCACCGCGCCCGCCGAGGGGTCGACCGAATGGACCACCGGGTCGTGGAGGTAGCGACGGACCAGGAGGTCGACGTTGCGGTCCAGCGTGGCTGAGAACAGCATCCGCTGGCCGTCGGGGCGTACCTGGTCGAGGAGTTCGGTGACCTGGGGCATGAAGCCCATGTCGGCCATCTGGTCGGCCTCGTCCAGGACGGTGATGTTCACCCGGTCCAGGCGGCAGTCCTTGCGCTCGATGAGGTCCTTGAGGCGGCCGGGAGTCGCGACGACGACCTCGGCCCCGGCGCGCAGTGCACTGGCTTGCCTGCCGATCGACATGCCGCCGACGACAGTGGCCAGCCGCAGCTTCAGGGACCGGGCGTACGGGGTGAGCGCGTCGGTGACCTGCTGGGCCAGCTCGCGCGTGGGGACGAGGATCAAGGCCAGCGGCTGCCGGGGCTCGGCGCGCTGTCCGGCGGTGCGCGCCAGCAGCGCCAGGCCGAAAGCGAGCGTCTTGCCCGATCCGGTGCGCCCCCGGCCCAGCACGTCCCGCCCTGCGAGGGAGTTCGGCAGCGTGGCCGCCTGGATCGGGAACGGCTCGTCCATGCCGAGGCCGGTGAGCGTCTTCAGCAGCTCGACCGGCATGTCCAGCTCGCCGAAGGTCGCAGCCGCGGGGAGGGCCGGGGTGATGCTGACCGGCAGCGCGAACTCCCCCTGCGGGGCGGAGGGACGGCGCCCGTATGCACCGGAACGGTTGCCGGGGCGGCCCTGGCCCTGGCCCTGCGGGCGGAAGCGGGCGCCGCGATCGGAACCGGCGGAGCCGCCCTTGTGGGGGTTGGAGTAGCGGTCGTTCGTGCGAGTTGAGCGGTTCACTGAGAACCTTCCTCGATATGGCACGTATCGAGGAATTCTCGGCAGGAACGAGCCGAATGAATTGCAAGAACGAGCCGAATAATTGTGAAACGAAGCCGGCCGCAGTGCCGCCGCGGCGGGCAAATCCTGCAAACAGCAACGAGCTGGGACCCGCACCCCAAGGTGCGTGCCCCAGCTGCGTCGTACGCTTCAGCGTCAGGCGGGAACGATGTTCTCCGCCTGCGGGCCCTTCTGGCCCTGCGTGACGTCGAAGTTCACCTTCTGACCTTCCTGAAGCTCACGGAAGCCCTGGGTGGCGATGTTCGAGTAGTGGGCGAAGACGTCGGGGCCGCCACCCTCCTGCTCGATGAAGCCGAAGCCCTTTTCCGCGTTGAACCACTTCACGGTGCCAGTAGCCATGTCAAATCTCCTTCGGGGCAGTGCCCGGGGGTCCGCACTGTGCGGACCCCGGCGTCGCCGCGATGATTGCCCCGTCCGGAAAACAGCACCGAAAATACAAAAGTGCCCGACGACATAAGGTCGTCAACGGGCACTTGAAGTCTATGGGAACCACAACTGCAACTGGCTCCACAGTAGCACGCCGCGAACATTTGGGCACGGCAAATACTATCTTTCGTCCGGATCGATTCCCCTCGAAGGGGAGGAGACCGTCCTTGTTGTAGATGCCGCCGTCCTGGTTGGTCACGTGACCAACCAGGACCAGCGGCACATGCCGGGCCGGGGTCAGGGTCAGCCAGGCTCAGAAGTCGGCCCGCGCCCGGACGTCGGCGCGACCGACGGACTCCAGGCCGTAGGTCTTGCAGTAGAGGCTGCGGATGTACTCGATGTCGGCGTCGCGGTCCTGAGCCTGTGTCACGGGATAGAGCACAGTCAGCTCGTACGATCGCTCGCGGTTGATGTCACCGTCCTTGTCACGCCATTGGCCGCGGCCCTCCTGGAGGGTCAGTCCGGACGGGAAACGGGGCGTGACCACGTCGGCGACGAACTCCATGAACTCCTCGTCGGAGATGGGCGGGCTGCCGTTGTGACGGCCGGTGCCGAAGTAGAGATGTGTCGACACATATGGGCTGCCCTGCTCGCCGGCCGTCTGCTGTGTCGCCGCCGAGGTGACAGGTGTGTGGAAGGCGACGTCGGACACCGGCCCTCCGGCAGTGAAGAGGAGCACGACCGCTGCGAAGACGACGGCCGCAGGCGTCGATATCCGTATGTGCCGCATGGGGTCCCTATCTGTTGTTCCTGTTGGGGAAATTGGTCCGGACCGCCGAGGTGGGCAGGGACTCCAGCAGGAAGGCTGCCGCGTCCCGCACAGGTGCCGGAGCGTCGGCGCACTGCCGCAGGCTGATCGCAGTCCTGGCGAGTGTCTCGGTCGTCCGTACGGATCCGATGCGGGCGGCGCGGGGAGCGACGTCCGCGATGAGGTCCTCCGCCTCGCTCCAGGCGCGGGCCCGCGCCAGCGCTGAGAGGAGCTCCGCGGTGAACAGGTGCCGGTAGGAAGGACCGGGAGCTGTGGCCGCGTGGTGCAGGAGGGGGATGGCCTGGTCCCATCGGCGCAGTCGGGCCAGCACCCAGCCCTGGTGGCCGAGCAGCTCGGTCTGGTCGATCCACCAGGCCCAGTGCGGGTCGTGGCGCGAGATGCCGTCCAGGAACCGGCTCTGGGCGCGGGAGATCAGATCCAGCGGCTCCCTGGTGTTGCCCAGCATGGCGATCGCGTGCGCCTGGCGGACCAGGACGAGGCTGCTGACCCTGGCCGGGAGGGCGCGCGGCCCGGTCACGCGGAAGGCGGTCTCCAGGGCGGCCCGCGGGTGTCCGGTATGGGCCCCCAGCATGCTGTGGTTCAGCAGCACCAGCCGTGCCGTCCAGCGGTCGCCGCAGAGTTCCGCCAAGGCCAGCGCCCGTGCGTTCATACGGTGGGCCTGGCGGTAGCAGCCCGCGTCGAAGAGGATCCAGCCGATGACTTCGCACAGCTCGGCAAGGGCCGAGAGCCGGTCGCTGTCCTGGCCGCGCAGGCTCCTGGGATCGGCCGACAGTTCCGGGATGCGCTGCACGGCCTCGCGTGCGGCGGGCACCGCGGCCGTCGCGCCGTGCGCGGCATCGAGGGCCACGAGGCGCTGGGTGGTGCGTACGGCCAAAGGGATCACCATGACAGGGTCGTCGTCTCGCGACGCCACCGTGTGAGCCGGGCGGGTCCTGGCCGGCTTCGTCATGACAGGAGGCGGGCATCGGTGTGGCCGCGGCGGCCCTGGCCGAGGGCGGTGAACGATGACGCCACTCGGGTCAGCCACTCCACCTCGTCACGGAAGTCCTCGTAAGGCGGCCGCGCGGGAATGTCGGACGCGTCCGACGCGTCGGCCCGCTCGGCTCTCTCCTCGGCCGGACGGCTCAGTACGGCACGCATCTGCAGCGCTTCGCCCAGGGGGGAGGTGGGGTCCTCCGGGAGCTCCAGGGAGCGGGCCACTCGGGAGAAGTCCGCGAGTGAGAGCGAGGTGCGGAGCATCAACTGGCCGTCGCGTATCTCGATGACACGCCGGTAGAGGCTGTAGTGCGGATCCCGGGGCGGGATGAGATCACGTGGCCAGGCCCGTGGCGGGTCCAGCGCGATGTCCGGCGACGCCTGGTACAGCGCCCACCACAATGGCCGCAGGCGGAGATAGGAGCGGTAGCTGCGGATCCAGCCCAGCGCGCGGGTGATATGGATTCCCCAGGACGGAATGGTCCAGCCGGCGATCTGGAGCAAGGCACCGATGCTGCCGCTCGTCCACTGAATGGGGTCAAGGCCCGTTCCGTCGAAGTGCAGCCTGGTGCCGGCGATCTGAATGCCTCGAGTGACGCAGTAGACCAGGATGAGGCTCGCGCCGACGGTCACGGTACGCATACCGACCTCGAGCCATTGACGGTTGGCCATCTTGGTGAAGCGAAGCGACAACCGCACGGTCTCGAACTGCCCCACGGCACAGATCAGGAGGTAGAAGGACATGTACAGCGCATATCCGCCGTCCTGAATGCTGAGCAGAATGGTCGACGTCGCCGTTTCGGACTTCGCCACAGGACCGACGCCGAAGGACGCGATCACAAGTACGCAGAGCGCGGCGCCGAAGAACAACACGCGGCGGCGCGCCATGCGACGGGCCTCAGCGGGCGGGGACGACCAGTAGACGAGGACGACCTGCTGGGCCGCGGTGAGCACGACCACCGCGACCTGGGTTATCAGTGAAGTGATGTTCGGGAGCCCGAAGAAGTCGGAGATGTGCAGGCGGAGAAGGTCCAGGTCGACCAGGAAGCTGATCCCGGAGCAGAGGAAGTAGGTGCACAGGGCCCACAAAGCGATGTCATGTGTTCTGCGCAGCAGGTCCGGAAGCCGGTAGCTGAAGGCCGCGAGGCCGCCGATGGCGCAGATCCACGCGAGGACTCCGTAGATCACGCTCACCCCTGGTCCGGTTTGCCGAGACCGTTCTCAATACGAGAGACGATTTCGGCGGCCTCTTCCGGGACGCCCCAGGCCGGTTCGGTCCATCGCTTCGCGGCCCGGGCCAGGATCAGCGAGGCCATCGTCTCGGCCTCCTGCTCCTCGTCGTCACTGTATCGGGAGCGCATCAGCATCCCCCGTACAGCGGCGGGGTCGACGTCCGAGAACAACTGGCCAGAATCACTGTGATCCAGTTGCACGGACCCGCGGTGCTCGAAGGCGATATGGGCCAGTTCATGGGCGATGATGTGTTCCTTGTGCGACGGCGTAGCCGCCTTCTCGAACACGATGACGTCGAAGTCATCCATTTTCAGCCATATGCCGAACAGATGGCGCTCGGGGAAAGGTGTCGAAATCAGATGGATGGGGCGCCGACGCCGCGCACTCAGATATCGGTGAAGTTCATCGATGCCGCAACCGTGCTCCATACCCCACTCCGCGAGCAGCGCCTCACAGGTATGGCGAACCTCTCTGAGGCGGCGCCTGAGCCGCCTGTCTTCCGACGAAGGTAACGCAGAGCCAGGTAACTTCATCCTCAGTCCTCCGGCGAGCCCCAGTGGCCGCCCTCGCCCGGTCATGCTCGGGCTCTCGATCCCCGAGTCGACAACGCGGCCATGATGCCACACCCTCAACTCGCCGATCAGTGCGGCAAGTTCCCCTGAAGGAGCATCTGAGCCGACAGGTCCACGAGTTGCCGCAGTACGGGCAAGTAGTCTTCGTCACCACCCAGTTCACCCAGAACGCGATACGCCTCATCGCGAAACTCGTCAACGTCCTCACGGTACTGATGAAGATTGGCAGGCGCGAGAAGGAGGTCAGTGAGTTCCGACCTCGCTTGACCAGAATTTCTCGAGGCGGCGCACAAGCCCAGGATGCGCTCCCTGGAGTGAGGTGACGCTTCCTCGATGGCGCACGCGAGCAGATAAGTTACAGTGCCGTTCATCAGGTCTTCATTTCGACCGGACAGGATATCTTCCTGATCATTGAATATCTGCCACAGGACGCCGAAGACGTAGCCGAATTCACGCCATAGCTCTATTCTCTCACTCTTCGCGCCCGACAATGTCGCAGCCATTGCGGTTATCATGCCGAAGGGCCCGCCGGACTTACCTCGGTATGCCGTGATTGCCGATTTACGCGTAGCGCTGCCGACATCTCCCCGAATGTCAACCAATTGCCCTTCGGCGGCAACGATCCAGCCGTTCACGAGTTCAGCCGTCAGAGCGCTGCGTACCGACTCTGGAACCTGTTGCGACTGAATAATCTGAATGGGAAGCATATTTCCACTGATCACGGACGCAAGCAGCGCTTCGTTCTCGCCGAAGTCACCGGCAGGAGTCACAGCATGCCCGTCGGCCAGGTCATCCAGATAACATGCCGAAGTCCACCACAGCACGTGCACGGCGGACACGGGAACAGCCGGTGTGGGGGTGCCTGTCTCAATGGCATGCACGAGCAGCGGTAACACCGACAGAGGATGCTTCAACTTCTGATGCTGCAAGAGTTTGGCGACTGCGTTCTTGGCTGCGTCCGACGATGAGCCAAGCCGTTCGAGAGCGGCCTCTATCTCTGCCTCGACATCCGGCGAGAATTGCCGATGCAGGTCCGAGTACGACATGGAATTCACGTAGCGACCTCCATCGTGAGAATATTCTTTGCGCGCCGACGTACGGCACCGATTCGATCATTCTGGATGGAGGGGAGCTAGAGCGATTTCACGCCAATGGCCGGTTCCTTGTGGGTGCACGCGCCGTGGTTGTCGGGCGCGCCGGCGTTCACGTCACCGAGGAGCCTGCCGATGTCGGCCCAAGGCCCTGACCGACAGATCAGCCCAGGAAGCTCAGCCGCACCTGGCGGTCCGGGTTGTCCTTGTTCGTGTCGACCAGGCACACCGACTGCCACGTGCCGAGCTCGAGTCTGCCGCCGAGTACCGGCAGGGTGGCGTGGGGAGGGACGAAGGCGGGCAGCACATGGTCCCTGCCATGGCCCGCGCTGCCGTGCCGGTGCTGCCAGCGGTCGTCCGCGGGCAGCAGGGTGTGCAGCGCGGACAGCAGGTCGCTGTCGCTCCCCGCGCCCGTCTCGATCACCGCGATTCCGGCGGTGGCGTGCGGTACGAAGACGTGAAGCAGCCCATCGCGCCCGGAAGCGGTCTCGGCCAGGAACTGCTCGCACGCGTGGGTCAGATCGGTCACCGTCTCGGCGTTGCCGGTGGTGAGGTGCAGGATGCGGGTCGTGAAGGCCTCGGACATACGTCCAATGGTCGCCCATCCCCCCGGCATCACGCGGATGGCCTGCGCGGCATGTTGCCGCAGCCGCTGACGCCATTTCAGGCGGGCAAGCCCCCTGGTGCGCCGCCCCCTGCCGCAGTGCGTCGAGCAGTACCTCCACCGACGGCCGGCGGGGCGCGGGCAGGATCCGGTACCAGTCTGCGGCGTCCACCAGCCGCGCCCGGTCCCTGGCCAGCGGGCGTCCGGGTAGTCCAGGCCGAGCGCCAGGTCCACGCGCCCGGCCCGGACCTCCGCACAGGCCTGGTCCGCGTCCACCTCCCGGCTCACCACCCGTACGCCCGGATGGTGCTCGGCGGAGCAGCCGCAGGGCGGGCGGCAGGAACGCGGCGGCCGCCGTGCCGAACACCCCGAGTCTCAGCCGGGCCGAGATCTCCGTGCGCGTCCGTTCGAGCGCGGCGGCGGCCGCGGTCATCGTGCCGCAGCGGGACAGTTCGACCAGTGCGCGCAGTGGCGCGCCCCCGAGTGCCATGCAACAGATCTGAAAGCTCGAAAGCCGGAAGTGCCAGTGGACGCCACCAGTCGCCGCGCGCCACCATTTCCCCATGGCTTCCGTTTCCCTCCCGGAACACGCCGGTGTCGTGATCATCGGCGGTGGCGTCATCGGGGCGAGCATCGCGTTCCACCTGGCCGAGGCGGGAGTCCGGGACGTGCTGGTGCTGGAGCGCGACGAGCCCGCGTCCGGCTCGTCGGGCAAACCGATCGGCGGCGTCCGCGCCCAGTTCTCCGACCCGCTCAACATCGGGCTCGGGCAGCGCAGTCTGGCGGCCTGGCGGGAGTTCGGCGCCCGCCCCGGCGCCGAGATCGGGCTGCGGAGCGTCGGCTATCTCTTCCTGCTCGGCGACGAGGACGACGTGGCGATCTTCCGGCAGGGCGTCGAGGTGCAGAACGAACTCGGCGTACCGAGCCGGATCATCACCCCGCGCGAGGCCCACGCCCTGTGCCCGTACCTCGATCCAGGGACGATCGCGGCCGCCGCGTACTCCCCAGCCGACGGGTACGCGCTGCCGGGCGCGGCGGTCACCGGCTATCTGCGGGCGGCGCGGCGCCACGGCGCCATCGTCCGTACGCGCTGCGCGGTGACTGCGATCGACACGGACGGCGGGACGGTGCATGCCGTCCGCACCAGCGACGGCGCCGTCCGCACCCGGGCGGTGATCTGCGCGGCGGGCGCCTGGTCGGGGGCGGTCGGCGCGATGGCCGGGGTGGAGCTGCCGGTCACTCCGCTGCGCCGGCAGATCGCGCTGACCGGGCCGCTGACCCCGGCGCCGCCGCGTATCCCCTTCACCCTCGACTTCGACTCCACGTTGTACTTCCACAACGACACCGCGGACGGGCTGGTCCTCGGCCTGTCGGATCCGGGCCAGGAGCCGGGATTCGACCGGGAGTTCACCCGGGAGTGGCTGCGGCCCTTCCGGGAGGCCGCGGCGCGGCGCGTGCCCGCGCTCGCGGACCTGGACGTGGCCGGCGGCTGGGCCGGGCTGTACGAGATGACGCCCGACCGCAACGCGCTGATCGGTGACGCACCCGAGGTCAGCAGGTTTCTGTACGCGACGGGGTTCTCCGGCCACGGATTTCTGCAGGCCCCCGCGGTCGGCGAGGTCGTGCGCGACCTGTTTCTGGGCAGGACACCGTTCATCGACGTCGGCCCGCTGGCCGCCACCCGCTTCGACGGCCGCGCCGTGCGGCCCGAGGCCCACATCATCTGACCGCCAGGACCGCAATCAGGACTGCATATGGAGGCTCGTGTGATCCCCACCTGGCAGTTGCGCGCCGCGTTCGCCCGTCGCCTGTCCGACATGTACGGGACCGAGGTACCGGCGTACACCACGCTGCTCGAGGTGGCCGGCGAGGTCAACGACGACGTGCTGAAGCGCGGCGGCGACGCCGAGCGTCTCGGCAGTATCGAGCGGGTCACGGCCGAACGCCATGGCGCGATCCGGGTCGGCACACCGGCGGAACTGCGGGCGGCGGCGCAGATCTTCGCCGCCCTGGGCATGCATGCGGTGGGCTTCTACGACCTGCGCGACGCCGCCTCCAGCGCGGTCCCGGTGGTGTCCACCGCGTTTCGCCCGATCGAGGCGGAGGAGCTGGACCGCAACCCCTTCCGCGTCTTCACCTCCATGCTCACCCCGGCCGACCGCCGCTTCTTCGACGCTTCCCTGCAGAAAAGGCTGGAGGCCTTCCTCGCCCGGCGCACGCTCTTCCCGCCGGAACTGCTCGGTCTGGCCGTACGCGCCGAAGCGGAGGCAGGACTGTCCGAGGCGGACGCCGAACGGTTCCTGACCCTGGCCGTCGCCGCGTTCGAGCTCTCCCCGGAGCCCGTCGACCGTGCCTGGTACGCCGAACTGGAACGCGTCTCCGCCATCGCCGCCGACATCGGCGGCGTGAGCAGCACCCACATCAACCACCTCACTCCCCGCGTACTCGACATCGACGAGCTGTACCGGCGGATGGAGGACCGCGGGATCACGATGATCGACCGGATCCAGGGCCCGCCGCGCTGGTCCGGCCCCGATGTCCTGCTGCGCCAGACCTCCTTCCGGGCGCTCGCCGAGCCCCGCAGGTTCCGCGAGCCGGACGGCAACGTCACCACCGGCTCGCTGCGGGTGCGGTTCGGCGAAGTCGAAGCCCGCGGGATCGCGCTCACCCTGAGCGGCCGCGCCCTGTACGACGAACTCGTCGGCGAACCCGCCGAGGTGTGGCAGGCCCGCTTCCCTCGTACGGAACGCCAACTGGCCGTCGGGGACCAAGCGTTCTTCATGTACGAGCCGGTCCTCGACGGCCCGGGCGAGAGCCTGCGGCCGGCCGACGGCCTCGCCGGCCTCCTCGACTCGGGCCTGCTCACCGCCACCCCGATCGTCTACGAGGACTTCCTGCCCCGCTCCGCCGCCGGGATCTTCCAGTCGAACCTGAACGACGCGGGCACCCGGGACACCACCCGGGCGGGGACCCACTACGACGCGCACTGGCTCTCCGAAGCGATCGGGCGGCCCGTGCACGACTCCTTCGACCTCTACGCCGTACAGCAGAACCGCTCACTCGAACGGGCCCGCCTGGCCCTGGGTATTCCCAAGGAGACGCCGTGACCAGCACCACCAGTGAAATCCCCGACGGCCCTGAACTCCCCGACACCGGCTCGCTGCGTACTCGGGCGGCCGAGAGCCTGCGCCGTTGCGGTGTCGAGCCCGCATGGGACGGCGGCGAGCTGCTCTCCCGTACGCCGCTGACCGGCGGGACGCTGTTCCGTATCCCCGCTGCCTCCGCCGAGGAGACGGACGAGGCCGTCGCCGTCGCGGAGCGGGCGTTCCGGCAGTGGCGGACCGTCCCCGCGCCGCAGCGCGGCGCCCTCCTCCGGCGGCTCGGCGAGCTGCTGGCCACCCACCAGGAGGACCTTGCCGACCTGGTGACCATCGAGGCGGGCAAGATCCGCTCCGAGGCGCTGGGCGAAGTGCAGGAGATGATCGACATCTGCGAGTTCGCGGTGGGGCTGTCGCGCCAGTTGTACGGCCGCACCATGGCCTGCGAACGCCCCGGCCACCGCCTCTCGGAGAGCTGGCATCCGCTGGGTGTCGTCGGCGTGATCTCCGCCTTCAACTTCCCGGTCGCCGTGTGGTCCTGGAACACCGCCCTCGCGCTGGTCTGCGGCGACACCGTGGTGTGGAAGCCGTCGGAGCTGACCCCGCTCACCGCGCTGGCCTGCGACGCTCTGCTCGCCCGTGCGGCCGCCGACGTCGGCGCTCCCGCCGAGGTGCACCGGCTGGTGCTCGGCCACCGCGCGACCGGCGAGCGGCTGGCCGACGACCCGCGGGTCGCCCTGGTGAGCGCCACCGGCTCGGTCCGGATGGGCCGCGAGGTCGGCCCGCGGGTGGCGGCCCGCTTCGGCCGCTGTCTGCTGGAGCTGGGCGGCAACAACGCCGCGATCGTCACTCCGTCCGCCGATCTCGACCTCGCCGTCCGCGGCATCGTCTTCTCGGCCGCGGGAACGGCGGGCCAGCGCTGCACCTCGCTACGCCGGCTGATCGTCCACGAGGATGTCGCGGACCAGCTGGTGGAACGGATCGTCCACGCGTACGGCGGCCTGCCGGTCGGTGACCCCTTCGACGCCGCGACGCTGGTCGGCCCGCTCATCTCCACAGCGGCGCAGCAGGGCATGGCCGAGGCGCTCGAAGCGGCCCAGGCCGACGGCGGAAAGCTGCTCGCGGGCGGCGACCGGGTGCTGGCGGAGCAGGCGCCGGAGGCCGCGTACGCCCGGCCCGCCGTCGTCCGTATGCCCGCCCAGACCGAGATCGTGCGGACGGAGACCTTCGCACCGATCCTCTATGTGCTCACCTACCGCACTCTGGAGGAGGCCGTCGCGCTGCAGAACGGGGTCCCGCAGGGTCTGTCGTCCAGCATCTTCACCCGGGACCAGCGGGAGGCGGAGCGGTTCCTGGCCGCCGACGGCTCGGACTGCGGGATCGCCAACGTCAACATCGGCACGTCGGGGGCAGAGATCGGCGGGGCGTTCGGCGGTGAGAAGGAGACCGGGGGCGGCCGTGAGTCGGGTTCCGACGCGTGGAAGGCGTATATGCGGCGTGCGACGAACACGGTGAACTACTCGGACGACCTGCCGCTCGCGCAAGGCGTCAGCTTCCTGTAGGCGCGGCGGGAAGATCCACGCACCTTCCCCTGTTGGTAGAACCGTGAACAACTTCGGGGTACAAGAGGTGGCCGTGGTCGTGATCGGCGCCGGGCAGGCCGGCCTGGCCGGCGCCTACCATCTGCGCCGCTCGGGTCTCGAACCCGAGCGTGACTTCGTGGTCCTCGACCACGCCCCGCGTCCCGGCCGCGCCTGGCAGTACCGGTGGCCGTCCCTCACGTACGGCAAGGTCCACGGGATGCACGCCCTGCCCGGTATGCAGCTGACCGGCGCGGACGACTCCCGGCCCTCCGCCGAGGTCATCGGCGCGTACTTCGACACGTACGAGCGCACCTTCGGGCTGCGCGTACGGCGGCCCGTCGACGTACGCGCCGTACGGGAGGGCGAGGACGGCCGGCTGCTGGTCGAGACCTCGGCCGGGACCTGGTCGACGCGGGCCCTGATCAACGCCACGGGCACATGGGACCGTCCCTTCTGGCCGCGCTATCGGGGTCAGAAGCTCTTCCGGGGGCGGCAGTTGCACACCGCGAACTACCCGGGGCCGAAGGAGTTCGCCGGGCAGCGGGTGGTCGTGGTGGGCGGCGGGACCTCCGGCGTGCAGCACCTGATGGAGATCGCCGAGGTCGCGGCGGGGACGACCTGGGTGACCCGCCGGCCGCCGGTGTTCCGGGACGGACCGTTCGGGGAGGACCAGGGACGGGCGGCCGTCGCCCTGGTCGAGGAGCGGGTCCGCCGAGGGCTTCCACCGCAGAGCGTGGTGTCGGTGACCGGCCTGCCGGTCACCGAGGCGGTCCGCGCGGCCCGGGAGTCGGGCGTCCTGAACCGGCTGCCGATGTTCGACAGGTTCACCCCGGACGGGGTGGCCTGGGACGACGGGCGCGTGGTCGCGGCCGATGTGATCCTCTGGGCCACCGGATTCCGGGCCGCCATCGACCATCTCGCCCCGCTGAAGCTGCGGGAGCCGGGCGGCGGTATCCGGGTCGACGGGACCAGGGCGGTGCGCGACGCGCGGGTCCACCTGGTCGGTTACGGGCCCTCGGCCAGCACCATCGGCGCCAACCGGGCGGGCCGGGCGGCCGTACGCGAGATCCGGCAGTTGCTGGAGCGGGAGCCCGCGGTCGCCATGGGCTGACGGGCCGTCATGCTCAGCCGGACGCGGGGGCGGAAGCCGGAGCGGATGCAGGGCGGATGCAGGGCGGATGCAGGGGCGGCCGCTCGGGCCGCCGCGCGGTTCGCGTTGAACTCCTCGACGTTGCGCCGGTGCTCCTCGTAGTTCGCGGTGAAACGGGTATCCCCCGGCTTCACGGGCACGAAGTACAGCCAGTCCCCGGCGGCTGCCGCCTTTGCCGTACCGGGCGAGGCACCGAGCGCCTGGTCGACGGCCGCGTACACCTGAGCGGCCCGTCATCCCTCGGGGATGAGCAGGCTCCGGGCCCTGCGGCGGGGCGGGCCGTACGGAGTCCATTGACCATGCGGTCACGCTAACGCGACGAATAGGGCAGTTCCGGCAGAGACGCGGCCGGAGTCAGTTCGGCGTCCCTGCGGACCAGCGCGGCGTACCGGCCGTCCCGTTCCAGCAGTTCGTCGTGGGTGCCGCGTTCGGCGATGCGGCCGGCGTCGAGGACGACGATCTGGTCGGCGTCCCGGACGGTGGAGAGGCGGTGCGCGATGGTGAGGGTGGTGCGGCCCGCGGAGAGCGCGTCGATGGCCTGCTGTACGGCGTGTTCGGTACGGGTGTCCAGGGCGCTGGTCGCCTCGTCGAGGATGAGGACGGGCGGGTCGCGCAGGATGGTGCGGGCGATGGCGAGGCGCTGCTTCTCGCCGCCGGAGAAGCGGTAGCCCCGCTCGCCGACGAGGGTGTCGTACCCGTCGGGCAGGGATGCGATGTGGTCGTGGATCTGGGCGGCGCGGGCGGCCTCCTCGATCTCCTCGTCCGTGGCGTCCGGCTTGGCGAAACGCAGGTTGTCGGCGACCGAGGCGTGGAAGAGGTAGGTCTCCTGCGAGACCACGCCGACGGAGCGGGCGAGAGTGTCGAAGTCCAGGTCGCGCACGTCGACACCGTCGAGGGTGACGCGGCCGCCGGTCACGTCGTACAGCCGGGGCACCAGGTAGCTCAGCGTGCTCTTGCCGGAGCCGGTCGCTCCGACGACGGCCAGGCTGCCGCCGGCCGGGACCGTGAGGTCGATTCCGTACAGGGTCGTCCCGTGCTTCGGGTCGTAGCCGAAGTCGACGTCCTCGAAGCGCACTTCGCCCTTGGCCTGCTCGATCCGGACCGGGTTCGGGCGCTCGGTGATGTCCACCGGGAGGTCGAGGTACTCGAAGATCCGCTGGAAGAGGGCGAGCGAGGTCTGGATCTGCACCCCGGTGGAGAGCAGGCTGACCGCGGGCCGGAAGAGGCCCTGCTGGAGCGAGACGAAGGCGACGAGCGTGCCGATGGAGACGGCGGGGCCGCCCGACTGGAGGGCGAGGCCGGCGGCCCAGTAGATGACGGCGGGCATGGCGGCCATGACGATCCCGATGGTCGACATCCGCCACCGTCCGGCCATGCTGGAGCGGACTTCGAGGTCGACTAGGCGCTCGGACTCCTCGGCGAAGCCCTTGGTGAGCGAGTCGGCGCGGCCCATGGTGCGGCCGAGCAGGATGCCGCTGACGGAGAGCGACTCGGTGACCGTGGCGGCCATCGCGGCCATCTGCTTCTGCCGCTGCGTGGTGATCTTCTTGCGTTCCCGGCCGACCCGGCGGCTGATCCAGACGAACACCGGCAGGAGGAGGAGCGAGACGACGGTGAGGCGCCAGTCGAGGGCGAGCATCGCGACGACGGTGGCGACGACGGCGGTCAGGTTGGAGACGAGAGAGGTCGCGGTGGAGGTGACGGTGGCCTGCATGCCGCCGATGTCGTTGGCGATGCGGGACTGGACCTCGCCGGTGCGGGTCCTGGTGAAGAACGCGAGCGGCATGCGCTGCAGTTGGGCGTAGACGGCGGTGCGCAGGTCGTGCATGACGCGCTGGCCGACCGTCGTGGAGATGAAGGTCTGCAGGACGCCGAAAACGCTGGTCACCACGGCGGTCAGGATCATGCCGAGGGCGAGCAGGCTGAGCAGCCCGGTGCGGCCCTGGGGGATCGCGGTGTCCAGGATCTCGCGGAGCAGGAAGGGCGAGGCGACCGCCACCAGCGAGGAGGCGCCGACGAGGAGCCCTACGACTGCCAGGCGGGCGCGGTAGGGGCGGAACAGCCTGAGGATGCGCCGCAGCTGGGCCGGGGGCTCGGGCTGCGCCGGATCGAGACGGCGGACAGGGGGTGTCCAGCTGGATTCTTCGGGGTGCATGGGCTCCTTCATCGGGGTGAGACGACCGGCTTTCACCGGTCGGATTTTCTGGAGCTTAGCTCACTGTTACCTATACTCACAATGAACGGGGTCCTGATAGTGTTCCCGCTATGAGCACCGCCTCCGACACCGACGGCATGCTGGCCGAGCAGCTGCTCCGGCTGACCCGCCGTCTGCACCGCATCCAGAAGCGCCAGCTGGAGCCGATCGGCATCACGCCGGCCCAGTCCCGGCTGCTGCGCACGGTCGCCCACTACGAGCGGCCGCCGCGAATGGCCGATCTGGCGGAGCGCCTGGAGGTCGTCCCGCGCGCCGTGACCAGTCTGGTCGACGCGCTGGAGGCGAGCGACTGCGTGCGCCGGGTCCCCGACCCGACCAACCGCAGAGTGATCAGGATCGAGCTCACCGAGACCGGCCTCGCCACCCTCGGCCGGCTGCGCAGCGCGCGCCGGGCAGCGGCGGAGGACATACTCGCCCCCCTGACCGCCGCTCAGCGCGACGTGCTCGGCGGGCTGCTGTCCACCCTGGTCGACGGGCCGGACCGGCGCTGCTGAGCGGCAGGCGCCGGACCGGGGATCGGCGGGCTGGGCCGGACCCGGCCGCCCTGCCGCCCGCCTCCTTGGACCGCCTTGGACCGCCTTGGACCGCTTTGGACAGGCGGACCCGGGTCCATGAGCCTACGGTGGTCCGAGAACACCAGCGAGCAGAGCTGTCGGCCTTAAGGAGGCCGTGATGGAGGAGCAATTCGTCTGGATGACGACGCGCCGCATCGCGCCGGGCGTGTTGGGGGAGTTCGAGCGGGCCTGGCGGCCCGACTCCCCGCCACAGGGCATGAGTCGCGCCTTCGCGTACTGGTCACAGGACGGCCAGGAGGTCATCGGGGTTTCGTTCTGGGAATCGCGGGAAGCGTGCGATGCCTGGCGCACCTCCGAGGCGGAGACGCGGCGGCGCGCGGCCATGGCCCCGTACATCGCCGAGGAACGGGAAGGGTTCTACCTCGGCCGCGAACTCACCCTCCCGGTGCGGTAGTCCACCCGGCGGGGCAACCGATGCCGGTCAGCAGTTCCGGCGGTCCTGGGTCAGGGTGCCCTGGACGGTTCTGAGGCTGCGGTCGTAGCAGCCGTGCGTGCCGTACAGCCGGTAGCGCTCGGCTGACGTGCCGATCGCGTGCCGCTGATAGCGTGGGACGTTGGCGGTGTAGGTCGCGTCCCCCTCGTAGCCGTCGTCGAAGTGCGACCAGGCGACGCGCTTTCCGCCGCGTACGACAGCGGTGTCGGCTCGGTCTCCGAGCGCGAGGACCGTCCTCAGCCGGTCGCCCGCGCCGAGGGTCGTCTCGCCGTCCATGGTGTAGGTGCGGTGGACGCGGGTGACGGTGGCCGGCCCGCGTCCGTCGCTGGTGACGCTCTCGTCGTCGGTCCATCGGCCCCGCAGGGCGTCGGGGTACTCACCGTCGGCCCAGCGGTGGGCGGAGGTGTGGGCGAGCGTACGGGTGACGGTGGTGGTGACACGGCCGTGCGAGGTGTCGAGGTAGCCGGCGACGGTCAGCCGGTGGCCGGCCTTCGTGTCGAGCCGGTGCGGGGAACCGGACGTGTACGCCGAGGAGTTGGCAGGGGCGCTCGCGTCGTGGCGGGTGAGCGCGCCGGTCACGCGGTCGCTGTTCTCGTCCTGCCAGACCAGGACGTTGACGGGGGTGCTCCAGCCGCTCTGCCCCGCGGGGACGCCGGCGACGGACACCTCCACGCGGTGTGGGCGGCCGTCGTTCAGCAGGCCCGCGAAGGGCGTGAGGTCGTACTGGACGGGCTTGACGTCCAGGGCTCGGGGCGCCGGGATCACGTACCAGAGGAAGGGGTTGGACCAGCCGCCGGTCCAGACGGTCGGGAACGGCGCGGCGATGCCGGCGAGCCGGCCGTCCACCCGGATCTGCACCTCGCGGTAGGGGCCGTCGTCCGCCTTGCAGGAGTACGGAGCGGCGGCCGGCACGGTCAGGTACCAGTACTCCTCGCAGCCGCCGCCGGAGCCGGTGGCGTAGACCTCGGCGAGGATGCGCTCGCTGTTGCGCGGAGTGGTGAGTTGCGTGCCGTCGAGGGTGAGCACCTGGTCGGGGGTCTCGGCGGGCCTGGTGCGGCCGTCGGCGGCGTAGAAGGTCAGGGTCGCCTTCACATCGATGATGCCGGTGTACGTCTCGTTGACGACGTTGCCGATGAGCATCTCGACGGGCTGGGTGCGGCGCAGCGTGTCGCTGTAGCGCGTGACGTCCTTCTCCACGGACCAGGTGATGCCCTCGGGTGAGGGCTGCGGGGTGGAGGTACGCAGGACTTCGACCCCGCCGATGCTCAGATGGCCGAGACGGTCGTACTGCCGTCCCGCGACCTTTCCGTCCAGACGGAGCACCGCCTTGCTCCAGCGGCTGCCGCATTCACGCGGGGGCGTGTAACTCCCCCGGTACGGTGTGAAGTCACGGAACTGCGCCTCGGCGACGGTGACATGGCAGGACCGGGTGTCCGGGACCGGCACGGGCGGGGCGGCGCTGACCGGGTCGTGCCAGTCCCGGCCGAACTCGGTGGGGGGTTCGCCGGCCGCGGCGGCCGGCGAGGCTCCCAGTACGGTTGCCGCCGTCAGCACCAGCCCGGTGAGCATGGACATGATGTGTCGTCTCATGGGCCAGGAGTGAAGCGCGAGGTCCGCCCCCGCGCCAGAGGGCTTGGCTCGAAGTGGCCCCTCCAGCGGAAAATCGATTGCCCCGGACCGGTCCGGAAGGCGAACCTTGCACGGTTTGATCCACCCACCGAGTCATGGGGCGTCATGCAGATTCGCGATCTTCCGTATCCCGATCCGGGGGTCCCCGACGCTCGGTCCGGCCCCCGGTTCCTGCTGTGGCTCGGGCGCAACCAGCTCGGCGGCCAGCTGAGGTCTCTGGCCTGGGGACTGCTGCACTTCTGCGGTGTCGCCGGGCTGCCGCTGGGCGTCGGCATCGCCGTGCAGGCGGTCGTGGACCGTTCGGGCGGGCGCCTCGCACTCGCAGGCGGGCTGATCATGCTGTTCGGCGTGGCGATCACGGTGGGCGACACGATGCTGCACCGGACCGCCGTCACCAACTGGATCACGGCCGCGGCGCGCGTCCAGCAGTTGCTGGCCCGCAAGGCGGCCGAGCTCGGCTCGGCGCTGACCCGGCGGGTCGCCGCGGGCGAGGTCGTCGCGGTCTCCACCGGCGATGTCGAGAAGATCGGCTGGTTCGTGGAGGCGGTCTCACGGTTCGCCGCCGCCGCGATCACGGTGGTCCTGGTCTGCATCGGCCTGGTGGTGTACCAGCCGGCGCTCGGCGTCGTGGTCGCCGTCGGCGTACCCGTGCTGGCCATGGCCGTACTGCCGCTGCTCCCCCGCGCGACCCGGCGCGCCGACATCCAGCGCGAGAAGGCAGGCAAAGCCACCGAGCTGGCCTCCGACACCGTCGCGGGGCTGCGGGTGCTGCGCGGCATCGGCGGCGAGGAGTTGTTCCTCGGCCGCTACCGGCAGGCGTCGCAGGAGGTACGCAGGGCGGCCGTCCGCAGCGCCCGCATGTGGTCGCTGATCTCCGCGATCCAGGTGCTGCTACCGGGCCTGCTGCTGATCTCCGTGGTCTGGTACGGGGCGGTCCTGGCCCTGGAGGGCCGGGTCACGGTCGGCGAACTGGTCACCGCCTTCAGCGCGGTGACGCTGCTGATGTACCCGCTGCGGCACTTCGAGGAGATCGCCATGGCGTACTCCTTCTCGCGCCCCTCCGCGAAGCGCGCCGCCCGTGTGCTGTCGCTGGAGCGGACCTCGTACGACGACGAGCGTGGCGGCCTCGGTGCGGACGGGGTCCCTCCGGAAGGTGACCTCTACGACCCCGCCACCGGGCTGCTCGCCCCCGCGGGACGGCTCACCGCCGTCGTGTGCGGCGACCCGGACGCAGCCGGGCGCCTCGCCGAGCGCCTGGGCGGACACGCCGCCGAGGAGGAGAAGAGCCCCTCCGTACTGCTCGGCGGGGTGGCGCTGGACGACCTTGCCCTCGATGCCGCGCGCGCCTGCGTGCTCGTACAGGACAAGGATCCGGTGCTGCTGTCGGGGACCCTGCGGGAGCTGCTGGACGTACCGGCCTCGGGCGAGGTGAGTGCGGTGGACGCGCTGGCCGCCGCGCAGTGCGGCGACGTGCTCGACGCACTCGCCCAGGCTTCGGTGGACGCGGAGGGGGATCCGATGAGGACCCGGATCACCGAGCGCGGCCGCTCGTTGTCCGGCGGCCAGCGCCAGCGCCTCGCACTGGCCCGTTCGCTGGTCAGCGACCCCGAGGTACTGGTGCTGGACGAGCCCACGTCCGCCGTGGACTCGCATACGGAGGCCCGGATCGCGGCGGGCGTGAGCGAGCTGCGGGCTGGGCGCACCACGGTGGTGTTCGCCTCCTCGCCGCTGCTGCTGGACCGTGCGGACCGGGTTGTCTTCGTGCACGACGGCGAGGTGGCGGCGGTGGGTGTGCATCGCGAGCTGCTGCACAGCGAGCCCCGCTACCGGGCGGTCGTCACCCGGGAGACCGAGGAAGAGCAGCTGGGCAAGGTGTCCGAGCTGGAGCTACTGGAAGAGATCGAGGAGTCGGCATGATCGGCGTGGCGCCACCGGCCTACGACCCGGACGCCCCGGAGTCGGCGACGACCCTGCCCGTCGGCACGCCGGCGACGGTGCGTGCGTACGTGGCCGAGCTGCTCCGGCGGCACCGTGCGGCGTTCGTCCTGCTCGTGTCCGTCAACGCGGTCGCGGTGATCGCCTCGATGGTCGGCCCCTATCTGCTGGGCGGGCTGGTCGAGGCGCTGGCCGACGGTGTCGAGGGGGCTCGCGAGCTCCATCTGGAGCGCACCGCCGCACTGTTCGCGCTCGCGCTGGTCGTGCAGACCGTGTTCGTGCGGCTGGTGCGGCTGCGTGGCGCGATGCTCGGCGAGGAGATGCTGGCCGATCTGCGCGAGGACTTCCTCGTACGGTCGGTCGGGCTGCCGCCGGGGGTGCTGGAGCGCGCCGGCACGGGTGACCTGCTCTCCCGTATCACCACCGACATCGACCGGCTGGCCAACGCGATGCGGGAGGCCGTTCCGCAGCTGGCGATCGGTGTGGTCTGGGCGGCGCTGCTCATCGGCGCGCTCACCGTGACCGCACCGCCTCTGGCCCTGGCGGTGCTGGTCGCGCTGCCGGTACTCGTCCTCGGCTGCCGCTGGTACTTCCGGCGCGCTCCCTCGGCGTACCGCTCGGAGGCCGCCGGGTACGCGGCGGTCGCGGCGATGCTCACCGAGACGGTGGACGCCGGGCGGACCGTGGAGGCGCACCGCCTGGGCGGCCGGCGGGTGGCACTGTCCGAGCAGCGGATCAGGGAGTGGACGGCGTGGGAGCGCTACACGCTCTATCTGCGGTCGGTGCTGTTCCCCGTCATCAACGTCACCCATGTGACGATCCTGTGCTCGGTGCTGCTGATCGGCGGCTACTTCGTCCTGGAGGGCTGGATCAGCGTCGGGCAGCTGACAACGGGCGCTCTACTGGCGCAGATGCTGGTCGACCCGGTCAACCTGATCCTGCGCTGGTACGACGAGCTCCAGGTCGCCCAGGTGTCGATCGCCCGGCTGGTCGGCGTACGGGAGATCGAGCCGGACGCGGGCGACGCGGAGGTCGCGCCGGACGGGCGGGACGTGCGGGCGGACGCGGTGCACTTCGGGTACCGGGAGGGCGTCGACGTGCTCCACCGGGTGACGCTCGACGTCCGCCCGGGGACGCGTCTGGCCCTGGTCGGGCCGTCGGGCGCCGGCAAGTCCACGCTCGGCCGGCTGCTCGCGGGCATCTACGCGCCGCGGACCGGCGAGATCACCCTCGGCGGTGCGGAACTGTCGCGGATGCCGGCGGAGCGGGTGCGTGAGCATGTGGCCCTGGTCAACCAGGAGCACCACGTGTTCGTCGGCTCCCTCCGGGACAACCTGCGGCTCGCCCGTACCGAAGCGGATGACGCGGAGCTGTGGTCGGCGCTCGGGGCGGTCGACGCGGACGGGTGGGCGCGGGCGCTGGACAACGGCCTCGACACCGAGGTCGGCTCGGGCGGCGCGCTGCTCACCCCCGCCCAGGCCCAGCAGATCGCGCTGGCCCGGCTGGTGCTTGCCGACCCGCACACGCTGGTCCTGGACGAGGCGACCTCGCTGCTGGACCCGCGCGCGGCCCGGCACCTGGAGCGCTCGCTGGCGCGCGTGCTGGACGGCCGCACGGTCGTGGCGATCGCACACCGGCTGCACACGGCGCACGACGCGGATGTGATCGCGGTCGTGGAGGACGGCCGGATCAGCGAGCTGGGCAGCCACGAAGCCCTGGTGACGGCGGACGGAGCGTACGCGGCCCTGTGGCGGTCCTGGCACGGGTGAGCGCGGGCGGGGTGGTTTCCCCCACCCCGCCCCTTGCCGAAACCGGGGCTCTGCCCCGGGCCCGGCGGAGGCGGCCGCTTCGGGCCGCCACGTTCCTGCCGCGTCGCGCAGCCTCCCGGGCCCGGGAGGCTGCGCCCCCGGGTTCGGGTTGCCGGCGCCGAGGCGGGTAGGGGACGGCCGGACAGGCCCTCAGATCACGTTCAGGGCAGCCGCGCCGCCCACCCCGCCCAGGAGCATGAACACCGGCATCAGGACCTTCAGCTCCACCCAGCTGCCCGCGCGGAAGCGCAGCGGCTTCGGGGGGCCCACCGGGTACCAGCGCTTGCGGCCCATCGGGATCGGCCACAGGATCGGGCAGCCCGAGACGGTCAGCGCGTCGCCGATGTCGTGCACCAGCGCGCCCAGCACGATCGGCAGGCCCAGCCAGAGGTACTCCTGGCCGGGGGCGGTGAAGAGCCAGTCGGCGCCGCTGCCCGGCTTGTCGAGCACACCCGCGAGGATCCACGCGCTGGTCGCGCCGAGCAGCCACACCAGGACATCGCTCGACATCCGGGCGGCGCGCCACAGCAGTCCCTCGACCGCGAGCACCAGGTGGACGAAGAGGAGGGCGAGCACGGCCCAGCGGCCTCCGGTTACGGCGATCGCCGAGGCTCCGGCGCCGATCGTCACCGCCCACAGCCAGGTGTGGGTGAGCGTCCGGTGTCCGCCGGTCCGACGGGGGTCGCCCGGCTTGCGGGTCGCCTTGTAGACGGCGTAGGAGAGCTTGTCGACGATCTCGCACAGCCCGCGCGAGACCGGCCCGAAGGCGCGCGAGATGGTCGCCGACTTGTGGTCGAGGTCGGGGGCGAGCGCGGCGCCCGCGCAGATCAGCGCTCCGACGACGAGCACGGGCCACGGCATCGGATGGCCGGCGGCCGCGGCCGCGGCCCCCACCCCCAGCCAGGCCGCTGCCCCTGACAGAGAGTGTGCCGGTCCCATCATGATCGTTCCCGCCCCGTTGCTCGCGATGCTGTTGTGCTGAAGCCCAGTTGACGGGACAGCGTATCGGCCGTGATCTTCCTACCGCCGACCGGTTCCCTCATCCGGGGGGAAGCCAGGCAAGATGGGGGGTGTGACCCTCATTGATCAGCTGCCGCCGGATGCCGACCCCGATGCCCTCTTCGAAGCCTTCTCGACCTGGGCCGAAGGCCAGGGCATCACCCTCTACCCGGCTCAGGAGGAGGCGCTGATCGAGGCGGTCTCCGGGGCGAACGTGATCCTCTCCACCCCCACCGGCTCGGGAAAGAGCCTGGTCGCGGCGGGGGCGCACTTCACGGCGCTGGCCCAGGACAAGGTCACCTTCTACACCGCTCCGATCAAGGCACTCGTCTCGGAGAAGTTCTTCGACCTGTGCAAGCTCTTCGGCACCGAGAACGTCGGCATGCTGACCGGCGACGCGTCCGTCAACGCCGACGCCCCGGTGATCTGCTGTACGGCCGAGGTGCTCGCCTCCATCGCGCTGCGGGACGGCAGGGCCGCCGACGTCGGCCAGGTGGTGATGGACGAGTTCCACTTCTACGCCGAGCCGGACCGCGGCTGGGCCTGGCAGATCCCGCTGCTGGAGCTCCCGCAGGCGCAGTTCATCCTGATGTCGGCCACCCTCGGCGACGTTTCGCGGTTCGAGGAGGACCTGACGCGCCGCACCGGGCGCCCCACCTCGGTGGTGCGCTCGGCGACCCGGCCGGTTCCGCTTTCGTACGAGTACCGGCTCACGCCGATCACCGAGACGCTCACCGAGCTCCTCGAGACCAAGCAGGCACCCGTCTACATCGTGCACTTCACGCAGGCGGCGGCCGTCGAGCGGGCGCAGTCGCTGATGAGCATCAACATGTGCTCGCGCGAGGAGAAGGACAAGATCGCCGACCTCATCGGCAACTTCCGCTTCACCACCAAGTTCGGCCAGAACCTCTCGCGTTTCGTACGCCACGGCATCGGCGTCCACCACGCCGGCATGCTGCCGAAGTACCGCCGCCTGGTCGAGAAGCTCGCGCAGGCCGGTCTGCTGAAGGTCATCTGCGGTACGGACACCCTGGGCGTCGGCGTCAACGTACCCATCCGCACCGTGCTGTTCACGGCCCTGACCAAGTACGACGGCAACCGGGTACGGACATTGCGCGCCCGGGAGTTCCACCAGATCGCGGGCCGCGCCGGGCGGGCCGGCTTCGACACGGCCGGCTTTGTCGTCGCGCAGGCTCCCGAGCACGTCATCGAGAACGAGAAGGCGCTCTCCAAGGCGGGCGACGACCCGAAGAAGCGTCGCAAGGTGGTCCGCAAGAAGGCGCCCGAGGGGTTTGTCGCCTGGAGCGATTCGACCTTCGAGAAGCTGATCGCCTCCGACCCGGAGCCGCTGACCTCGCGCTTCCGGGTCACCCACACCATGCTGCTGTCCGTGATCGCCCGGCCCGGCAACGCCTTCGAGGCGATGCGGCGGCTGCTGGAGGACAACCACGAGCCGCGCCGCAACCAGCTCCGCCACATCCGCCGGGCGATCGCCATCTACCGCTCGCTGCTGGACGGCGGGGTGGTCGAACAGCTCGACACCCCCGACGCCGAGGGCCGGACCATCCGGCTGACGGTGGACCTCCAACAGGACTTCGCGCTCAACCAGCCGCTGTCCACCTTCGCGCTCGCCGCCTTCGACCTGCTGGACCCGGAATCGCCGTCGTACGCCCTGGACATGGTCTCCGTCGTGGAGTCCACGCTCGACGACCCGCGGCAGATCCTGGCCGCCCAGCAGAACAAGGCGCGCGGCGAGGCGGTCGGCGCCATGAAGGCCGACGGCATCGAGTACGAGGAGCGGATGGAGCGGCTCCAGGACGTCTCGTACCCCAAGCCGCTGGAGGAGCTGCTCTCCCACGCCTACAACGTGTACCGCAAGAGCCACCCGTGGGTCGGCGACCACCCGCTCTCGCCGAAGTCCGTGATCCGCGACATGTACGAGCGGGCCATGACCTTCACCGAGTTCACCTCGTACTACGAACTCGCCCGCACCGAGGGCATTGTGCTGCGCTATCTGGCGGGCGCGTACAAGGCGCTGGAGCACACCGTCCCGGACGACCTGAAGTCGGAGGACTTCGAGGACCTCATCGCGTGGCTCGGCGAGATGGTCCGCCAGGTCGACTCCAGCCTCCTGGACGAGTGGGAGCAGCTCGCCAATCCGGAGGTCGAGACGGCCGAAGAGGCCCAGGAGAAGGCCGACCAGGTCAAGCCGGTCACGGCCAACGCCCGCGCCTTCCGGGTCCTGGTGCGCAACGCCATGTTCCGCCGGGTGGAGCTGGCGGCGCTGGACAACGTGGCCGAACTCGGTGACATGGACCGAGAGTCGGGCTGGGACGAGGACGCCTGGGGCGAGGCGATGGACGCGTACTGGGACGAGTACGACGACCTCGGCACCGGACCCGACGCCCGCGGGCCGAAGCTGCTGATGATCGAGGAGGATCCGGCGCACGGCCTGTGGCGGGTCCGGCAGACGTTCGCCGACCCGAACGGCGACCATGACTGGGGCATCAGTGCCGAGGTCGATCTCGCGGCGTCGGACGAGGAGGGCCGGGCCGTCGTCCGGGTCACCGCCGTCGGCCAGCTCTGATGGTTCAGCCGGCTCTGTGAGAGTGGAGAACTCCTGATGACGAACCCTGCCGAACGGCTGGTGGATCTGCTCGACCTCGAGCAGATCGAAGTGAACATCTTCCGCGGGCGCAGCCCGCAGGAGTCCCTGCAGCGGGTCTTCGGAGGCCAGGTCGCCGGCCAGGCCCTGGTCGCGGCGGGCCGTACGACCGAGGGTGACCGCCCGGTGCACTCGCTGCACGCGTACTTCCTGCGGCCGGGCCGTCCGGGCGTGCCGATCGTCTATCAGGTCGAACGGGTCAGGGACGGGCGCTCCTTCACGACCCGCCGGGTCGTCGCAGTGCAGCAGGGCCGCACCATCTTCAATCTGACGGCCTCGTTCCACAGCGCGGAGACGGGCAGCATCGAACACCAGCTGCCGCCCCGGCTTGAGCTTCCCGACCCCGAGTCGCTGCCGACGGTCGCCGACGAGATCCGTGAGCACCTCGGCGAGCTGCCCGAGGCGCTGGAGCGCTTTGCCCGGCGCCAGCCCTTCGACATCCGGTACGTGGACCGGCTGCGCTGGACTCCGGAGCAGATCAAGGACGCCGATCCGCGCAGTGCGGTGTGGATGCGCGCGGTGGGGCCGCTGGGCGACGATCCGCTGGTGCACACCTGCGCCCTCACGTACGCGAGCGACATGACGCTGCTCGACGCGGTACGCATTCCGGTCGAGCCGCTGTGGGGTCCGCGTGGCTTCGACATGGCCTCGCTGGACCACGCGATGTGGTTCCACCGCCCGTTCCGCGCGGACGAATGGTTCCTGTACGACCAGGAGTCCCCGATCGCCACGGGCGGCCGGGGTCTGGCCCGAGGCCGGATCTACGACCGCGAGGGCAGACTGCTGGTTTCCGTGGTGCAGGAGGGACTGTTCCGTCCGTACGACCCGAGTGACGCGGGCGCGCAGCAGCAGAAGCAGTAACGGCCAGGTCGTACGGAATCACCGGCCGCGTCCCGGTGCCGCGCGTGCGTCGCGCAGGCGGCGGGCTCGTAACACCAGTTCCAGTTCGAAGCGCCGGTCCGGGTCGTCCACCTCGTCTCCCAGCAGTTCGCGGATCTGGCGTAATCGGTAGCGCACCGTCTGCGGGTGGACACCGAGGCGGGCGGCGATCTCGGGGGCGCCGCCCCGCGTCTCCAGCCAGGCGAGCAGTGTTTCGACAAGCCGCCGGCTGTGCGCGGGGGCGCAACTGTCGAGCGGCGCGAGGCAGCGGCGGGCCAGATCCTCGATCAGTTCCTCGGGCGGCAGCAGGACCAGCGCCTCGGTGTGCTCGGTGCAGTGCAGGACCTGGCCGGCCGGGAGCAGTCCGCGTTCCATCAGGCGTACGGCGGCCCAGGCCCAGTGCAGCGACTTGGCCGCCTCGGCGAGCGGAACCGGCGGCCCGATCGCGCCGGACCAGCCCGTCATGGCGCGCCGCAGGAGTTCGGGGCGTCCGGCCGCGTGGGGGTCGGGGACGACCATGCGCGGCTGCTCGTACTCCATGTCCAGCAGCACGTCCTGGCCCACGGCCGGGGCGACGGACTCGGGGGCCGGGCGCAGCAGGACTCCGACGGCGACCTGTTCGGGCAGCGGCCAGCCGATGCGCTCGGCATGTTCGGCGAGGGCGCCGGTCGGGTCGGTGCGGTGCTCGCTGAGCATCAGGGTGATCAACCGCCGTTGCAGCCGCAGCCGTTCGCCGGCCTGGCGGGCGGCGGCTTCGGCGTAGCCGCGTACGGACTGGGCGACGAGCCCGTCGAGGTACTCGAAGCCCGATTCCACCAGCTCGTACATGGCCGGTGGCGGAATCTCGACCTGCTGGCCGATCTCGGCGAGGCGGCGCCACGCGAGCCTCACCCCGAGGCGGTAGATGGCCTGGAGCGAGTCGAGGCTGCGGCCCTGGAGCACCTCGCCGCGGCCGAACTCCTGGAAGACCTCGAGCCGTCGTCCGTTCGGCCCGTCCTCCTCCACGAGGTGGTCCACGAAGTCCTCCAGGGCCCGGCGGATGCCGACCAGCGCCATGGGTTCGCCCGAGTCGTCGACGACGAGCGGCAGGCCGGGGTACTCCTTGCGGATCTCCGTCAGGATGGCCTGGGCGAGCGCGGGCACCTCGGCCATGGCCAGGGCCGCGAACCTGCGCGCCCGCACGCGGGGCACGTCCCGCCAGGCCGTGCGGACGGCCATGGGTTCCTCCCTCGCTGCTGGTCGGCTGCGGCTTCGGGTACAGCTACAGGTGCAACTACGGCTGAGGTGACGTCGACGGCCGGCCCGTCTCGAAGGAGACGAGCGGCACATTGGGCTGCTCGGGGGTGGCGTTCAGTGCGGCGACGATGCCGAAAGCGGCCCCCCCGGCGAGAACAGCGGCGGCCATGGTGGTCAGCACGGCAGCGGTCAGTCTGTGCATGGTTCAGCGAGCCTCTCGGTCGGAAGGCACCCCGCCCCACGGCACCGGCTCGGCGACTGCCCAGTCTGTGAGTGCCATTGACACTCCGTCAAGAGGGCGCTTACGGTCCCGGCCCGTACAGACGCACACCGTCCTGAATCCACCCTCGCGCCCGGGAGTACCCGAATGCGTCGTACCGCTTCGCCGTTGTCACTGGTCCTGCTGGGTGTCGGCGTCTTTCTGCTCGTACTGGCTCCGCTGCTCGCCTGGTACGTGGAGCCACGCGCCAAACGCACCCCGACCGATGTCGATGTCACCACGGTGTTCACCGGCACCGGCGAGTATTTCGACACCAGCAGCCTCAGACCCGTCAAGGGCAAACCGATCACCATCACCCGGCGGGTGCTGGGCGATGTCGCCGCGAGCGAGCGCAGCGGGCGGGCGGTGTGGGACGTCTCCACGGCGATCGACACGCCGGACACGCTGGCCTTCCGGGACCCGCGCCGGTCGTACCAGTGGACGCTGGAGCGCTGGGTGACCGACCGCCGGACCAACGCTCCGGTGCACTGCTGCGGGGAGACGCCGGAGTATCAGGGCGAGGCGTACCTGAAGTTCCCCTTCGATGTGCAGGAGCGGGGTTACCGCTGGTGGGACAACACGCTGGGGGCCACTGTCCAGCTGGAGTTCAGCGGTAGGAAGCGGGTGGCGGGGTACGAGGGCTACCGGTTCACCGGGGCCGTGACGGACACCCGGACGGGCACCCGGCAGGTGCCGGGGCGGCTGGTGGGCCTGCCGAAGCGAAGTCAGGTGCATGCCGAGGAGTGGTACGCCAACGCCGGTATCGAGCTCGTCGTGGACCGGCGGACCGGGCGCATCATGAACGCGAGAACCGCCCCCCGCAAGACGCTGCGCGCGCCCGGTGCGGCTGAGGCGAAGGTGGTCCTGCTGGACAGCGAGGGCCTGGAGTTCACCCCGGACACCCAGCGCGAACAGATGGCGCTGGCGAAGGCGGACAGCGGCATGCTGCGGGCGGTCGGCGAGACGGCGCCGATCGCCGGCGGAGCGGCCGGTCTGGTGCTGGCGGGCGCCGGCGCCGTACTTGTCACGCGGGGCAGAGAACGCCCGAATCCGCAGCAATCCGACACAATGTGATGAGGCGTCAGCTCCAGGGCGGGCCAAATTTGTCACCGCCGTGAGTAGCGGCATCGAACAGTGGGGCGAACACTACGTACCCCACCCCGCCACAGACCGCTCGCGCCGCTCACCCTTCCTCAACGTCCCGCACCCCGAGACGAGTTGGAGCTCGAATGCCCCAGCACGTACCCCCCACGTTGCGCGCGCCACACCCCCACCCCCTGCCCCACTCGACGCAGCTGCCTCAAGCGTCGCCTCACACGCCGCCTCACACGCCGAAGTCTCCCCATCCCCGCCGGATCGTCTTCCTCGCCCGCCGCGACCTGGGCAATCCCGCCGCCGGCGGCTCCGAACTCCTCATCGACCGCATCGCCGACGGGCTCACCGCTCACGGGCACCAGGTCACGCTCCTGTGCGGCGGCCCCGCCGCGTTCCGCGACTACCGCGTGGTCTCCGCCGGGGGCGACGCCGGGCATTTCCTGCGCGCCCGCCGCGCCTTCGAACGGCAGGTCGGCGACTGCGACCTGTTCGTCGAGGTGTGCAACGGCATGCCGTACCTCGCCCCGCTGTGGCACCGCGGACCGACGCTCTGCCTGGTCAACCATGTCCACACCGACATCTGGGGCGAACGTTTCCCCGGCCCCGCCGCGCGGCTCGGCCGAGGGCTCGAACGGTGGGCGCTGACCCGCGCACACAGTGGCAGCCTGCTGGTCGCAGTCTCCGGTTCCACGGCCGACGCGCTCCACGACCTCGGCGTCCCGCGCGACCGGATCCGCCTCGTCCACAACGGTGTCGAGGAGCCGGGCCCACTCGCCCCCAAGTCGGCGGAGCCGTTGTTCCTCGCCATGGGACGCCTGGTCGAGTACAAGCGGATCGACCTGCTGCTACGCCTGTGGGAGAGGGTCAGACCCGTCACCGGGGGCCGGCTCGTCATCGTAGGTGACGGGCCGGAACGGGACAGGCTGGAAGCCCTCGCGGGCCCCGGCGTGACCTTCACCGGCCGGGTGACGGAGGCCGAGAAACACCGGCTGCTGTGCGCGGCCTGGATGCTGCTGCACCCCTCGCTCGTCGAGGGCTGGGGTCTGGTGGTGACCGAGGCGGCGGCCCGCGGCACACCCGCCATCGGCTTCGACATACCTGGACTCAGGGACTCCGTCGACGACGGCGTCACCGGCGTACTCGCCCGCGGCGAGAGCTCGTTCGCCGCCGCCTGGTGCACGCTGGCGCTCAGCCCCGAGCGGCGCGAGGCCCTCGGCCGGGCGGCCGGGCAGCGGGCCGCGCACTTCCGCTGGGGCGCCACCGTCCGGCAGTTCCGGGCGGCGGCCGCGGAGGCCGCACTGCTGCGGAGGTGAACGGCTGTGAAGGATCCCTCCATCCGTAGATCCGTCGCTCTCTTCCGGGCGTTCATGCGCGAGCAGACCGACCCGGAACGGTGCTACACCCTGCTCGCCCACGACGCGGCCGAGCAGATCGAACGGCAGGTTCCGCTGCACGGCCGGCTGGTGGTGGACGTGGGCGGCGGACGCGGCCACTTCACCGAGGAGTTCCGGCGGCGCGGCGCGCAGAGCTTCCTCTTCGAGCCCGACCTGCGGGAACTGTGCGCGCGGGGCAGCGTTCCGGCGGGCTCGGTGGTCGCCGACGGGTATCTGCTGCCCCTGGCCGATGGCGTCGCCGACGTCTGCTTCTCCTCCAATGTGCTGGAGCACGTCGCCGACCCGCAGACGTTCCTTAGCGAGCTGGTCCGCGTCACCCGGCCGGGAGGGCTGGTCTATGTCTCGTTCACCAACTGGCTCTCCCCGTGGGGCGGTCACGAGTGGGCGCCCTGGCACTACTTCGGCGCGGACCGCGCCCGGGCCCGGTACCGGCGGCGGACCGGACGGGCCGCCAAGCACACCCTCGGCGAGAACCTCTTCGCGATCCACATCGGTCCCACCCTGCGGCAGGTACGGGCCAGGGACGACGTGAGCGTCGTATCGGCCCGCTCGCGGTACTGGCCGTTCCTCGCGGAGGCCGTGACCCGCGTCCCGGGTCTGCGCGAGATCGCCACCTGGAACCTCCTCCTCATCCTCCGGCGCCGCACAGAAACGGCGGCAGAAACGGCAGCAGCCATGAACAGCCCACTGGGAGGCACCCGTGGCTGAAACGACGTTGACCCTCCCGCCGGGCGGCCGGCCCGGTCAGCCCCGGCCCACCGCGGCGCCACCGGCCCCGCCGCCGGCCGGCCGGCCGCGCCGCAGATCGTGGCTGCTGGCCTTCTGGGCGGCTGTCTTCGTCGCGTTCCTCTCCGTGTCACCGGGCCGGATGACCTTCGAGACCAAGCTCGCAGTGGTCGCCGACCCGTGGCGGTTCATCGGCGACCTCGGGGAACTCTGGCAGAGCCGCGCCGGGTTCGGCGGGCTGTCCAACCAGTACGCCGGATACGCCTTCCCCACCCTCCCGTACTACGCGCTCACCGACCTCGCGCACATCCCGGTGTGGCTGGCCGAGCGTCTGTGGCTGTCGCTGATCGTGGCCACCGCGTTCTGGGGTGCCCTGCGGCTCGCCGAGCGGCTGGACATCGGCACCGCGCGAACCCGGCTGCTCGGCGCTGTCTGCTACGCGCTGTGGCCGACCTTCACCATCGTCGTCGGCTCCACATCGGCGGCCGCGCTGCCCGGCGCACTGCTGCCGTGGGTGCTGCTGCCGCTCACCGGCACCCGTACCGGTCCGCGCGTGGCGGCGGCCACGTCCGCGCTGCTGATCCCCTTCATGGGCGGCGTGAACGCCGCATCGACGCTCGCCTCGCTGCTGCCCGTCGGGCTCTATCTGCTCAGCCGCCCGGCCGGTCCCCGTAAGCGCGCCCTGATCGCCTGGTGGGTTCCCGGTGTCCTGCTCGCCACCGCCTGGTGGGTGATCCCGCTGCTGCTGCTCGGCGTGTACGGCGAGGACTTCATGCCGTACGTCGAGCAGGCCGACACCACCACCGGCACGATGTCCGCGACCGAACTGCTGCGCGGCGCCGGCAACTGGGTCGCGTACCTCCACTTCGGCGAAGCCTGGCTGCCCGCGGGCTGGACGGTGGCGACCGCGGCGGTCGCCATCCTCGGCTCGGCGTTCGCCGCCGCGCTGGGCCTCGCGGGGCTGGCCCGGCGCGATCTGCCGGAGCGCCGCTGGCTGCTGCTCACCGTACTCGCCGTGGTCCTCATCGCGCTGGCCGGATACGCCGGTTCCTTCGGCGCGCCCTTCCACGACACGGTCCGGGACTGGCTGAACGGGCCGCTGAAGCCCTTCCGGAGCATCTACAAGTTCCAGCCGGGACTCGCCCTCGCGCTCGCGTTCGGGCTGATGCACCTGGTGGCGGCGGCGGGGGTGAGCCGCGGGGCGCGGCCGCTCCCCGCGCGGCGCCACGCCCCCGTGATCGCCGCGCTACTCGTACTGCCCGGCCTGGCCTGGCCGTACGCCAACGGCACGATCCTGCAGCCAGGCGCGTTCAAGAAGCTGCCGAGCCAGTGGACGCAGGCCGCCGACTGGCTGGAGAAGAACGCGTCCGACAGCCGGGCCCTGGTCGTCCCCGCCACCGCCCACGGCCTCTACACCTGGGGCTCCCCCATCGACCAGCCCTTCGACGTGCTCGCCGACTCCCGCTGGGCGCAGCGCGACTTCGTGCCCTTCGGGACGCCTGGCTCGCGGCGTGCCATGGACGCGGTGGAGCAGGCGCTGATGAGCGGCACTGAAGTGCCGGGGCTGCGCGACTACTTGTCGCGCGCCGGGCTCTACCACGTCGTCGTACGCAACGACCTCGACCCGGACCAGATCGGGTACGTCCCGCCGATCACCGTGAAGCGGACCCTGGAGGCCTCCGGCTACCGGCGGGTCGCCGGATTCGACCCGGTGCTCACCGGCGGCCGCATCCCCAGCGGCACGCCGTTGCAGGTCCAGGGCATCTTCCCGCGGATGCAGGCCGTCGAGGTCTACCAGCCGGCAGGCGGCACCCGGCGCCCAGGCCCGGTCGGCCTGCAGGCGGTCGCCGATACCGCCGTGGTCAGCGGCGGGCCCGAGGCGCTGCTGCAACTGTCCACCGATCCGCGCCTGCGGGACCGGCCGACCGTGCTGACGGGGGACAACCATCCGGGGCTCGGCTCACCCGCGGCGCAGTACGTCGCGGACGGGCTGCGCCGAGCCGACACCCGGTTCGGACTGGTCAACAGCAACACCTCGTACACCTACACCGCCGGTGAACGGAACCACTCCGGGAGCCTGCAGGACCCGGGCGAGCAGCCGCGGCAGATCCTGCCGACGCAAGGGCCCGGCCACCAGACGACGGCTGTCCTGCGCGGTGCCGCCTCGGTGACCGCGTCCAGCAGTGGCAACTGGCTGTTCCACCTGCCGCAGTACGATCCGGTGAACGCCTTCGACGGCAACCCCCAGACCGCGTGGGCCGAGGGCAGTGCCAAAGACGCCGCGGGCCAGTGGCTGCGTATCGCCTTCTCCTCGCCCACCGACATTCCCGGCTCGCTGATGCTCACTCCGCTGCCCGGTGACGGGATGCGGGCCGCGCCCACGCTCGTACGGGTCGAGACCGACCAGGGCTCCGAGGACAGCCCGTTGCAGCCGAACGGAAACCCGCAGCCGGTCAAGGCGCCTGCCGGGCAGGCGAAATGGCTGAAGATCACCGTGCTCGCGGCGCAGTCCCCCAAGGCGGGGCTGGCCGGCGCGGGCCTCAGCGAGGTCTCGGTCCCCGGCGTCCAGGTGACGCGGCTGCTGCGGCTGCCCACCGACGCGCGTGACACCGACGCGCGGGCGGAGGTCTTCTCGCTGCACCGCGGCAGCGACCCGGGCGGGCTCTCGCCGGTCTCGGCCGAAGAGGGCCTGCACCGCAGGCTGAGCGTCGCCCGAGGCGGGGACTACGCCATCACGGCACAGGCGGTGCCGGTGCCGGGCGAGGCGCTGGACCGGCTCGTCACCGGCGCCGATCCGCGGCAGCGGCGGCAGATCACCGCGACCGCCGACTCCACCAGCCGGCTCGGGAACGGCCTCAGTCCGCGCAATCTCGTCGACGAGGACCTGACCACCGCGTGGATCGCGGGCGACCGGCCGGTCATCCATCTGCGCTGGACCGGCCGGAAGACGATCGACGAGATCGTCCTCGCGGCCGCGGGCGGACTCTCCACCCGGCCCGAGCAGATCCTGATCAGCACGCCGAACGGCGCGGTGACGGCGGCCGTCGACGAGAACGGCCTCGCCCGCTTCGAGCCGATCACCACGGACCGGCTGGACATCACCATCAGCCGGGCCGCGCCCCTGACCGTCCACAACCCCATCGCCGACAACCGGATGCAGCTGCCGGTCGGCCTCAGCGAGGTCTACGTTCCGGCACTCGCCGACCTGCGCACCCCGCCGCCCGCCCCGCACCTGACGTTCTCGGTGCCGTGCGGAGAGGGCCCGCAGGTGGCTGTCGACGGCACGCTGCACGCGACGAGCGCGTCGGGCACCGTGCGCGATCTGACCGAGCGCCGGCCCGTCGAGGTCACGCTCTGCCGGACCCCGGCGGGAACTCTCCCCCTGGGCCGCGGGCTGCACCAGGTGGAGGCGGGCGACGAAGGCCCCCTCGCCCTCACCGACATCACGCTGACCCGCGGTGAGGTCCGGCCGCCGGCCACCGAGCACCGGGAGGCCACCGCGGTCGACTGGCGCGGTGACCGACGGTCCGTCACCGTCGGGGCGGGCGAGGCGGGCTACCTCCAGATGTACGAGAACGCCAACGACGGCTGGAAAGCCACCCTGGACGGCGAGAAGCTGATCCCGTTGCGGATCGACGGCTGGCAACAGGCCTGGCTGATCCCCGCGGGCGCGGGCGGCACGGTGGAGCTCGTGTACGAACCCGTGGTGCTCTACGACGTGGGGCTGACCGGCGGCGCGGTGGGCGTGGCACTGCTGGCGGGTCTCGCCCTGGTACGCCGCCGGCCGGGCGCCCCGGCCGAGCCGCTGCCGGAACCGCCGGCACCCGGATGGGTACTGGGCTGCGCCGCCCTGACCCTCGTGGTCGCGGTCGTGGCGGGCCCCTTCGCGCTGATCGTGCCGGCGCTGGCGGTGGTGGCCCGCCTGCGGCACGCCCTGCTGGTGCCGATCGCCCTGCTGGCGATGGCGGGCGCCGGGACCGTGGCCGCGACGGGGGCGGGCGACCCGGTCTCCGCCGGCCGCGGCGCGTTCGCCCCGGCAGCCCAACTACTGGCCCTCACCGCCCTGTGCGCGGCCCTGGTCACGACGGACCGGCGGGTACGGGGCGGCACCCCGGCCCCATCGGCCGCCGCCCCGGATCCGGCGTCGCCAGGCGCCCCGGCCCCACCAGACCCACCGGCTCCACCGGGAACGCCGAAGGCACGGCAGGCACCGCGTCGTCCGGGCCGGCCGGGACCACCAGGCTCACCGACGGCACACGTGGCCCCAGACGCACCGAACACCCTGAAGACACCAGGCGCACGACAGGCACCAGAAGCACCAGCTCCACCAGGGTCGCAGGCGTCGCCGACGGCACACCTGGCCCTGGAGGCCTCAAGGACGACGTGGGCGCCGGAGACATCGCAGGCAGCGGGGGCGCCGTCGGCCGAGGGTCCTGCCGGGCGGGCCCGGCCCGGCACCGTGGTCCCCACGGATCCGCCTGGCGCGGGGCGGGCCCTGGGACCAGCACCGGGCGTGCGGTCGGCAGACGACGGGCCGGCGGCCGCGTTGGCCGGCGGGGCCGCCAGGGTGCCTCGGCCGGGTTCTGCAGCCGCCCCGGATCCGTCCGCCGCCGCGCCGGCCCAGTCACGGGAGGCCCCGTCCAGATGACCGCCCTGCATTCCGCCCGTCCCGGGCCGCCGGCCCAGCCCAGCCAGGGCCGGGTTCCGTTTCCGACCGTTGACGAGGTCTCCCGGCACTGTCTTCGGGAGAAGGAGCCCGAGACCGTACACATCGAGGTGCATCTGCCCCGCCAGCCGGATCCGGACCGGCTGCGGGCCGCGTTCGGCCAGGCCCTGCGCCGGCATCCGCGGATTCTGATGCGGGAGGCCCCCGGCCCCTGGTACCGGCGGCGCTACGAGTGGGAACTGACCGGCGCCCCGGACGTGGATCCGGTCCGCTTCCCGGAGCCCGGGCCCGGCGCGCTGGAGCGGGCCAGAGCCGGTGCGCTGGCGGAGGCCCCGCCGTTGTCCGCTTCCCCGCCCGTCCGGCTGGAGGTGGTGCGGCCGTCGTCGACCGACAGCGCGTGCGTGCTGCTGCTGACGCTCAACCACACCGCCCTGGACGGGCCCGCGTGTCTGCGCGTCCTGGCCACGGCCGCCGAGCTGTACGGCGGCGGCGCCGCCGTCCCCCCGGCGTCACCCGTACGGAATCCGGCCGTTACGGCGGGGCGCCTGCCCGGCGGGTCGCCACTGCCCGCCCCCGTAGGCGGGATGGCCCGTCCCGCCCGGGTGGCACCCGCGACCCCGGTCCCGGGGGCCGGCGGGAACGGCCTGCTGCTGGCCGACCTTCCGGTGCCCCGCCGGCCGGCCGGTGCCGGCTACACCGTCAACGATCAACTCCTCGTCGCCACCTGCCTGATGATCGCCCGCTGGAACCGGCTGCACGACGCCGCGCCCCGCCCGATGCGCATCACCATGCCCGTCGACGACCGGCCCCGCGGCGCCGAGATGCCCATCGGAAACGGCACCCGTCTGGTCGAGGTCGGATTCGGGGCGCGGGAATGCGCGCGGGAGCCCGGCCCCGAGGCGCTCGCCGCCCTGCTGCACCGCACCGCCGAGCGCACCCGCGCCCTGAAGTCCGCGCCCCGCCCCCAACTCGGCCACGCGGCCGCCCTCCTCACCGCCCCCGTCCTGCCGGTCGGGCTACGGGCCGCCCTGACCCGCGGCCTTCGGCGGGCAGCCGCTCCCTGGACCTCGACGACGCTGCTCAGCAATATCGGTCGCATCCCGTATCCGCTGGACTTCGCGGAGGCGGGCCGGGCGGAGGCCGTCTGGTTCTCGGCCCCCGCCCGGATGCCGCGCGGGCTGACCGTGACCACCGCCAGCACGGGAGGACGGCTGCATCTGGCGCTGCGCTGGTCGCGGGCGCTCCTCGACGACGCGGCCGGGCAGCGGCTGGGCGGCTTCTTCGCCGAGTATCTGGAGGCCATGGCGGCCCTGCCGGCCCCACCGGCCGCTTCAGGAGGTGACCGGCCATGACGGGAACCCTCCCAGCCGGCCTGCGCGAGTTCTACGAGAACCCGGCCGTCCCCGTCGCCTCCGGCGACGAGCGCAGCCGCCGCCAGGCACTCATGCTCGCCCGGGTCCTGACCCATATGCCCTCCCTCGTCGTGGACGTCGGCTGCGGCGACGGCTCCGCAGCGGCCACCGCGGGGCCCCTCCTCTCCGGTCACCGTGTCGTCGGCATCGACTGGTCCCAGGACGCCCTGCGCCGGGCCGCCACCCGGATGGACCATGTCGTACGGGGTGAACTGACGTCGGGTGGACTGCCGTTGACGGACGCGACCGCCGACGCCGTGCTCTTCAGCGAGGTGATCGAGCATCTGGTGGATCCCGACAGTGCCATGGACGAGCTGCGCCGGATCCTCAAGCCGGGCGGCCATTTGATGCTCTCCACCCCCAATCTGGCCGCCTGGTACAACCGCGTCCTGCTGTCCGCGGGGGTGCAGCCGGTGTTCTCTGAGGTCAGCCTGCGCGGCATCCACGGCAGGCCGGGGTCCCAGGTGGTGGGCCATCTGCGCCTGTTCACCGCCCGTGCGCTGCGGGGCTTCCTGACCGCTGCCGGATTCGAGGTGGTCACCCTGGCCGGCGCCCCGTTCCACGGTGTCCCCCGCCCACTGCGCCTGCTGGACCGGGCCGCCTGCGCCGCGCCATCCGTGGCCTCCATCCTCCTGGTGCACGCGAGGCGGGTGTAGGGCCGTGTGGTGGGGGGTGGTCTCGGCCCTGCTGGCCAATGTCTTCTACAGCACCGGTTTCGTACTCGAGAAGCGCGCACTGTCCGGCCTGCCGCGACTGAGCACCGGCCGGCCGGCCCGGGTCGTACGGCTGCTCATCGGCAGTCCCTTGTGGCTCGGCGGTTCCCTCGCGCTCGCCGCCGGCTTCGCGGCGCAGCTCGCCGTCTACCGCACCCTTCCCATCGCCGCCGCGCAGGGCATCTTCGTCTCCGGTCTCGTCCTGCTCCTGCTCCTCTCCTCGGTCGTGCTGGGTGAGCGCCCCAGTAGCCGCGAGCGGCGCGGCGTATTCATGATCACCGTCGCGCTGCTGATGGTCGTGGCCTCCCTCCGCGGCTCCGAAGCCGTCGGCGGGCACGCCTCGGCGAGCCGGGTCCTGCTGATCTGCCTGCCGGCGCTCGGGGCGGGACTGTGGCTGTACTGGGCCGTGGAACGCCGGGCCCGCCGCCGTCACCGGCTGCCGACCGCCGGCGTCGAATACGGCGTCGCCGTCGGCCTGTTGTACGGGGTCAGCTCGGTCGCCATCAAGGGGGTCTCCGGTCATCTGACGACCCATGGTGTCGGGGACGCGGTCTTCGCCCTGCTGAGGTCCCCGTATCCGTACATCCTGCTCTTCACCGGGGTCACCGGACTGGTGCTGTCCCAGACCGCGCTGCAGCGCTGCCGGGCATCTCTGATCGTGCCGGTGTGCACCACGGTGACCTGTCTGTTCACGGCCGCTCTCGGCACGTTCGCCTTCGGCGAGTCCCTGCCGGAGGACCCGCTGCGGCTCGCGCTGCGGCTCGGCGGCACCGCGCTCGCCGTCTCCGTCCTGCTGATTCTTCCCCGCCATGACGAAACCCCCGCTCCTGCTAAGGAACTGGCCCATGAAGCCTGACGACCCTCTGCTCCGGATCATCGCCTGCCCGATCGACAAGGGGCGGCTCATGCTGCTCCTGCCCGAGGAGGTCCTCTACAACCCGAGGCTGCACCGCCGCTACCCGATCATCGACGGGATCCCCCAACTGCTCCCGTCCTCCGGCGAACGGGTACCCGACGAGGAGCACGAGCAGATCCTCAAGCGGATCGCCCCATGACACTCGCGGCCAGGCTCGCCCCTCATCTGCCACCTCCGCTGATCGCCAGGTGCGCCGATCTGCTGTATCCGCGGTATGAGCCGGAGCTCCGCAGGCTGGCAGACTTCTGCCCGCCCGGTGGCACGGCCGTCGATGTCGGCGGCTGGTACGGCCCGTGGTCCCGGCGGCTGGCCCGACGGGCCGGCCGGGTGGTGGCCGTCGAGCCGGTTCCCATCTCGCCCGCCTGCTGGCCGCCACCACACCCGCCGATGTCGAGGTGGTGCACGCGGCGGCCACCGACCGCGACGGTGGCACGGCGCAGCTGTGGCTGCCACCGGGCGACCGCGGCAATCGCGGTGTCTCGTCGCTCGTCCGCAGGGACCTGCACGCCCGGTCGATTCCGGTGCCCTGTGTCCGGGTCGACAGTCTTGGTCTGCACGGCATCACCCTGATCAAGATCGATGTGGACGGAAGTGAACTGAATGTGCTGCGCGGCGCCGAGGAGACTCTCCTCGGTGACCGTCCCGCGCTGCTCATCCAGCTGGAGGCCCGGATCGGGCCGCTGGAAGCGGTACTGGACCTGCTCGCTCACCGCGGCTGCCGGGGCTGGGTGCTGCCGGGCCGCGACTGGCTGCCGCTGTCCGACTTCGACCTGTCGGGCCACCAGTCCCGCACCGCGCACGTCGCCGAACATGGACTGTTGCGCCGCAGCCTCACCCCGTTCCGGCGGCGGTACGTGAATTCGGTGCTCTTCCTCCACGGTTCCCGGCGCCCCGGCGGCGCGGAGGCAGCGGCTCCCGTACGAGGCCGGCATCGTTGACATAATCGGGGCGTGGCCAGACAGAACGCACGCCGGCGGACGGCGACCGCCCCCGACGCGCCCTGCCCCTGCGGGCTGGGCACGTCCTACGAGAGCTGCTGCGGCCGCTATCACTCCGGGCAGGCGAAGGCGCCCACCGCCGAACTGCTCATGCGCTCGCGCTTCAGCGCGTTCGCCGTCGGCGACGTCCCGTACCTGCGGCAGACCTGGCACCCCACGACCAGGCCGTCCCGCCTACAGCTCGACCCGGAGCAGCGGTGGGTGCGGCTGGAGATCCTCACCGCGTTGGACGGCGGGCTGTTCGACAGCGAGGGAGCGGTGGAGTTCCGCGCCCACTTCCAGGAAGGCGCGCACTCCGGATCGCTGCACGAGCAGAGCCGCTTCGTCCGTGAGGGCGGCAACTGGCTCTACGTCGGCCCCCTGTCTCCCGTCGTGGTGGAGTAGGACCCCTGCCCCGCTTCGCCCGCCCTGGCGTTCCCCGGACGCGGGGCGGGTCGGGCCCCGCGCGCGTCGTCCATGGCGAGAGCGACGCTGATCCGGTGCCAGAGCAGCTCGTCCGGATCGTCCGCGTAGAGCAGCCGCGCCGAGACCGCTTGAGCGGCGGGCGAGTCGGGGACGCCCGGTTCGGGCGCCGGGGCGAGCCGCTGAAGGTAGGCGCGTTCGTATGGATCCTCGATCACCTCCGCGAGCTGCACCGGGTCGAGTACGCAGGCCAGCGCCGCCGCCCGCACCCAGGGATCGGCGGTCTGCCGCAGCAGCAGCCCGACCCGGCGGCCGCGCCAGTTGCGCGGCCGGTGATCCTCCCCCGCGTCGAGTGCTGCGCGCGTCCTCGGCGTACAGCGCCCGGTGAGCAGCTGCGGCTCCCGGGCCGCGAACTCCGCGAGCTCATGGGCGAGGTAGAGCCAGACGACCGCCCGGTAGCGGTTGATCCGGTAGGAGACCGGGCTCACCAGTCCGCAGCGGGCGAGTCGCGTCATGCGGTGCGGGCTGATGCCGAGCAGTTGAGCCCCTTCCGCCGTACCGACGGTCCTGACCCTGCTGCGCAGCGACTCGGGGAAGCCCTCCATCCCCCGCAGCCGCTCGATCTCCTCCCGGCAAACGGCCTTCCGCCGGCCGCGCGGCCCTTCCCCTCCCGCTTCCGGACTGGTCCGGACAACGCCCAGCCGCACACCCAACGCGAACTCGCTCCGGCTCAGGCCGAGTTCGCGAGCAGCCCGGTCCGGGCCCAGCAGCTGTCCCACAGCGTCGGTTGGTACTTCGGTTGGTACTTCGGTTGGTACTTCCGCTCGTACTGCCATTTGTACGTCCATGGCGGTCCCTCCCCCGTGAGGCACGGTTACTCTCTGTGAAAACCGTAGCCCAGTGCGGAGATTCCCGTCGGTGCCTGTGGATAACTCTCAGTCGCGCCCGAACTGCCTCACGGCGACGCCCAGATGTTCACCGACCCGGTTCACGAGCAGGGTCATCTCGTAGGCGACCTGGCCGATGTCCGCCTCAGCCGTACTCAGTACACACAGACAGCTGCCGTCGCCCGCCGCCGTGACGAACAGGACTCCCTCGTCGAACTCGACCATGGTCTGCCGGACCTTGCCCGCCCCGAAGTGGCGTCCCGATCCCTTGGCGAGACTGTGCAACCCTGACGACACCGCGGCCAGATGCTCCGCGTCCTCCCGCTCGAGTCCCGTACTCGCGCCGGTCACCAGGCCGTCGTTGGAGAGCACCAGCGCATGCCGTACATGCTCGACGCGCCGTGTCAGATCGTCCAGCAGCCAGTCCAGCCCCTGTTGCAGTGCCATCTCCCGGTCCTCCCCGTTGGTCACTCACTCGTTCCCCGCGAACCGCGACGTGCCCGGCAAGCCTTCACCACCACCGCGCCGCAGGCAAGGAAGATGTGTCCATGGCGAAAATGATGACCCAGGACGAATGGCGCGCCTTCGTCTCGCACTCCACCCGCACCGGCAAGCTCTCCACCGTCCGGGCCGACGGCAGCCCGCACATCGCCCCCGTCTGGTTTGTGCTCGACGGAGACGACCTGGTCTTCAACACCGGTAAGAACACCGTCAAGGGGCGCAATCTCGCCCGGGACGAACGGCTCGCGCTGTGCGTCGACGACGACACCCCGCCGTTCGCGTATGTCGTGATCCACGGGCGCGCCGAACTCATCGAGGACCTCGACCAGGTAAGCCACTGGGCCGCTCGCATCGGCGCCCGCTACATGGGCGAGGACCGCGCAGAGGAGTTCGGGGCGCGCAACGGCGTGCCGGGTCAACTCGTCGTACGCGTAAGGATCGAGAAAGTGGTCGCCGAGGCCGGCGTCGCCGACTAGGCCTGGACAGGGGCTAGCCTGTCGGCTGTCCGACCGAGTCCAGCAGCCGCGCGGTGTGGATCCGGCCGGCGTACTCGACCAGCCGCACCAGCACCTCCTTCCCCGAGTCGCGGTCGCGCGCGTCGCACAGGACGACCGGCGTGCCGCGTTCGAGGTCGAGGGCGCGCGATACCTCGTGCGCGCCGTACGTCCGCGCTCCCGCGAAGCAGTTGACCGCCACCACGAACGGGATGTCCCGGTGCTCGAAGTAGTCCACCGCGGGGAAGCAGTCCTCGAGCCGCCGGGTGTCCGCCAGGACGACCGCGCCCAGCGCGCCCTGGGACAGCTCGTCCCACAGGAACCAGAAACGGTCCTGTCCGGGCGTGCCGAACAGGTACAGCGACAGTCCGGACCTGATGGTGATGCGTCCGAAGTCCATGGCGACGGTCGTGGTGGTCTTGTGGTCGACGCCTCCCGTGTCGTCCACCAACTCACCCGCCTCGCTGAGCTGTTCCTCGGTACGCAGCGGCCGGATCTCGCTCACCGCGCCCACGAGCGTGGTCTTGCCCACCCCGAAGCCGCCCGCGACCAGTATTTTCAGCGCAAGGGCGGCCATGTCGCCGCCAGTGCCGTCAGAGCGCTCGGAGCCCATCGATCACTTCTCTCAGGATCTTTTCGTCAGGGAGCTGTGCGGGTGGTACGGGCCGGCTGACCTTCACGTAACCGGCTTCCAGCAGATCGCCCAGCAGCACCCGCACCACGCCCACCGGCAGATCGGCGTCGGCGGCGAGTTCGGCGACCGACTGGGTCTCCGACCGGCAGAGTGCGAGCAGTGCCCGGTGTTCGGGCCCGAGCAGCGACTCGGCCGCCTTGTCGGCCGCGTTGTCGTCGACGACCACCAGCGCGATCAGGTCGAAGCGCACGTTGCTGGGCCCCGGCTTGGTCCGGCCGCCCGTCATCGCGTAGGGGCGTACGAGCGGACCGGCCTCGGCGTCGTACCACTGGCTGCCCGGCTGCTGCGGGCCGGAGTCCCTCCCCTCGGTCATGGACGTCACCCGGCTGCGGGCGGCCGGGCGGTGAAGCGCGGCGGGGTGTAGAGGTGCTCGCCTACCCGTTTGACCAGCCGGGCCATCTCGTACGCGATGAGGCCGATGTCCGCGGTCACCGCGCTCAGTACGGCGAGGCAGGAGCCGTCGCCCGCGGCGGCGACGAACAGGAAGCCGTCGTCCATCTCGACCATCGTCTGGCGTACGCTCCCGGCGTGGAAATGCCGTCCCGCACCCTTGGCGAGGCTGTGGAAACCGGAGGCCACGGCCGCCAGATGTTCCGCGTCCTCGCGGGTCAGCCCGCTCGACGCGCCCACGGCGAGGCCGTCGTTGGACAGCACCACCGCGTGCCGGACCTCTCCGACGCGTACGACCAGGTCGTCCAGCAGCCAGTCGAGTTCCCCGGACCGCTGGGCGGTTTCCATCCTCTGGTGCTCGATCATGTCTGTTCTCCTTCGCTGCCACGAGCGCTGCCACGAGCCCAGCCGTTGCGGTAGGCCGCCATACGGTCCCTGGCTTGTTCCGGGGTGCGCCGCCCTGCGTCCTCGCCGTCCGGGTCCTGGCCGGCGGCCTCCGCGTCGGGTGCGGGAGCCTCGCGCAACTGCGGGACGAGGCTGGCCTGCCGGACCCTGCGCGGGAGTTCGGTCACCGCGCCAGGGGCGTCCGGCGCGGGCGCCCCGCGCAGCCGTAGCGCGGTGACGCCGGGGGGTGTCGGGTCGGGCGTGGGCGCCGGGGCCGTGGCCGCGCTCCCCGCGGAGTCGGCGGACGGTCCCGGGGAGGAGTGCGTCGCCTGCGTCCCGGCGACGCCGGCCAGCGCGGGCCGGGACGCCGGCGCCGGCACGGCCGTACTCCCGTTGCGCGCCGGCCGCGGCCCGGGGATCGCCGCGGAGCCGTGCCGCTCCGGCCGGTCCTCGCGCTCCTCGGCCTGCTGCCGGGGCTCCTCGGCGGACCCGGCCCGCGAGCCCGTGGGGAGGGCGCTCTGCATCAGCGCGGTGGGCAGCAGGACGACCGCGGTGGTGCCCCCGTACGGCGAGGTGCGCAGATGGACCTTGATGTCGTGCCGGGCCGAGAGCCTGCTGACCACGAAAAGGCCGAGCCGGTCGCTGTCGAACAGGTCGAGGGCTTCCGACTGCTCGATCCGCCGGTTGGCATCGGCCAGCGTCTCCTTGCCCATGCCGAGCCCGCGGTCCTCGATCTCCAGCGCGTAGCCGTTGCCGACGGGTTCGCCGCTCACGCGCACTCTGGTGTGGGGCGGGGAGAACTGTGCGGCGTTCTCGACGAGTTCGGCGAGGAGGTGCGTGAGGTCGGCGACCGCGGCTCCGGCGACCGCGGCTTCCGGCAGCTGCCGGACCTCGACGCGGGCGTAGTCCTCGATCTCCGACACCGCGGCACGGACGACGTTCGTCAGCGGTACGGGCATCCGCCACGCCCGCCCGGGCGCGGCACCGGACAGGATGATCAGGCTCTCCGCGTGCCGGCGCATACGGGTGGTGAGGTGGTCGAGCCGGAACAGGTCGCCGAGTTCGCCGGGGTCGTCGGCCCGCCGCTCCATGGCATCGAGCAGGTTGAGCTGGCGGTGCACCAGGACCTGGCTGCGCCGGGCGAGGTTGACGAAGACGCCGGATATCCCGCTGGCGAGTTCGGCGCGTTCCACGGCGGCGCTGAGGGCGGCCCGGTGCACGGTCGTGAGTGCCTCCCCGACCTGCGTGATCTCGTCCTCCGCCGGGGCCCCGGGCGGGGTTTCGGCCCGTACGTCGATCTCTTCGCCCGCGCGCAGCCTGCGCATGGCGTGCGGCAGCTTCCGGTGGGCGATCTCCAGGGCGCTGTTGCGCAGGGTGACCAGTTCGACGACGAGTCCGCGGCCGATCCGCACGGAGATGACCAGGGACGCGGCGACCGCTCCGAGCCCCAGCAGCACGGCGGCGCCGGCCGGGCTGAGGACCCCGCGGGTCAGCGGGTCGGAGCGGTCGGCCGCCGTCCGGTGCGCCGCCGTCTCGATCGCGCGCAGTGCCGTGCCGACGGCGGTGTACGACTCGTCCCACGCGGTCGCGGGCACCGCATCGGCCGCCTTCCGCCCGGGCGGGGCGGCGAGCACCTTGTCCTCGGCGGCGCGCAGTTTTCCGTACGCGCTCCCGGTGGACAGCGCGCGCCACGCGGCGCGCTGGGCGTCGGGGAGGTCGGCGACGGCGGATTCGGTGAGGGCCCGCCGGGTTTCGACGGCTCCGGTGAACTGGCGCAGCCGGTCGCCGCTGAGACTCCGGCTCAACTGGGCGGCGGACAGCAGGGCGTCCTCGCGGGCCAGCATCTCGCCGGCCCGGCCGAACTCCAGCAGCACGCGTGCGTCCGAGCCGAGTTCGGCGTCCTGGATACCGGAGAGCGCGCCGCCGACGGCGAAGGCCGAGCCGATGGCTTTGGTGTACGCGGCATAGGTCGCGTCCCAGCCGGCGCGCCGGTCCGTCACGTTCTTCCGTACGCCCTGGAGCCTCTCGGCGCCGGCCACGAACTCCTCGAGCCGGTCGGCGACGCCGGCCGGCAGGTCGCCCGCGTCGGCGACGGTGTGCCGGTCGCCGAGCCGCAGTTTCGCGACCGCGCGGTCGGTCTGCCCCGCCTGCTGGTCGAGTGCGGCGGCCCGTGCCGCGTCGGGTACGGCCAGGTAGCGGACGGCTGCCCGCCGTTCGGCCTGGAGTTCGGCGACGGCCGACGCGACGGGGCTGCGGACCTCGTCGTCGACGCGCTGAAGCTGCTGGAGCCGGGCGACGTCCTGGGCGGTGCTGACGGTGGCGAACGCCCAGAGGGCGAGCAGGGAGACCACGGGCACCATCAGCAGCGAGACGATCTTGGCGCGTACGGTGCGCGGGCGCAGCCGCCAGCCCCGTGACGGCACGGGACTCGGGGCGCCGGTCGGCCCGTTCGTACGCGCGGTCAGCTGCTCCTGCGCCGCGTGTTCGTCGGCCGGCGGGCCGGCGTGCGCCCGGCGTCCGCGCGCCGGGGGCGCGGGCAGCGGCGCAGCCTCGGCGCCCAGTGTCCTGCGGGGTGTTCGCATGGCCTCCTCGTTCCGGATGACAGGGGCGGTTGGTGCCCCAGGGCTGCGGCCTGGGAGCTGAAGCCACTGGGTGGCTCGGTGGCTCAGTGGGCGGCGGCGCTCTCGCCGAGCCGCTGCGCCGACGCGGACGCCTCGCGCTCGCCCGCGGTCGGGGAGAGGGCGACAAAGGCGGACGTGAGGAAGAGGTACGACCCGAGGCCAACGGCAAGGGGGAAGACGAACTGCATCGCCGTGGCCCCGGGCAGCTCCCCGTCCGACGGGCTGACCTGCACACTCACCGCGATCATCCCGGTGTAGTGCATGCTGCTGACCGCCGCTCCCATGACGAGCGAGGCGACGGCCACCGCGAGGGGCGACTTGATGTTGAGGGCCGCCCACAGGGCGGCGGTGGCGGCAACCACGGCGATGACGACGGAGAGCACGACGCGCACCGGGTCGTAGGCGATGTCGCCGTGCAGCCGCAGCGCCGCCATGCCGAGGTAGTGCATGCTCGCCACGCCCAGCCCGGTGGTGAGGCCGCCGAGCACCAGCGCCCTGACCCGGTCCCGGCCGTAGCCGACGGCGAAGACTCCGCCGCCGACGACGACCATGGCGACGAGGAGGCTGAGGATGGTCAGCGGCACGCTGTAGTGGATCTCGGTTCCGCTGACGCTGAAGCCGAGCATGGCGACGAAGTGCATCGTCCAGATGCCGGTGCCGATCGCCGAGGCGGCCGTGATCAGCCAGTTGCAGCGCGACCGTCCGCTCGCGCTCAGTGCGCGTACGGTGCAGCGCAGGCCGAGGGCGGCGCCGATGGAGGCCATCGCGTACGACAGCACGGGGGTCAGCCAGCCGAAGGCTGCGTGGTCCAGGTGTCCCATGGCCCAGGGACGCTAGTCCGGGTGGGGGCGCGAACAGGGGGCGCATTTCGAAAGCTGATGGAATATGACAGAGATACGTTCTCGAACGATCACACCGAGTTCGAACATGCGCACCGAACGTAAGGTGTAGTCCTTGAGGGATCATGAGCGCATGAGCGACGACCACACCCACGTCCAGGAGTTCTTCGGAACGCGCGCCGCCGACTGGGACACTCGGTTCCCCGACGACGGCCCGGCATACGCCGCCGCCGTCGCCGAACTGGGGCTCCGTCCCGGGGACTGCGTACTCGACGCGGGATGCGGCACCGGCCGCGCCCTGCCCGCCCTGCGCGAGGCCGTCGGCCCGCGGGGCACGGCGCTCGGAGCCGACCTGACGACCGCGATGCTGGCGGCAGCGGTACAGGCCGGACGGGACCGCAGCGCGCGGCTGCTGCTCGCGGACGTCGCGCGGCTGCCGCTGCGCGCGCGGTCACTCGACGCCGTCTTCGCGGCGGGACTGATCGCGCATCTGCCGGAACCGGCCGCGAACCTGAGGGAGTTGGCCCGGGTGGTACGGCCGGGCGGCGTGCTGGCGCTGTTCCACCCCATCGGGCGGGCCGCCCTGGCCGCACGCCAGGGCCGCCGGATCACCCCCGACGACCTGCGCGCCGAGCCCAACCTCCGCCCGCTGCTGGCCGGTTCGGGCTGGCAGCTGACCTCGTACGCCGACGAGGACGCCCGCTTCCTCGCGCTGGCGGTACGTCAGGACTGACCGGCGCCGCCCCCGCGCGCCCCGCTCACTCGGGCGTAGTGCGGCACGCTGCGCGGTGGCAGCAGCCGTACGGCACGCGCGCGCAGGCGCAACGCGCCCCGGACCGCCGCGCGCGCGGCCGGCCGCGGGGTTTCGTACCGGAACGCAGTCAGCAGGGAGTCGTCAAGCAGCGCCAGGCTCGCACCGCGCAGCACCGGCGCGAGCGGGCGCGGATACCAGGAACCCATCAGGTCCACGGTCGCGTCGGAGACCTTGCGCCCGCCCTCGTCCCAGGCGAAGTGGGCGTCCTCGTAGTCGTCCAGGAGGCGCTCGAACTCCTCGTACGACTGGGTGGTGTGGTGCCGTACGAGGTACAAGACGTTGACGGTCAACCGATCGAGCCTGTACGGCAGTACCTGCGTGACTTCGTCGCCCAGGGGCCGCCGTGCCGGTAGCGTACGCAGCTACGCGTACGACCTGTTGCGGTGGTGGCGGTGCCTTCGGGTTCTCGACGTCGAGTGGGACAAGGTGACCTCGGCGGAAGTGCGCGAGTTCGTGCTGTGGCTGCAACGCACACGAAGCCGCGCCAGACTCCGAGGAAAAAGTCCGCCGCGACCGCAGCAATGGCTCTGCCAAGATTTCCGTGAAGCAGGCAGGTGCTTCTGTGCGCCGGTGACGCTCCGTCACCCGGGTCGCAATACTCGCTCCTGCCAGCCTGATAGCGCCGGCACGGCGAGGCCGGCGCAGACCGCGCTGCGGTGGATCATCCAGCAGCCGGGCGTGACCACGGTGATCCCGGGCGCTCGCTCCCCGGAGCAGGCCCGCGTGAATGCGGCGGCCGCGGCGATGCCGCCGCTGCCGGGCGGGACGCTGGAGGCCGTGCGCGACCTGTACGACCGGCGCATCCGGGGGCAGGTCCACCACCGCTGGTAGCCGACGCCAGCCGGAGTGAAGCCGGTCATGAGGCCGTCGATGCAGTGAAGCTTTGTGGTCGACGGGCTGGCGGCCACGAGCAGGAGACGCCTCCGGAGTAGTCGGAAGCCGGCCCGGCCCGCCTTGCCGCTTGATCGCCTTGATGTCCGTGACCCTGCCCACGATCCCGGAGCTCCAGGGGGTGCTGAGGCCCTGGATGACGGCCGGGAGGTCGTTGCGGAGGTTACGGGCGAAGTTGCGGAGTGAGGGAACCCGGCGTCGTCGGCCGCGGCGATCCAGCCGGGGAACTGTTCGCTGTCCAGCCTCGTCATGATCTGCGCGAAGCCGCGGACGTGCCCGGCGGCGTCGGTGAGTTCGGGGCAGTGGTCCAGGACGCGTTTGAGCTTGAGGTCCTCGTCGCTGGTCAGGCTGTCGGGGTGGCGGGTGAGCCAGGTGGTGACCTGGCGGACGGTGCTGTCTCAGGGAACTGGGCCAGCGGGCTGGCCAGCGCCCGCAGGGGTTCCAGCCAGCGGCGGACGCTGCGGGCGCTGCCGAGGTAACCGAGCTGCTGGAGTTCGCGGAAGAGCCGTCCGCTGTCGGTACAGCCCTCGTTCCACCGCTGGTTGAGGTAGGCAACGTACACAGACAGAGCCCGTCGGCCGAGGCGGGGCGCGGTCAGCATCTCCTCCACGGTGGCCGCGTGCGCGTAACGGCGCACGGTCTTGCGGTCCAGGCCGAGCCGGTCGGCGATCCGTCCGACACCGACGCCCTTGTCCCACAAGGCGTGCACGTCGGCGTACCGTTTACGGACCGCCGCGGCCCGCGCGCCCTTGCCCGGCACCGCGTCGGCGGGCGCATCCGGGGCGGGCTCGGGGTCGCCGGCCGAGGCGGCCAGGCAAGGACGGTGCGCGGCCACGCCCTTCTCGACCGCCTCGCACAGGTTCTTCCAGACATGCCAGCGATCCGCTGTCTGGATCGCGTCGGGTGCGGCGGCCTGGGCGGCCGAGGCGTAGGAGCCGGCCCGGTCGCGGCAGATGATCTCGATGCCGGGATGCCCGCGCAGCCACGCGGCGACGGTGCCGGCCTCGCGGTCTTCGAGCACGTCAACGGGCTCACCGGTCTCGCAGTCTCCCATAGACGTGACCCCGTTTCAGGGCGAATTCGTCAATGCCGAGTACCCGAGGCGTCCTCGTCGACGGGTCGGGCAGACGCATGAGCAGGCGGAGGATCGTGGTGCGGCTGACCGGCACGGGCAGCAGACCGGCCAGCCGGGCACCGGGCCGTCCGGCCAGCACGACACTGATCGCCTCCAGCAATCGCTCCAGCAGCGGTGTCCGGCGCCCGTAGCGCACGGTCAGACCCTCCACCTGCTCGGCGGACACGGCACCGGCACCGTCGCGGCCGTCCTGGTCACGATCCGTAACAGGTCACCCTCGGGCACCACGCACTCCACCAGCACCCGCCCAGGTGCGGCAACACCGTCTTCAGCAGCTCCTCACACAGAGCGAGTATTGCGACCCGAGTGACGGAGCGTCACCGGCGCACAGAAGGATCTGCCTGCTTCACGGAAATCTTGGCAGAGCCAAATCAATGACCTCAGCGGGTCAGTACGTGTCCCCGTCATACGTGGCCAGCTCCGCCGGAGTCGGTCGCTCGAAGTAGCTGAGCGCGTCGTCGAGTCCGGCGTCGGTGATGTGGAAAGTCCCGCTGGGCAAGTCGGCGTTGCGGCCGGCGAGGCGGCGCCGCAACTCGTCCAGTGGTGGATCAACGACACACAACACCACCCGGGCACCCAACGACCGGGCTCGGGAGTGGTAGTGATCACGTTCTTCACGCGTCCAGAGCCCCCAGTCGAGCACCACGATCTGAAGGACGCGTTCAGCAACGCTCCACTGGACACGTTCCACGGGATCACGCATGGCGTCCAGCGCGTCTCCGCGGACAGCTTCGGGTGAAGCTCATGGAGCCACTCATCAGCGGTCGAGTGGGACGAGTCGAAACAGATGAGAGAACTCGTCTCACGGTGTCCGCGAGGGCCTCGGTCAGGTGCCGACGTAGGCCGCGAGGTGCTCGCCGGTGAGGGTGGAGCGGGCGGCGACGAGGTCGGCGGGTGTGCCCTCGAAGACGATCCGGCCGCCGTCGTGGCCGGCGCCGGGGCCGAGGTCGATGATCCAGTCGGCGTGCGCCATGACCGCCTGGTGGTGCTCGACGACGATGACCGACTTGCCGGAGTCGACGAGCCGGTCGAGCAGGCCGAGCAGCTGCTCGACGTCGGCGAGGTGGAGGCCGGTGGTCGGCTCGTCGAGGACGTAGACGCCGCCCTTCTCGGCCATGTGGGTAGCCAGCTTGAGCCGCTGCCGCTCGCCGCCGGACAGGGTGGTGAGCGGCTGGCCGAGGCTGAGGTAGCCGAGTCCGACGTCGGCGAGCCGGTCGAGGATGCGGTGCGCGGCCATGGGGTATCCCCTGCTCGAAGAGCTTGGGGAAGTGCTCGCCTCGCCGGCGCCGAAGAACTCCTCGGCCTCGGTCACCGACATCGCGAGCACCTCGCTGATGTCGCGGCCGCCGAGGTGGTAGTCAAGGACCGACGCCTGGAACCGCTTCCCCTCGCACTCCTCGCAGGTGGTGGCGACGCCGGCCATCATCGCCAGGTCGGTGTAGATGACGCCGGCGCCGTTGCAGTTGGGGCAGGCGCCCTCGGAGTTGGCGCTGAACAGCGCCGGCTTCACGCCGTTGGCCTTCGCGAACGCCTTGCGGATCGGGTCGAGCAGTCCGGTGTACGTCGCCGGGTTGCTCCGCCGCGAGCCGCGGATCGCGCCCTGGTCGATCGACACCACACCCGCGCCGGCGGCCCCCGACTGTTGTGGCAGTGACCCGTGCACGAGCGAGCTCTTGCCGGAGCCGGCGACGCCGGTGACGACGGCAAGCACCCCGAGCGGGATGTCGACGTCGACGGCCTGCAGGTTGTGCGTCGTCGCGCCGCGGATCTCCAGCGTGCCGGTGGGCGTCCGGACCGTCTCCTTGAAGGAGGCCCGGTCGTCGAAATGGCGGCCGGTGATGGTGCCGCCGGCCCGCAGCCCGTCGACGGTGCCCTCGAAGCAGACGGTGCCGCCCGCCGTACCGGCGCCGGGGCCGAGGTCGACGACGTGGTCGGCGATCGCGATCGTCTCCGGCTTGTGCTCCACGACGAGCACCGTGTTGCCCTTGTCCCGCAGCCGCAGCAGCAGGTCGTTCATCCGCTGGATGTCATGGGGGTGCAGGCCAATGGTGGGCTCGTCGAAGACGTAGGTGACGTCGGTGAGCGAGGAGCCGAGGTGGCGGATCATCTTGACGCGCTGCGCCTCGCCGCCCGACAGCGTGCCCGACGGCCGGTCGAGCGAGAGGTAGCCAAGGCCGATCTTTACGAACGACTCGAGGGTCTGCTGCAGCGTGGCGAGCAGCGGCGCCACCGAAGGCTCGTCGAGGCCGCGGACCCATTCGCCCAGGTCGCTGATCTGCATCGCGCAGGCGTCGGCGATGTTGATCTTGCCGATCCGCGACGACCGGGCCGCCTCGCTGAGCCGGGTGCCGCCGCACTCGGGACAGGCGGTGAAGGTGACGGCCCGGTCCACGAATGCCCGGATGTGCGGCTGCAGCGCCTCCTTGTCCTTGGACAGGAACGACTTCTGGACCTTGGGGATCAGCCCCTCGTAGGTGAGGTTCACACCCTCGACCTTCACCTTGGTCGGCTCCCGGTAGAGGAAGTCGTGCATCTCCTTCTTGGTGAACTTGCGGATCGGCTTGTTCGGGTCGAGGAAGCCCGACTCGGCGTAGGTCCGCACGGTCCACCAGCTGTCCGACTTCCAGCCGGGGATGGTGAACGCGCCCTCGGCGATCGACTTGGAGTCGTCGTAGAGCTGGGTGAGGTCGATGTCGGAGACCGTGCCCCGGCCTTCGCAGCGCGGACACATGCCGCCGGTACGGGAGAAGGTCGCCTTCACGGCCTTGGTGCCGGCACCGCGCTCGACGGTGATCGCACCACTCGCCCGGACCGAGGGAACGTTGAAGGCGAAGGCGCCCGGCGAGCCGATGTGCGGCTGCCCGAGCCGGCTGAAGAGGATGCGCAGCATCGCGTTGGCGTCGGTGGCGGTGCCGACCGTGGAGCGGGGGTCGGCACCCATCCGCTGCTGGTCGACGATGATCGCGGTCGTCAGCCCGTCGAGCACGTCGACCTCGGGCCGCGCCAGCGTCGGCATGAAGCCCTGCACGAAGGCGCTGTACGTCTCGTTGATCAGCCGCTGCGACTCCGCGGCGATCGTGTCGAACACCAGCGAACTCTTGCCCGAGCCGGAGACGCCGGTGAACACCGTCAGCCGGCGCTTCGGGATCTCGACGCTGACGTCCTTGAGGTTGTTCACGCGCGCGCCGAGCACGCGGATCAGTTCGTGGCTGTCGGCAGCGTGCAGCGCAGGCGACTGCGTGTCCGTCCTCTTGGCCTTGCTCATCGTGTCTCCATCTGGTGGGGCGGGGCCGCCTTCGCGGTCTCCGTCGGCGTCGCCTGGCTCGATTCTTGACCAGCTTCGAGCAGTACGTCTGGTTATCGTTCGTCGGCGCGGTCGCGGCAACGGTCCACTGTCTACCTGATCGGCGGTGTCGGCCAGGTGGCGCAAGAACCAAGGCATCCACGCCGCTTCGGCCCGTGGCGCCTCTGTGCCCCGGCCACGCGGCGCGCCCGGCCGAGGCGTCAGACCAACCAGCGGCCGTCGCGCATCAGCTCGCGGTCGGGCATCTCGTTCGCCTCGCGCCAAGCCTGGATGCGACGCGGGGAGATGCGGAACCAGCGGTACGGCGTGGCCGGCGCACGCGGGTCGAAGCCGGTGCGCGCGACAAACCGGTCACCCCGCTCCTGCGGCAGCGCGTCGATCTCGAGGACCTCGACTTCGGGAGCGGGGGTCGGCACTCATCGGTCGTGAAGCAGCTCGGGGACGTTGCCATCGGGGTCGGTGACGGTGGCCACCGGGCGGCCGCCACCGGCGTCGTGCGCGGGCCCTTCACGGTGCCGTCTGTGCAGGTCATGGCTGCGATCGCCGGACGGCTCAGCGCTTCTCCTGGATGCGGATCAGGTTGCCCGCGGGATCGCGGAAGGCGCAGTCGCGAACGCCGTACGGCTGCTCGGTCGGCTCCTGGACGACCTCGGCGCCGCTGGCCTGTAGCCGCTCGAAGGTGCCGTCGAGGCCCTTGGTGGCCAGGAGGATGATGGCGTAGGTGCCCTTGGCCATCATCTCGGCGATGGTGCGGCGCTCGTCGTCGGTGATGCCGGGGTCGGCGGCCGGCGGATGCAGGACGATGGACGTGCCGGGCTGGTCGGCAGGGCCGACGGTGATCCAGCGCATCCCGTCGTATCCGACGTCGTTGCGGACCTCGAAGCCGAGGGTGTCGCGATAGAAGGCCAGGGATGCGTCCGGGTCGTCGTGCGGGAGGAAGCTCGCGTGAATGGTGATGTCCATGGCAGTCACGCTAGTTGCGGCTCGGTGCCGGCGCTTCTCGATTCCTGATCGGTCTGGTCACCTGTTTCGCCACGCACGACGGCATCCCCGCCGTCGCGCTCGCGGCGCGGCGCCGGTAGGTGCTCGGCGGCATACCGACCAGGTCGGTGAAGCGACTGCTGAAGGTGCCCAGCGACGAGCAGCCGACCGCGAAACAGACTTCGGTGACGCTGAGGTCGCCACGACGCAGCAGCGCCATCGCGCGCTCGATGCGCCGCGTCATAAGGTAGCCGTACGGCGACTCGCCGTAGGCGCGCCGGAACTCGCGGCTGAGGTGCCCGGCCGACATGTGCGCGCCGCGGGCGAGCGCCTCGACGTCCAGCGGCTGCGCGTACTCCCGGTCGATCCGGTCGCGGACGCGGCGCAGCAGCGCCAGGTCGCGCAGGTGCTGCGCCGAGGTGGGTCTGCTGGTCACATGCCAGATCGTACGTCGTGCCGGAGCTGCCTCGCGCCGCTGGCGTCCGACCCCACTCCGTGTCCGCTCGGGCGAGGCCTCAACGCGCGACTCGTCCCACCTCAACATGTCTCAGCAGCGGTCAGGCGCAGTGCCGACTGCTCTTGTTCCAAGCGTCTGGCCAGGGTCGTCTTACCGGATCCAGGCAGACCACAGGTGATGAAGAGAGTCGACATGCGCGGACCCTGGCCGCCGCCGTGATCATGAGCGAGGGAATTACGAACCGGGCTCCGCGACGCTCATGCATCGCCACCACGCCTTAGTCCGGAAAAGCAAGTCGTCGTTGCTGATGCCGTAGCCGCGGTGCATCTGGTTGATCCGGCGGATGGCGGTACGGCCGTCCTCGCCTCGAAGCCCTGCTCCACTACGCCGTCGAGGAGCAGCGCTGTGTCGTCGTACCGCTTCTGGGGGCGGTCCGTGAACTCGGCGCTCTCCGCGAGCAGCCGTCCGATGCTGTGCACGGCGTAGGTGCGGCAGAGGGCCGGTTCAAGTGCGCGGGTGAAGTCCCAGGGGAACTCTTACGTCGCGGGGAGCCGGTAGATGGTGAGGAAGTCCCGCTCCGGATCGAGCCGCAGGATCTCCTTCAGCCGGTCGAAGCGCTTCACCGCTTCGTCCCCTTCTGTCGAGGGAGGTCCAACTCTACGTTGAGGGGGAACACTTGAAAGATCAGCTGATCGCACTACTGAGGGGGCAGGTGGTCGGGGTGATCGAGAAGATCCGGCAGTTCCTCGTACGGGACAGGGGCACCGGCGGCGCGAAGCGGCCGGCGGTGGCGCGCCCCGCCGTGCAGCGGCACAACCTGTTCGAGGCGGCGGCGACCTATGTGTCGGCGTGCGCCGAGGACGACCAGGACGGCATCGAGGAGGCGGCGGCCTGGGTGTCGCCGGAGGCCCTGTCGTTCGGCATCAGTGAGCTGGCGTGCCGGGCCGTCATCGCCCTGGCGCGGGAGCGCGACGAATCGCCGCAGACCGTGGCGCGTACCCTCCTCGGCCTGCCCGCTGCCTGACGTCTGTGCCCGTCACGTCGTAGCGGGTGAGCGCCTCGGACGAGCGGATACCGGTCCGCGCCGCGTACGAGAGCCGTTCGCGGACCTCGCGCGGGGTGCGGGGCCGGTAGCCGGGCCGCCGCCGCAGCAGCCATGGGGGAACCGCAGCCCGGCCTGCAGGACGGCGGTGAGCGCCCGCCAGGCTGCCGTGTCGCGGCGCTTGGGCGCGGCGAAGGCGGAGCCCGCGTTGAGCAGCGGCCCGCCGCACTGCGGGCAGACGTCCTGGCGGACCCCTGCGAAGTCGGCCGGCTTCTTGAAGGAGGCGCGGCACGGCAGGCGGACGAAGTGGGACTTGGCTGCGGGCATGGACAAGATCGTAGGCGGGGCGGCGCAGCCGGGCCGGATGATTTTCGGACCGCCTGCTCTCGACGGCCGGGTTACCGACTGGTTAGGGTGCGCCGACGACAAGCGATCGGGAGGATGCCGTGGCCGGGACGGACGACATCGGCGGCAGCGGCGACGACAGCGACGCCGATGACTCGCTGTATGTGCTGACCGCTGTGCTGCTGACCCCGGCGCAGTTCCCGAGCGTGCTCGGTGACGACTTTCCCGAGGCGTGTGCGGCGCTCGGCCTGGAGGCGTACGAAGGCGGTTACGGCCTGGTGCTCGGCCAGGACAGCGACGGTGCCCGCTGGACCGTGGTGATCGACGACGTGTCGCTCGTCGCGGTGGCCATCGCGTCCTGGGACTGCGGCATGGAGTACGACCTGTCGCCGGACGAGCGCACGGTCGTCGTCTCGCTGGCCGGCTGGCCGCTGGCGGTCGCTGTGGCGGCGCCCGGGCTGCCGGCCCCGCACGACCCGGAGCCCGGGGCGGACGGCACGGGCCGGCCGCCGCTGGCGCCGCCTTCCGCCGAGGAGTGGGGTCCGGCGCAGAGGCGGCTCGGCGCCGACGAGATCGCGCTCCAGTGGGCCGCCTGGCGAGAGCAGTTCGACGACGCGGACGCCGTCCCGGCGGCGGAGAACGCCACCGCCGGTAAGCCGAGCCACGCGGGCGTGCGCCGAGTCCTCGAAGAGGCGCACGGCTACACGGACACCCCGCCGCCGCTCGGGCGCGTCCGCTCGGCCTTCGCCTCGGGCGGTGCCCGTACGCTGCGCGCCGACGGCCCCGGGTGGTCCATGGTGGCCAGGACGGACGACATCGCGTTCATCCTGCTGGACGACGAGCCCGGCGAGGTACTGCCGGTGGGCCGCGGCCCGGCGCTGCCCGGCCTCCTGGAAGCCCTGGACAAGGTCGCGGTCCGCCCCGCCTGAGCGGCGCGGGCCGGGATTCACACCCGCCGGAGCGGCTGGTGTGGTCCGGCCGGGAGTTCGACTGTGATCCGGTCGCCGGGGCGCACCAGCCCGCCCGTCCGCACCACGCTCATGATCCCCGCCTTGGGCACGATGTTGCCCACCGCGTCCCGGCCCACGACCTGCTTGAGCAGACCGTCCTGGAAGGCGTCGATCTGCAGGCAGGGATTTCGCAGTCCGGTCACCTCGACGACCGCCTCGGCGCCGAGGCGCAGCAGGGTGCCGGCGGGCAGGCCGAGGAGGTCGATGCCGGCGGTGGTGACGTTCTCGCCGAGCTGCCCGGGCTCGACCTTGAAGCCCTCGTCCCCCACTTCGGCGAAGAGTTCCTGATGGATGAGGTGGACTTGGCGCAGGTTCGGCCGGGTGGGGTCCTGCGCCATCCTGGAGCGGTGCTTCACTGTCACGCCCGCATGCACGTCCCCTTCGACGCCGAGCCCGGCCACCAGCGTGATGCTGTCCCGGTTCGGCTTGGTGAATGAATACGTGCCGTTACTGCTGACCGCCGTGATCGTGGCGCTGTCCATCGTGCGGAAACTTCCCTCCCCGTTGTGGCCGACCCTCCCCGTCTTGGCCGACGCCCCTGTCTTGGCCGACGACCCTGTCAGCGGCCTATCTCCTTGCGCGTGACCCTGCGGAGCCTGCGCCGCTGCGAGGAGTCCAGCAGCAGATACGCGGCCACGGGCACCCCGATCATCACCAGCAGTGCCGGCCAGAACCCGATCACCCAGATCAGGGCGACCCCTACCACCACTCCGCCGGTGGCGACCTTCGCGCTCTTCGACATCTCCGATGCCTCCTTCACGGCTGCTGCCGTTCCTGCCCGGTCAACGCCCGGTCCCGGCCACGGGTTCCCGCGACCGCAGGGGCTCGCCCACCTCGTGCAGATGGGAGAGGGCCTGGCGGTACGAGTCCACGAGTCCGGTCTCCAGCGCTCGCCGCCCGCCGCCTCGTCCGGCATCTCCATGCCCTTGTGGTTGGGCGCGAAGGCCATGCCCAGGTGGAGCCCGAGGAGCATCTGGTGCAGCAGCCCGAAGACCACACCTCGGCCCAGCGGCATGGTGGTCAGGAGCAGGGTGAGGGAGCCCGCCGCGTGGGCAGCCAGCAGCAGTCCCTCGACCACGCGCTCGCGGGCGGGCAGGCGCCGAAGGTTCTGGAAGCCGTAGACCTTCAGCGCCAGGGCTTCGAGCAGGGTCAGGGGGAAGAACAGCCATGCCTGATGGCGGGTGAGCATGCCCCGGAACCCGGCCCGTCCCCTGGCCTGCCGCTGGGTGAAGACGAGCATGTCCGCGGCGACGTCCGGGTCCTTCTCCGTGTGGTTGGGATGGGCGTGGTGCCGGTTGTGCTTGTCGTTCCACCAATACGCGCTCATTCCGAGCAGCAGGTTGGCGTGGATCAGCTGGATGACGCGGCTCCTGCGCCGGTCGGCGGTGATCTGCAGATGCCCGGCGTCGTGACCGACGAAGGCGGTCCGCGCGGACAGTACCGCCAGCACCGGCGCGAGAAGCAGCACCCACCAGGAGCCGCCGAGCACCGCCATGCCCGTCGCGACGGCGGCGAGGGCGAGCAGGTTGGCGGTGATGCCGACGGCGTAGCAGCCGGTGCGCCGCTCCAGGAGACCCTGCCCCTTCACGGTGCGCAGCAGCGGGGTGAACTCGCTGCCGGTGGCTCGTTTCTCGAGGGTGGCCTGGGACATGGGCGTCTCCGGTCTGTTGGCCGATGCGCTGACCTGATGAAACGTATGGATCGGTGACCGTCCGCAGCCATGGCGGCACCACCCGGACCGCCGTGGGGCCAGGCGGCGGGGTGGCGCTGGATACACCCGGCAGTACACCGGCAGTGCACGCGTGACCTGCGTCACTTCCAGTTCGCTCCCGTCGTCGGTCGGGTTCAGGTACGCTCGGCGGCTCCGGTCTCCACTAGTCAAATTTGAGGAATGCGTCTTCGCTGTGCACACGCTCTCCGCGGCAACGCCCTCCCAGACCTCCGAACTCGCCCGCTGTACGGCGGTCTTCCTGCCCGCCGACCCCGCCCGCACCGGCAGGGTCGCCTTCTGGCGCAGCGACGGGAGCGAGCCGCCGGCCGCCCCCGGTCAGGTCGAGGAGCTGACCGTGGTCACCGCCGATGTACGGCCGACATCCGTACGGGCGCTGCTCCTGCCCGTACGGGACGCGCTGCCCGTCCTCACCCGGGCCCGGGCCTGCGCGGACGCCGATCCGGCCGCGGCCTTCTGGGGCGCGGCCACCGTGCTCGCCCTCCAGTTCGCCGCCCGTGGGCTGCTGTTGCCCGGCCTCAGCGCCACCGACCACGACGCCTGGCGCGCGGGACCGCTGACCGCGCGGGACCTGGAGCGGGTACGGGAGCTGGCGGCCGCGATGCCACCCGCCGCCCATGCCGTGCCGCTGCCGGGCCCGACTGCGGAGCCGGCTTCGGCTTCGGCCTCGGCGTCGACTGCGGAGCCGGCTACGGAGTCCCTTCGACTGCCCGCTCCCGAGGGGCTGGTGCGCGCCTTCCTGGACGCCGTCGCCGACGGGCTGCCGCGTTCCCCGGCGGCCCCTCTGGTCACCGCAGGCCCCGCCTTCGCCGCCGTCGAGCCTCAGCACCTGCCGGAGCAGCGCACCTGGGCGGCGGACATCGCGGCCGGCCATGACGCGGGCGTACGGATCTCCCTGCGGGTGGAGGTGCTGGGCCTGGCTGACGCCGCCGGGGAAGCCGCGGACGGCGAAGCCGGCCAGGGCCCGTCGTTCCGCGCCGTGCTGCAGATGCACAGCGTCGGCGACCCGGCCCTCGTGGCGGACGCCGCCGAGGTGTGGTCCGGGTCCGCGGTCGCCGCCCGCTTCGGACCGCGGGCCAGGATGGACGTACTGCTGGCCCTGCGGCGGGCCGCCCGCACCTGGGCTCCGCTGAGGCCGCTGCTCTCCGCCGCCGTACCGGACTCCGTCGAGCTGGCCGACGAGGAGGTCACCGAGCTGCTGGGGCCGGCGGCGCGTGCGCTCGCCGCGACCGGTGTGCAGGTGCACTGGCCCAAGCAGCTCGCCCGCAAGCTCACCGCGCGCGCCGTCATCGGCCCGCAGGCGGACGGCGAGCCCGGCGGCGAAGCCGGCGACGGAGCCGAAGGGAAGGCGGCCGAGGGGAAGGCGGCCGCCGGGCGGGCCGGCTCCGGCCTGCCCTCGTTCCTCTCGGCCGACGCGCTGCTCGCCTTCAACTGGTGGTTCGCGTTGGGCGACCAGCAGCTCAGCCGGGCCGAACTGGACCGGCTCGCCGAGTCCACCAGGCCGGTGGTGCGGCTGCGCGACCAGTGGGTGCTCATCGATCCGGAGGAGGCGCGCCGGGCCCGCGAGCGCCAGGACCGTAAGATCAGCCCGGTCGATGCGCTCGGCGCCGCGCTGAGCGGTTCGGCGGAGGTGGACGGCCGGCGGGTCGACGTACAGGCGACCGGCTGGCTGGAGCGGCTGCGCGAACGCCTCGCCGACCCCGAGGCGCCGGACGCCCAGCCGGTCGCGCAGCCCGCCGCGCTCGCCGCGACCCTGCGCGACTACCAGCTGCGCGGGCTGAACTGGCTGGCCCGGATGACCTCGCTCGGCCTCGGCGGCTGCCTCGCGGACGACATGGGCCTGGGCAAGACCATCACTCTCATCTCGCTCCATCTGCACCGGCAGACCGACGAGTCGGCCGCCGGTCCCACGCTCGTCGTCTGCCCGACGTCGCTCATGGGCAACTGGCAGCGCGAGATCGAGCGGTTCGCGCCAGGAACCCCGGTACGCCGCTTCCACGGCTCCGCACGCAGCCTGGAGGCCCTGGGCGAGGGCGAGTTCGTCCTGACCACGTACGGCACCATGCGGCTGGAAGCGCAGCGGCTGGCCACCGTCCCCTGGGGCATGGTCGTCGCCGACGAGGCGCAGCACGTCAAGAACCCGCGCTCCGGGACCGCCAAGCAGCTGCGCACCATCGGCGCGAAGGCGCGCGTCGCGCTCACGGGCACGCCCGTGGAGAACAACCTCTCCGAACTGTGGGCCATCCTCGACTGGACCACCCCGGGACTGCTGGGCAGGCTCGGCACGTTCCGTACCCGTTATGCCCAGGCGGTCGAGAGCGGCAACGACCCGCACGCCGCCGAGCGGCTCTCCGCGCTGGTACGGCCCTTCCTGCTGCGCCGGCGCAAGTCCGACCCCGGTATCGCACCGGAGCTGCCGCCGAAGACCGAGACCGACCGCGCGGTCTCCCTCACCACGGAGCAGGCCGGGCTGTACGAGGCGGTGGTGCGCGAGACTCTGGCGGAGATCTCCGGCGCCGACGGCTTCGCGCGGCGCGGGCTGGTGGTGAAGCTGCTGACCGCGCTCAAGCAGATCTGCAACCACCCGGCGCAGTACCTGAAGGAGGAGCAGCCGCACATCGCCGGCCGCTCCGGAAAGCTGGAGCTGCTGGACGAGCTGCTCGACACCATCCTGGCGGAGGGCGCGAGCGTCCTCGTTTTCACCCAGTACGTACAGATGGCGCGGATCGTCGAGCAGCATCTCGCCGCCCGTGGGGTACCGACGCAGTTCCTGCACGGCGGTACCCCGGTGGCGCGGCGCGAGGAGATGGTCCGCCGCTTCCAGGAGGGTGAAGTACCGGTCTTCCTGCTGTCGTTGAAGGCGGCAGGCACCGGGCTCAACCTCACCCGCGCCGGGCATGTCGTGCATTACGACCGCTGGTGGAACCCGGCTGTCGAGGCGCAGGCGACCGACCGCGCGTACCGGATCGGCCAGACCCAGCCGGTGCAGGTCCACCGGCTGATCGCGGAGGGGACCATCGAGGACCGGATCGCCGACATGCTCACGCGCAAGCGGGAGTTGGCGGATGCCGTACTGGGCGCGGGCGAGGCAGCACTGACCGAACTGACCGACGCCGAGCTGGCGGATCTGGTGGAGCTGCGAGGGGGCGGCTCGCGATGAGCGGCGGATACGAGAACGAACGGCGCGAGAGCGAACGGCGCGAGAGCGAACGCACTTTCGCCGCGCTGCCGCCCGCGCGCGGCCGCGGCTTCGCTCAGAGCTGGTGGGGCCAGGCCTGGCTGAAGGCACTCGAAGACACGGCACTGGACAGCGAGCAGCTGAAGAGGGGCCGCAGCTACGCGCGGGAGGGCGCCGTCGGCGCGGTCTCGGTGCGGCCGGGGCGGATCACCGCGGTCGTACGGGACCGGGACCGGACCCCGCACCGCAGTGACGTCCTGCTGCAGCAGCTGACCGAGGAGGAGTGGGACCGGTTCCTCGACATGGCGGTCGACCGGGCCGGCCATATCGCGGCGCTGCTCGACCGCGAGATGCCGCCGCACCTGGTGGAGGACGCGTCGGCGGCCGGCGTCGAACTGCTGCCGGGGATCGGCGATCTGGACCCGGAGTGCGACTGCGAGGCGTGGGATCTGTGCCCGCACACCGCGGCCCTCTGCTACCAGGTGGCACGGCTGCTGGACCAGGACCCGTTCGTACTGCTGCTGATGCGCGGCCGGGGTGAGCGCGAGCTGCTCGACGAGCTCCAGCTACGGAGTGTGAAGCGGGCGGCGCGTCGGCAGCCGGAGGGGGCGCTCGGGGACGAGGACGCGCCGGAGGGCGTCTGCGCCGCGGAAGCCTTCGCGGCGCGCGCCCTCCCGCCGCTGCCCGCCCTTCCCGCTCTCCCGGATGAGCCGGGCACGCCGCCGCCGCTCGACACCGAGACGGATCCGGCACCCGGAATCGACGTGGCAGCACTGGAGTTCCTGGCCGTGGCGGCGGCCGCGACGGCGCATCGGATGCTGGCGGAGGCCATGGCGCCCGGCCATGAACGGCACCCGTCGGAGGTGGAGTTGGCGCCGGAGCAGGACGCGGTACGGCTGGCCGCGTACGGACCGGGCGGACACCTCACGGCACGGCTCGCGGCCGGCACGGGACGTGAGCGGGCCGAACTCGCCCTGGCCGTACGCGCCTGGGAGTACGGCGGCAGCGCCTCGCTCGCCGTGCTGGAGGAGGAGTGGTCCCCCGGGCCGGAGGCCATGGCCCGCGCCCGCGGGTCGCTCGACGCGGCCTGGGACGACGAACGCCCGCGGCTGCGCGCCGCGCGCAACCGCTGGACCGTGGTGGGCACCGAGACGCAGCTGCGTTACGGCCACGACGGCCGCTGGTGGCCATACCGCAAAGAGCGCGGCCGCTGGACCCCGGCGGGCCCCGCGGACCCCGACCCAGCGGCGGCACTCGCGGTCCTGACGGGCTAGCCGAGTGGGTCCGCAGTGCCATGGCCGGCCGCCGGCCGGCTGCAGGCGAGACGCCACTTTCGGCCTGGACGTGACCCAAGCCCACAGGCGGCAAGCAGGGTCGGGGCCGCTCGAGTGCGGGTTCACGCCCCGGAGGGGAACCGAAGGGGCCCACGCACTGGCCCAGGGCGCCGGGCGGCCGAAGAGGGCAGGGGCCCCCGTCAGGCCGGCAGGCGGATCGTGCCGTTCCACTGCGCATCGCGCCCCGGCAGGGCGGACCAACGGAGCCAGCCGGATCGCCGGCGCCGCGCAGGCCCTCGGCTCCGGCCGGCCAAAGGGCGCCGGACCCGTCAGGCCGGAAGGCGGGGGCACGCGTTCGAGTGCGGGTCGCGCCCCGGAAGGAAGGGGCCAGCCGGAAAGCCCAAGCCGGCAGGCCGGCGACGCCGACCAACCGAAGGGCCGAGGCACCTCGGCCCGCAGGACGGGGCGGGCCGTTCGAGTGCGCGCGCCCCGGAAGGGGAACCGAAGGAGCCGGGCACGGCCCGACAGGACGACGGGGGTCGCAGGGCCGGCGGGCCGCGAGGCCGCATGGCGGCCGGGCAGGCCCGTGGGCCGGCGGCGTGGTCGGGTGGGCTTCGACCAGCGGCGCGCCCCGACGGCCGCGCGGGCCGACGGGCCGCCGGCCTGTCCGGCGGCTCGCCCGCACGCCCCGTGCTCGGGGCGCAAGCACGGGTGGGCCGTTCGGGTGCGGGGCCGGTTGGCCCGACGTACCGTGGCAGTGTCGGTCCAGATGGTCTTGGTACGGATGGCGGGAGCCCCCGATGGCCGGTGAGATCTCCTTCTTCGAACTGGGCGTGGCGGACGCCGAGCAGGCCCGCACCTTCTACGGCGGTCTGTTCGACTGGGCCTTCGAGCCCGGCCCCTCCGACGGCGGCGGCTTCGCGATCCGGACGCCCCAGGTTCCCGGCGGGCTGCACGGCGGGGACGCCGGCGCGAGCCCGTACGTGTTCTTCAAGGTCGACGACATCGAGGCCGCACTCGCGCGCGTCCTCGAGCTCGGCGGCACCGTCGAGGCGTTCGACTCCGGCGCGGACGCCGACTCGACCGCCCAGTTCGGGCACTTCAAGCTCTGCCGCGACAACCAGGGCTCCCCGTTCGGCCTGCACCAGCCGCCACCTGCCCGCTGAGCCGAGTGCTCAGCCGCGCGCCGCCAGCAGGTGGTCCATGGCGAGCTGGTCGAGGCGCTCGAAGGCCATGCCGCGCGCGGCAGCCGCGTCGACGTCGAAGTCCTCGAACGCGCCGCGGTCGGCGAGCAGTCCGGCCGCCGTCTCGCCTTCGTCCAGCGTCGGCCGCGCGAGTTCGTCGAGCCGCGAGGCCCGCAGCGCCTCCTGGACCTCCGGGTCGGCGCGGAAGGCGGCGGCCCGCTCCTTGAGGATCAGATAGTTGCGCATGCAGCCCGCCGCCGAGGCCCACACCCCGTCGAAGTCCTCGGTCCGCGGCGGCTTGAAGTCGAAGTGCCGCGGGCCCGCGTAGCCCGCCGTCTCCAGCAGGTCGACGAGCCAGAACGCGGACCGCAGATCGCCCGCGCCGAAGCGCAGATCCTGGTCGTACTTGATGCCGTTCTGGCCATTGAGGTCGATGTGGAACAGCTTGCCCGCCCACAGCGCCTGCGCGATCCCGTGCGGGAAGTTCAGTCCCGCCATCTGCTCGTGGCCGGTCTCCGGGTTGACGCCGAACAGCTCTGGCCGCTCCAGCCGCTCGATGAACGCCAGCGCGTGGCCGACGGTCGGGAGCAGGATGTCGCCACGGGGCTCGTTCGGCTTGGGCTCGATGGCGAAGCGCAGCGCGTAGCCCTGCCCGGTGACGTACTGCCCGAGCAGGTCGAAGGCCTCCTTCATCCGGTCCAGGGCCGCCCGTACGTCTTTGGCGGCGCCGGATTCGGCGCCCTCCCGGCCGCCCCACGCCACATACACCTGCGCGCCCAGCTCGGCGGCGAGGTCGATGTTCCGCATCGTCTTGCGCAGCGCGTACCGCCGCACGTCGCGGTCGTTCGCGGTGAAGGCGCCGTCCTTGAAGACCGGGTGGGTGAAGAGGTTGGTGGTGGCCATCGGCACCACCAGACCGGTGGCGTCCAGCGCCTGCCGGAAGCGTTTGACGTGCGACTCGCGCTCGGCCTCCGAGGCGCCGAAGGGGATCAGGTCGTCGTCGTGGAAGGTCACCCCGTACGCGCCCAGCCCGGCGAGGTGCCGTACGGCGTCGACGGGATCGAGGGCGGGGCGGCTGGCGTCGCCGAACGGGTCGCGGCCCTGCCATCCGACGGTCCACAGACCGAAGCTGAACCTGTCCTCGGGGGTCGGTGAATAGCTCATTCGTGCTCCCTCGACTATTTCGTCATGGCCATTAACAAATTAGTATCCAGAGCAGCAGCATCACTGGGAAGAGTCCGCACGAACGGAGAGTCTGATGTCAGCACCCGAGGGGCCCGAGGGCCCGCTCGTCGTCGGCGTGGACAGTTCCACCCAGTCCACCAAGGCGCTGGTCGTCGACGCCGCGACCGGCGAGGTGGTGGCAAGCGGGCAGGCCCCGCACACCGTCAGCGGCGGCGCCGGCCGGGAGAGCGATCCCGAGCAGTGGTGGCAGGCGCTGTGCGCGGCCGTACGGAACTGCGGGCCCCTGGCGAGGCAGGCGGCCGCGATCTCCATCGCCGGCCAGCAGCACGGGCTGGTCACCCTGGACCGGGCGGGCCGGCCGGTCCGCCCGGCGCTGCTGTGGAACGACGTACGCTCCGCCCCCCAGAGCGAGCGGCTGATCGAGCGGCTGGGCGGGCCGGGCGCCTGGGCGGAGCGGATCGGCAGCGTGCCGGGGCCGGCGTTCACCGTGGCCAAGTGGGTGTGGCTGGCCGAGCGCGAGCCGGAGGCGGCGCGCGCGACAGCGGCCATTCGGTTGCCGCACGACTACCTCACCGAACGGCTCACCGGACACGGCACCACCGACCGGGGCGATGCCTCCGGCACGGGCTGGTGGGCGGCCTCCACCGAGGCGTACGACGAGGAGGTACTCGCACTGGCGGGCCTCTCCCCCGCGCTGCTGCCCGAGGTGGTGCGGCCGCGCGAAGTGGCCGGCACCCTGCGGGACGCCTCGGACCTCCCGTTCTCCAAGGGCATCCTGGTGGCCGCCGGCACCGGCGACAACGCGGCGGCCGCGCTCGGCCTGGGCCTGCGTCCGGGCGGCCCACCGGTGCTGAGCCTGGGCACGTCCGGCACGGTCTTCGCGGTCTCGGAGCACCGGCCCGCCGATCCGACGGGCACCGTGGCCGGCTTCGCCGACGCGCGCGGCGACTGGCTGCCGCTGGCCTGCACGCTCAACTGCACGCTTGCCGTCGACCGGATCGCCACCCTCCTCGGCCGGGACCGGGAGGCGGTGGAGGCGGGCGGCGACGTGGTCGTGCTGCCGTTCCTCGACGGCGAGCGGACGCCCCACGCACCGCACGCGTCGGGGCTGCTGTACGGGCTGCGCCACGACACCTCACCGGGACAGGTACTGCAGGCCGCGTACGACGGAGCGGTGTACGCACTGCTCACCGCCCTCGACCGGGTCTGGGACGGCGGCGCCGAACCGGGCGCTCCCCTGCTGCTCATCGGGGGCGGCGCCCGTGGGGCGGCCTGGCTGGATACCGTGCGCAGGCTCTCCGGGCGGGCCGTACAGGTGCCCGACGCACAGGAGTTGGTGGCGCTCGGCGCCGCCGCACAGGCCGCGGGACTGGTGACCGAGGAGGATCCGGCGGCGGTGGCGCGGCGCTGGGGCACGGCGCGCGGGCCGCTCCACGCGCCCCTGCCCATGGACACCGCGGCCCTGGACCGGATGGGTTCCGTACTCGCCGGCAGCGACGCGCTGTTCAGGCAGGAGAAGGGCCGATGACAGGGCCGATGACCACCCCGCTCCCCCACACCCAGCAGGACATACGCCGGCGGAACCTCTCTCTGGTGATGCATGCCCTCGCCACACAGGGACCCCTCTCCCGGGCCACGGTCGCCGGCCAGATCGGACTGACCCGTGCCGCCGTGTCCTCCCTGGTGGACGAGCTGGTGCGCGGCGGACTTCTGGTCGAGCTGGGCCCGGAGCAGCCGTCCGGTACGGTCGGCCGGCCCGGCAGCGCTCTCGCCCTCGGCAAGCGGGGCCCGGTCGGCATCGGGGCCGAGATCGGCGTGGACCATCTCGCGGTGTGCGCGGTGGACCTGTGCGGCAAGGTGCGGGCCCGCGCGACGGCCGAGGGCAGCAACCGGGGTCGCCCGCCCGAGCCGGTGCTCAAGGAACTCGGCGAGCTGGTACGGCAGGTGACGGACGCGGCCCGCGGCTCGGGGCTGCGTCCGGCCGGGCTCGCCGTCGCGGTACCGGGACTGGTGGCACGGGGCACCCGGACGGTCGTGCGCGCACCCAACCTCGACTGGGCCGACGTCGACCTCGGCGCCGCATTCCCGTACAGCGGCGGGCTCAGCGTGGACAGTCTCAGCGTCGACAACGAGGCGAACCTCGGCGCGCTCGCCGAGTTGTGGATCGGCGGCGATCCCGCGCCGCAGGACTTCGTCCATGTCTCCGCCGAGATCGGCATCGGCGCCGCCGTCGTGGTCGAGGGCCGCCTGCTGCGCGGCACGCACGGATTCGCGGGTGAGCTCGGCCATGTGCCGGTCCGTCCCGAGGGGCCGCGCTGTCCCTGTGGCGGGCGCGGCTGTCTTGAGCAGTACGCGGGTGAGGAGGCCGTGCTGCGGGCAGCCGGGCTGGCGCAAGCAGCCGTGGGTCGCCCGGTCGACCTCCTCGCCGAGCGCGCGGACCGGGGCGATCCGGCGGTCCGGCGCGCCCTGCGCGGCGCGGGCGGCGCCCTGGGGATCGCACTGGCCGGTGCGGTCAATCTGCTCGACCCGCAGGCCGTGGTGCTCGGCGGTGCGCTGTCACGGCTCGCGCCGTGGCTGCTGCCCTCCCTGGAGCGGGAGTTGGCCCGGCGCACGGCGGATCCGGCCCGCCCCTCCCTGATCGTCTCGCGGCTGGGCTCCGAAGGGCCGCTGCTGGGCGCCGCGCACTGCGTCGTACGGGCGGTCCTGGACGACCCCGCGGCGTACGCGGCCCGCTAACACCCCCGGGGGCGTCCTTCCGGGTCCGGGACCGCGCCACGTAACGTAACCGTCCATGGAGCACCGGGAGGAACACCCCAGCCGCAGACGCCTGTTGCGCGGCGCCGCACTCACCGCCGCGGCGGGCGTTCTGCTGCCGGGCGCGGGCGCCGCCTCCGCGGCCGACACCGACCATCCGCTCGCGCGCTGGTCGGGGGACTCCCCCACCAACTTCACGGCGTCGAACCGCCCTTCGGCCCACCCCGTACGGCGGCTGATCGTGCACATCACTCAGACGACGTTCACCGGCACCCTCGGGATCTTCCAGAACCCTCTCAAGAACGTCTCCGCGCACTACGTGATCCGCTCGTCCGACGGATACATCGCGCAGTGCATGCGCGAGCGGGACATCGCCTGGCATGCGGGCAACTGGGAGTTCAACGCCGACAGCATCGGCATCGAACACGAGGGCTGGGTCGACCGGCCGCGGTACTTCACCGACACGCTGTACGAACAGTCCGCGGCTCTCACCGCCGCGCTCTGCGGCACCTACGACATCCCCAAGACCCGTGAGCACATCATCGGCCACCACGAGGTCCCCGGCGCCACGCACACCGATCCGGGACCGCTGTGGGACTGGGTCCGCTACATCCGGCTGGTCAACCTCTCCTGACATCCGGGTGCTTGCCGGACCCACTGCGCCGCGACGACGATGAGCAGGGCCGAACGAGCGCCTGGGAGGCCGAGTTGACCGATGCATGGGTGGCTCTGGAGACCGGAGCCGATCCGGCGGAACGCCTGGGAGTGCTGCGCCGGGCACATGAGGCGTTCACCACGGCCGGCCACGTCGGGCGGCGCGTGAGGCCCGTGGTGGCCGAGTCGTGGCAGCGCTCCGCGCGCGCCCGGGTCAGCCCCGAGACCACGGCCCGGATCGACCTGACCGACGGGGACCTCGCCACGTACCGGGACGAGCATCCGCTGTCCCGGGTGATGCCGCTCTTCCGCGAACTGGTGGGCACGTTCGCCAGCGACGGCGAGCATCTTCTCGCGGTGTGCGACGCGCAGGGCAGGCTGCTCTGGGTGGAAGGGCACGCCGGTACGCGGCGCCGGGCCGGGCTGCTGAACTTCGTGCCGGGCGCCCACTGGGCGGAGTCCGCGATGGGCACGAACGCGCCGGGGACGGCCGTGGCCGTGGACCGGCCCGTGCAGGTGTTCGCCGCGGAGCACTTCAGCCGTCCGGTGCAGCCCTGGACCTGCGCCGCCGCGCCCGTGCACGACCCGCACACCGGTCGGGTGCTCGGGGCCGTGGACATCACCGGCGGCGACGGACTGGCCCATCCGCACTCGCTGGCGTTCGTCCGGGCGGTGGCGCGCGCGGCCGAGTCGCAGCTGGCTCTGATGACGCCACCGGCGCCCGCCCCCGTGCAGCTCGGCGCACTCGGCCGGGACGAGGCGCTGCTGGTCGCCGGCGGCCGCAAGGTGCGGCTCAGCCGCCGGCACAGCGAGATCCTCGTCCTGCTCGCCCGCCACCCGGAGGGTCTGACCGGCGACGAACTCCTCGTCGCTTTGTACGAGGACGAGTCGGTCACCCCGGTCACCCTGCGCGCCGAGCTGTCCCGGCTGCGCCACCTCCTCGGCCCCGCGCTCCTGCTCTCCCGCCCCTACCGGCCGGCCACCGCGGTCGACACGGACTTCGACGCCGTGGCCCGGCGGCTGGCCTCCGGTGCGACCGCTGCGGCGCTGAGCGCATACCGGGGGCCTCTGCTGCCCGGTTCCACGGCTCCCGGGGTGGTACGCCTGCGCTGCCGGCTGCAGGAGCAGCTGCGCGCCGCGCTGATCGCCCGCGCGGATCCGGGGCTGCTGGCCGACTGGGCGCACAGCCCGTGGGGCGAGGACGACCTTCCGGTGTGGCGGGCGCTGGCCTCCGTACTCCCGGCGGAGCGGGGGGCACCGGCCCTGGCCCGAGTACGTGCGCTGGACGCGTGGCAGGGCTCGTGACATGGCCGGGTTCTCCGGCCGGCCGGCTCTCCCGTCCTGCGGATACGGCCCGGCTTCCTTAGTGTCGGTGGATGGGGTACGCGGCGTGGCCGTCCCGGCCTGCCGGGCCCCTGACGGTGCACCTCGACTGTCGAACCCCTCAGGAGTCCCCATGCCTCAGCTGTTCATCGGCGGCCAGTGGACCGCCGCTGTCGACGGGCAGGTGCGCGAGATCCGCTGCCCCGCGGACGGCACTCTGGTCGGGACCGTCGACGAGGCGGGACCGAAGGACACAGCCGCGGCCGTCGCCGCCGCCCGTGACGCCTTCGACCGCGGCCCCTGGCCCGGTACCCCGGCCGCCGAGCGGGGCAGGCTGCTGCTGCGCGTCGCCGACCTTCTGGAGCGCGACAAGGCGACGCTGGCTCGCGCGGAGTCCCTGGACACCGGCAAGCGCCTGGTCGAGAGCGAGTACGACATCGACGACATCGCCAAGTGCTTCCGCTACTTCGGGAACCTCGCCGCCTCGGGCGGCAACGACCGGATCGTCGACACCGGCGAGCCGGACGCGGACAGCAGGGTGGTGCACGAGCCGGTCGGCGTCTGCGCGCTGATCACCCCGTGGAACTATCCGCTGCTGCAGACCTCGTGGAAGGTCGCGCCGGCACTCGCCGCGGGCAACGCGTTCGTCCTCAAGCCCAGCGAACTGACGCCGCACACCGCCATCCACCTGATGCGGCTCCTGGCCGAGGCCGGCCTGCCCGACGGCGTCGCCAATCTCGTCCTGGGCGCGGGGCCCACCGCGGGCGCGCCGCTCTGCGAGGACCCGCGGGTCGACATGGTGTCGTTCACCGGCGGGCTCACCACCGGCCGGCGCATCATGGCGGCGGCCGCCCCCACGGTGAAGAAGGTAGCCCTGGAACTGGGCGGCAAGAATCCGAATGTCGTCTTCGCGGACGCCGATTTCGAGGCGGCGGTCGACTACGCCCTGATGGCCGTTTTCCTGCACTCCGGCCAGGTCTGCTCGGCCGGGGCGCGGTTGCTGGTCCAGGAGGAGCTGCACGACTCGTTCGTCGCGGAGGTGGTCAAGCGTGCCCGCGCGATCCGGCTGGGCGGCCCGTTCGACGAGCATGCCCGTACCGGGCCGCTGATCTCCGCGACGCACCGCGACAAGGTGGAGGCGTATGTGGCGGCCGGCCTGGCCGAGGGCGCGGTGCTGCGCTGCGGCGGGTCCCGGCCCGACGACCCGGCGCTGCGCAACGGCTACTACTACCCGCCGACGGTGCTCGACGAGTGCACGCCGGCGATGTCCGTGGTGCACGACGAGTCGTTCGGGCCGGTGCTCACCGTCGAGCGGTTCCGCAGCGAGGACGAGGCGGTCGCGCTCGCCAACGACACCGTCTACGGGCTGGCCGGAGCGGTCTGGTCGCAGGACGTCGGCCGGGCGCACCGGGTGGCCTCCCGGCTGCGCGCCGGAACCGTATGGATCAACGACTTCCATCCGTATGTGCCGCAGGCTGAGTGGGGCGGCATGAAACAGTCCGGTTTCGGCCGGGAACTGGGACCGGCCGGGCTGGCCGAGTACCAGGAGGCCAAACACATCTGGCGCAATCTCGCGCCGCGTCCGCAGCGGTGGTTCGAATGAGTACGGACTCCTCCGGCCGGGAGCCGGACCCCAGCAGTCCCGTCCGGACCCAGAGTCAGGAAGACGACGATTCACTCGCCGAGCTCGGGTACCGCCCTGAGCTCAAACGCACCCTCGGCAACTTCCACACCTTCGCCGCCGGGGTCAGCTACATCTCGATCCTGACCGGCACCTTCCAGCTCTTCTTCTTCGGCGTGACCTTCGGCGGGCCCGCCTACTGGTGGTCCTGGCCCATGGTGTTCGCGGGCCAGCTGATGGTGGCCCTGTGCTTCTGCGAGCTGGCGGCCCGCTATCCCGTGGCCGGGTCGATCTACAACTGGGCCAAGAAGATGGGCGGCCCGCACATCGGCTGGCTCGGCGGCTGGCTGATGACGACGGCCACCATGGTGACCCTGTCGGCGGTAGCGCTGGCCTACCAGATCACGCTGCCACAGATCGACCCCTGGTTCCAGTTCGTCGGTGACGGCACCGGCACGACCGACGCTGCCGCCAACGCCGTGCTCCTCGGCTCCGTGCTCATCCTCTTCTCCACCCTGGTCAACGCCTTCGGCGTGCAGCTCATGGCCCGCATCAACTCCGCCGGTGTGTTCATCGAGCTGATCGCGGCCGTCGCCCTGATCATCTTCCTGGCGGTGCACATCACCCGCGGCCCCAGCACCGTCCTGACGGAGACCTACGGGCTCGGCAGCGGCGAGACTCTCGGCTACTTCGGTGCGTTCCTGACCGCGTCGCTGGCCTCCGCGTATGTGATGTACGGCTTCGACACGGCCTCGTCCCTCGGTGAGGAGTCGCACAACCCGGGTCGCAACGCCCCCCGCGCCATCCTGCGGGCTCTCATCGCGTCCTTCATCATCGGCGGACTGATCCTGCTCTTCGCTCTGATGGCGGTACCGGACCTGGCGGCGGAGGAGCTGTCCACGGGCGGCCTGCAGTACGTGGTGCTGGAGACGCTCGGTTCGACCATCGGCGAGATCTTCCTGTGGTGTGTGGTCGTCGCGATCACGGTCTGTGTACTGGCGGTGCATGCGGCCGGCATCCGGCTGATGTTCGCCATGGCCCGGGACAACAACCTGCCGGCGGGCTCTCACCTCGCCCGGGTCAGCCCGCGCTTCCGGACTCCGGTGGTGCCCGCCGTCGTGATCGGTGTGGTGGGTGTGGTCATCCTGGTGATCAACATCAATCAGCCGCAGATCTTCTCGGTGATCACCAGCATCGCGATCATCATGATCTACCTGGCCTACCTCCAGGTCACCGTGCCGCTGCTGATCCAGCGGCTGCGCGGCCAATGGCAGCCGAGGGAGGGCTCCTTCTCGCTCGGCCGGTTCGGTCTGCCCGTCAACATCATCGCCGTGCTGTGGGGCGCCGCGATGTCCATCAACCTCGCCTGGCCGCGCCCCGACGTGTACAACGCGACCGGGCCGCAGCACTGGTATCTGCGCTGGGGCGCGTTCCTGTTCATCGGCGTCGTCGCGCTGGGCGGCTTCGCCTACTACTGGTTCGTACAGCGCAAGCGTACTGGCGTACTGGATGCCCACCGCGCGGAGGTCCTCGACCCGACGCAGCCGCCACCACGGGGTTGACCGCCGCCCCCGTCTTGAGTTCTGGAGAGACGATGTCCGCAGCAAGTGCTCCGCCCGAGCCGCCCGAGTTCGACTACGTCGTGGTCGGCGGCGGCACGGCCGGCGCCGTCGTCGCCGCGCGGCTGACCGAGAACCCGGATGTCAGTGTCTGCGTCGTCGAGGCCGGCCCGTCGGACGTCGATGACGAGAGCATCCTCAGGCTCGACCGGTGGATGGCCCTGCTGGAATCCGGATACGACTGGGACTACCCGGTGGAGCCGCAGGAGAACGGCAACAACTTTGTGCGGCACGCGCGGGCCAAGGTGCTCGGCGGCTGCTCCTCGCACAACTCCTGCATCGCCTTCTGGGCACCGGCCGAGGATCTCGACGAGTGGGCGGCGCTGGGCTGTACCGGCTGGAGCGCGGCGGACTGCTTCCCGCTCTACCGGCGCCTGGAGAGCAACGACGGGCCCGGGGACCACCACGGGCGCTCGGGCCCGGTCACCATCCGTACCGTCCCGCCGAGGGACCCGTGCGGTACGGCGCTGCTGGCGGCCTGTGCGGCGGCGGGCATCCCGACCACTCCTTTCAACACCGGCACGACGGTGGTGCGGGGCGCGCACTGGTTCCAGGTCAACGCCCGTGCGGACGGCGTCCGTTCGTCCGCTTCGGTGTCGTATCTGCACCCGGTGCTGGGCAAACGCCCGAACCTGGAAGTACGGACCGGCCTGACGGCCAGACGCCTCCTCTTCGACGAGGGCGGCCGGCGCTGCGCGGGCGTCGAGTACCTGGAACCCGACACCATTCACACCGGCGCGGTCCGGGCGCGGCGCGAGGTGATCGTCTGCTGCGGAGCCATCGACTCGCCGAAGCTGCTGATGCTGTCGGGCATCGGACCGGCCGCTCATCTGCGGGACGTCGGTGTGGAGGTGCGGGTCGACTCGCCGGGAGTCGGGTCCCATTTCCAGGACCATCCGGAGGGCGTGATCATGTGGGAGGCGAAGCAGCCCATGGTCACCTCCTCCACCCAGTGGTGGGAGATCGGCATCTGCACCAGTACCGAACCGGGCCTGGACCGGCCGGACCTGATGTTCCACTACGGCTCGGTGCCCTTCGACCTGAACACCTACCGGCGCGGCTATCCGACGGCGGACAACGCCTTCTGCCTCACGCCGAACGTCACTCGGGCCCGGTCCCTGGGCACGGTCCGGCTGCGCACGCGGGACTACCGGGACAAGCCGAAGGTCGACCCGCGGTACTTCACGCACGAGCACGACATCCGCGTGATGACGTACGGGCTGCGGCTCGCCCGCGAGATCGCGGCGCAGGCCCCGATGGCGGACTGGACCGGCGCGGAACTCGCTCCGGGGCCCGGCGCGACGTCCGACGAGGAGCTGTTCGCGTACATCCGCGAGACCCACAACACCGTCTACCACCCGGCGGGGACCGTGCGGATGGGCCCGGCGGACGACCCCGGCTCACCGCTCGATCCGCAGCTGCGGGTCAAAGGGGTCAGCGGGCTGCGCGTCGCCGACGCATCGGTGATGCCGTTCCTGACTGCGGTGAATCCGTGCATCACCACGATGATGATCGGCGAGAAGTGCGCCGACATGATCAAGGAGTCCTGAACCGACCGCGACCGCAACGTGGTTGCAACGTCCCGGTGCCTAGCCTCGCGCCGAGCGCCGCCCAATGGCGGACGGCGCCCCTCACCGGGAGGCCACTGAAGATGACCCGATACGCAGCGCCCGGCAGCGACGACGCGATCGTCTCGTACGAGTCCCGCTACGACCACTGGATCGGTGGCGCGTACGTCCCGCCGGCCCGCGGCCAGTACTTCGAGAACCCCTCCCCGGTCAACGGCCGGCCCTTCACCGAGATCGCCCGCGGCACCGCCGAGGACGTGGAGCGCGCCCTGGACGCCGCCCATGCCGCGGCGCCCGGGTGGGGCCGTACCTCGGCCGGTGACCGCGCCAACATCCTGCTGAAGATCGCCGACCGGATGGAGGCGAATCTCGAGAGGCTCGCGGTCGCGGAGAGCTGGGAGAACGGCAAGCCGGTACGCGAGACGCTGGCCGCCGACATCCCGCTGGCCATCGACCACTTCCGCTACTTCGCGGGGGTGGTCCGCGCCCAGGAGGGATCGCTCAGCGAGGTGGACCACGACACCATCGCGTACCACTTCCACGAGCCGCTCGGCGTCGTCGGGCAGATCATTCCGTGGAACTTCCCGATCCTGATGGCGACTTGGAAGCTGGCCCCCGCGCTGGCCGCGGGCAACGCGGTGGTCCTCAAGCCGGCCGAGCAGACGCCGGCATCCATCCACTACTGGATGAGCCTGGTCGCGGATCTGCTGCCGCCGGGCGTGGTCAACATCGTCAACGGCTTCGGGGAGGAGGCGGGCAAGCCGCTCGCCTCCAGCGCGCGGGTTGCGAAGATCGCCTTTACCGGGGAGACCGCCACGGGGCGGCTGATCATGCAGTACGCCTCGGAGAACATCAAGCCGGTCACCCTGGAACTCGGCGGCAAGAGCCCGAACATCTTCTTCGACGACATCTGGGCCGTCGACGACGATCTTCGCGACAAGGCTCTCGAGGGCTTCACGATGTTCGCCCTCAACCAGGGAGAGGTCTGCACCTGCCCGTCCCGCGCGCTCGTGCAGCGCGGCCACTACAGCGAGTTCCTGGAAGCGGCGGTGGCCCGCACCGAGCAGATCGTGCCGGGACACCCGCTGGACACCGCCACGATGATCGGCGCGCAGGCGTCCAGCGACCAGCTCCAGAAGATCCTTTCGTACCTCGACATCGGCCAGCAGGAGGGCGCGAAGATCCTGACGGGCGGCAGGCGCGTCGAACACGACGGAGACCTGGCCGGCGGCTACTACGTCCAGCCGACCGTCTTCGAGGGCGACAACCGGATGCGGATCTTCCAGGAGGAGATCTTCGGCCCGGTCGTCTCGGTGGCGTCGTTCAGCGACTTCGACGACGCGATCAGGGCGGCGAACGACTCGCTGTACGGCCTGGGCGCGGGAGTCTGGACCCGCGACATGAACACGGCGTACCGGGCGGGCCGCGCGATCCAGGCAGGCAGGGTCTGGACGAACTGCTACCACGCCTACCCGGCGCACGCGGCGTTCGGCGGCTACAAGCAGTCCGGCATCGGCCGCGAGAACCACAAGATGATGCTGGACCACTACCAGCAGACGAAGAACCTGCTGGTGTCGTACTCCCCGAAGAAGCTCGGCTTCTTCTAACGGCCCGAACAGAGGTACCTGACTTGGCCTCTTGCCCGGGTCAGGTACCTTCGACGGCCCGCTCAGTCGTGCGGTCGCGGTCGGCCCGAGGTCGCCTGAGCCGGCAGCCGTAGCGCCGTTCCCGCCTCCGAACCAGCCGGGGGCGGTCGCCACGACAAGGACCTGGTCGTCGGAGAGGCTTGGCGCCTGCTGAGTGACGTTCCACAACCTTGTGATGTGCGCCCCACGCAATACACCCGAACGAGCGATAGCGCGCCGACAGTCACAGAACCGACAATGCTGATATCGGGGGAATATGCCGCCAGGCTGGGGGGGACACCATGCCGGACGCTGTGGTACCAGCGGCTTCCACGTCGTCGAAGGATCAGTCGGCGGGCCACGGAGGCGCCGCCGGACCGCCGTCCGTGTCGCTGCCCAAGGGCGGCGGAGCGATCCGGGGAATCGGTGAGAAGTTCACCGCGAATGCCGTGACCGGCACCGGATCACTGACCGTGCCGCTGGCGGCGAGCGCGGGCCGCTCCGGATTCGGGCCGACGCTGGACCTGCGGTACGACTCGGGCGCGGGCAACGGTCCGTTCGGACACGGCTGGCAGCTGTCATTGCCGACCGTGACGCGCAAGACGGACAAGGGGCTCCCGCGGTACTCCGGGGACCCCGAGGACGTATTCCTACTGCCCGGCGCCGAAGACCTCGTCCCCGAGCCGGGCCCTCCCCGACGACGCGAGGAAGCCGGATGCGTCCACCTGGTGACCCGCTACCGGCCGCGCGTGGAAGGACACTTCGCGCGGATCGAGCGGTGGACCGACACTGTCTCCGGCGAGGAGCACTGGCGCTCCCTTTCGCAGGGCAACGTCACGACCGTATACGGACGGACCGCACAGAGCCGTATCGCCGACCCCGCCGACGCGCGCCGCGTCTTCACCTGGCTCATTTGCGAGAGCTACGACGACCAAGGCAACGCCGTCGTCTACGAGTACAAGCCCGAGGAATCCGAGGGTGTGGACCGGCGGCTGCCGCACGAAGCCCACAGAAGCACCCACGGGGCGTCGGCCAACCGGTATCTCAAGCGGGTCCGATACGGCAATCGCGTCTCACGGCTCATCGACCCCGATCCGGACCGCGCCCAGTGGATGTTCGAGCTCGTCCTCGACTACGGCGATCACGACGCGGCCGAGCCCGGACCGGCCGAGACCGCTCCCTGGGCCTGCCGGCCCGACCCGTTCTCCACCTACCGGGCGGGCTTCGAGATCCGCACCTACCGGCGCTGCCGGCGGGCCCTGATGTTCCACCACTTCCCCGACGAGCCCGGAGTCGGCGCGAACTGCCTGATCCGCTCCACGGACCTCACCTACCGCGAGGACCCCGTCCTCTCGTTCCTCACGGCGGTGACCCAGGCCGGCTACCGGCGCCGAGACACCGGCGGCTACCTGCGCAAGCCCATGCCACCACTCGAACTCGGCTACACCACGGCGGTCATCGACGAGCGAATCCACGTCCTGGACCCGGACAGCCTGGCGCACGTACCGGCCGGCCCCGGCGGCCCCGGATACCAGTGGGCCGATCTGGACGGCGACGGCGTGGCGGGCATCCTGACGGAGCAGGCCGACGGCTGGTTCTACAAACCCCCGCTCGGCGAGGGACGGTTCGGTCCCCTCCGGCAGATCGCCCCCCGGCCCTCCACGGCCGCCCTCCGGCACGGCCGCCAGGACCTGGTCGACCTGTCCGGCAACGGCCGCCTCGACCTGGTCGAGTTAGGCGGCCCCACACCCGGGTTCTACGAACGCACGGGCTGCCCCGGTGACGACTGGGCACCGCTGCGTACGTTCCGTTCGCTGCCCGTCCTCGACTGGCGTGACCCGAACCTGCGGCTGGTCGACCTCACCGGCGACGGCCACGCCGACGTCCTGATCACTGAGGACGACGTACTGACGTGGTACCCCTCGCAGGCCGAAGCGGGATTCGCCCCGGCCCTGCGCACCCGCCCGCCGCTCGACGACGAGCACGGGCCACGACTCGTGTTCGCCGACCCCGAGCAGTCGGTCCACCTGGCCGACATGTCTGGCGACGGGCTCACCGACCTCGTCCGGATCCGTAACGGCGACGTGTCCTACTGGCCCAACCTCGGGTACGGACGGTTCGGGGCGAAGGTCGTCATGGGCGACGCGCCATGGTTCGACGAAACGGATCAGTTCGACCAGCGCAGGGTCCGACTGGCCGACATCGACGGCTCGGGGCCGGTCGACATCCTCTATCTGCATCGCGACGCGGTCCGCGTCCATCGCAACCGGTCCGGCAACAGCTGGGCACCCCCGCACGACCTGCCCGTCGCCTTCCCGCGCGCCGACAGCGTCTCCCACGTCTCCGCCTCCGACCTGCTGGGCAACGGGACCGCCTGCCTGGTGTGGTCGTCGCCCCTGCCCGGCGACACCGGTCGCCACGTCCGCTACGTCGACCTGCTGGGCGGCCGCAAGCCGCACCTGCTCACCTCCGTACGCAACAACCTCGGCGCCGAGACACACATCCGGTACGCCGCCTCCACGGCCTTCTCGATGGCCGACAAGGCCGCCGGGCGGCCATGGCTCACACGTCTGCCGTTTCCGGTGCAGGTCGTCGAGCGGGTGGAAACACTGGACCGGATCAGCGGCAACCGGTTCGTCACCCGGTACGGCTACCACCACGGCCACTTCGACGGCGTCGAACGAGAGTTCCGCGGCTTCGGCATGGTCGAGCAGTGGGACACCGAGAGCTTCACCGCGCTCGGCACAACCGCGACGAACGCGGACCCGGCGAGCGACATTCCGCCGGTCCTCACCAGGACGTGGTTCCACCTGGGCACATTCGACGAACAGGCGCCGCTCGCCCGGCAGTTGGCGGACGAGTGCTGGGCAGGAGCGGCCGGCGACGCGCCGCTGCTGTCGGACACGCTGCTCCCCGACGTACCGCTCACCCTCGACGAGCGGAGACAGGCATACCGGGCCCTCAAGGGAGCGATCCTGCGCCAGGAGGTATACGCACTCGACGACTCCGAGGCCGCCGACCGGCCGTACACCGTCTCCGAACGCTCCTACACCGTCCGCCTACTGCGGCACGCGGACGCCTGCGCACCACACCCGCCCGGCGGCGAGGCACCGCACGCCGTCCTCCATGTGCACTCCCGCGAGACGCTGACTGCGCATTACGAACGCGCCCTCCACCGCGTCGACGGGACCTGGCGCGCCGACCCGCGTGTGAGCCATGACATGGTCCTCAAGGTCGACGAGTTCGGAAACGTCCTGCGTTCGGCGTCCATCGGCTACGGCCGCCGCCACCCCGACCCGGACCTGACGCCGGCCGACCGGGAGCGCCAGGCACAGCTCCATATCGTCCTCGCCGAGAACACCTACACCCATCCCATCGACCGGCCGGACGCCTACCGCACACCGCTCCCGAGCGAGAGCCGCACCTGGGAGGTGCTGGGCCTCGCCCCGGCAGCCCGGGTGTTCGGCTTCGACGAGCTGGTCGGGCGACTGGCCGAGCCATGGCGTGAGCTGCCGTACGAGCACGAGGACGCCCGCGACCCGGCGGAACAGGCCCGCAGGCGCCTCGCGCACACCCGCACCCTCTACAGCGAGGACGATCTGACCGGCCCGCTTCCGCTCGGTGCGCTGGAACCGATGGCGCTGCCCTACGAAAGCTACCGGCTGGCCTTCACTCCCGGCCTGCTGGAGCATCTGTACGCAGACCTGGTCGATGACGAGACCCTCACCAGGGCCGGTGGCTATGTACGGCAGGGGCAGGCGGACCAGGACGGCTGGTGGATCCCGTCCGGGCGGCTCTTCTACGCACCTGAGCCGGACGGGCAACTCGACCACGCACGGCGGCACTTCTTCCTGCCGCACCGGTTCCGGGACGCGTTCGGCGCCGAGACGCAGGTGACGTACGACCCGTACGACCTGCTGGTCCAGCAGGTGCGTGACCCCGTCGGCAATCTGATCACCGCCGGTGAGCGCGAGCCCGACGGCCGGCTGACGCGAGGCGGCAACGACTACCGCGTCCTGCAGCACCGGCTGATCACGGACGCAAACCGCAACCGCGCCGAAGTCACCTTCGACGCGCTCGGCATGGTGGTCGGCACGGCGATGACGGGCAAGGCGGAAGAGCGCCTGGGCGACACCCTCGACGGCTTCGACCCCGACCCGGACGACGACACCGTCGCCGCCTACCTCCGCGACCCGCTCGCCGCCCCGCACGGGCTGCTGGCAGGCGCCACGACGCGCCTGGTCTACGACCTGTTCGCCTACGCCCGTACGCGCGAGGCCGAGCGACCCGACTGTCCCGTGGTCGCCACGCTCGCCCGCGAGACGCACGACTCCGACTTGACCGAGGGCGAGCTGTCCAAGGTCCAGCACGCCCTCTTCTACTCCGACGGCTTCGGCCGCGAGATCCAGAAGAAGGTCCAAGCGGAGCCCGATCCGCACTCCGCCGTGCGCTGGGCCGGCACGGGCTGGACGATCTTCAACAACAAGGGCAAGCCGGTCCGCGAGTACGAGCCGTTCTTCTCGTCGACGCATCGTTTCGAGTTCGCCGTCATGACCGGTGTCAGCCGCGTGCTGTTCTACGACCCGGTCGAACGCGTGGTGGCCACCCTGCACCCCGACGACACCTGGGAGAAGGTCGTCTTCGACGCCTGGCATCAGGCGGCGTGGGACGTCAACGACACCGTGCTGACCGATCCGCGCAAGGACCCGGACATCGGTGGCTACGTACGCGCCTGCCTCGACCGCCGGGGCGACTGGCGCAGTTGGTACGACCGCCGCGCCGGAGGCAACCTCGGACCCGCCGAGCGGGCGGCCGCTGAGAAGACCGTCGCCCACGCGGCAACTCTCACCAGGACCTGGGCGGACAGCCTCGGCCGCGCATTTCTCACCCTGGCGGACAACGGCTCCGAGTCGTACCCGACCCGCACCGTCCTCGACATCGAGGGCAACGAACGGGAGGCCATCGACGCGCTCGGCCGCACCGTCATACGGTACGCGTACGCCATGGGCGGTACCCGCGTCCGACAGTCGAGCATGGAAGCGGGCGAACGACTGCTCCTCCCCGACGTCACGGGCAAGCCGGTGCGCAGCTGGAACGGCAGGGGATTCCAGTTCCGCACCGAGTACGACGCGTTGCGCCGCCCCGTCCGCGGTTACGTGCAGGGCGGCGATCTGCCTGGCGAGATCCTGTACGAGACCACCGAGTACGGCGAGGGCCGCCCCGACGACACCCGGCACAACCTGCGCGGCCGCGCCTTCCGCGCCTGTGACGGCGCGGGCGTCATGCGCAGCGACGCCTACGACTTCAAGGGCAATCTGCTGCGAGCGCGACGGCAACTGGCCGTGGAATACCGCCGGTCCGTCGACTGGTCCTCCCCCGACGTCCCCCTCGAGGAGCGCGTCTACTCCACCCACACCCGCTACGACGCCCTCAACCGCCCGGTCGAGCTCACCACTCCGGACGGCAGCGTCACACGGCCGGTCTACAACGAGGCGAACCTCCTCGAATCCCTGGTGTCCCACTTACGCGGCGCGGACGACCCAACGGTCTTCGTTGCAGACATCGACTACAACGCCCGGGGGCAGCGCACCTCCATCACGTACGGCAACGGCGCCCGTACGGCCTACGCGTACGACCCGCTGACCTTCCGTCTCACCCGCCTGCGAACGACCAGGGGCGGTGACACCGGGCTCCAGGACCTGACCTACACCTACGACCCGGCCGGAAACATCACCCACATCGAAGACGCCGCCCAGCAGAGCGTCTTCTTCCGCAACCGCCGCGTCGACCCTGGCGCGGACTACACCTACGACCCGGTCTACCGCCTTGCCGAGGCCGCCGGCCGCGAACACCTGGGCCGTCCCGGCGGCACCCCCGCGCCTCCCGGCCGGAGCGACGCGCCCCGCGTCCGCCTGGCCCACCCCAACGACGGTGACGCCCTCGGCCGTTACGTCCAGCGCTACGTCTACGACGCCGTCGGCAACATCCTCACCATGTTCCACCGCGCAACCGACCCGTCCCACCCCGGCTGGACCCGCGCCTACCACTACGCGGAGCCGAGCCTCCTCGACCCGGCCCATGTCAGCAACCGCCTCACCGCCACGACGGCCGCCCCCGACGAACGCCTCCAGCCCTTCGGCTACGACGCACACGGCAACATCACCGCGATGCCGGACCTCCCGCTGATGCGGTGGGACGTCAAGGACCAGCTCCAGGCCACGGCCCGCCAGGTGGTCCACGGCGACGACGCCACCCCGGAAACCACGTACTACGTCTACGACGCCGCCGGTGAGCGCGTCCGCAAGGTCACGGACCTCCACACCGGTGCCCGCAAGTCCGAGCGGGTCTACCTGGGGGCGTTCGAGATCCACCGCGAGTACGCCGGGGACAGCGAGGTCTCCCTGGAACGCGAAACCCTGCACATCCTGGACGGCACGCAACGTGTCGCTCTGGTCGAAACCCGGACGGAGGGCGAGGACGCGAGCCCGGACCGGCTCGTACGGTTCCAGTTCGCGAATCATCTGGGCTCGGCAGCGCTGGAACTGGACGAGTCGGCGGCCATCATCTCGTACGAGGAGTTCTATCCCTACGGCAGCACGTCGTATCAGGCTGTCCGCAGCCGGACCGACGCTCCCAAGCGGTATCGCTTTACTGAGAAGGAACGCGACGAGGAGAGCGGGCTCAGCTGTCACGGGGCCCGGTATTACATCCCGTGGCTGGCCAGGTGGACGGCCTGTGACCGGGTGGTCCACATCAATCGGTACTCCTACGTACGGAATTCCCCGGTGCGGTTTGTCGATTCGGACGGAAACGAAGAGAGCGAGGGGACCAACAGGTTCTGGGGAGGAATGCGCATGCTGGGTGGCGCGGGGCAGTTCGCTGTCGGCCTGGTCGCCATCGCGGTGCCCGAACCCACAATGCTTACGAAGGTGGCCGGCGGAATCGCCGTGGTCAACGGGAGCGATGATTTCATGACCGGCATGCGCCAATTGATCTCCGGACGGCAGGAACGAGGCGCGACCGAGACCCTGGTCACGGAAGTGGCCCATGCAGCGGGACTCAACCGTCCGCAGGCGGAGGCGCTGGGAACTGGGACCAGCATGGCTCTGGGGTTCGTCAGTCCGACAGGTCCGATGACCAGCGGGCCGCGAGCCGTACCCGCGTTGGCCCAGCTCACCACGGGCGAGCGGATCCTGGTCATGACCACGGCCGAGGCGCCCCGCCTCATCGACCACGCGCGGGGCGCCCAGTTGGCGTCCCATGGCGCCCGCACCGGACACGCCATGATGGCGTCGGCGCAGGGCGGCTCCTCCTCGGAGCCGAGCGGGGGGTCGGGCGGCGGGTCGGGGTCGCCTTCCGAGCCGAACAGTTCACGTATCCCCGATGAGTACTTCGACGAGGCCCTGAAGGCCATTGACCGCGGCGAATTGTCGGCCTCGGGAACCCACCTGAACGATCTGGCCAGTTATGCGCAGGCGTCCGCCGCGAAGGCGGAACGGGGGATCTCGGGTCAGGCTGCCCACATCTCGGCCAGGTCGGCCATGCGTCCCGTCGTCGGCTATGACCCGAAGGCGGCGCTGACAAGGATTCTGGATGTGGTCACGCATCGGGGGTTCGACGACTACTGGAAGTCGGTATTCCGGGAGATGGCCAAGAGTTCGGGCCAGACAACGATCGCCGTCCGGGACTACTTCAACCACATGCGGGACGCCATCGGATACAACCCTCACTTCACCACTCAGGAGGCGAACTCCATGGTCGAGTTGCTGCGCGACGAGCTCTATGTGCAGCACGGCCTACGGGACGATGACGTCGTCCGCCTGCCGTATTCCAAGTAGGGAAGTCCTGACCAAGGGGGGACCGATCCATGGCCTCGCTTCTCGTTCTGCGCCTGCACCCCGTCGAGCCGGTCGACGGCCCCGACTTCGCCCACCACCTCGAAGGTCTCACCATCAATGCCTGGGACCTGACGACCAACAGCCCTCTACGCGGCTTCGAGATCGGCACGGCCGCCTACGTGGCCCCCGAGCAGCCGGACGTGCCCTGGATTCCGCATCCGGACACGCTGATCGCCCAGCACTCCATTGTGCCGCTTCCGCCGGACATCGAGCCGGTCATGCAGGCAGTGGCCACGGCAGTGATCAAGGTGCCGGACCCGCCGCCCGGTCACCCGGAGCACGCGACGCGTGACCTGCGGCTGGAGATCAGCCGCCAGGGCAAGCAGATCGTGCACCGGCAGGTGTACTTCAACGTGCCGGAGGCGCAGCATGCCTGGCCGATGGACCCGGCCCTCTTTCACACCCTGGTGCCGAGCCTGTTCCTCGCGCTGCCCGCCGCCGCCCCGGCCGGCCAGAACCCGCTGGAGCTGCCCGCGGACGGGACCCCGCCGCGGTTCGGCGATCTGCGGACGGCCGTGCTGGACGTGCTCGGGCACGACCCCGGCGACACCGGGGTCCTCGCCACGCTCACCCCGCAGCAGGCCCGGCACGTGGCGTACGAGATTGTGTGGAACCGCGCACTGCGGCCGCTGCCCGTGCCGCCGGAGCCGCCCAGTCCGCTGACAAAGCGGTCGCTGGAGGCGATGTACACCGGCAGGAAGAGGGACGACGACGAGAGCGAGCAGGCCCGGCGCAGGTTCGAGGGCGATCAGCAGGCGTACTACGCGAAGGGCAACGCGGAGGCCGAGCGGCTGGCGGGGTTCGTGTTCGCGCTGCGCACCGCCGTCGCTGCGGAGGCCCGGAGCCGGACGGCCGAGCGGGCCGGGATGGACTTCCCCGTACTGCTCGAACCCCCGGGGCCGCACACCGGGGCCCGGTACCGGGAGGCCAAGGTCATCCTCTTCGGCGTGGACGCCATGCCGGACCCCCGGTTCGGCGTGCCCGCCGCGTACTTCTATGTGCTGTCCGCGACCATGCCGACCTCCGTCACCGCCGAGAAGCGGTACGAACTGGCCGTCCTCGGCGAGGCGGACCGGACGCGCGATGCCCTGCGCGCGGCCGTCGCGCTGGGCGTCCTGGGGGAGGAGGCGGACGGCGACGGCATCGCGTTCGACTCACCGGCGGGCACGGCCAAGGTCAACATCAACCAAGCGGCGCGGCAGCTGCGCTCGCTCGGCGCGGCGACCGGGCCTGCCGTACCGACCCCCGTCGGGCTGGTGCAGGCGCTCGTCCAGGGATGGCTGGAGGTCAAGGACCAGCAGACCGACGGCTTCTGGACCGGGCTGTCCTCCGACGCCGATCTCGCCGCCCACCTGGAGCTGGTCCTTCGGGCCCTCACCGTCGGTCATGACCTGCTGATCACAGAGATCAAGCAGTACCCGATCACCCAGGCCGCCCAGCTCGTCGGGCGTACACCGGCCTGGTGGCGGGACCTCTTCGGCACACCGCCCGACGCCAACCTGATTCCGCCGTTCATCGTGGGTGGCAGCCCCGAGGACCGGGTGAACGCCTTTGTCCGGCACGTGGCCAAGTTCTTCGCCCTCGACGACGAGACCCATGACCGGGACCCCCTGTCGCCGGACGAGCCGCCGCGGTTCCGGCAGCTCACCGGTGATCCGCTCAACCGGTTCATGCGGAGCTACGGTTCCGGCTTCGTGTTCGGGGAGCCCTGGGACGCGGACCGGATGAAGCGTGCGGTGGCCGCGGTGTTCCCCGGCGACCCCGAGGCCTGCGCGTGGCTGGAACAGCTGATCCGTACCGTCGATGAACTCACCCTGCTGGCCAAGGCCGTTCCGGACGAGGAGAAGGACATCCGCTTCTCCGTCATGGAGGCGCTGTACGCACGCGGCTTCACCAGCCGCAGCCAGGTGAGCGACCTCTGCGCCGAGGACTTCGCCGCGGCACTGACCGGCACGGTCGCCCACCACTACGCCACGCGCATCCACGACAACGCCAGGTCCGCCGAGCGGGACCGCATCGACGACACCGCCCCGTCCTGCGGCGGATTCGTGCCCGTCAACCCCGACGGCCGTCTCGTGAACTGCCTGCCCCCGGACCACCTCTCCCCGCTCGGCCCGATCCGATATCTCCAAGAGCTGCTGCGCCTCAGCGCACGCTCCACCTGCGAAGACCCCTTGCCCACCGGCGACTTCAGCAAGCTCGGCGACCTGATCGCCGCCCGGCGCGGGCCGCTCGGAGAGCTCCTCGCCACGGACGTCAACCTGTCCACGCCGCTGCCGCTCGCCGACATCGTCAACGAGTGCCTGGAAGCAGTAGCCACCCACCCCGGCAGCCCGGCCGGCGTGGTCCACGACACCAACGCCGAGGAACTGGGCGGGCACCGGCTCAACGACCCCCATGACCCGGCCACCCTCTTCGCCGCGCTGCCCGAGCACTCCTCACCCGCCACCCCGGTCGCCGATCCCGGCGCATACGACGTCCTGCGCGGGGACTTCTCCGCCCCCGCACTGCCGTACGCGCAGGCACTGGATGTCAACCGCACCTACCTGCGCCACCTGACCTCCAGCCGGTACGCCACGATGCGGCGGTTTCGCGAACACATCACCGAGTTCGCCCTCGCCCCGGACGCCGAACCGGAAGGCTTCCAGCGGCATCTGTGGCGGTATCCGGTGCGCGCCGACCTGGCCCACGAGTACCTCGGCATCTCACCCGAGGAAGCCCGGCTGCTGTACGGCACGGACATCGCCACGGAGCCGGACGAGGGCCGGCTGCTGCTCCGGGAGCTGTACGGCTTTCCGGCCGAGGCGGTCTGCGGCACGCTGTGGACGGAGATCGTTGTACGGCTACCGGAATTCCTCGCCCGGACCGGTTTGAGCTACTGCGAGTTCCTGGAGCTGTGGCGCTCGGGCTTCGTCCCGTTCCACCGGGCCGACGACAGGAACGACGACAAACACGGTGCCCCCGGCTTCCCGGACTGCGAGCCGTGCGATCTCGACGGCTACCGCATCCGCTTCGAGAACCCCGGGGACACGACCGGGGGGCTGCGCCGGCTCGCTGTCTTCATCCGGCTCCGGAGGGCCTTGCGCGGCCTGCCCGACGGCGGATACAGCTTCCACCAGCTGCGCGACATCTGCGACGTACTCGGGCTCTTCAGGCCTGACGGCACCGTCAGCCCGGACTTCCTCCGCCAGCTCGCCGCCTTCCAGATCCTGCGCGACGACTTCCGTCTCGCCTTCACCGACGGCACCACACCGGCACCGGGCAGCGCCCCCACGACCGGCGCGGATCGCAGCCATCTGCTGTCCCTGTGGGTCGGGCCCGGCGCCGCCCACTGGGAGTGGGCCGTCGACGAACTGCTCGACCAGGTGCACGCCCAGGCCCGGCACGGCTGCGGCTGCCGCCCGCCCGAGTTCCGCAAGCTCCTCGCCGAGAACCTCGACCCGCTCTCGCTGCTGGCCGGCTTCGATCCGGGCAGCCCCTCGGACACCTGGCACGCCCGCCCCGCCCACACCCTGCGGTTCGCCGAAGTGCTCGGCAAGATCTATGCCTCCGACTTCGGCATCGGCGAGATCCTCTACCTGTTCGGCTCCGACGAACACGTCCAGGGCGACGACCCGTTCCCCCTCCAGCCGCCGAATGAGGCACTGGACGCGCCGCTCGGCCTGCCGGACGACGACACGGCGTTCTCGCTGTGGCATCTGCGCCGCGCGATGCTGGCCGTCGACGTCCCGGACGAGGAGGCCGCGGCATGGTCATGGGACCGCATCTCCACCACCCTGCGCGGCGACTTCGGATACACGCCGCACGGATCGCACGACCCACTGCTCGTGCTCGGCGAGCACCTCTTCCCCTCGGTGCTGGAGGCCGCGGGCCATCCCGTACCGGTCGACAAACGCCAGTACCGGACCGGGCTGCCGCTCGCCGACACCGCACCGCTGATGTGGAACAGCCCCCCGGACGGGCCGTTCCACTACGACACCGGCACGGAGCAGTTGTGGACCCGGCTGCCCCTGACCGACGAGTCCGTGCTCGCCAAACTCGCCAGGGTCCGGCGGCTGCGGCCCGCCGAACAGACCGCCGTCCAGGAGCTCTACTTCCGACCACGCGCCGACCTCGCCCCCTTCGCATTCCTGTTCGGCAACCCGGCCGAGGCCGAGGAGCTGCTCCTCCAGGAGCCCGACGAGGGCCGCCGATGGGCTTCCTTCCAGCGCGAGTTCGCCCGCTGCCACGCCCGCTGCCAGGTCATCGCCACACACCTGGCGGGGCACGTCGCCGCATGGACCGGTCGCAGCGGCGACGAAAGCGAGGGCGAGGGCCCGGGCCGTGCCTGGGCCCTCCTGCGACACCTGTACGCCGACGAGAACCGCGCCACCGGCCCCTGGGAGACCGACTCCGGCGCGCCGCCCGCCGTCACCTGGCCCGACCGGCCCTCCGGCGGCGCCTTCGCGGCACTGCTCGGTCTGACGGGCACCGGACTGCTCGGCGAGCTCGCACCAGAGGGCGGCCCGGTCCTCTGGCGCGAGACCCGCGGGCCGATGTCGGCGTTCGGAACCGCGCGCAACGCCGCGAACGCGCAGATCCCCACCCTGCTGCCGGCCCTCGGCCTGACGCTCACCGAAGCCCAGGAACGCTTCGTCGCCGTCCGCAACGGCTTCGCCCTCACCGCGCCCGACGGGAGGCCGCTCGGCGGCGCCCAGGGCTACCGCGCACACTGGTCCGGCACCCTGCTCGTCGACGAGGACGGCACGTACCAGTTCCGTGCCGGAGCCCCGACCCCCGACGGGCAGTCGCCCGACCTCGACGCCGCCCACGACCGGCGCTGGCGGGTGACCCTGCGGCGCGGTCAGCGCAGCTGGGTACTGCTCAGCCGCCACTGGCCGGACGAGACCGCACCCGCAGCCTGCTCGGAGCCGCTGCCGCTGCGCCGCGGGGCCTACCGTCTGACGGTCGAACTGTCGTGGCCGGCCCCGGAGTTCGACAGCCCCGACGACCTCTGCCCGGTCACCGGCGGCTTCGAGGTCAAGTACGCCGGTCCCGACAGTGGCGGCGAGCTCGTCACCATTCCGTACGAACGGCTGTTCCTTGACCGCAAGGACCGGCCGCTCGACGACGGCCTGACGGCCCCCGGGGCGGCCCGGGACGCGCTGCGGCTCCGTTTCACCAGCACCCTGCGCGACATCCGCCGCACCTACCAGCGGGTCTTCAAGGCGCTGCTGTTCGCCGACCGGTTCGCACTGTCGGCGAAACCGGCGGCCGACGACGGCCAGTCCGAGCTCGGCTACCTGCTGGCGCACGCGGAGGACTTCACCGGCACGTCCTACTACCGCGACGGCCGGCGCCACCGCACCCACCGCGCGTTCCTCGACTTCAACCTTCTTCCGCTCATGGACAACCACCTCCCGCCCACCCCCGCCCAGGACCGCCGAGTCAGGCCGACACGCCGCCGTCGGCAGGCGCTCTTCGACTGGTGGGAGCGGCTCTACGACTACACGGCCGTACGCCGCGACAGCGACGTCGCTCCGGAAAGCCCCGTGTGGCTGCTGTTCCACGAGGCCGCCGAGAACCACCCCGACGATCCCGCCCACCTCCTGCGGCACATGGGCGTCGACCTCCTCCACACCCGCCTGGTCCTGCGCCACTTCCCCCACCGCACGGTCACCGGCACCGACCTGCAGGACGAGCGCTGGGCGATCCGCGTCTGGCACGCCGACCGCTGGGTCCGCGCCTTACGGCGGCATTTCACTGTCAGGGACATCCGGGCGGCCCGACCCCACCTGTGGGCCTCGGACGATCCCGACGTCGTGGCGGCCGGCGGGACGGAGTCCGGCAACCGCAACCTGACACGTTTCGTACGCGGCGGCTGCATCGAGAACGGCAACGACGAGCCACGACGGTACGCCGACATCCGCCGCCTCAACGACGGCCTGCGCGAACGCGCCAGGGCGGCCCTCGTCGCATTCCTCTGCGGCATGGAGCGCGTGCCGCACCCACAGGGCGGATACGCGACGGGGCCCGCCGAACTGGGCGAGGTGCTGCTGCTTGACGTCGAGACGGGCCTGTGCCGGCGCACCGGCCGGATCGACGAGGCGATCGGCGCCGTCCATCTGTTCGTACGGAGGGCCGAACTCGGGCTGGAGCCGGAATTCCAGGTGTCCGCCGCGTTCCAGCGGCTGTGGCACCGCCGGTACGCGGACTTCCGGACCTGGGCCGCCTGCGCCAGGCGCACAGCCTACCGGGAGAACTGGATCGACTGGGACGAGTGGGAACGGGCCCGGCACAGCGAGGCGTTCCGCTTCCTGGAGGCGGAACTGCGACGGGACACGCTCACCGCGCCCGTCCCGGGCGGGCTGGAGCACTGGGAGAAGGGCCGACCGCCGGAACACCCCCGCCTCACAGCCCTCCAGGCGCGGGAGCCCGCGACGATGCGTGCGATCGACCCCGCGAGGGAAGGCCTCGACCTGCTCGGCACGCCCGACCGGCACGCCCGGCCCTCCTGGCTCGCGGCAGCCGGCCTGCCGTCCGGCACCCCGTCAAACGGCGGGTCCAACACCCCGTACAAGCCCCTGTCCGACAGCTCGTCCGGCAGCCCGTCCGGCAGCCCGTCCAACGCTCCCGGCTCCGCCATGAGCCGGGACCAGGAAGCCACCGGCGAACAGCTCCCGCTGTGGATCCGTGCCGCCGTCCGTCTCGGCGCCCGGTTTGTGCGCGTCGCGGCGGCGTCCCAGCCGCCCGCGTCCACCCGCTTCGTCCCGCGACACGAAGGCCCGGCCCACATCTGCTGCGCCGACTGCGGTACGCCGCATCCGGCGCTGGTCGACGAGTACTGGTTCTGGACGGTCGACACGCGCCAGTACGTGCCCGAGGCCGAGGGCCAGCACGCCGGGTGGGACTGGCACAACGAGGCCGCCCTTCCACGGCTCCTGCACTGGGACTCCTCGCGGGTCGTGTGGCTCGCTTGGTGCCGGGTGCACAATGGCGAGTTCTCGCCGCCGCGCCGTTCGGCCGCGCCGGTCCGGGTCGGCGACGGCGAGGGCGACGGTGATCTGGAATGTGTGGGCCGCGAGGCGGACTCCCTGACGTTCCGGGTCACCGGCGGTATCCCGCCGCAGGGCCATGCCCCCGGCGTGACGGGCTTCCGCTGCGACCTGCCCTCCGACGAGGCGGTCGCGCTGCCCCTGGTCACCCCTCCGGCACCGGAGGAGCCCGATGAGGAGACGGACGAGGAGTCGGATGAGAAGTCCTCCTTTCCCGGCCGCCTGCCCGCCTATCCGTACTTCGCCCACCACCACCCGGGCGCACCCCTCGTCCCCCTCCCCGCGTACGCCGTGGCGGTCAGCCTGGCCGGCTTCCTGCGCACCCACTGCCGGTTCCAGGAGGCGCTCACCTGGCACGAACGGGTCTTCGCGCCGTTGGCTTCGGACTCGGCGTGGCGGCGCGGCGGGGAGCCGCACGGCGACGAACACGCCCGGCGCCGCTCGGTGGTCCTGCACTACGCGGAGACGCTGCTGCAGTGGGGCGACGCCGTGTTCCGGCAGGGCACGCCCGAGTCCTTCGCACACGCGCGGCTGATCTTCGACACGCTGCACAAGCTGCTCGGCCGACGGCCGCGCACGGTCACCGCCCCGCCCGAGCTCGGCTGCGCACCGACCACCGTCGCCGACGCCGTCCCGCTCGCCGCCCCGCTCAACCCCCGGCTCCTCGCCCTGTACGACCACACCGCCGACCGCCTGGGCCTGATCCGCAGTTGCCTGGAAGCCAACCGCCTTCCGGCCCGCGCGCATGGCCTGGCCGGCGCGGGAGCCGGGGCCGCCGCAGCCGAGGGGACGGACCACCCGGCCCACTGCGACGACTGGTGCGCGCCCGGCAGCCCGTACCGGTTCGTCTTCCTCGTGCAGAAGGCCATGGAGTTGGCGGGCGAGGTGCGCGGCCTCGGCACCGCACTGCTCGCCGCCTATGAGAAGGGCGACGCGGAGTACCTGGCCTCCCTGCGCGCCACGCAGGAACACCAGCTGCTGGGTCTTGCCACCTCCATCCGGCGGAACCAGTGGCGGGAGTCCGACTGGCAGGTGCAGGCACTGCGCAAGGCGAAGGAGAGCGCCCAGACCCGCCGCAACCACTACGACCTCCTCGTCCAGAACAGGCTGATCAGCAGGGAGATCGAACACGAGAGCCTGACCAACACCGGGATGTCCCTGCGCACGGTGAGCACCATCACGGAGGGCATCGCGCAGATCATGGGCTTGATCCCGGACATGTTCGTGGGCTTCCCCTGTACCCAGGTCCAGCCCCCGATCGGCTCCAAGCTGGGCGGCGTGTTCTCGGCTGCGGCCAGGATCACCAACGGCCTCGCCGACATCTCGGCCGGCACTGCCGGACTGCGGCTCACGCAGGCGGGCTGGGAGCGGCGCGAGGAGGAGTGGCGCCACCAGGTCGAGGTGCTGGACATCGAGCTCGAACAGGTGGAGCGCCAGATCCTGGCGGCAGAACGCCGCCGCGACATCGCCCTCCAGGAGCTGAACAGCCACCGGCTCCAGCTGGAACAGGCGTCAGATGTAAGCGACTTCCTCCGCGACAAGTTCACCACCCACGACCTGTATCTGCACCTGCAGCAGGAGACGTCGGCCCTCCACCACCAGCTGCACGAACTGGCCCGCCACGCGGCGCGCCAGGCACAGCACGCCTTCAACGTCGAACTGGGCCACACCACCCGCGACTTCCTGCCCCCGCCGGACGTGCTCGACCTCAAGGAGAACCTGCTGGCCGGTGACCGGCTGCAGCTGGCACTGCGTCGGATGGAGTGCGCGTACCTGGACGAGAACGTCCGCGAGTACGAACTCACCAAGCACTTCTCGCTGCGGCAGGACTTCCCGCTGCAGTTCCTGATGCTCCAGGCCACCGGCGCCTGCGAAATCGAGCTGCCGGAGTGGATGTTCGACCAGGACTACGGCCACTACCTGCGCCGGATCAAGAACGTGAGCCTCACCGTCCCCTGCGTGGCCGGCCCATACACCGGAGTGCACTGCCGACTGACGCTGCTCGGCAGCACCACACGCATCAGCCCCCGGCTGACCGCGCCGCCACGGGACTGCTGCCCCACCGACGGCCGGGTGCCGCACAACGGCTACCCGGCGCTGCCCGACGACCCGCGGACCATGAACGAGTACATCGCCACCGAGGCGATCGCCACCTCGACCGGGCAGAACGACACCGGCATGTTCGAGCTGAACTTCCGGGACGAGCGGAAGCTCCCGTTCGAGTTCCGCGGGGCGATCAGCCGTTGGCGGATCGAGCTGCGCCCGGAGAACAACCGGTTCGACCTCGACACGGTCTCCGATGTCGTCCTGCACCTCAACTACACGGCCCGCGAAGGCGGGGACGCCCTGCGCCGCGCGGCGGAGGAACACGCCCGGCATCAGCTGCCGGGAGCAGGGCTGCGCTACTTCGACGTGCGGTACGACATGGCCACCGCGTGGCAGGCCTTCAGCCGGGGCCACCGCGTGGGCGGGTGCCGGGAACTGGTGGTGAGCCTTGGCCGGGGCATGTTCCCGTTCCTGCCGAGTGGCAAGGACGTACGCGTCAGGCACCTGGAGCTGTTCTTCGAGGCACCACATGCCCGGCCGGGCCAACATCACCTGGTGCGCTTCACCCCGACTCCGCGCCCCGCACACCGCCCGCGGTGCGTCCCCACCGAGCTGCGCTGCGCAGCCGGAGACGACTGGCCAGATCTGTTCCACGGGACCCTGCCGGACCCGGGCTTCGGCCCGTTGGCACACATGGGGGAGAGCGAAGTCGGCACCTTCACCTTCCCCGAGGGAGTGGAGGAGGTGACCAGGGTGCTCCTGCTCTGCGGCTATGACGTGGTGTAGGTGACTGCTGGGCTTCCTCCAGGTCACCTGCGGTCACGCTAAAAGATCAACATGACGGCGATCCTGCTGTTGTGTAACGGCTGCTCTTCGAATCAGCCGCGGTCGCGTACGGCCACGATGCCGTTGAATACCCCGGCGTACGCCGTGCCGTCCGGGCCGATGGTGATCGGCGCCCAGCAGGTGTCGCACGACGGGCCGGTGCCGGTGAACTGCTGCCACCTCTGCTCGCCGGTGCGGAAGTCGACGGCCGTCAGGTACCAGGCGTCGATGCCGAACGCGCCCGGCTCCTTCTCGTAGAAGTAGAGCAGTCCGTTGGCCGTGGACAGCTTCGTGGGGGGCCATCACTCCGGCGTTGTTTGACCAGGAGGTGGATGGGGCGCCCCACCTCGCGGACCGGCAGGACGACCTCCGCGCCGGCACGGGCGAGGCGTTCGGCCAGGCCGAGGCCGATGCCGTCGCTGGCGCCGGTGACGACGGCCAGGCGTCCGGTGAGGTCGGGGACGGTGAGGTCGAGCTGTTCGGCGCGTACGGCGGCCGCCGTGAGCGCAGGGGCCGGGCGCAGCCCGTCATCGCGACTGAGTTCGGTCGGGGGTCTGGGAGTCGTGGCCCATCTGCTGCTTGAGGTCGTCGACCTGCTGGCGCAGGACGGCCAGTTCCTGCTGACGCGGATCGGTGCCGGAGGCTGCGGTCTTGGGGCCGGTGGAAGGGGCGTCGGTGCTTTTGCGGCCAGCCCGCATCATGAACCACATCAGGGCTCCCATGCCCAGCGGGCAGGCCAGGAGGGGCACCAGCTTGATCAGTTCGCTCATTGTCGGTTTCCTTGCCGATTCGGTGGTGCGGGGAGGGTCGGAGGGGTTTCAGGGTGTGGCGGTGAGGGCCCGGCGCAGGCGGCGTTCGGAGAGCCGTCCGTAGGCAAAGGGACGGTCGTCGAGGAGGATGCCTGGGGCGAAGAGGACTCCCGCTTCGGCGCCGACCCGTCGGCCTTCCTCGCCGGGCGGTCTGCGGGGGGCGATGCCGACTTGTCGGCCGAGTCCCGGTGGGCGGCCTTGAGCTGGTCGATCTCCGCCCGCAGACGGACGACTTCGGCGGCCTCGGCGGCTTTGGCATCGTAGGCAGGGGCGGCGGGCCGCCGCTCGGGCTGGTTCCGCCGCACGTTCTCACGCTGGTAGCGCCCCATGTACCACATCATCAGGGCCATTCCCACGGGGCAGGCCAGCAGCAACAGGATGAGCGGAAGGTACTGGGACATCGTCAGCTCCTTCGGAAGGGCGGCAGGCCCGCCGTCGGTCCGCGTTACCGGCCGCTGGTCCGCGATGGGTCCGTCGGACCTGCCGCGGTGGGGGTGTCCGCCGCGGCAGGTCGGGGATGTGTCCTCTGCCGACGGATCGGGGTACGCGTCTGCCGCCTCGCGGTGTCGCCAGGACGGCAGGAAGCGGGGTGTGGTGGCCGCGTACCGTGCCCACGCGGCACCGAACCGGGCGGCGACCTCGACTTCCTCCCGCAGAGCCAAGCGCCGGTAGACCCAGACCAGCACCGGGAACATCACCAGTGTAGGCAGGGTGGGCCACATCAGGAGGAATCAGACCATGATGGCGAGGAACCCTGTGTACTGCGGGTGGCGGATCCGCCGGTAGGGGCCTTGAGTGGCCAGCCGGCCGGACTTCTGGGCGGCATCTCGGTGAACAGGGCCACCGCGAAGGCGGAGAAGCCGCCCAGCACCCGCCAGTCCCGGCCGGTGCGCGGGTGGAAGAAGCTCGCCGCGAAGATCACCAGCAGCAGGGTGCCGACGCCGATGAGAACGTTCTTGTTCAGGCACATTTTCACGGTCGACTCCATGGAGTGGGTTCTCCCTTCCGACAGTGCTCGGAAAGGGGTATACGGGGCAATGTAGGCGGGGGCTGTGAAGAGCCGGTGTGCTCGTGGTGCGCGGCCGATGTGCGTCGGCGTCGCGGGTGCCGGTGGCCTGCCGCAGCGGGCTATTTCCAGTGGCGCAGGCCGATAAAGGCCAGGACCAGGCCGCCGATCTGGGTGACGACGTGGTGCGGGTCGAAGGGCAGCAGGGTGATGCCGGTGGTGGCGCCGAGGATGCCGAGGGCGAACAGGAGCAGTCCGAACGGCATCAGGGTGTAGAGCAGCAGTCGGTCATGCCTGGTGCCCGGGCCACGGAGGCCGGTCAGGCGGTGGTGTTGCCCGGTCATCGTGTTCTCCTCGACGCGGCGGTCGGTTCCGCCACGGGATCTGTCTTCTTCTCCTGCTTGGGCGCAGTGGGCTCGGTCGTGCTCTCGTCCGGCTCGGACGTCACTGCCCGGGACTGCTCAGCGGCAGCGGCAGCCGGCCGGGCGGCGGGCGTCGGGATGCCGGGCTCGCCGGTCGCCGCTGTCAGGGCCTCGCGGATACCGGGGCGGCGCCAGATGAGGAAGGCGATGGCGGCGAGGAAGAGCAGCAGGCTGGTCCATACGTTCAGGCGCAGGCCCAGGATGTGGTTGGCGGGGTCGACGCGCAGCATCTCGATCCAGCCGCGGCCGGCTGTGTACGCGGCGACGTACAGGGCGAAGACCCTGCCGCGATCGAGGCGGAAGCGGCGCTCCGCCCAGATCAGCAGGGCCGCCGCGCCGAGGTTCCACGCGGCCTCGTAGGCGAAGGTCGGGTGGTAGGTGGCGGCGTCGGTGGCCGCCGGGCGGTTGGCCGGGTCGATCTCAAGGCCCCAGGGCAGGGTGGTGGGACGGCCGTAGAGTTCCTGGTTGAACCAGCAGCCGATCCGTCCGATGGCCTGGCCGACGAGGATGCCGGGGGCTGTCGCGTCGGCGAAGGCGGCGAAGTCGATGCCGCGGCGGCGGGCGGCGATCCAGGCCCCGAGGGCGCCGCCGGCGATGCCGCCCCACACGCCGAGACCGCCCTGCCACACGTACAGGGCCTCGACGGGGTTGCGGCCTTCGCCGAAGTACAGCTGCCAGCTGGTGATCACGTGGTAGAGGCGGCCGCCGAGCATGCCGAACGGCACCGCGACCATGGCCACGTCGAGGACGGTGCCGGCGGCGCCGCCGCGTTCGCTCCAGCGGCGCTGGCCGATGGCGACAGCGGCGATGATGCCGAGGATCACCATGATCGCGTACCAGTGAAGCATGAGGGGGCCGAGGTTCAGGTACGGGCTGGGCGGGCTCGGCAGAAAAGCGAGGGTCATGGGGTCTCTTCGCGTCGAGAGTGCGGTAAGCGGTCAGGGTGCCGGTCGCCGGGGTGGGGCCCGGACCGGCCCACACGGGGCGGTCCGGGCAGCGGCCTCGACTCAACCCATGCCGTGGTGGCCGTCCGCGGACGCGCCGCTCATCATCGAGCCGGACATCATCTTGTCCATGCCGGCCATCTTGTCCATGTCGGCGGACATCATCTTGTCCATCTGCTGCCGGGCCTTGGCGCGCTCACCTGCGGGCAGCTGGTCGGTGCAGTGGCGGATCATCTCGTCCCGGTCCAAGCCGTCGTGGGTGCCGCCCGGGGACGCCGTGGCCGAGGGGGACGGCCGCGGGTCCGTGGCCGAGGAAGAGGCGAAGGCGGTGGCACCGTAGGCGCCAAGGCCGCCGAGCAGGGCGGTGGCCACGGCCACGCCGATGGTCCTGCGCTTGATCATGATCGGGATCCCTCCTGTCGCTCTTGCGGTATGTCGCCGAAACTAGGCGCGCGCTGTGAAGGGGCCGTGAAGCGCTCATGTGCGGGCCCTGTGCGCTCACGGCGTTCCGAAGCCCCCTCCCGGCGTCCGGCGGCCCCGTCCGTACCCCGCCCACGTCCGCCGAGCACGCCACTGACCAGCGCCTTTACCTGGGGTCGGGGCCATAGACACAGCGCCAGGAACACACCCGTAGCCCCGATCGACCCATTTGCTACCCCCGGGGGGTAGGCGTAGCTTCCGAGTCGTGGAGGTCCTCGATGACGAACACCCGCTCATCCACGACGCGTCGACAAAGGTGCTGTTCCGGCACCGCTGCCCCAAGGAGGCATCGTGCCCAAAGCCATCGCGCGGCCCGTTTCCGGGATCACCTGCGGCGACTGCCCGCAGATGATCGAGGGCGTCGTCGGCGCTCTGCCCGGAGTGACGGTCGCGGAAGTGAACGCCCGCGCCGGCGTCGTTGCCGTCATCTACGACGTTCCGGCCGAACCGGCCGGGATCGAGGCGGCCGTGCTACAGGCCGGATACCGGATCACGCAGCACACGGAAGGGAAGTCGTCATGAGCGCCACGGACATCGGAGTCGTAGCCGGAGCGGTCACGCTGATCGCGTTCCTGGCCTGGTATTTCTTCGGGCCGAAGAAGTCACGCCAGGCCGAACTCGTCAATGGTGTGCAGGAGATCGGGATCACCGTGAAGGGCGGCTACTCGCCGGATCTCGTGACGGTCCGTCAGGGTGTGCCCGTCCGGCTCGTGTTCGACCGGCAGGAGAGCGGGGACTGCACCTCCCGGGTGGTCTTCCCCGACTTCGCCCTGGCTGCGTCGCTGCCGGCGAACGAGCGGACCGTGGTGGAGTTCACGCCCGACAGGGCGGGCCGGTTCGGCTTCGCGTGCGGGATGAACATGGTGCACGGCACCCTGCTGGTGGAGCCGGGCGGCGACGACAGCGAGGCGTCCGCGACCGCCGCCTCCTCCAGCGAGGCGGACCGGCCTCCCGTCGCCGCCGCGCCGGGCGCTGCGGAGCGGGAGGATGCCGAGGCCGCTGCGCGGCGGGAGGAGATCGCCGATCTGTCGCGGCGGGTCGTCTTCGGCGCGGTGCTGTCGCTGCCGGTGGTCGTGGCCGTGATGCTGCACGAGGTGTTCGGCGTGGACGTACCCCAGCTGCTGCTGAACCGGTGGTTCCAGTTCGCGCTGATCACGCCGGTGATGTTCTACACGGGCTGGCCGATCCACCGCACCGGCTGGCTCGCTTTGCGGCACCGCAGTGCCGAGATGAACGCGCTGATCACGCTCGGTACGTCCGCGGCGTACGGCTACAGTCTGCTGGTGACCGTCGCGCCGGGCGTGCTGCCCGAGGGCGTGCGCGAGGTGTACTACGAGGCGGTGGGGGTCATCCTCACTCTCATCCTGCTGGGCCGTCTGTTCGAGGCGAAGGCCAAGGCCGGGACCGGGCAGGCGATCCGCGAGCTCCTTGGCCTGCGGGCCAAGACCGCCCGCGTGGTGCGGGACGGTGTGGAGGTGGAGGTGCCCATCGAGCAGGTCGCCGCCGGGGACATCGTCATGGTCCGGCCCGGGGGGAAGGTCCCCGTGGACGGCGTGATCGTCGATGGCCGCTCCACTCTGAACGAGTCCATGGTCACCGGGGAGTCGATCCCGGTGACCAAGGGCGTGGGCGACGAGGTGGTGGGCGCGACGATCAACCAGACCGGCGCCTTCCGGTTCGAGGCGACCAAGGTCGGCGCGGACACCGTACTCGCCCAGATCATCAGGCTGGTGCAGCAGGCGCAAGCCTCGCGGGCGCCCATCCAGCGGATCGCCGACCTGGTCTCAAGCTACTTCGTACCCGCGGTGATGTTCATCGCCATCGCCACGTTCGCCGTGTGGTTCCTGATCGGCCCCGACCCGGCGCTGACGCTGGGGCTGGTCTCGGCCGTGGCCGTGCTGATCATCGCCTGCCCGTGCGCGCTGGGCCTGGCCACGCCCCTGTCCATCATGGTCGGCACGGGCAAGGGCGCCCAGGCGGGCATCCTGATCCGCTCCGCCGAGGCGCTGGAGACCGCGCAGCGCCTCGACGTGGTCGTGCTGGACAAGACCGGCACCGTCACCAAGGGACGGCCCCAGCTGACGGACCTCGTGCCCGCAGCCGGCTTCACCGGGGACGACGTGCTGCGCCTGGTGGCCTCGGCCGAACACTCCTCCGAGCACCCCCTGGGCCAGGCGATCGTGTCCGGAGCCACCGAGCGCGGCATCACCCTGGCCGGCGTGAGCGAGTTCGACTCGGTCACCGGCCACGGCATCACCGCCACCGTCGACGGCCGCCGCGTGCTGGTGGGCAAGGCATCACTGCTCGCCGACCAGGGAATCGACGCCGGCCCGCTCACGGTGGAGGCGGAGCGGCTGGCCGCCGAAGGCAAGTCGGCGATGTTCGCGGCGGCCGACGGGCGGCTGCTGGGCCTGGTCGCGGTCGCCGACACCGTCAAGGAGGACTCGGCCGCCGCCATCACCGCTCTGAAGCGGCTCGGCCTGAAGATCGTCATGATCACCGGGGACAACACGCGGACCGCCGAGGCCATCGCGGCCCAGGTCGGCATCGATCGCGTGCTGGCGGAGGTACTTCCCGAGCACAAGGCGGACGAGATCCGCCGCCTCCAGGACGAGGGCCGCCGCGTCGGCATGGTCGGCGACGGCATCAACGACGCCCCGGCCCTGGCGCAGGCCGACGTAGGCTTCGCCATCGGCACCGGCACCGACGTGGCCATCGAGGCGGCCGACGTCACGCTGATCTCCGGATCGCTGGGCGGGGTGGTCACCGCGGTGACGCTGAGCCGGGCCACCATGCGTAACATCCGCCAGAACCTGTTCCTGGCGTTCGTCTACAACACCGCCGGCATCCCCCTCGCGGCGGGCGTCCTGTACCCGGTCACCGGCTGGCTCCTCAGCCCGATCATCGCTGCCGCTGCGATGGCGCTGTCCTCGCTGTCGGTGGTGGGCAACGCCAACCGGCTCCGCCGCTTCACCGCCCGGCCGCTGCCCGGCTCCCCGACGTCGCAGGTGGACGACACGGCCAGGGCCACCGTGGCCGCATGATGGAACTCGTACGAAAGAAGGTGCATCCGTGACCGCGACGGTGCTGGTCGTCGACGACGAGGCGAAGCTGCGCGGCCTGCTGCGCGACTATCTGGAGCGCGACGGCTACACGGTGCTGGAGGCGAGCGACGGCCGGGCTGCCCTCGACCTCGCCACCGCCTCCCACCCCGACCTGGTCGTCCTCGATCTGGGTCTGCCCGGTCTGCCCGGCGAGGAGGTGGCCCGGCTCCTGCGCAAGGCCGGGGACGTGCCGATCGTGATGCTCACCGCCAAGGCGAGCGAGAACGACCGGGTGATGGGGCTGCGGCTGGGTGCCGACGACTACGTGGTCAAGCCCTTCAGCCCGCGCGAGCTGGTCGCCCGCGTCGAGGCGGTGCTGCGCCGCGCCCGCGGCAGCCGCACCCACGCCGAGGAGGAGGCCGCGTCGTACGGGGAGGGCCGGCTGCGGATCGACACAGAGCGGCGCGAGGCGCACGCCGACGGCCGGCCGGTCGACCTGACCCGCACCGAGTTCGACCTGCTGGCCGCGCTCGCCTCCCGCCCCGGGCGGGCCTGGACCCGCCTGGAGCTGGTCGGTCGCGTCCAGGGCCACACCTTCGAGGCGTACGAACGCACCATCGACGTACACGTGAAGAACCTGCGCCGCAAAATCGGCGACACCCCGCCCTCCACAGTCATCGTCACCGTCCCGGGCGTCGGCTACAAACTCGGAGTGGATCGCGATGTGGACCGCGATGCGTGAACTGCTGCGCGGCCGGTTCGCCCGCCGCCTCGCCCTGGCGTTCGCCGCTCTCGGGGTCGGTACGGCCGTACTGACCGCGGTCCTGGTGAACACCGCTTTCGGCGACCGCTTCGACGACTACCTGGCCGGACAGCAGCGCACCCGGCAACAGCAGCTGATCGCCCTGTTCGCCGCCGACTACGCCCGCGACGGCGAGTGGAAGCCCCAGGCACTGGGCGAGCTCGCGCCGACGGTGACCATGACCGGCTCGGAGGCCGAACTGCTCGACCCCGCGGGCCGCCACGTGTGGTCACTCGCCGATGCCGACGTCGACGCGGCCACGCTGGCCCTGCACCGCGAGATGATGGGCATCGGAGAGCTCGGCCCGGCCCGCAGCCTGCCGATCACCGTGGACGGAAAGCAGGTCGGCACCCTCCAGGTCCGTGTCCCCCAGGGCGTGATCCCCGCCGTCGACAAGGACTTCGTGGCATCGGTCAACCGCCTGCTCGTCGCCGGAAGCCTCACAGCGGGCCTGATCGCACTCCTCGTCGGCCTCTACACCGCCCGGCGGGCCACCGCCCCCATCGCCGAACTCACGCGCGCCGCCGACGACCTCGCGGCCGGGCAGCGCGACCGCCGGGCGACGACCATCCCCAACAACGAGATCGGCCGCCTGGCCACCGCCTTCAACACCATGGCCGACCGGGTCGAGAAGGAGGACGAGCTACGCCGCACCTTCGCCGCCGACGTCGCCCACGAACTGCGCACCCCCCTGGCCATCCTGCGCAGTCAGCTCGAAGCCGTCCAGGACGGCGTCAGCGAACCCACGGACAGGGTCATCGACTCCCTGCACGACGAGACCCTGCGGCTGGGCCGGCTCATCGCCGACCTGGAGACCCTCGCCTCCGCCGACTCCGCCGCCTTCACCCTCGAACGCGCGCCCGTGTCCCTGACCGACCTGGTGGCCGCCACCACCACCGGCCTTGCCGACCGGTTCGCCGAAGCACGGCTCACGCTGCGCACCGAGCTGGACGAGGTGAGCGTCGACGGCGATCCGGTACGGCTGCGCCAGATCGTCACCAACCAGCTCACCAACGCCCTGAAGTTCGTCCCCGCGGGCGGCACCGTCACGCTCACCCTGCGCGAGGACGACGGCTGGGCCGAGCTACGGGTCGCCGACACCGGCCCCGGCATCCCCGCCGAAGACCTCGCCCGCGTCTTCGACCGCTTCTTCCGCGGCCGCGACACCCGCGCCGACGGCTCCGGCATCGGCCTCGCCGTCGCCGCCGAACTCACCGCCGCCCACGGCGGCACCCTCACAGCCGACAGCGAGGTCGGCCACGGCACCACCTTCACCACCCGCCTGCCCGCCCTCGGCCGCGTTCCCTCAGTCGCCGCACGCGAAGAGCCTTGACCTTGCCCCTGGGGCCGAGTTTTAGCCTCGGTCACGACGGAAGAGAAACGATATATGGAGGCGAAATCGATGCCATTCCGTGAGGGCGAGGTCTACCGGTGCCCCGATCCGGGCTGCGGGTGCGAACTGACCGTGACCAAAGCGGCCCCGCCGAGCTGCACCGGACAGAACAATCCGACCTGCTGCTGCGGCAGGACGATGACACGGGCCGAGTAGCCAGTCAGCCCTGAGGTCAGGCTCGTCCGCGAGCCCTCTACCAGCCAGTGGCAGACATACCCAGATGAGGACGATTCGTGAGCGGTATGACCGTGGGCAAAGCGGCGGACCTGGTGGGTGTGAGCGCCAAGGCCATCCGGCTGTGGGAGGCCAGGGGCCTGATACCTCGGGCAAGCCGTACCGAGTCCGGGTACCGACTCTTCGACGAGGCGGACCTGGAGGTGCTGCGCTTCATCCGGCGCGCCAAAACGCTGGGTCTGACCCTCGAAGAGATCAACGACATCCTGGACCTGCAGCGGGGCGGAGCCCAGCCGTGCGGCCGAGTCACCGAGATGCTCGACGCCCACCTCCTCCGGATCGACCGCAGACTGGCCGAACTCCAGCAACTGCGCCAGGTCCTGCTCGGCGCCCGGCGCGCCGCCGACCGGACCCGTCGGACCGGCGGCGAAGCCGTTGTCTGCCAGGCCATTGAATCTCAGCCCGACCCCGATCAGTGGCCCCCCGGGCCACCTCGGCACGGCCAAGAGGGCTGACAGACTCCCGAGGCCAGGCAAGGAACGCGGGGCGACAGGAGTGTGGCGATCGCCTTCGCAGCCCGGGATTCGCCATCGCCGTGCGCGCCCGCGTTACTCGTCGGCCGACGGCGGTTCAGCCGTCACCCATGCCGCTCATCTCGCCCATGTCGTCCCTGTCGTCCTGCATGCCCATGTCGCCCGATCGCATGTCGTCCATGCGGTCGTCCTCCATGCCCATGTCGCCCATGCCCCAGCCGGCTGTGCCGGTGCCGGGGGTCGCGGACGGGTTGGGCGATGAGCTCGTGGACGGACTGGTCGGAGCGGTCGGGGTGGGTGTGCCGGGATCGCCTGCGGCGACTGCCGCGGTGGCGAGGGCCACGGAGACTCCGATGGCGGCGACACCTCCGGCGACAGCGAGAGCGGTGCGGCGCCCCAGCCTCTGTCGTAGTGAATTGACCTTGCTCATGTGAGACATCCTTCTCGGTGCGTGGGCCTTGCTTCCGGTCCGGCGGAGCGGAACTGACGTGCCAGTGGTGGCTGTTGCTCACTGCCTGCTGAGATCCCCGGCCCGGGTCGTACGGTGAGGTGCGGCTCGGTGTCGGCGAAGGATAGGGCTGCGCAAGTTCGCTCGGACGGCCTCTCGGTCGCGAGGATGGGGCAGGTCGGGTCACAGGTCCACGACCAGACGGGGGGTGCGGGAGCGTGAGACGCAGGGGTAGATGATGTCGCGGCGATCCCGCTCGCCGGCGGGCAGGACGGTGTCGCGGTGGTCGGGGGTGCCGTCCAGGACGCGAAGTTCGCAGGTGCCGCAGAAGCCTTCCTCGCAGGAGGACGCGGCGCCGGGGGTGGCCTCGCGGATCACCTCCAGCAGCGTGCGGTCGGCCGGGACCGGCAGCACGCGCCCGGAGCGCCGCAGCTCTACCTGGAACTCCCGTGCCGGGGCCGGGCGACCAGCCTGCTGCGGAGCGTTCCCGGGGGCTGAGAAGCGTTCGATGTGCAGGTGCCGGTCGGAGAAGTCCGCGGCGACGGTCTTTTCGGCGGCTCTGATCAGCGGTTCGGGGCCGCAAGCGTAGACGGCTGCTCCCGGTGGGGTTTCGGCCAGGGCGGCCGCGAGGTCGGGCAGGCCGTCGGAGTCCTGGGGGACCAGGCGGACCCGGTCGCCGCCGAGGGCGGCCAGTTCGTCGGCGAAGGCCATGGTGGCCCGGGAGCGCCCTCCGTAGAGCAGGTGCCATTCGCGCCCGGCCGCGGCCACGGCGCGGACCATGGGCAGGATGGGCGTGATGCCGATGCCGCCGGCGATGAACAGATAGTGGTCGGCCAGGACCAGCGGGAACTTGTTACGGGGGCCCCTGATGGCGGCGTGCTGGTCCTCTTCCAGTGCGTGGACCTCCGCCGAGCCTCCGCGTCCGTCGGGCAGGTCAAGGACGCCGACGCGGTAGGTGTCCCGGTCGGCTGGGTCGCCGCACAGCGAGTACTGGCGGATCGTCCCGGACGGCAGGATGAGGTCGACGTGAGCACCGGGCTCCCACGGGGGCAGTGGTGTGCCGTCGGGGGCTGCGAGGTCTAGGGTGACGACGCCGTCGGCGGCGCGCCGCGTGTCCTTCACGATCACAGGCCGGGATCCGGGCAGGTCTCGGCGTACCGGCGTCTGGACGGCAGTACGTGTGGTTGCGGGCGTGAAGTTGCCGCCGGCGTGGCGTCCGGCCAGCAGCCGGTACACGGTAAGGAAGCCGACCGCCGCGGCGAGGGCGAGTCCGGTCCACCACACCGCTGTGGCGTCGGTGCCGGCGGTGAGGGCATGCACGGTGGTCAGGACGAACAGGGCGAACGTGCTGCCATGGACGTAGCGCCACCACCGGTGCGGGATGCGGTCCTTGAGCAGGGACGTGACCTCGACCGCGGCCAGGAGGTAGAGGGCGGTGACGCCCCAGGCCACCGCCGCCGGCCGGTAGTCGGAGGTGAAGGGGACCAGCAGTTGGAGCAGGCCGATGTCCACCCATGAGTCGGCGAGCAGGGCGAGCAGATGGACCGTCAGGAAGGCCAGGGACAGGCCGGACAGGAAGCGGTGCAGGTCGTACAGGCGCGCGGGGGCGGCGCGTGGGCCCAGTACGCGGGTGGACATCAGCAGTCCCCACAGGACGGTGGCCGAGAGCAGCCACCAGGACATCAGCCCGCCGACGCGGGCGAGGTGCCACCAGAGTTGGGGGTCCACGTCACATACCTTTCCCAGGGCCCGGCGCGGTGCGCCGTGCCGTCTTCGGTCACGAGCAGGCCGGCGACCCCGTGGGCCTCCAGCAGGGCCACCCCGGCGGGCGGTCCGGCGATCAGCGCCGCTTTGGCCAGGACCTCGGCCCAGTGGGCCTCGGCGGCCACGACGGTGACGGTGACCACCGTGCCTGCGGCCGGGGCCCCGCTCGTCGGGTCGATGAGGTGGTGGAGCTGCCGTCCCTGCCGTTGCCATCGGCGGCGCAGCCGGGTGGAGGTGGCGACGGCCCCTTCGGCGAGGGCCAGCCAGGCCAGGTCCGTTCCGGGTCTGGCTTCGTCCTCCACCGCGACGGTCCATGCCCCGGTGCCGGGAGCCCTTCCCGTCACCCGTACGTCTCCGCCGAGGTTGACGCACGCTCCCTCCGCTCCCGCGGCCAGGAGTTCCTGGGCGACGAGGTCGGCGGCGTATCCCTTGCCGATGCCGCCGAGGTCGAGGCGTACGCCGGGAGCCAGTCGCACCCGGTCGTCCTCGATCTCGATGCCCGCACAGCCCGGAGCCGGGGCGGGCGCGGCACCGGACGGCAGCTCCGGGGGCAGGTCAGGGAAGCTGCGGGTGTATCCGGCGGCTTCCAGCGCGGGAAGCACGGTGGGGTCGAACAGCCCACCGGTCGCTTCCCATGCCCGTACGGCTTGGCGTACGAGCGCTGCGGTCGGCGCGGAGAGCTGGACCCAGCGGCCTGGCGAGGCGTTGAGACGGCACAGTTCGCTGTCGGCACGGAACCGGGACCACAGCGACTCCAGCGCCGCCAGCCGGGATCGCGCCAGCGCCAGAAGTTCCAGCCCGGGTCCGCCGGCCACCAGGAGGTGGCCGGCGGATCCCATCACCGGAAACCGGGCCTCGGCCGGCTCAGCTGCCACGGCTACGCGTCACGGGTGCGGACGGCGCGGGAGCCGGCGGCGCAGGCTGCGCCTGGCCCTGGGGAGGCACGGGGACCTGTGCCGGCGGCGTGGCCTGCCCGCTGGAGCCGCAGCCGCTGCCGCTGCTGCGCGTCACCGGAGGGGCGGGCGCGGCCTGCTGCGGTGCCGGTGTCGCTGCGGACGGTGTGGTACTCGCCGCCGCGGGCGCCGCCGTTGCCGCGGACGGCTGGGCGGCACCCACCAGCGCGGCGGTGAGCAGGGTGGCACCGGCCAGGCCGGCAGCCGCCACGCTCACCCGCACCGCCATGCGGCGGTCCCGCTCGTCCTCGAGGGTCTTAGGGTCGGTCACCGTCACATTCCGTCCATGCCCATCATGCCGCCCATGCCCATGCCGCCGCCCATGCCGCCGCCTCCCATACCGTTGTTGGGAGAGGCACCGCCGCTGCCGTTCTGCTGCGTTCCGCCAGGTGCCGGCGTGCCGTTCATGTTGGGCATCGACCCCTGCCCCTTCCCCATCTCCATCCCCTTCTCCATGCCCATGCGCATGGCTTCGAGCTGCATCTGCATGTACATCATCTGCATGTCCATGGGCATGCCGTTGGGGGCGCCGTTGCCGGGCGCGGTCGGCTGGGCAGGTTGGGCAGGCTGGGCCGGGGAAGCCGAGGGGGCGGGCTGGGCCGGAGCAGTCGCGGTGGCGGAGGGGGCCGGGGATGCGGCTGGGGTGGCGGCGGCGGTGGGCGAGGCGGCCGGCATGTTCGGCATGGCCGGATCGGAGCCGCCGGCGACCGCGACGGTGGCGGTGACGCCGACCGTCACGATTCCCGCGGCGATGGCGAGTGCGGTGCGGTGCTTGATCTGCAAAGCCATGAGCGTGTCCTTTAGTTCGTGCGTGTGAGTGTGGACCGGTGGACAGGGATGGTTACTTGCGGTTGGTCGGCTGGAAGCGGCGGAGCCGCAGGCTGTTGGTGACGACGAACACCGAGGAACTGGCCATCGCTGCCCCGGCGATGAGCGGGTTGAGCAGTCCGAGCGCGGCCAGCGGCAGGGCGGCGACGTTATAGACGAAGGCCCAGAAGAGGTTGCCCTTGATGGTGGACAGCGTCTTGCGGGCGAGCCGGATCGCGTCGGCCGCGCCGCGCAGGTCGCCCTTGACCAGGGTGAGATCGGCTGCGGCGATCGCCGCGTCGGTGCCGGTACCCATCGCCAGCCCCAGGTCCGCCTGAGCCAGCGCGGCGGCGTCGTTGACACCGTCGCCGACCATCGCCACGACCTTGCCCTGGCCCTGCAGCCGCTTGACCTCGGCCACCTTGTCCTCGGGGTGGACCTCGGCGATGACGGTGTCGATGCCGACCTCGGCGGCGACATGCTGGGCGGCGGCGGTGTTGTCGCCGGTGAGCAGTACGGGAGTGAGGCCGAGTGCCTTGAACTGGGCGACCGCCTCGGCGCTGGTCGCCTTGACGGTGTCGGCGACCACCAGGGCGGCCCGTACCTTCTCTTCCCAGGCGGCGAAGACCACGGTGCGCCCGGTGCGCTCGGCCTTCTGCTGGGCCCTGACCATGGCGGACGGGATCTCCAGACCCCGCTCGGTCAGCCAGCTCGCGCGGCCCGCCACCACCTGGCGTCCCTCGACGGTGCCGGTGACGCCGCAACCGGCGTGGTTGGCGAAGTCCATGACACGCGCGAGGTCACCGGTCTCCTCGGCGGCGGCATCGGCGATGGCCTTGGCGATCGGGTGCTCCGAGGCGTGCTCGACCGCGCCCGCCAGCCGAAGCACCTCCTCACGGTCCTCGCCCTCGGCGAGAACCACATCCGCCAGGCGCATCCGCCCCTCCGTCACGGTGCCGGTCTTGTCCAGCACGATCGTGTCGATACGGCGCGTGGACTCCAGCACCTCCGGCCCCCGGATCAGCAGCCCCAACTGGGCCCCACGGCCAGTGCCGACCATCAGCGCGGTCGGCGTGGCCAGCCCCAGCGAGCACGGGCAGGCGATGATCAGCACCGCCACCGCCGCGGTCATCGCGACCGGCGCCGGGTAGCCCAGATACAGCCAGGCGATCAGGGTCTCGACGGCCAGCAGGATGACGACCGGCACGAATATCGCCGAGATCTGGTCGGCGAGGCGCTGCACCTCGGCCTTGCCGGTCTGGGCCTCTTCCACCAAGCGGGCGATCTGCGCGAGCTTGGTGTCCGACCCGACCCGGGAAGCGCGCACGACGAGCCTGCCCCCCGCGTTGACGGTCGCACCGGTGACCGCGTCCCCGGGGCCGACTTCCACCGGCAGCGACTCGCCCGTCAGCAGCGACTCGTCCACCGCCGAGGAACCCTCGACCACCACCCCGTCGGTGGCGATCTTCTCCCCGGGCCGTACGACGAACTCCTGCCCGACCGCCAGCTGGTCGATCGGCACCCGCACCTCACGCCCGTCGCGCAGCACGGTGACGTCTTTGGCCCCCAGGTCCATCAGAGCCCGGATCGCCTCCCCGGCCCGCCTGCGGGCCCGCGCCTCGAAGTAGCGCCCGGCCAGGATGAACGCGGTCAGCGCCGCGGCCACCTCCAGGTACACCTCGGCCATCCCCGCGTGCTCGGTCGAGCTGGGCAGGAGCGAGAACGTCATCCGCAGCCCCGGCTCACCGGCGCCGCCGAAGAACAGCGCGTAGACGCTCCAGAGCCAGGCCGCCAGCACCCCCAGCGACACCAGGGTGTCCATGGTCGCCGCCTTGTGGCGCAGGTTCAGCGCTGCGGCCCGATGGAACGGCCACGCCCCCCACAAAGCGACCGGTGAGGCCAGCGCGAAGGCCAGCCACTGCCAGAACCGGAACTGCATGGCCGGGATCATGGAGAGCATCACCACCGGCACCGTCAGGGCCGTGGAGACCAGCAGCCGGTCCCGCAGCGCCCGCACGTGGCGCTTCTCGTCGCTCGCGGGCCCGCCACCGCCGTCGGCCGCGGCCCCGGTCTCGGCGGAGGCGGGCGGGGCGGGGAGGCTGGCCCCGTACCCGGTTGCCTTGACCACCTCGATGAGCTTCTGCGGCGTCACGTCGTCCGGGTGGGAGACGCGTGCGTTGGCGGTGGCGAAGTTCACCGACGCGCGCACGCCGGGCAGTTTGTTCAGCTTCCGCTCGATGCGCGCCGCGCACGAAGCGCAGGTCATACCCGTAATGGACAGACTGACCGTGTTCTCCGGCTCGGCCTGATCCGGCGGTTCGACTTTGGGTAGCTGAACGCTCGTCTCTGCTTCGGTGGTCGTCATAGTGAGGCTGTCTTTCTGTGCCTGGACCAGGGGCAGGCCGGGTCGGTGGTGGTTCAGCCGCCGATGGACACGGGCCGGCCGAGGGAGTCGGTCGAGTCGTACCTCGAAGGAGCCCGCCAGGCGGGCGGCGACTGCGCGGGCTCCCCGGGGAGCGTCAGGAGGCGACCAGCTCGTACTCGCCGGCCTCGACGACGGCGGCCCGTACGTCCTCCGTCGCCAGCGGGCTGTCGCTGGTCACCGTGACGCGGCCGGAGGGGACATCGACATCGACCTTGCGGACACCGGGGAGGTCGCTGAGCTCCTTGGTGATCGCGTCGGCGCAGTGGCCGCAGGTCATGCCGGTGACCGTGTACGTGGTCTCGCTCATCAGACACTCCTCGCTATGGGGGCGACCGCCGGGATCGGCGGCCGTGGGTTGCAGGGGGACCCTGGGACACGCACAGCGTTACACTTCCAGCGCACTGGAAGTTCAAGTGGAGGACGCGATGAAGATCGGCGAAGTGGCCAAGCTCACGGGAACGAGCACCAAGACCATCCGCTTCTACGAGGACACCGGCCTTGTGCCGCCGCCCACCCGCACCGCCGGAGGCCACCGCGACTACACCCCCGATACCGCCGACCGGCTCCGCTTCATCCGCCGCTGCCAGGCCGCGGGCATGTCCCTGCAGGAAGTGCGGCAGATCCTGACCGCGCACGACCGCGGCGAGAGCCCCTGCGGCCATGTCGGCCGGCTCCTGAGCGGGCGGCTGGCCGACGTACGCGCCCAGATCGCCGAACTCATCACCCTCGAAGCCCACCTCGAAACCCTGCTCGCCCACGCCGAGCAGGGCCAGCCGACCGACCACGACAACGCCGGCGTCTGCTGGATCCTCGAAACCGAACCGGCCGGAAATGTGAACGACCGCGCGAAGACAGCCGCTCCGACCCCGGCTGGTTGACCTCTGTCATCATCAGCCGGCGCCGACATCGCCCGTCGGCCCCGGGTTCGCTCCCTGGGCCCTGCTCGCCGTCAGCGGCGGGCTGTGTGCCGTAGCGGTAGCTTGCCTGGCCCGCGGTGGGCATCGCTTCGCTCGCGGTAGAACTGTGCCCGTGTAGCGGGGACGAGAGACCGGATACTCTCGGCGGGCATCCGGCGCTCGTCCCTTTCGAGTCAGCCCGCGCTGATGCCGCGGCGTTTGAACCACACTCCCTCCCCGAGACCGTCGGCGCGGCTGTCTTCCTGGATGAGTTCGTCCTGGGCCCGGCAATGGACCCGCATTTCGCCTGGTGCAGCAGCCAGTGCGGGCCGGGGGCCCCTCGAGCGCCGCGTGGCTTGGCCTACGTCGAGCGATCACTGGGTTCCAGGACTATCTGGTGCGCATCAAAGGTTGTCTGCACCCAGGAGGGGGAGGTGGCACGGAGTAGTGGGGTGAGCGGGGTCGTGTACGCCGGACAGCTCACCGGAATTGCCAAGCGCCTCCGGCTGACCTCGTAGTGGAGGAAGTCTGCCCGTCCGGGGCGGTTGCCGGCCGCGCTCTGTCCGCCCAGGACAGGGCGATCCTCCGCAGGAGCCTCCCTATGAAGCGCACCGCCCAGTCGACCGTCATGGCGGCTGCCATGGCACTTTTCACCGCTGTGACCTGTGGATGCGGGAACGGTGGCGAGGCGCCGACCCCGAGGGTCGCCGAGACCACGGCGGCGAGGACCGCCTCGCCCACGGCCACCGCACCCGAAGCAGCGGCCACCGTGACCGCGCGCTCCAGCGCCCTCGGCCAGATCCTGGTCGACGGGACGGGCCGAACGCTCTATCTGTTCGAGGCTGACACGTCGGAAGAGTCGACGTGCACCGGTACCTGTGCCGCGGCGTGGCCGCCACTGACCACTACCGGCGAACCCAAGGCGGCCGAAGGTGCCAAGGAGGACCTCCTCGGCACGGCCATCCGGGACGACGGCAGCACCGCAGTCACCTACAACGGCCACCCGCTGTACTACTACCAGGGCGACAGGAAGCCCGGCGACATGAACGGCCAGGACCTCTTACAGTTCGGCGCCAAGTGGTACGTGCTCAACGTCGCCGGCAACAAGATCGAAGGTGAGGGCGGGGGTGGCGGGTACTGATAGCCACCGAGGTGCAGGATTCCATGTCGTTGCGCTCCCTCGTGAGCTGCCCGGAGAGGGCAGGGCGGGGCGCAGGCAGTGTGGGAGGTTGTGGTGGCAGAACATCCCGTGATCGGGTATCTCGTCTGGGCGGTTCTGTTCGGCGCCCTGTTCGCCTGGGAGGGAATCGGCCTCATCCGGACCGGCGACGGCTTTCCCACCCTCAGCGATGCGCTGGGCGCGGTGATGCGCTACCGGGTGGGGCGGTGGGCGCTGTTCGCGTGGTGGTTGTGGTTCGGCTGGCATGCCTTCGTCCGCGGCTGGCACTTCCTGCTCCGGGACCCACAGTGAGGCCCCACCGCTCGGCCCGCGAGAACATCCCGTGCTGCCAGTCTGGCTGAACGTTGCGATCATGCTGACCGGCTATCTGTTGGTCATGGGATACCTCGCTCTCGGCCTGCTCATCCTGCACCGACTCCGCGCACAGTCGGATCGGGTACCCCGGCCGCGGGCCGACCGACACGCGAGCCCGCTCGCCCCGGCCCGGGCCAGACGCGGCTGGCCAGCCCTGATTCTCCGGGTCACCGGCACTGCCGTCGGCGGGTACCTGCTGCTCATGACCGTCGTCGTCGGCTACTACCGTGGAGTGGCCGGCTTGGACAGCCAGTTCGTAGCGAGCGCGCTCACCGGCTGCGCGCTTCTGGTCGGGATCACCCTGCCGGCGTTCTTCGCCGCGTCCTGGCTCGTCGAGCGCATGCGCCGCCGCCGCACCGACTGATCGGAAACGGAGGCCGCGTCCCATCGCCCCCACGCGAGCCCGGTGGGCCGGCACCCAAAGGCTGGCTGAGCGGTCGCGGACCGTCTTCGATGTTCTTACCATGGAGATCACCGACGAGGCGTCGACGACGCCGGTCGGGTTCCGCAGCCGGTCACGACAGCGGCCGGGTGAACGGATGCACTGACGCCGTGCCGTGTGGGGCGTCGGGTGGGCGCGCGGCCGTATCCATCCAGCACCGGCTGGCCCGGATGCCCTGGCTGCCGGCCGCGCCGTGTGCTCGCGCCGAAGGAGGTGCGCACCTCGTGGCTTCTCGGAGCTCAGGAGACAAATCCGCCGGACGGCGCGCCCGGGTTGAAGAGATGCGCCGCGCAGACCAGGCCCGTGACCGCCGCAGGAAGATCACCGTTATCGCCGTCTCTGCGGTGACCGTCGCCGCTCTCGGCGTGGGCGTCGGGTATCTCGTCTCCACGTCCGACGGCACGGACGCCAAGGCCACGGTGGTGGCGGGTGAGAAGACCTGGGCGAACCTGAGCCGGAACCATGTCACCGGAGACGTCTCCTATCCGATGACGCCTCCCGCAGGCGGTGACCACAATCCCGTCTGGCAGAACTGCGACGGCGACGTATACGAGAAGCCGGTGAGCGACGAGAGCGCTGTGCACTCCCTGGAACACGGCGCAGTCTGGGTCACCTACACCTCCGACGCGACGGCCGCTGACATCAAGGCGCTCGGGGACCGCGTCTCGAGGACCCCGTACACCCTGATGAGCCCATATCCCGGCCAGTCCTCGCCCATCACGCTGACCGCCTGGGGTCACCAGTTGAACGTGACCGCCGGCTCGGACTCCCGGGTGGCGGATTTCCTCGACAAGTACGTCCAGGGCCCGCAGACACCCGAGCCCGGAGCCACGTGCACCGGCGGTAGGGCCGAATGATGGCGGACGTCGCATTCCGTTCAGGCATTCCCTGGTCGAGGCGCGGATCTCGGCCACGGTCAGGCCCAGGCCGCGTAGTTCGCCGATCCATTGCACGCACCACAGGGCGTCGGCGTCGAACATGCGGTAGTTCGCCGGGCTGCGGCCGACCGTGTAGATCAGCCCGGTGTCGGTGTACTCGCGCAGCGTCTTGATCGGCACCCCGGTCCGGCGGGACAGCTCGCCGACCGTCATCGAGCGCGCCCGGTTCGTCCTCATGGACCGCTCCGTTCCCCGTTCATGGTTCAGCCGGCGCAGCAGGACAGCTTGGCGACGTCGGAGGTGAAGGTCTGGGCGGCGAGTTTGAGGGCTTCGGCCATGGTGAGGTACGGGGCCCAGGTGTGGGCGAGCCGGTCGACGGTGAGTCCTGCGGTAATCGCGTAGGTGGCGGCGGTGATGATGTCGCCGGCGCCGTCGGCGATGACGTGCACGCCGAGCAGGCGGCCGGTGCCGGCCTCCGCGACGATTTTGACCAGGCCGCGGGTGTCACGGTTGGCCAGCGCCCGGGGCACGTACTCCAGCGGCAGCGTACGGCAGTCGCATCGGATTCCCGCCTCGGCCACTTGGGCGTCGGTCAGGCCGACGGCGGCGATGGCGGGGCTGGTGAAGGTGACCCGGGGCAGCGCGGTGTAGTCCAGGGTGCGCTCGGCACCGTCGAGGGCGTTGTCGGCGACGAGGGTGCCGTGGGCGGCGGCGACGTAGACGAACTGCGGGTGTCCGGTGACGTCGCCGGCGGCCCAGATCCGCTCGTTGCTGGTGCGCAGGTGCTCGTCCACGACGATCTCGCCGCGCCGGCTTGTCTTGACCCCGACCTGTTCGAGCTTCAGGCCGGCGGTGACCGGGCGGCGTCCGGTGGCGATCAGCAGTTCCTCGGCGCGCAGGTCGACCTGGTTCCCGCCTCGGGTGCGTACGCTCGCGACGCGCTCGCCGTCCTGGGTGCGGACGGCGGTCAGGGTGGCGCCGGTGTGCACGGTGATGCCGTCGTCGGTGAAGACCTCCTCGATCACGGCGGAAATCTCCGGCTCCTCGAACGGGGCGAGCCGGTCCAGGGCCTCCACGACGGTGACCGTCGTGCCGAGGCGGGCGAAGAGCTGGGCCTGCTCCAGGCCGACGGCGTTCCCGCCCACCACGATCATCGACTCCGGCAGCCGGTCGAGTTCCATGGCGGTGGTGGAGGTGAGGTAGCCGGCCTGGTCCAGTCCGTCGATGGGTGGGGCCCAGGGCGCGGAGCCGGTGGCGATCAGGTAGTGGGCGGCTTCGATCCGCCGGGTGCCGCCGTTCAGCGCGACGTCCACCACAGGGCCGCCGCCGTTCCGGGCGAAGGCGGCGGTGCCGTGCACGATCTCCCAGCCGTACTCGGCGGCCAGGTCGGTGTACTTCTCGGTGCGCAACTGCTCCACCAGGGCGTCCTTGCCGCCGATCAGGGCGGAGAAGCCGACGGGCACCTGTGCGGGTGTCAGTCCGGGGAACCGCCCGGCCGCGTGTGCGGTGTGCCGGGCCTCGGCGGCGGCCAGCAGCGCCTTGGACGGCACGCAGCCGACGTTCACGCAGGTCCCGCCGGTGGTGCCGCGCTCGACCATCACCACGCGCTTGCCCTTGTTACGGGCGGCGATGGCGGCGGCGAACGCCGCCGAGCCCGAGCCGATGACCGCCAGGTCGAAGCCGGATTCCGTCGTGGTCACCGTACTGCCTCCCTGCTCCAGGCCCGGCACGAAGGACGAGCCGCTTCTATATGCCTTGGCGAATAGTCGATGCCAGCATACTATATGCGTGAGCGAATAAGTGGGAAGGTGCTCCCAATGAACCCCACTACAGCCCCTGCCCCGCTCCAGGCCCCTCCGGCCGTCCCGGTCGGCGAACCGGCCGGGTATGCGGCGTTGCGCGCCCTGGCTCACCCCACACGGCTGAGATTGCTCGAGTTCATCCTGCGCGGCGAGCGCACCTCCGCGGAGTGCGCCGCGTACGCCGGGATCTCCCAGCCGCGGGTGTCGGTCCAGTTGTCCTGTCTGGTCGGCTGCGGATACGTGAGCGCCCGCCGCGACGGCCGCAAGCTGCGCTACTCCATCGGCGACCCGCGTATAGCCGATCTGCTCGTGCTCGCCCGCGCCCTGGCCGCCGACAACGCGGCCGCCCTCGCCCGCTGCCCCTCCAAAGCGGCGGAAACGCAATGCATGGAAGAAGACCCCTGATGCCCACCCCCGTCCCGCCTCGACGCCGTGACGGCCCCGACCGGCCAGGCGCCGGCTTCGGCCTCGTCGCCGTGCTGATGGCCGTCTGCTGCGCCGCGCCCGTCCTGATCCTCTCCGGCGCCCTCGCCGGGGCCGGGGCCTGGCTCGGCAACCCCGTGGTGATCGCCGTCGCGGTCGTGCTGGCCGTCGGCGTCGTCGCTGCCGTCTTCGCCCGTCGCGCCCACCGCCCGCCGGCATCCTCCGCCTCGGACTTCGACGACCGGGATCGCCCGTCCCGGCCCGCATCCCAGGAAGGGCCGGACGATCGATGACGAACCGCCGTCGCCTCCCGCCTGCCCAGCCGGAGCGGCTTCCGGGGGAGGGGGTTCGGACGGGCGCGCGCGGCGGCGTCAGGGGGCTGGGCGTCAGGGGCGTGGTGGCCGCGCTCGTCGCCTCGTTGTGCTGCACCGGACCGCTGCTGCTGATCGCCGTCGGCGCGGGCACCGGGCTGCTGAGCGGGGCGGGCAGGGTCCTGCCCGTGTACGCGCCGCTGGCCGGCGGCCTGCTCATGCTCGGCTTCCTGGCCTGGGAGGTACGCCGCCGCGGCGGCTCGTTCACCCTTGCCGGGCTCCGCAGGGCCCGCTCAGTGATCATCAGCGGCCTGCTCGTCTTCGCCACAGCCTGGCTGGTGATGACCACCGCTGTGACCCCGTGGCTCGCCGAAACGCTCACGCCGTCCACCGCCGCGACCACGACCAGCCGGCCCGCGGCCGACTACCCCGGACCCCAGCGCCCCCTTGAGCTCCGCATCGACGGGATGTACTGCCCCGCCTGCGTTGCCGTGATGAAAACGCAGCTGCGTGACGTCGAGGGCATCGTGAACGTCGAGAAGGTCTGGACCGGCGGCGCACGGCTCACCTACGACCCCAACCTCGTCAGCGCCGAGGAGATCCGGCAGGCCGCAACCTTCGGCAGTTTCACGGCACGCATCGAGCCGTGAGGCGGCGGCCGGGCCCTCCTCGGACGGAGGTCGGGACCGTTTGTGCTGTGCCGAATGTCAGAGCGCGCCATACTATATGGATGAGCGAATAGATTTAAGGTTGCAGAGGAACTCGCCATGAGCCTCACGCCGGTGCACACCTCTTCCCGGCCCTCACGCCGCAAGCCGGACCGGTCCGCCGGCGGCTGGGCCGCAGGTTTCGGCCGACTGCTGACGACTGCCCGTGGTGCGGGTCCCGTCCTGCTCGCCGCGGGGGCCCTGGCCGGCGTCGGCGCCGTATTGTCCATCGCCTGGGCGGTCGATGCCGGGGTCGTCCTGGCCGTCGCCGCCGTCGTCACCGTGCTCGTGCGCCGCCGCCTCCAGAGCGACGCCTCCTGCGCGCACGACCAGCGCGACCGGCGCCGCAGGCGGTGCTGCTGACCGCGGGGAGGAATCCGCCGATGGCCGCCGCCTCGTCCGTACCGGCCCGGCACCGCAGTGCGCTGAGCCGTGCTGTCCGCCAACTGCTGCAGGTCACGTTTGCCGGTCTCGGCGCCCTGGCCGCCACGCTGGGCGCGGGGCTGTCGCTGGTCGGTCTGTGCTGTGGCGGCCTGGCCGCTGCGGGTGCGGGCACGGCCGCCACGGGCGCCGCCGTGCCGGGTCCCTGGTCCTGGCTGTTGCTGATGGCCGGTGCCACGCTGATCACGGCCGCCCTGATCGTGCGCAGTCGACGGCCGGCCCCTGGGGAGTGCTGCCCGCCGAAGCGCACGATCGCCGCGTCCGGGGCAAGGGCGCCGCCGGAGGGGATCTCCTCGGGCGCGGCCGGGACGGCGGCTGCTTCAGCCGGCGCAGCAGGACAGTTTGGCGACATCCGAGGTGAAGGTCTGGGCTGTGAGCTTGAGGGCTTCGGCCATGGTCAGGTAGGGGTGCCAGGTGTGGGCGAGCTGGTCGACGGTGAGTCCTGCGGTGATGGCGTAGGTGGCGGCGGTGATGATGTCGCCGGCGGCGTCGGCCAGGACGTGGGCGCCCAGCAGCTTTCCGGAGTCGCGTTCGGCGATGAGCTTGACCAGGCCGCGGGTGTCGCGGTTGGCCAGAGCCCGGGGCACGTACTCCAGCGGCAGCGTGCGGCACTGGCAGGCGATGCCCGCCTCGGCCAGCTGGGCTTCGGTCATCCCGACCGAGGCAATGGCCGGGCTGGTGAAGGTGACCTTCGGCAGCGCGGTGTAGTCCAGGGTGCGCTCCGCCCCCTCCAGGGCGTTGTCAGCGACCAGAGTGCCCTGGGCCGCGGCCACATACACGAAGTCGGGGTGCCCGGTGACGGCCCCGGCCGCCCAGATGCGGGGGTTGTCGGTGCCCAGGTACTCGTCCACGACGACTTCGCCGCGGTCGCCGGTCTTCACGCCCACCCGCTCCAGACCGAGGCCGTCGGTGACCGGGCGGCGTCCGGTGGCGACCAGCAGGTGGCCGGCGCGCACCTGCTGCTCGCCGCCGGGACCGGTGAGGGTGGCGAGGATGCCGTCGCCGTCGCGGCGTGCCGCGCTGACCTGGGTGCGGGTGTGGACGGTGATGCCCTCATCCGCGAAGACGGCCTCGATGCCGGCGGAGATCTCCGGCTCCTCCTGGGAGGCCGGGCGGGAGCGGACGGCCAGGGTGACGCGGCTGCCGAGGCGGGCGAAGAGCTGGGCCTGCTCAAGGCCGACGTAGCCGCCGCCGAGCACCAGCAGGTGCTCGGGGAGCTGGTCCAGCTCCATGGCGGTGGTGGAGGTCAGGTAGCCAACCTCGTCCAGTCCGTCGATGGGCGGGGTCCAGGGTGTGGAGCCGGTGGCGATCAGGTAGTGGGCGGCCTCGATGGTGGTGGTGCCGCCGTCGTTCAGCGCGACCTGAAGTGCGGGGCCGTCGGTGAACGTGGCGGTGCCGTGCACGATCTGCCAGCCGTACCCGGCGGCCAGATCGGTGTACTTCTGCGCCCGCAGCTGCTCCACCAGGGCGTCCTTGCCGCCGATCAGGGCCGGGAAGTCGACCGGCACGGTGGCCGGGGCCAGCCCGGGGAACCGCCCGGCCGCCTGCGCGGCGCGCCGGGCCTCGGCGGCGGCCAGCAGCGCCTTGGACGGCACGCAGCCGACGTTCACGCAGGTGCCGCCGACCGTGCCGCGCTCGACCATCACCACGCGCCTGCCCTTGTTGCAGGCGGCGATGGCCGCGGCGAACGCGCCGCCTCCCGAGCCGATGATCGCCAGGTCGTAACCGGTGTGGGCCTGGGGCACTGCACTACCTCCCTCAGTGGGGCCGGACGCTCCGCGCCGGACCCGTTTTCTATGCGGCTTGCCGAATGGCAGACGGCCACCATACTATGCGGGCAAGCGAATAGCTGCTTGGAAAGGCCCCGCCTATGAAAACCCCCGCCCTCACCGGCTCCCCTGCCACGGAGGCCACGGCCGAGGTGCCGTGCATCCACCTGGACACCACGGCCCGGTTCTTCCGCGCGCTTGCGGACCCGACCCGGCTGAAGCTGCTGGAGTTTATCCAGCGCGGCGAGCGCACCAGCGCGGAGTGCGTGGAGCACGCCGGGATCTCGCAGCCGCGGGTGTCGGTGCACCTGTCCTGCCTCGTGGACTGCGGCTACGTCAGCGCCCGCCGGGACGGCAAGAAACTGCGCTACTCCGTCGGCGACCCCCGCGTCGCGGACCTGATCATGCTGGCCCGGTCCCTGGCCGCGGACAACGCCGCCGCACTGGACTGCTGCCCCCGCATCCCCGGAAAGGGAGAGTCGCGATGACGCGCCCGCCCGCCCAACCTGGTGACCGGCGCGGCGGTCTGCTCGGCACCGTCGGGATGGTCGGCGTCGTGCTGCTGCCGATCATCTGCTGCGCCGGCCCGGTGCTGCTGGCCGGCGGCGCCCTGGCCGGCCTCGGCGGGGTGCTGGGCAGCCCCTGGCTGCTGGTCCCGGCCGCCGTCCTGCCGGCCGGCGCTCTCGCCTGGTGGCTGCGCCGCCGCAGTTCCGCCGGCGGCGACTCCTGCTGCCCCCCGGCCACCCGCACCGACCAGCACGACCGCGACCTGCTCCGCAAGCCCTGACCCCGCCCCGCCCGGCACTGCCGCGCCCGCGGTGACGTTCGCCGGTCACCCGCCGCACTCCCCCGTCCACTCCCCAGCCGACCGGGACCGTTCACCCGGTCCCGGCCTCCGAGGAAGGCCCGCACCACCCATGACCTCCCCGCTCCCCACCGGCCGCCGCACCCGCGTGCGCCGCCGCAGCGCCCTGGCCCTCGCCGCGGCCGCCACCGCCGCACTCACCCTGTCTGCCTGCGGCACCGGCACCACCGACTCCACGGCCAAGACCGGTGCCAGCAGCGGCAATTCCGCTGCCAAGAGCGCCGAGACGGACACCGTCACCCTCCTTGACGACACCGAGCTGGCGCTGCCCGCGAAGGAGCCCGCCGCTCTGTTCTTCTTCTCCGTGGGCTGCGGCGAATGCGCCGGCGGCGCCAAGTCGCTGGATACAGCCGCCAAGGCGTTCGGGGACAAGGCCACCTTCCTCGCGGTGGACATGGACCCGAGCGAGTCGCCGGCGACCATCCGGCAGTTCCTCGACTACATCAAGGCGCCCTCACTGCCCGCCACCGTCGACAAGGGCGCCGCTCTCTCCCGCCGCTACCAGGTCGCGGCCCTGTCCACGCTGATCGTCGTCGACCCCCAGGGCAAGGTCACCTACCGGGCCACCGACCCCTCCGCGGACCAGATCCAGGCCGCCTTGAAGAAGGCGGGCGCGTAAGTGAACGGCCTGCTCGCCCTCGCCTTCGCCGCAGGCATGCTCGCCCCGGTCAACCCGTGCGGCTTCGCCCTGTTGCCCGCCTGGATCACCGCCGCCCTCGGCGAAGCCGACACCTCGCCGGTGCCGGTACGCCTCGCCCGCGCCCTGCGCTCCGGCGCCGCCCTCACCCTCGGCTTCGCCGGCACCCTCGCAGCCGCCGGGCTCATCGTCAGCGCCGGCGCCCGCGCCCTGATCGCCGCCGCCCCCTGGCTCGGCCTGGCCACCGGCATCATCCTGCTGCTCCTCGGCGCCTTCATGCTCACCGGCCGCTCGCTCGGCCTGCAGCTGAACCTGTCCACCGGCACCAGAGGATCGGCGGGCCCGCCGACCGCCCGGCGCATGGTGGTGTTCGGCGTCGGCTACGCCGCCGCATCACTGTCCTGCACCTTCGGCGTGCTGCTGGCCGTCATCGCCCAGGCCCAGGCCACCGCCAGCTTCGCCGGGCTGCTCGCGGTATTCGCCGCCTACGCCACCGGATCGGCCGCCGTCCTGCTGCTCGTCGCGGTCACCACCGCCGCGGCGGGCGCCGCCCTCACCCGCAAGATCACCGCCCTGGCCCGGCACGGCACCCGCATCACCGCCGCCGTCCTCGTCCTCACCGGCGCCTACCTGGCCTGGTACTGGTACCCCGCCGCCACCGGCGGCCCCGCCACCGCCACCCCCGGCGGCGGCCTCGCCACCTGGTCCGCCACCGCCACCGCCTGGATCCAGGGCCACACCATCACCATCGCCGTCACCGCGCTCGCGGTCGTCCTCGCGGTCACAGCCGCCGCGCTGCGCCACCGCAGGCGGCCCGCCCGCCACGCCGCTCCCACCGGGGCAGCCCCCTTGGCCGAGGCGGACTGCTGCCCGCCCCAGCCCGTCCCCACCCCGGCCGCCCCCGACCGCGACAACGGCGGCCACTGCTGCTGACCCGCACCCACGCCCCGTCTCTGCGGCCGGGCAACGGACAAAGCCCCGGCCGCAGGCATGCGAGAACGGAACGGCGCCATGACCACGCCAGCAGCCCACGAGACGGCCTTCCCGACCGCGCACACGAGCACGCACACGACCATCGGCGCCGACCGCACGTTCGCCCTCCTGCTGATCCTGGGCGGCTCCCTCGGCCTGCTCGCCTCGGCCGTGCTCACCCACGACAAGATGACGCTGCTCGCCAACCCGAACCATGTCTCGGCGTGCAGCATCAACCCGGTCCTGTCCAGCAGCAACATCATGAAGAGCTGGCAGGCCAGCACCTTCGGCTTCCCCAACCCCTTCATCGGCTGGGCCGCCTTCCCCGCCGTCATCGCCATCGGCGCAGGACTGCTGGCCGGCGCCCGCTACCGGCGCTGGCACTGGCTGGGCCTGCAGGCCGGCACCGTCTTCGGCATCGGCTTCGTGACCTGGCTGCAGTACTCCTCGCTGTATGTCATCGGCGCGCTGTGCCTGTGGTGCACCCTTGTATGGGCCGTGACGATCCTCCTCTTGTGGTACACCACCCTGCACAACATCCAGCACGGGCTCATCCCCGCCCCCGACCGGGTGCGCCGCACCGTGGCGGAGTTCCACTGGGCCGTGCCCGTCCTGTGGATCGGCACCATCGCGCTGCTGATCCTGACCCGGTGGGGCAGCGCCCTGTGGGCCTGACCCCAGCCCCGAGCCCCGGCCCCCAACCCCCGTGGGAGCCGGGAGGGCGGCCGGCTGCCGCATCCCCCCGAACGGCAGCCGGCCACACCCTCACCCCTATCCGCCCGGCCCCCGGAGTCCCCTCGATGCGCACGGCATCCCACAGCGCCCTCGCCCGACCGCGCCGGGTGCTCGGCCACCTGCTGACGGCCACGCTCGCCGCGCTCGGGACCCTCAGCGCAGCCCTCGGCGCCGGGCTTTCCCTGATCGGGCTGTGCTGCGGCGGCGGCGCGCTGGTCGCCGCGGGCGCCGGCACGGCCGCCACCGGGACGGCAGTCGGCGGCCCCGCTATGTGGCTGTTCCAGGCCGCCGGAGCCGCCTTGATCACTGCCGCCTGGCTCGTACGCCGCCGACAGACGGCCCGTCGCGACTGCTGCCCACCGCGCGGACGGCCCGGCGCCCGCTGAACACCCTGGGGCCCGTGCGAGGGGTGCCAGACCGCCGCACTAGATGAATGAGTCCAAGGGGTGTCGTTGCGGTCAGTGATCGTAGGCGGTGAGTGATCGCTTGACCGGCTGATTGG
>NZ_JANAVP010000009.1 GCF_024213665.1 Streptomyces sp. A3M-1-3
GACCCAGAAACCTCCCTTTCAGTTCCTCCCGGTTGAACCGGGGATACAACAGAGCGCCTCATGGCGCACCGGCGTTGGTGACCAGCTCCGAGAGGAGCAGTACTGCCGTCTCCGCCGGCTCCTCGGGGATCTTCCAGTCGGTCAGCTGCTGCCGTAAGACAGCGCGTGCACGGCCGACGCTTCGGCGGTGTCGGGGGAACAGGTGACCGGCTTCGCCTGTAGCGGGGGAGTCTTCGGCGGGGTGGGCGGTTTGGTGGGCAGGGGGCATTGGGCCCTCCTTGGCGTGCGGCGGGCATGACCGAACTGGGCGAACCTGTAGTGGTGTTGCTACATGGAGTCGCCTGCTTCGCTAGCATGGCTCTGTCGCTGGACTACTGCAATCGCTTCGGCGGAATGCAATTGCACTTTCACTGTTAGGGGTGAGGCATGGCAGCGAGCCCAACCGTTCGTAGGCGGATCCTCGGCATGGAGCTGCGCAAGCTCCGGGAGGGCCGGGAGCTGACATCGGAGGCCGCCGCGGCGGAAATGGGCTGGCATCCCTCGAAGATGAGTCGGCTCGAGGGTGGACGGAGCGGCCTGCGCGGGCCGGACGTTGGCCGGCTCCTCGACCTGTACGGCATCAGCGATGCCGGTGAGCGGGAGGCGCTGGCCGATCTGGCGCGTGAGGGTCGCAGGCGTGTGTGGTGGCAGCCGTACAACGACGTGCTTGCGAAGCACTACGCGAGCTTTATCAGCTTCGAGGTCGAAGCCTCGGCGATCCGCAACTACCAGGTCAGCGCGGTGCCCGGACTGTTGCAAACCGCTGACTACGCACGGGTGCTGACCCGGTCATCCAACCCTGAATACTCGCCGGAGGATGTCAACGCCCTGGTCGAGGTGAGGTTGGCACGGCAGAACGCGGCCTGGGAGCGGGAAGAGCCTCTGAAGCTTTGGGCGATCTTGGACGAGGCCGTAGTCCATCGAGCCGTCGGGGGGCCTGCCGCGATGGCCAAGCAGTTGCAGCGTCTGATTGCGGCCTCGGAGATGCCCAACATCACTCTGCAGATCTTGCCGTTCACGGCGGGCGCCCATGCGGGCATGCCGGCGCCCTTCCTGATCCTTGGCTTCCCGGTACGTGACGACCTCGATGTGGTGTACCTGGAGAGCCATACCAGTAGCCTCTACCTCGAACGCGAGGAAGACTTGGAGCACTACGGTCGTGCGTTCGACCTGATGCGCGCTGCGGCGCTGGACATCGGACCTTCACGCGACCTCATGGCTCGACTGGTGAGGAAACTCGATTGAAGAATCAGGTCGGTTCGAGGTTGGACGGCGCAGGCGTGGTCTGGCGCAAGAGCAGCTACAGCGGGGCGCAGGGCGACTGCGTCGACGTCGCGCGCTTCGATGATGTCGCCGCGATCCGGGACTCGAAGGACCCCCGTGGTCCCGTCCTCGCCTTCGAGGCCACCACCTGGGACGTGTTCGTCGCCGACGTGAAGCGGGGCGGATTCCCCTCTGTATGACCGTGTACAGGAACAAAGCCCCCGGAGTTCAATGGGGGCTTTCGTGCCACCGGGGTGATCTTTCCACACCACCTGGAGCACAATGGAGCTTCGGATCAAGCCGGAGACGCCGACGCCCCGCACACGGTCGCGAACCTGACGCGCCGCGACGGCACGGGGAGGGGTGCGGACCGTGGCGCGCAGCGAGGTGGAGCGGGACGAGGTCGAGACGCCGTTCGTCCAGCAGCTCAAGGCGATGGGCTGGCAGCACGTCCATGGGCCGGACCTCAAGAGGGAGGGCCGCGCTTACGAGGACGTATTACTCAAGCAGCGGCTGACGACGGCGGTCAAGAAGATCAACCGGCTGCACGGCGGCAACTCCCCGTGGATGACCGACGACCACGCCGCCCGCGCGATCGCCGAACTGCAGGCCGTCTCCGCCGGCAGCGACGGCCGGCGTCTGCTCGACGCCAACTTCACGTCGACCGCACGGCTGTTGAGCGGCACGCAGATGCCCGGCGTCAAGGCGCACCGGGGGCAGGACCCGCACGTCGAGTACATCGACTACCGGCCCGACGAGGAGGCCGGCGGCCGGGAGATCACCGAGCGGAACGACTTCCTCGCCGTCACCCAGCTCGAAGTACGTACGTCCGGCGGGGAGAAGTCCGTCCTGGACATCGTCCTCTTCGTCAACGGCATTCCGCTGGTCGTCGTCGAATGCAAGAGCCCCGACCTCGCCAACCCGATAGGTGACGCGGTCCGGGACCTGCGCGCGTACTCCGGGAACCCCCTCGCGTACGACGAGCGCAAGGACAGACGGGGGGCCGTGCCACCCGGCGTGCCCCCGCTGTTCAAGACGGTGCAGCTAGTGATCGCCGCCGATGGGCGGACCGCCCAGCTCGGCACCATCTCCTCCGACGAGGAGCACTACGCGGCCTGGCGCAGCGTCTCGCCCGAGAGGGACTCGGTGCTGCGGCGCGAACTGCGGGCCGCCGGGCTGCTGAAGGTTCCCAGCGATGACGCGGACAAGGCCCAGCCTGACGGCCGCGTCCCGGCCATCCGCAAGGCGCTGCCCGAGCTGACCGAGCAGCAGAAGCTCATCGGGGTCGTACTGCGCCCGGCCCATCTGCTGAACATCGTCCGCCACTACGTCATAGCTCTGCCGGTCAAGGGCAGCACGAGCGGCGCTCGCCGGATCAAGGTGGTCTGCCGCCACCAGCAGTACCGGGCCGTGGAGAAGATGCTGCTCAAGCTCCGCACCGGCCGTACCCGGCTCGACCTGGGCGCCGTGCGTGATGAGCGCGGTGGTGTCATCTGGCATACGCAGGGCTCCGGCAAGAGCCTGTCGATGGCGTTTCTGACCCGGCGGCTGCACATGCATCCGGACCCGGAGCTCAACCAGTTCACCGTCGTCGTCGTCACGGACCGCACCCAGCTCCAGGACCAGCTGTCCGGCGCGCTGCGCGTCAGCGGCAGCGAGGTGGACATCGCGAAGACGCAGGCTGATGTCGAGGGGATGCTGAAGCGCGGGCGGCGTGGGGTCGTCTTCGCGATGATCCAGAAGTACGGCGGGCGCTTTGCCTTCGAGGGCGATGCGGACGGCGGGGGCGGGGACGACCGGGACCTGGCGGAGGAGTTCCAGGACGAGCAGGCCCGTATCGATGCGGGAGAAGATCCGGCCCGCTTGGGCGAGAAGCCGGAGGAGAAGGGCGAGGGGAACGAGACCGGGGAGAAGTTCCGGCGTCCGACATTCCCGGAGTGCAGCACATCACCCCGGTACCTGGTGATGGTCGATGAGGCGCACCGCTCGCACACGTCCGTACTACACGCCTGCCTGCGCAAGGCGGTGCCGAACGCGGCATACGTCGGCTTCACCGGTACGCCGATCACGAAGGGCAGACTGACGGACACCTTCCGGATCTTTGGCGGCGAGCCCGCCCAGCCCTACATCGACCGCTACTCGATGGACGAGGCCGAGACCGACGGCGTGGTGGTGCGCGTCCGCTACGAAGGGCGTGCCGGGGAAGGGAAGGTCAAGGACGGCAAGAAGCTCGACGCCAAGTTCGACGACCTCATCAAACACCGCAGCGCCGAGGAGAAGCAGGCGTTGGCGCGGCGATGGAGCAACCCCACCGAGCGGGACATCGCCGAGTCGGCGCCGATGATCCGCAAGAAGGCCTTGGACATGCTGGAGCACTACGTGACATCCGTGCTCACGGCGGGATTCAAGGCTCAGGTGGCCGCCGTCAGCCGGGTGGCAACCGTGCGGTACCGGGCGGCGCTCAGGGATGCCCGTGATGAACTCCTTGCGAGGGTTGCGCACTTCACCAGCCAGCCGTTCCCCGGTCGGGGTGTCGAGACGCTGGAGTACGCCGAACTGGTGCTGCTGCGGACCTGGCAGTACCGGAGCCTGCTGCGGCGGATCGCTTTCGTGCCGGTCATCTCGGCCGGCGCGGAGCGCAAGGAACGGCGCTGGCTGGAGTGGACGGATCCCACCCGTCGCGACAGGCACATCGAGCGCTTCCTGCAGGACCTGCCCCAGCTCCGGCCCGCCAAGGCGCCTTATCTGGAGGGCGCACCGGCCAATCCCCGCGTGACCGCGGCCGCCAAGCCTTCGCTCTCGCAGTCCAGCGCGCTGCCGTGGAGCCCGCCGAGCCCGCGCATGGGACAGACCGGGCGAGTCGACCACGGGGACGAGGAGGACACACCCATCGCGTTCCTCATCGTGAAGTCGATGCTGCTGACCGGCTTTGACGCGCCTATCGAACAGGTGCTGTACCTGGACCGGCCGATCCGGGACGCGGAGCTGCTGCAGGCCGTGGCCCGGGTCAACCGGCCGGCTTCCGGGAAGGACGCCGGCTTTGTCGTCGACTATTACGGGGTGTTCGCGAATCTCGCGCAGACGCTGGCCGCGTACCGCGAGGACACCTACGTGATGGGCTCGCTGCTCGACATCGAGGCCGAGCTGCCCGGTCTCCGAGAGGCGGCCGAGAACGTTCAGGAGTGCCTCGACGACCTGGGCATCACCGACCTGGACGCCCCGGGCGGTCTGCCGCGCGCCGTGCTCCTGCTCAACGACGAGAGCGACCGGCACGGCTTCGACGAGGTGTTGGGGACGTTTCTGCGGTCCGTCGACCGGGTGCTGCCGCACGAGGACGCGCTGGACCACATCCCGGACGCCCGCCGGTGGGCCATGCTGCAGAAACGCGTACGCCGCCATTATCGGGACGCGCCCGGCGGCACCTTCACCCTGCGTGCGTACGGGCGCAAGGTGCGCGAAATGATCGCTGACCATCTGGAGCTGGAGTCGGTCGAGCAGAGGATTCCGCCCGTGTCGATCACCGACGCGGCCTTCGACCTGGCGGTCCGTGAGGTCCAGGAGCACTCGCCGCGGGAAGCCGCCGCCGAGATGCAGCATGCTCTGCGCTTCCACCTGGAGGAGCGGGTACGGCGTGAGGATCCTGCCCGGTACAACACGCTCTCCCAGGCTCTTGCGGACGTACTGGAGAGTCTGCGCGACCGCTGGGAAGACCAGATCGAAGAACTCGGCGACCTCATCGAGCAGGCGCGCAGCGAGGTGGCTGATGATCCGCGGCTGGTCGGTCTGAGCCGTATGGAACGACGCGTGTACGGAATTCTGGAGGAGCGGTTTACGGCGGATCCGGCGTTCGACAACCCTGGGGCGGAGCAGCTGAGGGGCTTGGCGACGGGTGTCTGCGAGGTCATCGACGTTGTCGTGGGCCGGGTTTCCTACCGGGGCCGGTCGCAGGACGTCAGCTATCTCGCGGCGCACATCGTGGAGCGGCTGCGGGACGTGGTGCCGATGCCGCACGGTGTGAACTTCGACGCCCTCGAGCGGCTGGGGGAGTACATCGCCGCTTTCGCGGGGGACACGCACGGCTCACGCTGAGCGTGACGGGCAGAATGGCCGCCGTGCCAGTGACCGAGACCGTGCCCGTGACATCCGCCGACCTGCTTCCGGACGGCGGGCTGCTTCAGGTGGACGGGCTCGTCCTGATGGTGCGGATCAGCCCACGCCGTACCCGGCTCGGTCTCACCATTGAGCGGGACGGGTCGGTTGTCGTACGCGCCCCCGAGGGGTGCGTTGCGGCGCGTGCCGAGGAGTTTGTGCGCGGGCACCGTCAGTGGATCGAGAGCAAGCTTCGGCTGCGCGGATCCATGCAGCCTTTGCACACCCCACGGGCACTCGTCGACGGTGAGGTGTTCCGTTATCTCGGGCGGGCTCACAGGCTGCTGCTGGTGGACGAGCCCGGCATGCCGGTGCGGATGGTGGCTGGCCGGCTGAGGCTGGACCGGACCGAGGCGGTGGACCCGGTGCGCGGCGGACGAGCGGTTGTCGACTGGTACACGCGCGTGGGACGGGCTTGGGCGAGCGGGAGGTTCCAGCCGTGGGCAGCGCGGATGGATGTACCCGAACCCGAGCTCAAGGTGAGCGATCTCGGGCTTCGCTGGGGCGCGTTCACCCCCGCGGAAGCCACGCCAGGCGGACGTATGGCACTGAACTGGGCCGTCTTCCAGTTGCCAATGCATCTGGTCGATTACGTCATCGCGCATGAGCTGGCCCATGTGCGCGTCGCCGGGCATGGCGCCGAATATTGGCGTCTGCTGCGCAGGGCCATCCCCGAATGCGAGGAGCTCAAGGCGGAACTCGACGATCTGGGGCGGAGAGTCTGGCTGGGGACCGTTGCGGTCCGTAGAGAGCATTGAGAGGGCGAACGAGAGCTACCTACTGGGCTGGTCTGGCCGAAACGAACACCACAGCTGGTTGGGATTTGCAGCTGCCACCCCTGTGATCCGTGTTGTTAGAGTGGCTGGAGGGATCAAGCCAGCCTGGACGCAGCGGACTTCAAGGGGGGCGGGATGGATCACGCCGATCTCGACGTGTCGGAAGGACAGTTGGCGAAGCTCGTCGATGACCTCGACGAAATGCAGGGCTACCTCGAGCGCCAGACCAAACACATGGACCAGATTGTCGACAGCGTCGCGGCCGGCTGGCGCGGAACGACCGCCTCCGTGTACCGGGAGCTGCACAAGGGTGTCGCCGAGGACGCGGTGCGGATCCGGCAGGTGCTGATCCTGATCGAGGAGGCAACCCGGCTGGGCAAGGACGGCTTCAGCGAGCAGGAGCTGGACACTTTGCAGCGGCTCAGGAAGATGCAGGACTCCGAGGATGTCGCGACCGAGGCACGGGCGATGTCGGAGTCCGGCCCGCCGACGGGAGCCGAGTCGCCGCGCAGCCGCATTCTGGACGTGTGAGTACGGGGGGGAATCATGCCGGACGACGACCACATAACCGTCGACTTCGCCACGCTGCGGAGGCTGTCGGGAGAGCTCGAGGACATCCTCAAGACACTCAACGAGAAGCTGGACGGGCTCTACGACCGGACTGAGAAGGTGGTCCTGAGCTGGGAGGGCGAGGCGCGCGAGGCGTTCGTCGACCAGCTCGACAAGTGGGACAGGTCCGCCCAGGACCTCCAGGCCGCGCAGGCCTGGCTCCATGAGGTGGTGGTCAAGGGCCACCTGAACTACGCGGCCGCGCACCGGTCCGTACTGCACGGCTGGGGCGGAGCCTGATGGGTACGCCCGTTCAGCCGCCGTCCCAGAACGGCACCATCGACGTCAAGCCGTCCGACCTGCACCGGGTCTCAGGAGGTGTGGCCGGCCAGCAGTCGTTCCTGGACCGGGGAGCCAAGGAGCTGATGAAGGCGCTGGGCGAGTACCCCGACGCCGGCGGGTACGGAACGGCTCCGCAGGCCTTCTCCAAGGCGTACATGAAGGTCGGCAGCCGGTTCCTGGAGGTCTGGGCCAAGAGTGTGGTGAGCGTCGGAGGTGCCGCGGTCGGATTCACCACGACGGCCAACAACTACGCGAAGGCGGAGGCCGCCGCCCACCCGACGGGCAAGCAGCAGGCCGTTACCCAGCCTCTGCCGGCTGTGATCGACCAAGCCCCGAACTACGGCTCGGTGCCGGATCTCAAGTGGGGTGACGACGACGGCGGCGACGGCTTCATCCGCTCGCTGCTTGAATGGGTTCCGGAGCCGGTACGGGACGTCCTCCGCCCGGTCGTGAAGCATGCCTTCCGCATGGGGAAAGTGGCGGATGTCTATCCGTATCCGCAGCAGCATTATCTGAATGATGCACACGGTGTGAACGCCGCGGCGGGCGACACGAGATCGGTGCGGGTGGCGCTGAAGTACAAGGAGGGCATCGACCCGCCGTTCGTCGTCGTCACCTCCATGCCGATCCCCTAGTAGCAAAGGGCAGTTGCCACGTGCAGTCATACACAGCGGCCGTATTCAACAGTGGCCCGGTGGTAAGGCTCATCGACCTCGCGATCAGAGTCCAGGAGTCCACAGGAGCGCTGTCCCTGGATGAGGAGATCCGGCGGTACATCCGGGTGGTAAGGAAGTCGGACACAGCGGAGTGGTCCTGCTCCGCTCACGCGGCCGCAGCTCTGCTGGACTTTGTCGGCGACTTCCTTGCGGCCGGCGGACTGGATTCAGCTCCGCCAGAATTCAGACAGAAGTTGGCCCAGGCTTCGGAAGGGATCGAGCCCGCAGAATATCTGCAGACGCTCGCCGGAATTGTCCGAATCCTGGACCGCGATCTTCCGCCCGAATACAGCGAGCTTCCCATGAACACCTGGGAGGTGGGCCTGACCTTTCCTCTGCTCAGAGGTTTCACCGCCGCCCTGACCGACGATCTCGAATCCGTGACTCTTTCGGATTCGGTGCGTGCCTACATTGCTACCGAGCATCCATTCTGTCCTGAATCACTTGCCCCTTGGGCAGCCGAGGCGCACCGCGCGCTGGTTCTTTTCCCGGATGCGGAGTCGCTGCAGGCGAATCTTCTGCAGCCCATTCCGTGGATCTCCGCCGACGCCCTGCGTGAACTGCTCCGAACGGTCGACGAACACATGATGCGGGAGCATCGATGAACATGGAGGGCAGAGCGATGGCCCGGAACCGATCCGCAACGTACCCCGACCGGGAGACCGCCCAGTGGGCTACCCAGCAGGTCGTGACCGGCAATGAGCAGGTCATCCACCGGTGGCTCGCCCAGGGCACCCGGCAGCGGCTCGTCATCGAGGCCGCCTGGCCGTCGTGTCCCGAGCCCGTTGGGCGCGTGTTGTTGCAGGCGATGATGCTCGCCGGGCGGGAGCCCGTCGACGTACGGGCCGCGCGTGTGATCCTCAGGCGCGATGACGCGAGCCCGCACGGTTTCGTCGTGCACGCCACCTTCCCGATCTACCTGTAGAGGCCGACCCACCGTGTCCATGAAGCCGCTCGAACACGACCGCAGATACGGCGAGTTGGATCAGGTGATCCGCGCGTACCTGGGGCAGACCGCAGGCGACGAGGCCGAGGAGCGCAGCGCCGCCCTGGAGGCGTACCTGCGGCACACCTGGCACAGCCGGCCATGGGCGCTTGCCGTGGCCGAGCAGCAAGTGCGTGAGTACGCCCGCAACCCACCCGGCCGGCTCAGGCTGAGACTGGGCGAGTTCTACGCCGTACCGGATGTGGGTCTGACCGACTCCGAGATCCAGGGCTGGCTGCTGAGCATCGCCGACCACCTCAAGCACAGCATCGAGACGGGCGAGGTCCCGCCGCCCGCCGTCCCGGGGACCCACTGGGAGTGGCATGCCCGCTTCCCCGAACTGGGGCAGTTTCTCAGCGGCTGGTTCTCGCAGGACATGCCGGACGAATTCGACGACCACGAAGCGGCGGTCCAGGACTACGTAGACTCGACGGCCCCGAGTCTCGTGGCCCGCCTCGTCGGTGAGCTGTACGAACTGCTGGCCCTGTCCCTGGAGGAGTCGGACTACGCGCTCGCCGTCGCCGAGCTGGGCATGGAAGTCGACCCGCCGGCCCCGTACTCACCCAGCGGCTGGCTCGCCGTGGTGGCCGACCGGCTCGGGTAGTCGCGATGCCTCCCTGAGGCAGGTCATTGCGCAACCGGGCAACCCCGGCACGGCATTCTTCATCTCAGCTCACGTGATGAGTCTGACCGGTACGTCCTTCTTCGTGACCTCGATCGTCCTCGTGTGATCGCCCTGGTGCTGCCGCTCGCGCTGTCGCGACCGTCGACCTCGGGCCCGACGGGACCGGCGGGCGGCAGGCCGCCCTCGAACCGAAGGTGAAGGCGCGCTTCACGCCGGTCCGCGACCCCCGGCTGGGGGAAGGGCTGCAGAAGACCGACCTCCAGGGGCGGATATCGGGTGTGCGGGGCGAGGTGTACGTGTGGCTGCCGCCGCAGTACGACGATCCCGCGTACAAGTACAAGAAGTTCCCCGTGGTCAAGCTGCTGCCCGGCTACCCCGGCTCGGCGAAGACCTGGTTCGGCACGCTCAAGGTGCAGAGGCAGCTGCGGCCGATGATGGAGCAGGGCACGGTCGCGCCGTTCATCCTCGTCTCGCCGCGCACGCACTTGCTCGGTGACACCGACACCGGCTGCGCGAACGTACCGGGCAAGGTCAACGCCGAGACCTGGATCAGCGTTGACGTACGCAAGATGGTCACCGACAACTTCCGCGCCTCGGAGAAGCCGGACGGCTGGGCGGTGGCCGGGTTTTCGGCAGGTGCGCACTGCGCAGTCAAGCTGGCCGTCGCCCACCCGGACCGCTACCGCGCGGCGGTCGGCCTGTCCGGTTACAACGCCCCGGCCGCCGAGCGCACGTCGCTCACCGGACGGGACCCCGAGCTGCGGCGCGCCAACACCCGCTGCTGATGCTCCGGGCGGCCAGGACGCCGCCCCGCACCGCGCTGTTCGTCTCGGGCGAGGGCGCCGACGGATACGCGCCGGGCCTGGCGCTGCGGGACGCGGCCAAGCCGCCGACCACGGTGTACGTGAAGAAGACCCGGGGCGGTCACACCAGCCGGGTGTGGCGCACGGCCCTGCCCGAGGTCTTCACCCGGCTGAGCGGGCAGCTGCGGCCCGGGCAGCTGCGCCCCTGAGGACGGGCCGGGCGGGCCGGGCGGGACTCTGACGACACCCCCCAGCCGGGCCCAGCGAGGCGTTACAAGGGCCGGGTCGCGCCCGCGAACGGCATCTGGTCGATCGGCGCGACCCGCACCGGTGCGCCGGGACGCGGGGCGTGGATCATCTGGCCGCCGCCGATGTAGAGGCCCACATGGCTGATGCCCGAGTAGAAGAAGACCAGGTCGCCGGGTGCGAGCTGGGAGCGGGAGATGCGTTGCCCGGCGTTGATCTGCGTGTATGTGGTCCGAGGAAGCGAGACGCCCGCCGCCCGCCAGGCCGCCTGCGTGAGGCCGGAGCAGTCGAAGGCCGAGGGGCCGGTGGCACCCCAGACGTACGGCTTGCCGAGCGCTCCGTAAGCGAACGAGACGGCCTGCGCGGCACGTGCGTTGGGTGCGCGGACCGCGCCGCGCGGCGTGCCGCGGTCGCTGCGCCCCGCGTCCGCGGCGGTGGCCGAGCCACCCCGGCGGGCGTCTGCCTCGTACGCCGCACGCTGCTGCGCGGTGAGCCGGGTGAGGAGCTGTTCGGCGGTGCCGAGCTTCTTCTGCACGATGGCTTTGTGCTTCGCCAGGTCGGCCTGGTGGGTCCGGAGATCGGCCAGCCGCCCGTCCGCGGTCGCGCGCAGCCGCTTGAGCTCGCCGAGTTGCTTCTCGACGGAGGCGATCTCGACCGCCTGCCGGCTGCCCGCCCGGTCGACGATCGCGGCGCGCTCCAGGTACTGGTCGGGGTCGGACGACAGCGCCAGCTGTACGGCGGGGTCGATCCCCCCGGCGCGGTACTGGGAGGTCGCGAGCGAACCGAGCGCATTGCGGGAGGCGTTCAGCCGGTCGGTCTTGCGCGCCGCCTCGTCGCGCAGTGCGGTCAGGGACCGCTGGGCCTCGCCCGACTTCTCCTTCGCCCCGTTGTACCGCTCGGTGGCGGCCTCCGCCTCCTGGTACAGCTTGTCGACCTTGGCCTTCAGCTGGGCCGGGGTGAGGCGGGGCTCCGCGTGACCGGATCCTTCAAAGGCGGTGGCGGTAGCAGCGCCCGCGAGGGCGAGGGTGGCGGCAGTCCGTGCGGTGTTGCCGGCGAGCGGGCGCTGCTTGGGCTTTCGGTGTGCAGCCACGAGGGCCATCACGTCCTTCCGTCGTCCGGCGGCGGCCCGCACAGGGGGAGCAGGGCCGCCGCCGGATCTCTTGGCGTCAGTGGCCGGCTGCCGCCCGGTACGAGGCGACGGTGGGGACTCGGCCACCTGGGGGAGGACGCTAAACCTGGGTCACGGGAAAGAGTCCCAATGAACGGAACTGGTGCCAATCGGTGCATTGATGACCGTATGGGACCGGCTGATGAGGCACACCTGACTGCGAAGGGGTGGCAAAGGGGTGGTTAGGCTCCGGCCTCATGGACGTACTCATCAATGTCTTCGTCGGCCTGCACATCATCGGCATCGCCTCTCTGCTCGGCGGGTTCCTCACCCAGATGAAGGCGATGAGCGCGGGCACGGCCCGGTTCAACCCGGCGATGCTGCACGGCGCGCTGACGATGCTGGTCACGGGAGTCGCGCTGGTGGGCCTGAACCAGGCCGACGACCAGAGCGTGAACAACCTCAAGGTCGGCATCAAGCTGGCGGTTCTGATCGTGATCCTCGGCCTGGTGTACGTGAAGCGCGACGAGGAGACGGTGGAGAAGGCGTTCTTCGGGGCGGTGGGCGGTCTCACGATCGCGAACATCTTCATCGCGGTCCTCTGGACCTGACCTGACCTGACCTGACCCGACCTGCCCCCACCTGACCTGCTCTCTGCTCGACCTCCTCAGCGGACCTCGGTGAGGCGGGCGAAGGCGACGACGTTGCCGGCGTACCCCGTCTTCCCGGAGAAGCCGCCGCCGCAGGTGATGACGCGCAGCTCCGGCCGGCCCCTGGTCCGGTAGACGCGGTCGGCCGGGAAGTCCTTCTTGGCCACGACCTCGACGGCGTACACGGAGAAGGCGGCCGTACGTCCGTCCTGGCGCGCCACCTCGATGCGCGCGCCCTTCCGGAGAGAGCCGAGGCGGTAGAAGACCGCGGGGCCGTTGGCGTTGTCGACATGGCCGACGACGACGGAGGTGCCCTGTTCGCCGGGGGAGGCGGCGCCCGTGAACCAGCCGGCCACGTCCCTGTGCGCGGCGGGCGGGGTGTCGATCCAGCCGTCGGACGTGAGATCGACTCCGGTGAACGGGGCGTCGACGCCGATCGAGGGAATGACGACGCGGACGGGTGCGGAGTACGGCAGGGACGGCGGCGGGTGCGGGGCGAGTCCGGAAGTGGCTGGGGTGGCTGAGGTGGCTGAGGTGGGCTGCGGGGGTCCTGCGCGGTCCTCCGTGCCGTAGCGCACCAGGAACACGCCGATGAGCAGGACGACGGCGATCGTGCCCCAGGCCCCGCGCGTCTGCGGTTGCTGGGGCATGCCTCCGCTCAGCCCCTGCGGTGCCGGCGCATCAGCTGTACGCCCGCCCCGGCGGCACCTGCGATCAGCGTCGCCCCGGCCGCTGTCGGGACCGGGGCGATGCCGGTGAGGCTGCCGCCGACCCCGGCCTTGACGCCATGCCGGGCACCGGCGGGGATGTCGGGTTCGGGGTGCGTTCCGGCTTCGGGGTGTGTACCGGATTCGGGGTGTGTACCGGCGTCGGCGTGCGTTCCGGCGCCAGGGTGCGTTCCGGTCTCCGCGTACGGTTCGGTCTCCGCGTACGGTTCGGTTTCGGCGTCCGCTTCAGGGTCGGTTTCGACTTCGCTGTGCGTTCCGGTGGGTGCGGCTGTCGGGCTGTCGGCGACGCCGAGTGCGGTCGTCCCCTCCTGGTTGAGCGTGACCGTGCCGCCGCCCGGGGGGTCCGCGGCCGTCGCGGTCGCTGTCGTCGCCGTGGTCGCACCGAGGCAGAGCGCGGCGGCGGCAGCGACACGTATCCCTCGCATGGTGGCTCCTCCGGATCCTCGAGGAGCACCTGTGGACCTTTGTCCGTACATCGCAGGGAATGCGCCTCGACGCAGGAGACGCTAGGCGGGCCTTGCCCCGCCCGCTAGCCGAGGCGTGCGAACGGGGCAAGGGTGTGCGTCGGACTATGCGGGGCGCACGCTGCCGTAGATCGGCATGTAGTAGATCGACTCCTCGCGGACGTTCGTCCCGGGCTTCGGGGCGTGGATCATCTTGCCGTCGCCGATGTAGATGCCGACGTGGCTGATGTCGTCGTAGAAGAAGACGAGGTCACCGGGGAGCAGGTCGTCGGTCGCGACGCGCGTGCCGACCTTCACCTGGTCCCAGGTGGTGCGCGGCAGGTCGACGCCCGCGGTCTTCCAGGCGGCCTGGGTCAGGCCCGAGCAGTCGTACGAACTGGGTCCCGTCGCCCCCCAGACGTACGGCTTGCCGATCTGGCCGCGGGCGAAGGAGAGCACCTTCTCCGCCTGGGCGGCGTACGTACCGGTGCCGGTGCCGGTGCCCGAGCCCGTACCGGTACCAGTGCCCGTACCGGAGTCGGACCCGGAGCCCGTGCCGGGGGCCGGCTGCTGGTCCTGTCGCGCTTCCTCCTGGCGCTGCTTCTCCGCGGCCGCCTGCTTGCGCGCCAGCTCCTCCGCCTTCCGCCTGGCCTCTTCCTCCTTCTTCCGCTCGATCGCGGCGAGCCGCGCCTTCTCCTGCGCCGTCAGCTTCGACAGCAGCTCGCGCGCCTCGGCCAGCTTCCGCTGGACCTCCTGCTTTCCGGCGCTGAGGCCGGCCTGTGACGTGGTGAGCGACTCCAGGCTCTTGGCCGCCTCCGCCCGCTTCTTGGATGCCTCGGCCTGCTGGGCCCGGTAGTCGCTGAGGATCTCCTGCTCGCGGCCGCCGAGCCGGTCCATCAGATGGTCCTGGGCGAAGTAGCCCTGCGGGTCGTCGGCGAGCAGGAGGGTGGCGGTGGGGCTCATGCCGCCCGTGCGGTACTGCGCGGCGGCATAGGTGCCGAGCTCGCGCCGGGTCTCGTTCAGCTTCTCGGTGTTCTGCGCCACCTGGTCGAGCAGGCCGTCGACCTTCTTGCGCTGGGTGTCGGTGCGCTCCTTGGCGGCGTTGTACTTCTGGGTGGCCGTTCCGGCCTGGCGGTACAGCTCGTCGACCTTCTTCTGTACGTCCTCGACGCTCGGCTTCGGCTCGGCCGGCGCACCGGGCGCGGCGCTCGCGCTCTGCGCGAGGATGCTGACGGAGGCGAGTGCTGCGGTTGCTGCGGTCGTGATCCCGACTGCGGGAGCGGTGGTTCGTATCCGGGTGCGCGGCTTGCGATGCGACGCCAAGGCCGGCATCTCCTTCCGTGGACCGCCTACCGGGTTAGCTGTCGGGTTCGGGCGGATGAGGGTCCCCCCGGCCGGAGGCTGGGGGAGGAAGGTCGCCCTACGGTCCGGCGGGGCCGGTCCGATTCACCCCGGTTGTGCATGGTGGGTCCCCGGCTCCGAACTGCCGTACGACAGGCCGGACTCGGCGCGGGGCCATCCGTTCTGGCGCGGTTCGCCGGTGGGGCACGGAGGGCCTTGGCGGAGCACGCTAGCCAATCTGTGTGGCTGGGGGGAAGCCTGATGTTCGATATGTCCGATACATTTTCGTTACCTTCCCCGAACTCGTCGCCGGGCTGTCAGTGCGGCGGCCTAGACTCGGGAGGCGATGAGCAGCCTCTTTGACGACAGTTTCCTGGCGGACCTCCAGCCCTCCGGCGAGGAGCACCCGCCGCCGCCCGAGGAGCACGCCCCGGAAGCGGGCGCGGACGACCTCTTCGGGGGCAGATTCGACGCGCCCGCCGACCGGGACGCGTATTACCGGAACGGGGCCGCCCGGCCCGTGATCGACCCGGCCGTCCTGCTCGACGGGCTGAACGAGCAGCAGCGGGCCGCGGTGGTGCACTCCGGATCGCCGCTGCTCATCGTGGCCGGCGCGGGCTCCGGCAAGACGCGCGTACTGACGCACCGGATCGGGCACCTGCTGTCCGCGCGCAGGGCGCACCCCGGCGAGATCCTGGCGATCACCTTCACCAACAAGGCCGCCGGTGAGATGAAGGAGCGCGTCGAGAGCCTGGTCGGGCCGCGTGCCCATGCGATGTGGGTCATGACCTTCCACAGCGCGTGCGTCCGTATCCTGCGGCGCGAATCGAAGAGGCTCGGCTTCACGTCGTCGTTCTCGATCTACGACGCCGCCGACTCCAAGCGGCTCATGGCTCTGGTCTGCCGTGACCTGGACCTCGACCCGAAGAAGTTCCCGCCGAAGTCCTTCAGCGCGAAGATCTCGAACCTGAAGAACGAGCTGATCGACGAGGAGACCTTCGCGTCGCAGGCTGCCGATGGTTTCGAGAAGACGCTCGCCGAGGCGTACGCGATGTACCAGTCGCGGCTGCGCGAGGCGAACGCGCTCGACTTTGACGACATCATCATGACGACGGTGCACCTGCTCCAGGCGTTCCCGGACGTCGCCGAGCACTACCGGCGCCGGTTCCGGCACGTCCTGGTCGACGAGTACCAGGACACCAACCACGCTCAGTACACGCTCGTACGCGAGCTGGTGGGGCCGGGTACGGAGGAGGTGCCGCCCGCCGAGCTGTGTGTGGTGGGTGACGCCGACCAGTCGATCTACGCGTTCCGCGGGGCCACCATCCGCAACATCCTCCAGTTCGAGGAGGACTACCCGAACGCGACGACGATCCTGCTGGAGCAGAACTACCGCTCGACGCAGACCATCCTCAGCGCTGCGAACGCGGTCATCGAGCGCAACGAGAGCCGTCGCCCCAAGAACCTGTGGACGAATGCGGGGTCGGGCGCGCGGATCACCGGCTATGTCGCGGACACCGAGCACGACGAGGCGCAGTTCGTCGCCGACGAGATCGACCGGCTGACGGACGCGGGTGACGCCAAGGCCGGGGATGTCGCCATCTTCTACCGGACCAACGCCCAGTCCCGTGTCTTCGAAGAGATCTTCATCCGGGTCGGTCTGCCCTACAAGGTCGTCGGCGGCGTGCGCTTCTACGAGCGCAAGGAGGTCCGCGATGTGCTGGCCTACCTGCGGATACTGGCGAACCCGGAGGACGCGGTCCCGCTCCGGCGCATTCTGAACGTACCGAAGCGCGGTATCGGCGACCGCGCCGAAGCCATGATCGAAGCGCTGGCGCTGCGCGAGAAGATCACCTTCCCGCAGGCGCTGAAGCGGGTCGACGAGGCGTACGGGATGGCCTCCCGCTCGACGAACGCGGTCAAGCGATTCAACGTCCTGATGGACGACCTGCGCACGATCGTCGAATCGGGGGCGGGGCCCGCCACCGTGCTCGAAGCGGTACTGGAGCGCACCGGATATCTGGCGGAGCTCCAGGCGTCCACCGACCCGCAGGACGAGACGCGCATCGAGAACCTCCAGGAACTGGCCGCCGTCGCCCTGGAGTTCGAGCAGGAGCGGGACGAGGAGAATCCGGGCACGCTGGCCGATTTCCTGGAGCGGGTGGCGCTCGTCGCCGACTCCGACCAGATCCCGGACGAGGACACGGAGGGCTCGGGCGTCATCACGCTGATGACGCTGCACACCGCAAAGGGCCTCGAGTTCCCGGTGGTCTTCCTGACCGGCATGGAGGACGGGGTCTTCCCGCACATGCGCGCGCTCGGGCAGACCAAGGAGCTGGAGGAGGAGCGGCGGTTGGCGTATGTCGGTATCACCCGTGCCCGCGAGCGGCTCTACCTCACGCGCTCCTCCATGCGCAGTGCGTGGGGGCAGCCGGCGTACAACCCGCCGTCGCGGTTCCTGGAGGAGATTCCGGAGCAGCACCTGGAGTGGAAGCGGAAGGGCGCGCAGCTCCCGGCCGGCCCGACGTCGGGGATTACGTCCTCGCTGACGTCGTCGCTGTCCGCGGCGCGGTCGCGGTCCGGGCCTTCCGGGTTCGCCACGCGGCGGGCGACGGACAAGCCGGTGATCGCGCTGGCGGTCGGCGACCGGGTCACGCACGACCAGTTCGGGCTGGGAACTGTGCAGGAAGTGACCGGGAGCGGCGGGGACGCGCAGGCGACGATCGACTTCGGAGACGCCAAGCCGAAGCGGCTGCTGCTGCGGTACGCGCCGGTGCAGAAGCTGTAGGGGGGACGGGACGGGCTGGGCCTTCGGCTCTGGCCGGCCTTCGGCTCGGGCTCGGGCCGGTTACGTCGGGTCGAGGCCGTGGTTGCGCAGCCACGCCAGCGGGTCGATCGCGGATCCGCCGCCGGGCCGTACCTCGAAGTGCAGGTGCGGGCCGGTGGAGTTGCCCGAGTTGCCGGAGTACGCGATGACGTCGCCGGCCTTGACCGTGCCCGAGCGGAACTTGATGCTGCTGAGGTGGCAGTACCAGGTCTCGGTGCCGTCGCGGGCGGTCACTATCGCCATGTTGCCGTAGGCGCTGTTCCACTGGGTGCGGACGGTGCCGTCGGTCGCGGCCATGACCGGGGTGCCGTACGCGACGGGGAAGTCGATGCCGGTGTGCACCGACATCCAGTTGACGCCGGCCTGACCGTACTGCGCGCTCAGCCCGTTCTGCTTCACCGGCAGCGCGAACTTGGGGCGCAGGAGCTCCTTGCGGCGCGCCTCCTCCTCGCGCTTCTTCTTCTCGGCGGCCTGCCGCTCCTTGAGGTCGATCCGCTCCTGGGTACGGCTGGCGCGGTCGGCGAAGTCGTCGGCGTCGGCGCTGAGCGCGGCGAGCTGCGTGTCCAGCTTGCTGTTCGCGGCGACCGGCTTGACCGAGGCCGGGTCAGGGGCGGCCTGCGTGGTGGTGTCGTCCTGCTTCACGTCGCCGAGTCCGCTGACGGAGGCGGCGGCGATACCGGCGACGCCCATGACGCAGGCGGACGGAACGGCGACGGTGAGGAGTGCGGAGCGCTTCGCGGGCGTACGGCGGCGGGTGCGGTTTCCGGCGGCGCGGCGGGCGGGGCGGGGCGGGGTGGGCGCGGCGGGCGCGGTGGCGAGTTCCGCTTCGAGCAGCGGCTCGGCGTGGTGGTCATCGGGGACAGGCCCGGTCTCGGGTTCGGACTCGGGCTCGTACGTGAAGGCCGCGGTCTCGAACTCGGCGGCGGTGAACTCTGCCGCGGGGGGCGCTTCTTGCTCCGGAATCTCGGCTTCGCCCGAGTTCCATGCTGTCGCGTCGTACGTACCGGTTTCGAAGCCCGGCGCTGTCCACTGCCCCGTGGTGTCGTACCCATACGTGACGTTCTCGAACTGGCCTTTCTCGAACTGGCCCGTCTGGTTCCAGGCGTTGGCGTCCCACTGGCCCGTGGTGTCGTAGCTGACCTGGGCCGGGATCTCCACAGCCGACGGATAACCCTCGGCGGACCACGCGGTGGTGTCGTAACTGCCGCTGTCGTACAGACCGGTTTCGTGCGTGGCCTGCTGCGTGCCGTAGCCGTAGCCGTATCCGCTGTAATCCGCCGACGTGTAGGCGTCGGTGTTCCACTGCGTGCTGTCGTACTGGCCGCTGTGGCCGCCGTCGTAGTCGCTCGGAAGCGCACCGAAGAGGGGGTCGCCGGCGAAGGTTCCCTGGTGCTCGTACGACGCGTATTGCGTGTATGAGGCGTCGGGAGCCGGGGCCGGGGGGGGAGAGAACCCCGACGGGTGACGGTCGTTCACCAACTTCTCTTTCGCCTCGGCAACGGGGGCCTGGGGTCTGGGGTGGGGGTACCCCAGAGGGAGAGCAGTGGCGTGACTGTACCCGGCGGTACGCGACGGCGACAATCTTCGGCAGGTTTCGGGCGCTCAAGAACCGGGCATTCGACCGCCTTTCGGCCGACTGTGGGCAGAGCCTTGGCCCTGTGTTCGATGAACGTTCGATGTCGTGGGGGTGTCCTCAGGCCACCGAGACCGTTCCCGAGGTGTCTGCCGGGGCTTCCGCGGCCTCCAGCGCCTGGCGGATCCCGGCCGCGACCGCCGGATGCACGGGAAGTGCGAGGTGGCCGATGCCGCTGACCCGCACGTTCTGTGCGATCAGGTCGGGGTGGTCGATACAGGCGGTCTCGAGCGGAAGCATCAGCTGGTCGAGGTCGCTCCAGAAGCTGACGAATCGGGTGAGGCAATTCGGGGCCGGCTCGCGCAGCTCCTCGATCACATCGGAGTGGGGGCGCATCTGCCGCACGATGGGGTGCGCGCTCATCAGCGGGGCGATCCGGGTCCCCGCGTGCGGCGTGCCGAGCGTGACCAGGGTGCGGACGTGAGTGTCGCCGCCGAGCCGCTGTACGTAGTAACGGGCGATCAGCCCGCCGAGGCTGTGCCCCACGATGTCGATCTGCGGGTGGCCGGTGCGGGCGCAGATCTCCTCGATGTGCCTGCCGAGCAGGTCGGCAGCGGCCCGTATGTCGCAGGTGAGCGGGGAGTAGTTGAGCGACTCCACATGGTGCCGGCCGTGCGCGGTCAGGGAGCGCCGGAGCAGGACGAAGACGGACCGGTTGTCGACGAATCCGTGCAGCAGGACCACCGGCGTACCGGACGAGCGGTCGGCCGGGAGCTGCACGGCCTCGGTGGCGCCGGCGGGTCCGGTGGCCCCGGTGGATACGGTGGGACTCGGGGGACTCGGGGGACCGGCGGACGACAGGGGACCGGGGGAGCCTTGGCGGCGCTCCTGGCTGATGCCGGTGGGGTAGAGCAGGAGGTGGCCGGCGAGGATCGCCAGCTCAAGGGTGGTGGCCCGGACCAGTGCGGCCGACAGGCGTATATGGCGGAGGCAAGGGGGTAGCAGGAGCTGGATCCTCATGGCCGACCTCCCGAATGGCATGAGGGAGGACGCCTCTGTCCCCCGTATGCCCTCATGGGGCTCCGCGGCGGAGGAGGCCGGCGGGCGGGGTGTGGTCGGTCGAGCGCGCATGCTGCCGTGCCGTGCCCTGCCGTATCAATGCCGGTATGCCGCCCCACCGTGCCGTGCGGCTGCCGGCACGGTGGGGCGGCGCCTTCGTTGCGGCTCCCCTTGCGACCGTCCCCTGCTGGCGGCTCCTGAGCCGGGTGATGCGGGCGCGGCGCAAAGCGAACATGTCCCATGTGTGATTTCCCCCTCGCTATCCCCCGCGAAACGGGGGGTTGCGGGATGCTGTAGATAACGTTCGTTCACATCCCCGGCCCTCGCGGCACCGGGGACCCGTGCCAATGACGGCGCAGTCGGTACATGGAGGCAGTGATGGGTGTGACCGGTCCGATCCGCGTGGTGGTGGCCAAGCCGGGTCTCGACGGGCACGATCGCGGGGCCAAGGTCATCGCGCGGGCCCTGCGCGACGCCGGTATGGAGGTCATCTACACCGGCCTGCACCAGACGCCCGAGCAGATCGTGGACACCGCCATCCAGGAGGACGCCGACGCGATCGGTCTGTCGATCCTTTCGGGCGCGCACAACACGCTCTTCGCGAAGGTGCTCGAGCTGCTGACGGAGCGCGACGCGGAGGACATCAAGGTCTTCGGCGGCGGCATCATTCCGGAGGCGGACATCGCCCCGCTCAAGGAGAAGGGCGTGGCCGAGATCTTCACCCCGGGCGCGACGACCGCGTCGATCGTGGACTGGGTGCGCGCGAACGTGCGCCAGCCCGCCGAGGCCTGACCGCCCCGACCTGCTCCGACCCGCTCAGACCGGCCCCGACCTGCCCCTGTCAGGCGCCGGGGCGGTCCTGGCCGTGGTCCGTCGGGCGTCCAGCTCCGCCAGCATCGCCGCGCGTAGGCGCAGGGTGGAGACCAGCCGCTGGAAGGCCTCCGACCAGTAGCCGCCCGCGCCCGGTGACGCACCCTCCGCCTCGTCCGGTATCGCCGTCAGGATTTCGAGCCGGCTCGCCTCCGCCGGGTCCAGGCAGCGTTCCGCCAGGCCCATCACTCCGCTGAAGCTCCAGGGATAGCTCCCGGCGTCCCGCGCGATGTCGAGCGCGTCGACCACCGCCCGGCCGAGCGGCTCGGCCCACGGGACGGCGCACACCCCGAGCAGCTGGAACGCCTCGGACAGGCCGTGCGCGTCGATGAACTCAGCCACCCAGACGGCACGTTCGTGCCCCGGCAGCGTGGCAAGCAGCTTCGCGCGCTCGGCGAGGGAGGCGGTGCCGGGACCGGCGTCGAGGGGCAGCGCGGGCGCACCGAGCAGGGCCCGCGACCAATCCGCGTCCCGTTGCCGTACCGCCGCCCGGCACCAGGCGGCGTGCAGCTCCTCCTGCCAGCCGTCGGTCACCGGCAGCGCCACGATCTGCTCGGGCGTCCGGCCGCCGAGCCGGCCCGGCCAGCCGGACAGCGGGGCCGCCTCCACCAGCTGGCCCAGCCACCAGGACCGCTCGCCGCGCCCGGCCGGGGGCTTGGGCACCACGCCGTCCCGCTGCATGGCGGCGTCGCACTCGTGCGGTGCCTCCACCCAGATACGTACGTCCCCTTCCGTACGGTCCAGGCTCACGCAGGACTCCGAACGGGCGGCCATCCGCGCGGCCAGGGCGGATCGCGGCAGCGCGGAGAGCAGCTCCGCGGCGGTGGCGCGGACATTGCGGCTGCGGTCCGCGAGGGCCTGTTCGAGGAACGGCTCATCGGCATCGGAGAGCCCGGTGCGCAGGGAGTCGAGGAACATCAGCCGGTCCTCGGCCCGCTCGGTCGCCCAGGTGGTCGCCAGCAGAGCCGGCGCGGCGGCCGGGTCCTGGGCCCGTACGGCGGTGAGCAGGGCGACGCGCTCCGCGAACAGGCCCTCCCGCCACAGGAGTGCCACCTGATCGGTGTCAGCGGGGTCGGGGAGCGCGGAACTGCCGGCCGCGCCGCGCAGCGCGAACTTCCAGTCCGGATTGAGGCGCGCCAGCCAGAGCGCCCTCGGTCCGGCCAGGGTGAGCGCCTGCGGCCGCAGATCGGTCCGGGCGCGGGCCGCGTCCAGCAACGCGGGCAGCAGCGCGTGGGGCGCCCGGAAGCGGCGCCGGTTGGCGGCGGCGAGCCACTGGGGGAGCAGTTCGGTGAGGTCGGGTGAGGCTCCGCGCCGGCCGCCCGTGCCCGCAGGCCCGGACCGGTCGGCCAGCAGCTGGGCGAGCCGGCGACGGGCTGCCGCGGGCAGTGCGGGGCGCGGATCGTGCGGTGCGGGCTCGGGGCGCTGGGCGGCACGCGCGGGAAGCAGCCCCGCCCGGCGCCGCACGCTGTGCAGCGCCGCCGCGTCCAGGAGCGCGGCCGCGGCGTCGTGCCCGGCCGGCACCAAGTCGGCTGCCGGCGGCCGCCGATCGGTGCCCAACAGGGCCGAGGTGACGAGCCCTTCCCAGGACGTCGTGGTGTCGGTCATAGGATCCCTCCGTTGCTCGGGGCGGCCATGAGGCCGGTCGTTTCGGTTCGCGTCGTCGGTCGGTGGTCGTCGGCGGAGCGGTCCTCGGTTGGAGCCCGCCGTTACTGCGCAGTGCCCAGGAGGGCCGAGGTGACGGGCTCTTCCCCCGGCGTGGTGGCGAGTCCCTATGTTGTGCGGGTCGATCGCGAGGCCGGTCGCTCGGGGCGGCTGTATGGCCGGTAGTGCGGCAGCCGGTTGCCGTGGACCGGCAGTCGCCGGCCGAACCGTCCGTGGAGGCCGCGTGTTCGGCCGCCGGTCCGGCTGCCGACGCGGTCGTCCGGTCAGGTCGTGCCGACCGCCGCTGCCGCCGCGGCCGTTGGCCGCCCGGCCGTGGCGCCGGCACAGCGGGCCGGATCATGGCGAGCGCCGCGCCGCCGCACCGCCGGGACCGCCGCACCGCCGGGACCGCCCGCGCCGCCGCGCTGCCGGGACCGCCGCCGCTGTGGCCGCCGGCGCGCCAGCACGGCCGCGCCGGATCGTGGCGAGCGCCGCAGCGGTCGTCGCCGCCGCCCGCCCCGTCATCCGCGCCGGCGTTTCGTCAGGTCAGTGGGACCGGTTCTTCTGCTCCTTCCGGCCAGGCCGTCAGAGGGGTGAAGCCTTGGTGGCCGCATTCGCCGAATACCGTTACCGGGGCGCCGCCGGAGAGGGCTGCCAGTTGCCACAGACCCGGGCGGGAGTGGAAGGCGGGGCTGACTGGCAGGGCGGAGTCGCCGGCCGCGTCGGCCAGTTGCCAGGCTCCTTCGGCCGGGACCGGTATGACCTGGTGCAGCGTCACCGGCCATGAGTCCAGCCACGGGTCGTCGCGCAGGGCCTGTCCGTACAGCTCGAGGGCCGTCCCCGTGTCCGCGCCCGGCGGGCGCCCCGCGAGGGGCGCAGGGGCGGCGAACCGCTCGCCGAGTTCGGCCCGGAGCTGTCCGGCTCCGGCGAAGGAGGTGAGTTCGGCGTCGAGGGCCAGGCCGACCGGGAGGGCGAGTTGTGGCGGCCGGCCCGGTGGGCCGAAGTCGAGGACCAGGGCGGTGCGCCCCGACGTGCGGCCGTGCAGCCAGATGCGGCGCGTGGTGAGTCTGCCGTCCGTGGTGTCGTACTGCGCGAGCACCAGCCAGTGGTCGCGGACCGCCCGGCCGTCCGCCACCGCGGGTAGGCCCACCCTGGTCCGCACCGTCGCGGCCAGTGGCTCCGGCAGCCGGTCCAGGCCCAGCCAGGCCCGGTCCAGCATGTGCAGCAGGGCGCACTCCTCCAGCAGCCGCACCGGCCAGCCCTGGCCCGAGGACGGGATGGCCCCCAACTCCCGTACGCGCCCCGCGAGTCCCGGCGCCTGGGCGTCGACCATGCGGGCCGCCGTCTCCTCCCACAGCCCGTAACCCGTCCGCTCGGCCGCGGCCAGTCCGCCACGCAGCAGGTCCGACAGCCGCTGCTCCAGCTCGGTCGCGCCGGAGGTGATCCGCTCGGCGCGGCGCTCGGCCCGGCGCCTGGCGGCTTCGGGATCGGCGGCCTTCGCCGCGTCCGCTCCCGTCTCCTGCTTCTTCTCGGCGCGTTTGCTGCGGCCTTCGAGCCACTCACCCGCCCAGCCGGGCTCTTCCTCGGCGTCCGGCACCGCCCGGTCGTCCGCCGCCCAGAGCAGCAGCAGCCCCAGCGCGTGTTTGCACGGGAACTTCCGGCTCGGGCAGGAGCACTTGTACGCGACCTCCGCCGTGTCGACCACCGTCTGGTACGGCTTGCTGCCGCTGCCCTTGCACAGTCCCCACACCGCGCCCGCTCCGGAGCTGCCCGCCTCCGACCACGGCCCCGCCGTGCCGAGTTTGTTTCCCGCTTTGCGTGACGCGTCATCAGAAGCCAGTGCCAGCACCTGATCCGCAGTCCATCGCACCCCCTGCTCCGGGGGGTTCGGGGGCTGTCCCCCGTTCGATTGCAGCATGTTCACGAAGGTAGATCCCCGCACTGACAATCGCTCTGACCTGCGGCGATACCCGACCTTGGGTCGATTGTCAGTGGCGTGGTGCACGGTGGAAACCACACCCGGGAGATCTGGAGGGGGATCCATGAACGTGCCCGAAAACGAGGCGATCCGGCCGCACGCCGAGGACGCTTTCGCGGAGGAACTCAAGGCGCTGGCGGCCGCCGACGACCGGCCGAGGCCCGTGCGGTGGCAGCTGTCGCCGTGGGCGGTGGCGACCTATCTGCTCGGCGGCACCCTGCCTGGGGGCACCTCCCGGACGAAGTCTGGGGGAGGGACGGTGATCACCCCCAAGTACGTGGGCCCGCGTCGCATCGTCGAGGTGGCCGTCACCACGCTCGCCACCGACCGGGCGCTGCTGCTGCTCGGTGTGCCCGGCACCGCGAAGACGTGGGTCTCGGAGCATCTCGCGGCAGCCGTCAGCGGCGATTCGACCCTGCTGGTGCAGGGCACCGCGGGGACCCCGGAGGAGGCCATCCGGTACGGCTGGAACTACGCCCAGCTACTCGCCCACGGGCCGAGCCGTGACGCGCTCGTGCCCAGCCCCGTCATGCGGGCCATGGCCGATGGCATGACCGCGCGGGTCGAGGAGCTCACCCGCATCCCGGCGGACGTCCAGGACACGCTCATCACCGTGCTCTCCGAAAAGACGCTGCCCATCCCCGAGTTGGGGCAGGAGGTGCAGGCTGTCCGCGGCTTCAACCTCATCGCCACGGCCAACGACCGCGACCGCGGGGTGAATGAACTCTCCAGCGCCCTGCGCCGCCGCTTCAACACGGTCGTGCTGCCGCTGCCCGCCACGGCCGACGCCGAGGTGGACATCGTGGCCCGGCGCGTCGACCAGATAGGGCGCTCCCTGGACCTGCCGGCCGTGCCCGAGGGCATTGAGGAGATCCGCCGCGTGGTCACCGTCTTCCGCGAGCTGCGGGACGGGGTCACCGGTGACGGCCGTACGAAGGTCAAGTCGCCGAGCGGCACGCTGTCCACGGCCGAGGCCATCTCGGTCGTCACCAGCGGCCTCGCCCTGGCCGCGCACTTCGGCGACGGAGTCCTGCGGCCGGCGGACGTGGCGGCCGGAATCCTCGGTGCGGTGGTCCGCGACCCGGCCGCCGACCGGGTCATCTGGCAGGAGTACCTGGAGGCGGTCGTCCGCGAGCGCGACGGCTGGAAGGACTTCTACCGCGCCTGCCGGGAGGTCTCGGTATGACAGGACCCGCCCTGCTCGGGGTGCGCCATCACGGGCCCGGGTCGGCCCGTGCGGTGCGGGCCGCGCTCGAAGCGGCCGGGCCGCGGGCCGTGCTGGTCGAGGGCCCGCCCGAGGGTGACGCGGTGCTGGCGCTCGCCGCGGACGTGGACATGCGCCCGCCGGTCGCGTTGCTTGCCCATGTCACGGACGATCCGGGGCGGGCGGCGTTCTGGCCGCTGGCGGAGTTCTCCCCGGAGTGGGTGGCCATCCGCTGGGCGCTCGAACAGGGCGTACCGGTCCGCTTCATCGACCTCCCGGCCGCACACTCCCTCGCGCTCACCGAGGGGGAGGAACCGTCCGAGGAACCGTCCGGGGAATCGTCCGAGGAGGCGCTGCGCATCGATCCGATCGCCGTCCTCTCCGAGACCGCCGGATACGACGATCCCGAGCGTTGGTGGGAAGACGTCGTGGAACACCGCGACACTGCCGGCCCGCTGGCCGCGTTCGAGGCACTAGGTGACGCGATGGCCGCGCTGCGCGAGACGTACGGGGACGGCGGGCACGCGCGCGATCTGGTGCGTGAGGCCCATATGCGGCTCCAACTGCGCGCGGCACGACGCGAGTTCGGTGACGAGTTCGCCGTGGTGTGCGGGGCGTGGCATGTGCCGGCGCTCCAGGAGCGGACCACGGCCACCGCCGACCGGGCACTGCTCAAGGGGCTGCCCAAGGCCAGGATCGAGATGACGTGGGTGCCCTGGACGCACCGGCGGCTCTCCCGGGACAGCGGGTACGGGGCGGGGATCGCCTCGCCCGGCTGGTACGGGCATCTGTTCAGCGCCCCGGACCGGCCGGTCGAGCGGTGGATGACCAAGGTCGCGGGACTGCTGCGGGAGGAGGACCGCCCGGTCTCGTCCGCCCATGTCATCGAGGCGGTCCGGCTCGCCGACACCCTCGCCGCCATGCGGGGCCGTCCGCTCGCCGGTCTCTCGGAGACCACCGACGCCGTCCGGGCCGTGATGTGCGAAGGCTCCGACATACCGCTCTCGCTCGTGCAGGACCGGCTGGTCGTCGGCGATGTGCTCGGTGAGGTGCCCGAGTCCGCCCCCGTCGTGCCCCTGCAGCGCGATCTGACCCGCGCGCAGCGCACACTCCGGCTGAAACCGGAGGCGCTGGAGCGGGAGTTGGAGCTCGACCTGCGCAAGGACACGGACTCCGCGCGGAGCCGGCTGCTGCACCGGCTGCGTCTGCTGTCCGTCGGGTGGGGCGAGCCGGCGCGCTCACGCGGCAGTACCGGCACGTTCCGGGAGACCTGGCGGCTGCGGTGGGAACCGGAGCTCTCGGTGCGGGTCGCCGAGGCCGGGATATGGGGGACGACCGTACGGTCCGCCGCCACGGCCAAGGCCGAGTCGGAGGCGGTCGCCGCCACCGCGCTCGGTGAAGTCACCGCGCTCGCCGAGCGATGCCTGCTGGCCGAACTGCCCGACGCGCTGCCCCTGGTGATGAAGGTCCTGGCCGACCGGGCGGCGCTCGACGCGGACGTCGGCCATCTCGCGCAGGCCCTGCCCGCGCTGGCCCGCTCGCTGCGGTACGGGGATGTGCGGGGCACGGACACGGCTGCCCTCGCCGAGGTGGCGGCGGGCCTGGCCGAGCGGGTCTGCGTCGGGCTGCCGCCCGCGTGCGCCGGACTCGACACCGACGGCGCGGCGGAGATGCGCGGCCATGTGGACGCCGTCCATTCGGCGATCGGCCTGCTGGCCGACGACGGGCTGCGCGGTCGCTGGGCGGCGGTACTGCGGACGCTCGCCGGGCGGGACACCGTGCCCGGCGTCATACGCGGCCGGGCCGCCCGGCTGCTGCTGGACGACGGGCGGCTCGAGGAGGACGAGGCGGCGCGGCTCATGGCGCTCGCGCTGTCGGCGGGAACCGCGCCGGGGGACGCCGCGGCCTGGGTCGAGGGTTTCGTCGGTGGCAGTGCCGGCGGGGGAATGCTGCTCGTCCACGACGAGCGGCTGCTCAGCCTGCTCGACAGCTGGCTCACCGCTGTGCCCGCGGACGCGTTCACCGATGTGCTGCCGCTGCTGCGCCGCACGTTCTCGGCGTACGAGCCGGGCGTGCGCCGCACGCTCGGCGAGCTGGTCCGGCGCGGCCCCGCCGGCCGGGCCGGGCCGGCGGCCGGAGCCACCGCGGCGGCCGTCCCCGGCTTCGCCGCGGAGCTGGACCCGCAGCGCGCGGACGCTGTGCTGCCCGTGCTCCGCCTGCTGCTCGACATGCCCGATGTGCCCGTGGAGGTGGCTCAATGACCATGGCCCGTGCCGACCGTACCGACCCTGCCGAGGAGAGGCTCAGGCGGTGGCGGCTGGTGCTCGGCGGAGAGTCGGCCGAAGGGACCGGATGCACCCTCGCCGGGCGGGACGCGGCGATGGACGCCGCGCTCGCCGCGCTCTACGGCAAGGGAGGGAACGGGCAGAGCGGCCGTGACCGTTCGGCCGGGCTCGGGGCGTCGGCGCCATCCGTGGCGCGCTGGCTGGGCGACATCCGTACGTACTTCCCGAGCTCCGTCGTTCAGGTGATGCAGCGCGACGCCATCGACCGGCTCGGCCTGTCCGCCCTGCTGCTGGAGCCGGAGATGCTGGAGGCCGTCGAGGCGGATGTGCACCTGGTGGGCACGCTGCTCTCGCTCAACAAGGCGATGCCGGAGACGACTAAGGAAACGGCCCGCGCGGTGGTGCGCAAGGTCGTCGAGGACCTGGAGAAGCGCCTCGCCACCCGGACGCGCGCCACGCTGTCCGGGGCGCTGGACCGTTCGGCCAGGATCAGCAGGCCGCGGCACCGGGACATCGACTGGGACCGCACCATCCGGGCCAACCTGAAGAACTACCTGCCCGAGTACCGGACCATTGTGCCGGAGCGGCTGATCGGCTACGGCCGGGCCTCGCAGTCCGTGAAGAAGGACGTCGTCCTGTGCATCGACCAGTCGGGGTCGATGGCGGCGTCGGTCGTCTACGCCTCGGTCTTCGGCGCGGTCCTCGCCTCGATGCGCTCCATCGCCACCCGCCTTGTCGTCTTCGACACCGCCGTGGTGGACCTCACCGATCAGCTGGACGATCCGGTTGATGTCCTCTTCGGAACCCAGCTGGGCGGCGGCACCGACATCAACAGGGCGCTCGCGTACTGCCAGTCGCAGATCACCCGGCCCGCGGACACTGTCGTCGTCCTCATCAGCGATCTGTACGAGGGAGGAATCCGGGACGAGATGCTCAAGCGGGTGGCCGCAATGAAGGCTGCGGGCGTGCAGTTCGTGGCGCTGCTCGCGCTCTCCGACGAGGGCGCCCCCGCGTACGACCGCCGGCACGCGGCAGACCTGGCCGCGCTCGGTGCCCCCGCGTTCGCCTGTACGCCCGATCTGTTCCCGGAGGTGATGGCGGCCGCGATCGAGAAACGGCCGCTACCCATACCGGACATGGTGACTCATCAGTAACACGGGACTTGCGTGACCCCGGGAGGCTCGTGCAGCCTTCGTCCTGTTCCCCATGGAATGCCGTGTTCCGCCGCCCTGGGAAGGCTCCCCCATCTTGACCGCAGCGTTTGCTCGTTCCGTTGCCGCCGTGCGCAAGCTGCGCGCCGCGGCCGGGCGGCGTGTGCTGCCGGTCGTGCTCTTCCTCGGGGGCCTGCTGGCGCTCGGTTTCCTCTGCGGAGGGCCGGCCCACGCGGCGGAACTGCCGGTGGCCCCGGTCGCCGAAGTACGGGACCGGATGCGGGAGGTGGTCCCGCGCGAACTGCGCATGGCCGCCGACTCCATAGGCGCGTTGACCCGGCCCGTCGCGGACACCGTGCACCAAGTCGTCCGCCCGGTGGGCGAGGTGGCAGAGGAGGTCACCGGCGCGCTGCCCGCCTCGCTGCCGGATCCGCTGCCCGTTCCGCTGCCGCCTCTCGGCGACCCGGAGGGAGACCGCACACCCCAGGCACCCGAGAACGGGCAAACGCTCCCTGCATCCGACCGGCCTTCGCCCGACGAAGCCCCGGCCCCGCCCCACCAGGCAGGGTCGGACCAGGCGGTGCCGGTGCCCTTTTCCTCGTACCGCCCGGCGGCTTGGGGACAGGTGCCCCCTGACAGCCGGACCGACGCGACGCGCCCCGCGGGCGGGTACGGGAAGAACGAGCAGGCTCCCGTCCACTTCGCGGAGAGTGTGGTGGGCGACGTCCCGCCGTTCGCCTACGGCGTGGCGGGCGAGGCCCAGTGGCTCGCCGGAGGCGTCGTCTCCGAGGTGGAGCCGATCGTGCAGGGCGTCGTCGGCGACACCGTCGCCCCGTTCGCGCAGGGTGTAGTGGGCGAGGTCGAGCCGTTCGCGTACGGCGTGACCTCGGATGTCCAGCCGTTCGCCGGCGGTCTCGTCGCCGGCGTCACCGAGGACGCCCGTCCCGCGGCCGGGAACGCCGTCACCGGCGCCCAGGGCATGACCTCGATCGCCCCGCAGTTCGCGCAGGACGCGTTCTCCGGCTCCTACGGCATCTGAGTACGACGTACGCCACGACGTACGCCACGGCGTACGGACGATCACCGGGCGGCCCCTACGGCGGTGGGGGCCGCCCGGCCTCGCCCGGCCCGTGTCCGCCGCAGGCGGGATCTGTGACAGGTATCACCGCCCCGGTGTGATCTGCGATTTAGGGACCTGTGGCCCACGGGGATAACCTGCGAGACGGACATGCCGCGCTCCCGGACACCGTGTGCGCCTCCCCTGTGACAGCGCAGTCACGTTGCCCTTCGCGGCACGCCCACGCAGATTACGAACCGCGATCACTGCGAATCTTAAAAAGACAAGGGACGGACGCGCGTGGACCTGTTCGAGTACCAGGCGAGGGACCTCTTCGCCAAGCACGGTGTACCGGTGCTGGCCGGTGAAGTCATCGACACGCCTGAGGCGGCGCGCGAGGTGACCGAGCGTCTGGGCGGCCGGTCGGTCGTCAAGGCGCAGGTGAAGGCCGGCGGCCGCGGCAAGGCCGGCGGCGTGAAGCTCGCCTCCGACCCGGCTGACGCGGTCGAGAAGGCCGGGCAGATCCTGGGCATGGACATCAAGGGCCACACGGTCCACAAGGTGATGCTCGCGGAGACCGCGCCGGAGATCGCCGAGGAGTTCTACGTCTCGTACCTCCTCGACCGCACCAACCGCACCTTCCTGGCCATGGCCTCCGTCGAGGGCGGCATGGACATCGAGGAAGTCGCGGCCACCAAGCCCGAGGCCCTGGCGAAGATCCCGGTCGACGCCAACGAGGGTGTCACCGCAGAGAAGGCCGCCGAGATCGTCGCGGCCGCGAAGTTCCCGGCCGACGTCGCCGGCCAGATCGCCGAGATCCTCCAGACGCTGTGGAAGACCTTCATCGCCGAGGACGCGCTCCTCGTCGAGGTCAACCCGCTCGCGAAGGTCGCCGACGGCCGCGTCATCGCGCTCGACGGCAAGGTCTCGCTCGACGAGAACGCCGACTTCCGCCAGCCCGAGCACGAGGCCCTCGAGGACAAGGCAGCAGCCAACCCGCTCGAGGCTGCTGCCAAGGCCAAGAACCTCAACTACGTCAAGCTCGACGGTGAGGTCGGCATCATCGGCAACGGCGCGGGTCTCGTCATGAGCACCCTCGACGTCGTCGCGTACGCCGGTGAGGCCCACGGCGGCGTGAAGCCCGCCAACTTCCTCGACATCGGTGGCGGCGCCTCCGCCGAGGTCATGGCGAACGGCCTCGAGATCATCCTCGGCGACCCCGACGTCAAGTCCGTCTTCGTCAACGTCTTCGGTGGCATCACCGCGTGCGACGAGGTCGCCAACGGCATCGTCCAGGCCCTGGCGCTGCTCAAGTCCAAGGGCGAGGACGTCACCAAGCCGCTGGTCGTGCGCCTCGACGGCAACAACGCGGAGCTGGGTCGCAAGATCCTGTCGGACGCGAACCATCCGCTCGTGCAGCGCGTGGACACCATGGACGGCGCGGCCGACAAGGCCGCCGAGCTCGCGGCTGCGAAGTAAGGAAGAGGGGAACAGAAGCCATGGCTATCTTCCTCACCAAGGACAGCAAGGTCATCGTCCAGGGCATGACCGGCGCCACCGGTATGAAGCACACCAAGCTCATGCTCGGTGACGGCACCAACATCGTCGGCGGCGTGAACCCGCGCAAGGCCGGCACGACGGTCGACTTCGACGGCACCGAGGTACCGGTCTTCGGCTCCGTCGCCGAGGCGATGGAGAAGACCGGAGCCGATGTCTCCGTCCTCTTCGTGCCGCCGGCGTTCGCGAAGGCCGCCGTCGTCGAGGCGATCGACGCCGAGATCGGCCTGGCCGTCGTCATCACCGAGGGCATCGCGGTGCACGACTCCGCGGCGTTCTGGGCGTATGCGACCGCCAACGGCAACAAGACCCGGATCATCGGCCCGAACTGCCCCGGTCTGATCACCCCCGGCCAGTCCAACGCCGGCATCATCCCGGGCGACATCACCAAGCCCGGCCGCATCGGTCTCGTGTCGAAGTCCGGCACGCTGACCTACCAGATGATGTACGAGCTCCGTGACATCGGCTTCTCGTCGGCCGTCGGCATCGGTGGCGACCCGGTCATCGGTACGACGCACATCGACGCGCTGGCCGCGTTCGAGGCCGACCCGGAGACCGAGCTGATCGTGATGATCGGTGAGATCGGTGGCGACGCGGAGGAGCGGGCGGCGGACTTCATCGCGAAGAACGTGACCAAGCCGGTCGTCGGCTACGTCGCGGGCTTCACCGCGCCGGAGGGCAAGACCATGGGTCACGCCGGTGCGATCGTCTCCGGTTCTTCTGGCACCGCACAGGCCAAGAAGGAGGCCCTCGAGGCCGCCGGCGTGAAGGTCGGCAAGACGCCGACCGAGACCGCCAAGCTGGCGCGCGAGATCCTCGGCGCGTGACGCTGGGGCGCTAGCTGCAGAGTTACAAGTTACGCGTTGTGGGCCCGCACCCCGGAGGGGGCGCGGGCCCACACGCGTATGGCCCGGCCGGGTGGGCCGGTCAACGCAGCTCCGGGCGCAGGCGTTCCGGTCCGCTTTCCGCTTCCGATCGGAGCTTCTGGCGCAGTTGCCTGGCCTGCGGGCTCAGCAGCTGCGGGCCCATGTGCGGAGGCGGCACGCCGGGAACGGCCTCGCCGGGGGCCTGCGCCGGTTCGTACCGTGTCGGCGCGGTGGCCAGCGTGAACAGCGTCGCCGCCACAATCGCCGTCGTGAGGCCGATGGCGGCCCGCGTCCACAGCTGTGTCCTGCGCTCGCCCGTCGTCCGTACGTTCCGGGCGGGCGGCGGCACCATCGGTACGACCGGGGCGAGCGCTGTCAGCCGGGCGTGCAGGATCGACGACTGCTCGGCGGGGGAGGTCGCCGCCTTGAGCTCGGGAAGTCGCTCCGCGACCGCCGCCCGCGCGTTCAGCAGCCGGCCCGCCGCCGCGGGGGTGCTCGCCTCGGTCTCCGCTGCCGTCTCGGGCAGGTCGAGCCCCACGCCGTCGTACAGCAGCAGGGTGCGGCGGTACATGGGCGGCAGGTCCAGCAGCGCATCCAGCAGTACGCGGTCCTCGGCCCTGGCCGGCGGCCGGTCGGGCTCCCTGTGGGCGCGGCGCAGCCGGTGCCAGGGCGAGAGCGCGTACTCGTACGCCGCCGCGCGCACCCACCCGACCGGATCCGGGTCCCTGGCGACCTCGGGCCAGCGCTGCCAGGCCTGCTGGAAGGCCCGCTCGACGGCCTCCTGGGAGAGCGCACGCCGGCCGGTGAGCATGTACGCCTGCCGGGCGAGTGCGGGGGCGGCGTACGCGTACAGCGCGTCGAACGCCTCCGCCGGGCTCAGCGGGGCCGCCCAGGGGGCGCGCGAGCCGGCGGCCGCCTCCGGGGCGGGGGCCGGGTACTGCGCGGCCGATGTGTAGGCGGCCGTGGATGCCTGCCGTGCGGTCGCCGGGCGGCGCGTGTCTGCCGCGTACGTCGCGGGGCCGGTGGCCCGGTCCGTGTCCGCGGCCGGTACGGCTGCGGGACCCGGTGGTGTTCGTTCCGGGGCCGGGGCCGGGGCCGGGGCCGGGGCGGGGGCCGCGTCCGAGGCCCGTGCCGGTTCCGCCGGGGCCGGGTCGGGGGGTGGCGGGGGCGCTGCCGTGATCGGGTGCGCCGGAGGGCTGCCGGCCGGGTCCGTCGTGGACGTGCCGGCCGTCGCGGCCGGCGCCGCGCCCTCGTGCCGGGGCGCCGCCGCGTTCGACGGCGGCTTCGCCGCGCGCTTGGCCGTGGCCCGGGGGCGGGTGTGCGCCGCGGCGGGCTTCGGCGGCGGGGCCGGGCTGGTCCGGGCCGGTGGTTCGGACTGCGGCGGCTCGCCCGCGAGGCGGTCCGACGGGCTGCCCTCGCGAGGCTGCGCGCCGGTCGTCGCGTCCAGGTCCGCCCGGAGACCGGCCAGCAGCTTCGCGTACGCCTGACGCTTGCGCCCGCGCGGGGACGTCTTGCCCGTCTCCCACGCCCGAACCGTCGAGGCGGTGACACCTACCGCCGCCGCGATCTCCTCATGGCTCATCGCCTTCGCCTCACGCAGCCTCCGGCGCTCCTTGGGGGCGGGCAGTGACAGGCCGGAAGCGGACTCGGTGCTCCGTGTCATGACGGACTCCACACAGCACGACGCTGGGCGAAAAAGTACATAACCGTATATTGAGCGACACAACGGCCATTCGCCTGTTACATGGATAAACCGCGTGTCGTTGGGACCATTGCGGCGTGACTCAAGTGACCGAACACCGCCCGTCGTTGCCGCCGATGCCGCCCTCCGCGCGCGCCCGCGCCTCGGCGACCGTCGCCTGCGCCCTGGGCGGCGCGATCGCGGCCGGGCTCGGGCTCGGCGCACTCGCCGTCCTCGTCATCGTGCTGTGGATCAGTTCCCCCTACCCCGACAGCGGCCCCGCCGGGGCGATGCACGTCGCGGCCGGACTGTGGCTGCTGGCGCACGGTACGGAGCTGGTCCGGGCCGACGCCCTGTCCGGCGTGCCGGCGCCCGTCGGGCTCACGCCGCTACTGCTTGTCGCGCTGCCGGTGGGGCTCGTGCACCGCGCCGCGCGGCACGCGCTCGAACCCGGCGAGGCTCCGGAGACTCCGGAAGGCGCGTCGCTCATCGGCTCGCTGCTCGTCGCGTCGACGCCCGTGGTCACGCCGCGCATCGCCTTCTACGGGGTGACGGCCGGCTATCTGCTGGTCGGTGCCGCCGTCGCCGTCTACGCGGCGGGCGGACCGCTGCCGGCCGCCCCGCTGAGTGCCGTACTGCATCTGCCGCTCGTCGCGGCCGGGGCGGCCGCGACGGGGGTGTGGACGGCGAGCGGTTGCCCGCGCGGACCGCTCCCGGCCTGGGTGCCCCGGGGTGTACGGAAGGCCATCGCGCGCCCCCGGTTCACCGTCGTCCTCCGGTCCGCAGCGGCGGGTGTCCTGGTGCTGCTCGGGGGTGGCGCGCTGCTGACCGCCGCCTCCCTGGTCGGCCACGCGGGCCCTGCGCAGGAGTCGTTCCTCCAGCTCAGCGGCGTGTGGTCCGGCCGGTTCGCGGTGCTGCTGCTGGCCCTCGCGCTGGTTCCGAACGCCGCCGTTTGGGGGGCCGCCTACGGCCTCGGCCCCGGATTCGCCCTGGGTACGTCGGCCACCGCGGGCCCGCTCGCCCTGGTGGGCGCCCCTGCCCTGCCCCAGTTCCCGCTGCTCGCCGCGCTGCCGGCCGAGGGGCCCGGGACGCCGCTGACCTGGTCCGCCGCGGCCGTGCCGGTGGCCGCGGGCGCTGCGGTGGCCTGGTTCACCGTACGTACGGCCGCCCCTGTCTTCGCCCTACAGGAGGAGGCCTGGAGCCGCCGGGCGACCGCGCTGGCGGCGGCCTGCGCCTCGGTGGTGTGCGCGCTGGCGGTCGCGGTACTGGCGGCGGCGTCCGGCGGCCCGCTGGGAACGGGCCGGCTGGCGGACTTCGGCCCCGTCTGGTGGCAGGCGGGCGCGGCGGCGCTGGCGTGGACGCTGGTCCTGAGCGTTCCGCTGTCGCTCACCCTGCGCGCATGGCGGCTGCGCGAAGGTACGTCGCGCGCCTGGCGGCGGACGGCGGAGCAGGAGCGAGCTGCGGAACCGGCCCCGGCCCCCAGCCCGCCGCCCGCGTCTCCCGCAGCCCCCGCGTCCGGGCGGCTGCGCTGGTGGCGTCGGCCGCGGCAGGCTACTGCCGCCCCGGCGAACGACCCGGGCGAGCTGCGTGACCGGGATGATCCGGACGGCGACGACGGCTTCGATCCGTACGACTTCCTGCCCCCCAAGGGCCCGGCGGCGGATCCGGACCCGGGCGGCTGGCACTCCACCGGCGCACGCGAGGTGCGCTGGGCGGCGATCAGGGCGGCGTCGGGCGGCCTGATGCCGGACCTGCGGGAGGAACGGGACCACAAGCCGGCGGAGTCCCCGGAGGCTCCGCACCCCGCCGAGCCACCGAGAGACGACGAGAGCGAGAGAGGGGCTACTCCTTGACGCCGATCATTTTCTCGACCAACGGCGGCAGCATGTCGTTGCACTTGAGCTGGGACGACTTCGTCAGCGCATCATTCGTGCACGCGTAGAAGTCGCGGTAGACGATCTGCGTGGTGAACGTCCCGGCCACGATCAGCAGCGCCAGCGACGCGGTGACCAGTCCGCTCACCGCCGCCGTCTTCTGCGGCTTGCCGCCGCTGCCGCTCGCGGCCGTCGGCGCCGGCGCCTGCGCGGTCGGGTCAGGTACCCGCGGCTCGGCGCGCAGCGAGCTGATGCCCCAGTACAGGGCGAGCGCACCGAGCATCAGGCCGATCTCGGGCTGACCGAACAGCGCGAAGAAGAAGGCCCACATGCCGGAGAGCAGCGCGTAACGGGCGCGCCGCTGTGCCGGGTCGGTCGGGTCCCAGCGCAACCCGCCGCCGGGGCCGCCCTGACCCTCGTCCTGGCCGCCCCCACGGGGCCTGCGGCCGAACTCGCCGCCCTCGCGCCCCGGCTGGCGGCTGCTCCAGCGGCCGCCCCACGGCGAAGGCCGTGAGTCGTCGCCGTCGCGGCCCTCCCCGCCCTCCTCACCGTCGCGCTCGCCCTCGCCGTTCGCCGGGCGGCGCGGCTGCCACGGCTGGTCCGGTCTGCCCTCGGGCGGCGGGGCGAAGGGGTTGTCGTCCCCTTCCGGAGCCGACGGCGGGGTCGGGGACTGGCGATCTCGCAGCAGCATCGATGAGCCACGCTCCGCGTCGAAGGTGTCGGACAGCGGAAGGCGGAGAGTCGTGCGGCGGCGTCGGTCCGGCATCAGGTGAGCGTCTTCCCCTTGTGTCGTCTGTTCCCCGTACGGGGGACGGATCCTCCCCAGACGCTACCTCGCGGCCATCCCCCCGTCCCGTGGGGGCCGCTCGGTGTGCCGGTATCGTTGCTGACGGTCGACCGCTTCGTAGGGTTCCCCGTATCGCGGGGCCGGAAGCTTTCGTACGACCGTACAAACGGCAGCACCGCGAGAAAGGGCCCCGCTGTGGCCTCCCCTCCCTCCCTCCCGGCAGCCAAGCGCCTTGTGGTGCTGGTGTCGGGGTCCGGTACGAATCTCCAGGCCCTGCTCGACGCCATCGCCGCCGATCCGGCGGGGTACGGGGCCGAGATCGTGGCTGTCGGCGCCGACCGCGCGGGCATCGCCGGGCTGGAGCGCGCGGAGCGGGCCGGGCTGCCGACGTTCGTGTGCCCGGTGAAGGCGTACGGCTCGCGCGAGGAGTGGGACGCGGCGCTGGCCGCCGCCACGGCCGCGTACGAACCGGACCTGGTGGTGTCGGCCGGCTTTATGAAGATCGTGGGGAAGGAGTTCCTCGCGCGCTTCGGCGGGCGGTTCGTGAACACCCACCCCGCCCTGCTGCCGAGCTTTGCCGGCGCCCACGGCGTGCGCGACGCGCTCGCGTACGGGGCGAAGGTCACCGGCTGCACCGTCCACTTCGTGGACGACGGCGTCGACACCGGCCCGATCATCGCCCAGGGCGTGGTCGAGGTCCGGGACGAAGACGACGAAACCGCGCTGCATGAGCGCATCAAGGAAGTCGAGCGCAGGCTGCTCGTCGATGTCGTGGGGCGTCTGGCCCGGCACGGCTACCGCATTGAGGGACGAAAGGTGACAATCCAGTGACCGCCGAAGGTACCAAGCGGCCCATCCGCCGCGCACTGGTCAGCGTCTACGACAAGACGGGGCTGGAAGACCTCGCCCGCGGACTGCACGAGGCGGGTGTCACGCTGGTCTCCACCGGTTCGACGGCCTCGAAGATCGCCGCGGCCGGGGTGCCCGTCACCAAGGTCGAGGAGCTCACCGGCTTCCCCGAGTGCCTGGACGGCCGGGTCAAGACCCTGCACCCGCGCGTGCACGCCGGCATCCTCGCCGACCTGCGGCTCGACTCGCACCGCGAGCAGCTGGCCGAGCTGGGCGTGGAGCCGTTCGACCTCGTGGTCGTCAACCTCTACCCCTTCCGGGAGACCGTCGCCTCCGGCGCCACCCCCGACGAGTGTGTCGAGCAGATCGACATCGGCGGCCCCTCGATGGTCCGCGCCGCCGCCAAGAACCACCCCTCCGTCGCGGTTGTCACCAGCCCCGAGCAGTACGCGGATGTGCTCGCGGCGGCCAAGGGCGGCGGCTTCGACCTGACCGCCCGTAAGCGTCTGGCGGCGCAGGCGTTCCAGCACACGGCCGCGTACGACGTCGCCGTGGCCTCCTGGTTCACCGACTCGTACGCCCCCGACGAGGGCGCCGTCCTCCCCGAGTTCCTCGCGGGTGCGTGGGAGCGCAAGGCCACCCTCCGGTACGGCGAGAACCCCCACCAGGCCGCCGCGCTCTACACCGACGGCCGGCCGGGCGGCCTCGCCAACGCCGAGCAGCTGCACGGCAAGGAGATGTCCTTCAACAACTACGTGGACACCGAGGCCGCGCGCCGCGCCGCCTTCGACCACGACGAGCCGTGCGTCGCGATCATCAAGCACGCCAACCCGTGCGGCATCGCGGTCGGCGCGAACGTCGCCGAGGCGCACCGCAAGGCGCACGCCTGCGACCCGCTGTCCGCGTTCGGCGGCGTCATCGCCGTCAACCGCCCGGTGAGCGTGGCCATGGCCGAGCAGGTCGCGGAGATCTTCACCGAGGTCATCGCCGCCCCGGGGTACGAGGACGGGGCCGTCGAGGTCCTGGCCCGCAAGAAGAACATCCGGGTCCTGAAGGTCGACGGCTCCCCGCTGCAGCCGTGGGATCTCAAGCCGGTCTCGGGCGGCGCGCTGCTCCAGGACTCAGACACCTTCCAGGCGGAGGGGGACGACCCCGCCAACTGGACCCTGGCGACGGGCGAGGCGCTCTCCGCCGAGGAGCTCGCCGAGCTGGCCTTCGCGTGGAAGGCGTGCCGCGCCGTGAAGTCCAACGCGATCCTGCTGGCCAAGGACGGCGCGTCCGTCGGTGTCGGCATGGGCCAGGTCAACCGGGTGGACTCCGCGAAGCTCGCGGTGGAGCGCGCGGGCGAGGAGCGGGCGCGGGGGGCGTACGCCGCGTCCGACGCGTTCTTCCCGTTCCCCGACGGGCTGGAGATCCTGCTCGAGGCGGGCATCAAGGCCGTGGTGCAGCCGGGCGGTTCGGTCCGCGACGAGCAGGTGGTGGAGGCGGCGAAGAAGGCGGGCGCGACGATGTACCTCACCGGTACGCGGCACTTCTTCCACTGACCGGAAGCAGGACGCGCCCGAAGGCCGTACCTCCTTGGAGGGTACGGCCTTCGGGCTTGCGGGCGCGGTGCGTCAGAACTTCTTGACGACGACGGATCCCGTGATCTTGTCGGTGAAGTGCTGCTTCTTGGCGTCCCACGCCGGCCACAGGTAACCGAGGTAGCAGGGCAGGGCGTTGATGAAGTCCAGCAGGTAGCGGACGAACGCCATGCCGAAGCCGAGCGGCTGCCCGGTGGACTCCTTGAGCACCTGGATGCTCAGGGCCTTGCGGCCGGGGGTCTGACCGGTGCTGCCGAGGAGATAGGCGAAGTAGACCCAGCCGACGATCATCAGAAGCACGCCGACGTAGTAGAGACCGCCTATCTCACCGGTCGTCGAGTCGATGCTCGCGAACATCAGGATTCCGGGTACGAGGCCCAGGATCAGGCCGTCCAGGATGCGGGCGACGAATCGCGCGCCCCAGCCGGCGTACGCCTGCTGAACGCCGGCCTGACCCTGGCCGTAGCCCTGCTGCGGGTACGCGCCGTACGGCTGCGCGGGCTGCGGGGCGCCCTGCGGGTAGCCGTAACCCTGCTGCGGGGGGACGCCCTGCGGGGCCTGCTGCGGGTAGCCGTAGCCGGGCTGGCCCTGCGGCTGGCCGTACGGGTTGGGCTGACCCTGCGGGGGCTGCTGCCCGTAGGGGTTGTTCGGGTCGCCGAAGCTCATGGGGGAGTTCCTCCGTTAAATGTGCGGGGACGGCGCGGCCCGCGCGGAGGAGAGTTATACGACTGAAGCGGTCCGCCCCCCGGCACTGCCCGCGGTACTGCGCGGATCATCGTTGTAGGACTGTCCTCTTTTTGTCCAGTCGGTGTCTCCAGGAGTTGTGCAAGTGCAACCTTCCGGGCGGGCCGCGCGCCCGGATTGGAACCCCGGCGGGTACATCCGCGAGGATGGGTACATGACTGCCCAGATTCTCGATGGCAAGGCCACCGCAGCTGCGATCAAGTCCGACCTGACCGCCCGTGTGGCGGCCCTGAAGGCGAAGGGTGTGACGCCGGGCCTCGGGACTCTGCTGGTCGGCGACGATCCGGGAAGCCGCTGGTACGTCAACGGAAAGCACCGGGACTGCGCCGAGGTCGGGCTCGCCTCGATCCAGCGCGAACTGCCCGGCACCGCCACGCAGGAGGAGATCGAGGCGGTGGTCCGCGAGCTGAACGAGAACCCGGAGTGCACGGGGTACATCGTCCAACTCCCACTGCCGAAGGGCATCGACACCAACCGGGTCCTGGAGCTGATGGATCCGGCCAAGGACGCCGACGGGCTGCACCCGATGAGCCTCGGCCGGCTGGTGCTGAACGAGACCGGCCCGCTGCCGTGCACCCCGTACGGCATCGTGCAGTTGCTGCGGCACCACGGGGTCGAGATCAGCGGGGCGCATGTCGTGGTCGTCGGCCGCGGCATCACCATCGGCCGCCCGATGCCGCTGGTGCTGACCCGCAAGTCCGAGAACGCGACCGTGACGCAGTGCCACACGGGTACCCGTGATCTGTCCGCGCAGCTCAGGCGCGCCGACATCATCGTCGCCGCGGCCGGTGTCCCGCACCTGATCAAGCCGGAGGACGTCAAGCCGGGGGCCGCCGTCCTCGATGTCGGCGTCAGCCGCGACGAGAACGGCAAGATCGTCGGAGACGTCCACCCCGGCGTCGCGGAGGTGGCCGGCTGGGTCGCCCCGAACCCGGGCGGTGTCGGCCCGATGACGCGGGCGCAGCTGCTGGTCAACGTCGTCGAGGCGGCCGAGCGGGCGGCGCTTGCCGGCAGCTGACCGGGAAGCGCACAGGGACGAGAGGGCGAGACATGGCGGCAGAAGCACAGCCGGAAGACAGTGCGGCGGCCCACCCCAAGGGCGTCGCCGGCCGCCCCGGGCCCACGCCGGACGCCGGGCGCGTGCCCGAGGGCGGCCCTACGTCGGAGGGCCGGCCCGAGCGCGGTCCAGTACGCGAGCCCCAGGGCGGTGCGGAGGCCGAGGCCGCGCAAAAGCCCGAGGGAAGCCCCGCGGCCAAGCCCTCGGCGAAGCCGGAGTCACAGCCCGAGCAGGGCCAGGCCGAGCCCGGCCAGCCCGAGCCCAGCCCGGCGGCTGAGTCCCGGCCGCAGGCCGAGTCCCGGCCGCAGCCCGAGTCCCGGCCGCAGGCCGAGCCCCAGCCCCAGGCCGAGCCCCAGCCCCAGCCCGTGCCCCAGCCCGAGGTCAACGGGGTGGTGAGTGCTCCCGGGGCTGATGGGGTTGCTGTGCGGGCCTCGCGGCGGTTTCCTCCTGTCACCCGGGACACCGCCCGGCCCGAGGGCGGCGGCCGGGCCGCTCCCAGTGACGCGCCTGCCCCCGCGCGGCAGTGGCCGATGCTCGCCGTGCTCGGCGCGACCGCCGCCGGGCTGGTCGTCACCGCCGTCGGCTACGCCCGCATCGGCTGCCTGGTCATCGGCCTCGCGCTGATCGCCGGCGCCGTACTGCGCCGCGTACTGCCCTCGGTGGGCATGCTCGCGGTGCGCTCCCGGTTCACGGACATGGTCACGTACGGACTCCTCGGCGTGGCGATCACGCTGCTGGCGCTGGTGGCGCAGCCCAAGCCGTGGCTGGAGCTGCCGTTCCTGGAGGACGCCGTGCACTTCACGATCCGGTAGCCGGACACTTCTCCCGACGTCGAGTATCTTGATGGCGAGATAAATTCGGCAGATGCGTGAGGGGGATGTTCCGCCTCATGGCCAAGATCAAGGTAGTCAACCCCGTCGTTGAGCTCGACGGCGACGAGATGACCCGCATCATCTGGTCCTTCATCAAGGACAAGCTGATCCTTCCGTACCTCGATGTCGAGCTGAAGTACTTCGACCTGGGGATCGAGCACCGCGACGCCACCAAGGACCAGGTGACGACCGACGCGGCCAACGCCATCAACGAGTACGGCGTCGGCGTCAAGTGCGCCACGATCACGCCGGACGAGGCGCGCGTCGAGGAGTTCAACCTCAAGGCGATGTACCGCTCGCCGAACGGAACGATCCGTAACATCCTCGGCGGCGTGATCTTCCGTGAGCCGGTCATCATGGGGAACGTGCCGCGGCTCGTCCCCGGCTGGACCAAGCCGATCGTCGTCGGCCGTCACGCCTTCGGCGACCAGTACCGCGCCACCGACCTCAAGGTCCCCGGCCCGGGCACCCTCACCATGACCTTCACGCCGAAGGACGGTTCCGAGCCCATCGAGCTCGAGGTCCACGAGTTCCCCGGCGCCGGCGTCGCGCTGTCGATGTACAACCACGACGAGTCGATCCGCGACTTCGCGCGGGCCTCGTTCCGCTACGGCCTGGCCCGCAACTTCCCGGTGTACATGTCCACGAAGAACACGATCCTCAAGAAGTACGACGGTCGCTTCAAGGACATCTTCCAGGAGGTCTTCGACGCCGAGTTCAAGGCGGACTTCGAGAAGGCCGGCCTCACCTACGAGCACCGCCTGATCGACGACATGGTCGCCTCGGCCCTGAAGTGGGAGGGCGGCTACGTCTGGGCCTGCAAGAACTACGACGGCGACGTCCAGTCCGACATCGTCGCGCAGGGCTTCGGCTCGCTCGGACTGATGACCTCGGTCCTGATGTCCCCCGACGGAAGGACCGTCGAGGCCGAGGCGGCGCACGGCACGGTCACCCGCCACTACCGCCGGCACCAGCAGGGCAAGGCGACCTCGACCAACCCGATTGCGTCGATCTTCGCCTGGACCCGGGGCCTGGCCCACCGCGGCAGGCTGGACGGCACCCCCGAGGTCACCAGGTTCGCCGAGACGCTCGAACAGGTCTGCATCGAGACCGTGGAGGGCGGCCAGATGACGAAGGACCTCGCGCTGCTCCTCTCGAAGGACGCCCCGTGGCTGACCACGGAGCAGTTCCTGGACGCGCTGGACGTCAACCTGCAGAAGAAGATGGCCTCCTTCTGATCCGCTCCTGAAAGCACCGACCGCCGCCCGTCCGACTCCTCCGGGAGCGGGCGGGCGGCGTCGTCCCCGCGGGGTGGGACACTGGTCCCGGCTACGGGACATCCGGCGCGCAAGGGGGCGCATCGCTGTCCCGAATGCCCCCGTGCGCCCCGGCCCAAGGAACTGACATCCTGGCCCGGCGCATCCCTCTGGGTAGCCGGCCAGAGGTCGCAGGGGGCACAGCAGGGCGCATATCAGGCACGTACGGGGGGACAAGGGGGGAAGCAATGCCTCGTTGGAGGGCGCTACCGGAGGAACTCGACCCGCAGGTCAGGGAGTTCGCCAGCCAGCTGCGCAGGCTCGTCGACCGCAGTGGGCTCAGCATCGCCGCGGTGGCGGACCGAACCGGCTACAGCAAGACGTCCTGGGAGCGGTATCTGGGCGGCCGGCTGCTCGCACCCAAGGGCGCGGTTGTCGCACTGGCCGAGGTGACCGGCACCAATCCGGCCCACCTGACCACCATGTGGGAGCTCGCGGAGCGTGCGTGGAGCCGGTCCGAGATGCGGCACGACATGACCATGGAGGCGATCCGGATCTCCCAGGCGCGTGCCGCGCTCGGCGAGTTCGGGTCGGCGGGCGCGGGTGCGGGCACGGCCGGGGGAGCCAGGAACGGCCGCGCGGGCGCGGCCGGTCACGCCGCTGCGCCACGGGCCGGCGGCGGCTCCGCCAGGGGAGCTGCCGACGGTGGTACGGGGCGCGGTCCCGCGGCGCCGCAGGGGCACGGCCGCCAGGACCAGCCCGCACGCCGCCGGGAGCCGGCGCCCGGCAAGCCGAAGCGCAAGGCGACCATGTTCCTCGCGGGGCTGGTCGGTGCGCTGTTGGTGATCGCGGCCGCCGTACTGCTCACCGACCTGGGCGGCGACGGCGACGGCGGCAAGGTCGCCGAGAAGCCGACGGTCACACCCACCACCAGCGCTCCCGCGCTGCCCGCCGGGGTGAAGTGCACGGGTGCCGACTGCACCGGCAAGGACCCGGAGGTCATGGGCTGCGGCGGCACGCTGGCCACGACCACTGCCAAGGCCACGGTCGGCACGGCCCTCGTCGAGGTGCGCTACAGCAAGACGTGCGGCGCGGCATGGGCCCGTATCACCCAGGCCACGCCGGGCGACACGGTGCGGATAACGTCCGGCGGCTCCGCCGCGCAGAACGGCACGGTGAACGCCGACAGGGACGCGTACACGCCCATGACGGCGGCGGCCGAGGCCACCGAGGCCAAGGCCTGCGCGACCCTCACGACCGGCGTCAAGGGGTGCACCGAGGAGCAGTAGGCAGGCCGGTGGGACGGAGCACGCGCGTTCCACCCGGGGGTGGGGGTGCGCGGTATCCCGGGTCCGATAGCCTGGCCGCTGGAAGTCTCTTCACGTCAAGATTCGTCGGGAGACATCCAGCACCAGGGGCAGGGAGCCCCACCGCCAGCTGTCTACGGAGATCGCCATGACCCGCACTCCCGTGAATGTCACCGTCACCGGCGCGGCCGGCCAGATCGGCTACGCGCTGCTCTTCCGCATCGCCTCCGGCCACCTGCTCGGCGCGGATGTGCCGGTCCGGCTCCGTCTGCTCGAGATCCCGCAGGGTCTCAAGGCCGCCGAGGGCACCGCCATGGAGCTCGACGACTGCGCCTTCCCGCTGCTGCAGGGCATCGACATCACCGACGACCCGAACGTCGCCTTCGACGGCGCGAACGTGGCCCTCCTGGTGGGCGCCCGCCCGCGTACGAAGGGCATGGAGCGCGGCGACCTCCTCTCCGCCAACGGCGGCATCTTCAAGCCGCAGGGCAAGGCCATCAACGACCACGCCGCGGACGACATCAAGGTCCTCGTCGTCGGCAACCCGGCCAACACCAACGCGCTCATCGCGCAGGCCGCGGCCCCGGACGTACCGGCCGAGCGCTTCACCGCGATGACCCGGCTGGACCACAACCGCGCGATCTCGCAGCTCGCCCAGAAGACCGGTGTGGCGGTCTCCGAGATCAAGCGCCTCACCATCTGGGGCAACCACTCGGCCACCCAGTACCCGGACGTCTTCCACGCCGAGATCGCCGGCAAGAACGCCGCCGAGGTCGTGAACGACGAGGCCTGGCTCGCCGACACCTTCATTCCGACCGTCGCCAAGCGCGGTGCGGCGATCATCGAGGCCCGTGGCGCGTCCTCGGCCGCCTCGGCCGCCAACGCCGCGATCGACCACGTCCACACCTGGGTCAACGGCACCGCCGCCGGCAACTGGACCTCGATGGGTATCCCGTCGGACGGCTCGTACGGCGTGCCCGAGGGCCTCATCTCCTCCTTCCCGGTCACCACGAAGGACGGCAAGTACGAGATCGTGCAGGGCCTGGAGATCAACGACTTCTCCCGCGCCCGCATCGACGCCTCCGTCAAGGAGCTCGAGGAGGAGCGCGACGCGGTCCGTGAGCTCGGCCTGATCTGAGCTCGGCCCGATCTGAGCTCGGCCCGATCTGAGCTCGGCCCGATCTGGGGTCGCCTCCTCAGTTCGCTTCCTTATTTCGCCGCTTTACCGACAAAGCGCCCCGCAGTGACCGCTGCCGGGGCGCTTTGCGTTGTCCCGGCAGTGACACCGGACACTTGTGGCCACTGATTGCGCATGCTTCCCCGACTTCAGGGGAGGGGTCCCGTTCTCCAACGGAAGGCAATCGGAACGTGTCGGCACAGCAGACCATTCATGTGGGCGGGGTGTGGCGCGCCGCCGCCTCCGGTGCCACGCGCGAAATCCTCGACCCTGCCAACGGCAGGCCGTTCGCGGTCGTGGCCGAAGGCGCGGCCGAGGACGTGGACGCCGCGGTGTCCGCCGCGCGCGAGGCATTCGACGCGGGGGAGTGGCCCCGTACGCCCGTCGCCGAACGGGCGGCTCTGCTGCGGCGGGTCGCCGGACTGCTCCAGCGCGACCGCGAGGAGATCGGGCTGCTGGAGAGCCGGGACGCCGGCAAGACCCTGGAGGAAGGCCGTGTCGACGTCGACTGCGTGACCGATGCCTTCCGCTACTTCGCCGACCTCGTGATGAACGAGAGCGGCGGACGGGTCGTGGACGCCGGCTCGGAGAAGATCCACAGTGTGGTGGTGCACGAGCCCGTCGGTGTCTGTGCGCTCATCACCCCCTGGAATTATCCGCTCCTCCAGGCGAGTTGGAAGATTGCCCCGGCGCTGGCCGCGGGCAATACTTTTGTGCTCAAGCCGAGTGAGATCACCCCGCTGACGACGATCGCCCTGATCGGACTGCTCGCGGAGGCCGGACTGCCGGCCGGCGTCGCCAACCTGGTCACCGGCGCAGGGGACCCGGTCGGCGCGCGGATGGCCGAGCACCCGGACGTCGACCTCGTCTCGTTCACCGGCGGGCTCGCCAGCGGCACCAAGGTGATGCAGGCGGCCGCCGTCACCGTGAAGAAGGTCGCCCTGGAGCTGGGCGGCAAGAACCCCAACGTCGTCTTCGCGGACGCCTGCGCGACCGACGAGGGCTTCGACACCGCCGTCGACCAGGCGCTCAACGCCGCCTTCATCCACAGCGGCCAGGTCTGTTCCGCGGGCTCCCGTCTCATCGTCGAGGAGTCCGTACGGGAACGTTTCGTCGCGGAACTGGCCCGCCGTGCCGGGCGGATCCGGCTCGGCCGGGGCACCGAGAAGGACGTCGAGTGCGGTCCCCTCGTCTCCGCCGCGCAACTCGCCAGGACCGAGGCGTACGTCGCCTCCGCGCTGGCCGAGGGCGCGGTCCTGCGCGCCGGCGGGGAACGACCCGAGCCCTGCGAAGTCCGCCCCGAGGGCGGCTACTTCTACGCGCCCACCGTGCTGGACCTGTGCCACGGCGACATGCGGGTCGTACGGGAGGAGGTCTTCGGGCCGGTCCTGACCGTGGAGACCTTCCACACCGAGGACCAGGCCGTCGCCCTCGCCAACGACACCGAGTACGGGCTGGCCGGCGCGGTATGGACCGCGGACCCCGGGCGGGCGCGGCGCGTAGCCGGGCGGCTCCGGCACGGGACCGTGTGGATCAACGACTTCCACCCGTACCTTCCGCAGGCCGAATGGGGCGGCTTCGGGAAGTCCGGCATCGGACGCGAGCTGGGGCCGAGCGGGCTCGCCGAGTACCGCGAGGCCAAGCACATCTACCAGAACCTCGACCCGCGCCCGGTGCGCTGGTTCGCGGGCTGACCACCCGTACGTATGCAGGAAAGCAAGAGATCAGAGGGGCAGTTGCTCATGGCCGAATACGACTATGTCGTCGTCGGGGGCGGTACCGCGGGATCCGTCATCGCATCCCGGCTCACCGAGGACCCCGGCATCCGGGTCGCCGTCATCGAGGGCGGGCCCTCCGACGTCGACCGCCCCGAGGTCCTGACGCTGCGGCGCTGGATGGGACTGCTCGGCGGCGACCTGGACTACGACTACCCCACCACCGAGCAGCCACGCGGCAATTCGCACATCCGGCACAGCCGGGCCCGCGTTCTCGGCGGCTGCTCCTCGCACAACACGCTGATCGCGTTCCGGCCGCTGCCGTCCGACTGGGACGAATGGGCCGCCGCCGGGGCCGACGGCTGGGACGCGGCGGCCATGGACCCGTACTTCGACCGGCTGCGGAACAACATCGTCCCGGTCGACGAGAAGGACCGCAACGCCATCGCCCGCGACTTCGTCGACGCGGCGCAGGCGGCGCTCGGCGTGCCGCGCGTCGAGGGCTTCAACCGCACGCCGTTCCACGAGGGCGCCGGGTTCTTCGACCTCGCGTACCACCCGGAGGACAACAAGCGCTCCAGCGCCTCGGTCGCCTACCTGCATCCCTTCCTGGACCGGCCCAATCTGCATATCGCGCTGGAGACGTGGGCGTACCGGCTGGAGTTCGACGGCAGCCGGGCGAGCGGCGTGCGCGTCCGTACCAAGGACGGCGAGGAGCTGCTTGTCGAGGCGGCACGCGAAGTCATCGTGTGCGCCGGCGCGGTGGACACCCCGCGACTGCTGCTGCACTCCGGCATCGGCCCGAAGGCGGATCTGGAGGCGCTCGGCATACCGGTCGTCCACGACCTGCCGGGTGTGGGGGAGAACCTCCTCGACCACCCCGAGTCGGTCATCGTCTGGGAGACGGACGGGCCGATACCCGAGAACTCCGCGATGGACAGCGACGCCGGGCTGTTCGTGCGGCGCGACCCGCACAGCGCCGGGCCGGACCTGATGTTCCACTTCTACCAGATCCCCTTCACCGACAATCCTGAGCGGCTGGGGTACGAACGGCCCGCGCACGGGGTGTCGATGACCCCCAACATCCCCAAGCCGCGCAGCCGCGGCCGGCTGTATCTGACCAGCGCCGATCCCGCCGTGAAGCCCGCGCTGGACTTCCGTTACTTCACCGACCCGGACGACTACGACGGCCGGACGCTCGTCGACGGCATCCGCATCGCCCGCGAGATCGCCGCGACCGCGCCGCTCGCCGGCTGGCTGAAGCATGAGGTCTGCCCGGGCCCCGAGGTGACCTCCGACGAGGCCCTGAGCGAGTACGCGCGCAAGGTCGCGCACACTGTCTACCACCCCGCGGGCACCTGCCGAATGGGTTCCTCCGCTGATGAACTTGCCGTAGTGACCCCGGACTTGAGGGTCCGGGGCCTTGACGGCATCCGTATCGCCGACGCGTCCGTCTTCCCGACGATGCCCGCGGTGAACCCGATGATCGGCGTCCTGATGGTCGGGGAGAAATGCGCGGAACTGCTGTCCGCAGCCAGCCCGACCGATGCCCGCCCGACCGATGGAGGTGACCCGCGATGACCCAGGATCCCCACGTTCCCGTCTTCGCCGTCCGCAACCTGTGGAAGGTCTTCGGGCCCAAGGCCGACCGCGTCCCCGGCAACCCGGAGTACGCGGACCTGTCCGCCGACGAACTGCGCGGCCGCACCAAGTGCACCGCCGCCGTCCGCGACGTCTCCTTCGACGTGCGCAAGGGCGAGGTCTTCGTCGTCATGGGCCTGTCCGGCTCCGGCAAGTCCACCCTCGTACGAACCCTGACCCGGCTCATCGAACCCACCGCCGGATCGATCGCCATCGACGGCGAGGACGTCCTGTCGATGGACCGGGCGCGCCTGCGCGAACTGCGCAGACACCGCGCCGCGATGGTCTTCCAGCACTTCGGGCTGCTGCCGCACCGGTCGGTCATCGACAACGTCGCGTACGGACTGGAGATCCAGGGCGTCGGCAAGGCGGAGCGCCGGGCGCGGGCCGCGGACGTGGTCGCGAAGGTGGGGCTCGCGGGGCTGGAACACCGCCGCCCCGGTCAGCTCTCGGGCGGCCAGCAGCAGCGCGTCGGGCTCGCCCGCGCGCTCGCCGTCGACCCCGAGGTGCTGCTCTTCGACGAGCCGTTCAGCGCGCTCGACCCGCTGATCCGTCGGGACATGCAGGAGGAGGTCATCCGGCTGCACCGCGAGGAGGGCCGCACGATGGTCTTCATCACCCACGACCTGAACGAGGCGCTGCGCCTCGGCGACCGGATCGCGCTGATGCGGGACGGGCGGATCGTGCAGCTCGGCACGCCCGAGGAGATCGTGGGCGCGCCGGCCGACGACTACGTACGGGACTTCGTCCGCGACGTACCGCGCGAGCAGGTGCTCACCGCCCGCACGGCGATGCGCCCGCCCGCCGCGGGCGAGGCCGACGCAGGACCGGCGATCGCCCCGGACGCGACCTGCGTCGAGGCGATCGAGGCGGTGGCCCGCACCGGCGGCCCGGTCCGGGTCGTCGACAACGGCCGCTGCGTCGGCGTCGTCGACCACGAGGCCCTGCTAGCGGTGGTCGCGGGCCTGCCCAAGGACAAGGCGGTCGCGGCATGACCGTGCCGACGCCCCCGCGCGGGGGCCTGTCCCACCCACCCGCCCTTGAAGTGGTGGGGGTCTGCGCCCCCCACCGTCCCCCGCACGCGCCCGCTCCGCGGGCGGGCCGTGTTCGCGCTCGCAGGGCAGCTGGGGACCGTCAGCCGTGGGCCGGCGTCGACAACCGGACCGCCCCGTGGGGCGGGGCCGGTGCCGGGGTGCGTCGGACCCTGCTTGTGCCCGCTCCGCGGCGCGCGGGGGCTGCCCGCTGCGCGCGTACCGGCCTGCGGGCGGGCCGAGTGCTCGAGCTCATGGGCGGCGTTGCCGCCCCGGGCGGCGCCCTCGCCGGGGGGTGGCGCGTGTGACCGCCACCGTTCCTGCCTCCGTCACGGCGGACAAGTCGGCCCCCGCGCCGGGCGCGGCGCGGGCGCGCCTTCGGGTGCCCGTCGTCCGGAAGCTGCTCGCGCTCGCCGTCGCCGCCGTCGTGCTTGTTCCCCTCGGGGTCGGTCTGTGGGGCAGTGGGACCTGGCCCGACGCGCTGAGCGTCGATGTGTCCGGGCCCCTCGACGACCTCAACCAGTGGGTCGTCGACAACCGCGAGACGCATCCGCTCTTCCTGTACTTCCTGCTGCACCTGTCCAACACCGCCACCGACGCCGTCGACGCCGTGTACCAACTGCTCGACGCGCTCGGCTGGGCCGGGGTCACCGTCGCCGCCGTACTGGCCGGATGGCGGGCCGGCGGCCTGCGCGTCGCGGGCACCGCGCTCGGCGCGTTCGCCGTGTGCGGCCTGCTCGGGATGTGGGACCCGACCCTCGTCACCATCGCCCTGATGGTCGTCGCGGTCGCCGTGTCCGCGCTGCTCGGAGTGGCCCTCGGTCTCGCCGCCGGGCTGTCCGACCGGTTCGACCGGGCACTGCGGCCGGTCCTGGACACCATGCAGGTGCTGCCGGCGTTCGCGTATCTCCTGCCATTCGTGCTGGTCTTCGGCACCGGCACGCCCGCCGCGCTCTTCTGTACGGTCATCTACGCCGCCCCGCCGATGGCCCGGCTCACCGCGCTCGGGCTGCGGGGCGCCGACCCCGGCGTGCTCGAGGCGTCCGCCTCGCTCGGGGCGAGCGGGGTGCAGCGGCTGTGGACGGCCCGGCTGCCGCTGGCCCGCAAGGAGATGCTGCTCGGCCTCAACCAGACGATCATGATGGCCCTGTCGATGGTGGTCATCGCCGCCCTCGTCGGCGCCGGCGGCCTCGGCGAAGAGGTCTACGAGGCGCTGTCGACCGTCGACGTCGGCGGCGCGCTCGCCGCGGGTATCCCGATCGTGCTGATCGCCGTGTGGCTGGACCGTACGACCGCCGCCGCCGGCGACCGCATCGGCGCCGCCGTCCCGGGTGACGGCGTCCGGTGGCTGCGCGGATGGCGCGGCTGGGGCCTGGTCGCCGTCGCGACCGGCGCCGCGGCCGCCGTGCGCTCCGGGTCCTGGCCGGACGCGTGGACGTACGCGATCTCGACACCCGTCAACCGCGCCCAGGACTGGATCACCGAGAACCTCGCCTCCGGCGTCCCCGTCCTCGGCGGCACCGAGGTGTGGTCCGACCACTTCACCGCCTGGCTGCTCAACCCGCTGCGGGACGGCCTGGAGTGGCTGCCGTGGTGGTCGCTGCTCCTGCTGGTGGCCGCCCTCGCGTGGCTGGTGGGCACTTGGCGTACCGCGCTCACCGCGACCCTCGCCATGGCCGCGGTCGGCGTGCTCGGCGTGTGGACGGTCTCCCTCGACACCCTCTCCCAGGTGATCGCGGCCGTCGCGCTCACCCTGCTCGCCGGGGTCGCGATCGGCGTACTCGCCGCACGCGCCGGCTGGGTCGAGCGGGGGCTGCGACCGGTCCTGGACGTGCTCCAGACCATGCCGCAGTTCGTGTACCTGATCCCGGTCGTCGCCCTCTTCGGCGTCACCAGGGTCTCGGCGATCATCGCGGCCGTCGTGTACGCGCTGCCCGCCGTCGTCCGGATCACCACACAGGGCGTCAAGGAGGTCGACCCGGCGGCGCTGGAGGCCGCCCGCTCGATGGGAGCGGGAACCCGGCAGCAACTCCTCCAGGTGCAGCTGCCGCTGGCCCGCCCCGCGCTGCTGCTCGCCGTCAACCAGGGCGTCGTGCTCGTCCTGGCGATGGTCATCATCGGCGGCCTCGTGGGCGGCGGCGCCCTCGGCTACGACGTCGTCAAGGGCCTCTCCAAGGGTGAACTCGGCCTCGGTCTGACCGCCGGCGCGGCGATCGTATGCCTCGGCCTGGTGCTGGACCGGATCACGCAGCCCGCCGCCCGTACCCGTAAGGACAACCACTCATGAAAAGAGACCTGTTCCCCATGCGCAGAAGCCACGTCCTCACCGCCGCCGTCTCCGCCCTCGGCATCCTCACCCTCAGCGCCTGCGGCGCCGCCGAGACCGGCAAGAAGGACGACGTGGGCGGGAAGAAAACGGTCCGGCTGACCGTCCCGTCGTGGGTCGGCGCCGAGGCCAACACCGCCGTGGCGAAGCACATCATGGAGAAGGAGCTCGGCTACCAGGTCAAGACCCAGCAGATGGGCGAGGTGCTGGCCTGGGACGCGCTCGCCAAGGGCGACATCGACGCGATCCTTGAGGACTGGGGCCACCCCAAGCAGGAGAAGAGCTACGTCGAGAACAAGAAGACCGTCGTCAAGGGCGGCGACCTCGGTGTCACCGGGCACATCGGCTGGTTCGTGCCGAAGTACTGGGCCGACAAGAACCCCGACGTCACCGACTGGAAGAACCTCAACAAGTACGCCAAGGACCTGCAGACCGGGGAGAGCGGCGGCAAGGGACAGCTGCTGGAGGGCTCGCCCGACTATGTCACGCACGACGACGCGATCATCAGCAACCTGAAGCTGAACCTGAAGACGAAGTACGCGGGCTCCGAGGCCGCCCAGATCACCGAGATCAAGAAGAACGCCAAGGCCAAGAAGCCCTTCCTGACCTACTGGTGGACTCCGCAGTGGCTGAACGCGCAGGTGGAGATGGTGGAGGTGAAGCTGCCCGAGTACAAGGAGGGCTGTGACGCCGACCCGAAGAAGGTCGCCTGCGCCTACCCGAACACGCCGCTGCAGAAGTTCTTCAACGCGGACTTCGCGAAGGACGGCGGCGAGGCCGCGGAGTTCCTGAAGAACTTCAAGTGGACCACCGAGCAGCAGAACGAGGTCGCTGTGATGATCGCGGGCGAGAAGCTGTCGCCGGAGGCCGCGGCCGAGAAGTGGGTCAAGGAGAACGAGTCCACGTGGAAGGCCTGGCTGCCCAAGAAGTAGCCGGTTGAGCGGGTGGTTCGGGGAGTGGGGCGCGGCCCACTCCCCGAACCGGGCGGGCTCCCTGCTCAGCGCTTGTAGGTGCCGGGGGTGTAGTGGCCCGGGACCAGCCGGGTGGTCACGGCGAAGCGGTTCCAGGCGTTGATGACGGTGATGGCCGCGATCAGCTGGGCCATTTCGGCGTCGCCGAAGTGCTTGGCGGCCCTCTCGTACACGTCGTCCGGCACGAAGCCGTCGGTGAGGACGGTGACCGCCTCGGTGAGCTCGATCGCCGCGATCTCCTTCGCGGTGTAGAAGTGCCGCGACTCCTCCCACGCGCTGAGCTGGATGACGCGCTCGACCGTCTCGCCGGCCGCGAAGGCGTCCTTGGTGTGCATGTCGAGGCAGAACGCGCAGTGGTTGAGCTGCGAGGCGCGGATCTTCACCAGTTCGAGTAGGACCGGGTCCAGGCTCCCCTTCCTGGCGGCCGCGTCGAGGCTGATCATGGCCTTGTAGGCCTCGGGGGCGAGCTTCGCCCACTGGAGCCGGGGCGTGTGCTCGGGCGCGTATGCGGTGTTCTCGTTCGTCGTCATGGAGATCACCTTACGGACCAAGTCACCCAGGGGTATGGTCCATTTCCATGATGGATTCCTGGGCCACTTTCGGCGCCGACCTGCATCTGGAGCTGTCCGGTTCCGGGGTGCGCGCGGGGCTCATGGACGCGCTGCGCGAGGCCGTCCGTACCGGGCGGCTGGCGCCCGGCACCCGGCTGCCGTCGTCCCGCTCGCTCGCGGCTGACCTGGGCATCGCCCGCAACACCGTCGCCGACGCGTACGCCGAACTGGTCGCCGAGGGCTGGCTGACCGCCCGGCAGGGCTCGGGGACCCGGGTCGCCCCGCGCTCCGCCCCGCGCCGGGCGGCCGCCCCGCAGTCCGGCCCGCGCCGCTCTGCCCGCCGCCGGCCCACGTACAGCCTGATGCCCGGCTCGCCCGATCTGGCCGCCTTTCCGCGCACGGCCTGGCTGGCGGCCGCCCGCCGGGCGCTGACCGCCGCGCCCAACGACGCCTTCGGATACGGCGATCCGCGCGGGCGCATCGAGCTGCGCGAGGTGCTGGCCGGCTATCTGGCGCGTGCCCGCGGGGTGTACGCGGAGCCGGAACGCATCGTCATCTGCTCGGGGTTCGTGCACGGGCTGATGCTGATCGGCAAGGTCCTGCGGCAGCGGCGGGTGCGGGACGTCGCCGTCGAGTCGTACGGCCTGGACATCCACTGGAACCTGCTCACCGACGCGGGCCTGCGCACCCCCGCGCTGCCCTTCGACGCCACCGGCACCCGGACCGGGGAGCTGGGCGCTCTGCGGCACGCGGGCGCGGTGCTGATGGCACCGGCGCACCAGTTCCCGGTCGGGGTACCGCTGCCGCCGGACCGGCGTGCCGCCGCGGTGGACTGGGCGCGGGCGACGGGCGGGGTGATCCTGGAGGACGACTACGACGGCGAGTTCCGCTACGACCGCCAGCCGGTGGGCGCGCTCCAGGGACTCGACCCCGACCGCGTGGTCTACCTCGGCACGGCCAGCAAGTCCCTCGCGCCCGGCCTGCGACTCGGCTGGATGGTGCTGCCCGCGCAGCTGGCCGGCGAGGTGGCCGAGGCCAAGGGCCAGGCCGACTGGGTGTGCAGCGCGCTGGACCAGCTGACGCTGGCGGAGTTCATCGGCTCCGGCGCGTACGACCGTCATGTCCGCGGTATGCGGCTGCGCTACCGGCGCCGCCGCGACCAGCTCGTCGCGGCCCTCGCCGAACGGGCTCCGGGCGTGCCGGTCACCGGTATCGCCGCAGGCATGCACGCCGTACTCGAACTGCCGCCGGGCACCGAGCGGTCGGTGACCCAGGCCGCGGCCTGGCAGGGGCTCGCGCTGGAGGGCCTGTCCCGCTTCCGCCACCGCGAATCGACGGCGCCGGCGCGAGACGCGCTGGTCGTCGGGTACGGGACACCGCCGGACAGCGCGTGGACGGGCGCCCTGGACGCCCTGTGCCGGGCGCTGCCGTAGGGGGTGTCAGAGGCCGAGGTACCGCAGGACGGCGTGCTCGACCTCGGCCAGTTCCTGGCGGTCCAGGTAGTGCACGGGATCGCCGTGGATAAACGTGACATCGATGGTGCGGATCTGGTCCACCAGGAGCCGCGTCGTCGTGCCGTCGATCTCCAGTTCCGGCCGGAAGACCGATGGCTGGGCGCTGGTGGACGTCGGGATGACGGTGGCCACGCTCCAGGGCATGGAGAACGGGCTGATGACGAGCCCGTACCGGCGACCACGCTGTTCGTGACCCCGCTTGGCGTCGCCGAGGTCGATTCGGTAGACCGCGCCCCGGATCACCAGGCGTCTTCTTCCGCCGAGAGATCCTCGTCGGCCAGTCGCTCCGCGTCGGCGCGGGCTTCGGTGAGAAACGTTTGTGCAACGCCCCAAGCGCGTGGATGGGGATCGAGCGCAGGGCGATGATCTGCCGCGCAACTCATCCCAAGGAGCACGAAGCGGCTGTAGATGAGGAGGGTTTGCGCAGCCGGATTCCGGCGGAGCGAGGGACCCCTCTAGTCTGAGCGGCGGCCGAACAGGCCATGTACATGTACGGGTACACGAAAAGACGGGGACGCCGAAGCATGGCTGTGCGGAAGAAGTTCAGGTCGGGCACGGTCGTGCTCGGCGGCATGGGGGTGCTCGCGGCGATGCTCACGTCCTGCGGCTCCGAGCCGGACGAGCGCTGCGTGGACCCGGTGACCCAGGAAGAACTGCCCGACTACGAGTGTGAGGACAGCGACGGCTCGGGCCGCTACTACTACGGCGGTTCGGTCAGCAACGGCAAGGTCTCGGGCGGCAGTTACGACAAGTCGGCCGTCGACCGCGGGGGCTTCGGCAGCTCCGGTTCCGGCGGCGGCTGAGCCGGCTGAGACGTACGACGTGATGAAGCGCCACACCATCGAACCCCGGCCCGGCTGGCAGCAGACCGTCGAGGAGCAGGGGCTCATCTACCCCCTCACCCGTTTCCCGGACGGCTCGCTGCGACCGTACTGGGACGAGAGCGCGTACTACTCCTTCTCGCTGCCCGAGGTCGAGGCGCTGGAGGAGGTCGTCGAGGAGCTGCATGCGATGTGCCTGGCCGCGGCCGCGCACATCGTCGCGCACGACCGCTTCGCCGACCTGGGCATCACCGATGCACGCCTCGCCCGCCGGATCGCCGAATCCTGGCGGCGGCGCGCGGAACTGCCGTCCCTCTACGGGCGGTTCGATCTCCGGTACGACGGCCAGGGCCCGGCCAAGATGCTGGAGTACAACGCCGACACCCCCACCTCACTGGTGGAGGCGGCGAGTCCGCAGTGGTTCTGGATGGAGGAACGGTTCCCCGGCGCCGACCAGTGGAACTCCCTCCACGAGCGGATGGTCGACGCGTGGAAGCGGCAGGCACACCTGTTGCCGCCCGGTCCCGTGCACTTCGTGCACTCGGACGGGGACGAGCTCGGCGAGGACCTGATGACGGTCGCCTACCTGCGCGAGACGGCCCAGCAGGCCGGGATCACCACCGAGGCCCTCTCCGTCGAACGGATCGGCTGGGACCGGCTGTCCGGCCGCTTCGTCGACGAACGGCTGCGGTTCATCCGCAGCTGCTTCAAGCTCTACCCGTGGGAGTGGCTGACCACCGACCGCTTTGGTCCCTACGTCCTGGACACCCTCGACAACGGCGGCTCCACCGGCACCACCTGCTGGATCGAGCCGGCCTGGAAGATGCTGCTGTCCAACAAGGCGCTGCTCGCCGTGCTGTGGGAGCTCTACCCCGGACACCCGAATCTGCTGCCCGCGTATCTGGACGGCCCGCGCGAACTCGCCCGCTCCCGGGGCTATGTGGCCAAGCCGCTGCTGGGCCGCGAGGGCGCGGGCGTCACCGTGCACGAGCCGGGCGCCGAGCCGGTGCTGCGTGACGAGCCGTGCTGCTACCAGGAGCTGGCCCCGCTGCCCGACTTCGACGGCAACCGCGTGGTGCTCGGTGCGTGGGTCGTCGAGGACGAGGCGGCGGGGCTGGGCATCCGGGAGTCGTCGGGCCTGATCACGGACGAGTACGCGCGCTTCCTCCCGCACGTGATCCTTTAGCCGCCCATCCAACTACTCGTCCACTACTCGTCCACTACTCGTCCACTACTCGTCCAGCACCGCCCGGAGCTGGTCGAGGCCCCAGTCCAGGTCCTCCTTGCTGATCACCAGCGGCGGGGCGATCCGGATCGTGGCTCCGTGGGTGTCCTTCACCAGCACCCCCCGGTCCATCAGCTTCTCGGAGATCTCCCGGCCCGTGCCGTGGCCGGGCGCGATGTCCACCCCGGCCCACAGCCCGCGCCCGCGTACCGCCTCCACCGGGCCGCCCACCAGCAGGCCCAGCTCGCGGTGGAGGTGGTCGCCGAGCTCCGCGGCGCGCCGCTGGTACTCGCCGGTGCGCAGCATCGCGATGACCTCCAGCGCGACGGCGCAGGCGAGCGGGTTGCCGCCGAACGTCGAGCCGTGTTCGCCGGGCCGGAACACGCCCAGGATGTCGGCCGAGGACACCACGGCCGACACCGGAACGACCCCGCCGCCGAGCGCCTTGCCCAGCACATACATGTCGGGTACGACCGCCTCGTGCTCGCACGCGAACGTCTTCCCGGTCCGGCCCAGACCGGACTGGACCTCGTCCGCGATGAACAGCACATTCCGCCTGCGGGTCAACTCCCGTACCCGCTCCAGGTATCCGGCGGGCGGCACCAGCACGCCGGCCTCGCCCTGGATCGGTTCCAGCAGCACGGCGACCGTGTTCTCGGTCATCGCCGCTTCGAGCGCGGTCAGGTCGCCGTACGGAACGATCTCGAAGCCCGGGGTGTACGGACCGTAGTCCGCCCGCGCCTCGTGATCCGTGGAGAAGCTGACGATGGTGGTCGTGCGGCCGTGGAAGTTGTTCCCGGCGACAATGATCTTCGCCCGCCCGTCCATCACGCCCTTGACCCGGTACCCCCACTTGCGGGCCGTCTTCACCGCGGTCTCCACCGCCTCCGCCCCGGTGTTCATCGGCAGCACCATCTCCATGCCGCACAACTCGGCGAGCTGCGTGCAGAAGTCCGCGAACCGGTCGTGGTGGAAGGCACGCGAGGTGAGCGTGACCCGCTCCAGCTGGGCCTTGGCCGCGTCGATGAGACGCCGGTTGCAGTGGCCGAAATTGAGTGCCGAGTAGCCGGCGAGCATGTCGAGAAAGCGCCGTCCCTCGACATCGGTCATCCAGACACCCTCCGCCGACGCGACGACGACGGGCAGCGGGTGGTAGTTGTGCGCGCTGTGCGCCTCGGCGGAGGCGATGGCAGATGCCGTAGTCGACACGGGTTCTCCGATCGTCGGGACAGACCATCCGGTGTGGGGGCGGGGATCGCGCCCCTTTCTATCGTCGCTCTTCCGACCTGGAAAGAAACCTTCGGTGTACGGCGCGCCCGGTAAGGTGAACAGTGCACACGGCGACTGGCGCACGGGGAAACGACCCCGAGGAAGCCGTGTGCGGCAACCATCACGAGGTGCCGCCCTCCCCCGTAGCCTTCGGCACGGGAGGGACCCCCAGGCACCCCGGGACCCGACCGGAATCCCGATCGCCCCGGAGGACGCCATGACCAAGAACAGCCACCCCTCTCTCGCTGCCACGGACCCGGAACTCGCCGCTCTCGTCGGCGCCGAGGAACGACTTCAGGCCGAAACCCTGCGGCTCATCCCCAGTGAGAACTACGTCTCCCAGGCCGTGCTGGAGGCCGCCGGTACCGTCCTGCAGAACAAGTACAGCGAGGGCTACCCGGGCCGCCGCTACTACGAGGGCCAGCAGAACATCGACCAGGTGGAACTCCTCGCCATCGCCCGCGCGAAGGCGCTCTTCGGCGTCGAGCACGCCAATGTCCAGCCGTACTCGGGCTCGCCCGCGAACCTCGCCGTCTATCTCGCCTTCGCCGAGCCCGGCGACACCGTCATGGGCATGGCCCTCCCCATGGGCGGCCACCTCACCCACGGCTGGGGCGTCTCCGCGACCGGCAAGTGGTTCCGCGGCGTCCAGTACGGCGTACGCCAGGACACCGGCCTGATCGACTTCGACGAGGTACGCGAACTCGCCCTCAAGGAACGCCCGAAGCTGATCTTCTGCGGTGGCACCGCCCTCCCGCGCACCATCGACTTCGCCGCCTTCGCGGAGATCGCCCGCGAGGCCGGTGCCGTCCTGGTCGCCGATGTCGCCCATATCGCCGGACTGATCGCGGGCGGCGCCCACCCGTCCCCGGTCCCGCACGCGGACGTCATCTCGACCACCACGCACAAGACCCTGCGCGGCCCGCGCGGCGCGATGCTCATGTGCCGCGAGGAGCACGCCAAGGCGATCGACAAGGCCGTCTTCCCCGGACTCCAGGGCGGTCCGCACAACCAGACCACGGCCGCCATGGCGGTGGCCCTCCTCGAGGCCTCCCAGCCCTCCTTCCGTACCTATGCGCACGCGGTGGTCGCCAACGCCCAGGCGCTCGCCGAAGCACTGCTGGCGCGCGGCTTCGACCTGGTCTCGGGCGGTACCGACAACCATTTGATCCTGATGGACCTGACTCCCAAGGACGTCCCGGGCAAGATCGCGGCCAAGGCGCTCGACCGGGCAGGGATCGTCGTCAACTACAACACCGTCCCCTACGACCCCAGGAAGCCGTTCGACCCGTCCGGCATCCGCATCGGCACCCCCTCCCTGACCTCGCGCGGGCTCGGCGTGGAACACATGCCGGCCGTCGCCGACTGGATCGACCGGGGCGTCACCGCCGCCGGCACCGGCGACGAGGACGCCCTGGCCAGGATCCGCGCCGAGGTCGCCGCGCTGATGGCCGACTTCCCGGCGCCGGGCCTGCCCACCGACTGACCGGGCAGAGCGCCCGGCAGTCATCCGGCGGTCGGCCGGCTCACGCGTCCAGCAGCTGCTGCCGCGGTCCCGACGGGAGAACATCCCGCCGGGCCGCCCAGCGGCGGACCAGTACGGAGCCGCCCCCGCCGATGGCGAGTCCGAGCGCGAGCCCCGGTATCCCCCACCACCTGTCGGCGGACTCGTCCCGAGAGGCCCGCACAGGTGCCACTGCCGCGGTCTCCACCTCGCGCACGGGCCCGCCCGCAGCACCCGTCGCTCCTCCTCCAGCGCCGCCACCGCCGGGTCCGACGACTCCGGTATCAGCGGCTCGGCCTCGGACAGCGCCGCCTCCCGTCCGACCGCCGTCCGCAGCCGCACCACCGAGCGCACTGTGTTCCTCGTCTCATTCACGACGATCCGCAGTAGCCAGGGGCGGAACGCCGCACCCTCCCTGAAGCGCCCCAGCGACTGGTACGCCTTGAAGAAGGCGGCCTGCACCACGTCCTCCGCTTCCGCACCGGCTCCGAACGCCACGGCCGCCCGGAGCGCTGTGCCCGTGTAGGCGCGCACCAATTCCGCATACGCCTCGGGCTCCCCCGAGCGCACGCGTGCGATCACCGCGGCGTCATCCGTACCGATGAGGCCCCCCTCCCGCGTCCCCTCCCGCGTCCTCACACCTTTCATACACCGGAGGCCGGAGATCGGTTCCGCACCTGAGAGAATGAGTTCATGGCCTCTGATCGTCCTCGCGCGCTCTCCGGTATCCAGCCCACCGCAGGTTCGTTCCACCTCGGGAACTACCTCGGTGCGATCCGCCAGTACGTGGCGTTGCAAGAGACCCACGACGCGTTCTACATGGTCGTCGACCTGCACGCGATCACCGTTCCGCAGGACCCGGCGGAGCTGCGCGCCAACACCCGGCTCGCCGTCGCCCAGCTGCTCGCGGCCGGCCTCGACCCCGAGCGCTGCACCCTCTTCATCCAGAGCCATGTCCCCGAGCACGCCCAGCTCGGCTGGATCATGAACTGCCTCACCGGTTTCGGCGAGGCCTCCCGTATGACCCAGTTCAAGGACAAGTCCGCCAAGCAGGGCGCCGACCGCGCCACCGTCGGCCTCTTCACGTATCCGATCCTCCAGGTCGCGGACATCCTGCTGTACCAGGCCGACTCCGTCCCGGTCGGCGAGGACCAGCGCCAGCACATCGAGCTCACCCGCGACCTCGCGGAGCGCTTCAACAGCCGCTTCGGCGACACCTTCACCATCCCGGCGCCGCACATCGTCAGGGAGGTGGCGAAGATCTACGACCTCCAGGACCCGGCGATCAAGATGAGCAAGTCGGCGTCCACCCCCAAGGGCCTGATCAACCTGCTCGACGAGCCGAAGGCGACCGCCAAGAAGGTCAAGAGCGCGGTCACGGACACCGGCACCGAGATCCGCTTCGACCCCGCGGAGAAGGCGGGCGTCAGCAACCTGCTCACCATCTACTCCACGCTCACCGGCACCACAATCGCGGATCTGGAGCAGAAGTACGAGGGCAAGGGCTACGGTGCGCTGAAGACCGACCTCGCCGAGGTGATGGTCGAGTTCGTCACACCGTTCAAGACCCGCACCCAGGAGTACCTGGACGACCCGGAGACGCTGGACTCGATCCTGGCCAAGGGAGCGGAGAAGGCCCGCGCGGTCGCCGCGGAAACCCTGGCCCAGGCATACGACCGGATCGGGTTCCTCCCCGCGAAGCACTGAACGGGACCGTCGGCAACGGCGCAGGAATCGAGACCTGAATCACGCCCCAAAACGTACCGAATCAAGCACTGACCGAGGACCCTGGCCGTACGGGCGGTGCAACCGCCACACTGGCGGCACTGCACCACACACCACACGACTGAGGAGAAGCAAGTGGGGACCGTAACGCTTGGCGTTTCGATCGCGGTCCCGGAGCCGTACGGCAGCCTGCTCCAGGAGCTGCGCGAGGGCTTCGGGGACCCTGCCGCGCACGGCATCCCCACCCACGTCACCCTTCTCCCGCCGACCGAGGTGGACGAGTCCGCGCTCCCGGAGATCCGCACGCACCTCGCGCAGGTCGCGGTCGTCGGCCGCGCCTTCCCGATGCGGCTCTCCGGGACGGGCACCTTCCGCCCGCTGTCGCCGGTGGTCTTCATCCAGGTCGTCGAGGGCACGTCGTCCTGCTCCTGGCTGCAGGAGCGGATCCGCGACACGTCCGGCCCGGTGCCGCGCGAGCTGCAGTTCCCGTACCACCCGCATGTGACCGTCGCGCACGGCATCGCCGAGGAGGCGATGGACCGGGCGTACGCGGAACTCGCGGACTACGAGGCGTCCTGGACGTCGATCGGTTTCGCGCTGTACGAGCAGGGCGCCGACGGGATCTGGCGCAAGCTGCGCGACTACCCCTTCGGAACCGGCCCGTCCGGGGTGCCGGCGCAGTTCGCGCACGTGGACGAGCCGACCCTCCAGCCGTAGCCGCCCCCAGCCGTAGCCGCCCCCAGCCGCAGCCCGGGCAACTCATACCGGCAGCCTCCGGAACACCTGCCGCGGCATATGCCGCAGCGCCGACATCACCAGCCGCATCGCGCCCGGTACCCACACCGTCTCCGAGCGCCACCGCAGCCCCTGCTCGATCGCCTCCGCCACCGCCTCCGGCGTCGTGGCGAGCGGCGCCTCGGCGAGGCCCGCCGTCATCTTCGACCGTACGAACCCGGGCCGTACGACCATCACCTGCACGCCCGTGCCGTGCAGCGCGTCCCCGAGTCCCTGCGCGAACGCGTCCAGGCCCGCCTTGCTCGACCCGTAGATGAAGTTCGCGCGCCGCGCCCGCTCACCGGCCACCGACGAGAGCACCACCAGCGAGCCGTGCCCCTGCCGGCGCAGGGCCGCGGCGCAGACCAGCCCCGCCGACACCGCGCCGGTGTAGTTCGTCTGCGCGACCGCGACGGCCGAGAGGGGCTCGTTCTCGTCCCGCGCCTGGTCGCCGAGGATACCGAAGGCCAGCAGCACCACGTCGATGTCGCCGTCGGCGAACACCTTGCCGAGCAGGGCCTCGTGCCCGGCGGGGTCCAGTGCGTCGAACGCGACGGTACGGACCTTCGCGCCCAGCTCGCGCAGTTCACCCGCGGCCGCCTCCAGGCCGGCGGAGGGGCGGCCGGCCAGCCACACGGTCCTGGTCCGGCGGGCCACCAGCCGGCGTGCGGTGGCGAGTCCGATGTCGGACGTGCCGCCGAGGACGAGCAGGGACTGCGGGGCGCCGAAGGCGTCCTTCATGGGAACTCTCCTGGAGATCGAGCCGTTCTGAGAATCGGGCTAGAGATCGAGCCGGCGGGCCAGATCCGACATGAAGACCCCGTGCGGGTCCAGCTCCGCCCGCAGGGCCCGGAATTCGTCCACCCGCGGGTACATCGCGGCGAGCAGGTCGGGCCGCAGCCGGGAGTCCTTCGCGAGGTACACCCGCCCGCCGGCGTCCGCCACCTCCTCGTCCAGTTCGTCGAGGAAGGGGCCGAGGGCGGGCAGGTTCGCCGGGATGTCCAGCGCGAGCGTCCAGCCGGGCAGCGGGAAGGACAGCCAGCCCGGATCGCCCGCGCCGAAGCGTTTGAGCACGGCCAGGAAGGAGGGGCAGCCCCGGTCGGAGATCCGCCGCACAATGCGGTGCAGGGCGTCCTCCTGTCCGTACCCGAGGACGAACTGGTACTGCACGAAGCCGCCGCGCCCGTAGACCCGGTTCCAGTGCGGGACGCCGTCCAGGGGGTGGAAGAAGGCCGGGATCCGCTGCAGTTCGCCGGTACGGGACTTCGGCGCGCGCCGGTACCAGAACTCGTTGAACAGGCCGACCGACGTGCGCCTCAGCAGCCTGTCGGGAACGAAGGAAGGCGCCGCCGGAAGCCGCCCCGGCCGGAAGGCGAGGGGCGCGCGGCGGGCGCCCTTCGGCAGAGCGGCCAGCGCTTCCGGCGGGGCGTGGTCTCCCCGCGTGAGCACTGAGCGCCCCATGGACGTACCGCGCGCCAGCAGGTCGATCCACGCGACCGAGTAGCGGTAGCGGTGGTCGGTCCCGGTCAGCCGGGCCAGCAAGTCGTCCAGCCCGGCGGCGCGTTCTGTGTCGACCGACATCAAGGAGGTCTCGACGGGGTGGAGTTGCACCGTCGCGCCCAGGATGACGCCCGTCAGGCCCATCCCGCCCGCAGTCGCGTCGAACAGCTCGGCGCCGCGCGGGACGGCCAGGACGTCGCCGTCGGCGGTGAGCAGGTCCAGCGAGAGGACGTGCCGGGCGAAGGAGCCGGACACATGGTGGTTCTTGCCGTGGATGTCGGCGCCGATCGCGCCGCCGACGGTGACATACCGGGTCCCCGGCGTCACCGGCACGAACCAGCCCAGCGGCAGCAGGACTTCCATCAGCTGGTGCAGGCTCACCCCGGCGTCGCAGACGACGACGCCCGCCTCGGCGTCGATCGTGCGGATCCGGTCCAGGCCCGTCATGTCGAGCACGTACCCGCCCGCGTTCTGCGCCGCGTCGCCGTACGCCCGGCCCAGCCCGCGCGCGATGCCGCCCCGCGAGCCTCCCGAGCTGCCCGCGCGTACCGCCCGTACCGCGCTCACCGCCTCGTCGTAGCTGCGGGGGCGGACCAGCCGGGCGGCGGCGGTCGGGGCGGTGCGGCCCCAGCCGGTGAGCAAGGCAGGGGCAGCGGTGTCGGCAGGCATGCGTGCGACCGTATCGCTCAAACCCGGCGATTTGTAACACCTCACAGCAAAAGGGGTGATTGAGTACATGGTGCCCGAATGGACGTGAGCAAGGGGTGGCGTATGCGAGACCTGGACCAGCGGTTGCTGTCGGCGATGCGCGACTGCGGTACGGATCCCCGCGTGGCGGCAGCGGCCCGCGCGCTCTCCCGGAGCGGTGAACACGGCGCGCTGTGGCTCGCCGCCGGACTCGCGGGCGCCGCCGCCGACCGCGACCGGCGCGGAGCGTGGCTCCGTGGCATGGCGCTGATCGGCGCCGCGCATCTGACCAGCATGGCGGTCAAGCGGGTGGTACGGCGACCGCGCCCCCAACTGCCCGCCCGCGCGCCCCTCGTACGTACCGTCGGCCGGCACTCCTTCCCCAGCTCGCACGCCACCTCGGCGGTCGCCGCGGCGGTCGCCTTCGGCGCGCTGCGGCCGGCCGGCCGGCATGCGGTGCCGCCGCTGGCCGCCGCGGTGTGCGTCTCCCGCCTGGTCGTCGGCGTGCACTACCCCTCCGACGTGGTGGCCGGCGCCCTGCTCGGCGGCGTGACCGCGTCGCTCGGCGCCGCGTGGATACACGGGCCCCCGGCCGGCGGTGGCGGCGAGGGGAGGCTCCGGGATGGCTGACCGCGGCGGGCTGTTGATCGAGGGCCGGGCGCGGCGCGCCGAGAGCCTGCTGAACGTGACGCGGACTCGGACTCGGACGCGGACTCGGACTCGGACGGTGACGGGGGCGGGGACGGAGACGGCCTGGGGGCTGCTGAAGACCGCGCGGCCGCGCCAGTGGGTGAAGAACATCCTCGTCGTCGCCGCGCCGGCCGCGGCCGGCCGGCTCGGCTCCTGGCACACCGCCGGCCAACTGCTCTTCGTCTTCCTGCTCTTCACAGCCGCCGCCTCCGCCGTCTACCTGGTCAACGACGCGCGCGACGCCGAGGCCGACCGGGCCCACCCCGTCAAGCGCCACCGCCCGGTGGCCGCCGGGCAGGTGCCCGTGCCCCTCGCCTACGGCGTCGGCGGGCTGCTGGCCGCGAGTGTGCCGGTCACGGCACTCGTCGTCTGCAACGCGATGACGTCCGCGCTGCTCACCGCGTATCTCGCCATGCAGTTCGCCTACTGCCTCCGGCTCAAGCACGTCCTCGTCGTCGACCTGGTCGTGGTCGCCACCGGATTCCTGATGCGCGCCATGATCGGCGGAGTGGCCCTCTCCATCCCGCTGTCCCGCTGGTTCCTGATCACCGCCGGCTTCGGCGCGCTCTTCATGGTGTCCGCCAAGCGGTACTCGGAGGCCGTACAGATGGCGGACCGCAAGGGCGCCACCCGCGCGCTGCTCACCGAGTACACCACCGGATATCTGCGCTTCGTCTGGCAGTTGGCTGCCGGGGTCGCCGTCCTGGGCTACTGCCTGTGGGCCCTGGAGAGCGGCGGCACGGCGAACGGCGGCCTGCTGCCGTGGCGTCAGCTGTCGATGATCGCGTTCATCCTCGCCGTACTGCGGTACGCGGTCTTCGCCGACCGGGGCACCGCCGGCGCCCCCGAGGACGTGGTCCTGCGCGACCGGGCGCTGGCTGTCATCGGACTCGTCTGGATGGCGATGTACGGCCTGGCAGTCGCGGACCTGTGACTCGCGGACCTGTGACTCGCGGACCTGTGACGCCGCGACCTGTGACCTTCACCGTACGGAGGGTCGTCAGCTGCTTGCCGGGGAGCGTGCACGAGGGCGGTTTAGCTCGATCGTGTGATGGTCGGCTTCCGGGCTTGCGGCGTCCTGGGCCGTCCGGGTTAACGTGATCGTGTGATCTGGGACGCCGGGTACGGCGCCGGCGTGCGGGGCCCCCGCTCCACCGGAGTGATGGTTCAGGGCCTCCCCGTCGCCTCTGGCCGTACCCATTTGGCCGGATCGCGCAGGGAACCGACCTCCCGGGCCCGGACCACGCACAGGATGCGTGTCGCCGCCCCGGGGTTGAGTACGCCGGGGACCAGTGCGCCCAAGACCGTTCGGGGCGTGCGGCTGAGCGGGCTCACTCCTGCTCAGTCAAGAGGAACGGTAGAGGCACCCCATGGATTGGCTGAAGAAACTGCCGGTAGTGGGTCCGCTCATCGAGAAACTGATGCGGACCCACGCCTGGCGCTCCTACGAGACACTCGACCGGGTCCACTGGACCCGGCTGGCCGCAGCGATCACCTTCATCAGCTTCCTGGCGGTCTTCCCGCTGATCACGGTGGCCGCGGCCATCGGCGCCGCCTTCCTCACCCCCGAACGGCTGAAGAAGCTGGAGGACGGGGTCGCCGAGCAGGTACCGGGCATCTCCGACCAGCTCGACATCGGGGGGCTCGTGGCGAACGCCGGAACGATCGGGGTCGTCGCCGGCGCTCTGCTGCTGTTCACCGGCATCGGCTGGGTCGGCTCGATGCGGGACTGTCTGCGGGCCGTCTGGGAGAAGGACGACGAGGACGAGGGAAATCCGGTCCTGCGCAAGGCGAAGGACGGCGTGGTGCTGGTCGGGCTCGGCGCGGCCGCGCTCGCCTCGCTCGTCGCATCCGGCGTCGGGTCCTCGGCCATCGGCTGGAGCGCGGACCAGCTGGGCATCTCGCGCGACGGCTGGGGCGGGATCCTGCTCCAGATCGTGGTCTTCGCGGTGGCGGTCCTCGCCGACTTCCTGGTCCTGCTGTACGTACTGACGCTGCTGCCGGGGGTGGAGCCGCCGCGCCAACGGCTGATCGTCGCCGCACTCATGGGCGCGGTCGGCTTCGAACTGCTGAAGCTGCTGATCGGCAGCTACATCAGGGACGTCGCGGCGAGGAGCATGTACGGCGCGTTCGGCGTCCCGATCGCGCTGTTGCTGTGGATCAACTTCACCGCGAAGCTGCTGCTGTACTGCGCCGCTTGGACGGCGACGCAGTCGCAGCACGCGGCCGAGGACATGGCCAAGGCCGAGGCGGAGGTCGAGGTCACCGGCGCGGAAGGCGCAGCGGCCAGCGGCGGTTCACCAGGAACACCCCCGCGGTCAGCACCACCAGAACCCCGCCCGTGATCGCGAGCGCGACACCGATCCCGCCCGAGCCGCCCTTCGTGGAGACCGTGGCCTGCGCCGGGGGAGCGGAGTTCCGCGGGCTCGGGGGCGCGCCCTTCGACGCGCCCGCGGCTTCCGCGGTCTTCGGCCCGACCAGCTCACCCACCGGGGTGACCTTGCCGGCCGCGGCGAAGCCCCAGTCCAGCAGTGCCGCGGTCTCCTTGTAGACCGCGTGCTGCTCCTCCGCCTCGGGGTTCATCACCGTCACCAGCAGCACCCGGTCGCCGCGCTGCGCCACACCGGTGAAGGTGGAGCCGGCGTTGGTGGTGTTGCCGTTCTTCACGCCGGCGATGCCCTTGTACGGGTCGAGGTCGTACGCCCCCGTCAGCAGCCGGTTGGTGTTCTGGATCTCGAACGTCTCCCGCTTCTTCCCCTCCTCCTGCTTGCCGGGGAAGGTGGCGGACGCCGTCGCGCAGTACTCGCGGAAGTCCTTCTTCTGCATGCCGGAGCGGGCGATCAGCGTCAGGTCGTACGCGCTGCTGACCTGGCCCGGCTCGTCGTAGCCGTCGGGCGAGACGACACGCGTGTCGAGGGCCTGGAGCTCCTCCGCGTGGCTCTGCATATCCTGGACGGTCTTGGCGATCCCGCCGTTCATCGCGGACAGCACATGCACGGCGTCGTTGCCGGAGCGCAGGAACACCCCGAGCCACAGGTCGTGCACCGAGTAGGTGTGGTCCTCCTTGATACCGACCAGGCTGCTGCCTTCGCCGACGTCCGCCAGCTCGTCTTCGGTCACCAGGTGGGTCTCGGTCTTGGGCATCCGCGGCAGCAGCGTGTCCGCGAAGAGCATCTTGATGGTTGAGGCGGGCGGCAGCCGCCAGTGCGCGTTGTGCGCCGCGAGCACCTCACCCGACTCGGCGTCCGCCACGATCCACGAACGGCCGCTCAGTTCCTTGGGCAGCAACGGGGCCTCCGGGCCCAGCTTCACCTGCGTACCCGGCTTCCCGAGCTGCTCACCGCCGACCGAGGACATCACGGCGGGCGGCTTCGGCTGACTGCGCCGCTTGGCGTCGGCCTTGCCGTCGGCGAGCGCGGGTGCGGCGAACAGGGCGGGCAACAGCACGGCGGAAAGGACCGTCGCCGCAGGGACGGTCAACTTCTTCGGGGCAGACACGGACGAGAACGTACCCGCTGTAATCGGTGAACGGGACACCGGCGCGTTGACCCGCCGGGACAGCCGCCGGGACGGCCCACCCCGGCGCGGCCGTTCCGGGGAAGGCGACGATACTGAGCGTATGAGACTGAGCCGCCCCCTCTCCTGGTTCCTGCTCGCGTTCGGGGTGTGGAGCTGGGTCATCTGGGTCACTTTCATCAAGAACCTGTGGGAGAACGCAAGTGGTCTGGCCTTCGACGACGCGGGTGACCCGACTGCGTACTTCTGGGTGCATCTGCTGCTTGCCATCACGTCCCTGCTTCTGGGGACGGGCGTAGGAGCCATCGGGTTGCGCGGTCTGCGCGCACTCCGTCGTGAATCCGGCCGCGTCTGATGGCCGTTGCGATGTTCGCGCTGGTCGCGGCCACCGTTCTGGCCCTGCTGGTGCTCGTCCACCGCTACCTGTGGCGCCGGCTCGTCCGGGACACCACCGCGCGGGGCGGCGCGGCCCGCCGCGCCGGCACGGCCGCGGCGTTCGTCCTGCCGCTGCTGACCGTGGGCGCGCTGGTGAGCGCCCGCGCCGGAGTCCCCTTCTGGCTCCAGCAGGTACTGGCCTGGCCGGGCTACCTCTGGCTGGCCGTACTGCTGTACCTGACCCTGGCGGTACTGGCGGGCGAGGCGGTACGGCCGCTGCTGCGGCATCTGCTGGTGCGCCGGGCTGCCCGGAAGAAACGGCCGGCCGCCGAAGGCGCAACCGGGCCCCGGCCCGGGGCCGCCCGCGGGGCCGACGACGAGGCCGCCCGCGAGGCCGCCCGCGAGGCCGCCCCCGAGGGCGAGCCGGTGCCGGCCGGGCGCGGCGGCTCGGCGACCGCCACCGCGAGCGCCACTGCCACTGCTGCCCAGGCCACCCCCGCCGAGCGGGACCGTGCCGGGCGGCGGCAGCCGTCGGAGGCGCCGCCGGCCGGAGGTCCGGCCGGCCCGCGGCCCGTGCCCCCTTCCGACGTGAGCCGCCGCCTCTTCGTGGCGCGGACCGTCGCCGGGGCAGCGGCCGCCGTCGCGGTCGGCACCGTCGGGTACGGGACGTACGGGGTGCTGCGCGGGCCGCGCGTCAAGCGGGTCACCGTGCCGCTGGCCAAGCTCCCGCGCGCCGCGCACGGCTTCCGTATCGCCGTCGTCAGCGACGTCCACCTCGGGCCCACCCTCGGCCGGGCGCACACCCAGCGGATCGTCGACACGATCAACTCCACCCAGCCCGATCTGGTCGCCGTCGTCGGCGACCTCGTCGACGGCAGCGTCGCCGACCTGGGGTCCGCCGCCGAGCCGCTCGCCCGGCTCTGGGCGCGCCACGGGACGTACTTCGTCACCGGCAACCACGAATACTTCTCCGGCGCCCAGGCGTGGGTCGACCACGTGCGCGAGCTCGGCATGCGCCCGCTGGAGAACGCCCGTACCGAACTGCCCGGCTTCGACCTCGCGGGCGTCAACGACCTCGCGGGCGAGAGCGAGGGCGACGGCCCCGACTTCGTACGCGCCCTCGGCGACCGGGACCGCACCCGGGCGGCCGTACTCCTCGCGCACCAGCCGGTCGTCATCCACGACGCGGTGAAGTACGGGGTGGACCTGCAGCTTTCCGGGCACACCCACGGCGGCCAGATGTGGCCCGGCAACCTCATCGCGGACCAGGCCAATCCGACGCTGGCCGGCCTGGAGCGGTACGGCGACACACAGCTGTACGTCTCGCGGGGCGCGGGCGCGTGGGGGCCGCCGGTGCGGGTCGGAGCGCCGTCCGACATCACGGTCGTACAGCTCGCCTCACGGCAGGCCTGACACCGGGCCCGGTACCCCGAAGACACCGGGCCAGATGCCCTGAAGGGGGTGTTCCGGCCCCACCCGAGAGGACCCTTCCGCGTGTGAAGATTCCGTGATTGAGTGCACGCCATTGGGGGTCGGCGGGGCTGAGGGGCGCGCGTCGGCAGGGGTAGGGCCATGAGGAGTGCTTGGCATGCGGTCTGTCCAATTTCGCGTTTTCACAGCCGGGGTCGTGCTGGCCGCCGTCGGAATCGGCGCCTGGCAACTGGTGCCGTCGGACGGGGTGAGGAACGACCCGATCACGGTGGGGACGACGGACACCGTCTCCTCGCTCGACCCGGCAGGCGCGTACGACGCCGGTTCCTGGGCGCTCTACAGCAATGTCTTCCAGACGCTGATGACCATGAGGCCGGGTTCCGACACGCCGGTGCCCGATGCCGCCGACTCCTGCGGGTTCGTCGGCCAGAAGCTGACGACGTACGAGTGCGAGCTGCGCGAGGGGCTGACCTTCTCCAACGGCCGCGAGGTTACCGCCGCCGACGTCAAGCACTCCTTCGACCGGGTCCTGGAGATCGACTCCGAGCAGGGACCGAAGCCGCTGTTCGCCACCCTGAAGTCGGTCAGGACCCGCGGCAGCACGATCACCTTCAACCTCTCCTCGCGCGACGCGACGTTCCCCTTCAAGGTCGCCACCGGGGCGGGATCGATCGTCGACCGCGAGAAGTACCCCGCGAAGGAGCTGCGCACCGGCGACGGCGTCGACGGCTCCGGCCCGTACGTCCTGACGTCGTTCGACGCCGACAGCCGGGCCGAGCTGAAGCCGAACACCTCCTACGAGGGCCAGGCGTCGGCGGCCCACGTGCCGGTGACCATCCGTTACTTCCAGGAGTCCGAAGAGCTCGAGCGGGCCTGGAAGAGCCACGGGGTCGACGTCACCCACCGGGAGATGCCGCCGAAGGTGCTCGCCGGACTCACTCCGGGCCTGCCGGACATCCGGATCCAGGAGTCCGAGGGCGCCGAGATCCGCACGCTGATCTTCAACGTGCGCAAGGGCTCGCAGATGGCCCGCAAGGGCGTACGGAAGGCCGTCGCCGCCGTACTCGACCGGCCGCGGCTGGCCAACTCGGTCTACCACGGCACCGTCGACCCGCTGTACTCGCTGATCCCGCAGGGCATCGGCGGGCACAGCACGCCGTTCTTCGACGCGTATCCGGAGCCCAGCAGGGACCGCGCCCGCACGCTGCTGCGCGAGGCGGGGGTGCGTACTCCGGTGCGGTTCAGCCTGGCGTTCTCGGTGCGGGGCGCGACCAAGGCCGAGGCCGAGGAGATGCGCCGCCAGCTGGAGGACACCGGGCTGTTCGAGGTGAAGCTCATCGCCGTGCCCGAGTGGACTACGTTCCAGAAGGGGTACGCCGCCGGCAAGTACGACGCGTACACCATCGGCTGGATCGCGGACTTCCCCGACCCGGACAACTTCAGTCAGCCGCTCGTCGGCACGAACACCAGCATGAACAACGGCTTCTCGGACAAGGAGATCGACGAGCTGATCGTCAAGACCCAGTCGTACGGGGAGCGCGGCCGGGCGAGCAAGGACTTCAAGACCTTGCAGCGGCTCGTCGCGGACGAGGTGCCGATGGTCCCGCTCTGGCAGAAGAAGGACTACGTCCTCAGCCGGGAGGCGGTCACCGGAGCGCAGTACCTGTCGGACGGCACGGGCGTCTGGCGCCTGTGGGAACTCAACTGGCTCTGACCCGGCCGGTCAGCCGGGGCCTCAGGACTTCTTCCGGCCGGCGACAGTCTCCGCCATCCCCGGCAGGAAGTCCGTGAACAGCTCGTGCACGTCGCGTACGAGCGGCCGCAGCACCCGGAAGCGGGCGAGCGCCACGCCGCGGGTGGTGAGGCGGGCGCCGCGCTCTGCGAGGCGGCGGCTGCGCTCGCGGCCCTCCGAGCGGTCGAAGACCCAGTACAGGACAAGTCCCATCTGGGAGAGCCACATCAACTCGGGGAGGGTGTCGCGGAGTTCCTCCGCCACCTTGGCCTTGGAGCCGGCCAGCACCTCCCGGTGGATCGCGATGGCCGCCTCGCGGGCGTGTTCCGACTCGGGGGAGAACGGGCTGAGCGGGCTCTCCGGATCGGCCGCGTTCTTGAAGAACTGGGCCGCGAACTCGTGGTACGGCGCCGCGATGTCCAGCCACGCCTTCAGCACTCCCGCGAGCCGGGTCTCCAGGTCCGTCTCCTGGCTGAGCACGGGCCGGACCGCCGCCTGGTGCTCGGCGGAGATCCGGTCGTAGAAGCCCTGGACGAGGTGTTCCTTGGAGCCGAAGTAGTAGTAGGCGTTCCCTACCGAGACCCCGGCCTCCTTGGCGATGGCCCGCATCGTCGTCTTGTCGTAACCGCGCTCCTGGAACAGCCGGAGCGCGGTTTCGAGGATGAGCGTCCGGGTCTGCTCGCTCTTGGGGGCCTTCGCTTCGTTCACGGTGCACGAGCCTAACGGGGTACGGCGCACTGGTCGTCGCAGGGCGGCCCGGTCGCAGTCCCGGACGCCATCGCCTCGCGGTACTTCGCCGCCGCGAGCATCGTGCCGCGTACGAAGGGCAGTCCGGTCGGGGTGGCGAGCCAGTGGGACTTCGGCCGGTGCTCGGCCAGCGCCCAGAGGCAGACGATCCAGGCCGCCGGCCCCGCGTAGATCTGGCCGCGGTCGCCGATGACGGTGATCTCCCGCAGGGTGCGGGCGTGGTTGAGGCGCGGATACCTGCGCCGCGCCTCGTCGGACCCGGCGGGCACCATGTCCAGCGGTACGAGCTGCCGCTGCCGCAGCAGCCAGTTCCGCAGATGGACGCAGAGGGAGCACTGCGCGTCGTACAGGACGGTGAGTGTCCGGACCGGGGTGCCCATCGCGCTCACGCTCCGGCGGGACCGGAGGCGGGAGCGGTCCACGGGCCGGGGCCGGCCTGGTTCGTCCAGCCCTGCGGGCCGACCGGCGGGACCTGCTCGCGGTCCATCACACCGCGTCGGCGGATCTTGTTGAGGACCCAGACGTTGCCGAGGTGCATGACGCCGAGGACGAGCAGGACTACACCGATCTTCACCGAGAGTGCCTCGAAGAGCCCGCGGGCGTTCTCCACCGCTTCGGCCGCCTTCAGGTACAGCGCGACGAAGCCGAGGTTGACCAGGTAGAAGCCGACCACCAGAAGGTGGTTGACGGCGTCGGCGAGCTTCTCGTCCCCGTGCAGCACATCGGCGATGAAGATGCGCCCGTTGCGGCTTAGCGTGCGCGCCACCCAGACGGTGAGCCCGACGCTGATCAGCAGGTAGACGGCGTACGCGACAACAGTGAGGTCCATGCCCCACCCCTCCTTGAACGTGTTCAAAAGGCTGGCAGGGATGAATCTAGACCTGTTTTTGAACATGTTCAAGCGAATGGGCGGAGGGCGTCGGCGCCGGACGTGTGAACTGGCGCACTCCGCGCACCGCGACCGTCCCGGCACAGGCCCCGCCGACCACCACCGCGGCGACGGCGAGCGGCACTTCGGGCCCCCACGCGGCGGCGGCGAGCGGAGCGAGCGTGTAGCCGAGCGGCATCGCGGCGAGCGAGAGGAGCCAGTCGTACGACGTGACGCGGGCCAGCGCGTGGGACGGGATCGCGGACTGGACGGAGGTCTCCCAGACCGGGCTCAGGAAGCCGAGACCCGCCTGCGCGATCCCGTACGCGGCGATCGTCAGCGGGGCCGGCGCGGCGACGGCCAGCATGGCGAGCGGCAGTGCGTAACTCGCCAGCCCGAGATTCGCGACCAGGACCGGCCGCCGCGGCCGGGCCCGGCCGGCCAGCAGCGAGCCCAGCAGCAGCCCGACCGCTCCGGTCTGCATCATCACCGCCCACGCGGCCTGGCCGCCCATGTCGTGCAGCGCGATGGCCGGCCCGAGGGTCATCAGGACGGCGGCCGCGCCGTTCCACGCGGAGTGGGCGATCAGGCTGGTCCAGTACCAGTCGCGGCTGCGCACTTCGCCCCAGCCCTCCCTGAGGTCGGCGAGCATCGAGCGCCGGGGGATGGGCGCATGTGCGACGCGGACCCCGACGAGCAGCGCCGCGCTCACGGCGAAGCTCAGCCCGTCGAGTACGAAAGCCCAGCCGGCTCCGGCGGTGAGCACGAGGGTCCCGCCGAGCGCGGGCCCGCCGAGCCGGGTGGCGCTGCGCACGACGCCCATCAGGGCGTTGGCCCGGTGCAGTTCGCCCGGCCGCACCGTCCCGGTGATCAGCGGCGAGACCGTCGGCATGGCGAACGCCCCGGCCGCCCCGCCGATCACTTCGGCAACGGCGATCTGCCACAGGAGGGGCTCTCCGCCGAGGAGTTCCATGCCGACGAAGAGCTGGCTCGCGGCCCGTACGAGATCGGTGGCCAGCGCGACCGTACGGGCGTTGAAGCGGTCGCCGACGACTCCGCCGACGGGAAGGAGCAGCAGCCTGGGCACCATCGCGCAGGCGAGGACGACGGCGAGTGCGGATGTCGAGCCGGTGGCGTCGAGTACGGCGAGGGTGAGGGCGACGGGGATGACGGCGTCGCCGAGCAGGGACAGGGTGCGGCCGGCGAAGAGCAGCCGGAAGGAGCGCGTACGCAGGGGATGCGGCATGGCTCCGAAATTATTTCGATGCCGAACTATTCGTCAAGGAAATATCTGACATCGAACCATTGTGACGGGTCCGCGTACCATCGCAGTCATGGAGCCCCGCGACTGGACCGACGGGCACGTGGCGCAGTGGAAGCCCGTGCTGCCCGACCTCGACCCCGAGGTCGAGGGCGCGGTCACCCGGATGAAGAAGCTCTCCACCCATCTGCGCCGGGTGCGGGAACAGTCCCTGGTCGACTTCGACCTGGAGCGCCACGAGTTCGACACCCTGCACAAGCTCGCCGGCCGCGGCGGCAAGGCCGCCCCCTCCGAACTCGCCGCCGACCTCGACCTGGCCCCCGCCTCGGTCACCGGCCGGCTGGACGCGCTGGAGAAGCGCGGGCTGGTGCGTCGTATGCCGTCGAAGACCGACCGGCGCCGGGTGGACGTGGAGCTGACCAAGTCCGGCCGGGCGACCTGGCTGGGCGCGATGGATGTGCTCGGCGACGAGGAGTACCGGTTGCTCGGCGTCCTCTCGAAGGACGAGCGGAAGCAGTTCAACGACATGCTGCGGCGCATCATGCTGGTCGCGGAGGCGGGATCGGACCAGCACGGGTAGCCGCCGGCACTGGTAGCTGCCCGGAATCACCCGGCGCGGCGGATCCGTGGCGCCCCCGTCACCGACATCACCAGCGAATACAGCGTCGTCGTCGCCGTGAGGAACATGCGGTTGTTCTTCGGGCCACCGAACGCGATGTTCGAGACCGCCTCCGGCACCCGCAGCCGGCCGATCAGCGTGCCGTCCGGGTCGTAGCAGTGCACACCGCCGAACATGGCGGCCGCCCACAGCCGGCCCTCGTCGTCGAAGCGGATGTTGTCGAAGCGGCTCTCCTCGTCGGGTGCTTCGGCGAAGACCTTGCCGTCCGAGAGCGTGCCGTCCTCGCGCACGTCGAAGACGCGGATATGCCCGGCGCGGGTGTCGGACACGTACAACTGCCGCTCGTCGAGGGAGAAGACGAGGCCGTTCGGCCCGCCGAAGCCGTCCGCCACCAGGGTGACCGCACCCGTCGACGGGTCGATCCGGTAGACGTTGCGGGCGCCGATCTCGCTCTCCGCGCGGTACCCCTCGTAGTCGCTGGTGATGCCGAAGTCCGGGTCGGAGAACCAGATCGACCCGTCCGACTTCACCGCCGCGTCGTTCGGGCTGTTGAGCCGCTTGCCCGCGAACCGGTCGGCGAGCACGGTGAGGGAGCCGTCGTGTTCGGTACGGGTGACCCGGCGGTTGCCCTGCTCGCAGCTGATCAGCCGGCCTTCGAGGTCGAGGGTGTTGCCGTTGCTGTGGCCGGCGGGGGAGCGGAAGACGCCGACGGTTCCGGTCGGCTCGTCCCAGCGCAGCATGCGGTCGTTGGGGATGTCGCTCCAGATCAGCTGACGCCAGGCGGGCAGATAGACGGGCCCCTCGGCCCAGCGGCAGTCCTCGTAGAGCCGTTCCAGCCGCTCGTCGCCGTTGGTGCACCGTCCGGTGCGGAAGCGCTCGTCCAGGATCTCGTAGATCGAAGTACGGCTGTCAGAAGACATGAGGGCAACCTCCGGGTCGATGACCGAACTTGGTTCAGCAGAACATGACTATCGTAAGACCCTGTATGGTGACAACCGTGGATGACATTGACCGGGAACTCGTCGCGCTGCTCCAGCAGGACGCCACCCAGGCGTACGCCGCCCTCGGCAAGGCGGTCGGCCTCTCGGCCGGCGCCGCGCATGAGCGTGTACGCAAACTCCGCGACCGCGGGGTCATCCGCCGCACGACGGTGGACGTGGACCCGGCGGCCCTCGGACGCGGCGTGCTGGCCTTCGTGATGGTCGAGTCGTCGGCGTGGATGGGTGATTCGGCCGGTGCCTTCGCCGCGATCCCGGAGATCCAGGAGGCACACGTCATCGCGGGCAGCGCGTCCGTCCTGGTGAAGGTGAGGACCGCGACCACGGAAGGACTTCAGGACGTCCTGCGCCGGCTGTACGCGATCGACGGCGTCAGCGGCACCCGGGCGACGGTCTCACTGGAGACCTTCTTCGAACGCCCGGTCTCCCCGCACGTCCGGCTGACGGGCACACTGCTCAGAAGCTCATCGAACGCGCGTAGTTGACCTGACCCATCACCATCGGGAAGGTCTGCGGGTGGTGTGCCGGGACCAGGGTCGAGTGGTGGCGCCCGCCACTCGTCACCGTGACCTGGATAAAGCCGGTCGTCGTCCTCTCCTTCATCAGCAGGAACAGCAGCCCCAGCAGACAGAAGACGAAGAAGATGACCGCCATCACGATCGCGGCCGGCGGAATCCGCTCCTCGGTCCGGGACATGTCGGTGGCCGTCCATACCGCGCCCTTGAGGGGAAGCGTCCCGGCCGGGGTGACGATGGAGTCGCTCATTACGGTGATGTCGCCGATGGCCAGCAGCGGAATCCCGCCCGGACTGGGGAGAGCGGGAAGCGTGGGCTGCTGCGGATAGCCGTACGCCGGGTCGGGATACCCGTACACCGGCGCGGCACCCGGCGGATGGGCCGGCCCCCACTTGTAACTGTCGTCCGCGTACGGATTCTGATGCGGATTCGGATCGCTCATGGTCCCCGCCCTCACTAGGTGCGTCTGCGACTACCCGATCCTGCCAGGTATCCGGTCACCCGGTGAGGGTGACGACTCGGGCCAGCAGGTCCGTATCGACGTACGGGCGGCCGGCCGTCGGCAGTGAACGCCATGCCAGCGGCCAGGTGGTCCCCTGGAGGGCGGGTACGCCGACGTACGCGACGGCGGGCCGGGTTCGGGAGGTGTAGCGCTGGGCGAACGGTGGCCAGGCGTGGGCGCGGGCCGTGCCGGGCGGAACGAGGAAGTACATCCAGCGGAAGCCGTTCAGCTCGTACACGATCGGCCCGGGGGCATGCTCGGTCTCCTTGTCGAGCAGCTTGGCGACTTCCTCGCCTCGCTGCCCCTGGATCCGGACCGCGTCGAAGTGGACCCCCGCGAGGCGCAGTTGAAAACCGGAGGCGGGTACCCAGTCCGGGGCCCACGGGGTGGTGCGGATTTCGTCGTTCATGTCCTGGAGGCTGGCCTGCCGGCCATACGCTGACCAGTAGTCGAGCCATCACAGAAGTCAATCTGTGAACCGGTCCGCGCACGTGTGAAGGGCTGTGACGCCGATGTCCGAGCCTGGGAACCCCAGTGACCCGCTGCCGTCTGCACTGCTGCGCGGACTCGGCGCGCAGTTAAGGATGTTGCGCGAACAGCGCGACCTGACCCGTGAGGCGCTCGGCGGCCAGACCAATTTCTCCAAGTCCACGATCGGCGCGTTCGAGCGCGGCGAGCGGATCATGGACGCGAACACGGTCGTCGAGATGGACAAGGTGCTGGCGGCGGCGGGCGTACTGGCCGTGGTGGCGCCGTTCCTGGAGGAGGAGCGGTACGCGCCGCAGTTCCGGGACTTCGCGCGGTTCGAGGCGCAGGCGGTGAGTCTGTGGGTGTACGACACGCACATGGTCAACGGGCTGCTGCAGACAGCGGATTACGCGCGTACCGTCTTTGCGGCGCACTGCCCGCCGGTGGACGAGGAGGAGGTTGAGCGCCGAGTCACGGCCCGGCTGGCCCGGCAGGCGCTCCTGGGGCGCAGGCCGCTGCCGCTGCTCTGCTTCGTCATCGAGGAGTCCGTACTGCTGCGGCGCACAGGAGGTGAGCGGGTCTGGCGCGAGCAGCTCCTCCAATTGGTGGAGATCGGCCGACTGCCGCATGTGCGGATTCAGGTCGTGCCACTGAACTGCGAGGAGCCGGTGGGCTCGGTCGGACCGATGACCCTGGTAGAGGCCCCTGAGCGGCGCATGCTCGGCTACGTCGAGGTGCAGGAATGGGGCACGTTGATCTCGAAGAGGGAATCGGTCAGCGCGATGGTGCAGCGGCATGCAAGCATCCGGGGAATGGCCCTGAACCCGAGCGCGTCCGCACGCCTCATCGAGCGGCTGGCAGGAGAGCAATGAGCACCGAACTGACCTGGTTCAAGAGCAGTTACAGCGGCGGCGACGGCGGCCAGTGCGTCGAGGTCGCCATCGCCTGGCACAAGAGCAGTTACAGCGACGGGTCTGGCGGCCAGTGCGTCGAGGTCGCCGCCTGCCCCGGCATCATCCACATCCGGGACTCCAAGAACACCGCCCGCCCGGGGCTGTCCGTCACTTCCGAAGCATGGTCGGCCTTCGCCGCCTTCGCGGCGTCACGCGAGGTCGCCCCTCGCTGACCGACCTTCACAGTGAACTCCCCCCCTTCACAAATCTGTTTTGTGAAGGGGGCGTTGTTTGTGCTCTCGGCTTGCGCGGTCGCACAGCGGGAGGCTCCATATGCCTCCGAGCCCCGGCCGGAAGCCGCTTAAAAGGGTTCTCCGACGGCCAGTACAAGATCACCTCTCGCTCCTCCCGGCAGGTGATGGCGCCGTACTACGGCACCGTGCTCAACGATGTCGTCGTCCTCGAGCCCGACAGCAACATCGCGAAGAACTGGTGGTCCATCACCCAGATCTGACCGGAACCACTGACCTCAGCCTCCCGGCCCGGGCGTATCGCGCCCGGGCCGGGACGGCCGCCGTGCTGCGCTGCTTCACCCTTACGGGGCGCTGACTTGGGTGGGGAACTCGTTCGCCAGGCCCCGGTAGCCCTCGTCGACCTCGGCTTTCGCGTCCGGGTGCCGGTGGAACTGTTCGGCAATGCCCTCGGTGTGCACGGCGGTCCGGTCGTGCATCCGGCCGGGCCGGATGACACCGGAGAAGCGGGTGCGTCCCTGCCGGTCGCTGAACGTGGTGGTCTTGATGGTGTTCTGCTTCTTCTTGCCGGAGATGAACGCCTTGCGACCCGGTCGGCCGGCCTGAGGGCGCCGCACTTGGACTTCGGTGCCGTCGATGCAGAGATCGACGCCTTCGTGCTGGGCGCAGGTGAACAGGTCCTCCAGGGTGCGGATGCGCAGGCCGGGCCGGTCCGGGACGGCGAAGCCGCGGGCTGCGAGAAGGGCCTCACCTGGCGGACGGCTCCGGAGACGGTGGAGCGGTCGACCCCGTACAGCTCGGCCGCAGCCTCGTGGGGTAGCCCCAGCCGCAGACAGACCAGGGTGACCAGCAGCCGGTCGGTGAAAACCAGTTTCGCCTTGCGTCCGGCTCCCGGGGCCGCCTACGGGCACCGCCGCGTTCCTCGGCGCGCGCGGACTCACCGGCCGACTCCCAGCGCGGCGCGAGTTCTTCGAGCAACTTGCCGAAGTGTTGGCGGGAGATGCCGGTGAGGGCAGGATGGGACAAGGCCAGGCGGAGTAGCTCGTGATTCACACCTTGAGAACCCGCGTGGCCGCCCTCATGTCACGGCCCCCTCCGGCCCCGACTATTCCTCCCAAGGTCGTTACAGAAAGGACGGCCATGACCGTCACACTCGAACGCCGGCCGACGGTTACCGCCGGCCGGCGCGTAGCCTGGTAGAGGAATGTGCCGGTCGCCGGGAAGGGGCTGCGCGTGACTGGGCAGATGCTGGCCGCTGCCGTCGAGCGGGCGCGGGGCGCGGTGGCGCAGGGCGCGTGGAACGAGGCGTACGCGCTGCTGCGCGGGCTGCCCGTGGCGGATCTGGCGCCCGAGGACTTGGAGGCGCTGGCGGATGCCGCCTGGTGGACCTGCCATCCGGAGGAGTCGTTGGCCGTCCGGCTCAAGGCGTACGCCGGATACGCGGCCGCGGGCGACGGCCGGCGGGCCGGATACACCGCGTGGATGGTGTTCTACGACTACCAGGACACCGGACGGACCGTTGCCGCTGCCGGATGGCTCCGGCGCGCCCGTCGCCATCTGGGACGCGAGCCCGAGTGCGTGGAGCAGTGCCTGCTCGCGTGGAGTGACAGTGACGCCGCGCTGGGTCGCGGCGCCTTCGACGAGGCGCTGGCCGAGGCCCGGCGGATGACGGCGCTGGGGCAGCGGTTCGGCAGCCCCGACATGGTCGCCATGGGTCTCCAGGTTCAGGCGGGCGTACTGGTGGCGGCCGGGCGCACGGCGGAGGGGCTGACGCTGCTCGACGACACCATGTGCTCGGTCATGGCGGGCGAGCTGAGCGAGCTGTTCACCGGTTGGGTCTACTGCCTGGCGCTGCAACAGTGCATGGCGGCCGCTCAGTTGGAGCGGGCGGCGCAGTGGACCGAGGCTGCCATGGACTGGTGCGCTTCGCTTCCTGCCGGGAACCCGTTCCGCGGGCAGTGCCGCGTGCACCGGGTGGAGGTGCTGGATCTGCGCGGTGCCTGGACACCGGCGGTCCACGAGGCCGAGGTGGCGCGCCGGGAACTGCTGGCGAGCGACCCGCAGATGGCCGGAGAGGCGTGGTACGTCAGCGGGGAGATCCACCGGCGACGCGGTGATCTGGCCGCGGCCGAGGCAGCGTTCGCCCGCGCGCATGAGCTGGGGTGGGACCCGCAGCCGGGTCTGGCGCTGATCGGCCTCGTCCGGGGCGAGACCGCATCGCCCACGGCGGCGCTACGGGTGGCGCTCGCCGGGGCGGGACGCGACCGGCTCGGCCGCTGCCGGCTGCTGGCGGCGCAGGTGGAGGTGGCCCTGGCGGCCGGGGACAACGTGCTTGCCCGCGAGGCGGCGGACGAGCTGGACGCGGTCGCGCAGGAGTGGCCGCCGGCCGATGCCGCATTGCTGTACGCGATGGCGGCCACGGCGGGCGGCGCGGTCGCGCTGGCGGAGCACGACATCGACGGCGCGCTGTCCCTCCTGCTGCGGGCCCGCTCGTTGTGGCTGGGGCTGGAAGTGCCGTACGAGGCGGCGCAGACGCGGATGCTGCTCGCGGCGGCGGACCGGGAAGCCGGTGACCACGACGACGCGCGGCTGGAGCTCGCAGCCGCCGGGGCGGCCTTCGAACGGCTCGGTGCGGTGCCCGACGCCCGCCGCGCCGCCGCGCTGATGGCTGACGGGCGGCACCGGCTGCCGGGCAGGCTCACCGGGCGGGAGGCGGAAGTCCTGCGGCTGGTCGCGGCCGGGCTGACGAACCGGGCCATCGCCGCCGAGCTGGTGATCAGTGAGCACACGGTGTCCCGGCATCTGAACAACATCTTCGCGAAGCTGGACGTACCGTCGCGGGCCGCTGCCACGGCGTACGCCTTCCGGCACGGACTGGCCTGATCATCCCGTCACCCCGCTGTGGGCTGTTCTGCCCATGGCCGTGCGCGCGGCATGGGCCGTTCCGGCGATGCCGGCCAACCGTTCCGGCGTCTAGACAGGATGCAGGGGTCCGAGGCGGAGAGGCGGTGGGGATCATGACGGCGACAGCGGCAGCGGCGGCCGTGACCACCCTGGACGGCCGGGCGCTCGCACAGCTGCGCGAGACGGTGCACGGCGAGATCATCCTGCCGGGTGACACCGAGTACGGCGAGGCTCGCAAGGTCTACAACGCGATGCACGACAGGCACCCGGCGATCGTCGTCAGGGCCGCGGGTGTGGCCGATGTGATCACCGCGGTGGACTTCGCCCGGGAACAGGAACTGCTGCTCGCGGTGCGCGGCGGCAGCCACAGCGTGCCCGGTTTCGGGACCTGTGACGGCGGGCTCGTACTCGACCTTGGCCGGCTGCGCGGCATCCGGGTCGATCCGGAGCGGCGTACCGTACGGGCCGAAGGCGGCTGCACCTGGCGCGATCTCAATCACGCGGCGCACGCCTTCGGGCTGGCCACCCCGGGCGGAGCCGTCTCCAGCACGGGGATCGCGGGCCTCACGCTGGGCGGCGGGCTGGGGTATCTGAACCGTCGCCACGGGCTGGCCTGCGACAACCTGCTGGCGGCCGATGTGGTCACCGCCGACGGAACGTTCGTGACGTGTGCGGAGGACCGCGACGCGGAGCTGCTGTGGGCCCTGCGCGGCGGCGGCGGGAACTTCGGGGTCGTCACGTCCTTCGAGTACCGGCTGCACCCGGTGGACACCATCCTCGGCGGCCCGACGTTCTATCCGCTCGACGCTGACGTGATGCGCGGCTACCGGCGGATGATCGCCGAGCGGGACGAGGACATGGGCGCCCTGCTCGCGGTACTGCTGGGCCCGCCGGCGCCCTTCCTGCCGGAGCGGTGGCACGGGCGGCCCCTGAGCGCGGTGATCACGTGCTGGACGGGGCCCGAGGAGGAGGACGAACGGGTGCGGGCGCGTCTGGCCGAACTGGGCCCCGTAGTGGGGCAATCCCTGGGGCGCATGCCGTATCCGGTGATCAACACGCTGTTCGACGACGATCTGCCACCGGGGCTCTACCACTACTGGAAGGGGCACTTCAGTCGCGAGCTGAGCGACGAGGCCATCGATGTGCACCTCACGTACGGCGAGACGATGCCCAGTCTGGAGAGCGAGACCGTGGTGTTCCCGATCGACGGTGCATGCCACCGGGTGGGGCAGCAGGACACCGCCTTCGCGTACCGGGACGCGAGCTTCGCGACCGCGATCGGCCCGAGCTTCACGGACGCGGCGGACCGCGAGGCCAACATCGCCTGGACGCGCGGCTACTCGGCGGCGTTGGAGCCGCACTCGGCGGAGGGCGGATACGTGAACTTCATGGATACGGACGACCAGCACCGGGTCCGGGCCAACTACCGGCAGAACTACGAGCGCCTGACCCGGATCAAGCGCCGCTACGACCCGGCGAACCTGTTCCGGCTGAACCACAACATCGCGCCCTGAGCATACGTGCGAGGGCCCCGCCTCCCGGACTCACTCCGGAAGGCGGGGCCCTCGCACACGTACGGCGGCGTACAGCAGGAAAGCTAGAAGCGGCGCGTGATCAGGGCGCGCTTTACTTCCTGGATCGCCTTCGTGACCTCGATGCCGCGCGGGCAGGCGTCCGTGCAGTTGAACGTCGTGCGGCAGCGCCACACGCCGTCCTTGTCGTTCAGGATCTCCAGCCGCTGCTCGCCGCCCTCGTCACGCGAGTCGAAGATGAAGCGGTGCGCGTTGACGATCGCCGCCGGGCCGAAGTACTGGCCGTCGTTCCAGAACACCGGGCACGAGGACGTGCACGCGGCGCACAGGATGCACTTGGTGGTGTCGTCGAAGCGCTCGCGGTCCTCGGCGGACTGCAGGCGCTCGCGGGTCGGCTCGTTGCCCGACGTGATGAGGAAGGGCATGACGTCGCGGTAGGCCTGGAAGAACGGGTCCATGTCCACCACGAGGTCCTTGAGGACCGTGAGGCCCTTTATGGCCTCGACCGTGATCGGCTTCTCCGGGTTGATGTCCTTGATCAGCGTCTTGCAGGCGAGCCTGTTCCTGCCGTTGATCCGCATCGCGTCGGAGCCGCAGATGCCGTGCGCGCACGAGCGGCGGAAGGTGAGCGTGCCGTCCAGGTCCCACTTGATCTTGTGGAGACCGTCGAGCACGCGCTCCTTCGGGTCGATCTCGATCTGGAAGTCCTGCCAGGTCGCCTCGTCCGAGATCTCGGGGTTGAAGCGGCGGATCCGGAAGGTGACCGTGATGTACGGGGAGGGGGCGGACGCGGCTTCCACCTTGTCCAGGGTCGGGGTAGCCATCAGTACTTACGCTCCATCGGCTGGTAGCGGGTCTGGACGACCGGCTTGTAGTCGAGACGGATGGACTCGATGCCGTCGTCGCCGACCTCGCGGTACGCCATGGTGTGGCGCATGAAGTTGACGTCGTCGCGGTTCGGGAAGTCCTCGCGGTAGTGACCGCCGCGGGACTCCTTGCGCGCCAGGGCGGACACGGCCATGACCTCGGCCAGGTCGAGCAGGTTGCCCAGCTCGACGGCCTCCAGCAGGTCCGTGTTGAACCGCTTGCCCTTGTCCTGGATGGACACGTTCAGGTAGCGCTCGCGCAGCTCGCCGATCTTCTCGACCGCGGTCTTGATCGTCTGCTCGGTGCGGAACACCATGACGTTGGCGTCCATGGTCTCCTGCAGCTCGCGGCGGAGCTCCGAGACCCGCTCGGTGCCCGTGGAGGAGCGCAGGCGCTCGACCTGGTCGACGACGAGCTGCGCCGGGTTCTCCGGCAGCTCCACGTAGTCGGCCTTGGCCGAGTACTCGGCGGCGGCGATACCGGCCCGCTTGCCGAACACGTTGATGTCCAGGAGCGAGTTGGTGCCCAGGCGGTTGGCGCCGTGGACCGAGACGCAGGCCACCTCGCCCGCCGCGTACAGGCCCGGGACCACCGTCGTGTTGTCGGCGAGGACCTCGCCCGCGACGTTGGTCGGGATGCCGCCCATGGCGTAGTGCGCCGTCGGCTGGATCGGGATCGGGTCCGTGTACGGCTCGATGCCCAGGTACGTACGCGCGAACTCGGTGATGTCCGGGAGCTTGGCGTCGAGCTGCTCCGGCGGCAGGTGCGTCAGGTCCAGGAAGACGTGGTCGCCCTCGGGACCGCAGCCGCGGCCTTCGCGGATCTCCGTGTAGATGGAGCGCGAGACGACGTCACGCGACGCGAGGTCCTTCATGACCGGCGCGTACTTCTCCATGAAGCGCTCGCCGTCCTTGTTGCGGAGGATGCCGCCCTCGCCACGGGCGCCCTCCGTCAGCAGGATGCCCATACGCCAGATGCCCGTCGGGTGGAACTGGAAGAACTCCATGTCCTCCAGCGGCAGTCCGCGGCGGTAGGCCGCGGCCTGGCCGTCACCGGTCAGGGTGTGCGCGTTGGAAGTCACCTTGAAGAACTTGCCGGTGCCGCCGGAGGCGAAGATGACGGCCTTCGCCTGGAAAACGTGGATCTCGCCGGTGGCCAGCTCGTACGCGACGACGCCCGCGGACTTCTTCACCCCGTCGACGTCCTGGAGCAGCAGGTCCAGGACGTAGAACTCGTTGAAGAACTCCACGCCCTCCTTGACGCAGTTCTGGTACAGCGTCTGGAGGATCATGTGGCCGGTGCGGTCCGACGCGTAGCAGGACCGGCGGACCGGGGCCTCGCCGTGGTTACGGGAGTGGCCGCCGAAGCGGCGCTGGTCGATGGTGCCGTCCGGGGTTCGGTTGAACGGCAGGCCCATCTTCTCGAGGTCGAGGACCGAGTCGATGGCCTCCTTCGCCAGGATCTCGGCCGCGTCCTGGTCGACCAGGTAGTCGCCGCCCTTGATCGTGTCGAAGGTGTGCCACTCCCAGTTGTCCTCCTCCACGTTGGCGAGCGCGGCGGCCATGCCGCCCTGCGCCGCGCCCGTGTGGGAGCGGGTCGGGTAGAGCTTCGTCAGCACGGCGGTGCGGCTGCGCTTGGTCGACTCGATGGCCGCGCGCATGCCGGCTCCGCCGGCGCCGACGATGACGGTGTCGTACTTGTGGATCTTCATGGGTTCAGCCTCAGCCCCGGGCTCTAGCGGATGTTCGGGTCGAAGGTGAAGATCACCAGCGTGCCCAGAAGGATGGTGAACACCGTGGCGGTGTAGAGCAGGCCCTTCAGCCAGAGGCGCGTGTTGGCACGCTCCGCGTAGTCGTTGATGACGGTACGGAGGCCGTTGGCGCCGTGCAGCATGGCGAGCCACAGCATCAGCAGGTCCCAGGTCTGCCAGAACGGCGAGGCCCAGCGGCCGGCCACGAAGGCGAAGCCGATCTTGGACACGCCGCCGTCGAGCACGAGCTGGATCAGCAGGTGGCCGATGACCAGGACGACCAGCACGATGCCGGACAGGCGCATGAAGAGCCATGCCGCCATCTCGAAGTTGCCGCGGGTCGACTTGGGGGTCTTCCGGGTGCGCTGCCGCGGCGGCTCGATGACGGGGGCCGGGTTGTCGACGTCGTACAGGCTTACGCCCTCGACGGACCCGATCGAAGAAGAAGATGAGGTGTCAGCGGACATGTGTGTCAGCTCCCGAATACTTCTTGTGCGGCGTGCCCGAGCACGGGGTAGAGCGCCCCGACCATGAGCACGGCCCAGATGCCCATCACGGTCCAGAGCATCTGCTTCTGGTAGCGGGGGCCCTTGGACCAGAAGTCCACGGCGATGACACGCAGGCCGTTCAGCGCGTGGAAGAGGATCGCGGCGACGAGGCCGTACTCCAGCAGCGCGACGAGCGGGTTTTTGTAGGTTGCCACGACATCGTCGTACGCCTCGGGGGAGACGCGGACGAGAGCGGTGTCGAGGACGTGTACGAACAGGAAGAAGAAGATGAGGACGCCGGTGACTCGATGAGCCACCCAGGACCACATACCTTCCCGGCCGCGGTACAGCGTTCCAGCCGGCACGGAAGAACCCTCCGGGAGCGGGGATCAGGGCCTGCCGGCTTCTGTTGTCGACCAGGCCCGGCCGGGTACGGTCCACCGGCCCTGGCCATCGTAGCGACGCTTTGTCGGTTCGCTCGCCCGGGGTCGACAGGTGTGATCAAACAAGCAATCAAACAGGCACCGATGGGCTATCGGGACAGCTTGAATCGCAAGATTACGGGCGATCCGCCACCAGGTGGGCGAGGCGCTCGCGAGCCAGGCGGCGCAGTTCGTCGGCTGTGACCGCCCTCTCCTCGTCCGCCTCGTTGGCCAGCCGGGAGCGAATCCCGGCCAGTACCTGGTCGAGCTGTTCGGTCGGCCGTACGGCGTCGAGGCAGATGACGAACGCGTGGCGGAAACGGCTCTCGTACGCGGCGTGGGCGGCCCGCAGCGCGGTCTGCGCCGCCTGCGGGGCGCTGTGGTGGAGGTCGGCGGAGGACTCGTCGGCCAGCGCCTCCGCGAGGTCGGCGGCGGAGAGGTCGTAGCTGGCCTCGTCGGCGGCCGCGAGCAGCGCGCCGATATCGGGGTAGGGGCGGTGGGCGGCCAGCCGGTGCGCCCAGCGGCGGCTGCCGCAGCAGGCGAGCAGGGCGGCCTCGGCGGCGCCACTCGGGGCGGTGTTGAAGCGGACGAGTCCGCCTGGGCTCTGGACCGGTATGGCGGGGTGGCCGAGGCTGTGCTGACCCTGAGAAGAGGGAGGCAGCGTGGGCTCCTGGGAAGGATGGGGTGGGTGCGCCTCAACGCTATCGAGTGGCCGTGGGAGCTGTCCGAGGGATGCGCGAGTTTCACCCGGAAGGGAGAGTTTGAGAACCTGGTGTGGACGCGTTATGTGATGCTTGGTCCTTTTCGCGCACAGTGGGAGGTAAGTGGCTGATGTGGAACTCGCGCGGTGCTCTGACCGCAGGCGGGCTCGTCGCAGGTGCGGCCGCCCTCTCGGCCGCTGTAGTCGTCTGGCCCGAGGGGGTGGGCGGCGGCGGTGCGAAGAGCCCCGCGGAAGGCAAACCGTCCGCGACCGTGGCCGCGCCACAAGCGCCCACGCCGACTCCCACCACGTATCCGCTGTCCACCACGCCCCGCACCATCCCCTTCGTGCGTACGCACGAACCGGCCCGGGGCCCGGGCTGGAAGCCGGCCCCCACCGCACGTGTCGTGGTCGCCAAGGGCAGCGAGGCCCTTGCCGACGAGGCCAAGCTCCTCTCCGGCGAGCTGAAGCTCCGCTACGCGAGCGGCGCGGCCGCCCGCGCCGGCGACATCGAACTCGCACTCACGCCGAAGCCGAAGGACGGGAAGGCCGCCGCGCCCGAGTCGTACACCCTCACCACGAGTGACCGGCGGGTGCGGATCACCGGGTCCGACCAGGCCGGAGTCTTCTACGGCACCCGCACGCTGAAGCAGTCGGTGCGCGCCGACGGGCAGATGCCCGAAGGTGTCGTACGGGACCAGCCGGACCGCCCGCAGCGCGGCCTGAATGTCGACATCGCACGCAAGCACTTCAGCGCGGGGTGGATCGAGGACCGGCTGCGCGAGATGGCCGACCTCAAGCTCAACCAGCTCGGCCTGCACTTCTCCGACGACCAGGGCTTCCGTATCGAGTCCTCCTCGCACCCCGAGATCGTCTCCGAGCAGCATCTGACCAAGGCCGAGGTACGCCGGATCCTGGCCCTCGCCGCGCGGCTGCACATCACCGTCGTCCCCGAGATCGACTCTCCGGGACACCTCGGCGCGGTCCTGCGCCAGCACCCCTCGCTCCAGCTGAAGGACGCGCGCGGCGTGCCCACGCGCGGCGCCGTCGACATCTCCCAGCCCGGTTCGGCGAAGATCGTGGACGAGCTGCTGCGCGAGTACGCCCAGCTCTTCCCCGGCGCGTACTTCCACCTCGGCGCCGACGAGTACCAGGCACTGGTCAGGGACAACCCCGAGGCGTCCTATCCGCAGCTCGCCGCGGCGGCCCGGCAGAAGTACGGCGCGAACGCGCGCGTCCAGGACCTGGCGGCGGGCTGGCTGAACGACCGGGCCGCGGTGGTGCGCCCGCTCCAGAAGCAGCCCAAGGCGTGGAACGACGGGTTCTTCCGCGGCGGGGTGGTGGCCGCGGACAAGGACATCGAGGTCGAGTACTGGACGGGCAAGGAGATCGGCGCGCGCGAGCCGGTGGAGTACCTCGAGGAGGGCCGCAAGGTGGTCAACCTCAACGACGAGTACCTGTACTACGTCCTCGGCGAGCCCAACGAGTTCAGCTACCCGGACGGCCGGCGGATCTACGAGCAGTGGACCCCGCTGGTGCTGCGCGGCTCCCAGCCGGTGCCGGAGCGCTACTCGGACCAGATCCTGGGCGGCCGGCTGGCCGTCTGGTGCGACCTGGCGGCCGCGCAGACCCCGGAGCAGGTGGCCCAGGGCATCAGGCTGCCGCTGCGCGCGGTGGCGCAGAAGCTGTGGGACCCGCGCGATCCGGCACCGGAGTGGGCGCAGTTCAGGGTGCTGGCGGACAAGCTGGGCTGAAGCGGGTCCGATTCGGGTCCGTTCGGGTCGGATGCGGGTCCGATTCGGGTCCGATCCGGGTCCGATCCGGGGTTCCGGTGGCGGACCGCCGTACTGATGTGGTGGATTCGAACCCATGGGGTTCTGGGGGTATTTCGTCGTGGGCCGTAGTGACGCTCCGCTCGCGGAGCTGGCCGCGCTGGCCGAGGTACGGGCGGGACTGGAGCTCCGCGAGGAGCGGGACGACGGATGGCAGGTGTGGGAGCACCCCAGTGAACCGGAGGTCGGGGACATGGGCGCGCTCGCCCGCGGAGTGGCCGGGGAAACCGGGACGCCCGCCCTCTTCGCGTTCGTCATGGGCAGCGACTGTGTCGTCGTGGAGGCAGCCGCGCCGGCCGGCGGCTCGTGGTTCGCCTGCCTGGGGCGGGCCGCGATGGCCCGCTATCTGAGCGCGGACGGGCTGGTGCTCGAGGATCTCTTCCTGGAGGCACCGGAGGCGGCCCGCAAGGCGGTCGAATGGGCGGCCGAGACCGGGCGGACCGTACCGTCCGGGCCACTGCTCGAGGTACTGACCGCCGAGGCGGATCCGCTCGCCGAGGAGCTGTTCGCCTGCTTCCTCGACCGGCTGGGACTGTGACGTAATCTCGCCCCCGCACGCAGACGGAGGCAGAGGGTTCGCAACACGTGCGGGCCGTGCCTCGGGAGGCCTCGTGAGCCTGGTGGAACTGCTCGGGCGAGCCGATGAAAGGGGCCTGGCCGCAAGTGCCGTGGCCTGTATTGATCGCTGTCTCGCGCTGCTGGACGACGGAGAGGCGGCCGATCCGGCGCTGCTGCGCCCGTTGTGGGCGGGCGCCGACAGCGGCGCCGATTGGGGGACCTTGGTGGCGGCGGCGAGAGCGGCGGTGGCGGACGGCACCTCGGCCGCGACTGCCGCGACCGCCGCAAGCGCGGGTGACGACGCGACCGCCGACGACGAGCTGACGCGGCTGCTGGCGGACATGGCCGTACGAGCCCCCTCGGCGTACTCCGAGGCGGAACTGCGCGCGTGGGCCGGGGCCTGCTCGGACGCGGCACTGGAGATCCACCGGCGCCTGGACGGCGGTGCGGAGGGGGTCAGCCCGCTCACGGCCGGCGAACTGCGCCGGCAGACGCAGATCCTGGAGGCACTGGCCGAGGGCAGGGGAGCCGGGCTGCGGAAAGCGCTCGACCTCTCGACGGAGGGCCGGCGGGTCCTGCGCGCGGCCGTCTCGCGGCGCGCCCGTGCCCAGCGCTGAGCGCCCGGCCCGGGGTGAATCCCGGGGCAGCGGCCCTGATCAGAGCCCGGGTCGCGGTCCGGAAGGACGACCGGGGCCGCCACCCCCCACAGGAGAGGCCCCGGCCGTCGTCCGTAACGGGCTCGTACGACGGGCCCGTACTCCTCACTGCGCCATGAGTGCGTTTTCTGTCACACCTCGCTGAGTGCTCATGTGGTTGCCTGTTGTACGACACGTGGACGTGGGCAGGTGAGAGGCCGTAGCGTGCAGGTTCGCGCAGTGTGGCGCGGCAGTGACCAGCTGCTAACAGGACAGTGGGACGGGTAGAGATTGTGCTGGGGGACGACGCGGAGCTGACCACCGCGGTGCTCGCGGCACAGGACGGCGACGAGAACGCGTTCCGGACTGTGTACCGCGCCGTGCATCCGCGGCTACTGGGTTACGTACGGACACTCGTCGGTGACGCGGAGGCCGAGGACATCGCCTCCGAGGCATGGCTTCAGATAGCGCGGGACCTCGACCGGTTCAGCGGCGACGCGGACCGCTTCCGGGGCTGGGCCGCGCGGATAGCGCGCAACCGGGCGCTCGACCACATACGGATGCGGGGCAGGCGCCCCGCGGTCGGCGGCGACGAGACGGAACTGACCGGCAAGCCGGCCGACGCGGACACCGCGGGCGAGGCGATGGAGTCCCTCGCCACCGGCGATACGCTCGCGTTGATCGCCCAGCTCCCCCAGGACCAGGCCGAGGCCGTCGTCCTGCGGGTCGTCGTCGGACTCGACGCGAAGAGCGCCGCCAAGGCCCTGGGCAAACGTCCCGGCGCGGTACGGACCGCCGCTCACCGCGGGCTGAAGCGGCTGGCCGAGCTGCTGGGCGCGGAGGGCGCAGACGACGTAACCGAGGGTAATGGCCGGTCGGGAGAGCTGAGAGGTCTGCCACCGCAGCGAGCACCGGGCCGGGGCACCGCCGCCTCTGCCGGTGTGACGCATTCGCGTCTGCGGACGCAGAAGGACATGTGATGGCCGACGAGCGCTACAAGTGGCTTGACCGGAGAGCGGCGGAGCGGTTGCTGCGCGGCGAGCCGGTCGAGAGCGCCGACGATCAGGTGCGCGAGGAGGCCGGGCGGCTCTCCGCCGCCCTCGACCGCGCCGCCCGCGTCCCGGACAGCGGGGCCGCCGGGCTCCCCGGCGAGGAAGCGGCGCTGGCGGCCTTCCGTACCGCGCAGGGCGCCCGCTCGCGCGCGCCGCTGGGCGAGGACACCCCATTGGCCGTACGCCTGACGTCCGCGCCCGGATCCCCGGCCCGCGCGGGACGCCCGGTGCGCTGGGGACGCCCGCTGAACTTCGGCCTCGCCGCCGCGCTGGCCGGCTGTGCGCTCGGCAGCGTGGCTGTCGCGGCCGGTACGGGAGTGCTGCCCACCCCGTTCGGTGACCGCGCCCGGCCGCAGCCGGCGGTTTCCGTGTCCATCGCCGGCACACCGGATGCGCTGACGTCGCCCGCCCCCGGGACGGGCGCTCCCAGCGACCCGCCGCCCTCGTCGGGCGACCCCAGTATCGCGGGCGGTGCCACGGAGGGCCCCGGTACTTCCTCGGGTTCCCCCGAACCTTCGGACGGCGCCGGCAACAGCAGCCGGCACCCCGGCGACGGCACTGCGCGCGAGGATGCCAGGGAGCGGAACCGAACGTGGCTGCTCCAGGCCTGCCGCGACTACCGCAGCGGCCGGGGTCTGGCCGAGGACCGCAAGCAGCGCCTGGAGGAGGGGGCCGGCGGCGCCCACCGGGTGGAGCGGTTCTGCAAGCGCCTGCTCGGTGTCGGCGACGGCGGGAACGCCGGGGACGACGGTGAGAAGAACGGCGACCGGGGCAGCGGCGGCGCTGACGACGGCGGCGACGACGACGGTGACGACGCGGGCACGACGAGCGGCAACCGGGACACCGGCATGCCGCCGGCGGCACCGGTCCCGATGCCTCCGCTCGACTTCGTCCCGGTGACGCCGGCCGGTGTAACACTTTTTGAGCGAGTGACGCAGGACTAAGTGAGCCGACTGGTCATCGGCCGCGCATGAGCCGGGGGCTCCCCCCGTGCCTACGGCTCTGCGCATCGGCGCGGGCGGGACACGTTCCCCCGGTCCCGCCCGCGCCCTCTCAACCACGGGTAGTAGCCCACCAGTAGGCGACTACCAGTAGACGACGACCTTGTCGCCGACCTTCACCTCTTCGAAGAGCGCTGCGAGCTTGGTCTTGTCCCGGACGTTCACGCAGCCGTGCGAGGCGCCGTTGTAGCCGCGGGCCGCGAAGTCGGACGAGTAGTGCACCGCCTGGCCGCCGCTGAAGAACATCGCGTACGGCATGGGCGTGTGATAGAGCGTCGACTCCCACTCCCTGGCCTTCCAGCCGACGTTGAACGTCCCCTCGCGCGTCGGCGTGTTCTCCGAGCCGAAGCGCACGTCCATCGCCGAGACGACCTTGCCGTCGACCATCCAGGCCAGGGTCCGGCTCTCCTTGCTGATGCACATCACCCGCCCGGTCATGCACCGCTGGTCGGGGGTGTCGAGCTCGTACGTGGTCGGCGGGCGCAGCTCACTGGCCGTCGGCTTCCGGGTCATGCCGACCAGCCGCTGCCAGGTGCTCTCGTCGACGGTGCCGGTCGTCGTGAGGCCCTGCTTCCCCTGGAACTTCTTGACCGCGGTCGCGGTCATCGAGCCGTAGAAGGCGGTGGGGCTGCGCTTGAAGTGGTCGAGCTGCTTCAGTCGTGCCTGCAACTCGCGGACCTGCTCGTTCTCCGTGCCCTCGGCCATCAGCACCTTCCCCGGCGTCGCCTCGGACGCGGATGCCGACGGTGAGGAGGAGGGCGTGGCGGAGCCGGACGGCTTGCTGTCCGCGGAGGGCGACCCCGAGGCGCCGGACTGCGGCGAGGACGGGGTGGCGGCGCCGGTGGAACTCGCGGCCTGGGCCGTACACCCGGCCGCGCATGCCACGGCCACGGCCGCCATGAGTGCTCTTCTTATGACAGTCGTGCGGTACATGTATGCCCCCCGGGTTCGGTGTGTGCACCTAATGGATGCTTCCCGGGGGTGCTTGGTTGCGAACTGCGGCGCATTCTGTGAGCAAGGTCCCAGCGCGGGGCTCTCCACCCATCGCACGGCCGCCACTACAGTCCGTCGCGAAGAGGTCGTACCAGTCAGTAGCTTCAGTAGCTTCAGCCGGCGGATGGAGGCACAGCAAATGGCGCGCGAGTCGGGCGTTCGATTCACTGAGAGCGGTCTTCCCATGGAGCCCGTGTACGGGCCGGACGTGCTCGGTGGCTGGGACCCGGCCGAGAAGCTGGGTGAGCCCGGTGCTTTTCCCTTCACGCGCGGTGTGTACCCGTCGATGTACACCGGGCGTCCCTGGACCATGCGCCAGTACGCCGGATTCGGTACGGCCGTTGAGTCGAATGCCCGCTACAAGCAGCTGATCGCCAACGGCACCATGGGCCTGTCCGTCGCGTTCGACCTGCCCACGCAGATGGGCCACGACAGCGACGCGCCGATCGCGAGCGGCGAGGTCGGCAAGGTCGGGGTGGCCATCGACTCGATCGACGACATGCTGGTGCTGTTCGACGGGATCCCGCTGGACAAGGTCTCGACGTCGATGACGATCAACGCCCCGGCAGCGCTGCTGCTCCTGATGTACCAGCTGGTCGGCGAGGAGCAGGGCGTCCCGGCGGACAGGATCACGGGCACCATCCAGAACGATGTCCTCAAGGAGTACATCGCGCGGGGTACTTACATCTTCCCGCCGAAGCCCTCGCTGCGGCTGATCGCCGACATCTTCAAGTACTGCAAGGCCGAGATCCCGAAGTGGAACACCATCTCGATCTCCGGCTACCACATGGCGGAGGCCGGTGCCTCGCCCGCCCAGGAGATCGCCTTCACCCTCGCCGACGGCATCGAGTACGTCCGTACCGCCGTCGCGGCCGGCATGGACGTCGACGACTTCGCGCCCCGCCTGTCCTTCTTCTTCGTCTCGCGGACGACGATCCTCGAAGAGGTCGCCAAGTTCCGTGCCGCCCGGCGTATCTGGGCCCGTGTCATGCGGGACGAGTTCGGCGCGAAGAACCCCAAGTCGTGGATGCTGCGCTTCCACACCCAGACGGCCGGTGTGCAGCTGACCGCCCAGCAGCCCGAGGTCAACCTGGTACGGGTGGCGGTGCAGGGCCTGGCCGCGGTCCTCGGCGGCACCCAGTCGCTGCACACCAACTCCTTCGACGAGGCGATCGCGCTGCCGACCGACAAGTCGGCGCGCCTGGCGCTGCGTACCCAGCAGGTGCTGGCGTACGAGACGGACGTCACCGCGACCGTGGACCCGTTCGCCGGTTCGTACGTCGTGGAGAAGATGACGGACGACGTCGAGGCCGCCGCGGCCCTGCTGATGACCAAGGTCGAGGACATGGGCGGCGCCGTCAACGCCATCGAGCGCGGCTTCCAGAAGAGCGAGATCGAGCGCAGCGCCTACCGCATCGCGCAGGAGACCGACAGCGGCGAGCGGGTGGTCGTCGGCGTCAACCGCTTCCAGCTCGACGCCGAGGAGCCGTACGAGCCGCTGCGCGTCGACCCGGCCATCGAGGCCCAGCAGGCGGAGCGCCTGGCCAAGCTGCGCGCCGAGCGGGACCAGGCCGCGGTGGACGCGGCGCTCGCCGCCCTGAAGAAGGCGGCGGAGGGAACCGACAACGTGCTGTACCCGATGAAGGACGCGCTGCGGGCGCGGGCGACGGTCGGCGAGGTGTGCAACGCGCTGCGCGAGGTGTGGGGGACGTACGTCCCGTCCGACACGTTTTGACAGACGCAGCCTGACAGGTGCGTCCATGCCGAGTCGTCTTACATAGAGGACAGAAAAGCGGAGTGCCGTACCCGCGTGCGACACTCCGCGGCATGCTGGGTGTTACCGATCTTCCGACGTATCTCGCCGGCCTTGTGCTGATCATTCTGCTGCCGGGCCCGAACTCGCTGTACGTGCTCTCGGTCGCCGCCAGGCGCGGTGTGCGTACGGGCTACCGCGCGGCGGCCGGCGTCTGGTGCGGCGACGCGGTGCTGATGGTGCTCTCCGCCGCCGGAGTGGCCTCGCTGCTCCAGGCCAACGCCCTGCTGTTCGGGATCGTGAAGTACGCGGGCGCCGGCTATCTCACCTGGCTCGCCCTCGGCATGCTGCGCGCCGCCTGGTCGATGTGGCGCTCGCGGCACGAGCCGAGCGCCGAGGTCCGGGCCGAGGAACCGGCCGCGCCCACCGCCGAACGGCCGTTCCGCCGGGCCCTGGTGATCAGCCTGCTCAACCCGAAGGCGATCCTCTTCTTCATCTCCTTCTTCGTGCAGTTCGTGGACCCCGGCTACGCCCACCCGGCGCTGTCCTTCGTCGTCCTCGGCACCCTCGCCCAGGCGGCCAGCGTCCTGTACCTCTCAGCCCTGATCTTCGGCGGCACCCGCCTGTCGGCGGCCTTCCGCCGCCGCAAGCGCCTCTCGGCGGGCGCGACGACGGCGGCGGGCGCACTGTTCCTCGGCTTCGCGGCAAAGCTGTCGGTCAGCAGCGTGTAAGCACCCGTTTCAGCAGGGGGGTGAGGGGGCGCTCCACGCAGCGGTGGAGTAGCCAGGCCAGGAGCAGCATCAGTGCGATCGTGCCGGCCAGGGTGGCGTACGAGGGTAGGCCCAGGTGGCGGTGCAGGAGTTGGACCGCCACCCAGCCCAGGTGCTCGTGGACCAGGTAGAAGGGGTACGTCAGTGCGCCGGCCACCGTCAGCCACCGCCAGTTCGCCCAGGCGAGGCGGCCGATGCCGATCAGCGCCACGGCGACGAAGCCCGCGGTGACGACGGCGACGATCACGGACGCGCTGCGGTACGAGAAGAACCGCGGGTCGGGCGCGTGCCACAGCGTGGCGACCGCGTAGTGCTGGCCGAGCAGCCAGCCGGCGACGGCGACGCCCCAGGCGAGTACGTTGCGCCGGTCGCGGTGGACCAGATAGAGGCCGATGCCCCCGACGAAGAACGGCGCGTACTGCGGCATCAGGACGAGGTCGAGCAGTTGGCTGTCGGCCGCGTCGGCGACCGCCGCGGCGAGTGTCCACACCGCGCAGAAGAGCAGGATCCGCTGCCGGCCACCGCCCGGCAGGACGACGAAGAGGGCGAACAGGGCGTAGAAGCGCAGCTCCGCCCAGAGCGTCCAGCAGACGCCGAGCACCCGGTCGGCGCCCAGCGGCTGTTGGAGCATGGTGAGGTTGAGCAGGAAATCCGACGGCGACACCGTCCGGTACGCCACCCACGGCAGCGCGAAGACCAGCGTCACCAGCGCGATCGCCGCCCAGTAGGCCGGGAAAAGCCGGGAAACACGGGAGGCGAAGAAGGACCGCAGCGGCCGCCCCCAGGCGCTCATACAGATGACGAAGCCGCTGATCACGAAGAAGATCTGGACGCCGAGGCAGCCGTACGCGAACCACGGGGAGGCGGTCGGGAACTGCTCGGCGGGGGAGGTGCCCCAGGCCTTGCTGATCTCTCCGCCCCGGCCGCCGAGGTGGTACGCGGCGACCATCAGGGCGGCCAGCAGCCGCAGCCCGTCGAGGGCGCGCAACCGGGCCGGGGGACCTGCCTGCCCTACGCGCGCCGCGGGCTGGGGGAGCGAGTCCGCGAGGGGGGCGTCGGGCGTGGCTATGGGGGTCGAGGTCATCCGAGCGCGGCCCGCTTGAGGTGCCGGGCGCGGCGGACCACGCGCCGCACCGCCGGGCTGCGCGGGATGAACGCGAGCTGGGCCGGGACCGCGCCGGGCAGGCCGAGCGCGGTCAGCCGGCGCCGCTTGAAGTAACGCCAGGTGTGCGCGTCGAGGTGGCCGGCGAGATAGGCCTCGGCGGCCGGCCGCAGCCCCGCCAGGATCTGCGGCTGCATGGCGAAGCCGACCGCCGTGACCAGCCCGGTCAGCGACTCGCGCACCTGCTCCCCGGTGGGCGGCGCCCAGCCGGCGACGGCCTGTTCGTCGGCCAGATCGGGCAGCAGCGCATCCACGATGGTCAGCGGTACGCGGTTGCTGTTCTGGTACGGGGCGAGGCGGTCCAGCAGCGGTTCCGTGCCGGTCCGGGCGACCGGGATGCCGTACAGCATCGCGGCCGTGAACAGACCGGTGGAGAAGCAGCCGGCCACCAGGGCGGGGCGCAGCCGCTGGTAGAGCACCTCGGCGAGTACCGGGCTGTCCACCACGGTCAGTTCGGCACCGAGCCGCTCGGCCTCCTCCTCGACCAGGCGCGACCAGCGGGCGGGCGCGCTGGGGTGCGGCTTGAACACGAGGTGCCGGTGGCCGAGAGCGTGCGCGCCGCGGACCATGCGGACATGCAGCTCCTCCTCTTCCTGAGGGGTGAGGAGGGAGAGGGCGGAGAGGTACTGGCCGAGGAGCAGGGCGGGGGCTTCCGCCGGGACCGGCGCGCATTGCGTGTCGGACTCGGCGAGTTCGGCGAGTTCGGCGAGGACCTTGGTGAAGGCGTCGGTCGGCACCAGCCGGGGCTCGACGCCGAACTCACTCAGCAGCAGGGGCCTCAGCCCAGGCACCAGGTCCAGGTGGAGCAGCCCGCGGACCCGGGTGCCGATCAGCGGATCGAGCTTGTTGCGGGTCGGCCCGTAGCTCATCAGGCCGTCGGCGTACACCTCGATGGGCGCGCCCGGGAACAGCTGGACCACCGACAGTGCCGGGCTGACCTGCAAGGACTCGACGATCAGCTCGACCCGGTCGTCACCCAGCCCCCACAGCTGCCGCAACTGCCGCTCCCACAGCGGTGCGTCCTCCGGGCGTGGGGCCCAACTGCCCGGATGGAAGGGGGCGATGGTCTCGTTCCAGGACAGCGTGCCGTCGAAGCGGCCGCGCAGCAGCGCGAAGCCCGGCATCTCGTCGAGGCCGGGCGTCGTCTCCGGGGTGGCGGCGTTGTTGCTGACGAGCAGCAGCCGGCGGTCGGCGGGGCGGAAGCAGCCCGCGTCGATCGCCGCGGCGAGCGTGGCCGTCCCGTACAGCGTGGAGGCCAGGAAGATCTGCGTGGTACGGACGGGGCTGCTCATCAGGCGGCCACCCCCGCGGCCACCGGACGCCGCCTGAGCCTGCGCAGCCGGGCGGCCCGCCGGACATCCATGGAATCGAGCGCGTCGTCCAGGACATTCTGCGGCATTCGCTTGAGAGCGGCCGCGCTCATGGAGCGCAGTTTTCGGGCCACGGCTGGTTCGAACCTTTCAGCGGATCCCACGTGGTGGGAAATGATCGCGCAGTACGTGCGCACGGCTTTCGGCAGGAGAGTCTCCGCGTCCCGGTCCCGGGCGGTTTCCTCCAGTACCTGGTCGAATGCCCTGATGAAATCGAGCTGACGCACATCGCCGATCTGGGTGAGCGAGGTCGCGACCCCGCGCCGGTAGAAGATCCCCGGCAGACCGACGGCGGCGAAGGAATCGGCCTCCCGGTGCAGCCGCCAGATCCACGGCCGGTCCTCCGCGGTGCGCAGTCCGTCCGTGAAATGCAGCAGTCCGCGGTCGGCGAGCCGGCGGTGGTAGACCCCCGCCCAGGCGTACGGATAGTCGACCGACGTGGACCGGTCGGCCGGCAGGATCGCGTCGCGCGGCGAGGAGACCTCGCCCTGCAGGCCGTGCGGGACGCGGTGGACCGTACGGGCGCGCGCCATGCACTGGACATGGTCGGTACGGACGAAGTCGCAGCCCAGCGCCTCGATGGCGGCGAGCACCCGGGCGTAGTGGCCGGGCGCCAGCCAGTCGTCGCCGTCCAGGAAGGTGAGGTACTCGCCGCGCGCCGCGTCCAGCCCGGTGTTGCGCGCGGTGGCCAGCCCGCCGTTCTGCTCATGTCTGAGCACGACCGCCCCCGGCAGCTCGTGGGCCGCGCGTTCGAGCAGCTCCGGTGTCCCGTCGGACGAGCAGTCGTCGACGAGAATGAATTCGAAATCCTCCCGGGCATTCGAACGGAGGCTTCTGAGGGTGTCGGGGGCGTATGTCTGCACGTTGAAGAACGGCACGATGACGGAGAGCTTAACCACCCGCGTGACATTAGGACTTGTCCCGGCATTCATTCTGGCCCGCATGCGGACAGTGGATGAACGAAGAATGGCGAGACCGTTAACCTGCCTCATTCCACGCCACATTCGCATTTTATCGACAGGTTGTTAACCAGCTGTTGCGGGCTAGTTGGGCCGCCAAGCGGAACGCCTGCATACCGTCGGCGTCGTGCCAGTAAGTACCGAGAGGAACCTGCGGGTCGCCGTACTCGCGGATTCCGATACGCGATGGAAATGGGGCGCACTCACCGCGCACCGCCTCGCCCCCGAACTCCACCTCACCGGATTTCTGCTCCGCGGCCGGGCCACCCCCACCGCGCGCCAGCTCGGCGAAGTCGGCGTGAAGGCCGACCGGTTGAGCGAGGTGACCAGCACGGAGTTCCTTCAGGAGATACGGAACGAGCAGTACGACGTCGTCGTGCTGGCCCTCGTCGGCGGCGCCGCACAGGCGATGCTGCACGGCCTGCGCCGGCTGTGGCCGACCCCTGCGGCGCGGCCCGTACTCGTCACCGGATACGTCGGAGTCGTATACGAGAAGCTCGCCGACGGGCTGCTGCTCCGGCACGGGGCGGACCTCGTCCTCGCCAACTCGCGCCACGACGCGGAGCGCTTCCGCGCGGTGTACGAGGGGGTGGGCGCCGATGCCGGAAGCGTCGTCGAGACCGCCCTGCCGTTCCTCGGCGGCGCGCCGTACGAGGAGCGCCCCGGCGGTACGGAGACGGTGGTCTTCGCCGCCCAGCCGTCGGTGCCGGAGAGCCGCGCCGACCGTACGTATCTGCTGCGGCGCGCGGTCGAACACGCCCGGCTGCACCCGCTTCGCGAGGTCCTGATCAAGCTGCGCAGCAAGCCGGGCGAGCACACCACGCATCTGGAGGAGCTGCCGTACCAGCGGATCGCGGACCGGATCCCGGGTGGACTGCCCGCCAACTGCCGCCTCGTCTACGGGCACATGGGCGAGGTCCTCGATCGCACCGACCTGCTGGTGACGGTCAGCTCGACGGCGGCGCTGGAGTCCCTGCACCGGGGCATCCCCACGGCCCTACTGACCGACCTCGGGGTGCGCGAGGCGCTCGGCAACCACCACTTCCTCGGCTCCGGCTGCCTGGCGTCCTGGGACGAGCTCGACGAGGGCCACCGTCCGCAGGCCGACCCCGAGTGGCTGGCCCGGCAGGGCGTGGCGGCGGGCGGATCGTACGGAGACATCTACGCGAGCGCGTTCGACGCGGCCCGCAAGCGCATCGCGGAGCTGACCGAGCAGCGGGAGCTGCCGCCGCTCACCCCCTACTACACCCTCGCCACGGCGCCCGGATACCTCCCCGGCATCCTCGCCCGCCACCATCTCGGCCCCGACGGAGCCCCACTGCCGGGCGCCGCGCCGACCGCGCAGGCATCCGGCGTACGCCGCTGGGTCCGCTCCGCGCTGCGGGACGCGGCGCGTGGCGCGTACCGGCACGGCGTCCAGCGCGTGGCCCCAGTCATCCGCCGGATGGGAGAACTGTGAGCACCACCGACCCCGACGTACGCACGGTCCTCGCCGTGATCCCCGCCCGCGGCGGATCCAAGGGCGTACCGGCCAAGAACCTCGCCCCCGTGGGCGGGGTCCCACTGGTGGCGCGCGCGGTGCGGGCCTGCCTGGCGGCGCGGCTGGTCACCGCTGTCGTCGTCTCGACGGACGACGCGGCGATCGCGGCGGCCGCGCGGGACGCGGGCGCGGAAGTGGTCCCCCGCCCGCCGGTGATCGCGGGCGACACCGCGACGAGCGAGTCGGCCGTACTGCACGCGATGGACGCGTACGAGGCGCTGCACGGGACGCGGGTGGACGTCGTCCTGCTGGTGCAGTGCACGAGCCCGTTCCTGACCCGTGAGGACATCGACGGCGTCGCGTCGGCGGTAACGGAGTCGGGAGCGGACACGGCACTGACAGCAGCCCCGTTCCACGGCTTCATCTGGCGCGAGCCCGCCTCCGGCGAGGACGCGGGGGCCAGTTTCGCCCCGCCCGCCCCGGCCGAGGCGTTCACGGACGCCTCCGGCGAGGAGGCGCAGGACAGCGGCACCTTGTCAGGCCCTGCGCCCGGCGGTACGGCCGCCCCGGCGCCCGGCGGCAGCCCGGCCGGTCCGGCGCCCGCCTTGGCCCAGGCGGCCATGTACGCCTCCGGCGAGGAGGCGCGGGAGAGCGGCACCCCGGCACGCCCGGCGCCCGGCGCCCCGGCCGGTCCGGTGGCCGGCGGTGCCCCCGGCGCCGTAGGCGGCTACGGCGTCAATCATGACCAGGCCTTTCGGCCGCGCCGGCAGGACCGGCCGCAGGACTTTCTGGAGACCGGCGCCGCCTACGCCATGGACGCCGCCGGGTTCCGTGAGGCGGGTCACCGCTTCTTCGGCCGGACCGCCCTCGTTCCGGCCGATCCGGCCCGCGTGCTGGAGATCGACGACCCGCACGAACTGGCGCGCGCCCGAGCGCTCGCGCCCCTCCTCGACCCCCATCCCCTCACCACTCCCTCAGGTCCCCTGCACACGCACACCCCACGCCCCCAGCGAAGGACAGCACCCTCCATGAGCACCTCCTCCCGTCTGCGCACGCTCGGTTCCCGCACCGCCGGCCCCGGCAACCCCGTCTACATCACCGGCGAGATCGGCATCAACCACAACGGCGATCTGGAGAACGCCTTCGCGCTCATCGACGCCGCCGCCGAAGCCGGCTGCGACGCGGTCAAGTTCCAGAAGCGGACGCCCGAGATCTGCACCCCGCGCGACCAGTGGGACATCGAGCGCGACACCCCCTGGGGCCGCATGACGTACATCGACTACCGCCACCGCGTCGAGTTCGGCGAGGACGAGTACCGCGCCATCGACGAGCACTGCGCCAAGCGCGGCATCGACTGGTTCGCCTCTCCGTGGGACACGGAGGCTGTCGCCTTCCTCGAGAAGTTCGACGTGCCGGCCCACAAGGTCGCCTCTGCCTCGCTCACCGACGACGAGCTGCTGCGCGCCCTGCGCGCCACCGGCAAGACGGTCATCCTCTCCACCGGGATGTCCACCCCGAAGCAGATCCGGCACGCGGTGGAGGTGCTGGGCAGCGACAACATCCTGCTCTGCCACGCCACGTCCACGTACCCGGCGAAGGCCGAGGAACTCAACCTGCGGGTGATCAACACCCTGCGGGAGGAGTACCCCAACGTCCCGATCGGCTACAGCGGCCACGAGACGGGCCTGCAGACCACGCTCGCCGCCGTCGCCCTCGGCGCGGCCTTCGTCGAGCGCCACATCACGCTCGACCGCGCGATGTGGGGATCGGACCAGGCGGCGTCCGTCGAGCCCGGCGGTCTGCAGCGTCTGGTGCGTGACATCCGCACGATCGAGACCGCGCTCGGCGACGGCGTCAAGAAGGTGTACGAGAGCGAGCTCGGCCCGATGAAGAAGTTGCGCCGGGTCACCGGGACGGTCTCCGAGGGCGGCGACCGCATCCCGGCCGCGGTCTGACGGACGAACCCAGACAGGACCAGACCGGCCGGCCCCTGCGTACGACCCGGACGACGAGGAGAACGCGGTGACCTCACCTTCCCCCACCCTGGCCCTCGTGGAGAGCCCGGTTCAGCTCCTCAACGTCCTGGAGTGGGCGTACGCGGAGGCCGCCCGGCACCCGGGCCTGCTCACCGCGGTCCCACCCCAGCCCACCCGCGGAGCGGCCGGCCCCCCGGCCCCGCCCGCGGCGTTCCCCACGGGGGCCGGCCGCGACCCGGGGTCGCGAGCCCCCGGGCTCGCCGCCGGGGCGTCCCCCGCGACGACCGGCGGTCTTGTCCCCGAATCCGGCCGTGCCGGGGGCCCCCGGGCCCACGGGGAGGTGTCCGCCGCCGGGCTGGAGGCCCCATACGGGTCCGAGGCCCGCACCGCGCCTGGCGGCTCCGCCGCGCCCGGCGGCACGTCCCGGCCCGGGGACAGCCCGGCCGAAGCCGGTCGGCTTCCTGGCGGCGCGGTCGCCGGGCCCGGCCGGGGCGCCCGGCGACCCGCGCCTACCGGAGCCGGGGCGACCGCCACCGCGCCTCGGCTGCGGATCGTCGTGCTGCCGCCCGTCGATCCCATGTCGCGGGGGCAGCTGCGGCGGATGGCCGCGCTTGCCCTCGACGAGGGCTACGCCGTCGACTGGCAGGAGGCCCGCGGCGGCGCCGCCGCGCCGCTGAAGGCGCTGGGCGCGCTGGCCGGCGCGCTGCGCCGGGCTCCGCGCATCGTCATCGGCGACCCGTTCTCCCGCTATGTGCAGCTGCTGCTCACGCTCGCACGGGCCAAGGACGTCGTGGTCGTCGACGACGGCACGGCCACGATGGAGTTCGTCGCCCAGCTGGCCCGTGGCGACCGCCTCGTGCGCTGGCACCGCAGCGGCGGCCGCGGACTGCGAGGGGCGCGTGACCTCGCGTACGCGCCCGTCGCCGCCTCCGCCCGCCGCCGCCTCACCCCGAAGGCCCGCCGCCGGGTCGAGGTGTTCACCGCCATGCCGGTCGCCGCGCCGGACGGCATCACGATCCGGGTCAACGACTTCGCCTGGACCCGGTCCCGGTTCGGCCCGCCCCGCCTCACCAAGGGCACCGACCTGGTGGGAACCTCCCTGGTCGAGACGGGGGTGGTCGAGCCCGGCCGCTATCTGGAAGCGGTACGGACCCTGGCCCGCACCCACGCCGCCACCCGCTACTTCGCGCACCGCAGGGAGAGCGCCGAGAAGCTCCGCACGCTCAGCGCGGAGACCGGTCTGGAGATCGTCCGGCCCGATCTGCCGCTGGAGCTGATCGCCCGCCGCGGGCCGGTGGGGCGTACGATCCTGAGCTTTCCGTCCACCGTCGTCCACACCCTGCCGCACGCCCTCGTCGGCACCGGCGTGACCGTCGCCGTCTGCGACATCGACCCGGCGTGGCTCACGGACCACGCCTCCCCGCGCGCGCAGAGTTTCCTCGCGGGAGTCACCGATACGGCCCGGGACGTGCAGCGGCTGACCGCGGCTCCCGCTGGCACCGCCTGAAGCCGGAGGTAAGCGCGGGGTACGCTCAAAGGGCGGTGAAGCTTACCCACACGCCCAGTCGGTCATGCACCGCGCGGCCAGCTTTCTTCGCCTAACGGGTTGAAGTTTTGTTGATCGATGGCCAGTTGACCGCTTGATGGGCCTACCCTGCAACAGGTGAACCAGTTGATGTACCGCGAGTCCGAAGCCGACCTGCCCGGGGAAGCGGCACTGCCCGGCACGCTGCCGGAGAGCCTGCGTGCCGAGCTGATCGCCTTCCGCCGCGACCTGCACATGCACCCGGAGCTGGGCAACCAGGAGTTCCGTACCACCGCGGCGATCAAGGCCCGGCTCGAACAGGCCGGTCTGAAGCCCCGCGTCCTGGACGCCGGAACGGGCCTGATCTGCGACATCGGCACCTGGGACGGACTGCGCCCCATGCTGGCCATCCGCGCGGACATCGACGCACTGCCCATCCCCGACGCCAAGGTGGGCGTGCCCTACCGCTCCACCGTCCCGGACCGCGCCCACGCCTGCGGCCACGACGTGCACACCACCACCGTGCTCGGCGCCGGCCTGGTCCTGGCCAACCTGGACCGGCAGGGGCTGCTGCCGCGGCCGGTACGGCTGATCTTCCAGGCCGCCGAGGAGATCATGCCCGGCGGCGCCTCCGACGCCATCGCCTCCGGCGTCATGGAGGGTGTCGGCAAGATCATCGCGGTGCACTGCGACCCCAGGGTCGAGGTCGGCAAGGTCGGGCTGAAGCACGGTGCGATCACCTCCGCCTGCGACCGGCTCGAGGTCACCCTGACCGGCGCCGGCGGCCACACCGCGCGCCCCCACCTGACCACCGACCTGGTCACCGCCGCCGCCAAGGTGGTGTCCGAGGTCCCGGCGCTGCTGGGCCGCCGGGTGGACGCCCGCGCTGGCCTCTCGGTCACCTGGGGCCGGATCGAGGCCGGCCACGCGTGCAACGTCATCCCGATGCACGCCGAGCTGTCCGGCACGGTCCGCTGCCTGGACCTGCACGCCTGGCGCGACGCACCGGACCTGGTGCACGCGGCGATCGACGAGATCGCGACCCTCCACCGGGCCAAGTCGGAGATCAACTACGTCCGGGGCGTCCCGCCCGTCGTCAACGACCCCGCCGTGTCCGATCTGCTGGGCGACGCGATGATCGCGCGCCGCGGACCGTATGCGATCGAGGACACCGAACAGAGCCTGGGCGGCGAGGACTTCTCCTGGTATCTGGAGCTCGTTCCGGGCGCGATGGCCCGCCTCGGGGTGCGTACGCCGGGCGACCCGGTCCGACGGGACCTGCACCGCGGCGACTTCGACGCGGACGAGGGCGCGATCCAGGCGGGAGTGGAGCTGTTCACGGCGGCCGCACTGCTCGACGGTATGCGGGGATAACGGCGCTCCGGCCATTCCGGCCGCGTGGCCTGTTCGCGACGATCCGATAACGACTCATGAACGGGCCTTTAACTGACATCTACGCGCGTTACGATCGCGGCGAAACCAGCGCCGGAAGTGGCGCTTGGGTCAGGTTGAAGGAGCGTCCCAGTGCGCCGGGTATCCAAGATCAGCGCCGCGTGTGCCATCACCGCGGCTCTTGCGCTCACCGCCACCGCTTGCGGCGAGTCGTCCACCGAGTCCACCGGCTCGGATGGCGAGAAGAAGCTCAAGATCGGCATGGCCTACGACGTCGGCGGCCGTGGCGACAACTCATTCAACGACTCCGCGGCCCGCGGTCTGGACAAGGCCGAGGCCGAGTTCGACGCGGAGACCAAGGAGCTCACCGCCAAGACCGGTGAGACCCCGGCCGACCGCGAGACGCGCCTCGCCTCGCTCGCCGAGGGCGGCTTCAACCCCGTCATCGGCGTCGGCTTCGCGTACAAGGACGCGATCGACAAGGTCGCCGCGAAGTTCCCCGACACCACCTTCGGCCTGGTCGACTCGGTCTCCGAGGCGAAGAACGTCAACAGCATCGTCTTCACCGAGGAGCAGGGCTCCTACCTCGCCGGTGTCGCGGCCGCGCTGAAGTCGAAGGACGGCAAGGTCGGCTTCATCGGCGGCGTCGACCTCCCGCTGATCAAGAAGTTCGCCGCGGGCTTCGAGCAGGGCGTCCTGGAGACCAACCCGAAGGCCTCGGTCCAGATCCAGTACCTGACCACCGGATCGGACCTCTCCGGCTTCGGCAGCCCGGACAAGGGCAAGGCCGCCGCCAAGGGCATGCTCGACAAGGGCATCGACGTCATCTACGCGGCGGCGGGCGGCTCCGGTGCCGGCGCGATCGAGGCCGTGGCGGCCCAGCCGGGCGCCTGGGCGATCGGCGTCGACTCCGACCAGGCCAAGGACCCGGCGCTCGCCAAGTACGCCGACTCGATCCTGACCTCGGTCGTCAAGAACGTCGACACCGGTGTCTACAACCTGGCCAAGTCCGTCCATGACGGCAAGCCGCTGACCGGCGTGACCGCGTACTCCCTGGCCAAGGACGGCGTCAGCCTCACCACCACGGGTGACCACCTCAAGGACATCCAGGCCAAGATCGACGAGGCCAAGAAGAAGATCGTCGACGGCACCATCAAGGTGAAGACGACCACCTGACCGGCCTGTTGACCGGGGCCCGTGGGAGTGGCTTCTGCCGCTTCCCCGGGCCCCGCCTCACGTACGGCGTCGGACAGTTTCTTTTTCTCGCTGCGCTACGCGCGTAGCATGCCGCCGAACGCGGTAATTTTCGCCCCCACCGCCCCCGCTCCCTCCGCCTCCTGCCTAGGAGAGTGCGCCATCAAAGCGTCAAGCAGTCCCCATGCCGTAGAGCTCCGCGGCATCACCAAGCGATTCCCCGGAGTCGTGGCCAACCACGACATCGACATCACCGTGCGCAGAGGAACCGTCCATGCCCTCGTGGGCGAGAACGGCGCCGGCAAGTCCACTCTGATGAAGATCCTTTACGGCATGCAGAAGCCGGACGAGGGCACCATCGCGGTGGACGGCGAACAGGTCTCCTTCCACAACCCCGGTGACGCGATCGCCCGCGGCATCGGCATGGTGCACCAGCACTTCATGCTCGCGGACAACCTCACCGTCCTCGAGAACGTCGTGCTCGGCTCGGAGAAGCTGTACGGCATCGGGGACAAGGCCCGCGCGAAGATCAAGGAGATCTCCGGCGCGTACGGGCTGGGCGTACGGCCCGACGTCCTCGTCGAGGACCTGGGCGTCGCCGACCGCCAGCGCGTGGAGATCCTCAAGGTCCTCTACCGGGGCGCCCGCACGTTGATCCTCGACGAGCCGACCGCAGTCCTCGTCCCGCAGGAGGTCGACGCGCTCTTCGACAACCTCCGCGAACTCAAGGCCGAGGGCCTGACCGTCATCTTCATCTCCCACAAGCTGGGCGAGGTGCTGTCGGTCGCCGACGAGATCACCGTGATCCGCCGCGGCACGACCGTGGGCAACGCCGACCCGAAGACGGTCACCACCAAACAGCTCGCCGAACTCATGGTCGGCAGCGAGCTTCCCTCGCCCGAGACCCGCGAGTCGACCGTCACCGACGTACCGATGCTCCAGGTCCAGGACCTGCGGCTGACGGCCACCGACCCCGACGGTGTCGTCCGCGCGGTGCTCGACGGCATCAGCTTCACCATCCACAAGGGTGAGGTGCTGGGCATCGCCGGCGTCGAGGGCAACGGCCAGTCGGAACTGGTCGAGGCGATCATGGGCATGCGCACGCTGGACAGCGGCGCCCTCACCCTGGACACCGCCGACATCTCGCACACCCCGACGCGCAAGCGCCGCGAGGACGGGATGGGCGTGATCCCCGAGGACCGCCACCGGCACGGCCTGCTGCTCGAAGCCCCGCTGTGGGAGAACCGCATCCTCGGCCACGTCACCGAACGCCCCAACAGCAAGGGCGCGTTCCTCGACCTGAAGGCCGCGCGCGCCGACACCGAGCGGATCGTGCGCGAGTACGACGTCCGTACCCCCGGCATCGAGGTCACCGCGGCCTCGCTCTCCGGCGGCAACCAGCAGAAGCTGATCGTCGGCCGCGAGATGAGCCACCACCCCAAGCTGCTGATCGCCGCGCACCCCACCCGGGGCGTGGACGTCGGCGCGCAGGCGCAGATCTGGGACCAGATCCGCGAGGCGCGCCACGAGGGCCTGGCGGTGCTGCTGATCTCCGCCGACCTGGACGAACTGATCGGTCTCTCCGACAGCCTGCGTGTCATGTACCGCGGACGCCTGGTCGCCGACGCCGACCCCGCCACCATCACCCCGGAGGAGCTGGGTTCGGCCATGACCGGCGCGGCCACCGGCCATCTCGAGCACCCGCACGGCAACGGCGCCGGCGACCCCGCAGACGGGGGAGAGGACCGATGAAGAAGTTCGACAAGGAGCGGCTGCTCCTGGGGCTCGCGGCCCCTGTACTCGCGATCGTCGTCGCGTTCCTGGTGACGGCCCTGGTGCTGGCCGCAACGGGCAAGGAGCCGTTCAACGCCTTCGGCATCATGTTCGACTACGGCCTGAAGTCGGACAGCCAGGTCTACATCCTGAACAAGGGAACGACGTACTACCTGGCGGGTCTCGCGGTGGCCATCGGCTTCCGTATGAACCTGTTCAACATCGGCGTCGACGGCCAGTACCGCCTGGCGGCCTTCTTCGCCGCCGCGGTCGGCGGCGCGCTGACCCTCCCGGGCATCCTCCAGATCCCGCTGATCATCCTCACCGCGATGATCGTCGGCGCGATGTGGGCCGGTATCGCCGGTGTCCTGAAGGTCACCCGCGGCGTCAGCGAGGTCGTCTCGACCATCATGCTGAACGCGATCGCCACCGCGATCATCGGCTACCTGCTCCAGGTGGGCCGGCTCGGCCACCTGGACGAGGCCGGTACGAAGATCTCCACGGACCCGCTCCCGGAGTCCGCCCACTTCTTCGAGTTCCCGACCACGCCCACCCCGGTCTGGGGCTTCATCGTGATCGCGGTCATCGCGGGCGTGGCGTACTGGTTCACGCTCTCGCGCACCCGGTTCGGCTACGACCTGCGCACGGTCGGCCAGTCCGGCTCAGCGGCCGAGGCCAGCGGCGTCAACGTGAAGAAGATGGTCGTCACCTCCATGCTGATCTCCGGCGCCATGGCCGGTCTGATCGGCATGCCGACGCTGCTCAACGACTCGTTCGAGTACAGCGGCGACTTCCCGCTCGGCATCGGCTTCACCGGTATCGCCATCGCCCTGCTCGGCCGCAACCACCCGATCGGCATCGCGCTCGGCGCGCTGCTGTGGGCCTTCCTGGAGCGCGGCACCGGCAAGCTCGAATTCGAGGGCTACGACAAGGAGATCGTCGGCGTCATCCAGGGCGTGATCGTCCTGTGCGTCGTCATCGCGTACGAAGTGGTCCGCCGCTTCGGCCTCAAGCGCCAGCAGCGGCAGGTCGGCGAGAAGCTCGCCGCCCAGGCCCGTAACTCCGACCAGCAGGAGGTGTCGGCGTGACCGCCACGGCGACTTCCACCCCGCCGCCCGCCGCACCCAAGGTGTCCGGCGGCAAGGGCGGCCGCACCCGCCTGTCCTTCCCCGTCATCCTGCTGATCATCGCCGCCGGCCTGATCGCGCTGTCCGCGGTGCGTGCCATCACGGGCGCCGAGGACCTCACCGGCGCCGGCCAGATCAGCGCGGCCCTCTCCATGGCCGTACCGATCGGCCTCGCCGGTCTCGGCGGCCTGTGGGCGGAGCGGGCCGGTGTGGTCAACATCGGCCTCGAAGGCATGATGATCCTTGGCACCTTCTTCGGTGCCTGGGCCGGCTGGCAGACCAGCCCGTGGCTGGGTGTGCTCGCCGGTGTGCTCGGCGGCATGTTCGGCGGCCTGCTGCACGCGATCGCCACCGTCACCTTCGGTGTCGACCACATCATCTCGGGTATCGCGATCAACATCCTGGCGGTCGGTGTCACCACCTACTTCGCCAAGCTGTGGTTCAACACCGGTGAGGCGGCCGAGCGCGGCGGCAGCCCCAAGCAGTCCCCGCCGGCCGAGGACATCACCTCGATCACCGTGCCCGGACTCTCCGACTGGCTGGCCTCGATCGAGAAACACCACTGGTTCTTCGTCTCCGACCTGGCGGGCATCCTCGGCGGCCTCGTCACCAACCTGTCGCTGCTGACGATCGTGGCCGCGCTGCTCTTCGCCGCCACCTTCTGGGTGCTGTGGAAGACCGCGTTCGGCCTCCGGCTGCGGTCCTGCGGTGAGAACCCGATCGCCGCGGAGTCCCTCGGCGTCAACGTCTACACGTACAAGTACATCGCGGTGATCATCTCCGGCGGTATGGCCGGCCTCGGCGGCGCCTTCCTCTCCCTGGTCACCTCGCACATCTACAACGAGGGCCAGACCGGCGGCCGCGGCTACATCGGCCTCGCCGCGATGATCTTCGGCAACTGGCGTCCCGGCGGACTCGCCATGGGCGCGGGCCTGTTCGGCTTCGCCGACGCGCTCCAGCTGCGGGCCGGCGGCCAGTCCGTCCACGCCCTGCTCCTGCTGCTGGTCGTACTGCTCGTGGGTCTGGCGCTGTGGAAGCTCTACCGCAAGAGCTACCGGGTGGCCGCGATCAGCGGGGTCATCGCCGCGGGTGTCCTGGTCTGGTACCTCGGTACGGACACGGTGCCCACCGAGTTCGTGAGCGCCACGCCGTACGTCGTCACGCTGCTCGTCCTCTCGCTGTCCGCGCAGCGGCTGCGGATGCCGAAGGCGGACGGTATGCGGTACCGGAAGGGCCAGGGCAAGTGACGCGGGCCGCGACCGTCGACTGGAAAGCCCTGCGGGCGGCGGCCCGGGACGCCATGTCCCGTGCGTACGCCCCGTATTCGGGCTTCCCGGTCGGCGCCGCCGCCCTCGTCGACGACGGCCGCACGGTCGTCGGCTGCAATGTCGAGAACGCCTCGTACGGTCTCGGCCTGTGCGCCGAGTGCGGGCTGGTCTCCCAGCTCCAGGCGACCGGCGGCGGCCGGCTGACCCACTTCGTCTGCGTGGACGGCCAGGGCGAGATCCTGGTGCCGTGCGGGCGCTGCCGGCAGCTGCTGTTCGAATTCGGCGACGGTGAGCTGCTGTTGGAGACGCCGGAAGGCATCCGCACGCTCGCCGAAATGCTGCCGCAGGCCTTCGGCCCGCACCACCTCTCGTAGATCCTTCTCAGTAACGGATCCTCCTTAAGTAACGCGGCCCTTCCGCTCCGGCGGAGGGGCCGCCCGGAAGGAAGCCCACCATGGACGTCATCTCCGTCATCCGCACCAAGCGGGACCGCGGCGAGCTGAGCCCCGAGCAGATCGACTGGGTCGTCGACGCGTACACACGCGGCGAGGTCGCCGACGAGCAGATGTCGGCGCTGGCGATGGCGATCCTGCTCAACGGCATGAACCGCGTCGAGATCGCCCGCTGGACCGCCGCGATGATCAACTCCGGTGAGCGGATGAACTTCTCGGCCCTCTCCCGCCCCACCGCCGACAAGCACTCCACCGGCGGCGTCGGCGACAAGATCACCCTCCCGCTGGCGCCGCTGGTCGCCGCCTGCGGCGCCGCGGTACCGCAGCTGAGCGGCCGCGGCCTCGGCCACACCGGCGGCACGCTCGACAAGCTGGAGTCCATCCCCGGCTGGCGCGCGCTGCTCTCCAACGCCGAGATGCTCGACGTACTGGAGTCCACCGGCGCGGTCATCTGCGCGGCGGGCGACGGGCTGGCTCCCGCCGACAAGAAGCTCTACGCGCTGCGCGACGTCACCGGCACCGTCGAGGCCATCCCGCTGATCGCCTCGTCCATCATGTCCAAGAAGATCGCCGAGGGGACCGGCTCGCTCGTCCTGGACGTCAAGGTCGGCACCGGCGCCTTCATGAAGAACATCGAGGACGCCCGCGAACTCGCCGCCACCATGGTCGGCCTCGGCACCGACCACGGGGTGAAGACGGTCGCGCTGCTCACCGACATGTCCACGCCGCTCGGCCTCACCGCCGGCAACGCCCTCGAAGTACGCGAGTCCGTCGAGGTGCTGGCGGGCGGCGGCCCCGCCGACGTCGTCGAGCTGACCCTCGCGCTCGCCCGCGAAATGCTGGACGCGGCCGGCCTGAAGGACGCCGACCCCGCCAAGGCGCTGGCCGACGGCTCCGCCATGGACGTCTGGCGCCGGATGATCGCCGCCCAGGGCGGCGACCCGGACGCGGCCCTGCCGGTCGCCCGCGAGCAGCACGTCGTCCACGCCTCGTCCACCGGCGTGCTCACCACCCTGGACGCGTACGCCGTCGGCGTGGCGGCCTGGCGGCTCGGCGCGGGCCGGGCCCGCAAGGAGGACCGGGTGCAGGCGGGTGCGGGCATCGAGCTGCACGTCAAGCCCGGTGCCACCGTCACAGCCGGCCAGCGCCTGATGACCCTGCACACGGACACCCCGGAGAAGTTCGAGTACGCCCTCGAAGCTCTGGACGGCGGTGTGCTGGTAGCCCCCGAGGGCACGGCCTTCACGCCGAACCCGGTCCTGCTGGAGCGCGTCTCCTGACGCTTCCTGCGCACGCCCTCCGGGCGGGACTCGTCACAGTGCGATGAGTTCCGCCCGCCCCGCGGGTCTCCCCTCATGTGGATCCCACCCGACGAGGATTCCTCGTCATCACCGGCCCGGTGACCCGCGCCGATGTGCCGCACCTGTGCGCCCAGCTCCTGGCCCTGCTCGACGACACCGGCGGCCGCGGCGCCAGGGTGGTGGACTGCGACGTCGGGGCGCTCACCGCGCCCGACCTCGCCGCCGTCGATGTCCTGGCCAGGCTGCAGCTCACCGCCCGTCGGGCGGGGTGCCGGATCAGGCTCCGGCACCCCAGCGGGCGGCTGCGGGCGCTGCTAGCCCTGGTCGGGCTGGGCGTCGAGGTGCTCGGGGAGGCCGAAGAGCGGGAACCACCGCTCGGTGTCCAGGAAGGCGTTGAGCCCGACGATCTTCCCCCCTGAGATCTCGATGACCTGGAGCGCCCACGGGTCGTGGCCGTCGCCCGACTCGCTGACCCGGTACTGGCCGAAGGCCGGCAGGCCGTTCGCCACGGTCGCAACGAGCCGGGAGCCCTTGCAGCCGATGCCCTGATTGAGGTGCCAGGCACGGATGTCGGCCGGGCCGCGCAGCCACAGCTCGAACGGCGGCATGGACAGCGTGGCGTCCTCGTGCAGCAGTGCGGCGAGCTGGTCCATGTCGTACCCCTCGAAGGCGGCGACATAGCGCGCCAGCAGCTTCTGCTGGTCCTCGTCGAGGGGGTCGGCGGTGTCGCTCTCGCGGATCTCGTTCGCCGCGAGGGTGGCGCGGGCCCGCTGCAGTGCGCTGTTCACCGAGGCGACCGAGGTGTCGAGCAGCTCGGCGACCTCGTTCGCCTTCCAGGCCAGCACCTCGCGCAGGATCAGCACCGCACGCTGCTTCGACGGCAGATGCTGAAGCGCGGCGACGAAGGCGAGCCGGACCGACTCCTTCGCCACGGCCAGGTCGGCCGGGTCGGCGGTGGCCGGTAGCACCCGGCCGTCCGGCACCGGCTCCAGCCAGGTGACCTCGGGCAGGCTGTTGAACACGGCCGTGGCCTGCGCCTGCGGGGCCGACAGATCCATCGGACGGGCCCGGCGGTTCCCGGCGTTCAGCATGTCCAGACAGACATTGGTCGCGATGCGGTAGAGCCACGACCGCAGCGAGGAGCGGCCCTCGAAGCGGTCGTAACTCCGCCAGGCGCGGACGAGCGTGTCCTGGACGGCGTCCTCCGCCTCGAAGGCGGAGCCCAGCATCCGGTAGCAGTAGCCCGTCAGCTCGACCCGGTGCTTCTCCAGACTGGAGTCGAGGTCCGGTTTCGTTGCGAGATCACTCATGGAGGTCCACCCCTGTAACCCATTGGCACCAGCGATTCGGAACCTACACGAGGGCTCTGACAACGGCAGCCGGAACAGGCTTCAGCCTCTACAGCCTCACGTACCGGGCTTGCGTCCGTACACGAAGACGTCGTCGCCGTTCTTCAGCAGGTTCCAGTACGCCTTCGCGTCGGCCGGCCGCATGTTCACGCAGCCACCCGAGCCGGGCGGGTTCCACATGCTCTTGTTCGTGGCGTGGAAGGCCTGCCCGCCGTCGAAGAACTGCGAGTGCGGCATCCACACCTTGTAGATCGTCGACCAGTGGTTGAGGCTGCGGTAGTAGATCTTCTTCGCGCCGGTCCGGGTCTCGGTGCCGTTCTTCCCGGTCCGTACCGGCACCGGCCCGTACTTCAGGGTCTTGCCGTCCTGGATCCAGCTCAGCTGCCGGGTCAGGTCGACGCAGGCGATGCGGCCCTTGTTCACCGGGCAGGTGCCGGCCTTGTTGGGGTTGGTGCCCGCCGCCCGCTGGGCGAGCATCGTGCTCATCGTGCGCCAGGTCACGGGACCCGCGTAGCCGATGGTGGGCGTGATCCCGTGGGTGGCCTGGAAGGAACGTATCGCCTTGCAGTCAGCGGCCGACTGCTTGCCGTCCACCGGCCGGCCCAGGAACTTCTCGACCTGCTGCTGGTGCGGCCCGGTGCTGGTGGTGCACGTCGCGGCCTGGGCCGGCGTGCTGCTGATGGCCACCGTCACCGGCACGACCAGTGCGGCGATCCCGGCCGCCACTGTCCCTCTCCTGCGCATATGTCCCATTTCGCCCCGTCCCTCCCGCGCATGCATGACGTCCTGCGAGCTAGACATACGAAACGCAGGTGGAGTTGCACGGAAAGCCAGGGCAATTTCCCGGGATTCGTGGTATTTGATCAGCGCTGCGCGGCGGCAAGCACCAGCCGGCGCTCCGCCCGCGCGGACCGCGTGCCGTACAGGGTGATCGAGACCACGCCCAGGACGGCCAGCAGGCCGAGCAGCACCGTGGCCTCCCAGCCGCCCGCATGGAAGGCGACCGCGCCGAGCGTGCCACCCGCGCTGGAGCCCAGGTAGTACGCGGACTGGTAGAGGGCGGAGGCCTGGGCGCGGCCGGTCTTGGCCGTACGGCTGACGGACGACGAGGCGACCGCGTGCCCCGCGAAGAAGCCCGCGGTGATCAGCACCAGGCCCAGCAGTACGGCCGCCAGCGCGTCGGCGAGCGAGAGCAGCAGGCCGGCCGCGGTGGTGGTGACCGCGAGGTACAGCGCGCCCCGGCGGCCGGTGCGGGCGACGAGCTTGCCGGCCGCGGCCGACGAGACAGTACCGACCAGGTAGACCAGGAAGATCGAGCCCACGATGCCCTGCGGCAGCGAGAACGGCTCCTCCACGAGCCGGTAGCCGATCACCGTGTACACCGCGCCGAACACGGTCATGAACAGCGCGCCGATCGCGTACAGCCGGCACAGCAGCGGGTCGGCCAGGTGACCGCGCACCGTCCGGGCCAGCGTGCGCGGGCTCAGCGAACCCGGCGTGAAGTGCCGGGCCCTCGGCAGCAGCAGCCGGAAGACCACCGCGCACAGCACGGCCAGCAGTCCCACCGCCGCCAGCGCCGCGCGCCAGCCCCATGCCTGGGCCACCCAGCCGGTCAGCACCCGGCCGCTCATCCCGCCGATGCTGTTGCCCGCCACAAACAGGCCGATCGCGGCGACCAGCGCCTTGGGCCGTACCTCCTCCGCCAGGTACGCCATCGCGGACGCCGGCAGTCCGGCGAGCGCCGCGCCCTGCACGGCGCGCAGCGCCACCAGCCAGCCGAGGTCCGGCGCGAAGGGCACCAGCAGGCCGACCACGACCGCCACCGTCAGGGACACCGTCATCATCCGGGCCCGCCCGAACCGCTCGGACAGCGCGCTCAGCGGCAGGACACACAGCGCCAGCGCGCCCGTCGCCGCGGACACGGTCCAGCTCGCCTGGCCGGCCGTCACCGCGAAGTCGGCGGAGACGGCGGGCAGCAGGGCCTGAGTGGAGTAGAGGAGGACGAAGGTCGCGACCCCGGCGGCGAAGAGCGCGAAGCTCATCCGGCGGTAGCCGGTGATGCCCGGGGCGAGTCGCGGTGAGTCGGTGGACGGTGAGCCGGAGGCACTCACGGTGGTGAGTGCCCCGGTACTGGCAGGAGGCATACGTCGAAGGTAGGCTGCGCGGTTTTATGCGTCCAATGCATGGAACGGCGATAATCGTTCCCATGGTGCATGATCACAGCTCACAGGCGCGCGTGTCACTGAGTAGTTACGAAGAAGACATTGTCGCGGTCCTCGCGCCACGCCTCGCGTACTTCGCCGGCGTCGCCCGTCACGAGCACGTCACCCGCGCCGCGCAGGAGATGTCCGTACCGCAGTCGACGCTCTCCCGGGCGATGGTCAGGCTCGAACAGGACCTGGGCGTCGACCTGTTCGCCCGGCACGGCCGCACGGTCTCGCTGACCCCCGCCGGCCGTACGTTCCTGAAGTCCGTACAGCGGGCGCTCGCCGAGGTGGAGCGAGCCGCCGAGACCGTACGCGCCGACGCCGACCCGGCGGCCGGCAAGGTCGCCTTCGGCTTCCTGCACACCATGGGCTCCGAGACCGTCCCGGGCCTGATCCGCGCCTTCCGCGTCGACCATCCCAGGGTCCGTTTCCAGCTCGTACAGAACTACGGCGAGGCGATGATCGAGCGCCTCCGGGCCGGGGACCTCGACCTCTGCCTGACCTCACCCGTCCCGGACGCGCCCGACCTCGTGGCCCGCCGCCTCGACGAACAGCGGCTGCGGCTGGTCGTACCCGACGACCACCGGCTCGCGACACGCAAGCGCGTCCGGCTGGCGGAGGCCGCCGAGGAGACGTTCGTGACCCTGGAGCCGGGCTACGGCCTGCGCCGCATCACCGACGACCTGTGCGCCGAGGCCGGCTTCAAGCCGCGGGTCGCGTTCGAGGGCGAGGAGGCGGAGACCCTGCGCGGCCTGGTGGCGGCCGGCCTGGGCGTGGCGCTGCTGCCTCCGCCCGCGGTGGCCCGCCCGGGAGTGGTCGAGCTGACGGTGACGGCCCCACGGGCGGTACGGGAGATCGGCGTCGCCTGGCTGGACGGCCACCCGGACACCGCCCCCGTGGCGGCCTTCAAGCGCTTCCTGCTCTCGCGCCGGGGCCATCTGCTCCCGGAGTGACCGGCGTACGCGGTGACCGCCGTGCGGCATACGTCTCTCAGCCCCGCAGAGAGCGGCCGAACCCGCCGGCCAGCGGCATCCGCAGGCCGAGCGGCGGCGGCGCGGCCAGCGCGTCCGCGACGGGCCGCGAGTACGAGCGGGAGTACACCGCGCCGAGCACGAAGTCGGCAGCCAGCGCCAGGACTTCGGCGCGGTGCTGGTACAGGCTGTGGCCGTCGGAGTGGACCTCGAAGCGGCAGATGTCCCGGCCGGCCTTCTTGGCGCGCTCGGCCAGCCGGTAGGAGAGTTCGGGGTCGGTACGGGCGTCGTTCGTCCCGTGCACGATCAGCACCTGGCGGTCCGAGAGCTGCTTCACCGGTTCGGGCGAGGCGGCGACATCGTCCTCCGGCAGCCAAGGGGCCAGTGCCAGCGCCGAGTTGACGGCCGGGTGGCCGGCGGCGTGCAGCGCGGCCCGGCCGCCCATGTCGTATCCGGCGAGGCAGACGGGCACGTCCCCGTACCGCCGTACGACCTCGTCGGCCGCCCACTCCGCGTCCCGGGCGAGCTGCGCCCCGGGCCCGTTCCAGCCGCGCGAGCGGTAGCGGACGACGTGCGCGACGAGCCCCTCGGAGCGGCCCGCGCGGGCCAGGGCGCGTGCCAGCGGGCGTACGTAGGCGTGGGAGAGGGGGGAAGGGCGACGGCTCGACTCGGGCTCGCCCCCGGGGAGCAGCAGGGCCACCCCGGTGACGGTGGAACCGGTGCCGGCCGCGCTGATGGCCCGCCCCAGGCGGGCCCCGCGCGCCGACGGCGCAAGCAGTGCCATGACAGAACAGTCTCAGAAGCGCAGGTGTACTCCACCCGTCCGCAGGGTCACTGTTACGTATCGACAAGAGCGCTCTACGCGCGTAGGCGGTAGAGTGCCGAGATGACGAGCGAGACCCCGAACCTCCCCACCGCGGACCAGATCCGCCGTTCCCCCAAGGTGCTGCTGCACGACCACCTCGACGGCGGGCTGCGCCCCGGCACGATCATCGAGCTGGCCCGCGAGACGGGCTACGAAGGACTCCCCGAGACCGACGCCGACAAGCTCGGCATCTGGTTCCGCGAAGCCGCCGACTCCGGATCGCTGGAGCGCTACCTGGAGACCTTCGCGCACACCTGCGCCGTCATGCAGACCCGCGACGCGCTCGTCCGGGTCGCGGCCGAGTGCGCCGAGGACCTCGCCGAGGACGGCGTCGTCTACGCAGAGGTGCGGTACGCCCCCGAGCAGCACCTGGAAGCCGGCCTGACCCTCGAAGAGGTCGTCGAGGCCGTCAACGAGGGCTTCCGTGAAGGCGAGCGCCGGGCGAAGGCGAACGGCCACCGCATCCGCGTCGGCGCCCTCCTCACCGCGATGCGGCACGCCGCCCGCGCGCTGGAGATCGCCGAACTCGCCAACCGCTACCGCGACAACGGTGTGGTCGGCTTCGACATCGCGGGCGCCGAGGCGGGCTTCCCGCCCACCCGGCACCTCGACGCGTTCGAGTACCTCAAGCGCGAGAACAACCACTTCACCATCCACGCGGGCGAGGCCTTCGGCCTGCCGTCGATCTGGCAGGCGCTGCAGTGGTGCGGCGCCGACCGCCTCGGCCACGGCGTGAAGATCATCGACGACATCGAGGTCGCCGCCGACGGCAGCGTCAAGCTCGGCCGCCTCGCCTCGTACGTACGGGACAAGCGCATCCCCCTGGAGATGTGCCCCAGCTCCAACCTCCAGACGGGCGCCGCGGCCTCGTACGCCGAGCACCCGATCGGCCTGCTGCGCAGGCTGCACTTCCGGACCACCGTGAACACCGACAACCGGCTGATGAGCGGCACCAGCATGAGCCGCGAATTCGAGCACCTGGTCGGGGCTTTCGGCTACACGCTCGACGACATGCAGTGGTTCACCGTCAATGCGATGAAGTCCGCGTTCATTCCTTTTGACGAACGACTCGCGATGATCAATGACGTGATCAAGCCCGGCTATGCCGAGCTGAAGTCCGAATGGCTGTTCAGGCAGACCGCTTCGACCAGCGGTTCTGTCGCCGCTCAGGGCTGAGCCTTACGCAATATGAGCGGCCGGGAACGTCAATTCCCGGCCGCTTTCCCGTTTTGCGGGCGGTGCTCGGGGCTGGCTACGTTTCGGAGCCGCTCAAATTCCCCGTCGCAAGGACGAGATTCGATGAAGCAGTCAGCCGCCAAGACCCTCGGTGTCGCCGCTCTCGGCGTCGCCTTCGCCGCAGCCGCCGCCGGTACCGCCTCCGCCGCCCCGGCGCTCCCGGACGCCACCGGCCTCCTGGGCGGCGTCACCTCGACGCTGCCCATGCAGACCGCCAACCTGCCCACCGACGACGCCCTCGGCGGGGGCACCGACCCCCTCAAGAGTCTGCTGGGCGGGGTGCCGGTGGCCGGTGGCCTGACCGGCTGAGCGGTTCCGCGTTCGTACGCGGGTTCCGTACGCGGGTTTCGCACGCAAATGCGGTGGGGCGTGCACCTCGACGAGGTGTGCGCCCTGCTGTGTCGTGTGCCAGGATCGCCGCTCAAGCAGGGGCAGACACACGGGCTGTGAGGCTCTCCAACGAGAGCAAGGCGCCGTCGGCACCCGACGGCCAGCCCCGGGCGGACAAGGACGGCCGGCCCCGGGCGGACAAGAAGGACTGCCAGCCAGCCGCTCGCCGACATCATGGGCGACAAGCCGGACCCGGCCGCGCGCGAGACCGTCAACCGGGGCCTCGGCTCCCAGAAGCAGCTCGGCCTCGCCATCTCCGCCTCGCTCAGCGCGTACGGCGAGGCCGGTGCGAGGAAGCTCATCGCCGGCCTCAAGTCGGCGGTGGCGGCGTGCGGTTCGGGATTCACCGCCACCGTGCAGAAGCGGACCGGTACGTACACGGCCGCCAAGGCCAGGGACTTGGACGTCGCGGGCGACGAGTCGGTCAGCTACACCCTCTCGGCCTCCGCCTACGCCAAGACCCTCGGCTGAGCCTGCGCCCGGTTACCACGCCGCCTTGGTGGCGGTCTTCCCGGTCCTCTCGGACGGCAGCAGCGCCCACAGCGCGAGGTAGACGAGGAACTGCGGTCCCGGCAGCAGGCACGAGACCAGGAAGATCACGCGCATCGTGGTCGCGGAGGTGCCGAAGCGCCTGGCCAGCGCTGCGCACACGCCGCCGATCATGCGTCCGTCGCGGGGGCGAACAAGAGCGGTCATGGTGGGCTCCTTACGCGAGCTTCGCGGGAGCCGCTCGGTGTGCTCCCGATGCCTCCATCCTGGCGGTCGCGAAGCGGGCAAAGCGTCGCTCTACGGGGCGATCCCGACCCTGGGAATCGTCGGGGTCGCCCCCTGAGGTGAGTCCCCCCGGGGGACGGCGGCCGAGGGGTGCCGCTGCTGCCTGCGGCGGAGCCTGGCCCGCATCGCCGGTACGACGGCCAGGTGGGCCAGGGCCACTCCGGCGGTGTTCAGCAGCAGCGAGTCCACGTCGACGACCTGCCCCGGCACCCCGGTCTGCAGCAGTTCGATGCCGAGCGAGATCAGGGCACCGGCCGCGACGGTACGGGCCAGCGAAGCCAGCGGCGAGACGGTGAGCCTCCCCCCGGCCAGCGGAAGCAGCACCCCGAGCGGGGCGAGCAGCAGCAGCCCCTCACCGATGCGACGCGCGGCCTCCAGCGGCCCGTAGGCGAGGTCGGCCTTGATCCCGGCGAGCGGAGTCAGATTCGCCGCGGTCATCCACGGCACGTCCAGCGGGCGCAGCGTGAGCCACCCGACCATCACCAGATGCGCGGAGAGGAGTACGACCCCCGCCGCGCGGAAGCGGATGACGGCACTGCCGCCCGAAGCACGCTGCACGCCCCCCAAGACGCACCGACCGGCGGGATCGGTTCCGCCTGGCGCGCCCCGGGGCCGGTGTTATCTGTAGGAGGTGCTCTACGCACTGCAACAGCATGACCTGCGGCATCAGAAGATGGAGCTGTCGGCGATCCGTCCGATCGTCAAGCGGCTGGCGGGGACGGAGTGCCGGACTGTCCTCGAGCACGACAAGTCTGCGGACGGACCTGGAACTTGCCAGGCAGCAGATCACCGCGCTGCGGGCCGAACGGGACCAGCTGAAGGCCGCTCTGCAGCGGCACCTGGGCCAGCAGCTCGACCAGATCGCGGCCGCCGACCTCGTAGCACGGGTGAACGAGCTCACCCGTCAGCACGAGGAACTGACCACCGACGGGGACACACTGCGGCAGGAGAAAGCGACCGGCAGATGAGTCCTGATCCTCGAAACCGTCAGGCGGCGACGCCGAGTTCCTTCCTGGTCCGCTGGACGAACTCGCGGACGGCCGGCTCACGCCACCAGGGGGCGAGGGCGGCGTTGAATTCGCGGACGTAGTCCAGGGCCCGGCTTGACTGGACGCGGGTGAGGATGCCGACGGAGCGGTGGCCCAGTTCCAGGCCGTGGTCGAGGTCGCGGTCCTGAAGGTGGGCGGTTCCGACGATGGCGAGCCGCATGCCGACGGAGCGGGTGAACACTCCGGGCGGCATGGCAGCGGCCTGCTGGTTCCAGGCGAAGGCGGCCTTGGGATTCTTCAGGTCCCGGAAGACCTCGGCGGCATCGGCCGACAGGCGGGCGTGGTGATAGAAGTCGATCCAAGCGGGTTCAGATCCGATGCCGGCGTCCGCCTGGCCCAGGAGGTCCTCGGAGGCGGCCAGAGCCCGTGAGGCCGCCCTGGGATCGTTCTCACGCGCATGGGCTCGGGCCTCGATGAGCTTGGTGAACGCCAGCACCCTCGGGGCGGCATGGCCCTTGGCCCGTTCGAAGGCGCCCTGGGCCATGTCGATCGCTTCGCTGGCGAACCCTCGCAGCAGCGACTGCATCGCCATGGTGGTGAGCACATAGCAGCCCAGCTGGATGTCCCCACCCGCGCGGGCCAGGCGGAGGGCCTGGATGAAGTGCCGCTGGGCGGCTTCGTGCTCGCCGACGTCGAACGCGGTCCAACCTGCCAGCCGGGAGAGCTCAGCGGTCACGGAGAACAGCTCCCGGCCGACCTCGTCGGTGAAGGAGCCTTGCAGCATCAGGGCGGCGCGTTCTTGCAGACAAGTGGTGACGGAGTTGGCCTTCCAGTTCCCGCCGCCATACTTCGAGTCCCAGCGTCGGGCGTCATCTGCGGCATCCCGCAGTTCGTCGAGGTCCGCCCGGCCGACCTGTTTCCCACCACGGTGGTGGGCGGTGTCGTCGGCGGGTGTGACCAGCCACCGGGTGACGGGGATGGTGAAGGCGGACACGGCGAAGCCGGATCCGGTGAGGAAGTCGCGGCGGTTCACGGAGCTCCAGAACGAAGTGGCAGCGCGGACTGCGTCGGCGGGATCTCGCGGGAAATCCAACCCCATGTTCGTGTCCGGTGTCTCCGCCTCGCCCATACCGATCTCCGCGAGGCTGACCGGACGACCGAGCCGTTCGGCGAGGGCCTGCGTGATCAGCTTCGGCACCGGCCACTTCGGAGTCATGCCGCGGCGGCACCAGTTCGCGACGGAGGTATGCGAGTAGTCCGTCTCCAGGCCGGCTGCCTGGGCGAGCTGGTTGACACGCAGAGCCAGGGACTTGTGGCTTGCGCCAGAGGCTTCGATGAGCCGGGCCAGGTCCATGTTGGGCGGACGAGTCCGGCGGGCGGTCGACGCCACGACCTTCTCCCTTGACCGGGTACTGGAGCGTTACGCACACGAACCCGTGTTTGAGCACGGAGTCGTACGTGACTGAGCACGAAGAGCCGTACGCAACACGTGTGTTGGGTCACCGAGGGTATTGCCTGGCGGGCCCGCAGTGAACCGCGTCTGTGAGTTGTGAGCCCCCTTGCGAGCCCTCCCCCGGCTTCCCCCGGCCCGCTGAGATGAGAGCCCAGGCCGCCGCCGGGACGGACAGGGATTCCTCCCGGCGGCTGCCGCCGCCAAGGCACCACCACTCACACTCGGGGGTGAACCAGATGTGCGGAATCGCAGGACTGGCCGGAGGCGACGCCATCCGGCACCAGACCACAGTCCAGGCCATGGGGCTGTCCCAGCACTACCGCGGCCCGGACGGCACCATGCACGCCGCCGCCTCGGACGGTCGGGCAGTGCTGGCCATGAACACGCTGCTGATCGTCGACCCGCAGGCCCATCCCGGGCCCTACCTCGACCGCGAGAGCGGGATCCTGCTGGCCTTCAACGGCGAGATCTACAACTTCCGCCAGCAAGCCGCCGCCTGGGGCATCCGGCTCGCGGCCCGGGAGTCGGACGCCCACTTCCTGCTGCGGGCCTGGGCCAAACTCGGCCCGGCCTGCCTGGACGGGCTGGACGGCATGTTCGCCCTCGCCGTCTATGACCCACAGGCCGGCCGACTGTTCCTCGCGCGGGACCGGCTCGGCGAGAAGCCCCTTTACTGGCGCCTCGACGGCGGCCGGCTCGCGTTCGCCTCCGAGGTCACCACCCTGACCGGCTACGGGACGGCCCCGCTGGTCCTGCGGCCGGAGGTCGTGGCAATCGAGACCCCGGTCGGCGTCGACACCCCGTTCCAGGGCATCCAGCTGCTGGCCCCCGCCACACTGCTGGCCTTTGACGTCGCCAGCGGATCACTCGACCAGCAGACCTGGTGGCGGCTGGAAGACCGCCAGCCTTTCGAAGGCGACTACACGGCCGCGCTCGCGAAGTACTCCGTCGTGCTCGCCGAGCAGATCCCGCTGCGGGCCCCGGCCTGTGACTTCGCGCTGCTGCTGTCGGGCGGGCTGGACTCCTCGGTGCTGGCCTACCTGATGCGGCCGCCGGTCTGCGTCACCGTCCGCTACCGCGGGCAGGACCGGCTCGACGAATCCAAGATCGCCGCCCGGATCGCGAAAGACATCGGCGCCGAGCTCGTGGTGGTCGAGCCGGACCACGTCGACTTCACCACCGTCCTACCGCACATGATGTCCGCCCTGGACTACCCGATGGGCAACGCGTCGACATTCTCCGAGCACATGGCCTACCGGAAGGTCTCCGACCTGGGCCTGAAGGTCGTGATCGGAGGGCTGGGACCGGACGAATTCCTGATGGGCTACGTCCGCCAGGCCCTCGTCCTGTTCGGTCCGGACACCGTGCTGGACGCGGGCTTGGAGGCATACCGGCCCCTGGCCGCGAAGCTGATGCACACCGCCGGCGAACCGCTCGATCCCGCCGAGGCCGTCACCCGGCTCGTTCTTCGCGGCCCGGACCCCGAAGGGCGGATCCAAGAGCTGGTCGCCGACGCGATGAGCCGGGCCGGCGGGGACCTCGCCCGCGCTCTCACCCTCGCCGACCTGGCGACCGCATGGCGTCCGCTGGTGATGACCAGCGACAAGCTCGCCTCCGCCTACGCGTTAGAGCGCCGGTCGCCTTACCTCGCACGCGAGTTGGTGGAGCTGTCCTACCGCCTCCCGGCCGAGCACAAGATCACCGACCCCGCCGAGGGGAAGCGGATCCTGCGGGACGCCGCGAAGGCCCTGGGCCTGCCCAGGGAGGTTTGGGCCAGCCGGGACAAGCTCGGCTTCGCCAGCCCCGTCCCCGCCTGGCTCAACGGCCCGCTCGCCACCTGGACGGACGCCCAGATCAACACCGCGCTGACCGACGCGCCGCCCGCCTGGCGGCCGCTGCTGGAGAACGGGCTGAAGCCCGGCGGCCGGTTCGACCGCACCAGGATGCAGGCCCTGATGGCAGCCGCCTGGTTTTCGGACCAGACGGTGAGGGCCGCGGCATGACGATTCCGTCCGTCACTACCGTGTCGGCATGCACTCCGACACCACCGCCACCGAGGAGTCGGCCACCGCCCGCGGAGCGGTCGCCATCATCGCCAACCGCCGCGGCGAACTCCTGATGCACCTGCGCGACGACCTGCCGAACATCGCCTGCCCCGCCCACTGGAGCCTGCTGGGCGGCGGCACCGACGACGGCGAGACCTCCGCCGAGGCGATCCTCCGCGAGCTGGACGAGGAAGCCGGACTTGCCGTCGACCACGTCGAAGAGCTCTTCGACATCCGTGACGTTCGCGGCTCCGGGCAGTTGATCACCTTCTTCGCCGCCACCTGGGATGGCGACGAGGCCACCCTGCCCCTCGCGGAGGGCGTCAAGCTCCAGTTCTTCGCCCCCGAGCACCTCTGCATCCTCACGATCCCGCCGTTCATCCGGGACGGGATCCACCGCTATCTGGCCGCCCGGCCCACCTGACCACCCGCCCTTCAGGGCGAGGGGAGGGTGGGGCCGCCGACGGCGGCCCCACCCGAAGGGAAGACCCGCTCGTGAAGCTCACCGTCATCGGCTGCGGCTACCTCGGCGCCACCCACGCCGCCTGCATGGCCGAACTCGGCCACGAAGTCCTCGGCATGGAAGCCGACATGGACAAAGTCGCCACCCTCAACTCCGGCAAGGCCCCGTTCTTCGAACGCGACCTTGATGAGCTGCTGGCCAAGCACACCGCGTCGGGCCGGCTGAAGTTCACTGCCTCCTACGCGGAGGCCGCCGCCTTCGGCGAACTGCACTTCATCGGAGTCGGCACCCCGCAGCGGCCCGGAGAGCACGCCTACGACCTCACCCAGCTGTTCACTGCCGTCCGGCAGCTCGCACCCCGCCTCACCAACCCGGCTGTGATCGCGGTCAAGTGCACCGTTCCGGTCGGCACCGCACCCCGCGTCGCTGAACTCCTGCGTGACTTCGCCCCCGCCGGCGACGCGATTGAGGTCACCTGGAACCCGGAGTTCCTGCGCGAGTCGTTCGCAGTCGAGGACACCCTCCGCCCCGACCGGCTCGTCCTCGGCTTCAACACCGAGCACTCCTGGGCCGAGGCCCTCCTGCGGCAGTGCTTCGCGAAGATCATCGAGGCCGGAACGCCGACGATCGTCACCGACTGGGCCACCGCCGAGCTCGTGAAGTCGTCTGCGAACGCCTTCCTGGCCACGAAGATCTCGTTCATCAACGCGATGGCCGAGGTCTGCGAGATTGCCGGCGCCGACGTCTTCCAGCTCGCCGACGCCCTGGGGCACGACGTCCGCATCGGGCGGCGCGGGATGCGGCCCGGCCTCGGCTTCGGCGGCGGCTGCCTGCCCAAGGACATCCGCGGCTTCATGGCGCGGGCCGGCGAGCTCGGCGCTGACCAGGCCCTGACCTTCCTCCGCGAGGTCGACGCAATCAACAACCGCCGCCGCGGCCGGATGATCGACCTCGCCCGCGAACAGCTGGACGGCGATTTCATGGGCAAGCGGATCACCGTCTGGGGCGCCGCCTTCAAGCCCGAGACCGACGACATCCGTGACTCGCCCGCCCTCGCCGTCGCCCAGAAGATCCACGAACTCGGCGCCACGGTCACCGTCACCGACCCCAAGGCCCTCGACAATGCCCGCAAGGCACACCCCGAACTCGACTACGTCGACGACCCGATCGCCGCAGCCGAGGACGCCGACCTGCTGCTGCACCTGACGGAGTGGTCCCAGTTCAGCCACGTTGACCCGCACCGGCTGGCCCAGCGGGTCGCCAGCCCGAAGGTCATCGACGGCCGCGGCACCCTCAACCCCGACCGCTGGCGCGAAGCCGGATGGGCCTACCGAGCTCTTGGCCGCCCCTGATCGTCCCGGGCAAGCAGGTCCCGGCAGCCCCGCTCCAGAGGCAGCCGGGACCTTCGCCGTTCAGCCTCGCCGACGCACTCCTGACGCGGTGAGCGTGATCAACGACAGTCGCGTCCATGGACGCAGGACTTGCAGGGCTTCTCGGCGGTGTCATCGGCGCCGCCGTCGGCGGATAGTCCTCGTGATGTGCGCCGCGTCTGGCGGACGGAGTCCGCCGCAGCGGGTGGCGCGCGGCGGAGCGGCAGGGGCGGGTTCGCGGCGTGGGGCTGGCGGGTGGGGTCAGGAGGGGGTGGGGCGGACTACTTCGCCCAGGGTTGGGACCGCCTCCGGGCGGGCGCGGAGGGATTCCGTGCACTCCCACTCCCGTGGCGGGTCCTCGTCCGGGCCGCCCAGCACCACCGGTCCGTCCGCGGCGATCGCCTCGCTGCCCGCCAGGGTGCACACGATCTGCGCCAGGGCCAGCGGCGGCAGGTCCTCGGGGCGGCGGCTGAGCCGCAGCGTCTCCTTCGGGTCGCCGGGCCGGCGGCCCGCGGCTACCGTCAGCGTCTCCGGTACCTCCGTCGAGAACCCCGCATCCCGCTCCGCCGATGACGGCACCCGCTCCAGCTCGCCGAGGAGCTCCTGCGCGACCGTCGCCGACGTACTGCCGGGCTTGTTCTCCGCGAGCGGTACCACCCGCTTCACCGCCACCAGCTGTGATCCGCAGACCAGCTGCACTTCCACCCGGACACCGTCCGAGGGCTGCGCCCCGCCGTCCTCCGGCGGGCTGTCGCAGGACACCCGCGAGGGAGCGGGCCCGGCGTCGACGGGTACCGACGTGGCCCGGATCCCGCAGCCGGTGATCCCGCTGCCGACCAGCAGCAGAAGGCACGCCAGCCCCAGCCGTGTCCTCATCGCACACCGCCTTCCCCGGTCAGACCCGACGCGTCCATCGGCAGCCGCAGGACGAACACCGCGCCGCCCTCCGGCGAGTTCGCCGCTGTGATGTCGCCCCCGTGGATGTGCGCGTTCTCCATCGCGATCGACAGGCCGAGCCCGCTGCCCTCGGACCGCGGCCGCGACGCGCTCGCCTTGTAGAAGCGGTCGAACACGTGCGGCAGGACGTCCTCCGGGATACCCGGACCGTGGTCCTGCACCTCGATGACCAGCTCCGCGTCCACCGTCCGTACCGACACCCGGACCGGCGAGCCGCCGTGCTTGAGCGCGTTGCCGATCAGGTTCGCCAGGATCACGTCGAGCCGGCGCGGATCGAGCCGCGCCACGATCCCGCGCTCCGCGTCCAGTTCGACCGCGTCCAGCCACGCGCGCGCGTCGATGCAGGCGGTCACCTGGTCGGCGACGTCGACGTCGTCGAGGACCAGCCGGGCCGTACCCGCGTCAAAGCGGGTGACCTCCATCAGGTTCTCCACCAGGTCGTTCAGCCGACGGGTCTCGCTCACCACCAGAGTCACCGCGGGGGCGATCATCGGGTCGAGGTCCTCGACCTCCTCCTCCAGCACCTCCGCCACGGCGGTGAGCGCGGTGAGCGGAGTGCGCAGCTCGTGCGACATGTCGGCGACGAAGCGGCGGCTGGACTCCTCCCGCGCGCTCATGTCCGCGACCTTCTTCTCCAGCGCTTCCGCGGTCCGGTTGAACGTACGGGAGAGATCGGCGAGTTCGTCCGTCCCGGACACGTGCAGCCGGGTGTCCAGCTTCCCCTCCCCGAGCCGCCGGGCCGCGTCACCGAGCCGCTGCACCGGCTTCAGTACGGTCGTGGCGGCGGCCTGCGCCAGCAGCGCCGAACCCAGCAGCGCGAGCGCGGTGGCGATCCCGAGGGACCAGGCGAGCGAGTTGAGGTCGTCGCGCTCCTGGGCCAGGGACTTGAGCATGTAGCCGGTCGGCCCGCCGCCGATGATCCGCGTCCCGCCGACCAGGTACGGGTTGCCCTTCGGCTTCGTCCGCTGCCAGTACACGTGGTACTCGACATCATTGGCCGCGGTGACCTTCTGCCGGTCGTTCACCGCTTCCTGAAGGGACGTCGGCACGTTCTCCAGGGTGAACGAATCCAGGTCGGAGGAGCCGATCACGGTCCGCCCGCCGGCCTGCTCGTCCACCAGCAGCACGCTGTAGCCGGGGCTGCTGTTCGCCATCAGCTCGGCGGTCCGCTTGAGCTCCTCCGGCGTCGGATCCTGCGGCAGCGCGGCGGCGCGGTTCTGCATCTCCTGCTTGAAGTCGCCCAGCGCGGCGTCCTGGGTACGGGTCAGGACCGCTTCGCGGTTGAGCCAGTACGCGATCCCGGACGCGGAGACCGCGGCGGTGAGCGCCACGAGGGCGAAGACGACGACGAGACGGAGCCGCAGGCTGGTCCAGCGCAGACCGGCGTGTATCGCTTTCTTCACACCATCTTCCCGTTCGCCCCGCCGCGGCAGCTGCTGGTGTCACGGTCGCCCGCGCGGCGCAGAGGTGCGGCCATCGCTGCTGTCTGCAGCCCGGCGGCCGCGCGTGCGTCGCTCACGATGGCGAGTCCAGCCGGTACCCCACGCCACGCACCGTACGGATCAGCGTCGGGGACGACGGAATGTCCTCGACCTTCGCCCGCAGCCGCTGGACGCACGCGTCCACCAGACGTGAGTCGCCCAGGTAGTCGTGCTCCCACACCAGCCGGAGCAACTGCTGCCGCGACAGCGCCTGTCCGGGCCTGCGGCTGAGCTCCAGCAGCAGCCGCAGCTCGGTCGGCGTGAGTTGCAGGTCCTCGCCGTTCTTGGTGACGGTCATCGCCGAGCGGTCGATCACGAGGGAACCGAAGCTGGCCGAGTCACTGGCCTCGCGCTCACCGCGCCTGAGCACGGCACGGATCCTGGCGTCGAGGACTCGTCCCTGTACCGGCTTGACCACGTAGTCGTCCGCGCCGGACTCAAGTCCGACCACCACGTCGATGTCGTCGTTGCGCGCGGTCAGCAGGATGATCGGCAGCTGGTCCGTGCGCCTGATGCGCCGGCACACCTCGAAACCGTCGATCCCGGGCAGCATCACATCCAGCACGATCAGGTCCGGCCGCTGCTCGCGCAGCAGCTTCAGGCCGTCCTCGCCCGTCGCCGCGGTGGCCACACGGTGGCCCTGGCGGGACAGGGAGAGTTCGAGGGCCGTGCGGATGGCGTCGTCGTCCTCGATCAGCAACAGGAAAGGCACGGAGGTCATTCTGTCCCATGGGGGCGGGGGAGTTCGACAAGTCGGACCGCTCCCCTCGCTCCGTACCCGGAGCAGAACGGCCCGTGACGACCACCGGGCGCCTCGCCCGTCGCGCCGGAGCCCCTGTGACGCGCCTGTGACAGTCGGCGGACAGCGCCATGAAACTGCCCGGGCAAGCTTTTTGGCACACGGACCGAAGCAGACTCCACGACGGGGGGCGCGAGATGAACACGCTGCAAGGAACCACCACCAGCGCAGTTGTCACGCGGCTCCACGGCGGCACACGGAGCGCCGAGAAGTCCGGTGCCGTGAGCGGGCGGGGGTGCGCTCGCGGCATCGGGCGTCAGCGGCAGGCCTTCATGGTCGCCATTGACGCACCTGTGGGGCCCGCGGCGGTTGCCGGGGGGAACGGGGGAAGCGGGGACGCGTACCGGGAGGCCGAGGGGGAGCGGCAGTCCCTGTCCGAGGCGGAGTTCACCGCCTACGTACGGGAACGTCGTGCCTCCCTGTACGCGACCGCCTACCACCTGACCGGCGACCGGTTCGAGGCGGAGGACCTGCTCCAGAGCGCGCTGTTCTCGACGTACCGGGCATGGGACCGGATCAGTGACAAGGCCGCGGTCGGCGGCTATCTGCGCCGCACGATGACGAACCTGCACATCAGCGCGTGGCGCCGGCGCAAGCTCAACGAGTACCCGACCGAGGAACTGCCGGAGACGGCGGGCGACACCGACGCGATGCGCGGCACCGAGCTGCGCGCCGTGCTCTGGCAGGCGCTCGCCCGGCTTCCGGAACTGCAGCGCACAATGCTGGTTCTCCGCTACTACGAGGGCCGTACGGACCCGGAGATCGCGGAGATCCTGGACATCAGTGTCGGCACGGTGAAGTCGAGCATCTGGCGGTCGCTCCGCCGGCTGCGCGAGGACGAGGTCCTCAGCTTCGGCCGTGACGAGGAGGAGTCCTTCGGCGAGCTGGTGGCCTGAGGGAACGGGGGTCCTGCCTCTTGGGGGAGGGGCAGGAAGCACGGGGGCACGGGGGAGAGAGCGGGACCAGGCGGCCGGGGGGGCCACCGGGTCCCGCTCTCGCGCATGCCCAACCCGGCGCGGCACCTACGCGCGGTGCGGCCAAATGGCAGCGCGGCTGTGCAACCGCGGCGCGGCTCAGCGCCCCAGCCCGGCTGTGCCGCGAAGGCTCTACGCCGAGGCGCGGCTCTGCGTCTGCGGTGCCGTTGTGCGTCGAGGCGCGGCTTCCACACCGAAGTGCGGCGCCACGCGCAGTGCCGCTTCGCTCTACGCCGTGCTGCGTGCCTTGACGCGGCGGCCCGCTGCCGCGGCTGCCAGGCGGCCCAGGGCCTCGTCCTTGGCACACGGGTGGGCGCCGAGCGATGCGTGGCGCTCCACGATGCCGCGCTCCGCGCGCATCAGCCGCCAGCCGCGGCGCAGCAGGAACGGTACGGACTTGCGGCCCTCGCGCAGGTCGCGCAGCAGCCGCCGGCGGAACGTGGTGGTTGGCCGGCCGCGCAGACAGATCGCGTCCGCGAGCACGCCGAGCTCCTGGCAGCGCTCCACGATGTCCGCGGCGAAGATCCCCTCCGCGATGAACAGGGGCGTGCGCGCGATGTCGAGCGCCTCCCGGTTCACCCGCGCGCTGGTGGCGATGTCGTAGACGGGGACGGTCGTACGTCCCGTACGGCACAGCTCCTCCACCGCCGCGACGGCGGCGTCCGCGTCCCACGACAGCGGCGAGTCCCAGTCGATGTCCGGGCTGCCCGCGACCTGCGGAAGGGTGGGGTCGTCGCCCTCCTTGTAGAAGTCGTCCAGGCGCAGCACGGGCAGGCCCGAGCGGGCGGCCAGCGACGACTTTCCGGATCCGGAGGGACCCGCGAGCAGCACTACGCGGGTGGGAAGAGGGGAGGAGTTCACGGGACACCAGTGTGAGGCATTGACCCGTGAAGGGGACCCCTCGGGGCGGACGTTGGTATTGAGCATCACACCTCAACTACGCTGCGTGCCCGTACGATTACCCAGTCAGGCAGGAATCCCATGGCACGTCACACAGCTCCCGCTCCCCAGTCCCGGCGGCTCGCCCTGCGCGCGGGGCTGACCGTCGCGGCGGTGGCCGCAGCCCTCGGCGCGGGCGAGGTCGCCCACGCGGCGCCGGCGGCACCCCTGGGCGTCGACACGCTCGACGGTGCGCAGGCCCAGGCCCTTACCGGCGTAGTCACGAACTCGGTGACCGGTGTCGGGCAGCTCAAGAGCCTCCAGCTCAACCCGCTGGCCAAGACGGGGGTTGACCCGCTCGACAACGCGGTGGCCCCACAGGTCGCGGACTTCAAGCCGGTCAGCACGGAAATGGCCACCGGACCGCTGGCGGCCGGCGCCGCTCTCAAGGACCTCCCGGTGGTGGGCGCCGCCTCGGGGATGCTGCCGCTCTGAGTGCGGGTATGCAGAAGCCCCCGCCGCGCGGTTGCGACGGGGGCTTTCGCTCAATACGCCGAGCCGGACGCGCCCAGCGAGCCCGTCGGGTGCCAGACCGTCTTCGTCTCCAGGAAGGCCGTCAGGCGGTGCGTGCCCGGGTCGGCCGACCAGTCCACAGGCTGTGGACGCAGCACGCGCTTCAGGTTGTCCGCGGCGGCGATCTCCAGCTCCTTGGTCAGTACCTCGTCCGCACCAGCGAGGTCGAGCGCGTTCACATCCTGATGCGCGGCCAGCGGGGCCGCGATCTCCGAGGTACGGCCCGAGAGGACGTTGACGACGCCGCCCGGCAGGTCGGAGGTCGCCAGCACCTCGCCCAGCGAGAGGGCCGGGAGCGGAGAGTTCTCGGAGGCGATGACGACCGCCGTGTTGCCGGTGGCGATCACCGGGGCGATCACCGAAACCAGGCCGAGGAAGGACGACTCCTGCGGGGCGAGGATCGTCACGACGCCCGTAGGTTCGGGGGTGGAGAGGTTGAAGTACGGGCCCGCGACCGGGTTCGCCCCGCCGGCGACCTGGCCGATCTTGTCGGTCCAGCCCGCGTACCAGACCCAGCGGTCGATCGCCGCGTCGACGAGCGCGGCCGCTTTCGGCTTCGAAAGGCCCTCCGCCTCGGCGACCTCGCGCACGAACTGGTCCCGGCGGCCCTCCAGCATCTCCGCGATGCGGTAGAGGATCTGACCGCGGTTGTACGCGGTCGCGCCCGACCAGCCGCCGAACGCCTTGCGGGCCGCCACGACCGCGTCGCGCGCGTCCTTGCGGGACGAGAGCGGCGCGTTGGCCAGCCAGTTGCCCTTGGAGTCCGTCACCTCGTACACCCGGCCGCTCTCGCTCCGGGGGAACTTGCCCCCGACGTACAGCTTGTAGGTCTTGAAGACGCTCAGTCGCCCATCAGACATCGAGGTAGGCCTCCAGACCGTGGCGGCCGCCTTCGCGGCCGAAGCCCGACTCCTTGTAGCCGCCGAACGGCGAGGTCGGGTCGAACTTGTTGAACGTGTTGGCCCAGACGACGCCCGCCCGGAGCTTGCCCGCGACCGCCAGGATGCGCGAGCCCTTCTCCGTCCAGATGCCGGCGGACAGGCCGTACTGGCTGTTGTTGGCCTTGGCGACGGCCTCGTCGGGCGTACGGAAGGTCAGCACCGACAGCACCGGGCCGAAGATCTCGTCACGCGCGATCGTGTGCGCCTGGGTGACATTCGTGAAGAGCGTCGGCGCGAACCAGTAGCCGGAGGACGGCAGCTCGCAGGGCGCGGACCAGCGCTCGGCGCCCTCCGCCTCGCCGGTCGCGGTGAGTTCGGTGATCCGGGCCAGCTGCTCGGCGGAGTTGATCGCGCCGATGTCGGTGTTCTTGTCCAGCGGGTCGCCGAGGCGCAGCGTGGACAGCCGGCGCTTGAGCGAGTCCAGCAGCTCGTCCTGGATCGACTCCTGCACCAGGAGGCGGGAGCCCGCGCAGCAGACCTGGCCCTGGTTGAAGAAGATGCCGCCGACGATGCCCTCGACGGCCTGGTCGATGGGAGCGTCGTCGAAGACGATGTTCGCGCCCTTGCCGCCCAGTTCGAGGGTGACCTTCTTGTCGGTACCGGCGATCTGGCGGGCGATGGCCTTGCCTACCGCGGTCGAGCCGGTGAAGGCGACCTTGTTGACGTCCGGGTGCTCGACGAGTGCCGCGCCCGCGTCGCCGTACCCGGTGAGGATGTTGACGACGCCCTTGGGCAGACCGGCCTGGCGGCAGATGTCCGCGAAGAAGAGGGCGGAGAGCGGAGTCGTCTCGGCCGGCTTCAGTACGACGGTGTTGCCGGTGGCCAGCGCCGGGGCGATCTTCCACGCCAGCATCAGCAGCGGGAAGTTCCACGGGATGACCTGGCCGGCGACGCCCAGCGGCCGCGGGTTCGGTCCGTACCCGGCGTGGTCGAGCTTGTCGGCCCAGCCCGCGTAGTAGAAGAAGTGCGCCGCGACCAGCGGGAGGTCCGCGTCGCGGGTCTCCTTGATCGGCTTGCCGTTGTCGAGGGTCTCCAGGACGGCCAGCTCGCGCGAGCGCTCCTGGATGATCCGCGCGATACGGAACAGGTACTTGCCGCGCTCCGAACCCGGCAGCGCCGACCACTTCTCGAACGCCTTGCGTGCCGCCTTCACGGCCCTGTCCACGTCCGCGGCGCCCGCCTGGGCGACCTCGGAGAGGACTTCCTCGCTTGAGGGGGAGACGGTCTTGAAGACCCTGCCGTCGGCCGCCTCGGTGAACTCGCCGTCGATGAAGAGCCCGTAGGAGGGCGCGATGTCGACGACCGACCGCGACTCGGGAGCCGGTGCGTATTCGAATACAGATGCCATGGTGATCAGTCCACCGTCACGTAGTCGGGACCGGAGTAACGGCCGGTGCTCAGCTTCTGGCGCTGCATCAGCAGGTCGTTGAGCAGGCTGGAGGCGCCGAAGCGGAACCACTCGTTGCTGAGCCAGTCCTCGCCCGCGGTCTCGTTGACCAGGACCAGGAACTTGATCGCGTCCTTGGTGGTCCGGATGCCGCCGGCCGGCTTCACACCCACCTGGATTCCAGTCTGCGCCCGGAAGTCGCGGACGGCCTCCAGCATCAGCAGGGTGTTCGCCGGAGTGGCGTTGACGCCGACCTTGCCGGTCGAGGTCTTGATGAAGTCGGCGCCCGCCAGCATGCCGATCCAGGAGGCGCGGCGGATGTTGTCGTACGTCGACAGCTCGCCGGTCTCGAAGATCACCTTGAGCCGTGCGGCGCTCCCTCCCCCAGCCTCCGGCCGGGAGGTGCCCCCAGCACGCAGGCACTCTGCCTTGACGGCCTGGATCAGCTCGAATGTCTCCAGGTAGCGGCCGGCCAGGAAGGCGCCACGGTCGATGACCATGTCGATCTCGTCGGCTCCGGCGGCGACGGCGTCGCGGGTGTCCGCGAGCTTCACCGGCAGGGCCGCGCGGCCGGCCGGGAAGGCGGTGGCGACCGAGGCGACCTTGATGCCCGTCCCGGCCAGGGCCTCCTTGGCGGTGGCCACCATGTCCGGATAGACGCAGATGGCGGCCGTGCGCGGGGTCGTACGGTCGGTCGGGTCGGGATTGGCGCCCTTGGCGCAGAGCGCCCGGACCTTGCCCGGGGTGTCCGCGCCTTCGAGCGTGGTCAGGTCGATCATTGAGATGGCCAGGTCGATGGCGTACGCCTTCGCCGTGGTCTTGATCGAGCGGGTGCCGAGGGACGCGGCGCGCGCTTCGAGGCCGACGGCGTCTACGCCGGGCAGCCCGTGCAGGAAGCGGCGCAGCGCGCTGTCGGACGCGGTCACGTCAGCGATTGCGGGAACTGTGGTGGGCATGGTCACCAGATGAGCATATCTACGCGCGTAGCGGCCTGTCACCCCCCGGGCCGAAATCGTTGTGAACTAGCCATTCCGGTTACTGCGTGCCTGCGCTCTGTCACGCGCCTGTGGCACGCCGCGGACCGATCGACACCGACCGGCCCGAGCTGCGGCTCATCACGTGCGGCGGAGAACTCAGGGACGGCCACCGGCCGGACAACATCATCGTGTACGCGGACCTGGTGGCCGGCTCCGGCGCGTGAGGCAGAATCGGGCTCATGACGAGCCCGAGCCCCCAGCAGCCCGAAGAACCGGCGCCGGCCTACGCCGACCGCGTCTACCGCTCTCCCGCGTCCCTCGCCGGAGGCGTCCTGCTGCTCGCGCTCGCCGCCTGGCTCGGCGGCGCCGCCCTGATCCGCGGCGAGGGCCGCACCCCTTGGCTGGCGCTCGCCGGGCTGCTGTTCGCCGTTCCGCTCGTCGTGGCCTTCACCGTGCGGCCGGCCGTCTTCGCGAGCGAGGACCGGCTCCGCATCCGTAACCCGTTCCGGACCATCACGCTGCCGTGGGCCTCGGTCGACGCGATCCGGGCGACCTACTCCAGCGAGGTGCTCGCGGCCGGGAAGAAGTACCAGCTGTGGTCGGTGCCCGTCTCGCTGCGCGAGCGCAAGCGGGCCGCCCGGAGCCAGGCCCGGGCCGCGGGCGACGACCCGTACGGCAGGACGACCGCGACGGCCGACGTCTCCGACTCGGCAGCGCGCAGGGCCCTGGCGGACCGGACCGTGGAGGAGCTGAACGGACTCGCCGAGCGCTGCGCCGCCCGCCCGACGGCCCAGGGCACCCCGTCGGTGCGCTGGGCGTACGAAATCATCGCGCCGAGCGTGGCCGGGGCGGTCGTACTCGCGGTTCTGCTGGCCACCGGCTGAGATCGTCGAGAGACCGGCCTACGGGGCGCTCGGCCAGACCAGGGCCATGTAGCCCCCGAAGTACACCGACGACAGGGCCGCAGCCCCCAGTACCACCAGCGCGACGTGGCCGCGGGCGCGGGCGACGCCCAGGGCCAGCGGCAGCAGCAGGGGGAAGCCCGGCAGCAGGAAGCGGGCGCGCGGGAAGTAGACGCCGCCGCTGCCGAGGACGATCACCAGCAGCACGCCCGTGAAGACCAGCAGCGGCAGCGGCTGGCGGTCGGCCAGGGACAGCAGGAACAGCCCGGCGGAGGCGATCAGCACCACCGTGACGACCACCAGGAACAGCTGCGGCATCGACTCGTACGCGAGGTGCCGCCGCATCGCGCGCAAGGTGTCCGCGCCGCCGTCCCACTCGTTGAACCACAGCTTCTGTACGGCGAAGTAGCCGTCCCAGCGGCCGACCCGCAGGCCCACCCAGACGACGTAGCCGAGCCAGCCCAGCGGAGCGAGCAGCCCGCCGGCCAGGATCGTGGACGGGACCGTGCGCTCGGTGCGCCACCGGCGCCACACCACCACCGCCGCCGTCACCGACACCGCCGCCGCGACCGCGATCCCGGTCGGCCGGGTCAGTCCCGCCAGCGCGGCGAGCGTGCCGGCCCACAGCCAGCGGCCGGTCAGCACCGCGTACAGGGACCAGGCGGCCAGCGCGGTGAACAACGACTCGGTGTAGCCCATCCACTGGACGAGCGCGACGGGCATCGAGCCCCACAGCACCACGAGCACGGTGCCGGCCCGGCGGCCGTACAGCCGCTCGCCGACCGCGAAGACGCCCCACGCGGCGAGCAGCGAGCAGCCGATGGCGACCAGCAGCCCGATCGTGGCCCGCGAGCCCGGGGTGACTGCGGCGACGGCCTTCACCAGAGCGGGGTAGAGCGGGAAGAAGGCCAGGTTGTTGGCGTTGTACTCGGTGCCGAGCGAGTCGGTATAGCCGTGCTCGGCGATGCCGAGGTACCAGTCGGAGTCCCAGGACGTGGCGAGCGTCGTCCAGAGGCCGTGGTGTTTGAGGTGGGCCCACTTGGCGACGACGAGCACTCCGAGCAGCCGGACCGTGACATAGCCGGCCAGCGCGGGCCCCGCCCTGCGCAGTGACCGCAGCGCCCGGTTCCTGGTCCGGGCGGAGGTTGTCGCCCGTGGCTGGGCCGGGCGTCTTCTGGAGGCGGGGACGAGGGTACGGCGGTCGCGGGCCGGTGCTTGGCGGGACACCCGGGAAGCGGTCGGGGGCACTGAGGCAGCTCCTGGACTCGGCGGACTCGGCGGAACTCGGCGGGGACGCTCGTCTCGGCGTGGGATACCGGGACACCCTTTCTCGGATGATCGGGAAAGGGTGGGCGCCGCTGCGTCAACTGCCGTACTGAATTCATCCGAACGTGCAGTCCGAACGTGCAGTGGGCCCCCAGGACCGGTCGGTCCTGGGGGCCCACTTCACGTACAAGCCGCTCAGATGCCGGCCGCCGCCGACAGGTCCGCCTTGATCCCGGCCAGGACCTCCGCGGCCCGTGCGCGAGCCGGCTCCAGGTCGCCCGCCTCGGCGACCGGAACCACGACCTCCAGGTAGCACTTCAGCTTCGGCTCGGTGCCGCTCGGGCGGACGATCACCCGCGCGTCGAACTCACCGTCCAGGTAGTACCGCAGGCCGTCCGTGGGCGGCAGCGTCGCGGTCCCCTGGGTCAGGTCCTCGGCCGAGGCGACCCGCAGCCCGGCCAGCATGGCCGGCGGCCGCTCGCGCAGCCGGCGCATCGCGTCGGCGATCAGCGACAGGTCCTGGACACGGACGGAGAGCTGGTCGGTGGCGTGCAGCCCGTGCTCCATCGCCAGGTCGTCCAGCAGATCCGTCAGCGTACGGCCCTGCTCCTTCAGTTCCGAGGCCAGCTCGGCGACGAGCAGCGCGGCCGTGATGCCGTCCTTGTCGCGGACGCCCTCGGGGTCGACGCAGTAGCCGAGCGCCTCCTCGTAGCCGTACCGCAGACCCTCCACGCGGGCGATCCACTTGAAGCCGGTCAGCGTCTCCTCGTACGCGACCCCGGCCGCCTCGGCGATCCGGCCGAGCAGCGAGGACGACACGATCGACTCGGCGAAGGTGCTGTCCTTGCCCGACACGCCCTTGTGCACCAGGTGTTCGGCGAGCAGCGCGCCCACCTCGTCGCCCCGCAGCATCCGCCAGCCGCCCTCGACCGCCTCGTCGGGCACCGCGACGGCGCAGCGGTCCGCGTCCGGGTCGTTGGCGATGACGAGGTCGGGACCGGCGCGGCGCGCGGTCGCGAAGGCCAGGTCCATCGCGCCCGGCTCCTCCGGGTTGGGGAACGCGACCGTCGGGAAGTCCGGGTCCGGCTCGGCCTGCTCGGCGACCAGAACCGGCGCGGGGAATCCCGCCCGGTCGAAGGCGGCCGTCAGGACGTCCTTGCCGACGCCGTGCATGGCCGTGTAGACGACCCGCGCGCTGCGGGGCGACCCGTTGGTCAGTACGGCGTCCGTACGCGCCAGATAGGCATCCAGGACCTCGTCCCCGAGAACGTCCCAGCCGTTCTCCGGACGCGGTACGCCGGCCAGTGCGGCGACCGCCGCGATCTCGGCGGCGATCTCCGCGTCCGAGGGCGGCACGATCTGCGAGCCGTCACCGAGGTAGACCTTGTAGCCGTTGTCGCGCGGCGGGTTGTGGCTGGCGGTGACCTCGACTCCGGCGACGGCGCCCAGGTGCCTTATGGCGTACGCGAGGACGGGCGTCGGCAGCGGCCGCGGCAGCAGGGCCGCGCGCAGCCCGGCCCCGGTCATCACGGCGGCGGTGTCCCGGGCGAAGTCCGCCGACTTGTGCCGCGCGTCGTAGCCGATGACGACGAGGCCGTCGGTCGACCCCTGCTTCTTCAGGTACGCCGCGAGCCCGGCCGCCGCCCGGATGACGACGGACCGGTTCATCCGCATGGGCCCGGCCCCCAGCTCGCCGCGCAGTCCGGCCGTACCGAACTGGAGGGTGCCGGCGAAGCGCTCGGCGAGCCCCGCGAGCTCCTGCGAGTCGATGAGCTTGGCGAGCTCCTCGCGGGTCTCCTCGTCCGGGTCCTCGGCCAGCCAGGTCCTGGCCCGCGCGATCAGGTCGTCCTGCACGGTGTTCCGCCTCTCGGGTGTGTCACGATTCGCCCGCCTCCGGCGACGGGGTCGCCCGTACCGGCAGCACGTGCCCGTACCGGCTCAGGGCCTGTGCCCGTACCCGCTCAGAGCTTGCCCAGTACCTGCGTCAGCAGCGCGCCCATCCGGGCGGCCGAGTCGCGGCCCGCCTGCAGGACCTCTTCGTGGTTCAGCGGCTCACCCGACAGGCCCGCAGCCAGATTGGTGACCAGGGAGATGCCGAGGACCTCGGCGCCCGCCTCGCGGGCCGCGATGGCCTCCAGGACGGTGGACATGCCGACCAGGTCGCCGCCCATCACGCGGACCATGTTGATCTCGGCCGGGGTCTCGTAATGCGGGCCGGGGAACTGCACGTACACGCCCTCTTCGAGCGTCGCGTCGACCTCCTTGCACAGCGCGCGCAGCCGCGGCGAGTACAGGTCGGTCAGGTCCACGAAGTTCGCGCCCACGATCGGCGAGGTGCCCGTCAGGTTGATGTGGTCACTGATCAGGACCGGCTGGCCGGGGCGCATGCCCGGGCGCAGTCCGCCGCAGCCGTTGGTGAGCACGACGGTCTTGCAGCCGGCGGCCACGGCGGTGCGGACCCCGTGGGCGACGGCGGCGACGCCGCGGCCCTCGTAGTAGTGCGTACGGCCCAGGAAGAGCAGCGCGCGCTTGTCGCCGATCCGGTACGAGCGGATCTTGCCGCCGTGGCCTTCGACGGCCGGCGGCGGGAAGCCGGGCAGCTCGGTGACGGGGAACTCGGCCTCGGGCGCGCCGAGCGCGTCGGAGGCGGGCGCCCAGCCGGAGCCCATCACGAGGGCGACGTCGTGGGTCTCGGCGCCGGTGAGCTCGCGCAGACGCGCGGCGGCAGCGTCGGCGGCGGCGTGCGGGTCGCCCTGGATGTTGTCCGGAATAACAGATGCGTTCACGCCGACGAGGGTAGCTGAGCAATGCCTACGCGCGTAGATGGCACAGCTCACGGTCTTGCGATCGTTGTGTTGTCGTTTCCGACGAAGTGATCCGACCGCTCCGGCTCCACAGCCGTCAGCAGGGGCGCTTGCGCAGCTCCATGACGTAGTCGTGCGGCGCGCCCGCCGACTCCGCCGCGTCCGCGATCTCGCCCAGGTAGCGCGCGGACGGCAGCCCGCCCTCGTACCCGTTGAGCACGTACACCCAGGCGGCCTCCTCGCCGTCCAGGGTGTGGACGCGGACCCGCATCCGGCGGTAGATGTCGAGGCCGACACCCTCCCAGCGGTCCATGGAGTCCTCGTCCATCGGGGCGATGTCGTAAAGCGCCACGAAGACCTGCGAGCGCGGCGCCTCCACGATGGTGGCGAGCGCGCCCTCCCAGCCCATCTGCTCCCCGCCGAAGGTCAGCCGCCAGCCGTTGAGCCACCCGGTGCCGCGCAGCGGGGAGTGCGGGGCGCGGCGCGTCATCAGCCGCGCGTCGAGGTTGCCGGCGTACCCGGCGTAGAGCGACATGGTGACGAGGGTACGACAGTGGCATTTGCGGCCCCGCCGCACGAGCCCCCCAGGGCCAGTGCGGCCTGTCCGGCCCCGACCGGGGTACCCGGGGCGAAGCGCGTGGGAAAGGTGCGGGACAATGGAGCACGTGACTCGGATCGTGATCATCGGTGGCGGACCCGGCGGATACGAGGCGGCCCTGGTGGGCGCCCAGCTCGGCGCGGAGGTGACCGTCGTCGACTGTGACGGTCTGGGCGGGGCGTCGGTGCTCACCGACTGCGTACCGTCGAAGACTCTTATCGCGACGGCAGAGGTGATGACGACCTTCGACTCTTCGTACGAGGAGTTGGGGATCATCGTCGCCGACGACACGCCGCACATCGAACAGGCCGCCCGCGTCGTCGGCGTCGACCTGGGCAAGGTCAACCGCCGGGTGAAGCGCCTCGCGCTCGCCCAGTCCCACGACATCACCGCCTCGGTGACCCGGTCCGGCGCCCGCGTCATGCGCGGCCGCGGCCGGCTCGACGGCCGCCAGGCCATGGACGGCTCGCGCACGGTCGTCGTGACCGCCGCCGACGGGAGCGAGCAGCGGCTCACCGCAGACGCCGTACTGATCGCGACCGGGGGGCACCCGCGTGAGATCCCCGACGCGCTGCCGGACGGCGAGCGGATCCTGAACTGGACCCAGGTGTACGACCTCACCGAGCTCCCCGAGGAGCTCATCGTGGTCGGCTCCGGTGTCACCGGAGCCGAGTTCGCGGGCGCCTACCAGGCGCTGGGCTCGCGCGTCACGCTCGTCTCGTCGCGCGACCGGGTGCTGCCCGGTGAGGACCCGGACGCCGCCGCCGTCCTGGAGGACGTCTTCCGCCGCCGCGGCATGAACGTCATGTCCCGCTCCCGCGCCGAGTCCGCCAAGCGCGTGGGCGACCGGGTCGAGGTCACGCTCTCCGACGGCCGGGTCATCTCCGGCACGCACTGCCTGATGGCCGTCGGCGCGATCCCCAACTCGGCCGGCATGGGCCTGGAGGAGGCCGGGGTCCGGCTGAAGGACTCGGGCCACATCTGGACCGACCGGGTCTCGCGTACATCCGCCCCCGGTGTGTACGCGGCCGGTGACGTCACCGGGATCTTCGCGCTCGCGTCGGTCGCGGCCATGCAGGGGCGGATCGCGATGTACCACTTCCTCGGCGACACGGTCGCGCCGCTCAACCTCAAGACCGTCTCGTCGAACGTCTTCACCGACCCCGAGATTGCCACCGTCGGTTACAGCCAGGCCGACGTGGACGCGGGCAAGATCGAAGCCCGGGTGGTGAAGCTGCCGCTGCTGCGCAACCCGCGGGCCAAGATGCAGGGCATCCGGGACGGCTTCGTGAAGCTCTTCTGCCGGCCCGGCACCGGCATCGTGGTGGGCGGCGTGGTCGTCTCCCCGCGTGCGAGTGAACTGATCCACCCCATCTCGATCGCGGTCGACAACAACCTGACGGTCGAACAGATCGCCAACGCGTTCACGGTGTACCCGTCCCTCTCGGGCTCGATCGCCGAGGTGGCGCGGCAGTTGCACACCCGCAAGGCGGCGGGCGAGGCGTAGGGCTGTCCGGCCGCGAGCGTGGGCGTACGGCATAGTCGCCCGGCGTACGCCGCGTATACCACTTGTCGGCCTTGTCTGCGAACATCTTCTGTTATTCGGCGCAAACTGCTGAAAGCAGACGGTCGTTGGGGTTACTGTCAGTTTCGTGTTCGCTGCAGAACGTCGCCAATTGATCCTCGAAATGGTGCGAGCCAACGGGGCTGTATCGCTCCGCGAGCTCGCCCGCGTCGTCCAGACCTCCGAAGTGACCGTCCGGCGGGACGTGCGGGCACTTGAGGCCGAAGGACTCCTCGACCGCCGGCATGGCGGTGCGGTACTGCCGGGCGGCTTCACGCGGGAGTCCGGCTTTCCGCAAAAGTCCCATCTCGCAACCGCGGAGAAGACGGCCATCGCCGATCTCGCGGCCGGCCTCGTCGAAGAGGGCGAGGCCGTCGTCGTCGGCGCGGGGACCACCACGCAGGAGCTGGCCCGCCGGCTCGCGCGGGTGCCGGGTCTGACCGTGGTCACCAACTCACTGCTGGTGGCGCAGGCGTTGGCGCACGCCAACCGGGTCGAGGTCGTGATGACCGGCGGCACCCTTCGCGGCTCCAACTACGCACTCGTGGGCAGCGGAGCCGAGCAGTCCCTCCAGGGGCTGCGGGTCTCCCGCGCCTTCCTCTCCGGGAGCGGACTGACCGCCGAGCGCGGGCTGTCCACCTCCAACATGCTGTCGGCCAGCGTCGACCGGGCACTGGTGCAGGCGGCGGCGGAGGTCGTGGTCCTCGCGGACCACACCAAGCTCGGCACCGACACCATGTTCCAGACGGTGCCCACGGATGTGATCACCCGGCTGGTCACCGACGAGCCCCCGGCCCACGACGAACGTGCGGCCACCGAACTGCAGGCCCTTGCCGATCAAGGGGTGCAGATCGCGGTCGCGGGCTCGGGCGGGGCGGGCGCGGGCAGTGACAACGTCCCGACGGGCCGCCGCCCCCGCCCGGACATGCCGCTGCCGGGCCAGCGCCGCAGCCACGTGGCGGGAGCGGGCCCGCAGTTGCGCAGCGCCGCCGCACTGGCGGAGCAGCCGCCGGGGGAACGGGAACGCGCACGGGTGGCGGACCTCCGCCGCCGCTAGCGGATGGCCACCCCCTAGCGGGTGTCCGGCCGCAGGCCCTTGAGGGTGAGCGTGAGCAGACGGTCGGCCAGGTCCGGGTCGGCCGGGGTCTCCTCGACCGCCAGCGCGATCGCGTTCGTGAGCTGCATCAGGTCCGCGATCGACACATCGGGCCGTACGGACCCCGACTCCTGGGCTCGTGCGAGGAGTTGGCGGCCCGCCTCGCGCATCGGCACGCTGCACGACGACAGGGCCGAACTGTCGTCGTTCGAGGCCGACATGAGCGCCCTGGCCAGCCCCCGGTACTCACCCGCATGGGTGATGATGGCGCGCAGCCACTCCACCAGCGCCCAGCACGGCTCGGGGTCCTCCAGCAGCTCGCGCGAGCGCGCGAGCAGAGCGCTCACCGCGTCCTCGAAGACCGCGCTCATCAGGGCGTGCCGGTTCGGGAAGTGCCGGTACAGGGTGCCGATTCCCACGCCCGCGCGGCGCGCGACATGCTCCAGCGAGGCATCCGTGCCGTGCTCCGCGAAGGCCGCGCGGGCCTCCTTGAGCAGCCGCGCGTAGTTGCGGCGCGCGTCGGCGCGCATCGGCCGTGCTGGGGTGGTGCCGGTCGTCATCGCCGCCGCCGCCCTTCCTGCCGCGCCGCTTCGTGTCGTGCCGCGTCGTGCTTTCAGGATGCCACCGGCAGGCCCGTACGCCTGTACGCCCGTACGACGGAAGACCCCGCCCGGAACGGAACCGGGCGGGGCCTTCACCTGACCTGCAGCACGTACGGCTGCGAGCCGTCAGTCCTTGATTTCGCAGATCGTCGCACCGGAGGTGACGGACGCGCCCACCTCGGCGGACAGGCCCTTGATGGTGCCGGAGCGGTGTGCGTTGAGCGGCTGTTCCATCTTCATGGCTTCGAGTACGACGACGAGGTCGCCTTCGTTGACCTCTTGGCCTTCTTCGACCGCGATTTTGACGATGGTGCCCTGCATGGGGGAGGCGAGGGTGTCGCCGGAGGCGGCGGAGCCGGCTTTCTTGGCCACTCGGCGCTTGGGCTTGGCGCCGCCGGCGGCGGCGGTGCGGGCCAGTGTCATGCCGAGCGAGGAGGGCAGGGAGACTTCCAGGCGCTTGCCGCCGACTTCGACGACGACGGTCTCGCGGCCGGGCTCCTCGTCGGTGTCGACGTCCGCGGGTGCGGTGAAGGCGGGGATGTCGTTGACGAACTCGGTCTCGATCCAGCGGGTGTGGACCGTGAACGGGTCGGAAGTGAACGCCGGGTCGGTGACGACGGCGCGGTGGAAGGGGATGGCGGTGGCCATGCCCTCGACGGTGAACTCGGCCAGCGCACGGGCGGCGCGCTGCAGGGCCTGCTCGCGGGTGGCGCCGGTGACGATCAGCTTGGCGAGCAGGGAGTCCCAGGCGGGGCCGATGACCGAGCCGGACTCCACGCCGGCGTCGAGGCGGACACCGGGGCCGGTGGGCGGGGCGAAGACGGTGACGGTGCCGGGGGCGGGGAGGAAGCCCCGGCCGGGGTCTTCGCCGTTGATGCGGAACTCGATGGAGTGGCCGCGCAGTTCGGGGTCGCCGTAGCCGAGTGCTTCGCCCTCGGCGATGCGGAACATCTCCCGTACCAGGTCGATGCCGGTGACCTCTTCGGTGACCGGGTGTTCGACCTGGAGGCGGGTGTTGACCTCCAGGAAGGAGATGGTGCCGTCGGTGCCGACGAGGAACTCCACCGTGCCGGCGCCGACGTAGCCGGCCTCCTTCAGGATGGCCTTGGACGCCGCGTACAGCTCGGCGTTCTGCGCGTCCGACAGGAACGGCGCGGGGGCTTCCTCCACCAGCTTCTGGTGGCGGCGCTGCAGGGAGCAGTCACGCGTGGAGACGACGACGACGTTGCCGTGGGAGTCGGCCAGGCACTGGGTCTCGACGTGGCGGGGCTTGTCGAGGTAGCGCTCGACGAAGCATTCACCGCGGCCGAACGCGGCGACGGCCTCGCGGACGGCGGAGTCGTACAGCTCCGGTACCTCTTCGAGGGTACGGGCGACCTTCAGACCGCGGCCGCCACCGCCGAACGCGGCCTTGATGGCGATCGGCAGCCCGTGCTCCTTGGCGAACGCGACGACCTCTTCCGCGCCGGAGACCGGGTCGGGGGTGCCGGCGACCAGCGGCGCGCCGGCGCGCTGGGCGATGTGACGGGCGGCGACCTTGTCGCCGAGGTCGCGGATCGCCTGCGGCGGCGGGCCGATCCAGGTCAGACCGGCATCCAGCACCGCCTGGGCGAAGTCGGCGTTCTCGGAGAGGAATCCGTAGCCGGGGTGGATGGCGTCCGCACCCGAGTCCTTCGCGGCCTGCAACACCTTGGCCATGTCCAGATAGCTGGCAGCCGGGGTGTCACCGCCCAGCGCGAACGCCTCGTCGGCCGCGCGGACGTGCAATGCGTCCCGGTCCGGATCGGCGTAGACGGCTACGCTCGCGATCCCGGCGTCCCGGCAGGCCCGGGCAACGCGGACAGCGATTTCGCCTCGGTTGGCGATGAGCACCTTGCGCACGATGGCTCCCTCCTTGAAACAAGCTGAGTTTAGGGACTGCCGACACGGCCTTTCGACCCGTCCCCAATGGTGAGCTTGCCCACACGGAGTGTGATCCGAGGCCCACTCGAGTGGCGAATTCCCTTGTCGCACCACGGTACGCCGGGTTCTCCAACTGCACAGTAACCCTCGGGTGTGGCCAAGGTCTCTGTCAGGCGGCTCCGCGGCGACTCACGATTCTTTGTGGAGTCCCTACGAATGGCCGAATGATTCTTTGCCTCGCGCAGACCCCTTGTCCCGAGGTTTACCCGTTAGTAGCGTGCGCGATGTCGAACGTACTGGCAGTAACGGTAGGAGGGGTGGGGCGTGGTCGCACGCAGACCGGTGGCTGTCGTGGCCGCGATCGTTCTCTTCGGCGAGGCCATGGGCCTCGCCTTCGTCAACTGGATCCTCGGCCGGGTCGTCGACGGTCAGTCGATGTCGATGGCCGGCCTCGACTCCGATGTCATGTCTGCGTCCACCTGGGCGCTCGGCGGGGTCATGGGCTTCTTCCTGGCCGGCTGCGGACTGGTCCTGCTCCTCACCGGGGTGCGGGACCGGGCCCCGGGCCGGTTCGGCAGGGTGCTGCTGATCAGTTGCGCCATCACGCACGGGGTGCTGGGCGCGCTGACGGTCGGTCTGGTCGGCTGGCCCGCGTTCGCCTTCATGATGGTGGTGCTGGGCCTGGTCGTGCTGTCACTGCTGGCGTACGGGAAGCCGGACGCGGCCGGGAGCCGTGTCCAGGACTCGCCCCCGCTGGTCCCGGGAGAGCAGCCGCCGCCGGGCCCGCCGGCCGCACCCGCCTCTGCCTGACCGGTCGCCCGGGCGAACCGGTCGGCAGGTCGCGGCGCCTCAGGCCCACAAGTCGGTGATCGACACGCCCAGTTCGCCCAGCAGCCTGCGCAGCAGTGGCAGCGACAGGCCGATGACGTTGCCGTGGTCGCCCTCGATCCCCTCCACGAAGGGCGCCGAGCGGCCGTCGAGGGTGAACGCGCCCGCGACATGGAGCGGTTCGCCGCTCGCGACGTAGGCGGTGATCTCGGCGTCCGTCGGCTCACCGAAGCGGACGGTGGTGGATGCGGTCGCGGAGACGTGGCGGCCGGTGGCCGTGTCGACCACGCTGTGCCCCGTCCGCAGTACGCCGGCCCGCCCGCGCATCGACTTCCAGCGGGCGGTGGCCTCTTCGGCGTCGGCCGGCTTGCCCAGCGCCTCTCCGTCCAGCTCCAGCACCGAGTCGCAGCCGATCACCAGTGCCCCGGCGGCCTCGGGCCTGGCGGCGACAACCGCGGCCTTCGCCTCGGCGAGCACCCGGGCGAGTTCGCCGGGGGTGGCTGCGGTGAGCGCGTCCTCGTCCACACCGCTGACGATCACCTCGGGCGCGAGCCCGGCCTGGCGCAGCAGGTTGAGACGGGCGGGCGAAGCGGAGGCGAGCACGAGGCGGCGGGCGTCAGTCATGCGGGAAGGGTAGCCAGCGGGCGGCTGCGGGCCGAATCAGAGGTCGGCGGGCAGGATTCGGAAGGCTCTGAAAGTCTTAGTGAGCGGGGTGACGGCCCGGAAGTCCCGCTGATCAAGCGTAAGGATCTGATTGGTCCGGTACCGGTCGGCCAGGACCACCCCGACTGCGTCGGCCAGATCGAGCTTCAGTCCCTCGTGCTTCAGCCGTACCTCGTGAGCCGTGACGAGGTCTGTCGGACGGAGCGTGGCCAGCTTGTACTGACCGTCGGTCAGTCGGTCGTTCAGTGCTTCCATGACGACGAGTGCCTGACGGAAGCCGAGGTCCCGGTGCACGAGGTGATCGAGTTCGGTGATGACCAGCGGCGAGATCGCAAGGACCTCACGATTCATCACCCCGGCGGCTCCCTCGTGTGCCGGGTGCTCCGCATCGAAAGCCGCGTAGAGGGCCGAAGTGTCGGCGACGATGATCAACGACGGTTGGTCCGTTCCTTGATGTGCTCGTAGATGGCCTCGTCCATGTCCTCGGACGTGATGAGGCGGCCGCTCCTGAACACAGGGAGCGGTCGACTCTGCTTGGGCCGGCTGGAGTTGTCGAGCAGCAGGGCGATCCCTTGGCGGATGAGTTCCGCCTTGCTGACTCCGGTGGCCGCAGACTCGGCATCCAGCCGAGTCTCGAGTTCCTCGGGGAGATAGACCGTCGTCTTTATCATGGACATAGGGTACCAGTCGTATGGTGCCACCCGCAGCGGTCCGCTCAGTGCAGGCCCACCGCCAGCATCGCCACCAGCATCGCCAGAGCCAGCAGCAGGCCCATGCGCCGCAGCATGGCCTGCGCGTCGCGCATCTCCTTGGGCGGCTCGTTCTCCGGGTCGGACCACAGCATGGATCGATCCTGCTGCGGAAGCGGCGATGGCGCCTGAGTACGGGTACTCAAGCGCCATCCTGCTGACTGACTAGGCGGTGTCCGGCCGATCAGGCCGGACACCCCCTGGTTACGCGGAGATGAACGCCCCGCGCGCTACTCCGGCCAGTACGTACGGCCCCAGGCCCTGGGGCCCGGCAGCGGCATCCGGCGGCGTGCGACCCGCGTCGGGGCCGCCCACTCGTCCGGGATCCGGGGCGCGCCGACGGTCGAACTTGCCAGCACCGCGGCGCGCGCCTGGACCACCGCCAGGGCGGCGGCCAGCTCCTCCGGGGTGGGGTTGCCCTTGACGACCTTGATCATGTGAGCGCCCCTTCCTAGAGCGGAATGTTGCCGTGCTTCTTCGGAGGCAAGGATTCCCGCTTTGTACGGAGCTGACGCAGCCCCCGCACAATGTGGCGCCGCGTCTCCGACGGCATGATCACGGCGTCGACGTAGCCGCGCTCGGCCGCCGTGTACGGGTTGAGCAGGGTGTCCTCGTAGTCCGCGATCAGCTCGGCGCGGGTGGCCTCCTGATCCTCGGCGGCCGCGATGGTCCGCCGGTGCAGGATGTTCACCGCACCCTGCGCGCCCATCACCGCGATCTGCGCGGTCGGCCAGGCCAGGTTCAGGTCGGCGCCCAGGTGCTTGGAGCCCATGACGTCGTACGCGCCGCCGAACGCCTTGCGCGTGATCACGGTGATCAGCGGCACGGTCGCCTCGGCGTACGCGTAGATCAGCTTCGCGCCGCGCCGGATGATGCCGCCGTACTCCTGGTCCACGCCGGGCAGGAAGCCGGGGACGTCCACGAACGTGAGCACCGGGACGTTGAACGCGTCGCACGTACGGACGAAACGTGCCGCCTTCTCCGAGGCGTCGATGTCCAGGCAGCCGGCGAACTGCATCGGCTGATTGGCGACGATGCCCACCGGGTGGCCCTCGACCCGCCCGAAGCCGGTGACCATGTTCGGCGCGAACAGGGCCTGGGTTTCGAGGAACTCGCCCTCGTCCAGGATGTGCTCGAGCACCGTGTGCATGCCGTACGGCTGGTTGGCGCTGTCCGGGATGAGCGTGTCCAGCTCACGGTCGAGGTCGGAGAGTTCGAGGTCCGCCTCCTCAGGGAAGGCCGGCGGCTCGGAGAGGTTGTTCGAAGGCAGGTAGGACAGCAGCGACTTGACGTACTCGATCGCGTCCTTCTCGTCACCCGCCATGTGGTGCGCCACCCCGGAGGTGGTGTTGTGCGTGCGGGCTCCGCCCAGCTCCTCGAAGCCCACGTCCTCGCCGGTGACCGTCTTGATGACGTCCGGACCGGTGATGAACATGTGCGAGGTCTGGTCCACCATCACCGTGAAGTCGGTGATCGCGGGGGAGTAGACCGCGCCGCCCGCGCACGGGCCCACGACCAGCGAAATCTGCGGGATCACGCCGGAGGCATGGGTGTTGCGGCGGAAGATCTCGCCGTACATGCCGAGGGCCATGACGCCCTCCTGGATACGGGCGCCGCCGGAGTCGTTGATGCCGATGACGGGACAGCCGGTCTTCAGGGCGAAGTCCATCACCTTGATGATCTTCTGGCCGAAGACCTCGCCCAGCGCGCCGCCGAAGACCGTGAAGTCCTGCGAGAAGACGGCGATCGGGCGGCCGTCGACCGTGCCGTAGCCGGTGACCACGCCGTCTCCGTACGGCCGGGTCTTCTCCAGCCCGAAGGCGGTGGAGCGGTGCCGGGCGAACTCGTCCATCTCTACGAACGAACCCTCGTCCAGGAGCAGCGCGACCCGCTCACGGGCCGTCAGCTTTCCCTTGGCATGCTGCTTCTCCACGGCGCGCTCGGAGCCCGCGTGCGTCGCTTCGTCAATGCGGCGTTGCAGATCCGCGAGTTTTCCCGCGGTCGTGTGAATGTCTACATCGCGCTTGGCGATCTCGGGCTCTGACATCGGGATGCGGCTCCCTGCCTGGTCAACCGGATGGCTACTGACACGTAGCGTATCGGCGCGCATGGCGCTCGGCAGTGCGTCGTTTGCCACACCTAATGTGGCTTGCATGACGCCCCAGGATGCTCCAGACAACCGCTGGTCCAACCTCGACCGGCCGCCCCTGAACACCACCGCGCTGCGTCGCGGCCTGCTGCGGCCGGGCGGGCTGTGGACCTCCCTGGACGTCGTCCAGGTCACCGGCTCCACCAACGCCGACCTGGCGGCGCGGGCGGCGGAGACCCCGGAGGGGGCCGTCCTCGTCGCCGAGGAGCAGACCGAGGGCCGCGGCCGCCTGGGCCGCAACTGGTCGGCGCCCGCCCGGTCGGGGCTGTTCTTCTCCATCCTGCTGAAGCCCATGGACGTACCCGTCGAGCGGTGGGGCTGGCTGCCGTTGCTTGCCGGAGTCGCCACCGCGACGGCCCTCTCGCGCACCGCGGGCGTCGACACGGCCCTCAAGTGGCCCAACGACCTTCTTGTCGCCGTCGGGGGGGAGGAGCGCAAGGCCGGCGGCATCCTCGCCGAGCGGGCCGGCGGCACCGGGGGAGGCGTCGTCGTCGGCATCGGCCTCAATGTCTCGCTGACGAAGGAGGAGCTGCCGGTGCCCGGCGCGGGCTCGCTGGCACTGGCCGGCGCGGTCTCGGTGGACCGCGACCCTCTGCTGCGGGCGGTGCTGCGGTCGCTGGAGGAGTGGTACGGAGAGTGGCGCGCGGCCGGGGGCGATCCCGACCTCAGCCGGTTGCAGGAGTCGTACGCGGCGGGCTGCGCGACGCTCGGCCGGACCGTACGGGCCGAGCTGCCGGGCGGGCGGTCGCTGACCGGTGAGGCGGTGGCCGTGGACGCGGACGGGCGGCTTGTCCTGGCGACCGGCGACGGGGTGCAGGAACCGGTCGGGGCGGGGGACATTGTGCACCTGCGGTCCGTTGACTCATGAGAAGGCCGTGAGATGGAGGAGTGAGCTACGGCACACCTGTCGTATGGTTTAGACGATCCGCGACAGATCGGCAGTGCAGTGCGCAGGGAACGGGCAGGAGGCGGTAGGTGACCGTCGATGACACGGGTTCCGGCGCGGGCACGCCCTTTCCCAGCGGAGGCGGCAGCGGCAGTGGCAGCAGTAGCGGCAGCGATCAGCACCCGCCGCACCACGCCGTCGACCACACGGTCGAGCCGACCGCCGACCCGCTCGCCATCCGGCTCGAACAGCTGATCCTCGGCGCCGAGCGCCGCTACACCGCCTTCCAGGCCGCCCGCACGGCCGGCGTCTCGATGGAGCTCGCGTCCCGCTTCTGGCGGGCCATGGGCTTCGCCGACATCGGCCAGGCCAAGGCGCTCACCGAGGCGGACGTACTCGCCCTGCGGCGGCTCGCCGGTCTGGTGGAGGCGGGGCTGCTGAGTGAGCCGATGGCGGTACAGGTCGCCCGGTCCACCGGGCAGACCACCGCCCGGCTGGCGGAATGGCAGATCGATTCCTTCCTGGAGGGGCTGACCGAGCCGCCCGAGCCCGGCATGACCCGCACCGAAGTCACGTACCCGCTGGTCGAGCTGCTGCTGCCGGAGCTGGAGGAGTTCCTGGTCTACGTCTGGCGGCGGCAGCTGGCGGCGGCGACCGGCCGCGTCGTCCAGGCCGCCGACGACGAGGAGATGGTCGACCGCCGGCTCGCGGTCGGATTCGCCGACCTGGTCGGCTTCACCCGGCTGACCCGGCGGCTGGAGGAGGAGGAGCTCGGCGAACTGGTCGAGGCGTTCGAGACCACGGCCGCCGACCTGGTCGCCGCGCACGGCGGCCGGCTGATCAAGACCCTCGGGGACGAGGTGCTGTACGCGGCGGACGACCCGGGGACGGCGGCGGAGATAGCGCTCCGGCTCATCGAGACCATGCGGCACGACGAGACCATGCCGGAGCTGCGCGTCGGCATAGCGTTCGGCACGGTCACGACCCGGATGGGCGACGTATTCGGCACGACCGTGAACCTGGCCAGCAGGCTGACCTCGATAGCGCCGAAGAACGCGGTGCTGGTGGACGGCGCGCTCGCGGAGGAACTGGGCCGTACGGGAGACGCGCCGGTCTCCGAGGCGGAGGCCGCGGCGGCGGCGGAGCTGGCGGAGAAGGCGGGCGAGGACGCGCCCACGTACCGCTTCGCGCTTCAGCCGATGTGGCAGCGCCCGGTACGTGGCCTGGGCGTGGTGGAGCCCTGGCTGCTGACGCGGCGCACCTAGGGCCTGTCCGGCGGATCAGGGCCGGATAGGACGCGGCGTCCGGTGCGGTGCATCGCAAGGCGCCGCACCGGACGCCGTGGCCCCGGCCAGGATCCGCCGGACAGGCCCTGGCCCTGGCCCGGTGCTGCCCGCCCGCACCGCACTCCGCCGGCGGCCGGGGGTGCCTCGCACCCCCGGCTCCAGGGCGGGTGGGTGGGAGAGGCCCCGCCGCGGGGGCGGCCTATGATCCCGGTCAACGATCGTTAACCGGGAGGGCGTCATGAGCGAGCAGCGGTTCGGGGAGTTCGTCGTCGTGCGGCGGCACGAGCAGGAGCATGTCGCCGAGCTCGTGCTCGACCGGCCCAAGGCCATGAACGCGGTGTCCACCGAGATGGCACGGTCGATCGGGGCCGCGTGCGACGCGCTCGGCGCCGACCGGGACGTGCGTGTCACCGTGCTGACCTCCACCCATGAGCGGGCCTTCTGCGTCGGCGCCGACCTCAAGGAGCGCAACTCCTTCAGCGACGCCGAGCTGGTGCGGCAGCGGCCCACGGCCCGGGGCGCCTACACCGGCGTACTCGAACTGCCGATGCCGACCGTCGCCGCCGTACACGGGTTCGCCCTCGGCGGCGGTTTCGAGCTGGCGCTGGCCTGCGATCTGATCGTCGCGGACCGTACGGCCGTCGTCGGGCTGCCCGAGGTGTCGGTCGGCGTGATCCCCGGCGGCGGCGGTACGCAACTGCTGCCGAGGCGCGTCGGAGCGGCCCGGGCGGCCGAGCTGGTCTTCACCGCGCGCCGGGTGGCGGCGGACGAGGCGCGCGAGCTGGGCCTGGTCGACCAGCTGGTGGAGGAGGGCCGGGACCGGGAAGAGGCGCTGGCCCTCGCCGCGCGGATCGCCGGGAACTCCCCGGTCGGGCTGCGGGCCGCGAAGCGCGCGCTGCGGCTCGGCCACGGGCTGGACCTGCGGGCCGGTCTGGAGGTCGAGGACGCGGCGTGGCGGTCGGTGGCGTTCTCCGGGGACCGGGCCGAGGGCGTGGCGGCGTTCAACGAGAAGCGGAAGCCGCAATGGCCGGGCGAGTGACGACCCGTCGCGGCAGCGCCGAACTGTCCACCGGGGCCGCGCCCACCGGGGCCGCGCGCCGGGGCTGCTCCACTGGGGCGGCCCCAGGCTGCGCGCCGGTGCGGCCCAGCAGGCCGTCGGAGATGCTCCGGGGTCCCCGGAGGCCACTGGGGCAGGTGTGGCCTGAGTGACTGAGGGTGACGGTGTTCACGGTTGGAGACCGTATGGACCGTCAATCGTCCCAAACCCGGAAAAACTCCCTAACCTGGGGTGATGGGTGTTGACGGGCGGCTGCGAGCGGTGGTGGGTCTCGCGCAGGCCATGGCGGCGGCGCACACTCCGCGTGAGGCCGTGCACGCGGCCGCGCGCGGGGCCCGCCTCGCCATGGATGGCTCCTTCGCCGCCATTTCCACCTGGGAGCGGGAGCGCGGGCGGTTGCGCGTCCTGGTCAACGAGGGCGAGCGGACCCCGGGGGAGGAGGAGTTCCCCCAGGAGGAGTCGTACCCCGTACACGACTTCCCCGAGATCACCGAGTTCCTGCACGAGAAGTGGGCGGGCGGCGGCGGGCCGCACGCCTGGGTGGAGACCGCCGAGGGCGAGCGGATCGGCGCCGGTCCGTACTGCCATCAGCGCGTCGCCGCCCTGCGCCGGCGCGGGCGCGGCAGCTGCGTGGTGGCGCCGATCGTGCTGCACGGACGGGCGTGGGGCGAGCTGTACGTCGCCCGCCCCACCGGGAGACCGGTCTTCGGGACCGACGACGCCGACTTCGCGACCGTCCTGGCCGCTGTCATCGCGGCCGGGCTCGCCCAGACGGAGCGCCTGGAGGAAGCGCGCAGGCTCGCCTTCACCGATCCCCTGACGGGGCTCGCCAACCGGCGGGCGGTCGACATAAGGCTCGACGAGTCGCTGGAGCTGCACCGTGTGCACGGCACGGTGGTCAGCCTGATGGTGTGCGACCTCAACGGGCTCAAGCGCGTCAACGACTCCCTCGGGCACGCCACGGGCGACCGCCTCCTCGAGCGCTTCGGCTCGGTTCTCTCGCTGTGCGGCGCGCGGCTGCCTGGCGCGCTGGCGGCGCGCCTGGGCGGCGACGAGTTCTGCCTGCTGTCCGCCGGGCCTCCGGCCGACGAGGTCGTCGCGGTCGCCGAGGAGCTGTGCACCCGCGCGGCCGATCTGGAGCTGGGCGAGGGGGTCGCCTGTGGGGTCGCCTCGACGGGGGACCCGATCGGGCCGGTGCACTCGGCCCGCCGGCTGTTCCGCCTGGCCGACGCCGCCCAGTACAAGGCGAAGGCCGCGCGCTCGGAGAAGCCGGTGGTGGCGGGCCGCGACGGCGCGGTCATCCGCCTCGCGGACGCGCCGCCGAACGGCACCCAGGACCGCCGCCGCTTCCGTGGCCGGGGCTCGCCGCCCACCCGGCCCTGACGGGTTTGCCGACAGGTAAGGGGTAAGCCCGGCGTCCGCTAGTGACAGGTCGCGATTCAATCCGTACGCTGCTGAATATGGATATGCACACTGTCGTGGTGGGGACGTCCGGAACCACCGCTGAGGACGTCATCGCCGTGGCCCGGGGCAACGCTCGTATCGAGCTGTCCGAGGGGGCCCTGGCCGCGCTCGCAGCGGCCCGCGAGATCGTTGAGGCGCTCGCCGCCAAGCCCGACCCCGTCTACGGGGTCTCGACCGGATTCGGCGCCCTCGCCACCCGGCACATCAGCCCCGACCTCCGCGCCCAGCTGCAGCGCAACATCGTGCGCTCGCACGCTGCCGGCATGGGCCCGCGCGTGGAGCGCGAGGTCGTGCGCGCGCTGATGTTCCTGCGGCTGAAGACCGTGGCCTCGGGCCACACCGGCGTACGGCCGCACGTCGCCCAGACCATGGCGGACATCCTCAACGCGGGCATCACCCCCGTCGTGCACGAGTACGGCTCGCTCGGCTGCTCCGGCGACCTCGCGCCCCTCTCGCACTGCGCCCTGACCCTCATGGGCGAGGGCGACGCCGAGGGCCCCGACGGCGTCGTCCGGCCGGCCGGCGAGCTGCTGGCCGCCCACGGCATCGAGCCGGTCGAGCTGCGCGAGAAGGAGGGCCTCGCCCTCCTCAACGGCACCGACGGCATGCTCGGCATGCTGGTCATGGCCCTCGCCGACCTGCACCGGCTCTACACCTCCGCCGACATCACCGCCGCGCTCTCGCTGGAGGCGCTGCTCGGTACGGACAGGGTCCTCGCCCCGGAACTGCACGCCATCCGCCCGCACCCCGGCCAGGGCGCCAGTGCCGACAACATGCTGCGGGTGCTGGCCGGTTCCGGGCTCACCGGCCACCACCAGGACGACGCGCCGCGCGTCCAGGACGCGTACTCGGTGCGCTGCGCCCCGCAGGTCGCGGGCGCCGGCCGGGACACCCTCGCGCACGCCCGCCTCGTCGCGGACCGCGAGCTGGCGTCGGCCGTCGACAACCCGGTGGTCCTGCCTGGGGGTACCTCCCAGGCCGAAGGCTCTGGGGGAGGGCGGGTGGAGTCCAACGGCAACTTCCACGGCGCGCCCGTCGCGTACGTCCTGGACTTCCTCGCCATCGTCGCCGCCGACCTCGGGTCCATCGCCGAGCGCCGCACCGACCGCCTGCTCGACAAGAACCGCTCGCACGGGCTGCCGGCCTTCCTGGCGGACGACGCCGGCGTCGACTCCGGGCTGATGATCGCCCAGTACACGCAGGCCGCGCTGGTCAGCGAGATGAAGCGGCTCGCCGTCCCGGCGTCCGCCGACTCCATCCCGTCCTCCGCGATGCAGGAGGACCACGTCTCCATGGGCTGGTCGGCGGCGCGCAAACTGCGCACGTCGATCGACAACCTGACCCGGATCGTGGCGGTCGAGCTGTACGCGGCGACGCGCGCCGTCGAACTGCGTACGGGCCTGACCCCCTCGCCCGCGACCCAGGCCGTCATCAAGGCGGTCCGCGCGGCCGGTGTCGAGGGCCCCGGCCCGGACCGCTTCCTCGCCCCCGACCTGGCGGCCGCCGACGCGTTCGTACGCGCCGGAAAGCTCGTCGAGGCCGTGGAGCCGGTGACGGGTCCGCTGGCCTAGCGGGTCACGCCAGGCGCGCGCGGCGCATTGAGAAGGCCACGAAGCCGGCGCCGACCCCCAGGAAGGCCGTGCCGCCGATCAGATACGGCGTGGTGTCCACGCTGCCCGTGTCGGCGAGGGAGAGATGCTCCTCGGAGGACGCGGCCGCTGCCTTCCCGGCGGCGGCCTCGTCCTTCTCCGCCTCCGCCGTGGCGTTCGCCGACGGGACGAACCACAGGGCGCACAGAAGCGTGCCCGCGGCAGTGGCGGTCAGCAGCGGTCGGCGTGCGGACACGGATCGATCCCCCTTGTGGCAGCAGCGAATTGGCCGTGTGCGCCGATGCTAATGAAGGCAGCGGGTCGCGGGAAAGCCGGGGGGCCGCAGAGCCTTACGCTCCGTCGTATGAGCACTTCTGAGACATCACGGTTCGTACGGCTTCGGGTTGATTTGGTACTGGAGGTTTCCGACTCGGACGCACTCACCGGCGCCGCGCTCGAACGCATCGCGCAGGACGAGTACATGCCGGACGAGGAACGGGCGCATGCCGGGGCGGCCGTCAGGGAAGACGAGGCGGAAGCCCTCGCGTACCTCGTGGACCCCTTCGATCTGGTCAGCGACGTGCCGGGAGTGGAGCTCGCACAGGCTTCGTGGAGCAGCGAGCCGATCGAGTACGACCCCGACTCCGTCGAGTGGGACCTCGACGAGGAGGATGGCGAAGAGCGGTGAGTGGCGTTCCCCACATCTTTGCCGGATGCGGAACGGGCGGAACCATATTTGTGTTGTTAAGGCATTGCAGGGACGCGCTGTCCAGGCGAGCCTGCTAGGGGCCTTGGGGATTCGGCAACGATGGAGAAGCGTGTGATCACGGACAGCAAGCGGCGCAAGGGCCTGATGGCCGCGTCCGCACTGCTCGGCGGCGTCCTGGTGCTGTCGGCGTGCAGCGGCGGCGACGACAAGGGCAGCGGCGACGGCTCGAAGAAATCACAGGCTCAGGTGGACGAGGCGGCCGCCAAGGACGCCTCCCAGGCCCGAATAGCGATCACCCCCAAGGACGGCGCCACCAACGTCGGCATCAACACTTCCACCAAGGTCACCGTCAGCGACGGCACCCTCACCAAGGTCGAGCTCAAGACCTCGGCCGGCGCGGCCGTGGCCGGCACCCTCGCTGCGGACGGCAAGAGCTGGGCGCCGGACGGCAAGCTGGAGCGGGCCACCAAGTACGTGCTGTCCGCCACGGCCAAGGACGCCAAGGGCCGCGAGGCCCACGAGAACGGCTCCTTCACCACCGTCTCGCCCGCCAACAGCTTCATCGGCAACTTCACGCCCGAGGACGGCTCCCAGGTCGGCGTGGGCATGCCGGTGTCGATCAACTTCGACAAGGCGATCACCGACAAGGCGGCCGTGCAGTCCGCGATCACCGTGAGCTCCAGCGCCGGCCAGGAGGTCGTCGGGCACTGGTTCAACGCGCAGCGCCTGGACTTCCGCCCCGAGCAGTACTGGCAGGAGAACTCGACCGTCACCCTGAAGCTGGCGCTCGACGGCGTCGAGGGCGCCGACGGCGTCTTCGGTGTGCAGCAGAAGACGGTCACCTTCCAGATCGGCCGCAACCAGGTCTCCACCGTCGACGCCAAGGCGAAGACGATGACCGTCACGCAGGACGGCAAGACGGTCAAGACCATCCCGATCTCGGCCGGCTCCCCGGACACCCCGACGTACAACGGCCAGATGGTGATCTCCGAGAAGTTCAAGGAGACCCGGATGAACGGCGCCACCGTCGGCTTCACGGACGACGACGGCAAGGGCGAGTACGACATCAAGGACGTGCCGCACGCCATGCGGCTGTCCACCTCGGGCACGTTCATCCACGGCAACTACTGGGGACCGGACTCGATCTTCGGCAGCGCCAACACCAGCCACGGCTGCGTGGGCCTGAACGACGTCAAGGGCGCGGGTGATCCGGGCCAGCCGGGAGCCTGGTTCTACAACAACTCGATCGTCGGTGACGTGGTCGTCGTGCAGAACTCCAACGACACCACCATCAAGCCGGACAACGGCCTCAACGGCTGGAACTTGGGCTGGGCGGAGTGGAAGGCCGGCTCGGCGGTCTGACCCGCCCCCGGCTCCCCAACTCCCGGTACGGAAACTCCTCGTAACGCCGAACGGCGGCACCTCTCGAAGGTGCCGCCGTTCGGCGTTCTCACCCCGCTCTCACCCGGGCCTTATCTCCTCATCACGGGGGGCTCCTAGCTTCACGCCCATGTTCTTCACGTATCTCAGGCGCGAGTTGCGCCGCCGCCGGAAGGCGGCCCTCGTCGTCGCCTCGGGGCTTGCCCTGGGCATCGCCCTGGTCATCGTCGTCAGTTCGGTCTCGTCCGGCATGGAGCAGGCGCAGGGCAAGGTGCTCCAGTCGCTGTACGGGCTCGGTACGGACATGACCGTCACCAAGGCCGCCGCCCCGCCCGGCGAGAACGACACCGCACGCAGGCCGCGTTTCGAGTTCGACGCCAAGGACAGCGACGACGACGCGGAACAGAGCAGCGACATGGTGATGGTGCAGGGCTTCCAGACCCTGGCCGTCGCAACCGTCGCGCAGGTCGGCAGGCAGGACGGCGTCGCGGACGCGGTCGGCGGGCTGAGTCTGCAGGTGATGAAGGTCAACGGGCAGTTCAAGCGCGGCGAGTTCCAGCAGGCACAGCCCGCCCCCGGCGGCAAGCCGGGCCAGACCGGCGGCGGGAGCGGCGAAGTGCGGGGCGGCGGCGCCGCGTTCGACGTCAACTCCTACTCCGTGTACGGAACCGATGTTGCCAGGCTCGGCCTCGGCCCGCTCACCTCGTCCAAGATCACTTCGGGGCGGACGTTCGAGAGTACGGAGACCAACGCCAAGGTCGCGGTCGTCGACAGCGCCTACGCCAAGGAGAAGGACCTCAAAGTCGGCTCCACGGTCACGGTCAAGGGCACCAAGCTCAAGGTGATCGGCATCGCGACGGCCGACAGCGGCGACGCGGCCGCCAACCTCTATATCCCGCTGGGGCAGGCCCAGACCCTCGCCGGCGCCAAGGACAAGGTCACCACGGTCTACGTCAAGGCGGCCGGCTCGCAGCGGATCGAAAGTGTCAAGTCGGCCATCCAGAAGAACATTTCGGGGACCACGGTCACCACGTCCGCCGACCTCGCCGACACGGTCTCCGGCTCCCTCTCCACCGCCTCCGACCTGGCCGCCAACGTCGGCAAGTGGCTGTCCTTCGCAGTACTGGCCGCCGCCTTCCTGGTGGCCGGACTCCTCACCTCCGCCGCGGTCAGCCGCCGGGTGCGGGAGTTCGGCACGCTGAAGGCGCTGGGCTGGAAGAGCGGCCGGGTCACCCGTCAGGTCGTCGGCGAGGCCCTGGTCAACGGGCTGCTCGGTGGCGCGCTCGGTATCGCCGTCGGTCTGGGCGGCGCGTACGCCATCACGGCCCTCAGCCCCACCCTCACCGCCGAGATCGGCTCCTCGGGCGGGGGCCCGGGCGGCTCCGGACCCGGCGGCCTGGCCATGACCGGCCCCGGCCGGGAGGCCGCCACCAAGGCGCTGGACATCGCGCTCAGCGCGCCCGTGTCGGTCACCACCATCGCCTTGGCGGTCGCCCTCGCGGTCGCGGGCGGACTCATCGCCGGCGCGTTCGGCGGCTGGCGCGCGTCCCGGCTGCGCCCCGCGGACGCCCTGCGGCGCGTCGAATAGCTGTCCCGGGTCCCCAATTTCTTCACGTACAGCAGGAGTTGACCACCATGTACCAGCTCAGCGGCGTCACCAAGCGCTACCGGCGCGGCAAGGAGACCGTCGACGCCCTCGCCGGTGTGGATCTGACCATTGAGGACGGTGGCCGGCTCGTTATCCAGGGCCCCACCGGCGGCGGCAAGTCCACCCTCCTTCAGATGCTCGGCGGCCTCGACCGGCCGACCGCCGGCAGCGTCGAATTCGACGGGGTCGACCTCGCCCGGCTCAGCGAGGCCCGGCTCACCAAGGTCCGTGCGCAGAACATCGGATTCGTCTTCCAGAGCTTCAACCTCATCCCGACCCTGACCGCGCAGGAGAACGTCGAGACGGCTCTCGTGCCGCTCGGGGTCAAAGCCGCGGCGCGCCGCGAGCGGGCGGCCGAGGCGCTCGGCTCGGTCGGGCTGGGAGAGCGTTTGAGTCATCTTCCCGGCGAGATGTCCGGCGGCCAGCAGCAGCGGGTCGCGATCGCCAGGGCGTTGGTCAAGCGGCCCAAGGTGCTGCTCGCCGACGAACCGACCGGCAACCTCGACGAGTCGATGCGCGACGAGATCGTGGAGCTGCTGGAAGGGCTGTGGAAGGAGTACGGGCTGACCTTCGTCATGGTCACCCACGACAGTGCGATCGCGCGCCGCGCACCTCGCCTCGCAACCATCCGCAAGGGCAAAGTGAGCATTACGGACAACGTGGACGCCTGACATCAGCCACCACAACCAGTCGCTCCCGACCCCCTATTGAGCAACAGTTCGCCCCTCGACATACTGCGTATGCCGGGGGGCGGTCCGCGTTCCTCGCGCGAGAGGCTTCTTTCATCTCCAGGGGGATGACTTGCGCAGACAACTGAAGAGGGCGGGTGCGGCCACCGTCGCCGCAGCCGCCGCGGTGGCGCTGGCGGCGGGCATGACCACCCCGTCCGCGGCGGCGCCGTCGTCGGAGTCAGCAGCGAAGGCGACCGGTGACCGGGCCGCGCTCGCGGGCAAGCAGCAGCAGCGCATCACGCTGATCACCGGTGACCGCGTCGTCATCGACGCCAAGGGCCGGCCCATCGGCCTCGAACGCGCCAAGGGGCGCGAGCACATACCGGTCAAGGTCCAGCGCACGGGCGGGCACACCAGCGTCGTTCCGTTCGACGCCCAGCGTCTGATCAGCAGCGGCAAGCTCGACGCGCGGCTCTTCGACATCACCGAGCTGTCCAAGCCCGAGAACCGCAAGGCCCAGCGCGGCAGCCTCAAGCTGATCGTCGGCTACCAGGGCGCTGCCGCCCCGGCCGCGAAGGCCGAGGTCCACGACGCCGGCGCCACCTTGGTCCGCAGGACCCTGAAGTCGCTGAACGCCGAGGCCCTCAGCACGCCCCACCGGGACGCCGGCGCCGTCTGGGAGGCACTCACCAGCGAGCAGCGCGGCACTGGTTCCCGTACCACCGCCTCCGGCGTCGCCCGGGTGTGGCTGGACGGTGTCCGCAAGGCCAGCCTCGACAAGAGCGTCAAGCAGATCGGCGCCGACAAGGCCTGGGCCGCCGGATACGACGGCAAGGGCGTGAAGATCGCCGTCCTCGACACCGGGGTCGACGCCACCCACGCCGACCTCGCGGGCCAGGTGGTCGGTGAGAAGAACTTCACCCCCGCCGCCGACGCCAAGGACCGCTTCGGCCACGGCACCCACGTCGCCTCCATCGCCGCCGGCACCGGCGCCAAGTCCGGCGGCAAGTACAAGGGAGTCGCCCCGGGCGCCACGCTGCTCAACGGCAAGGTGCTCGACGACAGCGGCTCCGGCGACGACTCCGGCATCCTCGCCGGCATGGAATGGGCCGTCGCCCAGGGCGCCGACATCGTCAACCTCAGCCTCGGCGGCCTCGACACCCCCGAGACCGACCCCCTCGAAGCGGGCGTCAACAAGCTCTCCGCCGAGAAGGGCGTCCTGTTCGCCATCGCGGCAGGCAACGACGGCGAGTTCGGGCCCGGCACGGTCGGCTCCCCGGGCAGCGCGGACGCCGCGCTCACCGTCGGCGCCGTCGACGACAGCGACAAGCTGGCCGAATTCTCCAGCACCGGCCCGCGCGTCGGCGACAGCGCGATCAAGCCGGACGTCACCGCGCCCGGCGTGGACACCACCGCGGCCGCCGCGCCCGGCAGTGTCATCGACCAGGAGGTCGGCCAGAACCCGCCGGGGTACCTGACCATCTCCGGTACGTCGATGGCGACCCCGCACGTCGCGGGCGCCGCGGCCCTGCTCAAGCAGCAGCACCCGGCGTGGAAGGGCGCGGAGCTCAAGGGCGCGCTGGCCGCTTCCACCAAGCCCGGCGCCTACACGCCGTTCCAGCAGGGCAGCGGCCGTATCGCGGTCGACAAGGCCCTGACCCAGACGGTCGTCGCCGAGCCGGTGTCGGTCGGTTTCGGCCTGCAGCAGTGGCCGCACACCGACGACACCCCGGTCACCAAGAAGGTCACGTACCGCAACCTCGGCACGGAGGCCGTCACCCTCGACCTCGCGGTCACGGGCCTCGGCCCGGGCGGCAGCCCCGCGCCCGCGGGCTTCTTCACCCTCGGCACCCAGCAGGTCACCGTCCCGGCGGGCGGCACCGCCGACGCCGAGCTGACCACGAACACCAAGCTGGGCACGCTCGACGGTTCCTACAGCGCCTACGTGGTGGCGACCGGCGGCGGCCAGACCGTCCGCACGGCGGCCGCGGTAGAGCGCGAGGCCGAGTCGTACGACGTGACGCTCAAGCACATCGGGCGAGACGGCAAGCCGGCCAAGTTCTACGGCACTTCCCTGGCCGGCCTCTCGGGCGCGGCCGCCGGCAAGCGGTTCGACCCGTACAACGAGTCCGGCACGGTCAAGGTCCGCGCCCCCAAGGGCGGTTACCTGCTCGACACCGGCATCGTCGTGGACCCGGAGGACGCCAAGAAGGGCGCGGACTGGATCGCCCAGCCCAAGCTCGCCATCGCGGCGAACACCACGATCACGATCGACGCCCGGACGGCCAAGCCCGTGAACATCACCGTTCCGGACGCCGCCGCCAAGTCCGACTTCGCGGCGCCGTTCTACTCGCTCGAGACGGGGGAGGGCGCGTACGGCTTCGGCTGGTGGCTCGACACGTACGAGAACTTCCGCACCAGGCACCTCGGCCCGCAGATCACCGACGGGTCGCTCTTCCAGCAGTGGGACGGCCACTGGTCGAAGGGCGCCGCGGTCGAGTACCACGCGGTCCTCGGCGGTCCGGTGAACCAGCTGGCCACCGGCTACACCCGGCACCTCAAGGCGGCCGACCTGGCCAAGGTGAAGGTCGTGCAGGGCGAGCCGGCCCCGGGCAAGAAGGGCAGCTTCTCCACGAACGGCTGGCTGCCGGGCAGCTTCTCCGGCTCGGCGACAAGCCTGGTGCGCAACCTGCCCAGCACCCCGACGGCGTACGTCTCCACCGCCGACAAGGTGAAGTGGGACCTGAACGTCGAGCAGCACTCGGGCCAACTTGACCCCGAGGGCTTCCCCATCATCGAGGCGGGCTACGGGTCCGGTGCTTCGCGCACCTACCTGCCGGGCAAGAGCTACACGGAGACGTTCAACGTCGGTGTCTTCGGGCCGCGGATCGACTCCGAGTACGGACTGTTCCGCGAGGGCAACGCGATCTGGGGCTACCTGCCCGTGTTTGCCGACGGCAGCAACCACGCCGGCGGCTCGAACTACACCGCCGTCAGCACGGTGCTGTACCGCAACGGCGCGAAGATCGGCGAGAACAAGGACCCGCTGCAGGGCGAGGAGCAGTTCATGGTGCCGGCCGGTGACGCCGGCTACCGACTGGTCTCGTCGGTCACCCGCAGCCCCGCGCTCTCCAAGGTCTCCACCCGCATCATCTCCAGCTGGGCGTTCCGCTCGAAGAACGTGAACGACCTGGCCCAGCTCCCGGCCTCCACGGTCCGCTTCGGCCCGAAGCTGGGCCTGGACAGCACCTCCGCGGCGGGCAAGACGGTCGTGGTACCGCTGACCGTGCAGGGCGCGGCCAAGGGGTCCAACCTCAAGTCGCTGGCCGCGTACGTCTCGTACGACAACGGGGCCACCTGGAAGGTACTGACCGTCACGAGCGGCAAGGTCAGCGTCAAGAACCCCGCGGCGGGCAAGGGTGTGTCCCTGCGCGCCGTGGTCACGGACAAGAAGGGCAACAAGGCGGACCTGAAGATCCTGGGCGCCTACCTCGCGAAGTAGCCGTTGAAGGGTGAGTGAACAGTGGCCCGTCGGAGCGCACGCTCCGGCGGGCCACTGCGTACGCTGACGCTCACCCAGGCGTGAAGAGGCCATGACCGTCGACGAGGAGAGGCCATGACCGTCGAGTACATCCGCTACCGCATTCCCGAGGACCGCTCCGCCGACTTCGAGGCCGCCTACGCCCGCGCGGCCGGCCCGCTCGCCGGGTCCCCGTACTGCGTGGACTACGAGCTCACGCGCTGCGAGGAGGAGCCCGCGAGCTACATCCTGCGCATCACCTGGACATCCGTCCGCGACCATCTCGAGGGCTTCCGCTCCAGCGAGCAGTTCCGGGAGTTCTTCGCCGAGATTCGCCCGTACGTCGAGCAGATCGAGGAAATGCGCCACTACGCGCCCACGGCGGTGCGCGGCACGGGTGCGTCGACCGGTGCCTCCGTCCCGACCCTGTACGAGTGGGCCGGCGGGGCCGAAGCGATGCGGCGTCTCACCGAGGCGTTCTACGTCCACGTACGCAAGGACGAACTCCTCGCCCCCATGTTCGCCGGCATGTCCCCCGACCACGCCCCCCATGTCGCCATCTGGCTGGGCGAGGTCTTCGGCGGGCCCGCGGAGTACACGGAGCAGCACGGCGGGTACCCGGCGATGCTCTCCCACCACCTCGGCAAGGCCATCTCCGAGCCCCAGCGCCGCCGTTGGGTCTCGCTGCTGACGGACGCGGCCGACGAGGCGGAGCTCCCCGCCGACCCCGAATTCCGCTCGGCGTTCGCCGCGTACATCGAATGGGGCACCCGCCTGGCCGTCGCCAACTCCCAGCCGGGCGCCGAGCCCCCGAGCCGCGCGCCGGTTCCCCGCTGGGGCTGGGGCGTGGCTCCGCCGTACGTACCGGGGAAGGACTGACCCGCGACGCGCAGCGTTTGCGGTCCGTTCAGCCCTTAGGGACGCCAGACGTAGGCTGTGTTCGGAAGTCCGTTCCGGACTGCCAAGCGCACAAGCTCGGCGCGATGTCGCCGAACACACTCCTGTCATGAGGGCCGTGTCACCCCTGGCCGTCCCGCCTACCCCGTACAGAGAGGAGCACATGACCCCCGCTCGACGGGGATGGATGGCGCTCACGCGCCTCACAAGGAGGACTTTCGCTTGCCCATCAAGCTCAAGGAGTGGGCGGCCATCTCGCGCCCGGAGTATCGGCGCATGGCCCGTGACACTCGCTTCGACCTCGCTTCCGCGTTCACTTCACTGCCCTCGGGAAGGCCAACCAACTGGGCCACGCCGAACTGGCATCCGGGGAACTCGCGGCGATCCTCACGCGCAAGGATGGGCAGCCTCAGCCCAAGCAGGGGGTAAGCCGCGCGATCAAGTCGGCCAAGGATCTCGGTTTGGTCAGTCCGTCATCCGACGCTCGGTGTCTCGTGCTCCCCGGCCACCTGTACGACACAGCAAGGGGTCGGCCGTACCACTTTGTACCGCCACCTTGGAGAGACCGCTTGAGACAGGCACACAGGCGTTCTGGCAGGCCCTCCGTACTTGCCGGGGCTTGCCATGTGCCGTCCTATCGAATGGGGCAGGGCAGGTCGGTTCCGGTGCGGTTGGGGGAGCACGTCACGAGCGCAATCGAGTGGAAGAGCGTGCCCTTGAGGTAGTGGCCGAGGGACACGTCTCCACCCCATGTCAGCCGCTCCACGGCGGCCTTCGCCATAAGCATCAGACGGGTTGCGTCCCGCTCCTGCTCGCTGGAGAAGCGAGATGCGGCCTCTGCGAGCTCAAGACCCAGCCACTCCCCGGCCTCCTTCGGTTCCTGCCACGTGCCCCGGACCATCGACGCCGGTTTCATCAGCCAGTGTGCTGTCTGAAGCGGTGGCACGTCCGTCATGGGAAACTCCGCCACCGCTGAGCGGTACCGCTCGATCACATCCGATGGGCTGCCTGCCGTTGGCGGAGCACCCGGCGGTCGCCGCATGCTCTCCTTGTCGAACGACTTCTTCTCACCCAGCCAGGCGTACCCGTGGATGTGCACTACGTGCTCCGTTCCTGGGGAATGCGACGGCCCCGCCCGTCGGCATGTGGGCGAGGCCGTCAGTGAGGGGTGATCAGGGCGTCAGGCGGAGAGCCCGAACCGCGCGGGGTCGATGTCGGCCGCGTCCAGCTCGGCCGTGGTGAAGCGCAGCGGCTCGGCAGCCGGCCGCTTGCTGTCACCCAGGGCCCACGAGTCCGGGCCGATCTTGGAGAGGATCACGCACGCCTCGCCGTCCGGGTGCGTGTTGCCTCCGCACGCCTTACTGAAGTGGGTTCCGGTGATGTCGAGGCTGTACAGATCGGTCATCTGGTCCTCCTTGATTCAGATGGGAAGGGCACCGCTGTCCCGCTCACGGTGTGTCCGAGTGCCTCGTAGTGCCTCTGCGATCCGCTCGACGTGAGCAGCGGGTATCGAGCCCAGGTGCACGAGCGGCTGACCTCTGGGGGTCACCTGCGGTCGTATCGCCGAGTAGGCACTCTCAGGCAGGCCCAGGGAGGCGAGAACCTCGCGCATGGCCTCGGAGGCGTTCAGAGCCGCTGTGCGCCCGTCTCTCCAGGTCTGCATGTCCACTACCGCACCCCGGGGTGCTTCTTGGGGTGCGCGGCCAACTCGACGTTGCAGTCCGAGACGGCGGACAGGTCCCCGGCGCCGTGTGCCGCTGTGCGCTGCTTCGCGAGGGCGGCGCAGACACCACAACCCGGCGCAGGTGCAGGGGGCGTACGAGGAAGGGACAGCTGAACCGGCGGGTCCATCGTGGTCCTGGGGCTGCTCACTGGGATTCCCTCCCTCGGGTGTCGGCACCTCTGATGCTTCACCCGCTGAGCAGCTCGTTCTAGGACCTTTCCTGTTGGGGCAAGAATCCGTCCCGGATGCCCTCGACCAGGGCTCTCATGGCATCGTCGTAGACCGCCACTGCCGCGAACCGTTCGAAGGTGTCGAGGTAGAGCTGGACGTCCTTCGGGTCGCGGGTGGTGACCTCGGAGTGGAACGTTTCCACGATGACGAGCCGGTCGTCGTGGAGGCTGAAGCAGGTCATGGGGAAGTCGGGCATTCGACGGTCGGACGGCACGACACCCAGCGAGACGTTGGGCAGACGGGACAGGGACACGAGCCGGTCCAGCTGAAGAGCCAGGACTACGGGCTCGCTGATGCGCCACCTGAGTACGTGCTCGCAGATCAGGAACCGGAACGACCTGCCTGGCTCGTACAGGACCGATTGCCGTTCGAGGCGGGCAGCCACGGTCCTGGCTCTGGTCTCCTCCGGCAAGGCCGGAGGCAGAGAGAACATGGCAGAGGCGTACTCGGGGGTCTGGAGGAGTCCGGGGACGAGCTGGCCCTGGAAGAGCCTGAGTGCGGTGGTGCCGGCCTCGATGGCCCGGATGGTCTTCTGGTGCTTCCACGGGCCCATGCGGCGCAGGAGACGCCAGGCGGTGGCCTCGGTGGCTTCCGCGCGGGCTGTCGCCAGGAACTCTTCCTTGACCTCCTGGCTCACGCCTATGGCGGTGAGGACCAGGTCCACGTCCTGGACGGTCGGACGCACCTTGCCGGTCTCGATCTTCGACAGCTTGCCGGCAGACATGGAAGCCCTGCGGGCCACCGAGTCACCCGTGAGTCCGGATGCGTCGCGTAGCGCCCGCAGCGCTTTTCCGATCGAGTCGGCGGTCAGTGGTGCCGCTCCCAGTACTCCGCGAACGGCACCGCTTCGGTCAGGGCGCGATCCCGGTAACCCTGATACTCGGCAAGTTTGTGGGCAGGGAGCAGTTCGGCGCCGATGAACGCACCTTCGGGTGTGTAGTTCATCCGGTACACGTCCTGGTCGTCGAACAACCAGAAGTCGTGATTAGGCAGGTCGGTGGCGTCCTGCTCAGCCTGATCGACGATGCCGATGGTCTCGCCGGCCGTGACGTTGCCCGGGTAGGCGGCCAGTTCGTACCGCAGGTAGTCGGTCAGCGGAGACCGGAGCACGTGGACGCGCGAGACTTCCTTGCCCTTGTCGGTCATCGACCGCACCCACGGGTTGTCGTCCCAGTCAGGGCCCATGTCCCCGCCAGCCAGGAAGCGTTCGAACTCCTCGCGTTCCTCCTCCACGTCGTAGACGCTGAGCGTCTCCAGCCGGAACGCGGTCCGCTCGAAGGTCTCGAAGAGCCGGCCGAACTCCTCACCGCTGAGCACGGAAGTATTCCTCCAGCACTGCGGCCGGAACCACGACGGCGGTCTCGCCCTCTGGCAGGTCCAGCTGCGCCAGCCGCTCGGGGTCGGTGATGACGTAGCCCTGGACCACATAGTCCTTGGCGTCCTCCGTGCCCCACAGCGTCGGGCACGTTCCGTTCCTGCACTCCGGGTCACCGGACAGCTTCCGCAGCATCTTCGCCCCCACATGTCGGCGTACGCCTGTCGCGTTCGATGCTCCCGAGCTGGTCGTGATGAGGTCAAGTACCGAGACTTTCCAGAACGGGAAAGTGCTGGAGAGCTGGGTGGCCAGAGTGTTGCCATCGGCGTGGACAGGCCGCTACGGCGTGCTGTCCGCCGACGCGCGCCTATACGCTGATGCGCTGCCCGCTTTCCCAGGGACTCGTTCAATTTGCCCTGTGGAGCCCCAAGGGCTCCCACGGGGCTCCGGCGTTAGCGGCGGTGTATGTGTGTCAGGCGTCCGTCGACGGAGCTTCGGCGACGCCGATCGGGCAGGCCACGCCCGTGCCGCCGATGCCGCAGTAGCCGTTAATGTTGCGGTCGAGGTACTGCTGGTGGTACGGCTCCGCCGGCCAGAACTGGCGGGGTTCCGCCGGGAGGATTGTGGTGGTGATCTCGCCGTGGCCCGCGCGGGTCAGTACCGGCTGGTACGCGTCGCGGGACGCCTCCGCCGCCGTTGCCTGCTCCGGGGAGTGGGTGTAGATCGCCGAGCGGTACTGGGTGCCCACGTCGTTGCCCTGGCGGAAGCCCTGGGTCGGGTCGTGGGATTCCCAGAACAGCTTCAGGAGCGCGGGGTACGAGACGAGAGCCGGGTCGAAGACGACGCGGACCGCCTCCGTGTGGCCGGTGAGGCCCGAGCAGACCTCCTCGTACGCCGGGTTCTCGGTGTAGCCGCCCTGGTAGCCGACCAGCGTCGTCCAGACGCCCGGCGTCTGCCAGAACTTGCGCTCCGCGCCCCAGAAGCAGCCCAGGCCGAAGTCCGCGACCTCCAGGCCGTCGGGGTACGGGCCCAGGAGCGGGTTGCCGAGGACCGTGTGGCGGGAGGGGACCTGGAATTCCGGGTCGGGGCGGCCCTTCAGGGCCTCCTCGGGGGTGGGGAGCTCGGGTGTGCGGCGGTGCAGGAACATCTGGTTCTCCTCCGGGGCGGGCGTCACCCCGCACAACGTACGGCCGGCCCGGAGGATTCCGGCCGGCCCAGCCCCCAGCCCCGCGCCCCCGCCCCGCCTCAGCGTGGCAGCGTGGCCGGGTTGCCGCCGTTCGCCTCGTAGCCTGCCACCGCCAGCGCCCGGTAGACCGCGTACTCGGCCGCCGGGTCGCCACCGTGCGACCACGGCTGCGCGCCCACGTAACCGTCCACGTGGCGCAGTTGGTCCATGGCCTCCGCCCACCGCTCGGAGCGGACCAGGAAGAACACCAGCAGGTGGCGTACGTGCGCGAGCATCGGGTCGTCGGGGCGGGCCGCGTGCACCGCGAACAGCGCGCCCTCGACCGCGCGGGTCACCACCGCGCTCTGGTAGAAGCCCTGCACCAGGTTCACCTCGGGCAGGTGCTCGTACACCGCGAAGAGCGGGAGTGCGGCGAGCAGCGAGCCGTGCGGCGCGCGCGCCGCGGCCGCGTGCGTGAAGGCGTCGGACAGCTCGCGCGAGCCGTGCCACTTCTCGCACCAGTAGTGCAGCGCCGCCAGGTGCGCGCCCATGTGGGCCGGCGCGCGGTCGGCGATCTTCGCCCACAGCGCCTCGAACTCCTCGCGGGAGTAGCCCAGTCCGCGCGCGACGGCGAGTTCGATGATGTACGGGACGGGGTCGCCCGGCGCGAGCAGCGTCGCCTCGCGGCACACCGTACGGGCCTCTTCGAGGATGATCCGGTGGTCGTCCGCGCCGACGCCGCCCGAGGCACGCCACGCCTGCTGCACCAGGAACTCCGCGTGCACCTGCGCCCCGCCCGCGTCCTTCGGCGCCTCCGAGCGCCAGGTCTGCAGCCAGCGGCCTCCGACGCCCGGCTGCTGCGCCAGCTCGAACGCCGCCGCGCCCGCGAACGCCTGCACCCGCTGCCAGCGCACCTCGCCGTCCTTGTCGGTGCCGGCCAGCAGCTGCGAGGCGGCCCGCCAGTCCTGCGTGCGCTGGACCAGTTCCAGGACGTCCATCAGGTCCTGGTCGGGTCCGGGCACCCGGATGTCGAGGAGTTCCTGGCGTACGAAGCCGTAGTTCGCGGGGTCGGCGGCGTCGGGCGTGCCGGGGGCGACCTGCCGCAGACCGGCGCGCCGGCGCATGACGTACGGACCTATGACGGCGGCCAGCATGCCCATCGCGATCAGGAACCAGAGAATCTCCATGCCTCAAGCGAACCAGACGCGTGAGCGTTTCGACGAACTAGGCTCTGGTTCATGAGCGACCAGCACAGTTTCGAGACTCTCGCGATCCATGCGGGCAACACCGCAGACCCTCTGACCGGCGCCGTCGTCCCGCCGATCTACCAGGTCTCCACCTATAAGCAGGACGGCGTGGGCGGGCTGCGCGGCGGCTATGAGTACAGCCGTTCCGCGAACCCGACCCGTACCGCGCTGGAGGAGAACCTCGCGGCGCTGGAGGGCGGCCGGCGCGGACTCGCCTTCGCTTCCGGCCTGGCGGCCGAGGACTGCCTGCTGCGCACGGTGCTCGTGCCCGGCGACCATGTCGTCATCCCGAACGACGCCTACGGCGGCACGTTTCGCCTCTTCGCGAAGGTCGTATCGCGGTGGGGCGTGGAGTGGTCCGTCGCGGACACGTCGGACCCGGCGTCGGTGCGGGCCGCGCTGACCCCGAAGACGAAGGTGATCTGGGTCGAGACCCCGTCGAACCCGCTGCTCGGCATCACGGACATCGCGGCCGTCGCGGACATCGCGCGCACGGCCGGCGCGAAGCTCGTCGTCGACAACACGTTCGCCAGCCCGTATCTCCAGCAGCCGCTGTCGCTCGGGGCGGACATCGTCGTGCACTCGCTCACCAAGTACATGGGCGGTCACTCCGACGTCGTCGGTGGCGCGCTGATCGCGGCGGACGCGGCGCTGGGCGAGGAGCTGGCGTACCACCAGAACGCGATGGGCGCGGTCGCCGGGCCCTTCGACTCCTGGCTGGTGCTGCGCGGTATCAAGACGCTGCCCGTCCGGATGGACCGGCACAGCGAGAACGCCGGGCGTATCGCCGAGATGCTCACCAAGCACCCGAAGGTCACCAAGGTCCTTTACCCGGGCCTGCCGGAGCACGCGGGGCACGAGGTCGCCGCCAAGCAGATGAGGGCGTTCGGCGGCATGGTGTCGTTCCAGGTCGAGGGCGGCGAGGAGGCGGCGGTCGGCGTCTGCAACCGGGCCAAGGTCTTCACGCTGGGCGAGTCCCTGGGTGGCGTCGAGTCGCTGATCGAGCACCCGGGCCGGATGACGCATGCCTCGGTGGCGGGGTCGGCGTTGGAGGTTCCCGCCGACCTGGTCCGCCTGTCGGTGGGCATCGAGGCGGTCGACGACCTGCTGGCGGACCTGACCCAGGCCTTGGGCTGACCGCCGGGCCGGTCCTGGGTTGCCGGGTTGCCGTGTTGCCGTGTTCCCGGGTTGCCGTGTTCCCGGGTTGCCGTGTTCCCGGGTTCCCGACCCGGGTTCCCGACCCGGGTTCCCGTGTTTCCGTCCCAGGTTCCCGCGTTCCCAGGTTCCCGGGTCCCAGGTTCCCGTGTTCCGGGTTCCCGTGTTCCGGGTTCCCGTGATCCTGGGTTCCCGCGTTCCCGCGTGCCCGTGCCCGTGTACGGTGCGCCGTCGCCCGGTCCCGGCCGGGCCGTTGTCCTGCCGTCCCGGTCCGGTCCGGGCTGTTCCTGCCGGCTCATTCCGGGCCGGGCGGCGCGCCCGCGTCGGGCCCGGGGCGGTCGAAGTTCGCTCGGCCGGGCGGGCCCCGCCGGCGCCGGCCCCGCCGGCGCCGGGCCCGACGGGGACCCCGACGAGCCCGTCGGGGACGAGCCCGCAGAGCGGAGCTGTCAGGCGCTGACCTTCTCGTCCTGGAGTGAGTCGCGGACCATCTGGCGCAGCTCGGCGTTGTCCTCGTGGCCATGGACGGAGATCGCGTGTTCGCTGGCGGCCCGGACGACTTCCTCCTCCTCACCGGAGATGGTGAGGCTGCAGTTCATCACGCTCGGCGAGTTGCGGCAGTCGGCAACTTTTCTGGTCATGACGGCCTCCTCGGCTCGTGCTGCTCACGCTTTACGCCGCTCATACCAGCATAGAACTGAACAAAGCTGCCGCCCTCCCGAGGCCTACCACCCCTCCAGCGGCGGCGCGATGTCCGTCGACGGCTCCAGCCAGGGCTCGGCCAGGGCCGCCCAAACCGAGAACGCGATCGCGGCCGCCACCAGCAGCAGCCACAGCAGCCGACGCGCCGCCCGGTGGCGGCGCAGGATGCGGTGGCCGCGTTCCGCAGCGGTGGCGGCGAGCTCCGCCGGTACCGCCGGGTGCGGGCCTTCCAGCATCCGCCGGACCTCGTCCTCCTTGCGGTCCGGCGGGCTCACGGCGCCACCTCCCCGGTCCGGGCGGCCGTCGGCCGCGGGCGTTCGGGGCGGCCCCCGCTGCGCATGGCGGCCATCGCGCGGGTGCAGATCGCCCGGACCCGTTCTGCCGGCAGCCCGAGCAGCGCCGCGGTCTGTTCCTCGGCGACCCCCTCGTACAGCCGCAGCACGAGGACGAGGCGCTCCTGCGGGGACAGCCGGGCCAGCACGCCCCCGCGCGCCCTGTGGTGATGACGCCAGGCGGTGCGGGCGAAGCGGGTGGCCAGTTCCTGGCGTGCGTGGTCGTACGGGTCCTCGCCGCGCAGCCGGTCCCACTCCGCGTACGTATGGGCGAGGGCAGCCGTCAGCAGCCGCTGCGCTTCGTCGTTCGCCTCGTCGGTCTCCGCGGTGAGCAGTGTCGCCGCATGCAGCAGCCGGCCTGCCGCGCCCGCGACGAATGCCTCGAACTCCCGGGCGCGGCGGCTGCCGTGGTTCGCCGCCCGTTCTCGCACCGTTCCTCCTGGCACTCATATGAGGCCAGGTTCGGCGCCCGGGTCAAGAGGTCGGAACGCCCCCGGTGCCGGAGACAACGCCCCCGGCGGCGGCGACGGCGTCCGCCTCGGCCGCGGCGGCCATCCTCGCGGACAGCGAGGAGTTGAAACGCGTGAGCAGGGTGCAGAACGACTCCCGCTCTTCCGGAGTCCAGCCCTCCGTCACCTGCGCCATCAGCTCGCGCCGCGAGGACCGCACCTCCTCCAGCCGGGCCAGGCCGCGCGGCGAGAGCTGGAGTACGACCGCACGGCCGTCCTCCGGGTGCGAGGTGCGCTTGACGAGGCCGGTGTCGACGAGCGGCGCGACCTGCCGGGTCACGGTGGAGGAGTCGATTCCCATGCCGGCCGCGAGTGCCTTGACGCCCATCGGCCCGTCCTGGTCGAGCCGGTTGAGCAGCAGATAGGCGGCGCGGTCCATGGAGTTGCGGACCTGGCCGACACCGCCGAGCCGGGTCTGCTCGGCCCGGCGTGCGAACACGGCCACCTGGTGCTGGAGGGCATCGAGGAGGCCGGGGGCAGCCGGGGGCTCGGGGGTTGTCCCCCGGGAATTAAGAGCAGTGGTCGTCATGTCCTCAGTGGTGGGCATGGCCTGGGGCTCTCTTCGTGCGGTGGTCGGTGGGTTGGGGGACAGAGTACGCGGCCACAAGCCGCCCCGTACCTGCGCTGAGCAAAACCGTACCCACGCCTTCTCCGGGGCGGCCGGGACGCCTGTGAGCTGCGAGACTGGCGGTCATGAGCTTCCGTACGTCACACCCCTTGCCTGCCCTGATCCTCGATGACATCCGTGGTGCTCAGAAGATGCTGTCCGGGGTGGCGAGGATGACCGCGATGGAAGGCAGCAGGCACCTGTCGCACTTGGTGGGAGCCCCGGTCCACCTCAAGTGCGAGAACCTCCAGCGCACCGGCTCCTTCAAGCTGCGCGGCGCGTACGTCCGGATCGCCGGACTCTCCCCCGAGGAGAAGGCGGCGGGGGTCGTCGCCGCGAGCGCGGGCAACCACGCGCAGGGCGTCGCACTCGCCTCCTCCCTCCTCGGCGTCCGGTCGACGGTCTTCATGCCGGCCGGGGCCCCGCTGCCGAAGGTCGCCGCGACCCGCGAGTACGGGGCCGAGGTGCGGCTGCACGGTCAGGTGGTGGACGAGACCCTGGCCGCGGCGCAGGAGTACGCGGAGAAGACGGGCGCCGTCTTCATCCACCCCTTCGACCACCGCGACATCATCGCGGGGCAGGGCACGGTCGGCCTGGAGATCCTGGAGCAGTGCCCGGAGGTACGGACGATCGTCGTCGGCATCGGCGGCGGCGGGCTCGCGGCGGGCATCGCGGTGGCGGTCAAGGCCGTACGGCCCGATGTGAAGATCGTCGGCGTGCAGGCGGCGGGGGCGGCCGCGTATCCGCCCTCGCTGGCGGCCGGGCACCCGGTGTCGATCGACGCGCCGCAGACCATGGCGGACGGCATCAACGTCGGCCGGCCGGGCGATGTCCCGTTCAAAATCATTGGCGATCTGGTCGACGAGGTCCGTACGGTCTCCGAGGACGCGCTCTCCAGCGCGCTGCTGCTGTGCCTGGAGCGGGCCAAGCTCGTCGTCGAGCCGGCCGGCGCCAGCCCGGTGGCGGCGCTGCTGAGCGAGCCCCGGTCGTTCGACGGGCCGGTGGTGGCGGTGCTCTCCGGCGGCAACGTCGATCCGCTGCTGATGCAGCGGATCCTGCGCCACGGCATGGCGGCGGCGGGACGGTATCTCTCGCTCCGCCTGCGGCTGACGGACCGGCCGGGGGCGCTGGCGAACCTGCTGGGGGTGTTGTCAGTGGTGGATGCGAACGTTCTCGATGTGGGCCATGTACGGACCGATCCGCGGCTCGGGCTCACGGAGGTGGAGGTGGAGCTCCACCTGGAGACGAAGGGCCCGGAGCACTGCGCCGAGGTCGGTGCGGCGCTGCGCGAGGCGGGTTACACGGTCATCGCGTAGGCCGTGACATCAGTCGCTGCCGCGACGGGCGACGCGGTGGGGGGGCCTCTGGGGGTAGCCCCTGGGGAGGTAGCTGGGGGACGTCGGCGACCGACGGCAACGCGGCGAGGCGCGGCCCGCCGCGGAGCGGCTGATGTCACTGCACGCAGCCCGGCATGATCGGCCGGACAGGGCCCAGGGCACTACGCAGGACGTCGCGTCGGCCATCGCGTCGGCCATCGCCCATGCCACCGCGCAGCCCGTCGCGCATGAGTCGTGTCCCACCCCTTGAGTAACGCGATATAACGCGATACCCTCTCCGGGAAATCACCCAAAATAACAACTGGGAGAACCCACATGCCAGGCGCCATCTACGCCGAAGGCCTCGTGAAGACCTTCGGCGACGTAAGGGCTCTGGACGGCGTCGACCTCGATGTCCCCGAGGGCACAGTTCTGGGCCTGCTCGGTCCCAACGGCGCGGGCAAGACCACCGCCGTACGCGTACTGACCACCCTGCTGCAGCCCGACAGCGGCAAGGCGGTCGTCGCCGGGATCGACGTGCTCAAGCACCCCAACGAGGTCCGCCGCTCCATCGGCCTCTCCGGCCAGTTCGCCGCCGTCGACGAGTACCTGACCGGCCGCGAGAACCTCCAGATGGTCGGTCAGCTCTACCAGATGAGCGGCAAGGACGCGAAGGCCCGCGCGGGCGAACTGCTCGACCGCTTCAACCTCGCCGACGCCGCCGACCGGCCCGCCAAGACCTACTCCGGCGGCATGCGCCGCCGGCTCGACCTCGCGGCCGCCCTGGTCGTCAGCCCGCCGGTGATGTTCATGGACGAGCCGACCACCGGACTCGACCCGCGCAACCGGATGGCCCTCTGGGAGGTCATCGAGGAACTGGTCGCCGGCGGAACGACACTGCTGCTCACCACCCAGTACCTCGAAGAGGCGGACCGGCTGGCCCACGACATCTGCGTCATCGACCACGGCAAGGTCATCGCCCGCGGCACCTCCGACCAGCTCAAGGCCCAGACGGGCGGCGAGCGCGTCGAGGTCGTCGTCCACCAGCGCGAGCAGATAGAGCCCGCCGGAGAGGTGCTGCGCGGCTTCAGTAAGGGCGAGGTGGCCGTCGAGGACCACACCCGCAAGCTCACGGCCCCCGTCGCGGGCGGCGCGAAGCTGCTCGCCGAGGTCATCCGCGAGCTGGACACCCGAGGCGTCGAGATCGACGACATCGGCCTGCGCCGCCCGACCCTCGACGACGTTTTCATCTCGCTGACCGGCCACGCGGCCGACAAGGCCGACGAGGAGGCCGCACAGTGACTGCCGTACAGGACGCCGTGAAGGTCGCGGCACCCCGGCCGCGCGGCGGCATCGTCCAGTCGGTCAACGACTCGCTGGTCGTCGCCAAGCGCAACCTGATCCGGATGACCCGCATCCCGGAAATGATCATCTTCGGGATGATCCAGCCGGTCATGTTCGTCGTGCTGTTCAGCTACGTCTTCGGCGGCTCGATCTCCGTCGAGGGCAACACCTCGCCCGCCGCCTACCGCGAATTCCTGATGGCCGGCATCTTCGCCCAGACCGTCACCTTCGCCACGGCGGGCGCGGGCGCAGGCATCGCCGACGACATGCACAAGGGCCTCATCGACCGGTTCCGGTCGCTGCCCATGGCCCGGGGCGCGGTGCTCACCGGACGCACCCTCGCCGACCTGGTCCAGACGGCACTGACCCTGGTGGTGCTCGCGATCGTCGCCCTGATCGTCGGCTGGCGTGCCCACGAGAACGTCGGCAAGGTGCTGGCGGGCTTCGCCCTGCTGCTCCTGCTCGGCTACGCCTTCTCGTGGATCGGCGCCCTGATCGGCCTCTCGGTCCGCACCCCCGAGGCGGCCACGTCCGGCGGGCTGATCTGGCTCTTCCCGCTGACGTTCATCTCCAACGCCTTCGTGCCGTCGGACAACATGCCGACGTTCCTGCGGCACATCGCGGAATGGAACCCGTTCAGCGCCACCGTGCAGGCCGCCCGCGAACTCTTCGGCAACCTGCCGCCGGGTTACCAGGCGCCCGAGGCGTGGCCCATGCAGCACCCCGTGTGGGCCTCGGTCCTGTGGTCGGTCCTGATCATCGTGGCCTTCCGGACCCTGGCCGTCCGCAAGTACCGCTCGGCGACCGCCTGACCGTACGAACGCAAAAGGAAGAGCCCCCGGCTGCCACATGGCGGCCGGGGGCTCCTCTGCGTACGTACGCTCCGGTCAGGAGTAGGGCTTGGCCTCGAGGATCTTCACCGAGGCCTTCTTGCCGTTCGGCAGCTCGTACTCGGCGTTCTCGCCGATCTTCTTGCCGTTGACGCCGGTCCCCAGCGGGGACTGCGGCGAGTACGTCTCGATGTCCGACGACGCGTACTCGCGCGACGCCAGCAGGAAGGTCATGGTGTCGTCCTCGTCGCCGTCGAAGGCGATCGTCACCACCGTGCCAGGCGCCACCACACCGGCGGTCGCAGGGGCCTCGCCGACCTTCGCGTGCTCGAGCAGCTGAGTCAGCTGGCGCACCCGGAGCTCCTGCTTGCCCTGCTCCTCCTTGGCCGCGTGGTAACCGCCGTTCTCCCGCAGGTCACCCTCCTCACGGGCCGCCGCGATCTTGGCAGCGATCTCCGTGCGTGCGGGACCCGACAGGTACGCCAGCTCGGCCTTGAGCTGGTCGTACGCCTCCTGGGTCAGCCAGGTGACGCTCTCAGTCGTCTGGGTCACAGGTGCTCCTCGTCGGTACTGGGATACAAAGCATCGCCCTACCCAAAGGATGTGCCGTCATGGGAGGGCGAAACCACGAGCCTAACAATTCAGGCGGAAAAGAGGGAGGACCTGCGACGTCAGAAGTACGTCAGGGGGTGGCTCAGCGGCCGGTGCCGGACTGGCATCCGACCAGTTCCACCATGGTCGCGCGGCCTGTTGTACGCAGCTTGACGATCTCGTCGACACGCTCCGCGCGCTGGTCGAACCGCACATCCTTGCGGCCGACTTCGGCGTGCTGCTCGTTCTGCGAACTGAGCGTACAGACGCCGGTCGCGCCGGCGTCCTTGCGGACCTCGAGGTGCACCCGCACCTCTGTGTCCGACACCACCTTGAACTTGATCATCTCGGCGCTGAGATCCTTGGCGACGACGTGGCTGTACCCGAACCAGCCGATCAGCGCGATCATCCCGGCGCCGAGGACCGCCCCCACGATCTTGAGCATGCGATCGGCGCGCGCGTCCGCGGAACGGCCGTACCGGCCCTCGGGCGGCTGCTCGCGCTCCGCACTCATGATCGTTCCTCCCGGTCAGGGGCTTTGGATCGGGCTCAGGAATTTTCCGCCCCCCGATTCGGTCACTATAGAAGCCGCCGATCGCGACGAATCACTGAGGATCGAGTCTTGACTGAGCAGCTTCGACTGATGGCCGTCCATGCCCACCCCGACGACGAGTCGAGCAAGGGCGCAGCCACCATGGCCAAGTACGTATCCGAGGGGGTGGACGTGCTGGTCGCGACCTGCACCGGCGGTGAGCGCGGCTCCATCCTCAACCCCAAGCTCCAGGGCGACACATACATCGAGGAGAACATCCACGAGGTCCGGGCCCGCGAGATGGACCAGGCCCGCGAGATCCTCGGCGTCAAGCAGGAGTGGCTCGGCTTCGTCGACTCCGGCCTCCCGGAGGGCGATCCGCTGCCGCCGCTGCCCCAGGGCTGCTTCGCGCTCCAGGACGTCGAGGAGGCGGCCGAGCCGCTGGTGCGGCTGATCCGCGAGTTCCGGCCGCAGGTCATCACGACGTACGACGAGAACGGCGGCTACCCGCACCCCGACCACATCATGACCCACAAGATCTCCATGGTGGCCTTCGACGCCGCGGGCGACCCGACGAAGTACCCCGGGGCGGGGCCGGCCTGGCAGCCGCAGAAGCTGTACTACAACCAGGGCTTCAACCGCCCGCGCACCGTCGCCCTGCACGAGGCGCTGCTGGCGCGCGGCATGGACTCCCCGTACGGGGAGTGGCTGGAGCGCTGGAAGGAGTTCCAGCGCGCCGACCGCACCCTGACGACGTACGTCCCGTGCGCCGAGTTCTTCGAGATCCGCGACAAGGCGCTCCTCGCGCACGCGACGCAGATCGACCCCGACGGCGGCTGGTTCCGGGTGCCGCTGGACCTCCAGAAGGAGGTCTGGCCGACCGAGGAGTACGAGCTCGCCAAGTCGCTCGTGGACACTTCCCTCCCCGAGGACGACCTCTTCGCGGGCATCCGGGACAATGCCTGACATGAGCGCTACTCACGCCGCTACTCAAGCACTGACCCAGTTCGTCCCGCTCGCCGCGGACTTCGACAAGAACAAGGTCACCCCCGGTGTCCTCGGCTTCCTCGTCTTCGCGGCGCTGGCCGTCGGCGTGTGGATGCTGATGAAGTCGATGAACCGCCACATGGGCCGGGTCAACTTCGAGGAAGCCCCGGATCCGGCGGAGGCGAAGTCGGCGGCGGCGCCGGCGGCGGCGCCGGGCGCGGACCCGAAGCGAAGCTGACCTGGGCGGGCGCCAGGGCCCTTGCGCCGGTCGCTCTTGCGGGGTGCGGGTGCGGTGCGGTGCGGGTGCCGCTGCGCGGGGCTGTCCCCTCCCCGCCCCTTCCCGAAACCGGGGGCAAGCCCCCGGCCCCCCGGGGCGCCGCGGTCCCGTCCGCGTCGCGCGGAACGGGCCCGCCGGCCCCGGCCTGCCGTTGCGCCGGGGCGCGCGGTCCGTCCGCTTCGCGTGGTACCGGCCGGCCCCGGCCTGCCGTCCGCCCCTCCCGGGCGTCGCGCGGAACGGGCTCGCCGGCCCCGGCTTGTCGTTGCGCCGGGGCGCGCGCGGTCCGTCCGCTTCGTGCGGTAGCGGTCCGCCGCCGGACAGCTGCCTGGCCCCCCGCGGGTCAGGGGGTCCGTACCGGTACTCCCATGACCTCCCGCGCGTGGCGGTTCGGGATCATGCCCAGGTGCCAGGCTTGCCAGCCTTCCTCCAGCTTTATGCCCCGCTCCAGCACCAGCGCGTACGCCTCCGCGCAGTCCTCCAGCTTGCCGTCCCGCGTGGGGTGCGGGGTCTGGAGGAGCTGGGACAGCTCCTCCAGGGCCACCGCCGTGCCGATCTCCGAGCCGCCCGCCGACGCGTACGGCAGCAGCGTGCAGCGCAGGAAGCGTGCCCAGTCCCCGCCGCGGAGATCGCCGTACGACGCGAACAGGCGCGCCGCCTCGTCGCACAGCTCCAGCGCCTGCGGGGCGCGCTGGTTCCCCGCGTCGATCACCGCCAGCTCCAGGCACGTCCACGCCTCCCCGTGCGCGACCCCGATCCGCCGGAAGTCCTGGCGGGCATCGACCAGGAGCTGCCGCGCGAACCCGCTGTTGCGCAGGTTCCCCGTCTGCGCCGCGCGCTGGTCACGGGTGGCCCGCCCCGAGTGGTGCCGGGCGCACGCCAGGCCGTACACATCCCGCATCCGGGAGAACATCGTCCGCGCGCGCTCCAGCTCCCGCACCGCCTGATCCGTCTCCCCGCGCTCCTCCAGCGCCTGGCCCAGGTAGTACAGCGTCCACGCCTCCCCGCGCGCGTCCTCCGCCTCCCGGTGCCGGGACAGCGCCTGCCGCAGCTGGTCCACGGCCGGCGCCGGGTCACCGTCCACCAGACGGGCCCGCGCCAGCTGCGTCAGTGCCCACGCCTCGCCGCGGCCGTCGCGCGTACGCCCGTACAGATCCAGCGCCTCGCGCAGCTCCGACTCGGCCCCCGGTACGTCGCCCATCCGCAGATACAGCTGCCCCAGCTGGAAGTGGGCCCACCCCTGCCCGTGCAGGCTCTCGCTGTTCCGGTGCAGGATGAGGGCCGTGGTCAGCAGGGTCATCGCCTCCGCCAGCTGCGCCCGGTCCCGCTCCACCGCCGCCAGCGCGTGCAGCGTCCACGCACGGTCGGCGGCCAGCTCGTCCGTGGACTGCAGCGCAAGCGCCTCCCGCAGCTTGACCGCCGCCTCCGTGAGGTTGCCCTGATGGTGCAGGGTGATACCGAGTGAGCACAGCGCCCGCGCCGCGCCCGCCTCGTGCCGGGCCTCGAAGTACAGGTCCACCACCGACGACAGCGTCGTACGCGCCTTGTCCAGCTCACCCAGCTGCCGGGCCGCGATGCCCGTACGCCACTGGACCGACCGGACCAGCAGCCCCTGGTCGACCGCCTGCGTCAGCTCGCTGATCTCGCCCAGCCGGTACAGATCGCCGCGCAGCAGGCAGTAGTCGCACAGCGCGCCCAGCAGATCCAGTACGGCCCGCTGGTCCACGCCCTCCGCGTGCCGCAGCGCCGCCGTGATGAAGCTCGACTCGTCGTCCAGCCAGCGCAGGGCCGCGTCCAGCGACGTGAAGCCGTGACCCCCGAACTGATCGGCCCGCGTCGACGTCTTGCCGTCCACCAGTCGGATCACCGAATCCGCCAGCTCCGCGTAACTGCGGATCAGCCGCTCCTGCGCGGCCGAGCGCTCCGCCGGATCCTCCTCATCGACCAGCCGCGCGTGCGCGAACGCCCGTACCGTGTCATGCAGCCGGTACCGGCTGCCCCGCACCCGGTCCAGCAGCCCCGCCCCCGCCAGTCCCGCCAGCCGGCGCTCCGCCTCCTCCTCGTCCGTGGCGAGCAGCGCGGCTGCCGCCGCCGTACCCAGACTCGCCCGCCCCGCCAGCGCCAGCCGCCGCAGTAGCCTGCGCGCCTCCTCCGACTGGTCCGTGTAACGCAGCCACAGCGCCCGCTCGACCGGCTCGACCGGCCCGTACGCACCAAGGTCCGCGGCCAGCGCCCGTGGCGTACGCGACCCCATCGACGACCCCATCGACGATCCCGCGATCCGCAGTGCCAGCGGCAGCCCGCCGCACAACTCCCGCACCAGCGAGGCCGCCTCGCCGTCGTAAGGCCCCTCCGTGTCCTCCGACACGGCTCGCAGCAGCTCCTCCGCCCCCGCCTCGTCGATCGCCTCCACGGGCAGCTGGTGCACCCACGCCGGAATGTCCGCCGGCAGCTCCAGCGGCCCGCGCGCGGTCACCAGCACCAGGCTCTCCGAACGCTCCGGCACCAGCGTCCGCACCTGCGCCGCGTCGCTCGCGTCATCCAGGACCACCGCCACCGGCAGACCGGTCAGCTGCTGGTGGTACAGCTCGCCCAGCCTGCGGACCTGCTGCTCCGCCGAGGACCGCTCCCGGAACAGCAGCTGCTCGCGCGGCGCGCCCAGCCGGTTCAGCAGATGCAGCAGCGCGTCCCGCGTCGACAGCGGCGCCTCGTCCCGGCTGCCGCCGCGCAGGTTCACCAGGCAGGCACCCCGGAACTGGTCCTTCAGGTGGTGCGCCGCGCGTATGGCGAGCGTCGTCCGCCCCACCCCCGGCGCACCGTGCAGCACCACGATCACCGGCTTAGTCTCGGTGCTCGCCCGCGCCGCCTGCACCCACTGCGCGATCCGCCCCATCTCCTGGCGCCGGCCCGCGAACGGCCCGGCCGGCTCCGGCAGATGCCCGAACGACTGCTCCAGCACACTGCGCCTGCGCGCCGCCGCACTCCGGTCGGTGCCACGCAGCGGCGGACCGGCCACGGCCTGCTTCTTCGCCGCACGCCCCGCCGCACCGGTACGGGTCGCCGCCGCCACCATCCGCTGCTGGTCCAGGAACGGGCGGATGCCCCGTACCTCCAGAGCCGTCAGCCACTGCAGCCGCAGCTGCTCGGCCCCGCCCGGCTGGGCCAGCGCGCCGGCCCGACGATGGGCGGCGGGCCAGTGCGAGGCGGTCACCTTCAGTACGGTCGCCGCCGCCCCGGCGACGGCGACCACCGCCCCGGCCCCGAGCGCCGGCCCGGCCCCGGTACCGAGCGCCAGGTCAGCCCCGACGGCGGCCGCCGCGGCAACCGCCGTGACCAGCACCGGGGTTCCCAGACTCTGCCTGCTGAGCCGCTCGCCGAGCGGCTGCTGCCCGGCCGCCGCCTCGTCGAGCGCGTGCAGGTACGCGGTGTACTCCTCGGCCGCCGCGGCGGCCATGGAATCCAGCCCCTCCCGGGCCCGCGCCAGCAGCACGGTCCGGTCCGCCTGCCCGCCGGTCCGCCGCACCTCTTCCTCCACGGCCCGTGCCAACAGCCTCTCGGCTTCCGCCCGATGGCTGTCCCGCATGTGGATCCCCCTCCGAGAGCTTCGGTTCGACGACCAGTGTCGTGCGTGCGGCGCGCGAGCGCGAGGGAGTCAGGAGAGCAAGTGATGGCGCTCGCACCGGAATTGGGCCACAGAGGCTGCCCCGAACACTCGAACGGGTGAGGTTCCTGGCCTGCGGTGACCCGTCACGGATTCGCGCGTTGGACTGACTGTCGGATGAATTCTCGAATGGGAACGGACCATGATGCAGCCCATATCAACAGCGACCGCCGGATCGGACCCCGTCCCGGTCGCCTCATACGCCCGTACGTCGGAGGACTTCCGCAAGCGCGATGCCCACGGGTGACCCCGGTCTGGAAGTGGACGGACCGAGCGCCCGCGCGTGCCGTCTGAGGCCACCGGGCAGGGTGGCTGGCCCATGACCGTTCTTCTGACGGCCGGCGCCGAGCCGTTCTACTTCGGTACGTACTTCCCGCCCGAGCCCCGGCACGGCATGCCCTCGTTCCAGCAGGTCCTGGAGGGGATCAGGGCCGCCTGGGCCGACCGGCGGGACCAGGTCGGGGAGGTGGCCGGGAAGGTTGTGCGGGATCTGGCCGGGCGGACGCTCTCGTACGGTGGGTCCGGCGTACCCGGTGAGGAGGAGCTCGCGCAGGCGTTGCTCGGGCTGACGCGGGAGTACGACGCGAACCATGCCGGTTTCGGCGGGGCGCCCAAGTTCCCGCCGTCGATGGCGCTCGAGTTCCTGCTGCGACACCACGCGCGTACCGGGGCCGAGGGTGCGCTGCAGATGGCGGCGGACACCTATGAGGCGATGGCGCGCGGCGGGATCTACGACCAGCTCGGGGGCGGGTTCGCTCGGTACTCGGTGGACCGGAAGTGGGTTGTACCGCACTTCGAGAAAGTCCATGTCTAAGGTCTATCCCTTCCGTACCCTTTTCCTTGACAGTGAAGGGGGTTGCGGTGCGCGAGGATCACGCGACGCTGGTCGGGTTGGGGCTCAGCCATGAGGAACTGGAAGCCATGGGGCTGGACAAGCCCGCCACGGCGGAACCGAACGGGCTCATGGATGCCTACCTGCGACGCAGCAACAAGAAGGAGGACCTGGCCACCCTCCGAGGGCATCTGCGAGACCTGGTGCGCTGGGCGCAGGTGGACGGGCTCCAGATCCGGCACGTCTGGTTCGAACAGCTCTCGGCATCCAAGACCTACGTACGACGGCAGGAGTTCGAGAAGGCCACACAAGCCATCATGGACGGCAGGTCCAAGACGCTCGGCGTGTGGAAGACGGACCGCTTCGACCGGCGGGGCATGGGGGCTGTCGGCCGGATGCTCGATGAGTTCGACCGTCGGCAATCCCGACTCGTGTCCGTCTCCGAGGGGCTGGACTCGTCCAAGGGCGGACGCATGGTCTTCGCCATCCTGAGCGAGCGCGCCAGGGAGGAAGCGAAGGACATCGCGAAGCGCGTGAAGATCGGCCACGACTCGCACAAGGCGGAGGGGCGACGCGGAACGGGTAGGCCCCCGTTCGGGCTCTACAGCGCTCCAGGGAGCGGCACGGTCGAACACCACAGGGACGAGTACGAGACCGCCCGTCGGCTCGCGGGTCTGTTGCTCGACAAGAAGACCACGAAGGACACGGCCCACAAGCTCAATGAGGAGGGCCACCGGACCCGAAGTGGGGCCACCTGGTCACCGACTGCTGTGAGCAAGCTCGCGCAGTCCCCGCTGTTCGCGGGCATGGTCCCGGTCCGCAGACGCAAGACGGACGAGCATGGCAATCCCCTGGACAGTTGGGAGGGCTACGGAGAGCCCCTGCGCAATGAAAGGGGCGAGATCGTCATGTGTGGCAAGGGAGTTGTGACTCCCACGGAGTGGTTCAGAATCAAGGCGCTCATTGCGGAACGGACCGATGACCGTTGGGCGAAGGGGAAGCCTGAGGCGAAGTATCTGGGCACCGGCAGCTACCAGTGTGGCCGGATGCGAGACAAGAAGGGCACGGGGGAGCTTGAGCGGTGTGGTGGCTCGATGAGTCACCGTGGAGGGCGCTACCGGTGCGAAGTCCGGCAAACGCGCGGCAAGTCCATCTGTGAGGGCGTTGTGACACTCGCCGACCGTATCGACCACGCGGTTGGGCAGGCGTGGGTCAACCACATCACCGCGCTTGAGCCGGATGACCCGGTGATCACGGAGATAGCCCGCCGGTGGCTCGCTTTTGCGGACCCTGAGACGCAGGCCAAGAAGGAAGAAGCTCAGAAGGCGCTTGAAGCCGCCCAGAAGCGTGTGAAGAAGCTCGAAGACGACTTCTACGTGTACGGGAAGATGGACGAAGAGCGCTTCGAGGAACTGAGTGAGGGGCAGCGCGCCGTCATCGAGAGCACGACCGCCACTCTGGAAGCCCTGGACGCTGAAGCTGACCTCACCCCTCTCATGCAGATCGAGAATCTGCGGGAGGCGTGGGTGGAGGCTGACATGGCGGACAAGCGCATGCTCTTGAAGTGCGCTCTTGGGAAGAAGGGCATCACGGTCAGGCCGGCAGCGCGACAGGGGGACCCCACGCCGATTCTTGAGAGGCTTGAGTTCGACTGGCTCTCGAAGAGGGCCGTAGCCGCCGAAATCTGAGGTGGCAATGTGGGCGGGGGGATCGCTCCGTCCACGTGGTGACGAAGTGACGGAATGACAATTAGTCCCGTTCCATGCTGGCGGAGGCCCTCTTGCGCAGCTCAGTTGCAAGGGTGAGGCTCGTGCACGCTGGTGCAACCCACTCGACGGCGGGAGCGATCGTGACCCTAAAGTTCCTCGGCATCATCCCGAACACGCCGACTGACGAGTCTCCGACGATCTGGCTCCACGTGGAGACCGGTGACCTTCTGATCCAGTCGTACAAGGCGACGGAGGAGGAAGTGAAGGCGTGCCAGGAGATCGGTTCGATCCCGGGCCACTCCACGGACGTGCCGGACCACGAGACGATCATCCGGGTTCCCGCGGTAATGCTGAAGTACATCCCCCGCCCGGACGACAACTGAGAGGCAGGAAGTGCAGCCACCCGCGCGTCATGCACTGGCACGAGCACAACACTCGGCAGTGCACCTTGAGTTGCGTGACAGCTACATGCTCGATGACCCCGAGTTCATCGCGTGGCAGCAGGGCAAGCGCCTTGACCCCGCTGACCGGTCTTCGTGGTGGGGCGGCTGGCACGACGCGGTGCGCGAAGCGACGGCCCGTGGGGTAGCGGTCCGTCGGGTCCGGATCGTGTCCGAGCCGATCAGCGACTACGTGCGCTACGAGTACGACTGCACCTTCACGAACATCGCAGCGGGTGAGCTGGTCGGATGGCTGCCGAGAAGGCAGACCACAGATCTGGCCCTGCCCGGTACGGACTTCTGGGTCTTCGACGGGGCACAGGCCCTGTTCCATCACTTCACCGGAGACGGGCAGCTCGACCAGGACGGGCGGGAGTACGTGGATGACCCTGAGCGGGTGAAGCTGTGCGCCGGCGCCTTCGAGGCCGTATGGCAAAGGGCCATCCCCCACGAGGAGTACCGACCGCGCTGACCTGTCACCACCATGGCTGTCTCACCATCTTCGAGCGCGCAGCAGGCCCGGCAAGCTCTGGCGAACCGACTCGCTGAGCTGTGCCGGGATGCCGGCCTGACCGGACGGGATATCGCCCGTCTGTGCTCCTGGCATCCGTCCAAGTCGTCACGGATCATGAACGCGCGTACGCCCCCGTCCGCTGACGACATCCGGGCGTGGTGCCGTGCCTGTGGCGCGGAGGATCAGACCGACGACCTGATTGCATCACTGCGCACTGCCGAAGGCATGTGGATCGGGTGGCGGCGCATGGAACGCGCCGGGCTCAAACAGGCACAGGAAGCCCGCTTGCCGCTGTTCGAGCGCACCCGCCGATTCCGCGCCTACTCGTCGTGGTTCGTTCCGGGACTGATCCAGACGTACGGCTACACCGAGGCCGTGTTGCGTGCTGTCCAGCGGAGACGGGTCGCAGTGGACGACGTGGCCGACGCGGTAGCTGTCCGCATGGAGCGGCAACGCGTGCTCTACGAGGGCGATCGACGGTTCGCGTTCCTGGTTGAGGAATCGGTCTTGCGGAACGGGATCGGCGGGGCGGAGGTGCAAGAGGAACAGCTCTGCCATCTCCTCACAGTCGGCGCGCTGCCCCGCGTGAGCCTGGGCGTGGTGCCCACACGAACCGATCGGTCACGGATGCCGGTGGAAGGATTCTGGATCTTCGACACCGCACAGGCCAACGTCGAGCTGGTCTCCGGCTATCTCACCCTCACGCAGCCCAGCGAGGTTGCCGCCTACGCCGAGACCTTCACGGAGCTGGCCGATCTGGCGGTCTACGGCGCGAAGGCCCGCGCGCTGATCACCGCGGCGAAGGACTCCCTCCGGTAATTGGCGTGCAACCGTGTGCAATCCCCTGGGTTCTGGGGTTCCACGGTTCCTAGCGTGTTCTCCATCGGGACGACACGAGGAGCGGGCCGTGCAGCTGACCACGTAATCGCAACCACCAGTAGAGCTGCCGTTGCGCGTGGCTCGCATGGCGGGCGAAGGTTCCAAGGTCAGCGACTGCAACGTGGAGCTTCGGAATCACCCGCACGGGAGACGGCGGGGCCGGGATGATCAGCGCCGCTGAGATCGGAAAGCGGGTCGAGGACAGCGCAGGCCGTGTCGGCATTCTCCGCGACGTGATCCCGGATTACGAAGACCCTGCCGACCCACCGGGCGCGCGACGCAAGCGCCCCACGGCGTTCCTACGGCCCGAACGCGGTTGGCAAGGAGTGGTCGGCCGCTCCGGGGGACGTGAGCCCTTCCTGAAGCTCCTGGTCGCCCGGGAGAGTGTCGCCCCCTGGCAGGTGCACACGTGATTCGCTCCGCTGATTGCGTCCGCTGCCATCCCCTCGTGGCACATCGGCGGCGTTTCGACGGGTGCGCAAGGATGGGGGTATGCCCAACCGACTTGCGCACGCCACGTCCCCGTACCTCCTCCAGCATGCGGACAATCCAGTGGACTGGTGGCCGTGGGAACCGGCGGCTTTCGAGGAGGCCCGTCAGCGCAATGTGCCCGTGTTCCTGAGTGTCGGCTATAGCTCCTGTCACTGGTGCCATGTGATGGCGCACGAGTCCTTCGAGGACGAGCTGACGGCCGCGTACATGAACGAGCACTTCGTGAGCATCAAGGTTGACCGGGAGGAGCGGCCGGACGTCGACGCCGTCTACATGGAGGCGGTGCAGGCGGCGACGGGGCAAGGGGGATGGCCGATGTCCGTCTTCATGACGGCCGATGGGGAGCCCTTCTACTTCGGTACCTATTTCCCGCCCGAGCCCCGGCCCGGGATGGCCTCGTTCACGCAGGTGCTCGAAGGCGTACGGACTGCCTGGGTCGGCCGGCGTGAGGAGGTGGCCGAGGTCGCGCAGAAGATCACCCGTGACCTGGCCGGCCGCGCACTCGGGGCAGGGGGTTCGGGACTGCCGACCGCCGAGTCCCAGGGCAACGCCCTGCTCCAGCTGACCCGGGACTACGACCCGGCGAGCGGCTGGTTCGGGGGAGGCGACACGAAGTTCCCGCCGAGCATGGTCGTGGAGTTTCTTCTCCGCCACCATGCCCGGACCGGGTCGGACGGCGCACGGGAGATGGCGGAAGGCGCCTGCGAGGCCATGGTGCGATCCAGCCTGTTCGACCAGGTGGGAGGCGGGTTCCATCGCTACGTGCTGCGCGGACCCAATGGATCTTTGGTACCGCACTTCGAGAAGATGCTGTATGACAATGCGCTGCTCTGTCGGGTGTATGCGCATGTGTGGCGCGCCACCGGTTCGGAGCTGGCCCGCAGGGTCGCTCTGGAGACCGCCGACTTCATGGTGCGGGAGCTGCGCACGCGTGAGGGCGGTTACGCCTCGGCGCTCGACGCCGACAGTGCAGTCGAAGACGGATGGGGGCACCCCCAGGCCGAAGGCTCTGGGGGAGGCAGCGGCAGGCATGTCGAGGGCGCGTTCTACGTGTGGACGCCGGCGCAGCTGCGCGAGGTGCTGGGGGAGGAGGACGGCGACTTCGCCGTCCGGTACTTCGGGGTGACGGAGGAGGGCACTTTCGAGGAGGGGGCCTCGGTCCTTCAGCTGCCGCAGGGTGATGGCGTGGTGGAGGCGGGCCGGGTGGCCTCCGTCAGGGAGCGGCTGCTGGCCGCCCGCGAGGAGCGGCCGCGCCCCGGTCGGGACGACAAGATCGTGGCGTCCTGGAACGGGCTGGCGATCGCCGCGCTCGCCGAGACGGGGGCGTACTTCGGCCGGCCGGACCTGGTGGAGCGGGCGACCGAGGCCGCCGATCTGCTCGTACGGGTGCACATGGACGGCAGGGCGCGGCTGGCCCGGACCTCCAAGGACGGTCACGTCGGTGCGAACGCCGGGGTCCTGGAGGACTACGCGAATGTCGCCGAGGGGTTCCTCGCGCTGGCCGCGGTGTCCGGGGAGGGCGTGTGGCTGGAGTTCGCGGGGTTCCTGACGGACATCGTGCTGGATCAGTTCAGGGGTGAGGACGGCGTCCTGTTCGACACGGCGCACGATGCCGAGCAGCTCATCCGCCGGCCGCAGGACCCGACCGACAGTGCCACGCCGTCGGGGTGGACGGCGGCGGCGGGCGCGTTGCTGTCGTACGCGGCGCACACCGGGTCGGAGGCGCACCGGACGGCCGCCGAGCGGGCGTTGGGTGTGGTGAAGGCGCTGGGTCCGCGTGCGCCGCGGTTCATCGGCTGGGGGCTCGCGGTGGCCGAGTCGCTGCTCGACGGGCCGCGTGAGGTGGCCGTGGTGGGTGGGCCGGACGACGTGCGGACGCAGGAGCTGCACCGCGCGGCGCTGTTGGCGACGGCTCCGGGTGCGGTGGTCGCGGTGGGGGAGCCGGGGAGCGACGAGATGCCGCTGCTGGCCGACCGGCCGCTGGTGGAGGGCCGGCCCGCCGCGTTCGTGTGCCGGCATTTCGTGTGTGCCGCGCCGACTTCCGATGTGGCGGTGCTGGCGGGGCAGTTGGGGGCGCGTTCCGGCGCGTGATCTGGCTCGGGTGGTGCGCCGTGGTGTGCGGGGGCACCGTACACGGCGTCAATGTTTCTTGATCGTACGCCAGTTCAGAAACACGCTTTTTATGTGTTCAGTGTCTGAGTTTCACCTTCTCCCCCTATTCTCTCCACGAGAGACTCGGACTCGCGTACTGGGGAGTACGCGGAGGGGGAAGACAGGGGCAGCGCCGGACAGGGGGTCCGGCCGCGATCCGCCCCTTGGGGGAATCACGCGATGTTGCGGCGCGCGGCGCCTCAGCAGGTCCAAGGGGGGACCTTTTTGTTCACTTCTGTGTTTATTGCTGCCGTTTCGCTGGCGCTGTTCTGGATGGCGGCGTTCACACTCTGGTGGCAGATGCATGCCTGGCGTACGCCGGAAACACTCGCCGCCACCAGCTTCGCCCGCCCGCACGGCGGCGTGGGGCTCTCCTTCTCCCTGCTGCTGCCGGCCCGGCATGAACAGGCCGTGCTGGAGCACACCATCGAGCGACTGCTCGAATCCAGCCACACCAACTACGAGATCATCGTGATCGTCGGGCACGACGACCCGGAGACCGCCGCCGTCGCCGAGCGCGCGGCGTCCCGCGACCCGGTCCGGGTACGGGTCATCACCGACACCCACGAGGTCAAGAACAAGCCCAAGGCGCTCAACACCGCCCTCCCGCACTGCCGCGGCGACATCGTGGGCGTCTTCGACGCCGAGGACCAGGTCCACCCCGAGCTGCTCGCGCATGTGGACCACGCCTTCACGTCCACCGGCGCCGATGTCGTCCAGGGCGGGGTCCAGCTGATCAACTTCCACTCCAGCTGGTACAGCCTGCGCAACTGCCTGGAGTACTTCTTCTGGTTCCGCTCCCGCCTGCACCTGCACGCGCAGAAGGGCTTCATCCCGCTCGGCGGCAACACCGTCTTCGTCCGTACGGACGTGCTGCGCGAGGCCGACGGCTGGGACCAGAACTGCCTGGCCGAGGACTGCGACCTCGGTGTGCGGCTGTCGAGTGTCGGCAAGAAGGTCGTCGTCGCGTACGACAGCGACATGGTCACCCGCGAGGAGACCCCCGGCACGCTGATGAGCCTGCTCAAGCAGCGGACCCGGTGGAATCAGGGCTTCCTCCAGGTCTACCGGAAGAGGGACTGGAAGCAACTCCCTGGCTTCGGGCAGCGGTTGCTCGCCCGCTACACCCTCATGACGCCGTTCCTGCAGGCATTCTCCGGCGTGATCATCCCGCTCAACGCGGGCATCGCGTTCTTCCTCGATGTCCCCGTCGGCGTCGCCATCGTGACCTTCCTGCCCCTGATCACGGCCATGGTCACGTTCGTCTTCGAGATCGTCGGACTGCACGACTTCGGCAAGCAGTATGGCCTCCGCGTCCGCTTCGTCCACTACCTGAAGCTCATCATCGGCGGCCCCTTCTACCAGATCCTCCTGGCCGGCGCCGCGATGCGCGCCGTCTGGCGGGAGCAGCGCGGCCGCAACGAGTGGGAGCTGACCAGCCATGTCGGCGCGCACCTCACTGAGACCCGAGAGGATGTCCACCGGTGACCGCAACTCTGCCTACGGCCACTGACACCGACACCGCCACCCTCCCCGCACAGCGGCCGGCGCCCGAGGCCGCGGCCCCGGGACACGTCCGGCCCGTCATCCGGTTCCGCAGCTCGCGGCCCGACCTGCTGCTCTGCTTCGGGCTGCTGGTCGTGATCATGCTCGTCCAGGGCTGGAACATCACCCACTTCCCGACGCTCAGCGACGACGAGGGCACCTACCTCGCGCAGGCGTGGGCCGTGCAGCAGGGCGACGGCCTCGCCCACTACACATACTGGTACGACCATCCGCCGCTCGGCTGGATCCAGATAGCCGGCCTCACCTGGCTGCCGTCGCTGATCGCGCCCGAGTCCATGACCGTGGCCACGATGCGCTTCGCGATGCTGCTGGTCAGCGCCGCGTGCGCGGTGCTGCTGTACGTACTGGCGCGCCGGCTGTTCCTGCCGCGCTGGGCGGCCGCGCTGGCCATGGTGCTGTTCGGGCTGTCGCCGCTCTCCGTCGTCCTCCAGCGGGAGATCTTCCTCGACAACATCGCGGTCATGTGGATGCTGCTGGCCTTCTGCCTGGCCGCTTCCCCCAACCGTCACCTGTGGCACCACTTCGGTGCGGGGCTCGCCGCCGCGGTCGGCGTGCTCACCAAGGAGACGATGCTGGTGGTGCTGCCGGCACTGCTGGTGACGATGTGGCGGCACAGCCACAAGGACACCCGCAAGTTCGCGGTACCCGGCGCGATCACCGCCTGCACCATGATCGGCCTGTCGTACCCGCTGTTCGCGCTGCTGAACAACGAGCTGTTCCCCGGGCCCGGCCATGTGTCGCTGATCGACGGCATCACGTACCAGATGGGCCGCGCGGGTTCCGGCTCCGTCTTCGACACCGCCTCCGGCTCGCACGGCGTCTTCCGGTCCTGGCTCTACTACGACCGGGTGCTGCCGCTCGGCGGCCTGGCCGGCGCGGCCCTGCTGCTGCTCACCACCCGCTGGTCGGTCACCGCACGGGCGCTCGCGGGCCCCGCGCTGGTGGTGGCCATCCTGGCGGTCGTGGCGATGCGCCCGTCCGGCTACCTGCCCGCGATGTACGTCATCCAGGCGCTGCCGTTCCTGGCGCTGGTACTGGCCGGCGGCGCGGCGAGCGTGGCCCACGCCGTACTGCGCAAGCGGCGGCGGGCGAACGAGGGGAAGGCGCTGTCGTACGGGCGCTGGACGGTGGCTGTCGTACTGGCGGCTTCCGCGGCCGTGTACGTCGTGCCGCGCTGGTACGACGGCAATCAGGCGGCGCTGACCACCGACGCCAACGGCCCCTACCGGCAGGCCGCGGCCTGGCTCGGCAAGGAGGTGCCGGACCCGGCGGATGCCCGGGTGCTCGTCGACGACGCGCTCTGGCTCGACCTGGTGCACCAGGGCTATCAGCCGGGGCTCGGCGCGATCTGGTTCTACAAGGCCGACCTCGACCCGGCGGTGACGAAGACGATGCCGCGCGGCTGGCAGGACATCGATTACGTCGTCTCGTCCCCGACCGTTCGCCGGGACGCCGTTGATCTGCCCAACGTCAAGGCTGCACTGGAGCATTCGACGCCGGTCGCCGTCTTCGGCGAGGGCGAGGACCGGATCGAGATCCGGCAGATCACGGGAGCTGATGAGCAGTGAGCAAAGGGGGTCTGGGGGGCTTCCCCCAGGAGAATGCTGTTCCCGAACGAGCTGAGGAACTGGGTGATCCGGATCTTCACGCCGCCGAGGTGGCCGAGCCCGGCGCCGTCACCGTCATCATCCCGACCTTCAACGAGTCGGCCAACGTGGCGGAGTTGCTGAGCCGGCTCACCGACTCCGTGCCCTCCCGGCTGCCCTGCGAGGTCGTCTTCGTCGACGACTCCACGGACGACACCCCGGAGGTGATCGGCAAGGCGGCGCAGGACTGCCCCTTTCCGGTTTCCGTCATCCACCGCGACACCCCGACGGGCGGCCTCGGCGGCGCGGTCGTCGAGGGCATCAAGGCGGCCGGCTCGGACTGGATCGTCGTCATGGACGCCGACCTCCAGCATCCGCCCGCGCTCGTGCCCGAACTGGTCGCGGCCGGCGAGCGGTCGGGCGCCGAACTCGTCGTCGCCAGCCGCTACATCCGCGGCGGCAGCCGGGCAGGGCTGGCCGGCGGCTACCGGATCGCCGTCTCGCGCGGCGCCACCTGGCTGACCAAGGCGCTCTTCCCGCGCCGGCTGCACGGCATCAGCGACCCGATGAGCGGCTTCTTCGCGATCCGGCGCTCCGCGGTGACCGCGGACGCGCTGCGGCCGCTGGGCTACAAGATCCTCCTCGAACTCGCGGTGCGCTGCCGGCCGGAGAAGGTCGCCGAGGTGCCGTTCGTCTTCCAGGACCGGTTCGCCGGTGAGTCCAAGTCGACGGCGAAGGAAGGGGTGCGCTTCCTTGGGCACCTCTCCGCGCTGCGTACGTCGTCGCCGCTGGCCCGGATGCTCGCCTTCGGCCTGATCGGGCTGACCGGGTTCGTACCGAACCTGGTCGTCCTCTCCTTCCTCACCTCCGCCGGGATGCACTTCCTGCCGGCGGAGGTCGTCGCCAACCAGTTCGGCGTCGTGTGGAACTTCCTCCTCATCGAGGTGCTGCTGTTCCGCGACCGCCGTGCGCACCGGCACTGGGTGGACCGGGTGGGCCGGTTCGCGCTGTTGGCCAACGCCGATCTGCTGCTGCGCATCCCGTTGATCGCCCTGTTCGTGGGCCAGTTCCAGTTGGCGGTTCTGCCCGCCACCACGCTCGCGCTGCTGACCACCTTCGTGCTGCGGTTCGCGGCCACCGAAGCCCTGGTCTATCTGCCGCGCAGGAGTAGCCGTAGCAGCCGAGGGAGCCGCACAGAAAGGACCGCGTAATGCCACCATCCACGATCCCGAAGGGACGAAGTCGCCGCAGACAGGCGATGCTGGCCGTCGGCGCCATGACGGCGGGGCTGTTGATATCTGTTCCGCAGCAGCAGGCTTCGGCAGGGCCGCCCAACCTGATCTCCAATCCGGGCTTCGAGACGGCGGGCACCGGGGACATGCCGGCCTGCTGGTCGAAGTCCGGCTGGGGCGACAACGACTTCACCTTCGCCACCGTCCCTGACGCGCACTCCGGCACCAAGGCGATGAAGGTGACGCTGACCCGGCGGCTGAGCGGTGACCGCAAGGCGCTGATCACCGAGAACACGGCGTGCGCGCCCAAGGTGACGCCGGACCGGCAGTACGACCTGTCGCTCTGGTACAAGAGCGACACCCCCGACACTTCGGTCACGCTCTTCCGGCACGACACGACCGCCGGCTGGCAGTACTGGACGGACCTCAAGACCCTCCCGATCAGCCCGGCCTACCAGCGCACGGAGGTCCGTACGCCCGTCGTCCCGGCCGGCACCGACCAGATCGCGTGGGGTGTGTCGGTGTACGGCACGGGCAGCGTCACCACCGACGACTACGTGATGGAGGAAGTCACCCCGCCCGCGCCCGAGCCGCAGTGCACGGCGACGCCGGTGGAGTGCGAGAAGGGCCGCTGGGATGTCCTTCCGGTGCAGAACCCGGTGCGTTCCATGCACTCCGTGGTGCTGCACAACGGCAAGGTGCTGCTGATCGCGGGCTCCGGCAACGACCCGACGCTGTTCGCGGCGGGCACGTTCACCTCCGCCGTGTACGACCCGGCGAACGGCAGCTTCAAGACCGTCCCCACACCCGTCGACATGTTCTGCGCCGGCCATGTGCAGCTCCAGGACGGCCGGGTGCTGATCATGAGCGGCAACAAGGGCTATCCGTCCGCCGACGGCAAGATCGGCTACCAGGGGCTGAAGGACTCGTACACCTTCGACCCGGCGACCGAGTCGTATACGAAGACGAACGACATGAACGGCGGGCACTGGTACCCGTCGGCGACCGTCCTCGGCAACGGTGACGTCATCTCCTTCGGCGGTCTGAAGGAGGACTCGACGGGCAATGTGACGGCGGAGAAGTTCTCCGCGGCGCAGAACAAGTGGCTGCCGTGGTACGAGGTCAACCAGACCTGGTCGTTCTGGGGCCTGTACCCGTCGATGATCCTGATGCAGGACGGCCGGCTGTTCTACTCCGGCAGCCACACCTTCGGCAACGGCACGCCGGGCACGGGCGCCTCCATCTACGACTACAACGCCAACACCGTCACCGACGTGCCCGGTCTGCAGAGCAAGGACCAGCGCGACGAGTCGGCGAGCGTGCTGCTTCCCCCGGCCCAGGACCAGCGGGTGCTGACCGTGGGCGGCGGCAACAACGAGAGCAACCCGGTCGCGAACCGGTACACGGACATCATCGACCTCAAGGCCCCCAACCCGGTCTACACCCCCGGCCCGCTGCTGCCGCAGGGCCAGGTCGACCAGGGGCTGGGCAAGCGCCCGCAGACGGGCGCCGAGGGCAAGATGTACGTCTCCGCCGTGCTGCTGCCGGACGGCAAGGTGCTGGAGACGGGCGGCGGTCTGCACGACCGGGCCGATCCGGTGTACGAGGCGTCGTTCTTCGACCCGACGACGAACACGTACCAGTCGGGCCTGGCGACGGACCCGATCCCGCGGACGTACCACTCGTCGGCGTTCCTGCTGCCGGACGGCCGGGTGATGGCGGCCGGTGACAACCCGGGCAACGGCACCTTCAACCACAACGTGTCGATCTACACGCCGCCGTATCTGCTCAAGGGCGCCCGCCCGCAGATCACTTCGGTCATCGACACGCAGTGGACGTACGGGGACACCCAGCGGATCACCGTCAACCGGCCCATCGCCAAGGCGGAGCTGATCCGTCCGGCCGCGGTGACCCACTCCTCCGACCCCAACCAGCGGTTCGTGGACCTGCCGCTGACGGTCGACGGGAACAACATCGACCTCAATGTCACCAGCAACCCGAACCTGGCTCCGCCCGGCTGGTACATGCTCTACGCGGTCGACGCGGGCGGCATCCCGTCGGTGGCGAAGTGGGTGCACCTCGGCGGGCCCGCGGCGCTGGCGAAGGACGCCCCTTCGGCGCACGTCCACGCGTTCGCGGACGATCCGGAGAAGGCGCCCAAGAAGCCGTTGAAGAAGCGCGCTTCGGCTCCGGTCGCGCCGACGATCGCGGGCTGCGACCGGCACTACGGCACGGCCAACGTCTGCGTCCCGACCGTCTTCCCGAAGTCGGTCAAGGCGACGACGAAGGCCCGCTGCGAGTGGCTCGCGACCCACGACTACGGCCGGCTGAAGGTCAACGGCAAGGACGATCCGCTGCGGCTGGACCCGGACCGGGACGGGCGCACGTGCGGGAAGGGAGACCTGCGCAGGCGGTGACCCGGCAGTGACCCGCCGGCAGTGACCCGCAGGCGGTGACCCGCCGGCAGGTGACTCGCTGATCAGCGGTGGAGGGGCGGCCGGGTGCTCAGAGCGCCAGGCCGCCCTTCATCGTGTCCAGGGCCCGTTCGACCAGTTCGATCAGGTCGTCCCGGAAGCCGCGCTCGCCCCAGTAGATGGTCACCTCGCGCAGCGCGCCCAGCACCGCCGCGGTGAAGATACGCAGCTCCAGGTCGTCGGGGGCCCGGCCGGTGCGGTCGGCGAGCGCGCGGGTCAGCAGGATCGCCGTCGCCGACATGGTCTCGGTCATCCGGGCCCGGACGGCGGGGATGTCCACCATCAGCCGGGTGCGCCGGATCATCTCGTCGCGTTCGCGGTCGAGGTACGTACGCAGCACCTCGGTGATGACGAACCGCAGGGACTCAAGGGGCGGCTCCCCGGCCGGCCGGCCCCGCAGCACCGCCTCCATCACCGGGTCGTACTCGTCGGTGAGGACGATGTCCTCCTTGGTGGGGAAGTACCGGAAGACGGTGGAGGAGGAGACCTCGGCCGCCTCCGCGATCTGCTCGATCGTGGTCGCGTCGTACCCCTGCTCGGCGATCAGCGCGTACGTGGCCCGGCGGATCGCGATCCGGGTCTTGAGCTTCTTGCGCTCGCGCAGCCCCAGCTGGGGGGTCTCGTCGGCAGGGGTATGTGGGGACGCCATGGGCCCATTGTCGCGACTCAGGCGTGCTGGTAGGCCACCAGCGAGATGCCGACGTAGTGCACGACGAAGGCGGCGAGGGTGAACGAGTGGAAGACCTCGTGGAACCCGAACCACCGCGGTGACGGGTTGGGGCGCTTGATGCCGTAGATCACGCCGCCGGCGCTGTAGAGCAGCCCGCCGACGATCACGCACACGAGTACGGCGATCCCGCCCGCGCGCATGAAGTCGGGCAGGAAGAAGACGGCGGCCCAGCCCATCGCGATGTAGCAGGGGGTGTAGAGCCAGCGCGGGGCGCCGACCCAGAAGACCCGGAAGGCGATGCCCGCCAGCGCCGCGGCCCAGACCGCCCACAGGAGCGTGCGTCCCGTGGAGGCGGGCAGGAGCAGCATGGTCAGCGGGGTGTAGGTACCCGCGATGATCAGGAAGATGTTGGCGTGGTCGAGCCTGCGCAGGACCGCCTCGCCGCGCGGGCCCCACGTACCGCGGTGGTAGAGCGCGCTCACGCCGAAGAGCAGGCATGCGGTGAGGATGTAGATCCCGCACGCTATCCGGGCGCGGGTGGAGTCCGTGAGGGCGAGCAGCACCACCCCCGCGATCAGCACCGCGGGGAACATACCGGCGTGCAGCCAGCCGCGCAGCTTCGGCTTGACCAGGGCGGGGAGCTGGATCTCGACCGGCCCGTCGTCGTCGGATGCGGGTGATGTCATAGGCCCCATGCTACCTACGCAACCGTAGGTTACGTATCGGTACGAAGCCGTCAAGTGGCGATGCTCACGTGAGACGTCCTCTGGACATATGGGCGAATGGCACCGATGATCAGATGAGTGCGGTCGGCACCGGATGAGCGCGAGGGCACCACAGTGAAGCATCCGGGTCGCAGCCCCCACGGGGCATACATCTAAAAAACCCCTCATCAAGGAGCAACCGTGGCGCGCGACATCGCGGCTCCCGCTACCGTCCCCACCAACCACCAGGAGCTGATCTCCTGGGTCGACGAGATCGCTGCCCTCACCGAGCCCGACCAGGTGGTCTGGTGCGACGGTTCCGAGGCCGAGTACGAGCGCCTGTGCGAGGAGCTCGTCGCCAAGGGCACGTTCAAGAAGCTCGACCCGATCAAGCGCCCGAACTCGTACTACGCCGCCTCCGACCCGACCGACGTCGCGCGCGTCGAGGACCGGACCTTCATCTGCTCCGAGAAGGAGGAGGACGCGGGCCCGACCAACCACTGGAAAGCCCCCGCCGAGATGAAGGACATCTTCGTCGGCGAGAAGGGCCTCTTCCGCGGCTCCATGCGCGGCCGCACCATGTACGTCGTGCCCTTCTGCATGGGCCCGGTCGGCTCGCCGCTGTCCGCGATCGGCGTCGAGATCACCGACTCCGCGTACGTCGCCGTCGCCATGCGCACCATGACCCGTATGGGACAGCTGGTCCTCGACGAGCTCGGCTCCGACGGGTTCTTCGTCAAGGCCGTACACACGCTCGGCGCGCCGCTCGCCGAGGGTGAGGCGGATGTGCCCTGGCCCTGCAACTCCACCAAGTACATCTCGCACTTCCCCGAGTCGCGTGAGATCTGGTCGTACGGTTCCGGCTACGGCGGCAACGCCCTGCTCGGCAAGAAGTGCTACGCCCTGCGCATCGCGTCCGTCATGGCCCGCGACGAGGGCTGGCTGGCCGAGCACATGCTCATCCTGAAGCTGACCCCGCCGCACGGTGAGTCGAAGTACGTCGCCGCCGCCTTCCCGAGCGCCTGCGGCAAGACGAACCTCGCCATGCTGGAGCCCACGATCTCCGGCTGGACGGTCGAGACCATCGGCGACGACATCGCCTGGATGCGGTTCGGCGAGGACGGCCGCCTCTACGCGATCAACCCCGAGGCCGGCTTCTTCGGCGTCGCGCCCGGCACCGGCGAGCACACCAACGCCAACGCCATGAAGACCATGTGGGGCAACTCCGTCTTCACCAACGTCGCGCTCACCGACGACAACGACGTGTGGTGGGAGGGCATGACCGAGGAACTGCCCGCGCACCTCACCGACTGGAAGGGCAACGACTGGACCCCGGAGTCGAAGACCCCGGCCGCCCACCCCAACGCCCGCTTCACCGTGCCGGCCGGCCAGTGCCCGATCATCGCCCCGGAGTGGGAGGACCCGAAGGGTGTGCCGATCTCGGCAATCCTCTTCGGCGGCCGCCGCGCCACCGCCGTGCCGCTGGTGACCGAGTCCTTCGACTGGCAGCACGGAGTCTTCCTCGGCGCGAACGTCGCGTCCGAGAAGACCGCCGCCGCCGAGGGCAAGGTCGGCGAGCTGCGCCGCGACCCGTTCGCCATGCTGCCGTTCTGCGGCTACAACATGGGCGACTACATGGGCCACTGGGTCAAGGTCGGCGCGGACAAGGACCCCGCCAAGCTCCCGAAGATCTACTACGTCAACTGGTTCCGCAAGAACGACGCGGGCAAGTTCGTGTGGCCGGGCTTCGGTGAGAACAGCCGCGTTCTGAAGTGGATCGTCGAGCGCCTGGAGGGCAAGGCCGAGGGCGTCGAGACCCCCATCGGCATCCTGCCGACCAAGGAGGCCCTGGACACCGACGGCCTCGACCTCTCCGAGTCCGACCTCGACTTCCTGCTCACGGTCGACAAGGAGGTCTGGCGCGAGGAAGCGGCGCTGGTGCCGGAGCACCTCAACACCTTCGGTGACCACACCCCGAAGGAGCTGTGGGACGAGTACCGCGCGCTGGTGAAGCGCCTGGGCTAGTCGCCGCCCTGCGTGTTTGCCGACGGCGGGCCCCCACGGCGGGGGCCCGCCGTCCGCGCGTGCGCGGAGCGGCTGGTCAGAGAGGCAGGACAGGGGGACTGGGAGGGTGCCAGACTTGGCCCATGACGGCAGCACACGACTATGAGCACCTGCATCATCTGGTCGACCGGCTCAGCCCGGCCCAGGCGCGGAGACTGCGGCTGATCATCACCCAGGACGAGGAGCTGTCCGAGGTCGACCGGGAAGCGCCGGAAGAGGCCGAGGCGACCAGCGACGACGGGCTGCCGGACGACTTCCTGGCGCTGTTCGGGACCATCAGCGCGCCCGCGGACTATGCCGAGCGCCACGACGACTACGTGCGCGAGCGTATGGAGCGGCGCTTCGGTGAGGCCGGGTGACCGTCACGGTCTTCGATACCGGCCCCCTGCTCGCGGCGTTCAACGCCAACGACAAGCACCATGCCCGCTGCGTGGACTTCCTCAAGGGGCTGAAGGGGCGCCGTCTGCTGCCCGGCACCGTACTGGCCGAGGTGTGCTGGAGTCTGGAGCGCTGGCCGAACATCGAGGCCAGCTTTATCGACCAGGTCGTCAAAGGGCGACTCGAACTCGTTCAGCTCACCCACGACGACCTACGGCGTATCAGCGAACTGGTCGTGAAATACGGCGACTTCCCGCTCGGCGCAGTCGACGCCTCCGTGATCGCCATCGCTGAACGCTACGAGACAGAGCGTATCGCCACCATCGATCACCGGCATTTCACCGTCGTCAAACCGAAGCACGTCTCGGCGCTGACCCTCCTGCCGTAACGCTGACGGCAACGGGCTCGCGCGCCGCAGGCGGGTGGCACCCGGTCCGCGCGCCTCCGCGGCACGCGGACCGGGGCCGTCAGTGGGCGCCGGCCAGTTCCAGCGCGGCGGCGTGTACGTCCATCCGCTCGGCCGCGAGGATCGCGGCCGCGGTGTCGGCACGGGAAGCGGCGACGAGCAGGGCGCGGGCCGCGATGTCGTGGGCGCGGCGGTGCAGGGCGCCGGTGCCGCCGGAGGTGAGGCCGGCGTGCCGGACGGGCGGGGCGCCGCGCAGCCTGGCCACCTGGCCGGCGATGCGCTCGGCGTCCTCGTCGAGGCCCAGCTCGTCGGTGACGGCGAGGAGCGCGGCCAGATGGCCCGCGAGCTGGATGTCCAGCTCCTCCTCGCGGCTGCGGTGCGGATAGTCGGCGGCGGCACGGTCCATGCGATGGACCGACTTGGTACGGATCGGCTCGTACATGGGGATGGCCTCCTGCGCGGGTCGTCAGGAGACCATCCTAGCTTGGATTGTGTCTAAGGTTGAGCCGAGTCGGGCTACGGCTGGCTGTAGCCGTCCAGGAAGTTCCCGATCCGGGTGACCGCGTCCGCGAGGTCCTCGGTGCTGGGCAGGGTGACGATCCGGAAGTGGTCCGGCTCCGGCCAGTTGAATCCCGTACCGTGCACGACCATGATCTTCTCGGCACGGAGGAGATCGAGGACCATGGCCCGGTCGTCCTTGATCTTGTAGACCGTGGGGTCGAGCCGCGGGAACAGGTACAGCGCGCCCTTCGGCTTCACGCACGTCACCCCCGGGATCTGCGTGAGCAGCTCGTACGCGGTGTTCCGCTGCTCCAGAATCCGGCCGCCCGGCAGCACCAGGTCCTCGATCGACTGGCGTCCGCCGAGCGCCGTGGCCACCGCGTGCTGCGAGGGCATATTTGCGCAGAGCCGCATATTGGCCAGGATCGTCAGACCCTCGATGTAAGACGCGGCGTGCGCCTTCGGTCCGCAGACCGCCATCCAGCCGCTGCGGTAGCCGGCCACCCGGTAGTTCTTGGACAGCCCATTGAAGGTGAGAGTGAGCAGGTCCGGGGCGATGGCGGCGGTCGGGGTGTGCGTGGTGCCGTCGTAGAGGATCTTGTCGTAGATCTCGTCGGAGCAGACGACCAGGTTGTGCCGGCGGGCGATCTCCGTGAGCGAGCGCAGCATCTCGTCGTCGTACACCGCACCCGTCGGGTTGTTCGGATTGATGATGACGATTGCCTTGGTGCGGTCGGTGATCTTCCGCTCGATGTCGGCGAGGTCGGGCATCCAGTCGGACTGCTCGTCGCAGCGGTAGTGCACGGCCGTGCCCCCCGCGAGCGAGACCGACGCGGTCCACAGCGGGTAGTCCGGCGCCGGTACGAGTACCTCGTCGCCGTCGTCCAGCAGCGCGTGCATCGACATCTGGATCAGCTCGGAGACGCCGTTGCCGAGGTAGATGTCCTCGACGTCAAGCTCGATGCCCTTGGTCTGGTAGTGCTGCATGACCGCGCGGCGTGCGGACAGCAGCCCCTTCGCGTCACCGTACCCGTGCGCGCTCCCGAGGTTGCGCAGCATGTCCTCGAGGATCTCGGGCGGGCACTCGAAACCGAAGGCGGCCGGGTTGCCGGTGTTGAGCTTGAGGATGCGGTGACCTGCTGCCTCGAGCCGCATCGCCTCCTCGAGCACAGGGCCCCGGATCTCGTAACAGACGTTGGCGAGCTTCGTTGACTGGATCACCTGCATGCGGGGAGCTTACGGGGCCGTCGGGCGGTCTGCCTCGCGTTTTGTGCCACAAGGATGTGACAACAATGTCCGGTTTGGTGCATCGCTCAGTGGGAGCGGCTCCGGTCCTTCGAAATCAGTGCCGTGACGGCGCGGACACCTGCGGTTTACGCAGCGGCGGGGGAGCGCGGTGCTCGGGGTGTTGTGCTCGTCACCCCGGGACGGGCGGGCCGGGCCGGGGAGGCGGTCAGATCCGCCAGGAACGGATCCGGGAGCCGGCGCCGAAGACGTCGGCCTCCTTCCGGCGAACCTCACTGACCAGCTCGGACAGGGCTCCGTACGGCGGGTCGATGCCCTCGCCCATGGCGGCCATGTAGTGCGTGGCGACCGAGCAGGTGTACAGGGCCCTGTAGTCCTAGCTCGGACACCAGGGAGCAAGTAACCCGCCGGGGTAGGTTCCGGAGGTTCACCGACGGGATCTCGGTGCCGACGAACAGCACCAGCATCATCGCGACGGCGCCGATGAGCACCACGCCCGTTCCGGCCGGCGGTCGCCACCATCTGTGATGCCCGGTGGTCAGCGCCATCCGGAGAAACGCCAAGGGGCGGGGCGCCGTGGGTCTAAGGGGAACGGCAGCGCCGAGCCGGGGACCGTCGTCTCACTCGTCATGGAACCAGGATTCCCGCAGCCCACCAGCTGATTGTCGCCCCGGAACACGACTCCGCCTCAGCCCTGAGATGTACGACAGGCAGATGGGTGTCCTGAAGTCCGAGACGCTGGTTGTCGTAAGCGGAACCGAGTCTTCGATGCGCCTTGCGACACGCAGGAAGCCGTGTTCGATGGTTTGGCTGGAAAGAGGTGGCCGCGCGGGGAATTGCGGAATGTATGGACGGATTTTAGGGGGGCTGATGGCTTCCGATGCGGCGGAAACGATTCACTTGTGATCATGCTCGCGATGTCAACCGTTTGAGTGAGATCACCGAACTGGGTTACGTTCCTGACGCAGCCGCACAAGGCCCCTGACCAGGCCAACTCGCTGGCTGTACATAACCATTCGCACGGGGGGCGAAGCCAGGCGCGGTTGCGGGCCGAAAGTGTCCAAGCCGCCGGCTCGGCGACCAGACACCTGGACTCCACCCCCCTGTGCCTTGACACAGGGGAACAATACGTGAATCGCAAAGCGATCCGCATCGGAGGGGCCGCCGTTGTTGCGGCCCTGGCTTTCGGACTCGGTGGCGGCGTTGCGCACGCCCGCACCACCACTCCCGCTCCGGCGGCCGCTGTCACCGCGCCGGCGGTGCAGGAGCAGCAGGTTCGGGATGTCGCGCGGGCACTGCTGAGCTCTCCGATCGAGCTCAACGCGGCCGAGCGTGCCGAGCTGCAGGCCATCGCTAACGGCGAGTTGGCCGCTGCGAACAGGTGGGACGGGATCGTCAAGCTGTTCAAGAAGATCCCCGGCTTCGCCAAGGCCGTGGGCGGTAAGTTCAGCGACTTCAACAAGTGGTACAAGGCCCTCGACTGGAAGTGGAAGGCCCCGCTGTGGGCCATGGGCTTCGGCAGCGACCTGTACAGCATCTGGGTGCTGTTCCACTGAGACGTAGAGCCGTGACGGAGGGCGCGCCGCACCCCGCTGGTGGGGGCGCGCGCCCTCCGCCATGCCCGACAAAGCGGTCCCCAGCCGAAAGGTCGTCAGCCATGAACAACTCCTTCACCGCCGAGCACTCCAACGACACACAGCAGACGCCTGCCTGGTCCCTGACGGTGTTGCTCACCGGCGCAGCGTGCGCCGTGCTCCGCTTCGGCGACGTCTGGTCCTGGTGGACTCTGCTCTGGGCCCCGCTGCTCGCCACCGCCGTCGGATTCATGGTCCACGAGTGGCGGGTACTGGCGCGCAATCACTGGCGCATGAGAATCATCGAATGGCTCCTGCTCACCGTCGCCCACCTCGGCTGCGTCGCCGCAGTGGCACTGATCCTCGGGCTGTAGCGTCCCAGGCTGAAGCCGATCGGTGAGGTGCTTCGGCCAGGGGCGCCCGGTCAGCCCGACGAGGCGCTCCAGCGCCAGGAAACGGCAGACGCCCCCCTCGGGGCCTACCGGTGGTTACTTGCTCCCTGGTGTCCGAGCTAGGACTACCAGGTCTACAGCGAATTGCGGAACGGCAGCGGCGACAGGCTGACGACCGTGTGCAGCAGCGCCGCCGCCTTCCAGGCGGTGTCGGGGTCGGCCTCTGCGAGCACGGGCACGCGGGTCTTGTGACGGGCGACGGCGGCGACGAGCGCCGAGTAGTCCGACACGGTGAGGTCTTCCGGGACGGCCCGCTCCTGGACATCCAGAAGCCAGGGCACGTCGATGTACGGACTCACTCAGGCTGCCTGGCTCTTCCCTTGGTCTTCCCCGTCGTGCTGCTGCTCTTCCGGCACGACAGGCTTGCGGTCCCGTGGCGGTACCTCGTCGGGGAACGCCTCGTCGAACTCCGCCTTGTGGTCGTTGAACCACTTGACGGCACCGTCGACGAACGTCCGCCGGAAGTGCTCGCGTACGGCCGCGTCGTGGACGTACGCCTTCACGCTCTTGCCTTCGGCGGCGGCCAGGTCGCGGACACCCGCGAGCTCTTCCTCGGTGAATTCGATGTTCAAGGCAGGCATGCCTCCACGGTAGGGGTGCCGGTACCGGATCGGTACCCGGACGAGTTGACGGCTCTGAGCTCCGCCACCCGGCGGCGTACCTCCTGGGGCGGGAGGAGGTACGGGTCCACGGGGCCGGGGACCTTCCGACAGCCCCGGCACAGCCCGCCCGGCAGCGCGTCCGGCATGCCCGGTACGCCGCACTCGGTGCACTCCATCAGCGCCCGCCGGGCGGGCAGCACGGGAGCCACGGATACGGTTCGTACGGGCAGGGGCGCGGGCATCTTGTCCGTGAGCCGGCGACGGGCGAAAGCCCCCGGCGCGTGGACCTGTGGCGGCAGCCCTGCGGTCATGGCGCCGAGGAGCAGCTCGTGCGTGGCCCCGTTGGCCAGCCACTGCGCGGCCAGCCCTTCGAGGGCCGCGCACTCGGCGGCCGAGAGTGCCATCCGCGCATCGGTACGGCCGAGCCGGGCGAGGGTTTGGTACGCCTCGGAACGCGCGGGTGGGGTGGGTACGGGCTCCTCGGCCCGGAACTCCTCGGGCTGGACCTCTTCGGCCTGGATGCGCCCCTCCAGCAGCCGCTTCCACCACGCGTTGTCGCGCGCGGTCCGCGAGAAGTACGTCCGGAACACCCACTGGGTCAGCCGCTCGCCCAACGGCACCCGGATACGCCGCAGATGCCCGGCGGCGGAAAGCGCGTGAAGCGCGGTGCCCACGGCCATCTGCCCGAAGGGCAGCTCCTTGGCGAGCGTCTTCATGTCAATCGCGGCACCGTCGGGCAACCGGTCCAGGTACGACGCGATGTACGCCTCGCGCGGCGGGAGGTGGCTGAAGTTGCCCTGGTTGCGAGGGAGTTGGTCGGGCGCGGAGCGCTTGCCGTACCCCGGCTTGGCCATGGGGTGTGCGGGCGCGGGCAGGGCAGAGTTAAAGTCTTCGGAAGCCACGAGATCGCCTCTACAGATCTTGATGGTCAGACCCCGGTCGGTGTTGGTAGCACCTGGCCGGGGTTGTTTGTTGCTGCGAACGCTAGAGGGTCGCGACAGGGCGTGGCAAGCCGGTCACGAAAAGTGATGTGCGTTGGTAAGCGGGGGACTTGGGAGGGTGGGTGGGTTGTACCCACCGCCCATTCCTCAGAAAAGGCGCTCGGGTTCCGAATCCCGGATCTCGGCCACGAAAGCGGCCCAGGTGGGGGAGGAAACAGCGAACCGCGGGCTGCCGTCGCCGAGCTTCGAGTCCCGGACGTGGACGGTGTGGGGGCAGGTGGCGACCTCGACGCAGTTGCTGCCCTGGCTGTCGCTGTGGGTGGACTTCCGCCATTCCAGGGCGACTTCGATGCAGGCACTGCCCTCGCTGTCGCTGTAGCTGGACTTGAACCACCTGAGGCGTTCGCTCATAGCTCTTCCGCCACCTTCCCGATGAACTCCATCGATTCCGCGATGCTGAGGGCGTTCATGCGGATCATGCCATGCGCCTGCGTCAGGGCACTGACCTTGCCGGGCTCGGCGTAGAGCGCACTTGTCTTCTGGCCTTCGGCCCAGGCCCATTGTTCGTGGTCGGGGGTCTCCAGCAGGACCAGCGGGCCGTTGAGTGCCACGCCGCTGCACCGGCCCATGGGCAGCACCTGGATCGAGACGTTGCGCAGCTCGCCCACCTCCACCAGACGCAGCAACTGCCTCCGCATGACGCCCCGTCCGCCGACCATCGTGCGAAGCGCGGCCTCGTACACCACGAAGCCGAACACCGTGCTCGTCCTGCGCGTCAACGCTTCCTGCCTCCGCAGCCGCGCGCTCACCCGCTCCGTCACCGTCTCGTCATCCAGTGGCGGACAGCTTTCGCTGATCAACGCCCGCGCGTACTCCTCGGTTTGCAAGAGCCCCGGAATCAGCAGCGGCTCGTACCAGTTGAGAGCAATCGCCTCCGCCTCCGCAGCCATGAACTCCTGCGACCGCGCCGGAAACGGCTCCGGTTTCAGGAACTCCTGCGCCGCAACCAGCTTCCCCGTCGCCCCGCACATCTGGTCCGCGATCTGGAGCAGCCGGACGGTCGGGCGTCTGCGGCCCTGTTCCATCGACTTGACCGTCTCGTATTCGTAGCCGGCTTCCTTGCCCAGCTCCTCGCGGCTGACTCCCGCCTGCGTACGCCACAGCTTGACCTGGTTGCCGCAGTACCGCCACGTCTCCGTCACGGGCACCTCCCCTGGTACGCGCCTGGTACAACCACCCTGCGTACCCACGTCGTTACTGCACGAGGCTATGCCTGCACCAGCACCGTATGAGCCATGAATCAGCACATTGAGTGGCGGTTTCCGCGCACTCCCCGCAGCGTGGGCCGGGCCCGTGCGCTTCTCGGCGCGCAGGCGCGCGAGTGGAAGGTCTCCGACGAGCTGGCCGGCACGGCCGTCCTGCTGCTCAGCGAGCTGATGACGAACGCCTGCCGTCATGCGCGCGTCCCGCCGGGGCGGGAGGTGTGGGCGCGCTGCGGCCTCACCGACGGCACGCTGCGGGTCGAGGTGCTTGACGCCAACGACGTGCTGCCGCAGCCGAGATCCGCGGGCCCCGACGACGAGTCCGGGCGCGGGCTCGCTCTCGTCGGCGCCCTGGCCGACGCGTGGGGGGCGAGCCCGCGGGACTGCGGCATCGGCAAGACCGTGTGGTTTGAACTGGCGGTGCCGGCGGGCTGACCGCTCAGACCGACAGTTGGAGGCCCTCCGGGACAGCGATGCCGAAGTCGGCGGTGAGGACCTGCCGCGCCTCCTCGGCGTCGGCCAGGTCCCGTTCCTTGCGGGTGCCGTCCGCGTATGTCTCGACCAGGTGGCGGCCGGACAGTGCGCGATGGAGGTGCGGCAGGGTGCGCTGCACGTACAGCAGGTGCTGGAACGGCGAGCGGGGGTTCGTCGCGACGTGCCAGTTGATGACCTCGAAGTCGGGGGCCTCGAACGGCTCCAGGGTGAACGCGTACTGGTCCGTCCATGCGCCGTCCTCGTACGTCTGGAGCACCCACAGCTCCAGCGGCCCGTTGTGCGTCTCGTGTACCAGCCGGTGCCGGCGGCCCGCGTCCCGGAACTCGGTGTCCGCGACCAGCGGGACCGCTTCGAGCAGCGCGCCGGACGCGCCGAAGCCGACGTCCGCGATGTACGGGCCCGGCTCGCCCGGCACGTCGACCAGCAGCAGCATGTGCGTACGCGGCCGGATCGCCCCGTCGGCGCCGAGCCGGACGCGCGCGGCCAGGCGCGTGACGCCGAAGCCGAAGGCTTCCAGTACGGCGGTGAGGAGGGTGTTGTGCTCGTAGCAGTAGCCGCCCCGCCCGCCGCGGATCAGCTTCGCCTCCAGGTCGGGCAGGGCGAGGGAGGGCGCGGAGCCGGCGAGCGGGTCCAGGTTCTCGAACGGAATGCCGTACATATGGGCGAGGTGCAGCGATCGCAGCGTCTCCGCGTCCGCCCGGCGCTCCCCGGACCAGCCGGTCCGGTCCAGGTAGGCGTCGAGGTCCAGCTGCGGGGTGTTCTCTGTATCGGCCATGCGGCTGACCCTACGCACCCCCCCACGGGCCCCGCCTCGGCCCACGTGGTGACCCGCTTTCCTCCTTTGGTCCTAGGCCGGCTTCGATTGGGAACGCTTCCGGACCACCGGCAGTGGCCCCGGCAGCGTCGAGGTGCCCATCGACCGGCCGGAGCCCGGCCGCCTCGCCATGGCAGGCGCTGAGCTGTCACGGTCGCAGGACGATCCCCGCATCACGCAGCAGCGCGGCGAGGTCGTCGGGGATGGGCATGGGGGTCGTCAGCCCGGCCCGCGTGCGGCCGGTGTTGCCGTCGGGGTACTTCCCGGCCGCCGAACCGGGGGCGGCGACCGCCAGGCGCACGAGCTGCCCGAGGACTTCGCGCAGGTCGCGGTCCCGGACGGCGAGGCGGAGCATCACCGCGTGGGTGCGGGTATGGGGCCACGGCCAGGGCTGGGACAGGATGTGCGCGCGCTCGGCAGCCCGCCACCGCTGAGGTGCCGGCCCCGGGGTGCGGGCGGTGGTCATCTCAGCGGTGAACGCCTGGAGCAGGGGCACGGGCATGGGGGTGCGGCGGGACACGGCAAGCCTCCAAACAGTTCAGGATTTCGTGGATTCAAGCATCCATGTATCGTCTTGTCCATGCTGACCCTCGCCACCGACCTTGACGCCTTGACCCGGTTCGGCCGGGCGCTGGCCGACCCGATCCGCTGTCGGCTGCTGCTCGCGCTGCGCGAGGCCCCGGCCCACCCGTCCGATCTCGCCGACACCCTCGGTATCTCGCGCACCCGGTTGTCGAACCACCTGGCGTGCCTGCGTGACTGCGGCCTGGTCGTGGCCGTGCCCGAGGGCCGCCGCACCCGCTACGAGCTGGCCGACGAGCGCCTCGGGCACGCGCTGGACGACCTGCGCACCGCAGTGCTGGCGGTCGAGGCCGACAAGAGCTGTGTCGATGCCGACGAGAAGGGGTGCTGCTGATGACCGCGATATCGCTGGAGCCCGCCCCGGCCCGCGACGACGTGCTGGCCCGTCGGATACGGCTGCTGGTCGCCGCAACCATCACCTACAACGTCATCGAGGCGGTCGTTGCCATCACCGCCGGCACGATCGCCTCCTCCACCGCGCTGATCGGCTTCGGTCTGGACTCGGTCATCGAGGTCTCCTCCGCCGCGGCGGTCGCCTGGCAGTTCTCGGCCCGCGACCACGCGGTGCGCGAGGCGAGGGAGAAGACCACCCTGCGGATCATCGCGCTCTCCTTCCTCGCGCTCGCCGCCTACGTGGGCGTCGACGCCGTGCGGGCGCTGACGGGCGCCGGCGAGGCCGAGCGGTCGGTACCCGGCATCGTGATCGCCGCCCTGTCCCTGGCGATCATGCCGTTCCTGTCCGCCGCCCAGCGCAGGGCCGGACGCGAACTCGGCTCAGCCTCGGCCGTGGCGGACTCCAAGCAGACCCTGCTCTGCACCTACCTCTCTGCCGTCCTGCTGGTGGGCCTGGTCCTCAACGCCACCCTCGGCTGGTCCTGGGCAGACCCGATCGCCGCCCTGGTCATCGCCGCCGTCGCGGTCAAGGAAGGCCGCGACGCCTGGCAGGGCAAGGGCTGCTGCGCACCCACCACCACCACCGCGGCGGCGGTGCCGTCCGCCGGCACCGAGGCGGACGCGTGCGGCTGCCGCCCCGGCTGTACCTGCTGCACCTGACCAGCACGCAGAGGGCGGGGCGGGAATGAGGCGAGGCCGACCGCCCGCCGGCCCCAGGATGGTCCTGTCCGGTGGAGAACCTGTCAGGTCCGTCCTGACGGCGTACGCCGGACCGACCGGCCCGCCAGGACATCCGTCCGCTTTCCGTCCTCGATCACGAAGCGGCCGTCGATCAGGACATGCGGGATCCCGGTCGGCAGGGTGCGAGGGTGGTCGAACGGCGAGCCCGCCGCGACCGTTTCCGGGTCGAACAGGACGAGGTCGGCCCGGTAGCCCTCCCGTACGAGACCCCGGTCGGGGAGGCGGAGCCGGGCGGCCGGGCGGGAGGTGAGGTGCGCGACCGTCTCCTCCAGGGAGAGGATGCCGAGTTCGCGCGCGTACCTGCCCAGGTACTGGGGGAAGGTGCCGTACGCGCGGGGGTGCGGCTTGTCGCCCTGGAGGATGCCGTCGCTGCCGCCCGTATGCACGCGATGCCGCATGATCGCGCGGACGTTCTCCTCGTGGCCGACGTGCTGGAGGATCGTCGACCCGAGCCGGTCGTCGAGGAGAAGGCGGCGGGCGGTGACCCAGCCGTCCAGCCGCCGGCCGACGTACGCCGAGAGCGCCGGGTCGCAGACGCCGGAGATCTCGACGGTGTCCCACTCGATGGGCACCCCGTGGCAGCCGTCCGCGCCGACCTCCTCCAGGACGTACCGGATCTTCTCGGCCGTCTCGTCGTCCCGCAGCCGGGCCAGGACCGCCTCCGGGCCGCCCTCGCTCGCCCAGCTGGGCAGCAGCGGCCGAAGTTCCGGTCCAGCCGGTCGAGATACTCCCCGACCGTCCGCCAGTCGAAGTCGATGTCGGACCCGTCGCCGTTCCAGCCGGTGATCTGCTTGCGCACCTCGGCGAGCGTACGGTCGTCGACCGGCGCGTACGACAGGCCGTCCTGGCCCAGCACTTCGAGGGTCACGCCCTGCGCGGCCTTCGCCGAGTGGTCGGGGTCGCGCAGCAGGGCGAGGTCGCTGTGCGCGTGCATGTCGATGAAGCCGGGCGCGAGCGCGAGGCTGGACGCGTCGAGGGTCTGTCTGCCGGAGAGGCGCGGACCGCTCCCCTCGTACCGGACGGCAGCGATGCGGCCACCGTCGAGTCCGACATCGGCGCGATAGGAAGGGCCGCCGGTGCCGTCGATGACGCGTACGTCGCGGATGAGGAGTTCCATGGCGGGACCCCTCAGAAGAACGTACGGACGAAGTCGGTGACCGTGCCGTCCGCCTCGACCAGCGGGATCAGCTGCCACTTGTCGAAGACCGTGCACGGGTGGGACAGGCCGAGGCCCACCCAGTCGCCGACCTCGAGCGTGGCCGACTCGTCCGTCCGTACCCAGGTGTGCTGGTCGGACAGGCCGGTGACGGTGATGCCGGTGGCGGGGCGGATCTCGCCGGTACGGGCGTCGCGCACCACCTGCGCCTCGGGCAGGCCGAGGTCGTACGCGGCGTCGCGCTTGCCCGCGTTGAGGAACGCCTGCTGGGGGGTGGGGCGGGAGATGACCTGGGCCCACAGCCGGAAGGCGGGCTCCAGGGCGCCCTCCTCGGGGACCCGGTTGAAGGGGGTGAGGTGCTTGTAGTGGCCGTTGTCGTGGGAGACGTACGCGCCGGAGCGCAGCAGCTTCAGTACGGGGAGGGAGAGCGCCGGGATCTCCGCGAAGACGTCCGCCACCGCGTCGAACCAGGCGCTGCCGCCCGCGCTGACGATGATCTCGTCGATCCCCGCGAATCGACTCGCCTTGTCGAAGTCCGCAGCGATCGCGGTGAGCCGGCGCAGCCACGCGTGGACGCGGGTGCTGTCGGCGTCCGGCACCTCGCCCTCGTAACCGGCCACACCGACCAGGCGCAGAGTGCCGGTCGCGGCGACCGCGTCGGCGACCGCGGCGCAGTCGGCGTCGGTGCGGGCGCCGGTACGGGCGCCGTCGCCCGCGGCCAGCTCGACGACCACGTCGACGGGGCGGCGGGCGTCGGCGTCGCGCAGGGCGGCGTCCATCAGCTCGACGCCGCGCACGGAGTCGACGTAACAGACGAACCGGAAGCCGGGGTCGGCGTCGAGCTCGCCGGCCAGCCAGCGCAGGGCGGCGGCGTCGACGAGCTCGTTGGCGAGGAAGATCCGCTGGATGCCGAACGCGCGGTAGACGCGCGCCTGGTGGGGGACGGCGGCGGTGATGCCCCAGGCGCCGCGCTCGAGCTGGCGCTCGAAGAGCTGCGGCGACATGGAGGTCTTGCCGTGCGGGGCGAAGGCGAGTCCGTGCTGCTCGGCGTACGTCTCCAGGGCCGCGAGGTTGTGTTCGAGCGACTCGGCGGAGAGGGCCAGTACGGGGGTGGTGAACCCGCCGGTGAACAGATTCCGGCGCTCGGCTGCGAGGGCGCCGATGGTCAGCCCGGCGGCTTCGGCGTCCGCGGGGAGGGCCTTGAAGCGGTGGTCCGCCGGTTCGAGGGCGAGTCGTCCTACGGGGGTTCCGGCCGGGGTGTCGGCAGCCATGGGGGTCCTCCAGGGAGTTGCATCGGCTGCGTTGCACTCTCTGCAACGCATATTGCGCATTTTGCAGACCGCTGTCTAACATCCGAGCCAACGGCGGGTCAATGGTGCCCGCGGCGGACCCGGACAGACCGGAAAGACGGGAAAGACCGGAAAGAGGAGCCTGAGGAACAGTGACCACCCCCGCCCTCGGCCCCGGCTGGACCGCGGCAGGGGCAGGGGAGGACCAGGTGGAGGTACGTACCGTATGAGCCAGACAGTCGACCGTGCGCTGAGCATCCTGCCGCTGCTGGCGGAAGGGCCCGCAGACCTCGGGCAGGTCGCCGACCGCCTCGGCGTGCACAAGTCAACCGCCCTGCGCCTGCTGCGCACCCTGCACGAGCACGGCCTCGTCTACCGCCAGCAGGACCAGCGCTACCGCCTCGGCGCCCGCCTCTTCGTCCTCGCCCAGGAGGCCGTCGAGAACCTCGACGTACGGGAGATCGCGCACCCGCACCTCACCGCGCTCAACGAGAGCTGCGGCCACACCGTCCACCTCGCGGTGTACGAGGAGAACGACGTCCTTTACATCGACAAGGTCGAGAGCCGCTACCCGGTCCGGATGTACTCCCGGATCGGCAAGCCCGTCGCGATCACCGTCGCCGCCGTCGCCAAGCTGCTGCTCGCCGACCTCCCGGATGCCGAGCGGCGCGCACTCGCCGAGAAGCTCGACTACCCCATGTACACGCCCCGTTCGATCCCGAACGCCGCCGCCTTCCTCAAGGAGCTGGCGACCGTACGCGAACAGGGCTGGGCCACCGACCTCGGTGGCCACGAGGAGTCCATCAACTGCATCGGGGCCCCCATCCGCGGTGCGGACGGCCGCGTCGTCGCCGCCATGTCGGTCTGCGCGCCGAACGTCGTCGTCACCGCCGAGGAACTCCTCACCCTCCTCCCCCTCGTGCGCCGCACCGCCGACGCGATCAGCCGGGAGTACTCAGGAACCGCACCACAGAAGGACACCGCATGACCGAGAAGCTCGCGAAGACCGCGCTCGCCCCGGCCACCCACACCGTCCCGCCGGCCAGGTTCTCCCTCGGCTGACTTACCGGCGTACCGGCGTACCGGCGTACCCACGTACTGACTTGCCGACGTGCATGCGCACAGACGGGCGCCCCAGGATGAACAGCATCCCGGGGCGCCCCTCACGCACGTACGGACCATCGGACCTCAACCGGTGCAGTACTGCTGCTCCTTGCCGATGGACCTGTACATGCAGTCCGCGTTCTCGACCAGTTGCAGCACCGCGTCCCGGTTGCGGCTGGTCTCGCGCTCTATCACCTCGTCGGGCGGGTAGAAGCCGCCGCCCCCGAAGCCCTCCGGATACATCTCGAACGTATAGCCGAAGATCTTCTGGCTGCCCCACAGCCAGTCGTCGATCGACCCGTCCGTGATGTAGAGGTCGCTCGACTGCTCGGGCGTGTAGCCGTTGCTCGCCGCCATCTTCTGGCCGACGGCCGCGAAGGCGTCCCGGTCGTCCTGGGTCAGGCCGGGGGCGGTGTTGGCGGAGGTGTATCCGTACGGCCAGAGCACCAGTTCGCTGTACGTGTGGAAGTCGATGCCGGCCTTGATCTGCTGCTTCCCGCCGACGACCCGGCTGCGGACGAAGTCGGAGACGGCCTTCACCTCGGGCGTGGACTCGGGGGCGGCGCCCCGGTAGGTGTCGGAGCCCTTGCTGCCGGAGGAACCGCCGCAGCAGCCCCACTTGTAGTTCCAGTTGCGGTTCTCGTCCGTACCGACGTAGCTGGAACCGGCGTTGGGCTGCCGGTTCTTGCGCCAGCTGCGGTACGAGCCGGAGGCGATGTCGTACTCCCCGCCGTCCGGGTTGAGGTCCGGCACGATCCAGATCTCGCGGCTGTTGACGGCGTTCTTGATCCGCGTGTCGGTCGCGTAGTCCTCGCCGAACTCGCGCAGCAGGTACAGCGCCATCTCGACGGTGAGGTGCTCGCGCGCGTGCTGGTGATGGGTGAAGAGGACCTCGGGCTCGTTCTCGTCCGTGGCGACGTTGTCGCTGATCTTGATCGCGACGATGTCCCGGCCCTGGTACGACTTGCCGATCACCCGTTTGCTCATGATGCTCGGGTACTGCGCGACGCGCTGGTTGATCTCGGCCGCGGCCTCGGCGTAGTTGTGGTACCTCGAGTCGGCCGGCGGGAAGTCCAGCGGCGTGGCGGCGAGTCCGGCGCTGCGCTCCGGCGGTCCGGACAGCGCCTTCAGTACGTATCCGAGCGCGCGCAGCTTCCTGGCCTCCGCGGCGTCGGCGCTGACGACGACCGAGTGGTCGTCCACCTCGTCGATGGACACCCCGGTGGCGGCGAGAGCGGTGCGGGCGGCGACGGTGGACGGGCCGTGGATCTCGTACTGCCTGATGTCCTCGTCGGCGGTCGCCGTGGACGGCTGGGACGGGGGTGAGGCGGTGGCGGTGCCGGTGGATGTGGCGGTGAGCGGGGCGGCAACTGCGAGGGCCAGTAAGGCCGTAAGGGTGGCGGCTCTTCTTCCTCTGATGCGAAGGCGCATGGATTCTCCTGGAGTGTGGGGGTGGCTCCGCGCACAGCGTGCGCGCGTGGCATGCTCCGGTCAAGGGGGCATGCCCCCTTGCGTGTTCGGCCGCGCGACGCTTGGGTGACCCGAGTCACACCAGGGGGCGAGTGGGAAGGCGGCGGCCGGAGATGACGGACACCACGGAAGGCAGCGCGGAGGGAAGCGCGACAGGAGGGGTGCCAGGAGAGGCGCCAGGGGGGAAAAAGGACACGGGAGGGATCATCTCCCCGCCGCGCGCCTCCAGCTGGAAATACATCGGTCCCGGCATTGTCGTGGCGGCGACGGGCGTCGGCGCCGGGGACCTCGTCGCGACGCTCATCGCGGGCAGCAAGTTCGGCTACACCCTCATGTGGGCCGCCGTCATCGGATGCCTCGTCAAGATCTCCCTCGCCGAGGCGGCCGGCCGCTGGCACCTCGCCACCGGCCGCACCCTCTTCGAGGGCTGGCACAGCATCGGCAGGTGGACCACGGTCTACTTCGCGATCTACGTCGTCATCTGGGGCTTCGTGTACGGCGCGACGGCGATGTCGTCCAGCGCCCTGCCCATCGTCGCGCTGTTCCCCGACGGGCCCGGCCTCAAGACCTGGGCGATCATCGCCGGCCTGATCGGGCTCGTCTTCGTCTGGTTCAACCAGTACGCCGTCTTCGAGAAGGTCATGACGCTGCTGATCGGCGTGATGTTCGTGGTCGTCGTGTACGTCGCGATCCGCGTCGGCCCCGACCTGGGCGCCACCCTCGCGGGCCTGGTCCCCGTCCTGCCGGACGGCTCCCTGCTCTACACCCTCGGGCTGATCGGCGGGGTGGGCGGCACCATCACCATGGCGGCGTACGGGTACTGGGTGAACGCCAAGGGATGGACCAACTCCGGCTGGATGAAGGTGATGCGCCTGGACAACAGGGTCGCGTACATCACCACCGGCATCTTCGTCGTCGCCATGCTCATCGTCGGTGCCGAGCTGCTGCACTCCTCCGGTCTCGCGCTCACCAAGGGCGACCGGGGTCTGATCGACCTCGGCGTGATCCTCGAGGACCGCTACGGCACGGCCACCGCCAAGCTGTTCCTGATCGGCTTCTTCGCCACGTCCTTCTCCTCGCTCATCGGCGTCTGGCACGGCGTCAGCCTGATGTTCGCGGACTTTGTGGAGCGGGTCCGGCGGGACCGCCGGGGCGTCCCCGTGGACCGGGGCACGGTGGAGGAGGTAGCGGCTGGTACGAAGGAGCGTTCGCTGCCCTTCCGGGCATATCTGCTCTGGCTGACGTTCCCGCCGATGGCCCTGCTCTGGCTGGACCAGCCCTTCGGCCTGGTCGTCGTCTACGGGGTACTGGGCGCCTTCTTCATGCCCTTCCTGGCGCTGACCCTGATCTGGCTGCTCAACTCCACCCGTACTCCGCCGGAATGGCGCAACGGCATCCTGAGCAACGTCATGCTCGCGGCGGCGGGCCTGCTGTTCATTGTCCTCTGCGTCCAGCAGGTACGGGAGCTTCCGTGGTGACCGGCACGCCATAGGCGACGCGGGACAGATCCTCGGCACTGGGCAGCAGCGCGCGCATCTCCTCGGGCAGGGCGGCGTACGTACTGATGGCGAGTGGGGCGTTGTTGCTCTGCAGGGCGTACTCCGCCATGCCCGGATGCCGGCTCTTCGCGATGAGAATCCCGAGCGTGGGGTCGTCACGCTCCTTGTCGCGGACCAGGTCGTCGACGACGGTGACGTAGAAGCCGAGCTTGCCGATGTGCTCGGGCTCGGCCTTCGTGGTCTTGAGCTCGATCACGACGTACCGGTGCAGCCTGCAGTGATAGAAGAGCAGGTCGATCCGGTACTCCTGGTCGCCGACCTTGATGGGGTACTGGCGTCCCACGAACGCGAAGCCGACTCCCAGCTCGGTGAGGAACTGGACGAGGTTGGCGACGAGGGCATCCTCGAGGTCGCGCTCCGAGTGATCCTTGGTGAGCCGGGTGAAGTCGAGGTGGTACGGATCCTTGACCACCTCGGTAGCCGCTGCGGACTGCTCCGGCAAGGTGACGTCGAAATTGTTGGCCGCGGCGCCCTGGGTGAGGTGAAGCCGGCCGAGGATCTCGGTGTCGAGCCGGTTCCTCGACCAGCCGAAGTGGACGGCGTGCTGGGCGTAGAAATCCAGCTCGAAGCGGGTCTTGCACTTGTCCATCAGGAGCTGGAGGTGGCCCCAGGGCAATTGGCCAGCAACTTGCTGGCCAATTGACTCCGGCCAGAGCCGGGCCATCTGCTGCATGTACTTCAGGTTGGTGCGCGAGAAGCCCCGCTGGTTCGGGAACGCCGTCCTGAGCTCCACCGACACCCGATCGATGACCTTGGCGCCCCACCCCTCCCTCTCCCGTCGATCCAGCAGCGTCCGGCCGATGTCCCAGTACATGCAGATCATCTCTGTATTGACCTTGAGCTGGGCGCGGACGTGCGCCTGGCTGACGATCGCTTTGAGGTCGTCGATCAACTCAAAGAAGCCTGTCGGCAGTTCGCCGGCGGGTGCGGGGAGGGCGGGCTTGGCCGCATGTGCGTCTGTCACATGCACACATTCACACGGGTGCGCTCGGCCGTCGCTGTCCGTAATGGATCTTTCCGCCATACGAGTGAAGTCGGGGTCCGCGGGCTGACGCGGTCGCACGCTCGGCAGCGCCGCCGGGGGAGCGGCGGCGCTGCTGTGTGCGGGGGTTACGGGAGGTTGTGGACGTGCGGTCCGACCGCGTTGGACCAGGCGTTGCCCGCCTTCGCGTCCCAGTTCGTGGACCAGGTCATCGCGCCGCGCAGGCCCGGGTAGGTCTTGGCCGGCTTGAACGATCCGCAGTTCGTGCCGCGGGCCAGGCAGTCCAGCGCGTTGTTCACGACGGACGGGGAGACATAGCCGCTGCCCGCCCGGCTCGGTGAGGCCGGCAGGCCGAGTCCGACCTGCGACGGGGCGAGGCTCCGTTGTTGAAGTTCTGCCATTGACGATTCTCTCCCGGCTGGAGCCGGAAGATTCCCTTCGGCTACGAGTAAGTGGCCGGTTGGGTTTCACGCGTCCGCCTCCGCTGGTGGGCGGGACTCGGCACCGTGCGGCGCCTGCGCGTGCTGTTGATGTCCGAGCCACCCGTCCGGCGGGCTCGGGCCTCGATCTCCACCGAGGCATTGTGGTCCGCGTCGTCCTCGTGCCCGCAGCGCACACAAGCGAACAACCTGCCGCAGCCCTTGCGGGATTCCGGATCAACTCTCCCGCATGCCGCGCAGGTCTGCGAGGTTTGAAATGGCGGCACTGTGCGCAGCTCGGAGCCGTACAGGCGGCATTTATAGTCCAGTTGTCGCCTGCGTTCACCGGGGCAGTTGTCCAGGACCGAGCGGTTGAGTCCGGCCTTGGCCCGCACTTTGCGGCCTGGTTGTTGGGGGGTGCCTTTGGCGCTGGCGGTCATACTGGTCACGCGTAGGTCCTCGATACCGACGAAGCCGTGATTTTTGGCGAGATCGGTGGTGAGCTGGTGCGTGAAGTCCTGGCGCCGGTTGGCTTCCCGGGTCTTCAGTTTCGCGATCTGTGCGATGGTGCGGCGCAGCCGGTTGCCGTACTTGCCTGCGTTCTGTTTCTTGGCGTGGGTGAGCTGGCGGGCCTTGCGCTGCTCCAGGTGACGCAGTCGGGCCCGCTCGTGGTCGGTCAGGCCCGGGGGTTTGATGCGCGGCTTGGTCTCGGTGGACACATACGCGGAGGCGGCCACGCCGAAGTCGACGCCGCAGCCCGGCTTGCCGTTCGGTGCCGCCGCCTTGATCCCGGTCGCGACGCCGAAGGCGATGTGCCAGCTGGCCCCGTCCCGGGAGACGGTGGCGTTGCGGATGGTGCCGCCGAGCGGCCGAGAGAGGCGGAAGCGAACCCAGCCCAGTTTTGGCAGGCGCACCTCGGCCCAGTGTCGATTCAGCTTGCGCACCACGACCGCCTGCCCCGGCAGCGGGATGGACAGACGGCTCCCCCGCTTCTTGAACGCCGGGAATTTCGCCGCGTGTTCGGGATTGAAGAAGTTGTCGTATGCCGCGTCCAGACGCCGCAGTACCTGCTGGCCGGCCTGTGCGGGCAGCTCGGCCAGCCAGGCCAGCTCGCTCTCGGCGCGAGCTTCGGTGAGATACCGGCACTGCTCCACAGCCCGGACCGTCCGACCGCGCTGCTCATACACATGGACGCGCTGCGCGAGGGCCACATTCCATAGGGCGCGTGCCTTATGCCCCCACCCGGTCAGGACCTGCTCCTGATCCACCGTGGGATACAACCGGTACCGGCGCCCCATGTCTGCCTTCACGTGCCGGAATTTAGCATTGGTTTACGGCTGATGCGACCCGGATTCGGACAGGAAACCCCTGTGCTTTCCTGATGCACGCACACTTGGTCTTCGTGACCAGATACCGGCGTAACGTGTTCACCGATGTTCATCTCACCCGCCTGGAAGTCCCGCTCGACGGCCGGTTCGTGCGCCTGACCGTCGCGGAGATGGGGTGGAGGCGTGGGCCGCAGGCAAGTGGTGGCGCCGACCGCTGATCGGGTGCTGACGCGGGAGGGCAGTCAGGTGGATGTCGACCGGACGGAGGACGGGACATCGCGGGCCTCCCCGCTGCATACCGCCCCTCACCCTCTGTGGATCACGTTCGCACCGACCGTTATGCCGACCCTGCGTGTATATGGCCGTCGACCCCCGGCCAAGATCGCGTGAATACCGCAAAGTTGGGGGTTCTCCCTGCGTAAGACACGGATAAAGTGCAGGTGCAGGAGGACACCGCTGGGGCGACGGCGACGGCGACGGCGACGGCGGCGCGACCCGAGCCGACCCGACCACCGGCGCAGGTGTTCCCCTGATGGGCAGCGCCGCGACTACTTCCGGGGGGAACGAGACGTGCCGATCGCGATAGCCGTCACCAGTGCCGATCTGGTGCTGCCTCCCCAGGACCCGCACACGCCCCTGGCCGCCGTACTCAAGTCCCCCGACAAGCTGCCTCTCGAAGGCTCGCTCGCCGAAATGAACTCCCTGCTCGAACAGCACGGGTATGTGGTCGCCCTCTACCCGGCCGCACTCCCGGCGGCCGTTTCGCAACGACTGCACACCGTCCGCTGCATTCTGGAGAGCGACCGCGTCGCACTGCTGGAACTCGATCTCCCGCCGCTCGGAATCGCTTTGCTCGTACGGCAGTTGAGGCAGCTGTCGATCTGCGACTTCAGCCCCGGAGTAATCGCCTCCGCGGCCCGGCTGCTCTCGCACTACATCTACGCCGGCGCACTGCTCGGCTCGGTCGCCCGACTCGACCGCGTACCGGTCAGTCTCAAGTCCCACGCCAAGTCCTGGGTGCCCGGATCCCAGTTCGCCGTACTGGCCAATCCCACCCCCCAGCTGATCAAGCTGGGCGGCCCGGCCGCCGGCGTCCTCACAGGACCCGAATTCGGTACGCATCTGCTGTTCGCGCAGGGTCAGCTCCAGTCCGACTGGGTCACGGAGACGCTCGCCCCCGCCTGGCAGGTCCAGGGCGTACAGGAGACCCTGCTCCCCGCCGACTCGGCGGGCTGGTGGGCGACGCCCCGGCTGATCGAGTTCGCGGCGGCGATCCCCGACATCTCGGTCCTCTACCAGCTGGTGTCGTCCGTCAGGCGCGAGAAGTGCCGCTGGTGCGGTCTCGAACTCATAGGAGACCGCTGCGGGTTCTGCTCCTCACCACTTGCCCCGCCGCAGCCCCTGCCCGCCGTGAAATCGAGGTAGTCCGGTCCATGAACTCACGCCAGCGCCGCGGCATCATCCTGCTGCTCCTGTCGGTCCTCTGCGCCTTCGGCGCATTCGCCGGCGTTCTCTCGGTGATCAGCGATGTGAATTCGAAGGTCGGACCCGAGGTGTCCGCGTACCGGCTGAAGAGCGACATCCCGGCGTACGACAGTCTGGAGGAAGGGCAGTTCGAGAAAATCCGGATGCCCAAGCGGTGGCTTTCCGCGAATGCCGTGACCGACCTTTCCGTCGTCAACGGGAAGATCGCCGTCACCCCCCTGAAGAAGGGCTCCCTGCTCCAGACGGACATGATCGTCAAGGAGCCCGAACTCAAGGCGGGCGAGCAGGAAATCGCCATCATGATCGACGCGGCGACCGGAGTGGCAGGCAAGATCAGACCGGGCAACAAGGTCAACATCCTCGCCACCTTCCCGGGCGAGAAGGAGGGCCTGCCGTCCCGTTCGGTGATCATCGTGGCCAACGCCCGGGTCGTCGACGTCGGCCGGCTCACGCCTCTGGAGCCCGGCGACAGCGACCGGCGCCGCCAGCAGGCCACCGAGGCGGTGCCGATCACCTTCGCCCTCCCCACCAAGGACGTCCAGCGGGTCGCGTACGCGGAGTCCTTCGCCGAGCACGTGCGCCTCGCCCTGCTGGCCCCGGGATCGGACACCTCGCTCCTCCCGGGCGAACGCACCTACACCCTTGACGGGGACAAGTGAGGCTCGGATGACCACTCGCATCCTCCCGGCCGTCGGTGACCCCGACGCCGCCCGGTCCATCACCACCCTCCTCAGCCAGCTCCCGAACGCCGAGCCGGCCGCACCCGTCGCCGACTCCACCTCACTGCTCGACACCCTCGCCCGGCTGGCCGGGGAGTCGATCGACGAACTGCCCGAGGTTGTACTCGTACACGAGCGGATCGGTCCGGTCCCGGCCCTGGAGCTGATCCGGGAGGTGGCCCTCCGCTTCCCGGCGGTCGGCGTCGTACTCGTCACCACGGATGCCGGCCCCGCTGTGTTCTCCGCCGCCATGGACTCCGGTGCCCGCGGCCTGATCGGCCTGCCGCTGTCGTACGAGGAACTGGCCGCCCGGGTCCAGGCCGCCGCCCAGTGGTCCGTCGGCGTACGCCGCCACCTCGGCAAGGGCGGTGACGTCTTCACCGGCCCCGGCGGCACCGTGGTCACCGTCACCGGCGCCAAGGGCGGGGTCGGCACGACCTTCGCCTCCGTACACCTGGCCCTCGCCGCCCAGGCGTCGGGCCGGCGCGTGGCGCTGGTGGACATGGACCTCCAGGCGGGCGACGTCGCCTCGTACCTGGATGTGCAGTTCCGCCGCTCGATCGCCGACCTCGCCGGCATCCAGGACATCTCGCCGCGGGTGCTCCAGGACGCGGTGTACGACCACACGACGGGGCTCGCGCTGCTGCTCGCGCCCGGCGAGGGCGAACGCGGCGAGGAGGTCAACGACCGGGCCGCCCGCCAGATCGTCAGCGCGGTGCGCAACCGCTACGAGGTCGTGGTCGTCGACTGCGGCACCCAGATGAACGGCGCGAACGCCGCGGCGATCGAGATGGCCGACGTGGCGGTACTGGTGACCACGCCGGACGTGGTGGCGGTGCGGGCCGCCAAGCGGATGGTGCGCATGTGGGAGCGGCTCCAGGTGCGCAAGGCGGAGGAGACCGTGACCGTGGTCAACCGCTACACGAGGAACACCGAGATCCAGCCTTCCCTGATCGAGAAGATCACCAAGACCCGGGTGGCGCGTACCCCCGTACCGGCGAACTTCAAGGAACTCCAGGCGGTGGTCGACGCCGGCCGCGTGCAGGACCTTGACAGCAAGAGCGTGGTGAAGCAGGCGCTGTGGGGGCTGGCCGGGGAGCTGGGCCTGGTAAAGGTGCCCGAAGGGCCGGAGAAGTCAGGCAAGTTCCGCAATGACCGGGGCTCGATCGGCATCCGGCGGCGCGGGGCCGGCAGCGCCCCGGCAGGACCGAGGAGGCGAACCGAGTGAGGGACGTACGAACCGACCGGCGATTGCGCTCCGACCGAGGTCAGACCGCAATCGAGTTCGTGGGAGTCACACCGCTGATCATCTTCATGCTGGTGGTGCTGTGGCAGTGCGCACTGATCGGCTACACCTTCAGCCTCGCGGGCAACGCGGCGGACATGGGGGCTCGGGCCGGTGCGGTGGGGGACGACTGCGGGGCGGCCATGGCGGAGGATCTGCCGGACGCCTGGGACATCGAAGGCGGCTGCGAGGAGGCCGGCGGCATCGTCAGGGCGAGGGCCACGCTCCACGTCCCCGTGCTGGTACCAGGGGTACTCAACTTCCCGATGGCCGTGGAGGGCGAGGCGGGCGCTGCGAAGGAGACGCCATGAGCGGAAGCAGGAAGGCGGGCCGGGAGCGCAGTCGGGCGGGCCGGGAGCGCGGTCGGGCGGGCCGGGAGCGCGGTCAGGTGGCCATCGAGTACGTGGGGTTCATCCCGCTGCTGCTGATCGTCGCGCTGATCGCCATCCAGGTCGGTATCGCGGGCTACGCCATGTCGCAGGCGAGCACGGCGGCCAGAACCGCGGCCCGCGTGGCCGGCCAGGACGATCCGGCGGCCGATCCGGAAGCGGCCGGAAAGGCGGCGATCAGCGGTTGGCTGGCGGACGGGACCGAGCTGGAGGGCGGAGCGTTCGGCGACGAGGCCACGTACACGGCCACCGTCCAGATCCCGTCGCTCATCCCGATGTTCGACTTCGGAGCCGCCAAGCGATCGTCCACGATGCCCCGCGACTGAACAGCGCGCCAGTGCGCCCAGTACCGCCAGAACGAGTAACGAGAACGAGAACGAGACCGAGAACGAGAACGAGGGAATCCGAGGAGTCCGAGGAGTGCACCCATGAGTCTGCGGGCACGCGTCACCGCCCCCGACGAGCACAGCGGGGGGAGGGAGGACGGCCACCTGGTCGCCTCCTACCGCGCCAAGCTCCTCGAGGAGATCGACCTCGCCGAGATGTCCTCTCTCGCGACGGCCGAGCGGCGGGCGCGCCTGGAGCGCGTACTGGGCCACATCATCAGCCGCGAGGGCCCGGTGCTCTCCACTGCCGAGCGCTCACAACTCATCCGCCGCGTCGTCGACGAGGCGCTCGGGCTCGGCGTCCTGGAACCCCTCCTCGAAGACGCGTCGATCTCCGAAATCATGGTCAACGGCCCGGACCAGATCTTTGTCGAGCGGGCCGGCCGGGTCGAGCAGCTCCCGCTGCGCTTCGCGTCCAACGAGCAGCTGATGCAGACCATCGAACGCATCGTCTCCACCGTCAACCGCCGCGTGGACGAGGCGAATCCGATGGTCGACGCCCGCCTCCCGTCCGGCGAACGCGTCAACGTGATCATCCCGCCGCTCTCCCTCACCGGCCCCACCCTCACCATCCGGCGGTTCCCCCGCGCGTTCACCCTGCGGGAGATGATCAACCTCGGCTCGCTCGACGACCAGATGCTGCTGCTGCTCTCCGGACTCGTCCAGGCCAAGATGAACGTCATCGTCTCGGGCGCCACCGGCACCGGCAAGACGACCCTCCTCAACGCCCTCTCGGGCCTCATCCCCGAGGGCGAGCGCATCATCACCATCGAGGACTCCGCCGAGCTCCAGCTCCAGCAGGCGCACGTCATCCGACTGGAGACCCGCCCGCCGAACGTCGAGGGCAAGGGCCAGATCACCATCCGCGACCTGGTCCGCAACTCGCTGCGTATGCGCCCCGACCGCATCATCGTCGGCGAGGTCCGCGGCGGCGAGACGCTCGACATGCTCCAGGCCATGTCGACCGGCCACGACGGCTCGCTGGCCACGGTCCACGCCAACAGCGCGGAGGACGCGCTGATGCGGCTGCAGACCCTGGCGTCGATGTCGGAGGTGGAGGTGCCGTTCGAGGCGCTCCAGGACCAGATCAACAGCGCGGTCGACGTTGTCGTACAGCTGACCCGGCACGGCGACGGCTCCCGCCGGATCACCGAGATCGCGATCATCGACTCGCACGGCCGTGATCCCTTCCGTATCACCTCCGTGTGCCGTTTCGTTGCCGAGCCGATGGCCGCCGACGGCAGGGTCTACGGGCACTTCGAGTACTACCCGCTCCCGCGCCGCATCGCCGAACGGCTCTACATGAACAACCAGCCGATCCCGCAGGCGTACGGGGTCGCCGCCTCCGAGGACCAACTCGCCACCAGAGAAGCCATCTAGCCATCCAGCCAACTGGACAACTGGGCAACTGGACAACCAGCGGACCGCCCGACCAGGAAGCCGAAGCCGACCAGGAAGCTGATCAACAGCCATGAACAACATCGCGCTACTCACGATCGGCGTCACCCTGCTGGGCGGCGTCCTCGTGGTCATGGGCGTGCATGCCTACTCCTCGGGCCAGGCACAGCGCGCGGCCCTGGTCGACCGCCTCTCGATGACCGGCCAGCTGCCCGCGGCCGGCCGCGAGCGCCGGTTCCGTGGGGTGGACCGGCGGCTGCGGAGGACCGCCCTCGGCAAGCGGATCGAACTGAAGCTGGCCGCGACGGGCCTGGACCTCACCCCGGGCGAGTTCTTCGTCTACATGGTGGCGGGCGTCGCCGGTCTGTGGCTGGTCGCGGCCTCCATGCTCGCCTCGTTCTTCGGCCCGGTGGCCGGCCTGATCGGGCTCTGGGCGGCCAACGCCTTCCTCAACTGGCAGCGCAACAAGCGCATCGAGAAGTTCATCAACCAGCTCCCCGAACTCTCCCGCATCCTCGCGAACGCCACTCAGGCCGGTCTCGCGCTGCGTACGGCGATCAGCATGGCGGCAGAGGAGCTGGAGGCCCCAGCCGGCGAGGAACTCTCCCGGGTCGCCGACCGCCTGGCGGTGGGCCACTCCATCGACGACGCCCTGGGCGAGCTGGCCGAACGGCTCCCGTCACGCGAACTCGTCGTCCTCGTCACGACCCTCGTCCTCTCCAACCGTGCGGGCGGAGCGATCGTCGGCTCGCTGCGCAACCTCACCGTGACGCTGGAGGAGCGCAAGGAGACGCGGCGCGAGGTCAGGACACAGCTCTCGCAAGTGACCGTCACGGCATACGCGATTCCGGTCTTCGGCCTCGGCTCGCTGCTCCTCCTCGACGCGATCATGCCGGGCGCGCTCGACCGTATGACCGGCGCCCTGATCGGCCAGGCCGCCGTGATCATTTCGATCGCCCTGTACGCGGTCGGCTTCGCGGTGATCCGCCGCCTGTCCAAGATCGACGTCTGAAGAATCCGAGGAATCTGAGGGAGGGAGGGCGGACATGGGACTGCTGCTCGCATTCGTGGTCGGCCTGAGCGTCATCGGCGCCATCCACGGCATCCGGATGTACCGGGCCGACGCCAAGCTCCCCGGAGACCTGGCGATCGCGCTGGAGGTCGGTTCCTCCCGTACGACCGCCGTCGGTTCCGGCATCGACCGGCTGGGCATGCGGTGGGCGCCCACCGTGCTGCGGATGATGGGACCCAAGCGGGTCAACAAGAAGCGCAAGCAGATCGACATGGCCGGAAACCCGGCCGGCCTGACCATCGACCGCTACGCCGCCCGCCGCGCGGTCTACGGCTTCCTCGGCCTCCTCGGCGCCTTCTCGATGATCATCCGCGGACAGGTCGTCCTGTCTCTGCTGATGATCGCCTTCGGCCTGTTCTGGATAGAGGTCGGCATCTGGTCGGCGATCCGCGTACGCAAGGACCACATCGAGCGGACCCTGCCCGACTTCCTCGACGTACTCGCGGTCGTGGTGAGCGCCGGACTCGGCTTCCGGCAGGCGCTGGAACGCGTCTCCGAGAAGTACAAGGGCCCCTGGTCGGACGAACTCCGCATCACGCTGCGCCAGATGGACATGGGCGTAGGCCGCCGGCAGGCGTTCCAGCAACTGCGCAAGCGCAACGACTCCGAGCAGGTGGCGCAGTTCGTCACCGCCCTCCAGCAGGGCGAGGAGCTCGGCGCCCCGATCGTCGACACGCTGATCCAGATCGCCGAGGACATGCGCCGCACCGACGCGCAGAACGCCCGCCGCAAGGCGTCCAAGGCCGTACCGAAGGCGACCTTCGCCGTCACCACGTTCATGCTGCCGGGGACGCTGATCCTGCTCGTCTGCGGCTTCGTCTACGGCGCGGACGTCGACTTCGGCGCCATCACGGGGGGCTGACGGTGAGAGGCGAGGTGCCGGGCCCATGACGATACAACTCAGCCGTAGGCGCGGCGAGGTGATGACCACTCGCGCGGACGGCGGACGGCGGGAAGCACTCCCGGCCCTGCCGCTCCCGGCCCTACCGCTCCAGGTGAACGCCCTGCAAGCCATGTGCCGGCAGGTCTTCGGCTTCCGGCTGGCGATGATCGGGATCGGCACGCCCTTCGCCCTGGAAGGGACCGAGCGCGGCCTCGCCACCTGGCTGGTGGGCGGCGCGGTGGTGATCACGTTCATGGGCTCGTACGTCCTCTTCCGGGACTGGGAGCGCTTTGGGCCGCTGCTGCTGCGGCACCCCTGGCTGCTCGCCGTCGACATGGTCTTCAGCAGCCTGCTGCTCCTCACCGCCACGCCGGAATCGACCCTGGGATACGTCACCGTCTGCACCCCACTCCTGGCCGGACTGGTCTACGGCTGGCGTGGCGCGGCGTACTTCGCCGCTCTTCAGGCGCTGATCCTCGCCGGGGTCTACGCCGTCGACCCGAAGCTCGAAGCATCAGCCTCCAGCGCGCTGATGCTCCCCGGCTTCTGCATCATCGCGGGAGCGGTGGGCGTGACCCTGCGCAACCTGATGTTCCGCTTCGGTACGGCGAGCCAGGCCCTGACCGAGACGCGTGCCCGCCTCGCCGTGTCCGAGGCGGTCGCGGACGAGCGAGCGCGCCTGGCGCGTGAGATGCACGACTCGGTCGCCAAGACCCTGCACGGCGTGGCGCTCGCCGCCGACGGACTCGCCTCCTCGGCCGACCGGATGGACCCGAGCACGCTCAAGCACCAGGCCGAGCTGGTCGCACGGTCCGCCCGGCGGGCTGCCTCCGAATCACGCGAGCTGCTGGCGGACCTGCGCCGCGAGGGCGACCTCGACACGACGGGGGTACTCGTCGCCGACGAACTGACGGCGCAGGTACGCGACTTCACTGCCCGTACGGGCATCCCCGCCGACTTCCGCCCGCTGGGCCCGGCGCCGGCCCCGGCCATCCCTCACGCGGTGGCCCGCCAGCTCCTGACCGTGGCCGCGGAAGCCCTGGAGAACGCCCACCGCCACGCCCACGCCACCCACGTGACCGTCGAGGCCGGAATCCTCGACGGCATGCTCCGGATCAGCATCCGCGACAACGGCCGCGGCCTGCCGCCCGGCACCACGCTCGACGAACTCCGCCGGGCCGGGCACTTCGGCCTCGTCGGCATGGTCGAACGGGCCGCCGGCATAGGCGCCCGCATCCGCATCGGCCGGGGCCGCACCACGTCCGGCACGGAGGTACGGCTCGACCTCCCGGTCGCGGCCCTGACCCCGGGCGGGGCCGCCGCAGACACACAACCTGACCCGACCTGACCCGACCTTTCCGAGAGGAGGCCGCACCATGCCGGAAGAGACGCCGTTCACCGCGTTTCCCGATCCCTTCAGCCAGGCGCCCCTTCGCGTCGTAGTCGCCGACGACAACCCGGTCGTACGTGCAGGACTCACCGTCCTGCTCGGTGGCCGCGACGACATCCAGGTGGTCGCCGAGGCCGCGGACGGCCGCGAGGCGCTCCGGATGACACAGCAGCTCCGGCCGGACGTGGTGCTGCTCGATGTCCGCATGCCCGGCGTCGACGGCATATCCGCGCTGCCGTACCTGGTCCAGGTGGCACCGGTGATGATGCTGACGTACAGCCGCGAGAGCGAGATCGTGCGCGAGGCGCTGCGGCTGGGCGCGGGCGGATACCTGGTCCACGGCGAGTTCACGGCCGACCAACTCGTCGGCGCGGTACATGACATACGGGCGGGCCGCGCCCACTTCACGGCCACGGCCGCGAACGCGCTGCTCGCGCAGGTACGCGAGGGAGGGGCCGGACTGGGCCGACCAGGTGCGACTGCACACGGCTTGCCGGCGCGGCACGCACCGACTTCATTCAATCCGAGTCAAAACACTTCGCACACGCAACGCGGTGTGGGACAGTCTCACTTCGGGCTCAGTTCGAGGGAGGTGGAGGTAATGGACCTGATCGCGTCAGGGATGAACAACCTGCAGATCGCCGCCACTTGCTTCATCAGCGAGAAGACCGTGAAGAACCACATCAACCGCATCTTCGCCAAGCTCCACAGCGCCAGCCGCAGCGAGGCGATAGCGGTCTGGCTGGGCACGGTCCACGGCACGGGCGGCAGCCATGACTGAGCGGGGGAGGACCCACGGATGGCTTTGGGCCTCGCATTGGGCCCTGGGGCCCTCTGGCGCTCCGGTCGTTCGGGCGTACGTTGCTCGTAACGCCTTGGCTGCTGATGAGACTTGCGCGCTGATCGCTCGCCGGTCGGCCGGACCCGGAGGAGATTCCCATGTCGAACAACCCGATGCTGAAGGCAACCGTCGACACGAATGTCCGCGTGAACGGCTGGGCCAACACGGCGATCACGAGGATCCAGAAGCGGTACGAAGCGAAGGACCGCGGCCAGACGGCGTTCGAGTACCTGGGGATTATCTTGGTGGTGGTGGCGATCATTGGTGGTATCGCGGCTACGGGAATTGGCGGGGCGATTCAGGCACGTATCGCGGGGCTCGTCGCCACGATCACCGCAGGCGAGTGATCAGGCGTCTTCGCTGCGACCAAGGGCAGGCCTTCCCCATCTACATCATGATGGTGGCGGGCCTGCTCTTTGTTGCGCTCGCCTTCTTTGCGGTCGGTCAGGCTTCAGCGACACGGAACGGTGCGCAGGGAGCGGCCGACGCGGCCGCGCTCGCGGCGGCGCAGGAAGCGCGCAGTAACTTGATCCCAGGTTTCGACCTTGAACGCCTCGATCCTGAGGGGTGGGAGGACCTGCTCGATGGCAACGGGTTCGACCTGACTGGGGCCTGTGGACGGGCTGCTGATCTCGCGGCCAGTAACGACTCGACGGTCGTCGAATGTCTGCCCCCAACGCTGGCGAATGAGTTCACGGTTGAGATCGAGACCAATTACACGGTGGGCAATTCGGTGATCCCCGGCACTGAGGATCGGCACGCTGCCGCTTCAGCGACGGCCGTGATCGAACCACGTTGCGACTTGCTGCCACGTCCCGTCCCTGGCAACGATCAGCCGCCTGGTGACGACGAGAGCGGTGAAGAGCGGACGCCGGTCGAGTTCAGGTGCGACGGGGGCGAGACAGTGGAGTTTGATCCCTTGGATCCGATCTCCTGGACCGACCTTGGGAAATTCCTCTTCTCCGTGCGTCTGGCCGACTGACAGCGAACGACAAGCAAAGGAACCGGCACTCATGAGTATTCGGCACACTACGAAGGCCCAAAGGGGAGCAGTAGGGTTGGCCATGGCAGCTGCATTGTCCCTCGCCGTGGCCGGCTGCGGTGGAGACGAGAAGAAGCCAGAGTCCAGCACCTCGTCCGCACCTTCTACGGACACGGGCAAGCAGTCGGACAACACCCCGGTCGATGACCAGCCCGATCCGAACGTGAAGTTGGCTGAACTCAAGGGTGCGGGCAATGTCCTGCTCACTATCAACGCCGTCGAGCGGGACCCCGGTGGCTTCGTGACAGTCAGTGGGCAGATTAAGAATCAAGGCACCGAGATCTTTGTGAACAACTTCCCATGGAGGGGGACTGAAACTGAAGTTGTGCGCAAGAACGGAAACTCGGTAGCCGGTGCCACGCTGGTCGACGATGTGGGCAAGAAGCGCTACTACATCCTCCGTGACACGGATGGTCGCTGCCTTTGCACCAATGGCATCAACCCGATCAAGCCAGGTGAATCGATTCCTGTCTTCATGCAGTTCCCTGCGCCTCCGGAGGGGACCTCGGAGGTCGAATTCTCCCTCCCGACGTTTCCAACCGCGACGCTGAAGATCGCTGCGTGAGTGCCGACATGACTGGTACTCATGTGTACATCGCGAAGCCGCGCGGCAGGCTGACTCTCGCCACCTTTGTGATGCTCGCGGCCATCCACCTACCCACTGCGTCCCAGGCCAACGCCGATGAGCAACCCAGTGTTCCCCCTGGCACCGAAGCTTCCGCCGAACCCCCGGTCGAGGTGGACGGCAACGCGCCGGGCCTCAAGCTGCCGGACGGAGCAACTCTCGCGCCCCCCAAGGTCCTCGACATCAAGCAGGTAGTCGAAGACCTCGGCGGCGAGGAGCGTCGCGAAGACACCAACGCCGACATCAAGCTCGCGCTCCAAGCAGAGGTGCTGTTCCCCAAGGACAGTGCCAAGCTCAGCAGCGCTGCCACCGCCCGGATCCAGGCCATCGCCGACGAGATCAAGAAGCAGGACGCCAAGAAGATCCGCGTCTTCGGCTTCACCGACAACCTCGGCTCGTCCGCCCACGGCGACGTGCTCTCGAAGCAGCGCGCCGACGCCGTGCACGGGGTGCTGACCCAGGCGCTCAACGACGCCGGCATCACCTACGAGGTGCGCGGCTACGGCGAGCAGTACCCCATTGCCGACAACAACAGCGAAGAGGGCCGGAAGAAGAACCGCCGCGTGGAGGTCTCCTTCCCGCGCGGCGAGACCTCCCAGAACTGAACACCCATGCGCCGGGCCGTGCTGATCTGCCCATGCGGTCAGGCCCGGACGCGATGTGCCGCCGTCAGACCCGCTCGACCTGGGCCTTTGTGCCGCACAGTTTGTTCATGTCGTCGACGTCGGAGGTGAGGATGATACGCGGACCCGCGTAGCCGAGCGCCGTTGCGGCGACGACGGCGTCGATGGCGTACTTGTGCCCGTGCAGTCCGGCGTCGCTCAGCAACTCGATGGCGCGCCAGGTGATTGCTTCCGTGACAGGAAGAACCTCCAGCCTGGAGACGTACCAACGGAAGCGATCCATCCGAACCTTTGCGTGCCAGGCCTCAATGAGTGTCAGGTCGCTGACGGCGACCAGCGTGTCATTGGACTGTGCTGCCCGGATGAAGGCCGTCACCGCTCGGTCGGCACTGACGGCCTTGCTGAGGCCTTCGCTGTCGAGGAGCAGGACGCCGTTGCTCAACTGGCCTCGCGGCCGTGCCATGCGTCTTCACCCTGCCCCGCCTCATCTGCGTGCTCCTGCGCGGCCAGCGCCTCGGCGCTGCGAAATGCCTGAGCGGCTCGGTCGTGCATCTCCTGAGGAATTGGTCCAGTTTCGGCTTCATTCGCTTGAAGCAGCTCTTCCAGCAGGTCACGCTGTATCTGTCGCTCCACGGCGGCGCTGATGTACGCGGAAAAGCCCCTCGCGCCGACGCGTGCCTTCACCGCCGCGATGCGTCCTGCGGGCATGGAAACGCTGACCTTCTGAGCTGGGCCTTCGTCCGACTGATATGAGGAAGAGGAGTCCATGGGGGACAGGGTAGCAAACCTCGTGGCAATCGGAGCGGGGGTCAATGTCATCTCGCGTGCGGACCAGGCGCGCCCCGGCGCCCCTCGCCCTACAGCAGGTGGTCCGCCTTGCCAGCCTTGATCTCGCGGATCAGGTTCCGCAGGGCGTCGCGGCTGTTCGTGAGGTGACGGTCCTCCTCGCCGAGGACGGCGATGTAGCCGTTGCCGTCAGCGTCCGTGCCGAGCCGGAAGCAATTGTTTCCTTCGGCGCAGAGAGGGTCTTCCCAGCGAATCTCCTGCATAGCGGTCCTACCTCTCGGCGATCAGCCGGACGGGCTGGCCTGTGATGCGAGCGATTGTCTCGAAGTCCGGGTCCTGGTGCAGGACGGTGAGCTTGTGGTGCTGGGTAGTGAGCGCCGCGAGAAGGTCGACCGGGCTTGCGCATTGATGCCAACCCTTGTCCGCAAGTCTCTGCTGCAACGCGGCGGTCTCCTCCCAGACCGAGTCACGCATGGGGTAGTGGGGGAACGTCTCCCCCGGGAGCCCCTCTGCCTCGTAGTAGGCCGGGCGACCGCCGACGGCTCGCAGGTATCCCTGCCGCACGAGTTCGCACAGGCCGACAAGCCTTGCGACCACGAGCTGATCCCATGCCGGACTGCTTTGGCGTCGGTAGGAGTGGATGCGTGCCTGGTGTCGATGAGGAACGCTTCGCTCACGCGGCGGACTTCCCCTTCTTGTCACGGACAGGCTCACCGTCGGATTCGATGGACGAAAAGTCGATCTCGCCCTCAGTGACCATCTGGCGCATGCGTTCCACGGCGGCCGCTCTGCGACGCCGATCAACGACCTCGCGCAGTGCGGCGTTAATGGTGTCCTTCTTGGTGGTGGTGCCCAGGTGCCGGGCGGCTTCGTTCAGGGCTTCGTCGTCCAGATCGGTCACAGCGCGAGACATGGAGACCCCCAGGGTCCGTATATACGTGGCTGCCTGCAGCGCCTACAGCAGGTGGTCGGCCTTGCCGGCCTTGATCTCGCGGATCAGGTTCCGCAGGGCGTCGCGGCTGTCCTTGATGTAACGGTCCTCCTCGCCAAGGACGGAGATGTAGCCGTTGCCGTCGGCGTCGGTGCCGAGCCGGAAGCAGTTGTTTCCTTCGCCGCAGAACGCGTCTTCCCAGATGATCTTTGTCATGTCGTCCTCCCCTTTAGAGCTGTCGAGCGATGCCGTAGATGAAGTCCCTCGATTCCCCGGAGGGGAGCGCTGTCTGGTCCATCCACTCCAGGTGCGACCGGTACTTGGTGAGCTGGCTGTCTGCGTTCATGAACTCGGGGCCGTGGGCGGAGTCGAGCTGCACGGTGTCGAGTTGGGCGACGGCTGCCTCCGCGTAGAGCAGGGCGTGGCCGGCGCCAGGGAAGGCGCCGCGATCGACCGGGATGACCCTCAGCTCGATTCGTTTGTGATCCGAAGCGGCACAGAGGTGGTCGAGTTGCACCCGCGTCACCTTGCGGCCGCCGAACTGCATCCGTAGCGCTGCCTCGTGGATGTAACCCACGTAGTCGAGTGGCGCCTCCCGCTCGAAGACTTGCTGGCGCTGCATGCGGTGAGTTACGCGCAGTTCGACCTCCAGACGGGAGAGTGGCGGGAGAACTGCGCTGAAGATTGCCCGCGCATAGTCGTCCGTGTGGAGAAGGCCAGGAAGGTGCACGGTCTGTGCGGTGCGCAGGCGAGCTGCGTGCCACTCAAGCTCCGCGATGTCCAGTAGTCCGGGCGGTAGTGTGCCTCGGTACTGCTCCCACCAACCGCGCTCACGGTTCTCGGCAATATCGGCCAGAGCGTCAATGTAGGCGCTGTCAGCACACTCGTAGTTGCTGGCCAACGTCCGTACGCGATCGGCGCTGATGGGGCGGATACCCGACTCCATATTGGAGATCTTCGTCCGGTCCAGGCCGAGGAGCCCTGCGGCGTACTCGGTTGTCGCTCCTGCGGCCGTACGCATCTTCCGGAGCTCGGTGCCCAGTCGCTTCTGACGTTCCGTGGGGGTGGGTCGCGTCGGCATGCTGCCCCTTCTCGGGCGGATGGTCGGGCCCAGTCTGCCGTCGTACGCCTGCGCCAGTCCACTCTGTGAGGTAATTGCCTCCAGATTCAGGGACACGAGTGCCCCCACGTCGGTACATTGAGTAACGCACCACTCACGCAAGGCGAGTTGGAAGTGCATCGCGCGAGCCTGCCCGCAGCCTCCTCCCCTGGGAGGGGCGGTCTCGTGCCAGGGAGACAAGCCACTGCCCGCCGCTGCGTACGTATGGACAGGAGTCAACACCTCCATCCCCAGTAGGAGTTCCTCGTGACCGCAACAGCGAGCTTCACCACGTGTCCGGACGCCGCAGACTTCCCCGCCACCCCACCAGCCCCCGACACCCTCATGTACAGCCTCACCCTCCCCGCCGCGGCGGTCAGTGCCGCGATCGCCCGCGCCGCCGCGCGCGTGGTGCTCGACACGCACGGCCTGCGCGCGCTCACCGACCCCGCCCTCCAGGTGGTCAGCGAACTCACGACCGCAGCATGCCGGTTCACCGCGTCGGACGAGGTGTACCTCTCCCTCCGGTACCGCGACAACGCCCTGCGCGTGATCCTCTACGACGGCCACCCCCGCCACACCCACCCCCGCCTCGCCGCCGCCTGTGACGCCCGCCGGCGGTCCGCCCTGCGGCTGCTCGCCTGTGTCGTGCGCGCCTGCGACGGTGATTGGGGCTTCGGTGACGCCCGCGAACCGGGCGGCGGCACCCGGATGTGGGCCGTACTCCCGCACGCAGGGGCCACCGCCTACGGCGCGCGGCCCTGAGTGGCGCCCCCACCCCCGTGCGTCCGGCCGGCGGCCGGGCCACCTGTTCGGGTGATCAGCGAGACAAGCCTCGTGCCCGTCATCACTGGCCTCCCTCGGCTTTCCGTATGAGCGAGTCGTATGACATCGAGATGGAGCACGAAGTGCGGCTCTGGCTGGAGACTCTGTCCGCACAGCACTATCGCCAAGCAGAGGAGAAGGCCGAGCTTCTCGCGGCGTATCCGACCACGCTTGGCGAGCCGCACTCCCGTAACCTTGGTGATGGTGTCCCTGAGCTGAGGTTCAGCCCTGACGGCAATGCCATACGCGTGACGTACTGGCTGGCTCCTGGCTGGCTCCTGGAAAACGGATCGTTCTGCTCAACGTCTTCCGAAAGTCGAAGATGCGCGAGGACGCGGAGGTCAAGCGTGCCAAGCAGGTCCGGATGCATTGTGAAGAGACGCATGGTCCCGCGCACCGAGTGTTCACCCGCGATGTCCAGGAGGAGCTGTGAACCACGCACGCTGGAAGCTGGCTCGCGAAAGGAAGATCACCGAGGGGTTGGGACCTGTTGTCTCGTAAGACCACTCTTGTGAGTGATAGTGCATTTTGGTGAGTGTCATTACGGTCGCG